>JAWKZI010000005.1:0-227439 GCA_041396045.1 Gammaproteobacteria bacterium | reverse complement strand
CTACGGAGTGCGTTGACAAAAGCGACCGTGGCTACGCGTTCCGGGTTGAGCCTGCTAGGATGCCGTCCGCCATGCCCGACAGTCATTCCTTCATTCTCACCATCGTCTGCCCCGACACCGTGGGTATCGTCGCCGCGGTTGCCGGTTACCTGACCAGTGGCGAGTATTTCATTGAGGAATCTGCCCACTTCGGTGACTCGGACACCAACCGGTTCTTCATGCGGACCCGCTTCTCGCCGCGAGGACCAGACTTCTCGCGGGCCGGGTTTGCGGCAGGCTTTGCCGCCATAGCGACGCGCTTCAACATGGATTGGCAGGTATATGACCCGCGCATCCTGCCCAGAGTGCTGATCATGGTGTCGAAGTACGACCATTGCCTCAACGATCTGCTCTACCGTTTCAGAACGGGCGCACTGCGCATGACCATTCCGGCGATTGTGTCGAATCACATGGACCTGGCCGGGCTCGCAAGCTGGCACAAGGTGCCCTTCTTCCACTTGCCTGTGACCGCAAGGACCCGTGCGACCGCTGAAGCGCGGCTACTGGAAATTGCCGACGACTGCCGGGCTGACCTGATCGTACTGGCGCGCTACATGCAGATTCTGTCGGCAGATGTATGTGCCAGTTACGCCGGAAGAATCATCAACATTCACCACTCGTTTCTGCCGGGCTTCAAGGGTGCAAAGCCCTACCACGAGGCGCACCGGCGTGGCGTCAAGCTGATCGGCGCCACAGCACACTACGTCACCGCGGATCTGGACGAAGGTCCGATCATCGAACAGGCGGTCGAGCGTGCCGACCACACCATGTCGCCGGACGATCTGGTGGCAACCGGCCGTGACGTGGAATCGCTGACGCTCGCCCGAGCCGTCAAGCTCCAACTGGAGCATCGGGTGTTTCTGAACGGAATGAAGACCGTGGTGTTGCGCTAAAAATCAGGCGGACTTACGCGCGCGAACCACCGGCTTCAGCAGTACTGCCAACTCACGCAGGCTGCGATCCGTGGTCGTCCAGTCGATGCAGCCGTCGGTAACCGACACACCGTAACGCAGCTTGGACCGGTCCGCCGGGATCTCCTGATTGCCAGCCTCCAGGTTGCTTTCGAGCATGAGTCCGATGATGGATCGATTGCCATTCACAATTTGCTCGATCACGTCACGCGCCACCAGTGGTTGCAGGCCCGGGTCCTTGTTCGAATTGCCATGGCTGCAATCGATCACAATCCGCTCCGGTAGTCCGGCTTTACTCAACTCCTGTTCGCAGAGCGCAACGCTCACGGAATCATAGTTGGGCCGACCTGACCCGCCGCGCAACACCACATGACCATAAGCGTTACCGCGCGTCTGCATCACGGCGGTGCACCCATCCTCATTGATGCCCAGGAAATGATGGGATTGACGCGCCGACTTCAGCGCATTGATCGCTACCGTAAATGAACCATCAGTCCCGTTCTTGAACCCCACCGGCGTCGACAGACCACTGGCCATCTCCCGATGTGTCTGCGATTCCGTGGTGCGGGCACCGATCGCATTCCAGGTGATCAGGTCCCCGAGGTACTGGGGCATGATCGGATCCAGTGCTTCAGTTGCCGTTGGCAGACCGAGGCCGGCCAGATCCAGCAGCAGACGGCGCGCAACGCCGATGCCCTTCTCCACCTGAAATGAATCATCCATATCCGGATCGTTGATCAGCCCCTTCCAGCCAACGGTGGTTCTTGGCTTCTCGAAATACACCCGCATCACGAGCACCAGCGTATCGCTGACAGCGTCTGCCAGCGTCTTCAGACGCCCCGCATATTCCAGCGCCGCACCCACATCGTGAATCGAGCACGGGCCAACCACGACAAACAGGCGTGGATCCCGGGCATCGATAATATTCTGCAAGGTACGACGACTACGCAGAATCTGACCTGCAAGTGCGGGCGGCAGCGGATAGTCCGCCTTGATCTGTACCGGTGACGGCAGAATCGTGCGGGCGACGACGTTGATGTTATAGATTTGGCTTTCCATACCCTACAGGATAGTGGGCTGGCCGCGGGCCGGGCAATAGGCAGAGCAGGCAAGCTGTAGAATGGCCCCGTCGATTTCTGTCTTGTCACCATCACCCGGAGTACTGACCATGCCGAATGTGTCCACCATGAAACCCTTTAAATCCGGGGATATTTTCGCCGGCGCCACCCTGCTGAACCGGGCGGATGACGACCACTCCGGAGATCGGATCTTTCAGTTCGACAGCAATCTCAAGGAAAAGGGTGTGCTCTGGACTGCAGGAACGACGCACCTGATCGGCGGGCTGGCCTTTCGCCAGACGGTACGCTCTGGGCCTTCGACAGCAACAGCTTTACCGTGCTTCGCGTCAGCCCGGAGGGCAAACAGTTGCCCCCCATAAAATTTGCCGACCGGGCCTTTTCCAATATCAACTTTGCCAAAGATGGCACGATTTACCTGGGTGAACACCTGGTCGGAAACACGATCAGAACGCGACCACGACGCTGGGAACAACGTTGCCCAAAGTTCCGGGGACGGACCTGTTCGGCTATGGCCACCTCTACCATTTCACCCAGGATGGCAAGCTGCTGAAGGAGTACGCCACGCCGGTGCACGGCGGCATGCCCGGCTTTCTGGGTCTGACGGGCGCAGCGCTCAGCGCAGATGGCAAATCCATCCTCTACCTGTCGGAGCTCAGTGACAGCATCCGGTGCTGGGACCTGGTGACCGACAAGGCCCTGCCCAATCTGGTCACCTATGCGCCAGACAGCGGCAATATGGCCATATCAGTGATGTACACCAATGACCGCAAACTGCTGCACGTACGTGCCAACTTCAAGGCTGGCTTCTTTCTGGAAGAACTCAGCGCGGACGGCAAGGTGCTGCGCGAGTACCTGCCGCAGGTCCGGGCTGGGCTGCGCTAGGGTTGTCCAGTGAAAAGAATATGGTGCTGATCGGCAACTTTTTACCGGCACGGTTGCCAAGTTCAGTCTCGCCACCGGCGAAATCGTCGCCAAAGCCGAAACCGGTGTGGAGCGTTCGCTGGCCGGCGTGGCCCAGTTCCCGTAGCAGCAGGTTCCACTGCAGGTGACCAGACGGCCTGCGGTGCGGGATACCCTTGGCGAGCCCTCGGGTCCGCCCGCCAGGCCGCCAAGGGTATCCCGCACCGCAGGCCGCGCGGATCACGGCTGACGGCTGTGCTACCAGGGGGCACAGTACCGTCGAAGGTCCAGAATGTGCCGGTATTCTCCATCGACAGCTGATCAGTAATCCGGATCAGATCGCTGCCAGCGGTGGTTACCGGTCGCAACATCTTCTTGGGCAGTCCTTTCATCATGTCCGTATCGACGGGCCCCGGGTCAATCAGTGCGACGGCAATGCTCTTGCTGCGCAGCTGATTGGCCAGATTTTTCATGACCATGTTCAGTGAGGCCTTGCTGGACCGGTAAATATACAAGGTGCCGCTCGGTAGTGCCGATGGATCCCTGACTGCTGGACACATTGCTGATCTTCTTCATCTGACCGGCCAGCAGGTTCGGCAAAAAGGCCTCGGCCATTTTCAGGGGGCCGACCACGTTGGTCCGGTGCACCACATCGAACAGCTTCCAGTTCATGTTCTTCGCGAACTGCTGGTTTTCGTTACCACCTGTCACGCCGGCATTGTTAAACAGAATGTCGACCGGTTGATTTCGGTACTTCGCGGCCAGTGCATCGATAGCGTCGAGATCCATCACATCCAGAGCCTCTACGACGACCCTGCCTTTGGTGGCAGCTGCGGGAATGAGTTCAGCCGCCTCCGCCGGCTTCCTTGCCGTGCCGATCACGCGCCAGCCACGGTCGGCATACTGCCGGGCGAGTTCCAGGCCAATACCACGATTGGCGCCGGTCACCAGCACGGTCGGTATGTAAGCAGCATCGTCGGCTGCATAACCGGGTACCGGTATGCCCGAAGCCAGCAGGACCAATGCCAGCAGTGCCGTGCGACGGCAGCAGCGAATGAGACTCATGTTATTTCCCAGTTGATTCTGTACCTGACAGCCGGACCAGCTACCAGGGTAGTGTTTTGCCGTCGGTATCGACAAACGCGCCGGTTCTGGCCACATCAAGGCGGTCGATCTCGCGCATCATGTCGGTTACGGCATCTTCTACAGGCCGTAGCATGCGTTTTGGCAAACCCTTCATGAAATCGGTATCCGTGGCACCGGGGTCACCAGACCCACCGTGACACCGCGGGCTCTTCAACTGCAGGGCAAGGTTGGCCATCAGCATGTTGACCGCCGACTTGCTGGCTCTATACCAGTAGAGGCGCGCCGCATCGACGCTGCCAATCGATCCCTGGCTGCTGGACACGGTGATCATTTTCTTCTGGTCGCTGGCCAGGACATTCTTCAAGAATGCTTCGCACATCTTGATGGGGCCAACAGCGTTAACGGCCATCACATCGTTGAAGACCGGATAGTTAAGCCTGGTAAAGAGCTGATTCTGGCCACCACCACCAAGACCTGCGTTATTCAGCAAAATATCGATCGGCTGATCGGCCAGCTTGAGCGCCAGGGCATCAATCCCCGGATGATCAACGACATCCAGTGCGTCCACCGATAATCCGGGATACTTCGTAGCCAATGCCTGCAGTTCAGTGGCTGCCGCAGGATGCCGGCAGGTGGCAAACACGCGGTAGCCGCGGGCGGCATAGCGACGTGCGAATTCCAGTCCAATGCCCCGATTGGAACCCGTGATGAGTACGGTCGGCGTTCTGGACCCGGCGACAGCGCCTTGTCCGTCGGCGGATGACTTCTCAGCAGAAGCTTTGCCAGCGGATGCTGCCGATCCGCCAGTCTGGGCCGCAACAGACTCCATCAGCGGACCAAGCGAGGCCAGTACGGCGGTAGTGCGCAGAAAATCGCGCCGATTCCTGCCCTGCTTGCCGCCCATCCCGGCTAGCCTCCCACGGCTTTCAGATCTGCCTTTGCATCGTCCTTGTCGGCGACAAAGCCCTCCCCGGACAGCAGCGGAACGGGATCAAGTACCCAGCCCTTGTGCTGGCGCCGGGCTGGACTCGGAATGGCGTAGGCCACGCGATTTGCCGTACGTTCGACTGCTTCCAGATCGATCTTCCAGCCTTTCGCAGCCCACTCCTTCTGCTTGGCCCGGTAGTCGAGGATCACGGCATCCGAAGGCACCATGAATTCCTTGGTGTTTTTGTCGGGCGTAATAGCCGGGCGCAGGTTTTCAATGATCTTGATGTCCTGGTTGGCGACGTACTGGTTGCGTTCAATGACGTATGCATCGGACTTTGGCTCAAGCGAGAAATTACGCGAGCACACCAGATAGAGATAGGTAGTATTTTCGTCGATCGGTCGTTCGTAGAGATACTGGTGAATGAAAAAATCCGGGCTGGGATGAATGTAGGTCCACACGTGGTTGGTGCCGTGGTATCCGGTGCCCGCATCCAGTGTGCCCTCGCCAGGTCGATACTTCTTCAATTCCCCCTGCAGTGGCGGTGCCTGGAAGGTGTGCCAGAAGCCCTTGCCCCAGATGCCACCATCTTCGATGCGCATGTCGCCCACTTTGTATTCTTCCTCACGCTCTCCACTGAAGCCGTGGGTATCGTGCACGTACTCGTTGTGGGCCGGGTCCACGCCATTCTCGATGGAACGCTCGTAGTACCCGTTGATCTGAAAGTGCTGCAGCGTGGTTCGCCAGCCATCCTGTGCCCACTCCTTGCAAGCCAGAATCGGAGGACGCTCAGCCTCGGGCAGGTCACCGAGAAATGCGAAAACGATGCCGTAGCGTTCATCGACCGGGTAGGCGTCGATCCGGGTTCGACCCGGAATACTCGCCTTGGCACCCAAAGACGGGATCTTCTTGCAGGCGCCCATGCCGTCAAACTGCCAGCCGTGATAGGGGCACTGCACGTTATCGCCCTTGACCTTCCCGCCAGACAGCGAGCCACCACGGTGGATACAGGTATTGGCCAGACAGTTCGCCTTTCCCTGACTGTCGCGAAAGACCACAAAGTCCTGGCCCAGCGCACGAACCTTGAGTGGCTGGTCCCCAAGATCGTCCGTGGTCGTCATCGGATACCAGAAATTGATGTACATAAGCGGCTTACCCGTGCTTCAACTGTGTATAACTATAGGCTGCCGGCTCGCGACCGCCAAGCGAACGCCTCAGGCACGACCGGACCGCGAACGTCAGCCGGATGCTGTGGGCTCCATGTCCCGGGAACGCACGCCGCGAATGATCGCAATGCAGGGCAGAATCAGCAGTGCCGCAACGTACAGGGGCGCGTCACGGCCGAAGCCTACAATACCGAGCACGGCAATCAACCCGGGACCCAGTGAGCGTCCGAGCCAGCTCGCCGTACTGAAAGTGCCAAGCACCAGTCCCCGCTCCGAGTCGCCCGCCTGCTGTGATACCAGACTGTTAACCGTGGTCATGTACAAGGCATTGCCAATCGTAGTGAAGGTAATACCGAAGATCATCACCTCCCATCGCTGCGACTGGGCCATCACCAGCAAACCAAAAATGTAGGATGACAATCCGGCCATCAGCAGGCGTTTCTCCCCGAAGCGCTTGACCAGAGGTCCGACCAGCAATCCCTGGGTCGTTACCACCAGCGTCGCGAGATAGGCAAACGACAAACCAATTTCGTGAGGACCCCATCGAAAGCGATCACCGGCCCAGAAGGGAAAGTTTGTCTCGAATGCGGCCATCGCCAGGTAGGCCAGCATGCCGACTGACAGCAACTGCACGAGTACCGGACGCTTCAGCACCAGGCGAAAGCCGGCCATTGCACTTTCGGGCGCCCCACCAGCCAGGCCGCCGAAGCGTTTCTCCGGCGGCAGGCTTTCCTTTAAAAAGAAGAATGCACTGATGATGGCGCACAGGCAGATACCGGCTGCCGCAAGTCCGGACCACAGCAGTGTTGCGGATTCCGCATCGCCGCCGCCGAGTACGCCACCAACCAGGGGTCCGACAATAAATCCCAGCGACACTGAGGCACCGACCAGCCCCATGGTTCGGGCACGCTGAGCAGGGGGTGAGATGTCGGTGGCGTAAGCCATCGCTACCGCCACGTTGCCACCCATCAAACCGGCCAGTAATCGGCCAAAAGACAACACCAGAAGATCCGGAGCAAATGCGCAGATGAGATGGCCAACCATGCTGCCGGTAAGACTGCCGATCAACAGGGGCCGACGGCCGAATCGATCACTGTAGCGACCCCAGAACGGCGTCGAAATGAACTGCCCTATAGCATACAGGCCGAGCACCATGGGACCTGCCCAGTGGGGTGCCCCGAGCTTTTCGGCGACAAATGGAAATCCCGGCAAAATCAGGCCGAAGCCCATGCCGGACATCAGGATCGTCAGCAGCAGTACGGGCATCAGTTACTTGTGTGCAAAGCGGGCGCGGCCACCGGTGAGTTTTGCAACATCGGCATGGGCCAGGAAATCTGCGGCACGCTGGTCGCCTTTTACGTAGGTGTCCAGAAATGCCAGGGTCAGTGATGCATCAATGGCGGCACCCTCGGGATCGTCGTCACCGCCACGGTCCGGTCGGCAGATCAGACCACCGAGGTAATGATCGCCATTTTCCAGCACCACACTGTACTTGTCGCCGGCTGGCGCCAGCGTGTACGGCGACATGCGCCACTCCCACGGAAAAACAGGTGGACGGCCGACGTTGCCCAAGTCCAGCGTTCCACCAGTGGCGATGAGCGGCAGTCTCAGATCACGAAATGCATCCGGCGCCATCATGTCGTCCATCTGCCCCACGCCGCTCATGACAACGGCGGCGCGTACTCGCGGATCGCGAAACTGTCGCTCGCCACCCCCGGATGTCCGCATCCACAGCCCCGCCTTGGCCATTGCAATGACCGTACCGAATGAATGTCCTGCTACTGCCACGCGGCTTCCATCAAGGCGTCCGGGAATTCTCGCAGCGGCAGCCACCTCATCGAGGTGCTCAAGCAGGAAGCCCAGGTCGGCAATACGGGTCTCCGTAAGCCCATCCATTTGATCCAGTCGCAAGGGCGGCTGCGTGTTCAGTGAGTCTGGATGATCCGGAAGCACCACCACATAGCCGTGACTCACCCAGTAGTCGGTGATAGCCGCATAGTTTTGCGGGGCACAGAAGGCGCCGTGCGAAAACACCACTACCGGCAGAGGCCCTTGCCCTGCCGCGTCTGGTCCCGTCGGATAATCAACTTCCAGCGCGATTTCGCGCGGTTGTGCCGGATCCCGCAGCCTGAAACCGCGCACTCGCTTGACCTGCATCGCCTTGCCGGACCCTCGATACAAAGTGCCGTCATACAACGTGGACGGAGTCGGGGCCGTGCAAGCGCTGCCCGCAACCAGAAGCACTACAGCAGCCAGTATCAACATCAGCAACCGGGTTTGGGCGCTTGCAGCCACCATCAGTCAATCTCCGCAACACCGGCGATACCGGCCAGTACGTGCGGAGATGCTAACCGATGGCCGCGCCGCGGCAGCGCCTTTCCACGACGGTGCGCGCTGCGGACAGATCAGCTAAAGTTTCTTACCGCCACTGGTCATTCGGCCTGTAGGCCCATTCCAGTTGGCTCATTCCAGTTGGCTCACTGAGGTGCTGCTCATGCCCGTCACGCTTCCTGACACCACGAACGGTGGGCCCACTCTTCCGCCACTGGCCTTCAATGCCGCGCCGCGTGGCGCCATGTACCCCGGCTACGGATCGCGCTCCGGCCGGCAATTTCTGGCCGTCCCGAAAGCCGGCGTTTGACCGCAGGAGCGCCGTCAGGCGCGAACGGACCGCGTTTGCGCCTGACGGCGCTCCTGCATCACGAAGCCAGCAGCGGTGTCATGCTGGTGCTGGCCGCAGCCGTTGCGCTGACAATTGCCAACTCACCCTGGTCGTCTGCCTGGCACGCCTTCTGGCATGGGTCCCTTTCACTGCTGCCCGTCCCGTTTGATATCAATCTGCGCTTTCTGGTGAACGACGGGCTGATGACCCTGTTCTTCTTTACGGTGGGGCTGGAAGTCCGGCATGAGATGCACTCCGGCACGCTGGCCACCCGCCGACGTGCAGCCGTGCCGCTGATCGCCGCAGCGGGTGGCGTGGTGGTACCTGCCCTGATTTACCTTGGTATCAGCCGCGACCCGGCGACGCTGCCCGGCTGGGCAGTACCCACCGCCACGGATATTGCCTTTGCTGTCGGCCTGCTGGCGCTGCTCGGCTCACGCGTCTCTTCGGGACTGCGCGTTCTGCTGTTGTCGATTGCCATCATCGATGACATCGCGGCAATCCTGATCATTGCGCTGGTGTATACCGGCAACATTACGGAGATCGGCATTGCGCTGTCCGCCATCGGGATCGGGCTGGTCTTTGTCCTGCAACGTCTGAAGATCTGGCAACCACTCGCCTATGTACCGGTGGGCGCTGTGATCTGGCTTGGCTTGCTGTGGGCAGGCATTCATCCCGTGGTGAGCGGCGTGATCCTCGGGCTATTGACCCCGGCCATCCCGAATCCCTACCGGCGACCGGAAGACGAACAACGGCCGCCAGTTGTGTGGCTGCAGAAACTGCTGCATCCCTGGAGCACTTTTCTCATCATGCCGGTCTTTGCCCTGGCCAATGCCGGCGTCCACATCAACGGCAACCCCCTCGCCGAACCACTCACGCGCAACATTCTGTTTGGCGTCGTGGCCGGGCTGGTGATCGGCAAGCCGCTGGGCATCGTGTCATTCTGCTGGATAACGCATCGAATTGGCCTCATCCATTTGCCGGCCGACGTCAGCTGGCGTGGCTTGCTGGCCATCGGAGGACTTGCCGGCATTGGCTTCACGATGTCGATCTTTATAGGCGGCCTGGCATTCGCCGAAGGCAAATTGCTGGACGCGATGACTCTTGGCGTTCTCGCAGCCTCGGTGATCGCCGCCGCGTTCGGTCTTGCCGCAGGCCGGACACTACCTGCCGGCGGGGGACGCCGGTAGCCACTTCAGCCGCGGTGATGAACCACCAAAACAAAACGGCGGGCCACTGGCCCGCCGTTTCGCATCAAGGTTGCGGCTGAAGCTGCTGCTACTGCCGCTTTTTCCGCTTGACGCTGCCGCCAATCGGCTCGCCGTGCAGTTGCCGGATGCTCGGTTCCGCAGCGTAATCCACATTCTCAAAATCCTGCGGCCCGTGCGGATGATTGTGTCCGTCCGACTCCACCCAGTTGTAGAGCTGTGGGCGCTTACGATACAGATTGGCCGCGGCCCGCATCTTGTTCTCGTCCGGATTTGTCCATGGATTGAAATGAAAGTAGTTGAACAGGATTGAATCCGTACGACCGAACGCGATGGTGCCGTACTTGCAGCGGAAGGAACCGTGATTGATATACGGTGGTCGCCAGAAATAGCCGCCAGTGGGCAGTTCGCCAAACTGCATCATCCAGGAGGTTCCCCAGATGTGATATGACTTTCAGCGCTGTCGTGATAGGAGATGTTGTCCCGCATGAACTGCGGCGTCATGCAGTAAAGAAAACTGAGCGCCTCGGTCAGCGGATCGAAATGCAGCAGCTTGATCAGACAGCCGGTCGCGACTGACGGTGACACGATGCTACCACCGCCCCACGGCCGATCTTCATAGCTATTGACCGAAGTAAATGCATCCGTCAGGGCCAGCCGGTGATTTTTATCTGACTCCGCGAATGTCGGCTCGCTGTTGTTGAACATCAGGATGGCTTCAGCGCCCTGCGATACCTCGATCGCGCCTACGGCCATGCCGGCCGGGATAAAGGCGTAGTGTCCCTCGGTCCAGACCTGTCTGCCGACCTTGATCTTGCCGTTGAGGACAAAAATTTCCATGTCGGAATAGCTGAGGCCGGGTTTGCGCTTGAAGCCGCCATCGAAGCGCACCTTGAGGGTGCAAGCGCCTGTGTCAGTATCCAGGGACAGCACCTTGTACTGGCTGCCCTTGAAGCCGGAAACGCCGAACTTCTTGAACGGGTGATCAAGTTCGACATAGGGTTCTATATGCGGTCGTGCCACGAATCAATCTCCTGAAGTAAATGCCTTGGCTTTTGCGTCCTGATGGACCTAGAAAACCACCTGGTGCTTGCCTTTGGGCTTTTTGGCAATTTCTTCGGGCTTGATCACCCGACGCTGATCACCGGTTACGTTGAATCCCCTGGTCTGGATAATCCGCAGGAATTCCTCAACCCACTTCTCCCGTTGGGACGCCAGGCCATCCTGCTCCTTGACGATTGCCGCATAACGCTTTTTCTGCTCTGCGACATTCTCCTTGATCCACGCAGCCGCCTCTTTGGTACGGGCTGGCTTCGCTTCTTGTACTCGTTTGGCCATCTGTCTCTGTCCTTCTCTGAAAGTCCTGTTTCCGTAGCAGCAACCTGAGCCGCGTGCCTATTGTAGAAGCGGCTATAGCCACATTCCAGTTGAGCTCGCGCCTGACAGCGTTCCTACCTGTTCTTGCGGTACCAGTCGTTTACGTCGTCGCCGGTCGTCAACCAGACATCCTTGTGGCTGGCGATGTGACCGAAGGCCCGCTTCAAGTGCTTGAACTTGTTGGGCTGCCCCACCCAGAACGTGTGCAGGCAAATCGGCATGCACCGCGCGTTGTCGGCCCCCTCATCGTACAACACATCGAACTGATCAACGATCATGTCCCCGAATGCCTCCGAACTCACCCCGACATTCGCAAATGCCGGAATATCGTTCAGCTCGACGGTGTACGGCACGGAAACCAGGCTGCCCTTCTTGACGTTGAGCGGAAAGGGATGATCGTCGGCGGTGTAGTCACAAAGATATTCCACACCCAGATCAGCAAGAATGTTTGGCGTGTTGTTGGTGTGCGTCAAAAACGGCGACAGCCATCCTTTGGTTTTACGGCCGACGGCTTTCTCGATGGCCTTCAGCACACCACCTACGATCTCGCGTTCTTTCTTTTCATCAATACCGGAAAGAAAGTTGGCGGGTGCGTTATTGATGCCGTGACCAATGAAGGCCCACTTGCGCTTGTTGGTTTCCTCAACGATGCGGGGATATTCGCGAATGATGTCGGAGTTCAGGCAAACAGTACCTCGCATGCCGATCTGGTCCATCAGCTCGATCATCCTCCACAAGCCCACGCGGTTTCCATAATCGCGCCAGCCATAGTTCAACGGATCAGGATTGAACTGCTGCGTGCCGGGAATAATCGCTGTCCCGGGAATGTTGTTGGGAAAGTGTTCAATGTTGATGTACGGAATGACCGCAACGCGAGCAATCTCTTCGGCAACTTGAACTTCGGACGGTCGATGATGGGGACATAGTCGTAGTGCGGACACTGGGTCAGTTCTCCACGATCTGTCTTCGCCGGTGTGTGCTGTTTGCTGGTCATGCGACTTGTCCCTTGGTGTTGATTACTTTCGAAGGCCCTTGATGTACTTCAGCGCTTCAGCTTTGCTGATCACATCGCCGTATTTGGCATTGATGTCAAACAGATTGGCCTCATGGGGGTCGTCGTGCCGATCGCCGACGCACTCGCGGATGACGACCGGGCGAAAGCCGTGTTGAACCGCATCCACTGCCGAGGCACGAATACACCCGGAGGTAGTGCATCCGGTAATGAGCACTGTATCCGCACCCATCGCCGTGAGCGTTGCCGCGAGCGACGTGCCAAAGAACGCGCTCGCATAGTTCTTGACTATGACCAGCTCACTCTTCCTGGGCTCCATGCCCTTGCAGAACTGGGCGTACTTGTTACCGGGCACCAGGCTCTTCAGTACCGGTGCCTTCTTGATCCAGATGCCGCCATCAGCAAAATCCGCGGGGTTGTACAGCACCCGTGTATGAATGACGGGCATCTTCTTCGCACGCGCCGCCCGCAGCACGGCCGGCATTTCAGCCACGGCCTTGATCACGCCTGGCGCATAAAGCGGTGCGCCCTTCAGTGTGTAACCCTGGAGCAGATCGATCACCAGCAACGCGGTTTTCTTGCCGAAACCCAGCCGGTTATCCCATACCCCGGCGTAGTTCTTGGTCGCAGTCGACTGGGCCATCACTTGTTTCCTTGTGTTATTCGCATTCCAGAGGGCTAATAGTTCCACTGAACTGCCCGCCCCGCAAGCGATCGGAACTTTATAAATCCGCTGCCTGATAAACGACCAGGCGTGCGGCGCCACCTCTACTTGTCTTCGGCTGCAAGTTCCAGGTGTGGCGGCACATCGGCCGGCGCGCCGGTTGTAGGGACCGCGTCAAGCACCCAGCCCTTGTGGTGGCGTCGCTCCGGCCCGGGAATTGCACAAGCTGCCCGGCTGCGCACCCGGTTCAATTCGTCCATGTTGATGCGCCAGCCGCGTTGTTCCCATGCCCGGAGCAGCTTCCGATAACGCAGTATGGGTTCGTCGGCCGGCACCATGAACTCTTTGGTATTGGTGTGCGGCGTCAGTGCCGGCTGTAGCGCCGACAACACCTTGATGTCCTGCGCCGCAATCATCCAGTTCATCTCGTTGACCTTCTGGTCCTTGTCTTCTTCCAGAAAGGTGGAGCGCATGTTCATGAAAAAGACATTCGTATTGTGTTCGTCAATCGGCGCCTCCCACATGTACTGATGCATGTTTTTGCCCGCGCCGAAGCGGATATAAGTCCAGATCTGATTGGGGCCGATGGCACCGGTGCCTGCCTCGCGTGAGTCAGTTGCCTGCTTCATTTTGGCGAATTCGCCGTCATTCGATGCTGGCGACCTGAACTGTGTGAAAAAGCCGACACCCCATTCGGGATCGCCGACCCAGCGCAGATCGTTGACCTTGTACTCCGCGCTCTCCCCGGAGAAGCCATGGCTGGGATGCACGAATTCATTGTGGGCCGGATCGATGCCATTCTCGACCGAACGCTCGTAGTTGTAGGGCAGCTGAAAATTCATCCAGGTGGCCCGCCAGCCCGCCTGACCGTACTCCGGCACTTCCAGTAGCGGCGGCCGTTCCGCCTCCGGCAGGTCGCCCAGAAAGGCAAACACCACGCCGTATTTTTCGATAACCGGATAGGCGTCGACTCGTGTGCGTGCCGGAATCCTGGCATTGGCGCCCAACGACGGAATCTTGTGGCACCGCCCGGACCCGTCGAACTGCCAGCCGTGGTAGGGGCACTGCAAGTGATCCCCCATGATCTTCCCGCCAGAGAGCGAGCCGCCGCGGTGCGGACAGACGTTCGACACGACGTTGGCCTTGCCCTGACTATCCCGAAATACGGCAAAGTCCAGACTCAGGATGGTGGCGCGTCTGGGCTGGTCTTTGAGATCGCTGCTGAGAACGACGGGATACCAGAAGTTAATGAACATGCCTGCCTCCAGCCAAAATAGTGGCACAAACGACACTTTCCGCTTGCGCCAGCAGCATCCTGGTTCGCGCTGTGGGCGGCAGTTGACAAGCACCACGCGAATCTGGTCACCAAGGTGGATACTTGCAGTCTGGATATTGCCCAATACCCAATTGCCCAACCCTGAATTTGAGGAGCACCACGATGAATGCCCAGGCCACTGCCCAACGGACCACCCAGAACCCCGCGGCGGCGGCTGCACCGCCCGCTGCCACCGGCCCCTCACTCGACAAGTACAAGTCGCTGAGTGGCTTTGAAGGCCGGGAAGTCGAACTCGGTCAGTCGATGTCCATTCTGCTGAAGATGCTCGGGAACCATATGGGCTATCAGCACGAGATGAACGACCCGCTGGTAAAGGCGCACCTGATGGCGATCCAGTTCGCGAAGAACAATGGAATGCTCGACCAATACGTCGCGCTCGACATCAAGACGATGGAGCCGATCACCCTGCGCATGAGGAAGATCATCGAAAAAACCGGCAACCCGGAAATCGGGCTGATCGCCCTCCTCGACCGTACAGCCTGTCACTACGGGCTCGCGCTGACTTCCAGCGGTGAAGGCCGTAGCCGTACGTGGAAGGATCCGTTCAACCATGTACTGACCCAGTGCCGCAAGATTGGTCAGTTCGATCTGACATCCCAGGAAATTCACGAAAACTGGACGATCCCGCGGCTCACGGGCTATGGCAACTCCATGGGGATCAAGCTGGAGATCTCCCCCTTGCAGGCCGACGGCACTATCACCTGCTCGCTGGCCGACTGATACCTTTTTGCAACAGACGAATGAGTCCTGACGGCGCTTGCAGCCACAGCCGCATGCGCCGTCGGGCTTTTTTGATCTACTATTATCCCGATGCATAAGCCCGTCGCCTGAACCTCATGAAGCTGTTGTCTACCAGCAACAGTGCTGTTTTAATGCGCCGGGCCGGACTACAACAACCGTAATCGCTACAGGGGAAGCTCAACTATGTACACGCGGGACAGGGCTAGCGTGATATCCAGGGTATTCAAAGGTTCATTGGCCGTGGCCAGTCTGGTTGCGATTGCGTTTCCAGCCGCGGCTGTCGAAGAAATCATCGTCACGGCACAGCGGCGCGAACAGAACATTCAGGACGTGCCAGTGGCGGTGAGTGCGTTCAACGCCAGCCAGATCACGGCCCGGCAGATCGACGTGGTCAAGGATATCGGCCAGAACGTACCCAACCTGCAAACCAACACCGTTACGGCCGGCGCGGAAGCCATCCAGATTCACTCCCGGGGCGCCAGCGTCCAGAACCCCGGCTTCAACCTCGCCGAATCCCCGGTGGGCATCTATGTAGACGACCTCTACTACGGCCGCCTGGCCAGCGTGAATCTCGATCTGCTCGATGTCGATCGCATTGAAGTGCTACGCGGACCGCAGGGCACACTCTACGGTCGCAACACCATAGCGGGAGCAATCAAGATCATCACGCGCTCCCCCGCCGACGACAAATGGCTGACTGCCTCAGTAGGAATCGGCAATTACGAAACCACCAAGATCGGTCTGTCACTTGGCGGACCGATCGAAGAAGGTTCACTGGCCGCCTCCATCGCGGCAGTTTATGACCAGCGTAACAAGGGCTGGCAGCACAACCCGGTTACCGGCGAGGACCCTGGCGAATACGACAACAAGGCCGCGCGGGCCAAGCTCCACTGGTACGGCACCAGCGGATTTGACGCCACGCTGACGGGCTGGGTCGCCGACGTCAAGAACGACGGCCACAATGCCGTGCCATACGTACCTTTTTGCTACAACAACATTGCCCCTCCGGCCTGCAACAACCCGGAATTTCGTCCAGCACCAGCGGACAGCCAGCCTCAGGGTGGCTTCTACGACACCTTCAGCGCAGCCGGCGTTAACTACGGCGCTTCCCAGCAAGGCGGCATCAATCTGCACATGAGCTTTGACCTCGGCTTTGCCACACTGCGTTCCATTACCGGCTATGCCAATGTCGATTCACAGTTTGGCTTCGATCTCGCCGGCGGTGGTGCCGACTTCGGTCCTGTTCCCGCGGCCCAGTTCGGCCTGCGGATTCGCTCCGACTCGAAGTTCGACCAGGTCAGCCAGGAATTGCAGTTGCTGGGTAATGCCGGCGACAGTTGGCTATGGCAGGTCGGCGCCTATTATCTCAATGAGGACGGCACCCAGACCTTCTCCGGCACCGTACCGGGCATCGCACCATCGCCCATATTCGACGAAGCGATCGACAACGAAACCAACAGTTATGCGGTCTACGGTCAGGCCACCTACAACTTCAACGACCGGTTTTCTGCAACTGGTGGCGCACGCTGGACCCGGGACGAGAAGAAATACACCGACAACTGCACCGGCGCCTTTTGCCAGTCGGATAGCGATCCTTTTGGCGGCGGAGCCGCCAGCGTTGCCCTGAAAGACGACTGGGAAGAAACCACGTTCAAACTCAGCCTGGACTACAAGCTTTCCGCTGACCAGATGGTTTACCTCTCTTATGCCAGCGGCTTTCAGGCAGGTGGCTTCCGCACCTTGTGCTTTGGCGATCTGAGTTCGAACTGCGGTGGCCAGGCCTTCGATCCACAAACCGTGGACAGCTATGAACTGGGCTGGAAGAGCGATCTGGCCGACCGCACTGTCCGCGTGAACGCGGCTCTTTTCTATGCAATGTACAGCGACATTCAGCAGATCGTGATCAACTCAGCCGGCGGCACGCCGATCGACAACATCGGCGATGTCGATGTTTATGGTCTCGAACTCGAAGTGGTCTGGTCACCAATTTCCGACCTGAATGTCTATGCCAATCTTGGTATTCAGGACAGCGACTTTGGCAACGTGAATCCGAACTCGCCACCCGGCGGACTGAACGGCATGGCACCGCCGACCAGCGAACTGCCGAGCAATCCCAAATGGCAGGGCAAGATCGGCTTTGACTACTCCATCCCGCTGGCAAACAGCATGGCCTTCTTTTACGGCTTTGACGTTTTCCACTCGGACAGCTACTACAGCGAGGCACGCAATCTTGTGGAAATCGACGACTACACCCGCGTGAATGGCTTTCTGGGTATAGGCGCGGATGACCGCCGATGGCAGGTGATGCTGGCCGCGAAGAACATTACTGATGAGGAAGACAATGTGTCCGGCATCTTCAGTAACGGTTTCACGAACATGCGTACACCGCTGCCACCTGCCGAATATATGCTGACTTTCAAGGTCAACTACTGATTGCCGGCAGGACTTAAGGACAAAGGGGCGCTGCGGCGCCCCTTTTTCTTCATTCTTCCCCGATGTCCGGTGTCAGCGCGGCGGCTGGGGTCGGACTGAAATCCCTGAAGTTGGGCGATGATCCCTCTTTTTGGCATGCTGCCCGACAAACAGATGCGGAATTCAGCGAGGATGCGACTGATGACAGATCGGGTACCGGTAGCACTGGCACTGTTGTTGTTGCTGACCAGCTGCACGCAGCCGGGCACAGAGGCCGACTACGATGTGATTGTGGTGGGCGCTGGTATTGCCGGGCTGTCGGCAGCTCTGGAGGCGAGTCAGAAGGGGCAGTCGGTACTGGTGCTCGATGCGAATTCTGTGGGGGGCGGACATGCAGTAAAGGCTGGTGGCTTCGCGCTGGTCGGCACGCCCTTGCAAGCGAAGAAGGGCTACGTCGACAGCCCGGAGATTGCGGCACGCGATCTGCTGGCCTGGGGCGAGGACGCAGATCCGGACTGGGTGCGGCGTTACGTGACGGAATCGCGTACTGAAGTGCACGACTGGCTGGCCAACTTTGGCGTGCGCTGGACGTTCATTCTGGACACCCCCGAGCACTCGGTGCCGCGATTTCACTTCGCTGGCGGCTCGGCTTTGAACGTTGTCGTGCCGATGATGCAAGCTGCCTTTGCCGACCCGCGACTCACGTTTTATTTCAACAACGAAGTCGTTTCCTTGCAGCAGTCGAATGGCCGCATCAACGGTGTGCAGGTGCGTGATACGCGCACGGGAACCCGACGTCAGTTCAGTGCGCCAGCGGTAATCATTGCGACAGGAGGCTGGCAGGGAAATCTTGATTTCGTGCGCCGCGCATGGCGTACAGAAATTCCTGCTCCTGATCACCTGTACTCTGGCGCCGGCTATTTCGCCACCGGATCCGGGATTGCTTTGGCACAGCAGGCAGGGGCCGCAACAACCCGTATGGATCACCAGGTAACCTTCACCACGGGATTGCCCGATCCGCAGGCCACCCCGGCTAACCGCGCCCTGCTCAGCCAGAACCCGGCCGCCATCTGGGTCAACAGCAAGGGCCAGCGCTTCATCAATGAGTTGGGTCCCAGCAAGGTGGCGGACGAAACAATCCTGAAGATGTCGCCGACCACACACTGGCTGATTTTCGACGCTGATGGCTTGCGTAGCTTGCGCATTCGGGATGCCGTGTGGCTCGGCAATCCGGGCAGTATCGATACCCTGAAAACGGCCGGGCTGATCCGGCAGGCACCGTCAATTGCAGCTTTGGCAGAAGGCGCCGGTCTGCCGCCAGACGCATTGGCCACCACCGTCGCGCGCTGGAATGAACAGGTTGCCTCGGGTGAGGACACCGACTTCAACAGATTCTCTGCCGGGCATCCCGACCGCTCGGCGCGCAAGCTGGACAAGGCGCCCTGGTATGCGCTTCAACTCTTTCCGATGACCCGCAAGAGCATGGGCGGGCTGGCGATCGACCAGGATGCCCGCGTGACTGACCGTTCCGGTCAGGTGATTCCCGGTTTGTATGCTGCGGGTGAAGTGACCGGCGTCGCCGGCATCAATGGCAGCTATGGCGGCGAAGGAACATTCCTGGGGCCGTCGGTGCTGTTGGGAAGGATTGCCGGCAGGAGTGCGAGCCGGGCGGCAGGTTCTACCGTCGGCGATCAGCCTGTAGTCTCGAGCCGCGAACCAGGAGCGTCCGGGCAGCCGGCCGCCACCATGACCGCCGACACGCTGCGCCAGATGGTCGCTTTGCAGCGCCCCGGCTTCTGGCATTTTGAAATGGCTCACCGGATTGTGCTGGAGCGGAAACTGGACTGCCTGGCTTGCCACAGCCCGGCATGGCCTACCCGGAGCCCGACCACAAGCGGGCAGCGACAGTTGCAACTGAAATCCTGTGCAAGCTGCCACTGACGCCAGCCAGGCGGCCAACTACCCTTCACCACGCTATGCCTGGTATGTCGTCTGCGTATTGACGACCGCATACCTGCTGTCGTTTCTGGATCGCCAGATTCTGGCCCTCCTCGTCGAGCCGATCCGTCGCGACCTGGATATCTCCGACACCCAGGTCAGCCTGCTAGGCAATCTGGCCTTTGGCATCTTCTATACGGTGCTGGGTTTGCCCATCGGCCGGGCAGCCGATCGCTTCAGTCGCCGCGGCATAATCACGGCCGGCATCACCATCTGGTGCCTGATGACCGCGGCCTGCGGGCTGGCACGAAATTTTCTGCATCTCTTCCTTGCCCGAGTAGGTGTCGGCGTTGGTGAAGCGTCGCTAAACCCGGCAGCACTGTCGATGATCAGCGACTACTTCCCCCGCGAGCGGCGTGGACGCGCCCTGACCTTCTACAACATGGGTATATCGCTGGGAGCCGGGATTGCGCTGATCTTTGGTGGGCAGGTCATTGCCTGGGTTGGCGCGGCACCGCCAGTGGTACTTCCCGGTTTCGGCATGCTGCAAGCCTGGCAGACCGTGTTCATGCTCGTCAGCCTGCCAGGACTGTTTGTGGTGTTACTCATGCTGACGGTCCGGGAACCCCGGCGCCGTGGCCAGCTTCAGGTTCAAAAGCCTGATGGCCGGCCCGACAATCAACTGAGCTTCGGCGAAACCCTGGCCTTTCTGCGCCAGCGGTGGCGCGCCTATCTCACCCATTTCATCGGCATGTCGGTGGTCACCATTCTCGGGTACAACTATTTCTTCTGGGTACCCAGCATGTTCGTGCGTACCTGGCAATGGACCATTTCCGACATCGGCATGGGCTTTGGCTTGATGACGATCACAGGCGGGCCACTCGGCGTTGTCCTCGGGGGCTGGATTGCCGACCGTCTGCGCCAGCGGGGTTACGCCGACGCGATGATGCGCACCTGCCTGGGTGCCACCATCGTCCTTCTGATCCCGACATCAATACTGATACCCCTGATGCCCAACGGCGAACTGGCGCTCGCGCTGCTGTTTCCCTTTCAATTGGTGGCGCCATGGTTACGGCAACCGGCACTGCCGCACTTCAGTTGATCACACCCAACCAGTTGCGCGCACAAACCACCGCGCTGTTCTATTTCGTGATCAATATTCTCGGTCTGCTGGGACCCACCCTGGTTGCGTTGGTAACAGACCGTGTGTTTGCCGATGACAACGCCCTGTCCTGGTCGATGGCTATCGTCAGCACCGGCGCAAGCGCCGTCGGACTGGTGTTTCTCGTCGTGAATCTACCGCTGTTCCGGGCGCGTGTCCGCGAAGCAGAATCGTGGGCGGGCTCCTAGGTGCGACTTATGCCGGCGCGAATGCCCGCCGCACGACTTCATCGGCGGCGCAACGCATGTCCCAAAGCGCACGGGCCGAGTTGAGCTGGCTGGCAGCACGCACCTGATTGTGCTCACTGCGGGACGGGAAACGCTGCTCATCCCAGCCGAAGTAGCACTCCCGTAGCGCGTCGGCACAGAACCGTGCCGCCAGCTCAACGTAGATGGTCAGGGTGCCAGCAACGATGCCGGCAATCTCGTCGGCAGTGATCCAGCCAGCAGCCACTCCGGCATAGCCCTCGACAGCACCCGTGAACAGATCCAGTGCAAACGCCGATTGGCGGTGATCTTCTCCGGCCGGATTGCACCAGGACCGGAAGGCATCGCCCAGTTCCAGCGGCAGCGGCATAGGCCCCAGCGTGTCCAGGTCGATCAGACAAAGTCCACGACCTGACTCAGTGTCAAAGAGCAGATTGTTAACCTTCGGGTCGCCATGCACGACGCGGTCCGGAACGGTCGGAATGGGTGGCAGCGCAGCTGCGAGTTTCAGGATTTCCTGCGCAAGGGGACGAATCGCGGTGATCTCGCTGTGGCCAGCGTGGTCCACCAGTGCTTTGCGCAACACCGCAAGGTGCCGGGTCGTATTGTGTACGCCCAGCCGCGGGTTGCTGAACTGATGCTCCAGCGTTCCCAACGCGCGGTGAAAGCCGGCGAGCAAGGCGCCCGCTTCTGCCGCCTCGCCGGGCGTTGACAGGCGATTCCTGTTGATGCCGTCGATGTAGGTCAACAGCCGGTAAATGTGCGTCTCATCCTCGACCCACCAACGTCCATCCGGCGTGGGTACAAGCTCCGGCGTTGTCAGGCCCGCCGCCAGCAGATGACGCGTCACTACCCGTATATCGTCGTTGACGGTGGCAGGAAAAACGGGGTTGACCTGCTGGAGGACGTAAGGCGGCGACGACCGGGAACCCGACACCAGCCAGGTGTAGTTGATCAGGCCGCTGCCTAGCGGCGAAACAGAGCCTGCATCCAGCTTCCAGGCATTGAGAACAGATTGAGGAGCGATTGGTGTTGGCATGCAGCTATTCTGGCATCCCTTCGGCGTTTCGCCGGCCTTGAATTTGGCCATTCCGGGCACATATAACCTGGCAAGGTGTCATTGCCTTGACTGACCCGCCCCTCACAGTCAGACTTTTCGTATGAACAATCCCAGTACTGCCGAAACTGTTGCACCCGCAGGCGCGCCTTCCCTGAATTTTTCGGGCGCAGCCGCTGCCAAAGTGGCGGAATTGATCGCCGAAGAAGGTAATCCCAATCTCAAGCTTCGTGTCTTCATCTCTGGTGGCGGCTGTTCCGGTTTTCAGTACGGCTTCACCTTCGATGAGAACCTTGACGAAGGCGACACACAGGTCAGCAATGCCGGTGTGACGCTGTTGATCGATCCGATGAGCGTGCAATATCTGAGCGGCGCCGAGATCGACTACAAAAATGACCTCGAAGGTGCCCGCTTCGTTATCCGGAATCCAAATGCCGCAACAACCTGCGGATGTGGTTCCAGCTTTTCCGTCTGAATCATTTGCCAGTTGAGATTATGAGCACCAGTAACCACGACGCTATCGAGAACCTTCTGCGCGAAAATCGCGTTGTGTTGTTCATGAAAGGCAACCGGGCCCAGCCCCAGTGCGGCTTTTCCGCCAAAACGGTTGCTGCTCTCGACATGTTGCTGCCGGAGTACCTGGCCATCGACGTGCTGCAGAATCCGGAAATCCGCGAAGGCATCAAGACCTACGGCAACTGGCCGACCATTCCTCAGCTCTATGTCGATGGCGAACTGGTTGGTGGTAGCGATATCGTTACCGAAATGTTCGACGCTGGCGAACTGGGCAGTGTATTGGGCCTGACGGAGCCGGTCGGCAAGCCACCACATATCGAGATCGATGCTGCCGCTACCGGGATCATGGTTGGCGCCGCCCAGGTCGACCAGATACCGTCATTCATCTGAAAATTGACGCTGGCTTCCAGCACGTCATGTCCCTGGCTCCCCCGCGGGCGACCAGTCTTGAGGTCAAGTGTGGAGCAGTATCGCTGCATCTCGACAAGTGGAGTGCAGCCCGTGCCGATGGCCTGCGTATCAGTGTCCTCGAGAACCTGCAGGGCCAGGGCTTCCGTTTGACAATCCCAATGCACCGCCGCCGGTCAAACAGATGAGCGTGCAGGAACTGAAAGGCGCTGATTGATGAAGGCGCCTTGAATCAGGCCGGTCGCCCGTGACTCTTCGACGTGCGCGGCGATGACGAGCGCAAACTGGCGGCGTTACCGATGGCACGGCCGTGGAACGACGACAGCCGCAAGATCGTCGATGGTCTGGCTGTCGATACGCCAATCATCTTCCACTGTCACTCAGGTGGTCGCAGTCAGGCAGCAGCAGAACGCTATCGCCGTAAAGGCTATACGAACCTCCATAACCTGGCCGGCGGCATCGACGCCTGGTCCAGGAAATCGACCCCTCGATTCCACCTACTAGCATTCCACCTGCCAGGCGGAACCACTGCACCTAAGGCGTGGCCGCCTGCGTCAGGTCATCAATTATCAGGATCCCGGCGGGCTTGCCGTCGCTGGTGTCATCAACCCGCACGGCATCGTGAAGTATTACTGTCTGTACGCTGCCGGGACCAGCCGCAACATTTGCCGAAGCAATCAGCGTTTTGCCGCCTGCCTCGGTGAACGTTACGGTGTAGTTGTCCGGCGTGAAGCCAAAATGACCGGTCGCGCTACGCAAGCCCAGATTGCACAGCGTAGGTGCCTCCACACTGGCTACGTCGGTTCCGGCCGGCACGATGTAGACGTCGACGATGTTAGCGGCCGGCGCGGCATCGATAATCCGCAGCTTGCCTTGCGCGTATACCGGGCGAATATCATCCACGAGCACGGTGTCATCAATAGTAGCCAGCAGGCCGAGCGCCAGGACTGTTAGCCGCTGGCCAATGATCAGATTCCGGCTAAAGTCAAATAGCGGTGGATCCGCCAGTGGATCTGAACTCGGCACGCCGCGAACTGCATAGCCGTCAGGCGCGACACTCACATAGGCGGTATTTTCCAGATAGTTGAGGTTGCTGGCGAAACTGACGTCGGGTGCATCTTGGGCAACGGGGTCTCCTATCACATCGATCGCCGGTGCGTCTGGCGACAGGTTGATGACACTCACGTCGGCTGGCGTGTCCTTGTCCAGAATTTCCGGGAGCACACTGGTTTGTCCCGTGGCGAAGTGGTTATCAACCACAATCGAGATTGGTGACACGCCAGGGGCAGTATTGGCGACTGCCACCAGCAGCCAGTCGTCCCGGCTGTGCAGTGTGATAGTTGTCGACTGAAACAATACCGGAGTGGTCACACCCGCGGGTGTCACGCTGAGCACGTAAGTGCCCTCGTCAACAAGCTGGCGAGCTGCCGGCATGTCGCCATAGCTGATCTGGCCGATCGGTACGGCCGCTGCGAGGACGGCTCCTGGCGCTGTGAGATAGACATCCAGCGGCGGCTGATCCGGTGCGGCGTGGGCCAACTGCAGGCGGGCGCTACCTGCCGGAATGCTTTCTATTGCATTGCTGAAGATCAAGGGCTGCACGGTGTCCGTGGCATCCTTGCCGATGGCGATTACCGAGTACTCCCGGCCACCTTCGAGAGGCGTGCCAGGTGCATCGAGGACAACCTGGTTGCCACCAGAAAGAATCGCTTCCAATGAAAAATCGTACTGGCGCGGGGTTACAAAGATGAAACCGCTACCGCCCTTGTAGGGCACAGCCGAGCGCAAGGCGGTGCCATCAACCCGGAGATTAACCAGTGGTGCATCGGGTGATGCCTGGATAAAGCGGAACGCTACATCGTTATCGACAGTCCCGCCCCCGCCACAGCTGGCCAGAAACAGGGTGGCTGCCAGCAATGGCACCCAGTGGCGGGCGACTCGAAACATCGTCATGCAACTTACCTTCAAAAACTCGCAGTGACAGTGGACTCACCATCGAGAAGCCGGCGAACCGGCAGTGCGCCCGAATGCATCGGCGCAGGTGACGCCGGGCGCCGCCATTATACCGACGTTGCTCGGGTAGCCTGATTGATTGCGAGGAAGACCACTCATTCGGCAGATGACGCTGGTAGAATCGCAGCCATGGTCCTCCGCTTGATCCACGCCACCCTGCTGGGTGTCACCCTGGCCGCATCCACGCCAGCACTGGCTGGCGACTGTCGCCAGTTGCTACATCCGCTGTTGCTGGAAGCTGCGCCGGATCCGGGTGAACTGGCACGCATCAGGACGATCTGCCAGGCAGAGGCCGATGCTGGCGACGCAGATTCAACCTACGAGCTTGCCTTGTTCTCCCTGGGGCTTGCCGGGAACTGGCAGCCGGATGCAGCACTGCCGCTGATCCGCTCAGCCGCTGCCCGGGATGTGAGCGAAGCCCAATACTGGCTGGCCTGGCAATCGGAATCCGGTCCGGTCCTGCCCCACGACCAGGCTGTGGCGCTCGACTGGTATCGCAAGGCCGCGGCCGGACGCCATCGGCTGGCCCTCCAGCGCCTTGCAGAGGCTTCTGAACGGGGCGAACTGGGCCTACCGGTAGACCCCCGGCAGGCGTTGGCCTATCGGGCCCAGATTCGGCGCTGCGAGACGGAAAACGCGCAGCAGCGCAAGTAGCCCGCCGCTAAAGTTTCCTGAAAGTTGGCCGACTGTCTTTCTGACAGGGCCGAATCTCAGCAGAGATCCGGCCGCCGTGGAAACTTCGCCCTGGGATCCTTTGTGTCGTGTTGGACTGGCCACAACCGGTAACCTACGTACTGCTTGTAGCGTTCGGATATGCGCTCACAAGGGTGATCGATCTCGCTTGCGAGTGGCAGCGACGGCGACTGTCGCGTATGGCTGGCACTGACGTACCGGACTCCGCGTCACTGGTGTCCGCCACCGCTCGCCAGCATGCGCTTGAGCGTCATGCTGTCTACGCGCGCTTCCGCAAGAGCGTCAATGATGCGGTCGGGGCTGCTGTCAACCAGGGGCATGGTTCGTACGGCCTGCTCTACCAGATCCGGGATGACTACGGCGAGTTGCTGGGCGTGGCACCAACCGCCGTCAGTCAGTCGGCGGACAGCATTATTCGTTGCGTCACCCTGCTGCTGAATCTCGGTGAGTCAGACCAGCGCCTGGCAATGTTCACCCGCGCTCTTCGTCAATTCGATGAGGCCTGCAGCGTCGATGAGGGCCCAACGGCAACTTCAAAATTGCGACGACAGGAATTCTCGGTGTTGGCGGAATCGGGGACGAATCCGACGACCATCCACACCAAGGACCTCAGCGCTCAACAGTCAGAAATCGACTCGGCGTCGGCCCGCGCCCGGACGTAACCCAGCCGCGAACACCAGGCGAGACCAGATAGCGCCGGACATAGTCGAATATCGGAATCACCGGCGAGTCTCTCATCAGGATCATCTCGGCCTGCTCAAGCACCTTCCGGCGTGCAGCCGGATCAGTCAGCATATTGGACTCCCGCAACAGGCGGTCGTACTCGGGATTGTGGTACGCGGCGTAGTTGCTGGTGTTGTCAGTGGCATAAAGTTGCAGCAAGGCGATTGGATCGTCGAAGCTCGCAAAATAGCTCCAGCGCCCAACTTCATAAGCACCGGTCCGGATCTGTCGATTGAGCTGACGGAAATCCACGTTTACCGGCTGCGCCTTGACGCCAACCGCCTGCCACATGGCGGCCAGAGCCACCGCAAGCTTGCGGTTCTCTTCGTTTGTGTCATAAACATATTCAAAGGTCAGTCCCTTGCCGGGACCAAAGCCGGCGGCAGCCAGTAGCCTTCGGGCTTCAGCCTGACGCTGGGCAAATGGCAATTCCTGTTCCGGCAGCCGCACACCGTCGTAATTGCTGAAATTTGATCCGGCCAGGGAATAGGCCGGCGCCACTCCGGTGCGCAGCAATTTGTTGGTCAAGCCGTCCCGATCGATAGCCAGCGACAACGCCAGCCGTACCCGTGGGTCGGTGAATTTCGGATTCCGGAGGTTGATCTCCAGAAAGTAGACGCCAAGCGTCGGGACTACGTGCAGGGCCTTCGGCATTTCCTTGCGCAGGCGTTCGATCTCGTCTGGCGGAAAGTTGAGAATCTGGTCGAGTTCGCCGGCACGATAGCGGCGGAGCGAGGTACTCAGGTCCTGCGTCGGGTACCACTCAACGATTTCGGTACCGACCGAAGCTGCGTCGTGGTACCTCGGGTTTTTCCGCAAACGGGTTACGGTCTGTGGCACGCGTTCCGCCAGCGTGTAGGCGCCATTGGTCACCATTCGGTCTGGTCGCGTCCAGTCACTGCCGTATTTTTCAATGACATGTCGTGGTGCCGGCGACACGGTAAGACTGGCAACCAGGTCGATAAACCAGGGCGCTGGAGTGGACAGGCGAATCACCAGGGTGCCGGGATCCGGGGCAGTCACGCCCAACTTTTCAGGGGGCAGCTTGCCGGCAACAATCTCCCGCGCGTTTTGCACCAGGTAGAACTGCCCGGCCAGTGGCGACGCGACGGCAGGCGTCACGAGCCGCTGGTAGCCGTAAACGAAATCACTCGCCGTCAAGGGTTCGCCGTCGGACCAGCGCAGATCCGGGCGCAATTTGAAGGTATAGGTGAGTCCGTCCGGGCTGATGCTCCAGCTCGTCGCCGAACCGGGAATACGCTCAAGGGCCGGCCCTTTGCCAAACAGGCCCTCGAACAGGTCGTTGATGATCGGTGCCGAAAGACTTCCGGAAGCGACAACAGGATCCAGTGTAGGCGCGTCAGCAGCAGTGCCCCGGCGGATCACTGAGTCGGCCTGTGCGGGCAACATGCCAACCAGGCCCGTGGCACACACCACCATCAGAACCCACAGTCTGTTCTCCAACTTACAATGCATTATTTACTCGCTCTTCCAGTTTATCGGTCGCAGTCATCAAGGGGATCGTATCCAGTACCCAGCCCCGTGGCTGCTCGCGGCGGGCCGGACTGGCAATGGTTCGCGCAACGCGATTCTGGTCGCGCGCAAGTGCAGCCTCATCGATACGCCAACCACGTTGTTGCCAGTCGCGCAGGAACCCCCGGTAACGAACCACAGCCTGGTCGGACGGCATGAGCATCTCATGAGTATTGTTTTCTGGTGTGTAGAAGGGCTGTAGCCCGGCCAAAACCACCTGATCCTGTCCGCGAACGAAGGCATTGCGTTCGCTGAACCGCGCATTGTGTTCGGCGCCATGCATGAAAGTACGCGTCTGCACCAGGAAGGTATGCGTCGCAGTCCCGTCAATCGGTGTCTTGAATACGTGCTGGTGAATTGCATAACCCGGACCAGGGTTGATCCGCGTGGTCATGCACGACGGACCATGGTGAGCGGTGCCGGCCGTGACGACGGCATCCTGCTGGCGGCCTGCCGTTGCCTTCATTTTTTCGTCTGCCAAAGGTGGCGAGACGTAGGTTGTCATGAAGCCACAGCCCCACGGCTGCTCATCGATTGTGAGGTCCGGCACCCGGGTATCTTCTTCAGTACCGGAAAACCCGTGCGTGGTATGCACGAATTCATTGTGAGCCGGGTCCAGGCCGTTCTCCACGCTTCGCCGGTAGTCGCCGGGACTCGTGTAGTCGTCGATCGCGGCAAACCACCCGGGCTGACCGTACTCCGGAATTGGCATGATTGGCGGCCGTTCCGACTCAGGCAGATCGCCCAGAAAGACATGCACCAGTCCGTACTGCTCGACAGTCGGATAGGCGTCTACACGCGCTCTCGCTGGAATTCGGGCGGTGCTGCCGAGCGACGGAATTCGCAAACAATGGCCCGCGCCGTCGAATCGCCAGCCATGATAAGGGCACTCCACCGCACCAGCGCGCATCTTGCCATCGGCCAGAGACCCGCCGCGATGTATGCATGTGTTGGCCAGACAGAACGCCTGACCATCGCTATTGCGGAATACCACGAAGTCCTGGCCGAGCATCCGCACCTTTACAGGTTGGCCTCCCAGCTGGTCACTACGCAGAGCCGCATACCAGAAATTGATGTACACCTTAACCGGCCTCCCTGCTGCTGTCCGGAGTGGTGGTGTCCGGAATACTGGTGTCCGGAATCAGGGTAGTCCGCACCGCGCCCTTGAGGCGCGGTGCGGTCGGCTTTTTGCCCGGCCTGTTATTTGGCAGGGATCCTCTCTGCCGGCAGCGTCCAGCCTGCGGGTGGCTTGGACGTCGGCGGTACAGTCGTGAAGTTCTCCGGACCGATATTCAGCGAGGAGATGTCCATCACGTGCGTATAAAGATCAGACATGAAGCGATTACCCATGCTCCGGGTGAACAGCATCTTCTTGCCATCCGGAGAAATTGACGGGAAGCCGTCGAAGGAAGGATTCCAGGTAAGTCGCCGCGGTGCCTCTTCGCCGGCCAGATCGCCCAGGAACACATCCCAGTTGTTGCCATCGACAATCTGGACGTAGACGAAGTGCCGGCCGTCCGGCGCCGGGAACGGGGCCCAGTTCATGCCATCGGTAAAGGTCCGGGGCTGAACATCAGAGCCGTCGACCTTCATCGTGAAGATCGTCATCGGCGTCTGGTAGTGCTCACCGGTTTCCTTGCTCTTCTTCTCAAGGTCTGCCTTTACGCTGGCCTGCCAGGCACGGAAAATGACAGTCTCGCTGTCCGGCAGGAAATAGGGTGCGCCTTCCTGCCAGTCCGGGGTGAAGGTCAACTGCTTCTCGTCGGTACCATCGGCCTTCATGCGCCAGATATCCATGTTGCCGTCGATCTGGCGAGCAAAAATGATCCACTTGCCATCCGGCGACACGGTAACTTCGGCCTCATATTCCTTGTTGTTGGTCAGGCGCTGGATATTGCCGCCCTTCCAGTCCGACTTGTACAACTCGGCACCCTGGGGATAGTCGAGATCGTCAGACCAGTTGCCGATTGGCATGTCCATATGGTCCCGGGTGGAAGTCCAGACGATTTCCTTCATGTCCGGGAAGAAAAACGAACAGGCGTCCTGGCCATGGTCGTTGACTCGCCATGACTCTGAACCATCGTCTGTAAAGACCCATGTCAGCGCGCCGCCTGCTGACCGCTCATCCTTCGCACGTAGTGCTTTCGGATCCTGGACCTGTGCAATGACATGAAAACTGTCGGATGCGTAGTAGGCCTCAGCAGATTCTGCAATATTGGGAATCTTGCGAATCGGCAATTCCTTGGATGCCCAATCCGAAGTGTTTGCCTGAGCTGCTGCCGGCGGCGGTGTCTCGGCTGCAGTTGCGGTCTTGGCATCGTCTTTCGGGCCTGAACATGCTGCCAGGGCCAAGGTAGCAATGGCAGTGATAGCCAGATGTTGGCACTTCATTTGTATCCCCTGCAATTCGTGCGTTGAAATAAGTGAGGTAAGCGGGGGATCATAACGCATCCTGCGCCACTCGCCGCATTCATCGCTGTACCTTGCGGTGATGCATCACGCGACAGATTGCCACATTCCAATTTACGATAGCATTCGCTTCCGGTATTTCACCGTCTGCAAAAACAGGAATCAGTCAGATGACTCAGCCCACGACTGTCAGCCGCCGAACCCTGGTAAAGGGCCTGAGTGCCCTGCCCGTTGCCGCAGCGCTACCAGGCGTACTGGGTTCAGAACAGGCGCGAGCCCAGAACCGCAGCAAAGTGCTGATACTGGGTGCTGGCCTGTCCGGTTTGAATGCTGCTCTGCTCCTCGAGGAGCAGGGTGTGGACGTGTTGGTTCTGGAGGGTCGCCAGCGCGTTGGCGGGCGCGTGTTGTCCCAACGCGATGTACCTGGCAACCCGGAATCCGGCGGGACGAGCCTGGGCGCTGGTTATGCACGCTTGATCGACGCCTGCAAGCGCTTCAAGGTAGGACTGATCGACGTTACCCCTGTGGTGCCGTACTTCATGAACCGCGAGCTTGTGCTGGACCACAAGCTGATTTCACCTGCCGACTGGCCCAAACATCCCCGCAATCCCTTCCCTGAAGCGGCTCGACACAGCATGCCGTGGTCGTACCTGAATCCGGTTATCGGCAAGAACAACCCGCTCAAGAATGCCGACGCCTGGCTGGATCCGGCGAATGCGAAATACGATGTGTCGCTGCACCAGTGGCTGACGAGCCTGGGCATTTCCGACGAAGTCATCGAATTGTGCTGGAACACCAACGTCAGCCACGGAACCACGGCTGACGACGTGTCAGCGATGATGATCATGTTTGGCGCCACCTTCACGCTGATGCAGATTCAGCTTGGCGGCAAAACTTTTGGCTACACGGCCGTTGGCGGCAACCAGTCCATTCCGGAGGCCATGGCCAACGGCTTGAAGACGCCAGTCCGGCTGGGTTGCAATATTGTAGCGATCCGGTCGGGTGACAGCGGTGCCGAAGTACATTGTGCGGACGGCACGATATTCAAGGCCGACTACGTGATTTCATCATTGCCAATGTCGGTACTCCGCCGCATTCGCATTGACCCACTGGTGACAGGCCCGCATGGAGTGGCCATTAACACTCTGGCCTCGCAGCCCGTGAACCTGTTGCACCTGATCGTGAAGAAGCCGTTCTGGGAAGATGACGGTCGTAACCCGGCCATTTTCAGCGACAGTCTCGCCGGTATGGTGGTTCCGGAACGCAATCCGAAATCGCCCAAGGACATCAACAGTCTGACCATCTGGGTCCGGGGTCGCAACGCCACGTGGATGGACACGATGCAACGCGACGATGCGGTTGCCACGATCATGGAAGACCTCTACAAAATGCGCCCCGCAGCCAGGGGCAATGTGGAGGCAGCGGCTTATCAGTCCTGGTACCAGGATCAGTTCTCGGCTGGCGACTGGGCCGTGTGGGCACCAGGCCAGGTCAGCGCTTTTGCCGGCGCCGTAGGCAAACCCCATGGCCGCATTCATTTCTGCGGCGAACATACCGCGGCCTCCAATCGGGGCATGGAAGGCGCCATGGAATCCGGCGAACGGGCCGCCTTCGAGATTCTGGGCCTGGTCTGAGATGCACACTTTAATGAGGCCCTTCAGGGCACTGCGACCGGCCTCTGGCCAGGCAGCGGCAGTTGCGGCGCCACCCTACGACGTGTTGAATACTGCAGAGGCCCGCCAGCGCGCAGCCAACCGGCCAGCCAGCTTTCTGCACATCTCCAAACCGGAAATTGACCTGCCGCAGGGCACCGACCCCTACGCGCCCGCTGTGTACGCCAAGGGTGCCGAGAACCTTCAACGGCTGATCCGAACCGGCATTCTCAGCAGGGATGCAGAGGCCCACTACTATATTTACCGGTTGCGTATGGGCGAGCACATACAGACCGGAATCGCCGGCGTGGGCAGCGTGCGTGAATACGACCGCAACCGGATTCGCAAGCACGAATTCACGCGTCCCGACAAGGAAGATGATCGCGTCAGGCAGATCACTGCGCTTAATGCCCAGACCGGTCCCGTTCTGCTCGCCTATCGCAGCAACGCAGAATTGCAGCACCTCATGGAACGCCAGACAGTTGCCCCGCCCGCCTGCGAAGTGACTGCCGACGATGGCGTGACACACACAATCTGGGTGGTAACGGACAGGGATTCGATCGCCGCCATCACTCGCGCCTTCAATTCGATGGAGGCGCTGTACATTGCCGATGGCCACCATCGCTCGGCTTCTGCATCGCGCGTGGCAGCGGCACGCAAGGCCGGTCCCGACACCGACGCGAACTACTTCCTGTGTGTGGCCTTTCCGCACGACGAGATGCAGATCTTCGACTACAACCGCGTGGTGCGTGACCTCAACGGGCTATCGCCAGAAACGTTGCTGGCACAACTTGGCCAGGCCTTCGTGACCACGCCGGCGGAGGCTGAAGTGCGGCCGGTCAGGCCCGGCCAGTTCGGCATGTACCTTGCCGGCAAGTGGTACCGGCTGGATATTGATCCGAAATTGATTCCGGACGATCCGGTCACCAGTCTGGATGTCAGCTTGCTGCAAGAGCATCTGCTGGCACCTGTTCTGGGCATCGGTGATCCGCGTCGGGACAAGCGCATCGATTTTGTGGGCGGCATCCGCGGGCTCGGGGAACTGAAGCGCCGGGTCGACAGTGGCGAAATGGCCGTGGCGTTTTCGCTGTTTCCAACAAGTCTGGAGGCGCTTATGCGTGTGGCCGATGCCAACCAGGTCATGCCGCCGAAATCGACCTGGTTCGAGCCCAAGCTCGCCGACGGGCTGTTGTCTCACATCCTCGATTGACTGCGGGGCGCGGCTTCAGCTGCGCACCCACTATCGATCTCGGCCAAAAACGCTACTAAAGCAGTACGGTCCGGTCGGGCAATTCATTCCCGGCGTCCCCGGCTGCCGACAGCGGGAAGTGCTGACGGGCCAGTCCACCAATTCGATCGAGTGCTGTCAGCGTGCCCGACTCGAAATTACCGGCGGCAAAGGCCTGCTCCATTTGTGTGGCGATCTGCCGCCACTCCTCCGGACTCACACGCTGGTCGAAGCCCCGATCGGCAATGATCTCAATGCACGCTCCGCGGCAGTATGTAAACCAGGATGCCGTTGTTGTTCACGGTATCCCACACCCCGAGATGGGCAAAGACCTCGGCCGCGCGCACCTCAGTGCCGATATTCCGGAACAGGTATGAAGCCGGCAGTGCAGTCTCAACGGCGCAGCGGATTTCAGCACGGTGGTGCTGTTCCGACGCCGTGATCGCCGCATCGATGGCCGCCAGCGTTGCCGGTGGAAAGTAACGACGGAGCGCCAGATGGGTGGTTGTGAGGTGTCGCCACCAACGCCTGAACATGGTCATCACCAGCGGCCGGACGCACCGCCGCCTCCAAAACCGCCGCCACCGCCGCTGAAGCCGCCACCGGACGATCGACCGCCACCGCCGAAGCCACCGCCACGGCCATGGCTGACCCAGCTACCACCGCTAGCACCAGCGCCCAGCGCCACCACAAAACCGACCACCGTCATGAAGGCCGCCAGACCCAGCAAACCGACAAAGAACCAGGTAATGCCTCCGGCCACAACACCCGTGGCCACCGCGCCAGGTAGCTGTCCCAGAACCCGGCGCATAACGCCGCCAAGTACCAGCGCCAATATGAAGACCTTTGGCAAGACATCCTGGACCTGGGTATCAGTGCCCCTGTCAGTCACCGGTGGCGGCAATGGCTCCCCGTCGATGAGTCCAATCAGGCGATCAACCGCGGCGTTGATTCCACCTGCATAGTCGCCATCGCGGAAATGTGGCACCAGATATTCGTCCATGATCCGGTTAGCCGTGGCATCGGGAATCGCACCTTCCAGGCCGTAGCCCACCTCAATACGCGCGGTGCGGTCCTTGATTGCAACAAGCAGCAACAGTCCATCGTCGATCTTCTGGCGGCCGAGTTTCCAGGCCTCAGCGACGCGTAACGCGTATTGCTCAATGGTCTCTGGTTCCGTCGTGGGCACCAGCAAGACAGCGATCTGGCTGCCCTTGCGGGTTTCCAGATCGCGCAACTTGCTGTCGATGGCCGCCTGTTCAGGAGCCGATAGCGTCCCTGTCTGATCCAGTACCCGGGCCGGGGGCGGCACCGGCACCAGTTGCTGAGCCATGGCCGTGATCGGGGCCGCAGATGCCGCAGCCAGCACGGCCAGCAGTGCCGCGACCCACGCCATCCGCCGTGGCGCCCCCGGAGTCAACACGCCGGGTTCATCACGTCGAATTCATGACTTCCGGATGCCCGGCCAGGGAAAGTGGCCACGGATATCACCCGTAAGGATCAGCCGGTAGTCCCGAAATTGACTTCCGGTGGCTTGCTGATTTCCGCTTCATTCTCGACGGCAAAGGTCGGCTTTACCTTGTAGTCGAACAACATCGCCGTCAGGTTATTGGGGAAGGTACGCACCAGTGTGTTGTACTCCTGCGTGGCGTCGATAAACCGCTTGCGGGCCACCGTGATCCGGTTCTCCGTACCTTCGAGTTGGGCCTGGAGATCGCGAAAGTTCTGATCGGACTTCAACTCCGGGTACCTCTCGACCACGACCAGCAGTCGGGACAGCGCACTCGACAATTGTCCCTGTGCCTCCTGAAATTTCTGGAACGCCGCAGGATCATTCAGCGTCTCGTTCGTCGCCTGTACGGACCCGACCCGGGCCCGCGCTTCGGTAACCTGGACCAGCACGCTGCGCTCCTGCTGGGCAAAGCCCTCAACAGTCTTCACCAGGTTCGGAATCAGGTCAGCCCGGCGCTTGTACTGGTTAAGTACATCTGCCCACGCAGCTTTCACTCCTTCATCACCGCCCTGGATGGCGTTGTACCCGCAGCCAGACAGCAACAGGCTTGAAATCAGGAGCAGCGGTACGACTCTGGATATGGTTCGGAACATGGTGGTGCATCCTTCAAGCTGGAAAGATCATCTACGGCCCCAGTATAAGGCGACCAATCGCTAGTTGTCCGGTGCCTGGCCACTGCCCGGTGCCGGCAGTCTTTCGATACCAACGTAACCAACCCTGCGGCGGTCCACGGACAATACCGTAAGCTGATGTCCGGACACCTCCAGCACGTCCCCCTTGATGGGCAATCTCGCCAGGCTGCTCATGAAAAGACCGGACAGCGTATGCGTATCCGGGTCGTGTTCCAGTGACGTCCTGATGGCCCGCTCGACGTCTGCAATCGGTGCCAGCCCGTCAGCCACCCAATGGCCCTCTTTAACCACCCGAATACCATGTGCGCCTTCAGTGGTGTCCGTTTCATCGCGGATCTCACCAGTAATTTCCTCCAGCAGATCTTCGAGAGAAACAACGCCCACCATCTGGCCATACTCGTCGACTACTATCGCGATATGCATGCGGCGCTGTCGCATCTGCTCCATGACCCGCGACACACCGATGTTTGCCGGAACGACCAGCGGTTCACGCGCAAACTGCACCAGGTTGTCCCAGGGTGACTGGGAGCCAGCCAGCATGGCGCCAAAAATATCCTTCGTCAGCAGCACACCATGAATACTGTCATCGCTGCGCCGGATCAACGGGTATCTGGAATGCTCCGACTCCCGCACAATCGCCATGTTTGTGGCCGCATCGTCGGTAATATCCAGTGTCACGACATCCGGTCGGGCAATCATGACGGCAGATACCGGTTGCCGGCCAAAGCCAAGCAGATTCTGGAGCATCTCGCTCTTGATGCTGCTGATACGGCCAGCGGCGCGTGACGTGGCCACCAGCCCCTTGATCTCCCCAACGGTCAGCACGTCGGCATGCGTGGCCTCACCCACGCCGAACAAGCTGAGAATGCCTCTGGAAGCGCGGTCCAGCAGCCAGTTCAGGGGGTAGACAACGACGTAGCAGAAGTGCAGCGGGTAGGCGATCCACAATGACACCGTATCGGCCTGCCGAATGGCAAATGACTTTGGCACCTGCTCGCCAATCACGATGTGCAACGATGAGAAAATCAGGAAGCCGGTCAGAAAAGAGACCTGATGGATAGCTGCTTCAGACAGGTCCAGCGTGGCCAGCAGCGGTCCGATCAGGCCGGCCACAAACGGCTCGCCGATCCAGCCCAGCCCCAGCGACGCCATCGTGATACCAAGCTGGCACGCGGCGAGATAGGCCTCCAGATTGTCCAGGATGGCGAGCGTGCGATGCGCGCTGCGGCTGCCCTCCTTGGCGCGGGTCTGGATCCGGAAAAGGCGCGCCTTGACCAGGGCAAACTCCGCGGCAACGAAGAAGCCGTTGGCCGCAAGCAGCACGATGACCAGCGACAGGGTATAGGCGGTACTCATCAGTTCAGTTCTCCACAGCCTGCCCGCTCAACCACGAATATTGGTTTGCCAGGAGGCTAGAATGCGTTTCAATCGCGACTGGAACAGGACTATTGCATGTTGAAGGGCTTCCATCACGCGGCACTTTCGACCCCGGACCTGGATCGGTTGGTGCGCTTCTACTGCGAATCGTTCGGCTGCACGGTAATTCGCGAGTTTGGCTGGCCGGCCGGCATCCCGGAGGCAGACGCACTGACAGGCCTCCAGAACTCCGCCGCCCGGGCCGCCATGCTGAAGCTGGGTGACAGTTTCCTCGAAATCTTCGAATTCAGCTCGCCTGTCCCGAAGCCCGGCGATCCGGATCGCCCCGCCTGTGACCATGGCATCACCCATATCTGCCTGGAAGTGCAGGACAGCCAGGCCGAGTACCGGCGCCTAAAGACAGCCGGGATGCGCTTTCACGCCCCGCCCCAGCCACAGGAAGGCGGCTTCGTGACTTACGGCCGGGATCCGGACGGCAATATTGTTGAATTGCTGGAATTCGCGTCTGACGGCTGAGGCACGCCGGTTCGCAACCGGAGTCTGCTCAGGCCCGGCGGGTGGCGATCAGGCAGTTGGCTGCCTACCGATCACCACCAAAGCGATAGGCAACTTCCACGCCGAAATTCCGGCTGCGGCGCATGTCACCGAAAAACGCTCGCGGAAAGCTGGTGGAGCAAACAGCCGGCGTACCAGGCGGCACGGAGCACTGGCCTGGAGCAGCACCACCAAGCACGGGGTTGGCCTGAAACGGCGCCTCGAAGCCGGACAGCGGGTCCTGCAGCCAGCGCGTCACGATTGCCGGTGCATCTTCATCGGTCAGGTTGCGGCCATAAATCGATACTGACAGGTTGCCAGTGTCGATACCGATACGCGCATTGAGAATCGTGGCATCCGGTGCGAAGGCCAGGTTGTGCACCTGTACCGGCCGCTTGTCCTCCCAGCTCACGTCGGCGCCTGCAAAGAATTCCATCGTATCGAAGACCGGGAAACGCAAATCCGCAAAGGCGCTGACCTGGTTCTTGGAACTCAGCGGAAAGGCTTTGCCCTTGATCAAACCGTTGCCGCTGCCGTTGACCGAGAAGCCGGTGCAGTTGACGGCGTCATTCAGCACCCCGCCGCCCGAAGTCAGCGTCCACTGGAACTCATCGCAACCCTGGGTGAATTCGGTGTCCGCCAGCGCATAGTTGGCCCCCACCCGCAAGGCCTCTGTCAGATACCAGCTTGCTTCGAGCTCAAAGCCTCGCACTTCGCCGGAGCCCTGATTCGTGGCGATCGACGTCAACTGGCCGGATGCATTCGACAGCGGCGTGGTCAACTGTATGTCCTGCACGTCGATGTAAAAGGCCGACAGGTTGACGATCAGGCGATTGTCCAGGAAATTGCTTTTGAGGCCCACTTCGTAGTTGTCTGACGATTCCTGACCATAACTCGGGGCACCGACCGCAGCGCCCACGGAACCGTTCAGCCCGCCCGGCTTGTAGCCCTTGGCGTAGATCATATAAGCGAGAAACTGATCGCTGATCTGCCAGTCCAGCGTCAGCCGCGGCGCGAACTCGCTGAAATCCACCTTGCCGTCGAAACCGGCGGTCTGAAACAGGGTCTTTTTCTCGTCGAAGTAGCGGCCCTCGACGGTCACCTTGAGGTTTTCGAGGATGTCGTATTCGAGGCTGCCGAAAATGGCCCAGTTGGTCGTACCTTCCCTTTCATTGATTATATTGCCATCAATGTCGGCATAGGTGACGTCGCTGCCGTCGATATCCTGATCGTAGTAGTAGGCGCCGACCAGACCGCGCAGCCGGTTTTCAACCGGCGATTCGAGCCGCACTTCCAGCGAGTAATCGGAATACTGGTCGCGCTCCGATGCACAAAGAATGCACTCGGTGCGGTTGCCCTGGGCATCGAAGCCATTGCCCGGCAGGTAGTTCACTGGAGTATGGTCACTGTCCGAACCGGTCTTGCGATCATCGTCGCGCCACGCGCCGGATCCTACCAGTGTCCAGCCGCTGCCCATGACGTCCCATTCCGAGCGCAGGCTGACATAGAGCAGATCCCGGTCGACGCCGGAGAACGCCACGCCCTGCAGGGGGTTGTAGGGATCAACCGTGACGCCGGGTACAAATGTGGGGAACGGCACATCCAGGACACCTGGAATCGGCGCCGGTTGCCCGGCAATCGCCGGGCCATCACTCAATGACACGGTATCGCCAGGTCGCGTGATCTCGCCGCAGAAGTACTGGTTCTGGTTGGTGCTGCCGGACACGGAGTTCCAGGTCGCGTTCGAACGGGTACCCGGAAAGCAGTTGTTGGACTCCGAAGGCTGCAGGAAGAACGCCCGGGTGCCGTCCCTGTCGTTCTGGGAATCCAGTCGGAGATTCACCCGGACGTCTTCGTGTGGCGTCCATTCAAGGGCTGCGTTAAAGGTCTTGGATTGCTCGTCGCCGACCGTCTTTCCCGTCACCGTGTTGGTGTATTCGCCATCAAAACTATAGTAACGCGCCGAAATTCCACCACCCAGCACGCCGGGAATCAGAGGGCCATTGAGGCGCCCCGACACTTCGAAGTCACCGTCCTGACCGTAGCGCATCGTGGCATCGGCCCCCAGGGTTTGGCCAGGCGATTTGGTGATGTAGTTGATGGCCCCGGAATAGGTATTGCGGCCGTAGAGTGCGCTCTGCGGCCCCTTGATCACTTCAATGCGTTCGATGTCGTGGATGTTGATGGACTGAACATCACCAGGATAGTAAATGCCGTCGACAAAGTAGGCGGCCCCGGATTCCACGCCGAACTGTACTCCGGCGAGAACATTACCCAGACCCCGGATCACCGGTCGCTCGGTGGTACGTCCGAAAGCCTTGGAAAAACTCAAGCCGGGTGTCAGTCGCCCGATGTCGTCTACCGACCGGATCTGACGCTGCTCCATGTTCTCTGCAGTGAATGCCGTAACGGCCAGCGGCACCTGTTGCAGATTTTCCTCACGTTTGCGGGCCGTGACCACGATTTCCTCGACCTGCGCGAGAGCTTGCGTAGGCACGGTCAGCACAACGGCGATGGCAAGCAACAGTCCCGGAATTACATGCCCGCAAAACGGACGACGGAAGGTCTGCATGATTCTGATCCCCCTCAAGATCCCCCGGCGCTACGACGAAACCGTAACGCTATGGTCCGGCTTCGCGCGCGCCACCTTGTCCCCGCGTCCTATGTAAGCACCGTTGGCAAATATCTGTCAATATGACAGCGTCCTGTCATATATTCTGTCTCGCCCGCGGATCGAATCCGAACCGTGGACCTGGAGCAGCAAGGAAACGTCATGAGTGCGCCACGCGACGGCCACGCGCGGCATCGTCAAAAGCGCCTGACGGAATCGCAGGCTCCTGTTGAGGCCGAAAAGTCACGGCCCGGTGTGCGGCAGACCTCCACAGACGTTGCAAGCGCGTTTCAACGCCTGGTTGGCGAGATCTTTCGGCTGAATGGCCAGTTGCTTGCCACAGCGGAAAAGCTGTCGCACGTGCTGGACCTCGGCCCGGCCCGCTGGCAGACCATGGCGGTAATCCGCGATGAGCCATTACCAGTATCCCGGATCGCCCGACAGCTAGGCCTGCGGCGGCAGAGCGTCCAGTACAACGTTGACCGACTGGTCGCCCAGGGTCTCGCCGAACTCACGCCAAACCCGCATCATCGTCGAGCCAGGCTGGTTGGCCTGACGACAGCAGGACGGGCGGCGATGTTCCGGCTGGCGGACCTGCAACTCGTGCTCGCCAGACGGTTTGTCGGCAACTCAGGGCTGACGACGGCGGCGCTTACCCGTATGGCGACCGATCTGCGAAGAATGCGTCTCGAAGCTGAGTCACATAAAGACAGCTGAACGCCCCCAGGCGGGCAAAAGTTGACAGAACTGGCATATTGCCGAAACCAGAAAAAGGAAACTACTCAATGAACACAACCCGTCTCCGCCCTGCCGTATTGGTCCTGGCCCTCGCTGCCGCCATTCCACTGTCTGCAGTCGCCCAGTTTCAAAGAGCTCCGCTGACCCCCATCGGACAGAAAATCGAGACTGCGATGCAGAGCGATATTCGCACGCCCGAGGAAAAGGCCCGCGATGCAGAACGGCGCCCGCGTGAAACCCTGGAGTTCTTCCGGCTTCGTGACGATATGCGCGTGATTGAACTCATGCCTTCGGGCGGCTGGTACACCAAGATCCTCGGGCCGGTCCTCGCCGACAAGGGCGAACTCTATGTGGCCATTGGTGCTGAACGGGGCATTGCGCCGCTAATCAAGAACGTGCCGTCGATGTCGAAGGTGAAGATTGCCAAGAGCACCGAAAAGCTGATTCCATCGAAGACCCAGGTTGGCCTGTTTGATGTTGGCCCGTTCTCGCTCGGCGTAAGCAATGCAGATCTGGTACTGACTTTTCGCAATCTGCACAATTTCACGCCCGAGGGCCGTGCCAATCTGGATAACGCCGTGTTTAACGCACTGAAATCCGGTGGCCTTTACGGTGTTGTCGATCACATGCGCCGGCACAACGAGCCGGACAACCCCGAGAACGGACGACGGGTGGATCCGGTGCAGGCCATCAAGGAAATACAGGCCGCCGGCTTTGTCTTTGTTGATTACTCGAACGTGAACTATAGGCCCGATGACGAACTGCGCTATGAAGTCGGGCGCAAATCGGTTACCGGCAATACCGATCGCTTTACGATGCTGTTCCGGAAGCCTTGATGCGGCAGTCTCAGGAGCGGCTGAAGCCGCTCCTGAGACGCCTTCCAGTATCGCTGTTACTTTTCCGTGAAATCAGTTACCAGCATGGGATTTGCTGGCTTCGTCGTGGCGGGAATGCCGTGGTAGTTCTCTGGCCCCAGGTCCAGCGACGAAACATCCATCACGAAGGTATACAGATCGGTGCGGCCTTCACTGCGGGCAAAGAGCATCTTCTTGCCATTCTTCGACAATGACGGAAGGCCATCGAAGCCCTTGTTCCACGTCAGCCGCTGCGGCGGGCCACCCTTCAGGTCGCCCAGATACACTTCCCAGTTGCCACCGTCGATGATCTTGACGAACACATAGTGGCGCCCGTCCGGAGCCGGGTATGGCGCCCAGTTCATGTCGTGGTCAAAGGTACGCTGGGTCAGTCCAGTACCGTCGTGCTTGATCGTGAAAACCGTCATCGGTGTGGGCTTGACCTTGCCGTATTCGCTGCTTCGCCAGGCCCGGAACATGATGGTTTCATTGTCCGGCATGTAAAACGGAGCACCTGGCTGCCAGTCCTTGGTAAACGTTATCTGCTGCTCGTCCGTACCGTCGGCACGCATGCGCCAGAGATTCAGATTGCCATCGATGCTGCGCCCGAAGACGATCCACTTGCCATTCGGTGACACGGAGACCTCGGCCTCGTAGTACTCGTTGTGGGTAAGGCGCTGGATATTGCCGCCCTTGAGATCCGAGGTATAAAGCTCGGCGCCCTTCGGATAGTCGTTCTGGTCAGACCAGTTGCCAAGCGGCATATCCATGTTGTCCCTGGTCGACGTCCAGACAATGCGCTTCTGGTCCGGGAAGAAGTACGAACAGGCGTCCTGTCCGTGATCGTTGATCCGCCGGACCTCCTTGCCATCGTCGGTAAAGATGTAGGTCAGTGCGCCACCAACCCGGTCTCCCTCTGGCTTCTGTGCCGCCGGGTCCTGGGTCTGGGCAATGACGTGATAGTCGTCTGGCGCGTAGTACGCCTCGGCTGCAGACGGAATGTTGAAGGGATCTTGCGTACGGGCAGCTCGTTCCCCTTGTCCATGGGAACATCCTCGCTGGCGCTGCTCGTGGCATCCGGCTTGGCCGCAGGTGGTGCCGTTTCAACGGCGGCATTGGCCTGCGCCAGGACCAGCGCCAGGCTGAAAGCGCCGGCAATAATTGCTGTTGTTCTAAACCGGTTACTCATGCACGTACTCATGGAGAATCCTCATTCTTGATGTAGAGCCAGAGTACCGCAGCATAGATGGCCCCAACGCCAGCGTCACCCCTCCACGAGGTGGTGCAGGCAGATCGGCGTGGGGACAGCGTCCATTCAGGACCCGGTGCTACCATGCCGGCCTTCAATTGCAGGGAATTAAGCGCGTGGCACGCAAGCCCCGGCGCGGTTTGCGCCAGTACCTGACCCGTCGAGTCCGGGTTGGCCTCGCCGTGGTCGGTATCGTGGTGCTGGCCGGTCTGGCGATATTCGTGGGTCTGCTGGACCGCCAGATCGTCCATCAGTTTGAAGGGCGACGCTGGGATCTGCCGGCACAGGTATATGCCCGGCCACTGGAAGTTTACGTCGGGCTGCGACTGACGCCAGACGAATTGCAGCGGGAACTCACGGCGCTTGGCTACAGCAACGTCAAGAACGGCCGCGGCCAGGGCACTTTCAGCCGCAGTGGCGGTGAGATTTCGCTCATCAGCCGGCCTTTCCAGTTCTGGGATGGCCTGGAGCCCAGCCACCGGGCAACGGTGCGTTTCAGCAATGGCACGGTTACCGGACTGCAGGATACCGATGGCCAGGACCTGCCTCTGTTACGGCTCGATCCTCCGCTAATTGGCAACATCTTCTCAACGCATACCGAAGACCGGATTGTCCTGGCCCCCGATGCAGTGCCACCACTGCTACTTCAGGGCCTGAAGATCGTTGAGGATCGGGACTTCGACAAGCATGGCGGCATATCCCTGCGCGCGATTACCCGCGCCATGTGGGCCAACGTGCGATCAGGCAGTATCGAACAGGGTGGCAGCACCCTCACGCAGCAACTGGTGCGTAGCTATTTTCTCGATAATCGCCGCACGCTGACGCGCAAGATGCGTGAGGCCCTGATGTCGATATTGCTCGAACTGCACTTCGAAAAGGCAGACATTCTCAACGCCTACGTCAATGAGATCTACCTTGGACAGGCTGGCAATCGTGCGATCCACGGCTTTGGCCTGGCCAGCCAGTTTTATTTCGGCAAGCCGCTCGCCGAACTGAAACCCGAACAGATTGCCCTGTTGATTGCGGTGGTGCGCGGCCCTTCCTACTACGATCCGCGACGACACCCGGAGCGCGCTCGACAGCGTCGCGACATGGTGCTGGATCTGATGGCCGAATTCGGCGCTATCGATGCCAGGGAAGCAGCCCGAGCCAGGGCGCAGAAGCTCGAAGTGCGCGGTGGCGCCGCGAGCTTCGCCAGCTACAACCCGACATTCATGGATCTGGTGCGCCGCGAACTGCAGGCGGACTACCAGGAGGATGATGTACAGAACGCCGGCCTGCGCATCATGACGACACTGGATCCGCGGATTCAGGCTCTGGCCGAACGCCGTCTTGCCGACGGCCTCGACGAACTTGAGCGCAACCGGAAAATGACCCCCGGCAGCCTTGATGGCGCGATCGTCGTTGCCGGTGCGCAGACACCGGATATCGTGGCTGTAGTCGGCGGACGCAATGCCCGCCTAAAGGGCTTCAATCGCGCACTGGATGCCAGGCGGCCTATAGGCTCGCTGGTGAAACCGCTGGTGTATCTGGCGGGTTTTGAATCCGGACAGTTCACCCTGGCATCTACACTTCAGGATGCGCCCATTTCGATCAAACTCGATACCGGACTGACCTGGGAGCCTCAGAATTACGATCGTCAGTACCGGGGCCCGGTGAGCGCAGCACGTGCGCTGGCCGAATCGCTGAACGTTCCCACCGTTGAGCTGGGCATGGCGGTCGGGCCCAAACACGTGGCCACCCTGATGCAGCGCATGGGCCTGGAGAAGGCGCCGCGGCCATTGCCGTCAATGTTGCTGGGCTCTGTGGCGCTTTCACCCTTCGAAGTGGCGCAGCTCTACAACAGTCTGGCCAACGGCGGCTTTCGCACGCCCTTGAAGGCCGTTCGTGCGGTGCTGGATTCTACCGGCAAGCCGCTGGAGCGCTATCAGCTTAAAATCAGCCGGGCAGCCGATCCGGCTGCAGTCCAGGAAGTCAATGCAGATCTGATGCAGGTCTTCATCCGTGGTACAGCTCGCGGCGCGCGCACCTGGCTGCCACCCGATCTGGCAGCACTCGCGGGCAAAACCGGCACCTCGGACGATCTCCGCGACAGCTGGTTCGCCGGCTTCCAGCAACGACCACGTGGCCGTGGTCTGGGTGGGTGCTGACGACAACACATCAACCGGTCTCAGCGGCTCGTCAGGCGCACTGCCCATCTGGTCCCGCATGGTTGCGGATTTTGGCGACTCCAGCTACGAGCCCTTGCCGACCGATGACTTGCAGTATGTGTCTTTCGACTTCGAGACAGGCATGATGGCCGAGCCGGGGTGCGGCGATCCGGTGATTCTGCCGCTACCCGTGGGCACAGTGGTGCCCCCGAATCCGCTATGTGGCAGCGGCTCCGGCGACATCAATCTGAACAACATCGGCGAAAGTATCGGAGGCGCCGCCAGACAGGGCGTTGAATGGCTCAAAAACTGCTCAACTGATGGTCTTTATCCGGGTTATTGCTGTCGCTGTCCCCGAAGGTCAGGCCGCTGGCTGCGTGCCAATGATTTCGGCGCTCCGCCGCCCCTTATCCGCACCTGTTCCCGCAACCGCGCCGGCGAAGCCGCCAGCGGCTGCGGTCGTCATCCAGCCGGTTCCGCCAATGCCACCAGGTAGCACCGGGCACGCCGAACATCACCACCAACACGCACTGCTCTCCACCAATCAGCACGGCCAGCCAGGCCCTGCTGAGCCAGAGCCGCGGCCATCAGCTGCCGGCAACTATCCGCTGGCTGCTGCCTCCATCGAACGCGCATTGCGTATCGATCCACGACAACCCCTCCTGTGGCTGGAGCTTGGTGAAATCCGGGCCTCAAGGAAGGCGAGTTTGCCCAGGTTAACACAGGCTGTAGGTCGCAAAGCGCTGAGCCTGTCGACCGGCGATGCAACCCTGACGGCGCGTGCCGAGGAACTGATTTCGCCACCGCGAAGAAGCGCTGACCGGGACTCCCGTCCGTACTGGCTACATTAGCCGGAATGGGCTGTGCAAGCGCACTCCGTAGCCCGCGTGCCGTCAGTGGGAATTCGATCAACTCCACAGCGAGCGGCAGCGTGGCGGGTGTCCCTTCCGCCGAAAAGGCGTGCCGCACGCCAGGCGGAAGGGATTTCCCGCCGGGATGCCGCGGGCTACGGAGTACAAAAGAGATCAACCTGCGGCCGCAGCTACGATCCATTTCGAAGTACTCCAGGATCTCCGGGTTCGCCAGTGCGTCCAGATTGCCGGGCGCTTCGCCATGCACGACTGCACGTACCGCCAACTCGGACAGCTTGCCGCTCCGCGTGCGCGGCAGGTCCGGAACCTGCCGGATCACCGCCGGTACATGTCGGGGCGACAGCCTGCGACGCACCGTCTGCCGTATGCGCTCAAGCAGCGCATCATCCAGTTCACAACCGGTGGCCAGGACCACAAACAGCACGATGCGCTCGTCACCGCCTGGAACGCTGTCCAACTGCCAGGCTTTCAACGATCTCCGGCATCAGCGCTACCACACGGTAGAGTTCCGCCGTACCGATCCGGCACGCCGCCCGGATTCAGTACTGCATCAGAGCGTTCATGAATGATGTAGCCGCCGGATGAGGTTCTTTCCGCGAAGTCACCGTGTGCCCACACACCAGGAAAGCGGGCGAAATAAGCCTTTCGGTATTTTTCACCCTGCGGGTCGGCCCAGAACGCAACCGGCTGCGATGGAAACGGCCGGATGCACACCAGCTCACCGCGTCCGGCTGGCAGGGATTGTCCGTCACTATCGTAGATGTCCACTGCCATGCCCAGCGCCGCGCACTGAATCTCGCCACGCCGTACCGGCAATAGCGGGTTGCCGAGGACAAAGCAGCCACAAATATCTGTACCACCAGAGATCGATGCCAGTTGCAGGTCTGGCTTGATGCGTTCGTATACGGTGTCGAAAGTCTCGGGCGCCAGCGGCGAACCGGTCGACAGGATGCTGCGAATCGATGCAAGACTGTGCATATCACGCGGGCTGGTGGCTCGCCGCGCAACACTGGCGAGGTAGCGGGCACTGGTACCGAACACCGTAATGCCAAGCTCGTCGGTCAGACGCCAGAGTGCATCTTCGTCTGGCCAGGTCGGTGATCCGTCGTACAGCACCAGCGTGGCGCCAGCGGCCAGGCCGCTCACTAGCCAGTTCCACATCATCCAGCCACAAGTCGTGAAATAGAACAACCGGTCATCGCGATGCAGGTCGACGTGCAGCAGGTGTTCCTTCAGATGCTGCAACAGAATGCCGCCAGCGCCGTGCACGATGCCCTTGGGCAGCCCCGTGGTCCCCGACGAATACAGTATGTAGACCGGGTGATCGAAGGGGGTCGCGACAAATTCCAGCGGTGCCGATTCAGAAGTCAGCGCCTGCCAGCTCAGGACTTTCGTCCGGGTCACATCATCCGGTGAATGAAGTTCATCCAATCTGAATTCCGGCGGTCCGGCATCCACAACGGCGACCAGCCCGGCGAGCCGAGCCGACAGTGCCCGTACGGTGTCTTGCGTGCGGATGGTCTTGCCGGCGTACTGATAGCCTCCGGTCGCGATCAGTACCTTCGGGGCAATCTGGCCGAAGCGATCGATAACGCTCGCTGCGCCGAAATCCGGTGAGCAGGACGACCAGATGGCGCCCAGGCTGGTGGTTGCCAGCATGCCAATGATGGCTTCCGGTCCGTTAGGCAGAAACGCCGCCACCCGATCACCTGAAGAGACACCGAGGCGACGCAGCCCGGCAGCGGCTCGCGCGGTTTGTTCATGCAGTTCTGCATAACTGGTTCGCCGCTCCGGCCCGCTTCGTTACGCCAGATCAGGGCAGGACGGTCATCGCGAAAGCGCAGCAGGTTCTCGGCAAAGTTCAGCGTACCGCCGGGAAACCAGCGCGTCCCGAGCATCTGCCCGGCATCCGGTTTGTTTTCCAGGACCGCGCTCGGCCTGTGCCGCCAGCGCAGATCGCAAAACGTTGCCAAGGCACCCCAGAAACTGGTCGGCGTATCCACTGACCGCTGGTGCAACGTCTGATAGTCGTTTGTGGCGGCGCCGTATCGCGCTCGCATCAGGTTCTGGAAGCGCGTCAGGTGTGCGCGCCGCTGACGGCTGGCATCCGGCTGCCACAGGATCGCACCGGTAGTCGGGTAGCCGGTGGGCGGCTCAGCCACCGATGTAGTACATCTCGACTTTCTCACCTGGCGATTGTCCGGCCCGAAGTTCGCTGTAGCGGTCTTCGCGCCCGGTCCAGATCCCGGTAATCAATTTAATCAACTGATCGTCGGCAAGACCGGCCCGCATTGGGCCCTTCAGATCAGTACCGCGCGAAGCGAAGAGGCAGGTATAGAGCTGGCCGTCCGAAGACAACCGGCAACGCGTGCAGCTCCCGCAAAAAGGTTCGGATACCGAAGAGATAAAGCCAACCTCCCCGGCGCCGTCATCAAAGCGATAACGCTCGGCAACCTCGCCGTGATAGTTGGGTGCAACCGCTGTCAACGACCAGCGCTCGCTGAGCATCGCGAGTATCTCGCGGGATGGCACCGTGTCGCTGGCCCGCCAGTGATTGATGGTGCCTACATCCATGTATTCAATGAAGCGCACGATGACGCCGGTGCCGCGGAAATGGTCCACCAGATCAACAATCGTGTGCTCGTTCATGCCGCGCTTGACGACGGTATTCACCTTGATCGGCATCAAGCCGGCGGTAATCGCTTCCTGAATACCCTCCAGCACCTGGGCCTTGCTGCCACGGCCGCCACTCATCTGCAGGAAAACGGCGTCATCGAGTGAATCCAGACTGACCGTGACACGCGACAGTCCGGCGGCCTTCAGGGCAGCCGCCTGTTGTGCAAGGAGAATGCCGTTGGTGGTCAGGGCAATGTCTTCAATACCGGAAACCCGTGAAAGATCGCCAATCAACTCGGCAATGTTGGGCCGCAAGAGCGGTTCGCCGCCGGTGATTCGCAGCTTGTGCACGCCGAGGCCGGCAAACAGGTGAGCCAGGCGCACGATCTCGTCGAAAGACAATCGCTCGTTGCTCTTCAGGAATTCGAAATTCGAGTGGTATTTGTCTTCCGGCATGCAATAGGGGCAACGGAAATTGCAGCGATCCATGACCGATATGCGCAGATCCCGCATGGGCCGATGACGACGATCCAGCACGACCGGCGCCGTGTCCTTGAAGGACTGTTCCGGGTGCAGTTTGATGACACGTTTCTGCATGTCAGGATGGTAGCAGACGGATTCGGCCTGACCGTTGATATATATTCTCTGCCGATGTCCATTCAACGTCAGCGCTCGTCGACCGCAGCTCGGCTGCACGACGACACCACCGTGGCCACCGGCACCATGCAGGTTGTGGAGATTTCGGCCGCCGGACCACCTGAAGTACTGCGCCTTGCCCGGCGTCCGGTTCCGGTGCCGGGTCCCGGCGAGGTCCTGATTCGCGTCGCAGCAGCCGGGGTTAACCGGCTGGACTGCCTGCAACGTGCCGGACACTATCCCCCGCCGCCTGGTGCCTCCGATCTCCTCGGCCTCGAAGTCGCCGGCACCATAGTCTCCGCAGGCGCAACCACGAACGAAACCCTGCCCGCCGCTCTTTCCGTGGGTACGCCCGTTTGCGCCCTGCTAACCGGTGGCGGCTACGCCGAATACTGCGTCGCTCCTGCCGCGCAGTGCCTGCCTGTTCCGGCGGCACTCAGCCTGGTGGAAGCTGCTGCACTGCCTGAGGCATTCTTTACCGTCTGGCATAACGTTTTTGAGCGCGGCCATCTGCAGGCGGGAGAAACCCTGCTGGTCCATGGCGGTGCCAGCGGCATCGGCACCACCGCCATCCAGCTCGGGGTCGCACTTGGCGCCCGCGTGTACGCAACGGCCGGCAGCGACCAGAAGTGCGCCCTGTGCGTCGAACTCGGGGCCGAACTGGCCGTGAACTACCGGACTCACAAATTTCGTGACGTGATCAAGGAAGCGACGGGGCAACACGGTGTTGATGTCGTACTGGATATGGTCGGCGGCCCCTACCTCGCCGACAACCTCCGCCTGCTGCGTGACGAAGGCCGGCTGGTGTATATCGCGGCACTGGGTGGCGCCAGAGGTGAACTGAACGTCGGCCAGGTTTTTCTGAAACGACTGACAATTACCGGCTCCACACTGCGCAACCGTACTGTCGCAGAAAAGGGCCGGATGGCCGCTGCACTCCACAGGCAGGTATGGCCACTGCTCGCAACGCGCACGATCGTGCCGGTGATTCAGCAGGTAATGCCGCTGGCATCGGCTGTCGAAGCGCACCGGATTCTCGAAGCCAATGAAGCAATGGGCAAGATCATCCTGGGCGTGGATGGCAGGGAATGAGCCAGCTGGCGCTACTCCGGCAATTCGATGCGTGGCGGGCCGAGGGCCGCGGCCTGACGCTGGCCACCGTCGTTGGAACAGCCGGCTCGACTTACACCAAGGCCGGTCACCGCATGTTGATCGCCAACGGCGGCGAGTGTGCCGGCCTGGTGAGTGGCGGCTGTCTGGAAGCCGACCTCGCCTGTCATGCGGCGACGCTTGCCGAAACCGGCAATGCGCGACTCGTGACTTACGACATGCGCGGCGAACAGGATGAGCTGTTTGGCCTGGGTATCGGCTGCGACGGACTGATGCGCATTCTGCTCCAGCAACTCAGCGCCAATGACGCATACGAACCGCTGGCAACGATTGCCGAGGTGATGCGTGGCGACGTGCCCGCCTGGTGCACCGTGGTACTGGAGGATGAGGGCGAGATTCGCGCCGGCACCACGTGGGTCGACACCCGCAGTATCGACAGTGAGTCCCCCGGCACGATCAACACGCTGCGCACGCGGCTGTTGCCGCTGCCTCGGCTGCTGGTACTGGGCGCCGGCGCGGATGCACTGCCTCTGGTACAGATGGCGGATCAGCTTGGCTGGCGCGTAACCCTGGCCGATGCCGGCCCGACTATCTGCAGCGGGCCGGCTTCGGTAGCGTCGTGCGCGACACTGCGCACCAGCCTCGGACCTGGCATCACAGGTAAACCTGCCGACCTTCGCCGCAGCGATCGTCATGAGCCATCATCTGGCAACCGATCGCACTTACCTGGCTGTGTTGGCGGAATCGAACATTCCGTATGTAGGCCTTTTGGGGCCACCGGGCCGCCGTGACCGGCTGCTGAATGACCTGGGTGACAGCGCCACAAAGCTGGCCGGCCGTCTGCATGGGCCGGCTGGTCTGCCCATCGGCGCCAACTCACCGGAATCCATCGCCCTGGCAATTCTCGCCGAGATCCACACGGTGGTTCAGACCAGCAACGCAGGCCAATGGTGAGTACCGATACCAGACATCGAGTGACCGTTGCCGAAGCCGAATCGCTGATCCTTGGCAACCTCAAAGACTGGGGTACGCAGCGCGTCCCGCTGGCGGCCGCCGGTGGTGAAATCCTGCGAGAGACGCTCGTCACCGAACGCGACCAGCCGCCGTTTGACCGTGTCACGATGGACGGCGTGGCCATCCGTTACAGCGCTTTCGCCGCCGGCCGGCATACATTCGCGCTGGTGGGCACCCAGGGCGCCGGCGGCCAACCGATTCCGGTACCCGATGACCGCAGTTGCGTCGCCATCATGACCGGCGCCGCATTACCGCCTGGTACCGACTCGGTTGTTCCCGTGGAACGCCTGGTCCGCGACGGCCAGCAGATCACCATCCATGCCGGCTATCAGCCGCAAGCCGGACAATTTGTGCACCGTCAGGGATCCGATCATGGCCGGGGCGCGGTGGTGCTGGTTCCCGGCTGCCGTCTGGGCCCGACTGAAATGGCAGTCCTTACCACTACCGGCAATCTCGAGGTCGAGGTGGCTCGTCGACCACAGATCACGGTTGCCTCCACCGGCGACGAGCTGGTGGATGTCGGGCTGCCCATGACCGCCACCCAGATTCGCAGCTCCAATGATCGGGCCATTGCGGCGGCCCTGGCCACTCGTGGCTTCAGCGCCTGCCGTCGCCGTCATCTGCCGGATGATCGGGCCGTGCTTGAACACGAGCTCGCGGAACTGCTCGCCACGCAGGACGTATTGATCCTGTCCGGGGGCGTGTCGATGGGCGAATTCGATTTCGTGCCCACGGTGCTGGCGGATCTGGGCGTGCGTGTCATCTTCCACAAGGTGCTGCAGAAGCCCGGCTTGCCGCTGTGGTTTGGCGTGTCGCCAGACGGCAAACCGGTATTCGCGCTGCCCGGCAATCCCGTGTCCAGCCTGGTGTGTCTGGTGCGCTACGTGGCGCCCGCCCTGCTTGCAGCACTCGGCGCAACGCCGTCACCGCCGGAACGGGTACGTCTCGGCACTCCCTTGCACTTTGAGCCCGCGATGACCTGGTTCGTGCCCACCGTGTTGCACTACGAAGACGACGGACAATGCCTGGCAATGCCCAGACCACCCAACACCTCGGGAGATTTCATTTCGTTAGGCGGCACGGATGGCTTCATTGAGCTGCCCGCAGACCGTGTCGATTTCCCGGCCGGATTCCCCGCCAGATTCTTCCGCTGGTCGTAGGCGTGGCTGCCACTGCTGCCTTTCCCGGGACCACACAATTCGCCGTTTGCAGTCTATGATCAGACCATGAAGCGGATGCCAACGATCAAGGCCGTGATGACGCCCTTTCCGTATTCGGTCGACGTCGCCGCCTCGCTGGCGGAAGCCCAGGACTTCATGCGGAAACACCAGATTCGTCATCTCCCCGTGACCGAGGCGGGCAAGCTGGTGGGCAGCATGTCGGATCGCGACATCAAGCTGGTGCTGGGCCCGGATTTTGCCTACCTCGATGCACAGAAAACGCAGGTCGCCGACGCGATGGTCCGCGATGCCTACATCGTTGACATGAACTCGCGGCTGGACACGGTGCTCGCCCACATGGCGGAACATCACCTGGGAGCAGCGATTGTCACGCGTCGCGGCAAACTCGCCGGAATATTTACCGTGACCGATGCCTGCCGGCATTTTGCCGACTTTTTAAGGGAGCAGGTGCGACGCTCCGGGGGCGATACCGCGGCCTGACCATCACCATCCGTCCGGAATGCGGGAGTATCATGCCAGCATGAGCGCCAGCGAAGATTTCAAAACCCTGTCGATTGCGGTTCTCACCGTTTCCGACACGCGCACAGTGGCAACCGACAAATCCGGCGCACTGCTCATCGAGCGCCTTGAAGATGCCGGCCACAGCCTCGGTGACCGTGCGCTGGAACCCGACGACATCTACCAGATTCGTGCCACGGTATCGACCTGGATAGCCGACCCGGCGATCGATGTGATCCTGACCACCGGCGGCACCGGGGTGACCGGTCGTGACGGCACACCGGAAGCAATCGAGCCGCTGCTCGACAAGGTCATTGAAGGCTTTGGTGAAATGTTCCGGCAGTTGTCATGGGAAGACATCGGCACGTCGACCCTGCAGTCCCGCGCGCTTGCCGGTGTTGCCAACGGCACTTATGTGTTCTGCCTGCCCGGCTCCAGCAATGCCTGCGCAACCGGCTGGGACCGGTTGATATCCACCCAACTCGACAGTCGCACGAAACCCTGCAATCTGGTGGAACTGATGCCACGCCTCAAAGAAGTATGAGTCTGTCGTTATGCCCGCTCTGCAAATTCACCAGATCCCGTGCCTTGCAGACAATTACGGCTATCTGATACATGATCCGATTGCCGGACTGACGGCAGCGATTGACACGCCGGATGCGGACGCGATCGAACGTGCGCTGGACGAACGCGGCTGGAACCTCAGCTTCATCCTGAACACCCATCACCACGCCGACCATGCGGGTGGCAATCTGGCCCTGAAGGAAAGTACCGGGTGCGTGATTGTCGGCTGCCGGGCCGATGCCGCCCGCATTCCCGGCATCGACATCAAGCTGAGCGATGGCGACACCTTCGACTTCGGCAATCACAGCGCCACCATCCTGGAAACGCCGGGCCACACGATCGGACATATCTGCTATTCATTCGAGGCTGACAGCGTGGCTTTTGTCGGCGACACCCTGTTCTCGATGGGTTGTGGCCGCTTGTTCGAAGGGACGCCCGGCCAGATGTGGACATCGCTGCAGAAGTTGATGGCCCTGCCCGACGCCACGCGCATTTACTGCGCGCACGAATACACACAGAAGAACGGCCGCTTTGCTCTAACCCTGGAACCGGTCAGCGCTGCGCTCAGCGCGCGAATGGAAGAGGTCACAAGCCTGCGGGCTGCCGGCCGACCCACCGTGCCGAGCACCATCGGTCTGGAGAAGTCGACCAATCCCTTTCTGCGCCCGGCCAGCGAGGAATTGCGGGCCACGCTGGGCATGTCTGCCGCCGACAATGTCGCTGTGTTTGCCGAGACCCGCCGTCGCCGGGACAAGTTCTGATGCAGATGCTGGAAAACGTCAGTGTCACCTGCCCATGGTGCTGGGCCAGCACCATGCTGGAACTCGACCTGTCGGTCGAGTCCCAGCGTTACGTGGAAGATTGCTCGGTGTGCTGCGCCCCGATGGTAATCAGCTTCAGCGTGGTGAACGGCGCGCCGGCAAATGTTTCAGTGGAGCGTGAGTAGCCCGCCTGTGCTCAGGTAAATACGGCCTGGTGGTCGCGAACAAACTGCTCCAGCGAAATCGGCGCCTTGCCGGTCAGTGTCTTCACGCCGTCCGTGGTGCTCAGGTCTTGCCACTGGGCAATCTCGTTGAACAGTGAACACACGGCATTCAGATGCCATTCGTTGGTAAGGAAGCGGGCCAGAGTCTCCTTGTAAGACTCCATCGGCACATAGACGTATTCAATTTTTCGGCCCAGCGCCTTGCTGAAGCGATCTGCCGCGTCGGCGAAGGTCAGCACTTCCGGACCCGTGATCGGATACTCCTTGCCTGTGTGCCCCAACCCCGTCAGCACTTCCGCCACGCAGGCGCCGATGTCGCGGGTGTCGATCATCACCGTCTGGCCCTTGCCCATGGGCAGAAAGAACTTGTTCTGCGCCTTGATCGTCGCGCCACTGCCCAGAAAGTTCTGCATGAAGAAATTGGGCTTCATCAGCGTCCAGCCCAGACCTGATTTTTTCAGGTACTCGCCGGAATCGTAGTGAATCTTTGCAATCGGGCTGGTGGCCTCGGCCACGGCTTCCATCGATGACATCTTGACGACGTGCTTGACCCCCTTGGCCTTGGCAACGTCGACGAACTGCTTTTCGATCTCCAGCTGCTTCTGGCTGTTCGGGATCGTCATCAGCGCCTTCTCTACACCCGCAAAGGCCTTTTCCAGCGTCGCCTTGTCGCCCACATCGCCAACCACCAGCTCCACACCCGCCGCCTTCAGCGCCGCTGCCTTTTCGGCATCGCGGACGATGGCCCGCAGGGGGACGCCCTTCTTCAGGAGGGCCTGGGCGGATGCACCGCCCGTTTTACCAGTGACGCCAGTCAGCAGAATCATCATTGCTCTCCGAGAGATTTGTTTGCGGCCCGCAGTGTACCGGGACAGACCGCCCTTGTCCGAACCGCCCCAGCTCCAAGCTGTACAGCGGACGCTTTACTGCCAATCCCGGCCCCGAGCAAGCCTGCCCCACCCGGCGCGATCAGCCGGGATTAGCCCGCAAGAAACCCCTGAAATTGCAGCATCTCCCGACCACCGCTTCCCATCCTGCCCGGATTGCCTATAATTCCCGCCCCGCTATCCATGTTTCCCAGGTAAAACAACGCGCTCGTAGCTCAGTTGGATAGAGCGTCTGGCTACGAACCAGAAGGCCGGGAGTTCGAATCTCTCCGAGCGCGCCATCTCCCGATCAGCCGGCCGTCGCAGTCGAGTGTGGTCGGGGCTGGTCCTCAGGCGGCGACCTTCAGGCCAACCGGGATGCCAGCCTTGGCGCACAGGCCCACCAGATAATCCAGCGACAACAATTCAACTTTGCCGCGGGTAATTTCCGATACGCGTGGTTGCGCGATACCCAGGCGCTTCGATGCTTTCGCCTGCGTGAGTTCTTCCCGTTCAATCCATTTACGCAGCGCTGCCGCCAGCTTGGCGCGCAGAAGCATGACTTCCGCCTCGTGTGGCGGGAAGCCAAGGTCCAGGAAGATATTCCCACTCGACTCAGTCACTCTCTTGGTCATGAACGTCCTCCTTTTGCAAGCTCACATGCAATCTGGTAGCGCTCCTTCGCCAGTTGCAGGTCTGCGCGACTCGTCTTCTGGGTCTTCTTCAGAAATGCGTGGAGCACGTACACTGCATCCGCGAATCTTGCGACATATATCACCCGATACGCCCCAGCAGTATCTCGTACGCGAATCTCGCGAGTGCCGGGTCCCACGCTGGCCATCGGCTTCCAATTGTCGGGATTCCGACCCACCTGAACGGCATACAATTCGTAACCGGCGCGAGTCCGGGCTGACTTCGAAAATGCGGCCAGATCGTCCCTGGTACTGCCAACGAAGCGGACCGGCTTCATTCGACCGAGTATACGAATATTCGTATGCCTGTCAACCCGGAAATTAGCACTTTGGCCAGTGATAGCCCCGGCGACACGATTAGCTCAATGGAACAACTTCGCGCCAGTGCATCGATTCATCCGCCCTGCCACGCCACTCCTTCTAAAGTCCGTATCGGAAACCTGATTCACACCCGTACCAAGGCGAAGGGACTTGGCGCGAATTCGACGCGGCCCTCTTGTTGGTCTTAAAAAACTTCTACGCACCGTGAGCAGTCGACCCTGCCACAGCCACGAGGTTCTAATTGTTCTCTCCACTGATGTCACCATCGCTCTTGTCTATTCGCCTCTTCAGGCTGTACTTGGCATACCAGATGAAAGGACCAACCATCGCGAACCACACCAGCAGGAATACACAATAGGCGATCCAACGGCGATTATTCTTCATCTCAAAAGCGTAATCGTTGGCAAGAAAGTAAAGCATCAGACCCAGGATCGCGCCAACCCCAACAATTACAGGCGCCTCCGAGGTCCAACTACCGTTTCCGCCGGCACTATCCCGGATCAACTCACGATCAACGGCGTTCGAAAACCTATCGAGCCATCCTGGCTGCTTTCCGACAATACTCGTGTAAGCAAAAAGCAGAAAGACAACAATAAAAGCAGCAATTTGGAAAGCAGAGCCCACGAATTCTTCAGACCTGATTATGGTTTGCCTGCCGTCAACTGCAGCCAACGCAATTCCGATCGCGAGTAACCCCGCAATAACGCGCATAGGAATCGAGATGCGCGGCGGACGATTCTCTTGATCTCCGTTCACGCTACAGACCTATCTACATTTCCCAAGGATCGCTCGAACACATATAAATGTCCTGCAGGCAGCAATTGTAGTGGTGTTCTGTCAGTCATCGGACGACCGTAGGCCGGGTAGCAATGCGTAATGCTCGACAACGGGAAACGGGTCATAAAAATGGTGTAGCAGGTGTTTCCAATCCTGATATGCAGCGGACCGGCGAAAGCCATCCGTGTGATCTTCCAGGCGTTCCCAGCGCACCAGCAGGAGGTAGCGACTGGGCGTCTCCACCGCAACGCTGCAGCTCGTGGCCCACATACCCGGGGCTATTGGCGATGATCTTCTGAGCCTGCGCAAAGGCAGCCTCAAAGGCGCTCTCCTGCCCGCGGCGGACGTCTATGGTGGCGACTTCCAGAATCATGGTTGCCTTCTCCAGCTCACTGTTCCCATACCGCCGATAGCTAGCGGCCCGGCTCGTAGCCATCGTACGCCGGGAGGCCCTCCCCGATCTCCTCCCAGGCCGCCTTGAGGACGCGAATATATGCGCCATCGGCCGTTCAGTGATGTCCGACTCGATGGTGCCAATGCGCACCCAAACCTGCTCCGGACGCGCTGTCGATCTGCTCAGAATCGGTGACCCGCATGTCCGGCAGAAGTATCGCGTTTGGCCCGGCGTCGACTCGTAGGTGGCCAGCACGTCATCTCCCGCGACAATCCGGAATTCGCTGGCCGGGACGATTCCGTTGGTCGCGAACGCACTGCCTTGGGCCTTTCGGCATCGCGAGCAGTGACAGTAGACGATGTTCCGAATGGTGCCGCGGATTTCATAGCGGACCGCGCCGCATAAACAGGAGCCCGTGTACATGAACTATTTCCTCCACAACCGGGGGAGACGGTACCCCAGATTCATCGCCGAGGGGTTGCGGTCTAATGGGCAAACCCGGACCCGTTCATCAACAAGGATTTCCCTAGCATTAGTTACATAACTCAATGATTAGTAATCGGAAGTGTTCGACGCCAATATCTGCCCAACCCTTGATATGCTGACCCAGTGCATTCGGTCATTAACTGTTGGGCCCAGACAATTGAAGGTCGTTCGATTTAAGCCGATGTATGGCTACGGCTGGCATCAGGGTAAGAATGCGCTCACGGTACCGGCAACTCTGGAAGTTGAAGTCGACTCAGAAACAGATAGAGAGATACGAGGGCTGGTCCGCGCGCCCGAAGGGATGAAAGACATGGTGGTCACGCTCACGCTTAGAACCCAATCCGCAGATGAAACACATTGGAACGTCGTCCTGGAGCCGAGCAATGGCGATCTCATCACTGGGTTTGTGGCGTCCCAATGAAGCGCTGGGGCCCAACAAGCAGTTCCAGCCGACGAATTCGCGCTGCGCGCGACTTCGCGGCTGAACTGCAGCGTTGCGGATGTACTGGATGATCGTATCGCTTTGGCGATTGCGCGCGATGTGCCTACTGTGGTGCACGTGCTTACTGATGAGCTGCTCGACCGGAGGCCAGCTTTGGTTGAAAAATGCGACTGATGGCCCGATTGAACTTCTCTGGTACCAGGCAGAAAGCGGGCAAGTTCAGGTTTTTGCTCGACTGGCAGCTGGCGAGGTGCAAAGCGTGACAGTCGATAACTGGGCTTCCAAACAGGTGATACCAGTTCGAATCAACAATGAAATGCAGTGCCTTCAAGTGCCAGCAATCGCGAGGCCATGGATCAAGGTGGGGTTCTTTGGGCCAAAGGTTGTCGCTATCTTGTCGGAAGACCGTATGCTTTATCTGTATCGCCCCGACGAAGACAAGAGCGCCGTTTTCAGCCATCCACCACCCGCACAGCCGCCGGGCTTTCCATTGGTGCCACAACCCTGCTGACACGCCTGCATGTAGAAATCGCATATGCTCAAAGCCAAAACGCTCAAGATGTGGCTAGCATTCGTAGTCTCCATGACTGCATTTGTTGGCCAGGCCGCGGAAGCGCCGGCAGATGTGAATACGCAAGATCTCGTGGATCGTGGCGCCCTTTACTGGTCGGGTAATGGCATCGCTAGAGATGTCGAAAAAGCATGCGCATTGTTTGAGGAAGCCGCTAACTTGGGAAATGCATACGCCCAGTACGGCTTGGGGAATTGTTATCGAACAGGGCAAGGTAAGCCTAAGGACTTACCAGCAGCATTGCGGCAATATGAATTGGCCGCTGCATCCGGTGACTTGTCGGCCAAGTTGGCTTTGGCAAATCTCTATTTGTATGATGCTAGCGTTGACTTGCGTCAGCCTACGGTCGCAATACAGCTGCTGAATGAACTGGTCGTTCCTACCAAGCGATCTTTTATACATGACAACGTGCGGAAAAATGCTGAATTGGTTTTGGGCACGGCCTACTATCGGGGGCTGGGTGTAGAGAAGAACGATGAGACTGCTGTCGCGTGGTATGAGTTGGCAGCCGAGCATGGAAACCCACTGGCCCAAGTTCTGCTTTACGAGATCTATTCAGGGCGTACCGACTATAAAGTTCCGGCAAATGTACAGCGTGCCAAGTTCTGGCGCGATACGTATGAGATGTTGGAAGAGCTGCAAGCGAAAATGCAACCGGGTGAAGTTCGGACGCTTTCTGCCGCGATTCATTATTTGACCGATCGAGGTTGGGTCGCAATGAAAACAGCAGATTGATCGTTCGGTGATTTGCATGTGTTTCAAGCAGTATCTGTTGCTTTCAAGACATTATTGCTCCAGAGTTTTCAAGTAGTCGGTTCGCCGCCGTTGTGTCGGAACAGTCCATCCCCGCACTCACCGCACGTCGAAAAGCCCCGCCGCGCCGAGCGTCATGTTCTTCATGCTGTGATCCATGAACGGGTATTTCCCGGGCTCGGTAAAGGTGATGTCGAATATATTGCCCTGGCCCGGGCCAACCGAATAGCTCGATACGTTGTTGCGGACGTTGCTGAAATCCCCGTCGGGATAGACCGTGTCGAAGATGCCACCAATGACGTGGAATGAGCTCCACCGGTTCGGACCGGCGTTGATGAAGTGAATCCGTACCCGCTCGCCCACCTTGGCGGGCAAGGGATGATCGTTGTACTGGAACGCAACGCCATTGAACGCCACCAGGTCGGCCTGGTCAGCCATGATCTTCTGGTAGTCACCCATCATCGTGTTGCCCGTGAAGCGCTGTGTGTACCACTCGCTTTGTACCAGCACGTATTCCACGTCTGCCTTTGGCAGCGGCTCAATCGGGTCGATGACAATCGCCCCGTACATGCCGCTGGCGAGATGCAACACCACCGGCACCGTGCTGCAGTGATACAGAAAGGCGCCGGGCACTTCTGCCTTGAACGAGAACTCCACGGTTTGGCCGAAAGTGGCACTGGCGAACGCACGATTGGGCGCAATCTTTGCAGAATGGAAATCGATCGAGTGCGGCATCATCGGGTCGTTGTTGGTAAACCTGATCTTCACGGTCTGCCCTTGCCGCACATGGAGGATGGGTGCCGGCACTGATCCATCGAAGGTCATTGCCCGAAATGAAACACCGCTGGCTATCTCCACCGTGTTGGTCGACGCCTCGATATGGATTTCCACCGTATCGTCTGTGCCGGCCAGCGGCGGCAACGCCGCACTGCGTGCGGCCGCCACCGGTTTATGGCCCCCCATCTGCAGCGGATCGGGCGACACCGGATGGCCGAGATTCAGGGAGCTGCCGGCGCCACTGATCAGCACGGCAAAGACCGCGCCAAGCAACACGGTGAACGCCCCATGGGTAAAGGCCTGCCGTTGACCTGGTGCATACGCCTCCTCGTCCTGGCGTGAAAACCCGCAAATCCAGCGCCATCCCGGCCACTTCTGCAGCATCAGGTCATCGACGCTGCGCAACTGCGGGATACGGAGCCGGTCTGCATACAGCAGGACGGCGAACAACAGGATGTAGATGAGCACCGCGCCAAGCCCAAAGGTACTCAATGACTGCGGCAGCAAATACCCTTCAGCCAGCGTCCAGAAGGGAATGCACAGAATGATTCCGAGGATATAAATCATTCTTCGCGCAAAGCCCGCCAGCAGGCAGACCGCCATGACGGTGGCACAGATGCGGCCAAACTGGGCGAAGAAATCAGCAGCGGTGGACACAATCCCCGCCCATATCGCAAACCAGACGATCAACAGGCCCGGCTGGCTGCTCAGGGCCGTCTCGTGAAACAGACGCAGGTGAGCAGAAAAATCAGCCGACCAGAAACGGATTGCCACCAGCCCCCACAACAAGCCCAGAGCGATGCGCAGTGCCGTGAAAATCATCGATCGCCAGGCCATGGAATTGGGTGGCGGTGGTGTGTTTCCCATCATCAGTACTTTCTGCCGGTCAGCTGGATGCAATATCACGCCCCGAAAGGGCGTAAATCAAAGGAGAGTATATTGCACATCGTTTATGGCTCGGCCATAAGGGATTGTCCGCTGGCGCTGCGAGCGTCGGAGTCGTCCCGCACTTGTGACGATATGGTACGGAGATACGGATGCCGATTCGATTTGAAAAGCGCGAACGCATTGCACTCATCACCATCGACCGGCCAGAGGCGGATAACGCTTTCGATCCGACGTTGAGCCGCGAAATCACCGAGGCGTGGATCGCCTTTCGCGATGATCCCGCACTCTGGGTCGCCGTTCTGACCGGCGCGGGCCACAGGGCATTCTGTGCCGGTGCCGATCTGGGCGCGCTCCGCGAGTTCTATCGGTCGCTGACGCCGCTGGACCGTCGCCAGCGCGCCGAGACACAACCAGGGCTGGGCGGATTGACCCGCAATCTCGATGTGTGGAAACCAATTATCGCAGCGGTCAACGGAGACTGCTTCGCCGGTGGACTGGAACTGGCTCTCGCCTGCGACATTCGCCTTGCATCCCCCAATGCCAGCTTCTGTCTAAACGAAACCAGCCGGGGCGTCATGCACGGTGGCGGGGGCAGTCAGCGCCTGCCACGGCTCATACCTGTCGGCATTGCACTTGAAATGATCTTCACCGCCAAAGCGATCGATGCCGCCGAAGCCTGGCGCATCGGCCTGGTGAATCAGGTCGTCCCTTCTGCCGAGCTGCTGGACGCAGCGCTTGAAATGGCCAATCGTATTTGCGCGAATGCCCCGCTCCCCGTGCAACTGGCCAAGCTGGCTGTGTGGAAAGGGCTAGACCTGCCGCTCGCAGACGGTTTGCGCCTTGAAAGCACCTTGTCGGAATCGGTGCGACAGACCGAAGACATGCAAGAAGGCATCAAAGCATTCCTGGAAAAACGCCAGCCGCAATTCAAGGGCAAGTGATCTGGCGCGATACGAGGCGCCGCAAAACGTTGCACTCTGGCTGATAGTCAGGCCGCAGTATTCTGCGCCTGGTCATCAACCCCCAGCATCTGAATGTCTCTGCACAATAGCCTGGATGCCACCGCAGAAATCAGCACCGGGTTGCTGGCCGATGTGAAAAACCGGTCTTCTATCAAGCCGTTCGTGCTTGCACCAAGGCCCGCACTTGCCAGACGCCTGGCAAGCTGAGCCGCGACGGCTCGAGACGGTTCGATTATCGAGATATCCCGGCCCGCCAGCATGCGGATCTTGTCTTCCAGATAAATGAAATGCGTGCAGCCCAGAACCACAGCATCCGCGTCTCCCTCAATAACGGGACGAACGAATCGGCGGAGCAGGTCCATGGTCGCGGGTTCTTCGATCTGCCCGGCCTCGATCAGCTCCACCAGGCCGGGACAGGGTTGAAGGATGAAATCAGTACCCGAGCCATGCAGATCGCGCAGTTGGGACACCGAAGAACTTTCCAGCGTTCTTGGCGTGGCAAGTACCACAACCCGCCGGCTACCCGATATCGCCGCCGCTGGTTTGATGCCGGGCTCAATGCCGATAATCGGCATGCCGTAGCGCTCTCTAAGGGCCGCGACTGCATGCACGGTCGCCGTGTTGCAGGCGACAACCAGAGCCTGCGCACCCAAACCAACGAGAAATCCGGATACTTCCATCGCCCGCGCTACGATTTCGGCAGAGCTGCGATTACCGTAGGGGCAATACTTCGAATCGGCAAAGTACGCCAGTTCGTGATGCGGAAGAACTTCACGTATCGCTCGAAATATCGCGAGCCCACCTACCCCGGAATCGAAGATACCGATGAGGTTGCCACTGTTAACCAGAGGGCCGGGAGCCCGAATCTCTCCAAGTGCGTTATTCAATTCCGACGGTCGCCTGATTCCTGGTCTCAGGTTTTAACCTTTCGACGGATCACGCCAATCAGACCCAGAGCAGATCCGAAGAGCCAGGCTGCCGGCGGAACAGGCACCACGTTCAGAGTGGTCACAAACGCCTGGGCCTCGCCTGCCGGGTTCAGGCCGTAGCCCGCAATTGTACGACCATCAGCCGACACGCCTGTTGCCTGCAGCAGCGTCCAGCCAGAGAGACCGGTGGCACCTTGCGTCAACAGCACGTCCAACAACTTTTGCATGCCGCCGTCGGCCGTCCAGACGAAGGCCCGAAAGCCTCTGAGTGGGTCATTCGCGTTTACTTGATACAACCCGACGATGACTGATCCGTCCGCAGACACGCCTAGCGCATTGCTGCCCTGATCTCCGCCCGGCACCTGGCCCAATAAAGTGGCCGGGCCCTGATCTGTCCAGCGAACCGCGTTGTTCCGCCCGAGCACCGATGGCTCGCACTCTATGCAACTTGAGGTGTAGCTGTTGCCAACGATTACCGAGCCGTCGGCGGACACGCCATGCGCTCGCGTGGTATTTGATCCCGGAAGCGGTATCAGGCCAGTTATGCCCGATGTTTCGGTCCACCGAAAGGCCTGGGCACCCAGGCTGTCTCCCACCGCGCCGTTTGATTCGCCAACGATGACCAGACCATCTCCGGATATGGCAGCCGCCTGGCTTGAATGACTTCCATTACCTGAGAGTGTACCGATCCCCTCAAGACCGGCAGCCTGGGTCCAGCGATAGGCCATCGTACCGCCCGACCCGTCGCTGTAACCAGTAACGACGGATCCGTCAGCGGATACCCCCGTCGCAATCTCGTAGTACCCGCCGTAGGGCAAATATCCGAGGCTCTGCATCCCGTCAGCTTCGGTCCAACGAAATCCTTGAGTTGACGTATTTCCTGGATAGGGATCGCCGGGCCCCTGCAGCGCATCGCCACGCCCCACGATGACCGAGCCATCAGCGGATGTTCCGACCGCATAACTTTGGGTGCCACCAGCCATGAAGCCAAGACCTTGCGGGCTTCCCCCATTGACCCACCTGATTGCCTCCGGCCCGGCCGTCGTGAAGCCCGAACCCACAACGGTCGAACCATCGGCGGAAATTCCTACCCCGGTTCTCAAATTGTAACCACCAGTGGGATTCGGCAGGGGCGTGAAGCTCGCCGCCAGACCATCCAAACTCCCGAATAATACGCAGAACGAACTGATTGCTATCAGCCGCGATTTCCAGTGGATCATTGTCGTGCCCTTGTTCTTCTTCGACTCAGCCAAAGTGTATGCCAATCAAGCCGGAGTCGGGGCCGACAAAAGTGACCTGCACATTCGGGCGGGCAACTTATCCTGATTCGGAGTTCGCACCGGAGTTAACGTAATCCAGAGAGATGGAAGAACTGGTCCGGCAGTGTATGAACCCGCTATTCGTCCAGCCACTGCAGCAGCGACAGACCCGTCATCAACAGCAAGCCAGCGAGGATCGTCAGGGGACTAACCAGGATCAATGCCAGATCGGGCGCGCGGCCACCAAGTTGCGCCAGTTCCCGGCCCAATACCAGCACAATCTCCCAGGCTGGTCGTGCCGCGACAAACAGGCCGGCCAACCCGGCCGTGGCCAGCACCAGTCGACGCCGCCAGGTGTGACGAGCAACCCGTTTCATCACGGCCACGCTAAAGCCCTCGTCGACAACGGGTGCTGCGGCCGGGCGAAACAATATTTCCAGGCGCTGGTCTTCGTCTGCTGCAATCCGGTCAGGCATCACCGACCTCCTCGGCAAAGAACCGCTGACGAATCTTCTCCTTGCCGCGGTGAATATGCGACTTGACTGTACCAACTGGCAAGCCCGTAACTTCGCTCGCTTCGCTATGCGACATCCCGTGCGCGTAGCACAACAACATGGCGCCACGCTCCTCATCGGTCAGGACAGCAAGCAAGCGTTCAAGATCGACTGCCACGCTCTGCTCGCCCGTCGGGTCGTGCACCGGTGCTTCGGCGATCCCGGCCTCCACTGCCTCTGCCAGGCGTTGCTCACTCCTGATCTTGCGGTGTGCCATCAGGAACTCCGTGTAGGCGATCTTCATCAACCAGGCGCCGAAGCGTCCCTGGCCACTGAAGCTACGCAACCTGTCCCAGGCCTTGATGAACGTTTCCTGGGCAATGTCGTCTGCAGTTGCGGGATTACGCGTGAGCTGACGCAGCCAGCTGCGCACCCGTGACTGGTGCCGGCGGACCAGCTCGCCAAAGGCGGCCTGGTCCCGGGCCGCGACGGCCCGGGCAACCAGTTCTTCGTCAGAAACGTGCATCGCCCAGCGATCACGCGGACTCAGCTTTTGCCATTGCCAAGGCGCCACAGCACGAGATACGCAAGCCCAAGGAACAGTGGCACCAATCCCACAGCCAGCATAGGCCGCACTGCGTCCGGCTCGCCAACCACCAGGCCAAAGGCACCAATGCCGATGCCAAGCCCAATGCCAATTACGCCACGGCGCAGATCCGTGCGCTTCGGCACAGGTGCCTGCACCAGGCGATCGAGCAGATCGGGCGTCAGCGCATCGCCCCGCTCCAGCGCAGCGCGCACGGTGTTCTGCACGTCCCGGCGGGTGCGATGGGCAAAGTAATATTTCAGCGCATAGACGGCAGCAATGGCGATGAACAGGACGATGGGCACCAGGTTGGTGCCCATGCCGGCCTCCAAACCGTGCGCCGAATTACCTTCGGCAGCGGCCTTGATTTCGGCCACCAGTTGGCCCGTATCGACGGGCTGGTCAATATCCATGGCTATTTGTGGCATCTCAGATCGCCTCAATGAAATCAATCAGGAGGAACAGGACCACCGACGCGTAAAACACGACGGGAATGAGTGCTTCGAGCCAGTTGTTAACAAGCAAGTATTCCACGGCTGGTATCTCCCTGGGGTCAGGCCAATTCCTGCCCTTTGCAGATACGATGCAGGCACGGGGCGTTTTGGATGCAACAGCACGCCGCAGGCACATGGTTTACGCTTTATACCGCGGCGCTGGACGACGCGAATATCCGCCCACGCCTTGATATGCTGACCAATTGTCAGGCGGCACATCCCACACCATGGCTGTCCAGTCCCAATCAACTCCTCGGCGCGCTTGGCCTACGTACTGCCTTGCAGCCGTATTTGTGATCGGCGCTCTACTAACGAGCGGCTATGCCGTGTCGCTCCTCCGAACGCGCTGTGAGGGATTTAGCTGCACCTACCTGGGCGTAGCTTGGCTGTTTTGGGCCGGCGTCTTGTTTTTGCCAACTACCGCGCTGGGCTTTGCCGTCCGGAATGCCAGAACACTACCTCCGCCAATTGGCACGCTTCTGCGCGCCACGCTGATCGTGCATCTTCTCGTTGCTACAGGTCTGATTTGCTGGTGGCTATATCAACAAGCACGCAACTGAACACCCCACAATTCTTGCCAGTGTCGCCCGACGCAGTCATAGCGCTCACGCCCACATGAGAATGCCTCATATCAACTCTCACGGCGATCATGCCTGTGAACTCTAATGACTGCGTTGGGCACCAACCGCCCCAGTTGCCCTCCTGACCCACCCGAGCAGGCCCAGAGCGGAGCCCAGCAGCCATGCTGGCGCCGGCAGTGGCACAACAGCGGTCTCATAGGTGAGATCAATGCGGTACCAATCCGCGCCGCCGATCATGATGTCGTCGAAATAGACAGACATGGTGTAATCGTTTAGCGCTGTCGGATTCTCCACGGTCGTTGGGCCACGTCCTGTTATTACATTCAAGGTGACTGCCTGACTGATGGCGGGCAGCAACGGCACCAGCCCCACGACCCGGTCTGATTCGCAGGTGACCGGCGGGCTAGGTGCGCAGGGCGTGAAGCCATAGGTTCCTGAACCAACACCACTCCAATCGGGATACCAGTCATATCCATTGATAATAGTCGGCAGCGGTGCAAGGACTGGCCCGTACGGCCACTGCCCTGGTGCAGAGAAGGTCCCATGGCGCCACCACACCGTGTCACCCTGTATTAGTAGATGCGAGCTGCCATCTATGTAGGCGTCGATCCGAACCGTTACAGCGTCTGCCGCGCGTGGCACGATACCGAGCAAGACCAGTAGCAGTAGACATTGCGTGATTGTGTACTTTTTCATTGGCCCCCGAGTGCGCTATTTGCGAATGTGCATAGCTACACTGTAAACGCTAACTCGCTGTTCACATCTGGGCGACTTGACATAGGTTTCCAAATAAACCGAGCGAGCCGAGAGGGACTACGTGCCGGCTTGTACGACTCGTCAGCGTGGCTTGATGCTTGATGGCAGGACCACGAAGTCTCCCGTTCTTTCCAGCGAGTTCATGGCGGACAGTAGTGCTGGTGGCGGAACGATAAGCTTGCGTTGGATCAGGCTTAGCCAGCCTCCGGCACTGGTGACTCGCGCGCTGAGCTCACCGTCTGGCCGGAAGATCTCGTGGCGAAGCAGGAACCGGCTGCCGTCTGTGGAGTGACCGGCGAGCGCATAGGTCACCCTGCTCTTTTGTTGCAAGTGGACTTCCCTGAAGTACTCGATCTCGTCTTTCTTGACTACCGGCCCGATTCCCAGCCGCAGGAACTCGGCTACAGGAAAGCCATGCTCTATCAAAAACATCTGGCGCACGTCGGCTGCCTTGTCCAGATATGCCGTGTTCTTCATGTGAGAGTTGAAGTCCATGTCGGCCCAGCCTGCATAGAGCGTCTTTTCGTACATGTGCTTTCTCCGGCGTACGAAGGGTTCGTCAGCTACTGAAGTCGAAAACATGGACGAAGCCGCTGGATGGGGAATAGTGCATTGTCATAATTCCGCCATGGACCATTCTTCCTCTCCAGCAGACACCCTGGCTGCGGGGCGCCAGGGTAAACCACCATGGCGGATACGACGGACCGCTAATGCAGTCCGCCTGTTGCATTTCACCCACATCGTCAAGCCTGGCGAAAGTTACGGCCCGCTCTACCCAATCTCTGTCCGCCTTGAATACGAAATAGATCTGGTGATCAGTAAACCCTGATGCGTACGACGCCACCCAACTCTCTGGCTCCGCACCGAAATAAACTTCTGTGGAATGTTTACCGAAAAGCGGAACCCACCCCTTACCGACGGCTAAAACCTCGACAATGACAAGGGCAATCACGGCAACAATCGCAACCAGGGACGATGGGATAAATGACTTTTTTTCGCGGTTCACTTTTATGACTTTGTGATTTTCCCGAACGACCTCTTCTGGTCGATGACTACACGGTGCCTCACCTGCCGTGAATTAGCTGCGAACGACGCATGGTACGAAACCTCGCCGGCCGGCAGCGACCCGGCAAACACAATCGCCTGAAAATACTCAGGCGGCACACCAGGCAATGCAAGCGACGGCTCAGCCCTGAAGCCAAAACGCGAATAGTAGTGCGGGTCGCCCAGGACGACGCATCCGGCCGCGCCGAGTCGGCGCAATTCACTGAGGGCCTGCTTTATGAGTTGGCCACCAATCCCCTGCCTCTGGCGCTCTGGCATAACCGATATAGGGCCTAGGCCATACCAACCGGCTGTGCTGTCCGAAACAGCTACCGGGGATACCGCGACGTGCCCGACAATCGCATCGTTTTCAACTGCCACGAGCGAAACAGACAACTGACCAGACTGGCGCAGCGCGTTGAGGATCAATTGCTCGGTATGACTGGTGTGCGTGGCATTCAGGAACGCCGCGATCGTGACAGCTTCAATGGCTGCGACGTCAGCAGGTGATTCTTTGCGGATCAGAATGTTCATGGTGCCGGGGCGCGAGGTGCGAGGTGCGCTGGAACGACATGGTGAGTACCAGATCATCCCACGCCGCATTCATTTTCGAATCTTCAGCAGCAACTGCACCATCTCTTCCGCAACATAGGTCGAGGATGGCAAAAACATGGTGGAAACAATGCGGCGGTCAATCACCACGGCCTCCTTGTCAGCCAGTGTTTTCTTGTTCAGAGCGATGGCTCCACTTTTGCGAAGCTGGTCCTCCACAAGAAATGGCAGCAACGTGCCCTCCTTCGCCCACGCCTTGGTGTGTTCGGTAGCATTCGGGAATCCGGCAACCCGCTTGCCCTTGACCATGTAGGTGCCGTCACTAAGCTTCACATTGGCAAATCCGCCGGGCCCGTGGCCACAACCACCGACCACGCCGCCGTTTTCATATATCGCCGCAATCAGGCCAAGAACCGCCGGGTTCGACGCCACATCAAAGAGTGTGCCGTAACCACCCCCTACAAACACTGCCTGATACTTCAGTGGATCAACTTCTGATGGCTTCAGCGAACTGTTGGCCTTGCCCAGGAAGTTTTCATATTTGATCGTGTAGCTGCTGATACCGACCGGGTCCATCGTGAACTCGACCTGGCCACCCTTCGGCGATACAAAATCCACTTCATAGCCATGCAACAGGAAGACGTGATACGGAGGTGCGTATTCCCAAAGATTGTTTCTCGCATCGTGCTTTTCGGCATCCCCCATGTCAGTGATGTTGGAAACAACGAAAAGGACTTTTCCGACGGGCGAGGCCAGGGCCAAAAACGGCCATAGAAGAAGAATGGCGACAGTAGATTTTCGAGGAAGTGTCATATGCAAGGCCTGCTGAACTCATTGAATAGCAAGTGGTGTGGCGTTTGCGTATGCAAAAGGCATGACAGATTGACTCTGCCCGACTGCATCGTCTTGGTTAAGCGTCTAGCCGCTCATTGATGTAGGCCGGATCTTGCGCTCCATGGCTGAATTCGCTCAGAAACCGGCAACTCTAATGTGTCAGCGGCTGAGAATTTCATCCCGCAAAACTACCACAGGGTACCCCGTTCCGCCACGAGTCCAGCCCCGCAAAACCGGGTGGTACTTGCAGTGGCGAAGCTTTGCGCCAGCGTAGGGAAGCGCAAGGCTGAAGCTACGCGGCGATTTCGGCTTGAACAACTTGTAAGGCAATGACAGCCCGTTAAATGAAGGGCCCAAGTTTGGCTAGCCACGGCTGCTTGGACTGAATGGCCGACCAAAGTGTTTCCGCGCCCAGCACGGTGATTAGCAGGCCAATGCCAATACGAATGGGAAGACTCACTACGCCACAACAAATCACATAGATGCCCACAGCTACCAGAAAGATCCCGAACAGGCTTGAGAGGAACCGGTACACGGGTCCGCTGAAATGGCGGTTGATGTCCTGATTATCCTTCATGGCATTGCCTAGTAATTAATTTGTTCGCAAAGTGACGCATAACATTCCCATGCGGCCGATTATGCAGCAGGCAGCGTGCCCAGGGCGCAGGCTGCCAAAGAGCAAGGCCAGAATGCACCTCCGCGCCCCATGATGTTGCCAACCAAGGGATGCATATATCGCTTTGCAAACGCTGAGTTGTAGTTAACTCCCGCCGCCTCGCGAACAAAACACCGAACCTCACCCGGTACCCTGCTCGCCCCTCATACAATCCCTCGCAACCGCGATATTCGACACGCATCACCGGAGTCCGCCGTGCGCCGCTCGCGACTATCTATTGTGCTGATCGTGCTGGTCACCCTGGTGGTGGCGCTGCTGGCGGCCGGGTGGTGGCTGGCCGGCGGCCGAGCGACGCCCTTGCTGTCGCCGCCGGGACTGAAACTTGCCACGGCATTGGAAATGCCCGGCGTGCATTGCGACCGGATGGTTATACCGGCCAGGCTTTCGGCGTCGGGATGGTTTGAATACAACGTCGTGGGCGAGTTGTGCGCTCTGGGCGTGTCGCGCGGCAAGACACTGCAGATTCTGTTGTCGGGTTCCGGCTATGGTCCGGTGTACTGGGACTTTCCGTACGAACCGGATACCTATTCCTACAACCGCGCCGCCCTGCGGGCCGGCTATGCGACTTTCAATTTCTACCGGCTGGGGATGGGCGAGAGCGATCGTCCGCTCGGCCTGCTGCTGAATGTGGACAACCAGGCGTATGTGCTGGAGCAGGTGGTCGATACCTTGCGGCACGAACATGGCTTCGGCAAGGTGGTCATGGTCGCCCACTCCTTCGGCTCCGTGATCGCCATTGCTCATGGCCTCACCTGGCCGGCCAGCGTGGACGGCATCGTGCTCACCGGTTTCGCGCACAACACCAATCCCGGCTTTGTCACGGCCATGCGCACCGGGGTGGACATCGCGGCGATCAAGGGTCCATTTGCCGGCCACATCATCGATCCGACCTACATGATCTCCAAGCCCGGTACCCGGCACCAGCTCTTCTATAACGAGGCCAATACCGATCCGACGGTTATTGAAGTGGATGAAATGAATCGTCAGACCACGGCGCTGGGCGAGGTTCTTTCATCGGCCAAATATTTTGGCCCGCAGTCCAAGGCGCTGACCGCGAACGTTCTGCAGATCCTGGGCGAGGACGATTTCGTGGTCTGTGGCGGTGCGCTCGATTGCCATGACCACGACCGCACCATTGCCCACGAACAGGCATTCTTCCCGGCGGCCGCCAGCTACGAGATGGTCATGCTGGAGCACACCGGCCACGACGCGGCTCTGCATCGCGATGCGCCAACCACCACGGCACTGATCCTCGACTGGATCGCCCGGCGCATCGATGGCCAGGCCATCAACGGAGAAAGATAGCGTGTTGTCTGTAGCCTACCTGCTCATTGCAGTCGTGGACTTCGCGGTGCTGGTCTGGGCGGCGCGCCTGTGTCTGCGATACCGTACCAACGGCCTGATTTTCGCCTCAATCCCGCTGACCCTTCTGTGGTACGACAACTTCGTGATCGGTATCGGCAGCACCCTGGGTGAAGGTGATGTGCTGGTGGGACTCAACTACGTACGTTTTGTGGCGCACTACGTCGGTTTGCCGATGACGTTCATCGCCATTGGCGCGATGGCGCGCGAAGCCGGTTTTGCCTGGGCGAAACACCGTCTGGTGATGGGCGCGTTCTGCACGCTCGCCACCGTGTTTATCGTGCATGACCTGTGGCTGCTGTCCCAGGCAACCTTGTATCCCTCGTGCTTCGCCGATACCTTGCGCTACACCACGCACATCTCGTCGCACACAGCCTGCGGTGCGGATGCGGATATCGGCGCGGGCCGCTCGATTGCCCCGGTTCCGGCGATAACGCTGACCAATATGCTGATCGTGTTCGGTATCTATCTGTGGATCAGGATCGGCTGGAAGTGGCTGGTCCTGGGATCGGTCGGTGCGATGGCGTTTTTTGCCGTCCCTTACGCACAAACCGGCGGCATTCTCGGCAATGTGGGCGAACCGATTATCAGCATCGTGATCATCGCCACGGCCGCGCACATCGCGCGAACGCGCGACGGGTAATTCCGACGCTAACCCACGGGAGCCGTTGCAACTAGGCCTTGGGGGCTGGCTCAATCAATTGCTTGCTGCCCGGGTACGGAAAATCACGCCAGACCTTGATCTTGTTGTCTTCGATCAGAAAATAGCCGGCGACGTGAAACCGCATCCGCGGGATCTTGCTGCCGGGATACGGATAAAACTCATCGATACGGTCATTGATCACGATCTGGCCGATCGCAAACTGGCGCAGGTTGGTCCATTCGACCTTGTCCAGGCCCTTGAACATGTTGTCGTTGTGCTTGCGAAAAGCCTCGGCTCCCACCACTTCCGGCATGCCGGTAGTGATCTGATAGACGATGTCGTCCGCCACATATCTGGAGAGGACGTCGGCATCGCGGGTGGCATAGTCCTTGACGAAGTTGGCAACCAGCGCGTCATTGGCCTTTTCCAGCGCTGCCTGTTCCGCCTCGCTCAGTTCGACACGCGCTGCGCCTGTGGCGTCCCGCATACCCAGCATGGCGAGCATGCTGGCGCCCAGGAAGAGATCACGACGATTAAGGGTATCAAATGGCTTCGGCTCTGGCATGTAAGGCTCCTTGAAAAGGGTCAGGACGTCGGCAATGCGTCGACGTACTCGATCATCCGCTGCTGTGTCGCCTTGTCGGGCAGGCGGCCGATCGCGCCGCCGATGTTGTCCAGCATGTGATGGGGCTTGCTGGTTGCCGGCGTAATCGCCGTGACTGCAGGATGCGCGGCGACGAACTTCAGGAAGAACTGCGCCCAGGACGACGCGTCAAACTCTGCCGCCCACTCCGGTACCTGCTTACCTTTAACACGACTCCAGAGCCTCGTGCGCCCGAACGGCAGATAGGCCAGCACCGCGATGCCCCGCTCCCGGGCCAGCGGCAAGATCCTTTTCGCCGACTCGCGGCTATCAACCGCATAGTCGACGCCTATGAAATCGAGCGGCTCCTTGCGCATCACCTGGGCAAGGTAGTCGTAGCTGCTGGCATTCGTCGACGTGGTGCCTATGTAACGCACCCGCCCCTCTTTCTTCAGTTCCTTCAGTATCCCGAGTTGCGTCGGGATGTCCGCCAGGTTGTGAACCTGGATCAGGTCGATGGTCGGCGTACCGATGCGTTTGAAAGACGTTTCGATCTGCGCACGCACCGCCTGTGGATCCGCGGAGGCACCGCCTCTGCCGGCGACATTCACCTTGGTCGCCCAGAAGATGGTTCCCGCCAAGCCCAGGTCGTTCACGAGTTCACCGGCAACCGCTTCTGAATCACCGTAGCTCGGGGCCGTATCAAATACCGTGCCCCCATTTTCGGTCAGCGTTCGCAATACCTTACGCAAGGCATCGATGTCCCCGCTTCCTGCCAGATGGCTGAAGGACGCGGAACTGCCAAGCCCCATCATCGGTACTTTTTCACCCGAGGAAGGGATCGTGCGCTTGATCATTTTGCCCGCAGGGGCGGCGGCGAGCAGTTGCGGGTCTAGCCACAACGCCGTGCCGGCGGCACCGGTGAATTTGAGCAGGTCACGACGGTTCATGCCCACTCCCCGGTCCCGCCTCTAGTCCCGCTCTGCCAGGATGGTGCTGGCGATCAGGCAGCCACCGACGGACTCGCGTCCAAAGATGTTGAGCGACTGGCCAGGCGAAAGATCGGACAGCGTGCCTCGCTCGCTCGCGAGGCTGTCGTCGCTCTCGCCAACCAGGAAAACATCGGCATTCGCGGCGTCAATACAACGATCGCCCACGTCGGTGGCCACCAGCAACTGGCCGCTTGCCACATCGACCGTCAGTACGGAGCCAGCAACAACCTTCTCGCCACCACTCACGCCCTTGTCAATGACGACCAGCGCCGTTCGAAGTACGTCATCGATGCTGGAGACAGCCAGCACTGCGTCGACCAGAGCTGACACGCCCAGGGTCACGTCGGCCCGTGTCAGCTCCACGCCAGCGCGTGAGAACACACGTGACTTTGGGTAGAGCTGCGCGGCCAGTGGATCATCGCTGACGATGCCTTGCCCGGGCGCCAGGTCCAGGCTGAACTGGTCCGATCCGGGATTGACGGTGCCCGCGACGGCGCCACGCAGGCGCCTGAAGGTCCCGAGCGGCCCCTCCTCGACCACATAGGCGTCCAGCGCAAAGTGTTCATCAGCGCGATCATCTTCGTCGCTGCCTTTGGTGACAGGCCGGAGCCGGCCGATGACGGTAGCCTCCTCGTTTTCCGCCAACATGATCAACGCCTGAGGCAGCCCATCGCTGCCGAAGATCCCCGTTTGCCCATCGGTTCGTACCCGCACACAGCGATTGTCCACCGCGGTTCGCGCTTCGGTGCGGTCCTGGGCGCTGGAGGCGGCGAGAGCAGTCTGACAGAGCCGGAAGTCGTCGCCATTCCCGATATCCGTTACGCGACCGTGAATACGCGTGAGGCCCGGCGACGGAATACCGTTGGCAATATCCACGAAAATGACTGGCCGCAGAATCAGCTTGCCATTGCCCGTCTCGGTGATCTTCAACGACTTGTTCATGTCGAAATCGAGCGTGATCATCAGCGTCGCTCCCGGCGCCACATGAAACGATCCGCGCGGATTGAGATCAATCTTGCCGTTCGCCACCAGTTTCGGGTGAAGGGTCTCGGCCACGTTGCCAGCGGCGTCCAGGCGAATCAGGTCCAGGTTGCTGACCTGCATACGGATTTTGTTGTAGTTGCCGGCCGGAACGTCGTTGCGGACCGCAAACAGTTCCGAATAGTCTCCGAGTTTCAGCAGATCAACCGTCTCTGTACCGGAGAACAGACTGACGCGACCACCGTCACCGATCAATTCGACAGACGTTATGGTCGCCAGCGCCTGATCGATATCGGTGGTCGGCGCATCGGTGAGCGCAATCCCCACCGTCGCCGTCTGCGGCCCCAAAGTACTGCCGCCGCCGTCTCCGCCGCCACCGCCGCAGCTGCTGAGCAGAAGTAGCGCGGCTGACAGCATGGACAGGCGGAAAAGTGGTGTCATCGGACTGTACTCAATTGAAGAGGGCCTGCCCGGAGTATAGAGGCTCGCTTTGGCAGGGCCGCAGCGCCGGGGTGTGATTATGTTTAATTACGGCCGCCTGTCGGCAATGGACGCAATCCGCTTGGTCAGCTTACCGGGCCGTTCGACTTACAATGCCGCACCTGCTCTGAACATCGAAGCAATATCCAAACAATGCTTGCAAAAATTCTGACCGTCGCTCTTATCGCGCTCGCCGGGTCGACCGTTCCGGCTGACCAGGCCACGCACAACGCGCTGTTTACCATCGACTCGCATGTGGACGTTCCGCGCATCGACGAGGCAGAAGACATCGGCGACCTCGCACAACCGGACGCCCAGGTCGATATTCGCAAAATGAGAGAAGGTGGCCTGGATGCCGCCTTCTTTATTCTGTTCTCCATGCAGGGCGACCTGACGCCCGCGGGCCAGGTAGCGGCGCGAGAAGAAGCGCTGGCCCGATACCGGACAATCCGGCGCATGCTGGACCGTCACCCGGACCAGATCGAACTTGCTCGCAGCGCTGCCGACGCGCAGCGCATTCACGCCGCAGGCAAGCTCGTGGCCTTTCTTGGCATGGAGAACGCCTATCCGCTCGGCGGCGATCCCGCCAACCTTCAGCAGTATTACAACCTTGGCGTGCGCTATCTCGGCATCACCCACATGGGCCACAACAAACTCGGAGACTCGGCCGACCCGCGTCGTTCAGCCGGCGAAACGGAAACCCTGCACGGTGGTTTGACGGATGCCGGCCGCGCCGTGGTGGCTGAAGCGAATCGCCTCGGGATCATGGTCGACGTATCTCACGCCCACCGCACCACCGCGATCCAGATCGCCCGGGCATCCACTGCACCGGTCATCGCTTCGCACTCTGCGATACGCGCCCTGACAGATATCAGCCGCAACATGGACGACGAGCAGCTACTGGCGGTGAAGGCAACTGGCGGCGTCGTCCAGATTGTTGCCTTCAGCAGCTATCTGAAGCTGTCACCACCGGAGCGAACAGCCGCTATTCTTTCGCTGGCAGCCGAAGTCGGGTTGACCGGCGGCAAACATGATCCGGATGCATTGCCGCCGGACATGCGTGAGAAATACCTTGCCGAACGCAAGGCCATCGACGACAAGTGGCCGAAGGTCAATGCAACGGTTGCCGACTTCGTTGATCACATCGATTACGCGGTGCGCCTGCTGGGCATTGATCATGTCGGTATCGCCTCCGACTTTGGCGGTGGCGGTGGCATTGAGGGCTGGCGAAACGCGGCAGAGACGCCGAATGTGACCCGCGAGTTGCTTGCCCGCGGTTACGACACCGACGATCTGCAGAAGCTTTGGGGCGGCAACCTGTTGCGCGTCATGACGGCAGTTCAGGCGAAGGCGCGGACAGCGGCGCCCTGACGACATCCATCGTTGGCAAGATTTCAGTTACGCACAGCTGCAGTGTCAGGTACCAGCGCCGTTTGGCGACGATGATCCGGAGCCTCTGCGGCTGAATCGAACCAGCTGGATTTCGTCGTAGTAACTGCCATTGACGCATAGTGCATCCGGCTCGACGCCGTACTCGCTAAAACCAACACCCCGGTAGAGTGCCACGGCGGCAGAATTGGATCGGTTAACCGCTATGTTGACCAGGCGAATCGCGGGGAGCGAATCCGCGTGGTCAAGCGCGGCTGCCAGCAACCCGCCGCCAATGCCGGTTCTGCGATGTCCCGGCGCCACGTACATTCCCCAGATGAATGCCTTGTGCGCCAGCTTCCGCCTCCCTTCACACTGGAACCCCAGGATGCCTACAAGCTGGAACTGACGAAAGGCGCCAAATACACAATGTCCTGCACCTGGAAGGAGCCGCCCGGCGATGTCCGCATGCGACAGGTCTTTCTCTTCTTCAAAGCTCGATGAGAATGCCTGCGGGCATTCTTGCAGGCCTGCGAGGCGCAGTGACTGGAATGCAGCCACGTCGGCGGCGTCGAGTATTCGAATATTCACGCACTACCCCCTGCTCTGCCAGACCTCGATTTCGTACCACGCTACAAAATAAGGTTCGGCCTGTCGATCACTGCGGTATCGCAAACCGAAACGCTCATAGAAAGCTCGGAGACGGGTCTGCGCTGCATCACAGTCGAGCCGAAGGTATTGGCGACCCAGTTCTCGGGTGCGGTCAACGGCCCATCCGAGCAGAAAGCCCGACGCGCCGCATCCGGCCGCTGAGCGACGAACGGCAAGCCGATGCATAGACGGCGCCGCGCCCCTCCAGCCTGCCGCCAGCAGCTCGATGCGGCAGGATGGAGGTGGCAGCATTGACAAACTATATGCTCTGCAAGCCGGGCAAAAGGGAGCTCACTTTTAGCACGGGTGGGCCACCGCCCAACAGGCAAACCCGAACCCGATCGTCTGAGAGAGTTTCCATAGCATTACTTATGTAACTCACTGTTTCATCAACGGAAGTTATGGCGGGGCCCCAACCCTTAATATGCTGGCACGATACGTCCGGGAACTCATCGTAAACCCGCATGAACTCACCTTCTTTGCAGGCGAAAATATGTGGGGAGTTCGACCAGGGGTTGCCCAATTTCGAAAGTCTTCTTGGGCCCCTTGAAGCTGATGTAGAAAACCTGAAATGAGCCGCGCAACATGAAACACACATACGACCCCGATGAACGAATTGCAAAAATGACGTTTGCTTTTGTCTACCCGCACCTTCTTGCCAAGGTTGAAAAGAAAGGGCGGACCAAAGGGGAATTGCATCAGGTGATCAAGTGGCTGACGGGCTTCAGCGACAAGACGCTGCAGAAACACATCAAAGACAAGCTGACGTTCGAGCAATTCTTCAAGCAGGCCAAATTGAACCCCAATGCACACCTGATCACAGGAGTAATCTGCGGCCATCGGGTTGAGGAGATTGAAAATCCGCTAACGCAGAAGGTCAGATACCTGGACAAACTGGTAGACGAACTGGCGAAAGGCCGCAAAATGGAAAAGATATTGCGTGCGGCATGACCTCTGCCCTTCCGAGCTGCAGACTAACCACCAACTGACTTCTGGCGCATGAACCTGACCCTGGCCATCGCCTTCAGCGCCAGCTTCTTTCTGGTGTCTCTGTCGCCGGGCCTGTGCATGACGCTGGCAATGTCGCTTGGCATCAGCATCGGCGCGCGCCGCACCATGTGGATGATGGCTGGCGAACTCTCGGGAATCGCCCTGGTTGCAACTTCGGCAGTGCTTGGCGTCGCGGCCCTCCTGCTCAAGGCCCCCACCCTCTTTGCGGCCTTCAAATGGATTGGCGCAGCCTACCTCCTCTACGTGGGCTGGCAAACCTGGCACGCCGGAACCGCTGCCGCCCAAGCCGCTGGCCAATGCGCAACGGCGCACCCGCTCCTCTCTGATCATGCAGGGATTCGTCACGGCCGTGGCGAACCCCAAAGCCTGGGCTTTTTTCGCGGCGCTGCTGCCGCCATTCATCGATCAGGGCAGACCGTTGGCGCCCGCAACTGCTGACGCTACTCGCCTTGATGCTGATCATCGAATTCACCTGTTTGCAGATCTACGCCAACGGCGGGCGGCTACTCAGCGAGCAGCTACATCGACGCGGCAAGGCACGCTGGCTCAACCGCATCGCTGGCAGTCTGATGATCGGGGTTGGTATCTGGCTGGCGCTGGGCTGACAGTGGCGGCATGACATCGCTACGGGCGAAGGTGCCGCTCCATAACCAGCACCTGCAGGCCATGGTTTTCTACCTGCTGTACTGGCAGCCAGCCGAGTCGGGCGTACAAGCCGCCGTCGAGCCTTTTGGTCTGCAGGTGCACGGTCTGCACTCCATAGTCCGGAGCCCGACTACAGATCGTCTCCGCGAGCAGCGATCCCACGCCGTCCCCACGATGCCTGGATGCCACGTAGACACCGCCAATCCAGTGTTCCTTGTCGGGGAACAGCTTGCCCATCTCCCGAAACTTCAGCTGTGCGCAGCCAATAACCTCGTCGTCACGGATGGCAACGAGTACGAAGGGAATCCTGTCCCGGTTCAAATAGTCCTGTAGCCTCACGCGCGCCCGATCCAGCGTCTCATCCGGAATCAGGTAGCCCCATTCATCCAGATACCATTGGGCGATGATGGGTATGGCATCAACTTGGTCGGCGAGAAATGTGAGTTTGACTGTCATGGATGCACGCCGGGCACATGGCTCACACCTGCACCCGGACGACGGGGATTCTGCCTGCACGGAAAAAGGCTGTTCGCCACCATCAGCTACTTCATAATGGATGAAGCCCCGACGGGCCAGGCGGCTGGCCAAAGCGGGCCTTTAGAATTGCCCCGTCCTGCGAATCGACCAGCCCATTGCCGTTCAAATCCTGATCGGGAAAGGTCCCGGAGCCGAAACGTGATTTCAGGAGTGCACCGTCCTGGGAATCAACAATTCCGTTGCCGTTGAAGTCGGCGTCGCAGATGTTGCCGTAACCGTCACCATTGGTATCACGCTGATTGGCATTGGCAACCAGCGTGCAGTTGTCGGCTGGATCGGCAATGCCATCACCATCGGTGTCCACCGCGGAGCTCAGGGAAGCAATGCGGGTCATGGGCCCGTAAGTTGCGCTGACGTAAGACGCGCTGTTGTCCGCTATTTGTGCATGACCGCTCATCGCCGTCGTCACGATCGCACTTCCCGGATTCCATGCGAGCGCTACCGCCTCCATGCTCAGACCCATTGCTGGCACGGGCAGCGCAGAATTACTGTTTCCGCCATTGCCAAGCTGCCCAAACTCGTTGTATCCCCAACATTGCAAAGAACCATCAGCACGCACTGCGCAGGTGTGCGAGCGCCCGGCGTCCACCGCCAATGCCGAGTTGAGGATTGACTGCGCATCCGGTCGATTCTGAAAAGCGCCATTGCCAATCTGGCCAAGATCACCCCGACCCCAGCAGCGGACAAAGCCAGCGGCCAGCAAGCAGTTGTGGTATCCGCCCGCAGTGACCGTCAATGCGGCGTTGTCATTGATGGCGTCAACTGGGGTCAAAGAATCCGCGAAGAGTCCGTTACCAAGCTGACCCTCGTCGCCGCGGCCCCAGCATTTGATCTGACTGGTCGCCAGTCGGGCGCAAGTGTGAAAATTGCCCGCCGCGATGGCAGTGGCATTACTGATTCCGACAACGGCAACCGGTGTATTGGTATTACTGGTGCCGCCGTTCCCAAGCTGACCTTCATCGTTGCGGCCCCAGCAGCGGATGTCGCCGGTATTCAGGAGCGCACAGCTATGCTCAAAGCCGGCAGTTACGGCGATCGCGGTGGTGATTCCGGCCACCGTACTCGGAAACGTGACGATCACTCCGGTGCCGAAGTCATAAGCCAGCTGTCCGACATTGTTCTGCCCCCAGCACTGCACGCCGCCGTTCCTGAGTACCGCGCAATTGTGATAGGCGCCAGCGGCGATCGCGACCGCAGAACCGAGTAAAGTGAGGCTCGTCGGCGTCGCCGTTTGCGCCGGTTGTGTGGAGTTGATGCCGAGCTGGCCGAGATTATTTCGGCCCCAGCATTTCCCGGTGCCATCAGCGAGCACTGCGCATGTATGATCGAAGCCAAGGGCAATGTTGGTGGCATCGTTGATGCCCGATACGACGACCGGCTGGCTTGCAGGCCCGGTGCCCTGGCCAAGCTGGCCGTAGAAGTTGTAGCCCCAGCAGGTCACAGTACCCGACGGCCCGATCACGCAACTGTGATTTCCGCCGGTGTCCACCGCCATGGCGACACCGTTCACAGCAACAGGGGTACCGGTTCTGGCAATGGTGCTGCCGTTGCCGAGCTGACCGTTCTGATTCAGGCACCCCAGCAGCGCACGGCGCCAGTGGCCAGCAGTGCGCAGCCAGTTGTGAAAGCTGGTGGTGACGGCGATGGCGTTGGTAATTCCAGCTACGGCACCGGGCAGCGGAAATGTGCCGGACAATAGTGCCGTTACCCAGTTGGCCATTGCCGCTGTCACCCCAGCACTGCATCGAACCGCCATCGATCAAGGCGCAGGTGTGCTGACGCGGCGCTCAGCGCCACGGCCCGCCGACCAGGGCGACATCGACCGGAATCGACGAATTTGTCTGGAATCCGTTGCCGAGCTGACCATCCAGGCCACGGCCCCAGCATTCTGGCTGCTGCCGCCGGCAGATGAGGGCGCAGTTGTAGTCGAAGCCACTCGCGACGGCAACTGCTGCCGTGACGCCCGAGACGTTGACCGGCGTGCTGGAGCTACCACCTGGGTTGCCCGTACTGACCAACGTTATTCGCTCCCCAGCACTGCACTATGCCGTTGACCAGCAGTGCGCAGCCATTGTTGCCACCGACGGAAACGACGGCGCTGCTGATACCGCTGACGGTGACAGGAAGATTGAGCCTGCGTCCGTGCCGTTGCCGAGCTGGCTGTCAACGTTGGCTCCCAGCAGCGAACCCTGCCATCTGCGAGCAGGCCGCAGCTATGCTGGAATCCTGCCTGACGGCAATCACCGTACTGCCGGCAAGGCCGGCTACGACTACCGGCAATGTCGATCCCGCACCGGCTCCGTTGCCAAGCTGGCCTTCACTGCCGCGCCCCCAACACCTCACCTTCGCCGTCAGCCTGTACGGCACAACTGTGTTCAAAGCCGCTGGCCAGTGCAGTGGCGTTGCTGATGCCGGCAACGGTGACGGGCAATACGACCATTGCGTCTACGCCGCCGTCACCGAGTTGACCGGCACCGTCCTGGCCCCAGCACGCACTTGGCCAGTGCGGACGATCACGCAGGTGTGATTGCCACCACCCGCCAGTGTGGCGTTGCGCGAGCCTGCTGACCGTGGCGTCGGCGAATGTTCCCTGTTGCGATGAATTGTTGCGTTTTGCCATTGACGATCACGGCGCTTGGCGGCGTGATACTGATATTGGCAATCTGGGCGGCGCCTGCAGGTGCGGAGAGACAAGACAGGAACAGGAGACTGAATCGACGGGACATGGCGCAGTCCTCTTGGTCTTGTTCTTTCCCGGATCTTACGCCGCCCCAACGGGATACGGTGATGCAGCGCAGTGCCGGCCAGCCCGGCTGGTGTCGCTGCCGTTTACACGGTTCTTGCAGTGTACCGGGTTGCCCTGCCCTTTCCAGGCCAGTTGGCAACGGTTCACATGTGGCGTAAGTTGTGCTCGCAGCTTGTTCGAACGTGACACCAGTCGATCCTCGAATAATTAATAACGGCTTGGGATGTTCGCCATGTGTTTCGAACTCCGCTTTTGCTACCGCGGCCGACGTACACAGTTACAGTCGGTTGCCCCGGTGTTTCAACTTTTGCTGATCGGCTCCTTGTTGGCAGCGCCATGGTTGCCTGTCAGTGCCTACGAGTTGACAGGCATTGCCGTCAGTCCACCGAGTCCCACGGTCGCCCCTGGCGACACCGTGCAGTTCACAGCAACGGGCACCTTCAACGACCTCAGCACCCAGGCCCTGCGGGCTGCCACCGTTGCGGCCGGCGACGATTTCAGTTGTGCGCTGACGGCGATCGGGGAAGTGCGCTGTTGGGGTGCGAATGGTGCCGGCCAACTGGGCGACGGCACATCCAACGCACTGGCGGTAATTCCTGTACAGGTTAGTGGCATCGTCACGGCCGTTGCGCTGTCGGCCGGCAGTGCGCATAGCTGCGTGGTGCTCGCCTCGGGTGCCGTGCGATGCTGGGGGGACAACAGCGCCGGCCAGCTCGGCAACGGCACTACCGATCCGACGGCAATACCGGTAGGGGTCAGCGGCATCACGACGGCCAGGGCGGTTGCCACCGGCACAAATCACAGCTGCGCGCTGCTCGCCAATGGGTCGGTGCAGTGCTGGGGAGCAAATGCCGCCGGTCAACTCGGTAACGGTACCAACAACCCGTCGTTGACGCCGGTGACAGCGTCCGGGATCACTAACGCAACCGACATCGTATTGGGTGCCTTCCATAGCTGTGCGCGTCTGGCCAATGGAGCAATGCGCTGCTGGGGCAGCAATGGCTTCGGCCAACTCGGCAACGGCACCACGGACAACTCCTCCACACCTGTGCCGGTGAGCGGACTTGCCAATGTCAGCGTGATCGCAGCCGGCAACGACCACAGTTGCGCCATGCTCCTTGATGGCGCAGTTCGTTGCTGGGGCTTCAACATGTTTGGTGATCTCGGCAACGGCACCACGGACGATTCGTCTCTCCCGGTGGTCGTGAGCGGCCTTGTGGGCGCCCGCACCCTGACCTCAGGCAGTCATCACAACTGTGTACGGAGGGGGGATGACACGGTACGGTGCTGGGGCTTCAACTCCAACGGCCAGCTGGGGAACGGCACCACCACCAATGCACTTACCCCGGTAACGGTGGCCGGGCTCGGCAACGTCGTCGCACTCGAAAACGGCGGGCTCCACAGTTGCGCAGCTCTTGCGAATGGCAGTCTGCGCTGTTGGGGATTCAATGGATCAGGCCAACTCGGCAACAACGGCAGCACCCAGTCGACCACCCCGGTTGCCGTTTGGGGCGTGAGTGCGGTCTCGGCAATCGCCACCGGCGCGCTGCATAGCTGTGCGGCCCTGGGCGGCCTGGTGCATTGCTGGGGTTACAACGGTTCGGGCCAACTCGGTAGCGGTTCGTTTTTCTCCAACAATATTCTTGTGCCTGTCCAGGTAGTTGGCATCACCAATGCAATCGCACTGGGTGCTGGCGAGTCCCACAGCTGCGCGGTCCTGGCCACCGGCGCGCTCCGCTGCTGGGGTGCCAACGGCAATGGCCAGTTGGGCGACGGCAGCAACAATACGACGGCAAGTCCGGTTGCCGTTAGCGGTATCAGCAACGCGGTTGCGGTCAGTGGGGGCAGTAACCATAGCTGCGCGGTGTTATCCACAGGCAGCGTGCGTTGCTGGGGGTTGAATGGCTTCGGCCAGCTCGGCAACGGCACGAACAATAATTCCATTACGCCGGTAGCCGTAACCGGCATTACGACCGCGACGGCGATCGCAACCGGCTACAACCACAGTTGCGCGCGACTGGCTGACGGCAGCTTGCGCTGCTGGGGTTCCAATTTCGCCGGCGGACTCGGCAATGGCACCTTCAACGATGCCAACACGCCTGTCACCGTGAGCGGCATCAGTACCGCAATCGGCATCGCCGCCGGCGGTGATACCAGTTGTGCGGTGCTCGCGAATGGTGCAGCCCGCTGCTGGGGCGATAACTCTTCCGGACAATTGGGCACCAGCACGGGCGTGGGCAGTTCCTCGCTCCCCATCGCAGTCAGCGCCATCTCGACGGCCACCTCAATCACCACAGGCGGTGCGCACAGTTGCGCCCGGTTGAGCGACGGCCACCTGCGCTGCTGGGGGCTGAATGGCGACGGTCAGTTGGGTAATGAAATTCCGTCCGGATCTGCGACTCCGGTGAATGTTGTAGTTACCGGGTTCGCGACCAGCATTGTGGCGGGAGGCTTGCACACCTGCGCCCTGCGAGCCGACAGCGCGGCGGTCTGCTGGGGCAGCAACTCGCTCAGCCAGCGGGGGGACGTCATTCCCGCGCCTGCAGCCGTGCTCAACTGGACCAGCAGCAACCCGACTGTCGCGACGATCGATGGCAGCGGACATGCATCGGCCGGCGCGACCGGCGGCATCAGCGTGATCGGCGCAAACTACGGTGGCCGGACGGCAAGTACAGTTCTTTCCGTACCGGCACCTCTCGACACGGATGGCGACGGTGTGCCCGACAGCCTGGACAATTGCACGCAGGTGGCCAACCCAAGCCAACGCGACACCGACAACGACGGCTACGGCAATATCTGCGATCCGGATTTCAACAACAACGGCATTGTCGATTCGCAGGACGGCGTACTCCTGAAGGCACGGTTTGGCGGAACCGTCTTTCCGGATCAGGACCTGAACGGCAATGGCGTCGTCGACAGCCAGGACGGTGCGCTCCTCAAGGCCCGCTTTGGACGGCCGCCCGGACCATCCGGGTTGCACCCTTGAAGCAGGAAGCGTCGCCAGATTATGTGAACTTATACTCCACTCCATTTGGGTGCACCGCAACCAGAAAATTCATTTTCTTAATGGCAAGTGGCGAGTCTTCTAGGCTAGACTTGTGCTGCATCCAGACGCTAAGTAAGTCAAACAGGAGCTGGTGCTGGAGAAAATGGATTTCCTCCGAGTCGGCCCATGGAGCGGGTCAACTCCAGACTTTGCGCGGAGGATTTCTCATGTCGAACGTTGGCATTTTTTCCCGGCGTTTCCTCGCCGCCTTTGCGCTTCTCGGCTGGTCATTGACCGCCAGCGCCGCGCTTAACCTGCGCATCGAACTCAACCCGAATCCGGTACGACCCGCCGAGTCGATGCTGGCCGAGTTGACCGTCACCAATGACGGCGCGTCCGCCGTAACGGGCGTGACACTCGACGCGACAATGCCGACGAATGTCTCCAGCATCAACATCAATGTCGCCACGCCGACGGCCACCTGTATCCAGAGCAACACCAGCGGCGCTTGTGATCCGGGCGAACTCGTCCATTGGGTATTGGGTACTATTCCAGCCGGAGGCGGCACAACTGTATCGCTGCCGCTCACGGTCACTTCGGCTGCACCGGCAGGCACTGTGATCACGTTGGCCGGCAACTTGCTGGTCAATGCCGTGAGCAACCAGACTGCCAATGCTTCCACAACTGTCAGCACCGGCAACGCGCTTTCCCTGTCGGTTGACGAGGACAAACATCCAGTGGCCCCCGGCGCGGCCCTGACCTACACGCTGACCTATGGCAACCGCGACGCCACGAGCACAGTGTCCGGTACCACCTTGAGCCTGCCAATTCCGGCCGGCACGACCTTTGTATCGGCCACCGGTGGAGGTAGCCTGGTCGGCAGCACTGTGCAGTGGACGCTCGGCAGCCTGCCGGCCGGTCAGTCCGATCAACAGCAGGTTGTGGTCAACGTCAATGCAGGTACTGCGGTGGGTACTTCGCTTGTAGTGAACGCAGCAACGATTGCCGGCACGTCTCTGGTTCCGGAATCAGCACAGGCAACAGCCGTCACGCGCGTGGCATCGACCCCGCCCCTGGGACTGGCGATCGAGATGAATCCGGATCCGGCCAGGCCGACCGAAAAACTGGTCGCGCAATTGACAGTCACCAACAGGGGCAGCACTGCATTGACCGGCGTGGTTTTGCAGGCGCGGATGCCCCAGGGCATCAGCCCGATTTCCGTGGCCCTTGTTACCGGAGGCGCCACCTGTATCCAGGCCAACACCAGTGGCAACTGCGATCCAAACGAATTACTCAACTGGAGCATTGGCACGTTGCCGGCGGGTACGGGGATCACCCGATCTGTGTTACTGCCGGTCGCTGCAGCGACTGATGCGGGACGGCTGGTGACCCTGGAGGTATTGGCTACGGATGACGGTGCGAACAAGGCCATTCTGGAGGATGCAGCCGCCGTAGACTCCAACAATCCGCTGTCGCTCAGCGTCGGCGTCGACAAGAACCCGGTGGCAGCTGGCGGTACGCAGACCTACACATTGAGCTATGCCAATCGCGCGTCGACTAGCAGCATCAATCCGCCCACACTCAGTTTCCCGATTCCGGCTGGCACCAGCTTCGTGTCGGCAACGGGCGGCGGCACGCTGGTTGGCAGTCGGGTGCAGTGGGCGCTGGGCAGCTTGCCGGCGACCCAGTCCGGCGAAGTACAGGTGGTGGTGTCGGTGAACGGCACGCTGGGCAACGGCACGATCCTGGCAGTCAACGCGGCGTCGATTTCCGGTCCCGGACTGGTGCAGGAGTCGGCACGGGCGACGGCGATCAGCCGGGTGTCTGCCAATCCGCCCTTGTTGCTGGCGATCGAAATGAATCCCGACCCGGTCCGGCCGGGCGAACTGGTCACGGCGCAGATGACCGTCACCAATACCAGCGGATCGCCGCTGACGGGCGTGGTTCTTCAGGCGCGCATGCCGGAGATCGTGAACAGCATTGCGATTCAGGCGACGACCGGCGGGGCGACCTGCATTCAGGCCAATACCAGTGGTAGTTGTGATCCGGGCGAGTTTGCCAACTGGAATCTCGGCACCATTCCGGCCGGTGGCGGCGTGACCGTTTCCCTGCCGATGATCGCCGCGGCGAATACCCAGGGTCGCTTGCTCACGCTGGAGACGCTGGTGAACGACGACGGCATCAACCGCGCGGTCACCAAGGAGACGGTCGCCGTGGACGCCGACGATCCACTGACGCTGGCCGTCGACGACGACAAGAACCCGGTCAGGCCCGGCGATCTGTTGACATACACGCTGACCTACGCCAACCGCGCCGCGACCAGCAGCATCACGGGCACGACCTTGAGCTTCCCGGTGCCAACCGGCACTACGTTTGTGTCCGCTACTGGCGGTGGCACGCTCTCTGGAAGTACGGTCGAGTGGAGCATCGGCAGCCTGCCAGCGACCCAGGCGGACCAGCAGCAGGTCGTGGTGATGGTCAACACCGGAACAATCCCCGGTACGCCACTGGTGGTCAATACGGCACAGCTTGCCGGTACTGATCTGTTTCCGGAGTCCGCTCGCGCCAATGCGATCACTCGGGTGGCAGGCGTATCGTCGCTGGTGCTGGGGATCGAGTCGAATCCCGATCCGGCGCGGCCCGGTGAACTGCTGACCAATGAAATCACGCTCAGCAATCGCGGGTCATCGCCCCTGACCGGCGTGGTTCTGCAGTTGCGCATGCCACAGGGGGTTAACAGCATCAACCTCAATGCCACCACGCTCGGTGGCACATGTGTGCAACTCAACACCAGCGGCAGTTGTGACAGCAACGAGCTGGCGACGTGGAACCTGGGGACAATTCCTGCCGGCACCGGCCTGACGGTCTCCGTGCCGACGGTGGTGACTGCCTCCACGAGTCCAGGCCGGCTGATTTCCCTCGAGGTTGTGGGCACCGACGATGGGGTCAACAAGGCCGTGTTGCAACAAACCGTTGCCGTCGACAATGACAACCCGCTGACGCTGGCCGTCGACGAAAACATGGACGCCGTTGCCAGTGGCGGTACGCTGACCTATACCTTGACCTATGGCAATCGCGCCGCCACCGGCAGTGCGACCGGCTCGAAGCTTCAGTTCCCGCTGCCGGTGGAAGCGGTTTTGCTGAGTTCGACAGGCGGGAGCGTCGTCGATGGCAATGTGGTCTGGAACCTGGGCTCTATCCCTGCGGGTGCCGGCGGGCGCCGCATGGTGAGGCTCTCGGTACCCGGGACCGTGAATGCGGGCAGTCTGATCCGCATCGACGCCGCCCAGTTGAAGGGCAATGTCATTGCCGGCCAGGTGCCGGACGCGGTGCGCGCGACCGTGGCGAGCCGAGTGGAGGCCAACAAGCCACTGGGCCTGACGCTCATCCTGACACCGGATCCGGTAGTGGCCACACAGACACTGACGGGCACGCTATCAGTGACGAACAACAGTGGCGGGACGCTGACCGGCGTGGTGCTTCAGGCGCGTGTCCCCCAGTCAGTCAACAGCTTCAGTCCGGCCTTGCTTACCGGGGGTGGCACCTGCATCACGGTCAATACCAGCGGCAATTGTGATTTCACCGAGTTGGCTAACTGGAACCTGGGCACATTGACTGCGGGACAGTCGGTATCGGTCACGATGCCCATGGTGGTCACGACGGGAACCGCCAACGGTCGGTTGATCAGCGTTGAAAGTCTCGTGCTGGACGATAGCGGCAGACTCTCGACGATGGAGCGCACCGTGCTACTGAATCCCTTCGTCGATACCGATGGTGATGGCGTTGCCCAGATCTATGACAACTGCCAGGGTGTTGCCAACCCGACTCAGCTCGATACCAACGGCGATGGCTACGGCAACCGCTGCGATCCGGACTTCAACAACAACGGGATTGTTGACAGCCAGGATGGTGCCTTGCTGAAGGCGGCCTTCGGGTCCAGCAACTTCCCGGACCGGGATATCAATGGCAACGGGATCGTGGACAGCCAGGATGGTGCCATCCTGAAATCCATGTTTGGCAAGGTGCCGGGGCCGTCGGCGCTCGCCCCATAAGTCATTGGTATCCGGAAACTCAAGGTCAAATTATGTCAAGCAGCTAGTGCAAAACGTCGTGATTTGGCGCAATATTTTTTCATAAACAACACCAGAGCTGTCTTCCATACAGGGGATCAGAACAATGAACAAGATGTTGACAGGGTTTGTTTCGGTGGCTTGCTTGATGGCGGCAGGCAGCGCTTCTGCTGCAAGCCTCGACATCTGCGGCGTCACCGTGCTGGAGTCGACTTGTACCAGCGGCGTGATCAGGGCGCTTCCGGGTCAGTCAATCTCGATCCAGATTTCAGGGTCTGGTTTCAACAACCAGACATCGGGTGGAGACTTTCAGATCAACTTCGACCCGAATGCCTTTACGCTGACAAATTTCGTTGTCACCAATCCACCTTTCGACACCTCGGCGATCAATGACACAGATGTCGCCACCGGCACTATCAACCGTGTTGACGTCTTCAAGAGCACCACCGGCAATGTCGGCCCGACCTTCAACGTCGCTACCCTGACCTTTGACGTGAAGAGCCTCGGCAACACCGGCAGCAATGCCGACATGATTTCACTGGCAGGCAGCCTCGTCGGCTGGTTCGAGCCTGATGCAATCACCGCTTACGACGTGAGTTACGGCAGCCTGCAGGTTAGCGCCGTACCGGCACCGGCTGCCGTGTGGCTGCTGGCGACCGGAATCGGTGGACTGGTGGTGCGGCGTTGGCGCAAAGTCGCCTGAGCCTGATCAGCTCAAGCTGATTTTCTTCAACAGGCGATGGAAGTTGCCGCGGTCGATGCCAAGTGAGCGGGCAGTCGATGCGCGATTGCCATCATGCTGTTTCAGGCGTGCCTGAATAACGTCGCGGCGGCATTGTTCCAGGATTTCATCGAGTGGCCTGGCGTCGCTGCCGGCGCTCTCTACGGCTACCTTGGCTGCCAATGGCATGGTCTGCTCGTTGGCACCCAGATGTTGGGTGGTCAGTTCAAGGATGCGATCGCGTGAGGGGGCAACACTCAGGGCCCGGATCATCGCCCGCGACAAAGTATGGTTCAGCTCCCGCACGTTTCCGGGCCACGAATACTCCACAAGCCAACGCCGTGCGCCGCGACTCAACCGTGCGCCGCGCAATCCGAGGCGACGCTGATTGCGCTCTATAAAATAGCCGGCGAGCAGCAACACATCTTCGCCACGTTCCCGCAAAGGCGGAACGACCAGGGGATAGACACTCAAACGATGATAGAGATCGGCCCGGAAGCGGCCGGCGGCCACTTCACTCTTCAGGTCCCGATTGGTGGCGGCGATCACCCGCACGTCAACGCGATGGTGGGAATCGCTGCCGATCCGCTGGATTTCGCCATTCTGGAGCGCGCGCAAAAGCTTGGCTTGCACCGTCAGCGGCAGTTCACCAACTTCATCAAGAAAAAGTGTGCCTTCGTGGGCCAGCTCGAATTTACCCATACGGCCGTCAGTGGCGCCGGAAAATGCGCCGCGTACATGACCAAACAATTCGCTCTCGGCAATTGACTCAGGCAGTGCGGCGGAGTTGATGTACACCATCGGTTCTTGCGCACGCGACGAATGCCGGTGAAGCATGCGGGCAACCAGCTCCTTCCCTACTCCGGTCTCACCGAGAATCAATACCGGTAAATCGGATGGGGCAACGGTCTGCGTCTCGCGCAACAGTTGCGCCATGAGAGGGCTGTTGCCGATCAGTTCATCGCCTGATCCTTCCTGCACATTGGATTGCTGAATGCGGTGATGGCGATCGAGTTGCGCTTCCAGCCGCCGGATCCAGTCGGCGGCACGCGCCGTGGCCGCCGCAACAGCGACAAACGCCTGGAATATGGCCGGATCGATCGCATTGAAGGTTCCGGGGGCCAGCGCATCGAGCGTCACCAGGCCCCAAGGCTGTCCGTCGATATAGAGCGATGCACCCATGCAGTCGTGCACATAGAGGTGATCCCCGCCGCCTTCAACCAGGCCATCGTACGGATCAGGTAGCGCCGAATCGGCCGGAAAGCGTACCGGCTCCGTGCTTTGCAGGATTTGCGTGGCAAGGCGTGGGTGATCCTGAATCACGAAGCGCCGCCCGAGCGTATCGCGACTCAGGCCTTCGACCGCGCGCGGTACCAGCAAGGCACCGTCTCGCTCCAGCAATGCAATCGCATCGCAGGGAAAACTGCGCTTGAAGGCACCCAGCAGTCGCGTGTAGCGAAGCTCGCTGGTCATGGCCCTGGACAGATCTGCGACGGCACCGGCGAGATTCGAGAAAGCGATGGACGTAGTCATTTGGACATGTTTGTTGTTGTTCTGACACCGGCGTGAATGTTGTTCAGTCTACACCACAGCGAGCCAACTATCTGAACATAAACAATTATTTTTTTGGCTCAATTCTTGCTGTAAGGACACCGAGCATTTTTACCAGAAACCCCGGGGAACTCCTGAATGAAAACAAGCCCTCTCCTGTCTGCACTGTTGCTGACGACCTTGCTGACCAGCGCTGCCGTGATCGCCGAAACCGTCAAGCTGGAAATTCCAGTGCGCGAAGTCGCTGACCTGCAAATTGACAATGCCGGCACCAAACAATCGATGTGGACCTTCAATGGCACGATCCCGGGGCCTCTGGTGAGAGTGAAAGAAGGCGACACCATCGACTTCAAGCTGATCAACGACGAAGCCAACAAGAACAGCCATTCCATAGATTTCCATGCCGGGCGTTTCGACGTACTCACCGAATTCGAGGCGATCAAGCCGGGCGATACGCATGAATTCAAGTTCAAAGCCGAATATCCCGGTGTCTGGATGTACCACTGCGGTGCCGATTCGATGTCAGAACATATCTCGCGCGGCATGTACGGCGTAGTGATTGTTGATCCGAAGGAAGGCTATTCGAAAGAGTTTCCAAAACCCGATCGCGAATATGTACTGGTACACGGTGACCTGTTCGAAGAAGGTGCGTCTGCCGAAGAACGAACGGCAGGCGACAAATGGAAGGGTGTACTGGTCAACGGCAAGGTCTTCCATTACGACCCGGTGCACGACACCAATGCCGCCATCACACTGGAGGCCAAGCCCGGCGAGCGGGTTCGTATTTACTTCGTCAACGCCATGATCAGCGAGTGGGCGGCATTCCACCCCATCGCCGGCATCTGGGATCGCGTTTGGGATAACGGCAATCCCAAAAACGTCCTGCATGGCATGCAGACCATGTCGGTACCCCCGGCGCACGGCGTCGTGCTCGACCTGATCACCCCAAGCGATCGCCCGACCAACAACGCGCTTGTCGATCACAGCATGGCCCACGCGCTGACTGGTGGCATTTCCATCCTGATGACCAGCAAGGATGCCGATCCGGCCAAGGGGCACGGCGATCAACTGATTCTGCGTTGATCACCCTGTTGATGTTGAAGAACAAGAAAGGAGATACCGTGAAACACTTAATTGGTATTGGTGCCGCGGCCCTGCTGGTGACGGCTATGCCGCTTGCGGCTACCGCCGACGTAGCGGCCGATGTGCAGGCACAGTGTGGCAGTTGTCACACAATGACCCATGACTACGCAACCGCACCGCTGATAGAGCGCGCGGATCGCAAGGCGCCGCCGCTTGATTACGCCGGGAACAAATTCCAACGCACCTGGTTGGCGAGCTGGCTGCAGAACCCGACCCGCATTCGTCCCGCCGGCGAGTTCCCGTCTGCACACGTGAAAAGTGGCCCGGATGGCGACGTGATCGATGAGAACTCATTGATCAAGCATCCCGCGGTAGCAGCTGCGGAGGCTGAAGCGATGGCCGACTACCTCATGACATTGAAGCCCTTCGACAACCTGATCGAGGCCGAGACCTATGAGCCCGGGACCATTGCCAAGCGCATGGGTCAAATGAATTTCGGGAAGTTCAAGGGATGTGATGCCTGCCATCAGGATTCTGCCGGCGTGGGCGGTCTGTCCGGGCCGGAACTGTATACCGCCTGGCAGCGATTGCAGCCGGCCTTCATTGCATCCTACATGGGCAATCCGGTCGCGTGGGATCCGCACACGCTGATGCCCAAGGGCGATCTCAATGCGGCATCGGTCAAGAAGATTGCCGACTATCTGAAAGTTATTGGGGAGAATCAGCCATGACAAAATTATTGCTGGCTATTGGCCTGCTGGCCCTGAGCGGTGGAGTGTATGCCGCAGAAGATCACGGCGCGGAACTGTACAAGCTTTATTGCACGCAGTGCCACGGCGTCAACGGCAATGGCAAGGGCATCAATGCCGCGGCGATGTCGGTTGCCCCCCGGGACCATACGGACACCAAGGAGATGTCTGCCCGTACCGACGAAGAGTTGTTCAAGGTTATCCAGAACGGCGGCAAGTCCATCAACAAGTCAATCCTGATGCCGGTCTGGGGTGGCAATTTCAGCGATGACGATATCCATGCGCTTGTCGCCCAACTACGCAAAATGTGTTGTAGCAATTAACTGCAGGAAAGGGAGCGGAGCACGCCCCGCCCCCTTCTATCGGCAAATAGCTACTTGTCAGTTCAAGACGATCCAGCGAAACGGAATAACACCATGACAATTCGCGTTGCATTAACCCTGTTCATGTTTCTCGGCTTCACGCTGCCGGCGCAAGCAGAACTGCGAAAATTCGACATGACGATCGAGGAAGTCGACCTTGAAGTCGCTCCGGGCCTTACCACCAAAGTGTGGGCCTACGACGGCCAGGTGCCAGGACCGCTGATTCACGTGCAGGAAGGCGATACGGTCGAAGTGCATCTGACGAACAACACCACCAATAACCACACCATTCACTGGCATGGCACCTTTCAGACCAATAGCTGGCAAATGGATGGGGTGCCCGATGTCTCGCAAAAGGCGATCGAGCCAGGTGACAGCTTCACCTACCGGTTTATTGCCGACAAGCCTGGCAGCCTCTGGTATCACTGCCACGTCAACACGGCCGAACACATCGATCTGCGCGGCATGTGGGGACCGATGATTGTCGATCCGAAGAAACCAACCAAGCTGGAGAAATCGGTAACCAAGGATACGATCCTGTTCTTCTCAGGCTGGGATTCGACGGTTGCTCAGGAGTATGGCGAGAACGGCGTACCGCATCGCCAACTGGACTACTTTTCGATAAACGGCAAATCGCATCCGGACAACCAGCCCATTCGGGTCAAGGAAGGTGATGTACTGCGCCTGCGCTTGTTTGCGCCAACCTCGCCCGTTGCTTTTCACCTGCACGGCCACGATGCGATGGTGACGCACAAGGATGGCTCACCACTTGCCCAGCCATACCCCGTGGATGTAATTGCGATGCAGCCCGGCGAGCGTTACGACCTGATCGTCAAGATGAATAACCCCGGTCTGTGGATGGTGCACGATCACATCGAGGAGCACACTACGGCTGGTGGCAAGGAAGGTGCCGGTTCGATGCTGGTAGTCGAATACGAGAACATCAAGAAGCCGGATTTCTACATGTGGAAGGACGTTAAATACGATCCTGATTTCTACATGAGTGAATCACTGAAGAAGCCATACGGCAAACACGACAACCCGGCTTTCAAGGCACTCGTACCGACGGAATAGCAGGCTGAGCGAGCAGCAGGTGAACGCGACTGGCGTGCGCCTGCTGCTCTTCCGGATCTACTGCGGGACCTGCACCCGGGCAAGCACCGAGCCGCTCTGGTTGTCCCGCAATTCGTAGTCGACCACATTGGTACTGATCACCCCGCCGCCGGGTGCTGGCAATACGCCAAGGATGTTCAATGTCACATCCATACTTACATTGCGGGATCGTCCGATCTTGTCACGAATGGCCTGCGACTCGGCGGCAGGCACCTTCCAGATCTGCGCGACCCTGCCGTTGGCGAAGCGGAGTGACACCTTCTGCCCGAGCGCCTGAAACTCCACTTCCTGACTCGGACTCAGAGCCTGCACCGTAAATTCGCCGTAGGTGGGGTCGTAGTCACTAAGATTCGCGCTCATGCTCAGGTGAAGCACGCCAATGCCATGCACCGAAGCTGCAGCAGACTCCAGTTCAGCTTTCACCGTCTTCCGGTTGGCCGCCTTTTCAGGGCCCGGCGCGTACTGCACGCGACTGTCCCCCTCTACCCAGTTGTCCATGGGCGGCGGAATTCCGGCGAGATCATAGTAGAGAAACACCATGGTGCTGTTGTCGGGATTGACCAGCTCACCAGTACGTCCCTCGAAAGTGCCCTGACTGCTGACTGAGGTCGGGGCACCACTGGCGGTGCCGCTGCCGGCAGCCATTGATTCAGTGCTCGCCGTCTCCCGCGATTGCTGTGCGCCCGTGGGAGCTGCGGCAGCGGGTGATGTGCTGGCGGGCTTGCCGCCACAGGCCGATAGGAGCAACACGGCTCCCAACATGGTCAAACACGCGCGCATGATCCGGTCCTTAACCCTAACTACAGTTGTGGCGCATCGGCATTCTTGGCGGCATCCTCAGTCTGCCTGGCGCGACGTTCATTCTCGCCCTGCTGCAGGGCCTGCTCCGTCCTGGTGATGGCGTCGTAGCCACCCGCGTCGTCGACCACGCCAACCTGCAACCACTCGGCGAGATCAGGATTTTCCCGCAATGGATTGGCCTGGGCCTCAACCACAACCCCACAATCGGGCGAATAGCTCACACCACCGTCGGGGCTGGAACTGCCGGTACACTTGTTTGCCAGCGGTGAGGTTTCCGTGATCGGACGGCCCTGGAGGTCGTAAGCCCATCTGAGGATGAAGTAGTTGCCGCCGATCTGCTTTTTGGTTGGCGTCCCGTACTTGGATACCAGCGCCTTTTCCAGGCTGGCGAGCGTCGGATTCTTGCCTTCGGCAAATCGCTCCTTGCGTGCCGCATTGATTACACGCTCCTGGCCGGGCATGCCCATGGTGCCCACATACCATCGCGACGTGCCGGCCGCCATGTCCTCGGTCCGCCGGTTGCTGCCGCGGGCCATGGCCTCGTCCTGCATCTCCTGAATGATCTGCTTGGAGGTTTTCTGCACACGCGGCTCGGCAAACTGTGCGGTGAAGCCCTGGCGAATCGTCTGCCCGTAAGTCTGCATGTTGATCCCGCGAGTGATGGCACTGCCGACCACCATCAGGTCATTGGTGCACGCGACGATATTCGCTGCCTCCTCGTAGGTGAGACCCGGACGCACGCCGACAACATCGATCACGGGTGCACCGTCTGGCGGCGCAGGCGTCTTGATTTTGGCGGGGCAGTCGATATCACCACGTGCTTCTTCTGCCACCTGCTCGGCCGTGGCATTGCCGGAGGGTGCGGCTTTCGCGGCGCCGCCCGAGGCCGCCGCAGGACCGCCCGGCTTGTCCGGTTGCTTTGATCCGCAGGCGACCATCGCGCCAGCCATCATCAAGACCACTACGAATTGCTGTATGCGCATGGCAGTCTCCTGCGTTGTAATTATTTTGCGGTCTGGGCGATCAGTGAGACATTGTCGAGACCGCAACTGTTGTCGGACTTCGTATCGCGATTGATGAAGGCGATTGTGGTCGAGGAACCCGCTGCCTTCACCGGCATGTCGAAGCGCTTCCAGGACTGCTGACCCTTGACCACGTTGTCGTTGCGGGCTATACCCAGCGACTTGCCATCCACCAGAACCTCGATACTGCTGGTGGTACCGAAGCTGCCGCCACTGACGTTACCCACGTAAAACACCAGGCTGTAGGCTGTCCCGGGCTGTGTGCGTACCGCCTGCTGTACGCCCGTTGCACTGTTGGAGACGGGACCAGTCATGTCGAGCCACTGACTGCCTTGCTCGGCATTGAAGCGGATACCCGCACTGCTGTAGTCGCCGCTGATTGGCGACACGATGCCGGAACCGCCGAACACCTGCCAGCCGGGAAATGACTGACCAGCTTTGACATTCACATATCCACCCTTGGGAACAACCGGTTCCTCGAAGCTGCCGTTGACGACCAGATTGATGCCGGGAGCGGCACCAGCCAGCTCATTCAGCGTATCGTTCATCCGGGTCATGGTTGCGGTATCGCAGGCTGCCAGTGAAAGCACTATGGCAAAGACGGGAATCAGGCATCGTGAGAACGAAGTGCGCATGAGACCAACTCCTGATTGTTGACGCAGCCCGATGGTCGCAGGGTGCCGGGAAATTATTAGCCATTTTCTGCAGCGCCGCAACTGGAAACTGACCGGGAAAACCATCATTGGCGAGGCTCCAATACAATGGCTGTCGCCGGGAACGCCGGACCACCAGATATAACAATGCAAAACGCAACCTCTGTTCCCAGCCCCCCTGCACCTAGCCTGAAGGAGCTATTCACTCCGAAGCTGGTGACCATCCTGCGGGAAGGCTATCGCCTCAAACATTTACGGTCGGATTTCATTGCAGGCCTGACGGTCGCTATCGTGGCCCTGCCCCTGTCAATGGCAATCGCGATTGCCTCCGGGGCTTCACCGGCGCAGGGGCTGTACACCGCAATCATTGGCGGCATCGTGGTGTCAGTCCTGGGCGGCAGCCGGTTCCAGGTCGGCGGCCCTGCGGGCGCTTTCATCGTACTGGTTGCCACGACAGTTCAACTGCATGGCATGGACGGCCTCTTCCTTGCCACCATCATGTCGGGCCTGCTGCTGGTTCTCGCCGGCTTCCTGCAACTGGGCACTTACATCAAGTTCATACCCTATCCCGTGACTATCGGTTTCACCGCTGGCATCGCCATGATTATTTTTGCGAGCCAGATCAAGGATCTGCTTGGCCTAACTCTTGGCGAGCCTGAGCCTGGTGCACTGATTGAGAAATTGCGGGTCATACGCACCAGCCTGCCGACCTTCAGTCCCGAAACGCTGGCCATGGCCATTGCAACAATTGTCGTCATCATCGGGCTCAAGCGCATTCGGCCTCACTGGCCCGGGATGTTGATTGCGGTTGTCGTTACCTCCATTGCGGCAACCCTGCTTGATCTGCCGCTGGCAACGATCGGCAGTGCATTCGGTGGTATTCCGCGCAGTCTGCCCATTCCCGCGCTACCCGAACTTTCGTGGGGCAGAATTCAGGCGGTACTACCCAGCGCCCTGTCGTTCACCCTGCTGGGTTCCATTGAATCGTTGCTCTCAGCCGTCGTCGCCGATGGCATGACTGGCCGGCGCCATCGCTCCAATTGCGAACTCGTCGCACAAGGCGTGGCAAACGTTGCCTCGGGGCTCTTTGGTGGTATCTGTGTTACCGGAACCATCGCCCGTACAGCAACCAATGTCCGTGCCGGCGCCCATGGCCCGATCGCCGGGATGCTCCACGGTGTGTTCCTGCTGCTGTTCATCGTGATAGCCGCACCGCTTGCCAGCTTCATCCCGTTGGCATGCCTGGCCGGAATCCTGGCGATTGTGGCCTGGAACATGATCGACCGGTATGCGATTGCGATGCTCCTCCGGGCCTCGCGCGGCGATGCGGTTGTTTTGCTGGCGACGTTCCTGTTGACGATATTCCGCGACCTGGCGACTGGTATCGTCGTCGGCTTTTCTCTGGGTGCGCTTCTCTTCATACACCGCATGTCGAGGACTACGGCTATTTCCACGCAGATTCCATTCGTTGCGGATGATCGGGCCGACAGTGGCAATGGCGCCAGAACGCCCTACCAGAAAATGGCCGGTGCAAACCCCGGCGTCGTGGTATTCCGGATTTCAGGCGCCTTTTTCTTTGGTGCCGCCGCCTCCATTGGCTCCGTCCTCGACCAGATTGGCGAGACCTGTCGAACACTGGTTGTGGACCTGGGTAATGTGCCTTTTCTGGACTCCACGGCAGCCAATACCCTCGACGGGCTGGCAGCCAAGTGCCAGCGCCGCGACGTCGGCTTTATCGTGACCGGTGCGTTACCCGAGGTTGAAGAGCAACTGCGTGCCTATGGACTCACGCCCCCACGTGTCACTTATCTGGCAACCATAGAAGAGGCCCTGGCCCAGGTGCGCGAGTCACCAGAACTTGTTCCGGCCACGCAAGGTCAGCGTTAGCCATGAGTTTCATGCTAATCAGGAATCTCCGGCTCGACCAGCATTGCCAAGTGATTCAGCGAATCCTGCCAGCCCAGATAACAGGCGTCTACCGGAATAGCCTCTGGAATTCCTTCCTGGACGATACTGATTTCGGTGCCGCACGACACGGCCTTTAGCACTACCGTTATGTGCATCTCTCCAGCCAGGTTCGGGTCATCGAAACGGTCGGTGTAACGCAGCCGTTCGTTGCGGCAGATTTCCAGATACTCGCCACCGAAGGCATGTCCGTTGCCAGTGCTGAAATTGGTAAATGACATGCGGTGGGTGCCGCCTACCCTGGCATCCAGTTCATGAACTTTTGCGGTAAAGCCATTGGGTGGCAGCCACCGGGTCAAGGCGTCGGCATCAATGAACGCCCGAAAAACCTTGGCCGGCTTTGTTCGCAGTATGCGGTGCAATCTGACTGTGCCTGTAGCCATGTTTCTTCTCCCTCGTGTGCATGGTAAGCAGGGTGGCTTTTGTCCTGACCGAAGTACGCCACCTGGCAGATTGTCGAATCAGGCCACTGGTATTCGACAATATTGCAGCAGAATCTGTGACATCACCCACTGGAGATTGCCCCATGAAAATCATGCCGTGTCTGGAATTCGACGGCCAGTGCGCCGAAGCCTTTGCCTTCTATGCCAGGCTGCTGGGCGGCCGTATCGAAGGCGCGGCAACTTTGCTGCCCTGCCAGAGCCCATGACCGAACTGCCAGCGCACTGGCAGGACAAGATTGCAAATGCTGTGGTGACTTTCGGCGACCAGTCGCTGATGGGCATGGACCCGCCACCGGGCGGGGGCCACAAGCCGCAGGGCTTTATGGTTTCACTTGAACTCGATAGCCCCGCAGAAACGGAGCGGGTCTACCTTGGCCTCCGGGAAGGCGGCCAGATCACGATGCCCCTGAACGAAACTTTCTGGTCCCTGAGCTTTGCGATGCTCACCGACCGCTTTGGTACGCCGTGGATGCTGACCTGTCCACGTCCGGGCTTTAAGCATCCAGGGTAGTTTTGGCAACCGCCGCTCGCTGCGGAAACATCCAGATACACGCAACGATGAACACGATCAATGCCGCAGATGCCGAGTAGCGGCTCAGTGCCAGACCGCCATCCGCGAGCGGTTTGTCGAGGAAGTCGCCCACAACGGCACCCAGCGTCAGCGTCAGGATGAAGGCTGCCCAGAACAATGCGGTACGGGAAACCGCGGTCAGCAGATACGCTCCGGCAACCAGCGTCAGAAGTCCGCCGAATATAAGCGCTGCGCCGGTGTAGCCGAGCCCGGCGGAGTCGGCAGTCCAGTCACCCAGCGCGGTGCCAAGCGTCTGCGAGAACATGATGGTTACCCAATAGAAGGATTCGGCTTTGGCTGAGCTCACGCTGTCTACGGCAACCGTTCCCAAAGTCCGATACCAGATAGCCAGCGACATCAGCAGCAATGCCAGAAGCAGGGCTGAGCCCCCGGCGTATCCGATACCCAGCGAGCGATCGGCAAAATCAGCCAGCGTGGTACCTACCGTTGTGGTTGCAACGATGGTTGTCCAGTAGAGAACCGGATGAAAACGGGTGGCCCGAACCTGCACGACGACCGCCACAAGGAAAATGACGGCAAAGATCATGGTCCCGAGGAGATAGCCCAGACCCATCGACATGGAGACCGCATCACCCCCGGTTTCACCGAGAGTGGTCGCTGCAATTTTGATGACCCAAAACAGCAGCGTGACTTCTGGCACCTTGCTCATTCGGCAGGCCTTTTCCCGGGCAAAACACCCTAACCGCTGCGGTTGGACGTCGCAGCGACGCAAAACAACCGGCACCGGCACGCCGCATTGACTAGAATCGCTGCGGAAATTCTTTAATACCAGAAGCCCGGGGAGGCATCCGTTGGTGACAGCAACAATTGCGGAAGGCGGCGCTACGTCCGCTGGCGGGATCGGTCCGGTTGCCCGACAGGACCGCATTCAGGCCCTGGATGTAGCGCGCGGCGTCGCCGTTCTGGGCATCCTGCTGATGAATATCTGGGCTTTTGCCGGCCCACAGGCCTGGTTCGACTATCCGCTGGCTATCGCCGGGCAAAGTGGTGCCCCGGTCGCGACGTGGGTGGTGGTCCACACGCTGTTTGAAGGGACACAACGTGCCTTGTTGTCGTTGTTGTTCGGCGCCGGTGCCGCGCTGGCGCTGGGCCGCCTGGAAGCGAAGGCCGGACTGACTGCAGCTCGCGCGATCTACTATCGACGCACCTTTGTACTGATTGCCTTCGGCCTGGTAAATGCCTATCTGTTTCTGTGGCCAGCCGATATCCTTTTCGTCTATGGCCTCGCGGGCCTTTTTCTGTACCCGCTGCGAAAGCTGCACACAGCAGTCCTGCTGGTCGTTGTATTGGCGGCACTTGCGGTTCCGGCGGCGATGCGGATCAACGACATTGGCAAGTTGCGCCAACTGGAAGCCGCCAGCACGGCAGCTACCACCCTTCAGGCGTCTGGTGTTGCGCTGAACGATGTACAGCAGCAGTCGATCGCCGACTGGAACAAGAAATTGCAGAAGGCGCGCCCGGACGCAGCAAATGAGGCGATAGCCGGCGACATTGCCATCATGCAGTCGGGTACATTAATGGAGATCGCTGCTCATCAGGCGAAGTCCAGCCTGATACTGCAAACCATTGTCGCGCTCAAGTGGTGGTTTCTGGACGCGCTCTCGATGATGACTCTGGGCATGATTCTGTATCGGAGTGGCATCCTGACGCGGCCGGCTTCACGCGGGCGATATCTGGCGATGGCCGGTATCGGACTCGGCATCGGCTTGCCGCTTGCCTTGTGGCAGACCACTACGGCGCTGGCAGCCGACTTTCATCCAGTGGCAACTGCCATGACCAAACTTGTTATTGACGTGCGCCGCTTTGCGCTGGCATTTGGTTATATGGGCTTGATCCTGTGGTTCTGTCATGTGCCCACAGGCCAGGCCATCAAGCGCCCCCTCGTTGCCGTTGGCCGCATGGCACTGACCAATTACATGGCACAGTCACTGTTGTGCGCCATGATTTTCTACGGCTTTGGCTTCGGGCTTTACGGACGACTCAGGGGTTACGAACTCTACGGCGCAGTAGCCGCAATCTGGGCCGTGGAGATCACCTGGAGCGTCTGGTGGCTCGCACATTTCCGGATTGGACCATTCGAATGGCTGTGGCGATCCCTGACTTATAAACAGCGCCAGGCCTGGAGGAGCGTGCCAGCAACAACACCCGCCTGAGGAGATCTCGCATGATTTTTCACCAGATTCGCAGCGGTGGATGCCTCTCGTACCTTGTCGGTTGCGAGACCAGCTGTGCCGCCGTGATTATCGACCCCGAAGCGGGCATGCTCGACAAATATCAGGCCTTGCTTGCGCGTGACGGTTTGCGCCTGAAGTACCTCATCGATACACATACCCATGCGGACCACTTCTCCGGCAGCCGCGAAATGGCCCAGAAGCTCGACGTGCCGGTCGTAATGCATCGCCGCAGCCCGGCACCGTTCGTCGATATGCACGTCGACGATGGCGAACTGATCGTATTTGGCGAGTTACGCCTGCTGGTGCGCTACACCCCGGGCCACACCATCGACTCCATGTCGCTGATCCTGGATGACCGCATATTCACCGGTGACACCCTGCTGATCGGCGGTACCGGTCGAACTGACCTGCCCACCGGCGACCCGCATATGCTTTTCGACTCGCTCTTCAATGGACTGCTGTTGCTGGACGACGCTTTGAAGGTGTTCCCTGCCCACGACTACAAGAATCGCGAGAGTTCCACTTTGGGACAGGAGAAGGCCGGGAATCCGCGGCTCGCCAGGCGTGACCGTGCATCGTTTGTGGAACTGATGCGTGCTCTCGACCTGAAAGCACCGACCCACCTCACCGAAGCGTTGCGTACGAATCAGAGTGGCGGCATGACGGTCTCGGGCTTGATCGCGAGCGCAAAAGAGAAGGTCCCGTTCATATCGATGGCAGAGGTTCGGCGGCAATTTGGTGCGTCGGATGATGCCCTGGTGCTGCTGGACGTTCGCGAACGGGACGCCTATGAAGCCGGGCATCTGCCGGGCGCAATACATATTCCTCGCGGGCAACTGGAACTGCGGGTCAATGATGTGCTCAAGGATCCGGATCAACGCATCGTTGTCTATTGCGAACTGGGCATCATCTCCACACTTGCGGCAGCAACGCTGAAAGGGATGGGATTCGACCGCATCGTGGCGCTTGATGGCGGCGTTAAGGCCTGGCGCGAGGCAGGCTTCGATCTGGTGAATTGAGTGCGGTATTAGTCGGTGCTGCCAGCACGACCTTCAGTAACCGCAACGCCGTCTTCCACAATCCGGAAACCGTTGTAATACAGACGTTGTTCCGGCGTGTACCGGTCGCGGGTTGCCAGAAAGCACACGTCAGGCTGGTTGTACCAGGAACAACCGCGCAGAACTTTCTCCGTCCCGGAGCGTGGCCCCAGCGGATTATCGCGGGGCGATACGTCGTAATAGTTGGCCTGATACCAGTCCCGGGTCCACTCCCAGACATTGCCGGTCATGTCGTAGAGACCCCAGGCGTTCGGCGCAAAGCTGCCGACACGGGTAGTCATGACCTGTGACCTGGAGAGGCGTTTGCCATCTGTGTCCCACCACGCCTTCCAGCCGTCCCGGTCTACCAGCTTGCCGATATGCCATGTTGCGGTGTTTGCACCGCGCACCTGCCACTGATCGCCAAAGACAAAGTTCCGGCCATCAACTCCGGCCCGTGCTGCATATTCCCACTGTGCTTCCGTCGGCAAATCAACTTTCCGGCCCGTCACGCCTGATAACCACCCGGTATAGGCCTTGGCATCATCGAAGTTCACATTGACCACCGGATGAGTGGGATAGCGTGCGGCGTAGCTGTCCCAGCCACGCGGTGGCAGCACTGCCTCGCGCTTGGTTGCAACACTGAAGGCAAGGAACTGGGCATTCGTGATCGGGAAACGACTGATACGAAATTGTGACAGCCGAACCTCATGCACATGAGCAAAATCAGCGCCGTACTCGGGCTTGACCGCAGGGCTGTTGTTGCCCATCCGGAAAATGCCGGCCGGAATATCGGCCATTTCCGGAACCAGCACATCCGCCTGCATCACTCCGAAATTGTCGCCGGAGCTGGCAACTGCAAGATCAGCATGGCGTGCCGAACCTTCAATAGTCAGCGGCACGGAAGTCTGCAATCGACGACCACGATAACCCTTGAATGTCGCCTGACCGTAAGATCCGAAATCGATAGTTCCAGTCATGCGATCACCATCGACCGTGGCCCGGTAGACTGCTGCCATCGGCTGGCCGCCAAATTCCAGGACAGCGGTAAACTGCAGGTTGGCACCGCTGATGCTGCCCACGAAACGGCCACTTGCGGAGTCGCTCTCGATAAAGCCGATGACCCGGCTGTCTTCCTGGCGAAACAGTACATCGCGATGACCTGGTCCGTTCGGTGAAACGACGTCGAAGTACCAGTCCCCCGACAGGTCGCCGGCCCAGGCGCCGACGCCTGACGTCAGTACGAACGTGACCAGCGTACAGGCCAGTGTGCGGATGAGTGGGCAGCGTAACTTCAACACCTGACCCATGACCCGGATCAGGACCAGGCGCGGAAGAGAAATTCCTGCATGCCGTTCTTCAGCAGCGTTGCCCCGTCCGACCGGAAGCTGCGCAGGCACAGCCGCAAGTCTTCCGGCGAATAGCGCGGCGCATTACGCTGATCGCTGGTGGTGGCTACTTCAGCCAGTTGCCCATCCCCATGTGGTGAGTATTGATTGGGACGGGTCGGCATGCGGATATCAGAATAAACAATCAGCGCATGCGCCAGGGCGCCAGGACGCATGCGCTCGGCCACGCTGTCCATAAGGGCTGTAAGTGCCGGCCGCTGCAGGTAATTCAGCAAGTCCCAGCACAGCACAATATCGACCGGCTCGCGGTTCCGTGGCGGCAGAAGCGCGTCTGCCCGCTCCCGCAACAACGCGCTGTCAGGTGGTGCCTCCAGTCCTTCGGTACTTTCCAGGCCAGCCAGACTGTCGGCCAGATCAGCAATTTCCAGCCGGCATCGGAAGGGTGTCAGTAGCGCAACTGTCTCCGAGCGAACCGGGCCAAGATCCAGCACAACCGAGCGGCGCTCGGTATTGAGCGATTCCACCAGTCGCCGGAACAACGGCGCGTTGACACGCGCCGCTTCCAGCGGGCCGGGCCTGGAAGCTACATGATCCGGTGAGCGGCCCCGGGAGTACCCCATGGATTGAGCGAGTGAACGAGCCAGCGTTGTCACCGGTGTACTGCCAGACAACTACCGGGACTGACTGGCCGACTGGGCAATTGACGCCGTGGCTGGCTGCGCCGCGGTTGTCGATCGCGCTGAGGAACCGGATGCCGGCGTCGATGCTCCGCGCTGCGGATTGCTGGTGGAGCCGAGAACACTCTTTACTGAATCAGGATCCATCTCGATAGAGCCCTTGAAAGTGGCGCCGTCTTCGAGACTGACGCGTGGCGATGTGATGTTGCCACGAACCTTCGCACTCTTGCGCACGATGACCTGCTCCGACCCATACAGATCGCCCTCCATCGAGCCCTCGACGAAGATGGTGTGCGCGTAAACATCGGCCTTGATCTTGCCTTGGACACCCACCGTCAGGGTATTGCTCTGAAGTTGAATCGTGCCGGTAACTTCGCCCTCGACATAGACGTCTTCCTGACCACGTACCGTGCCCTCGATCTGGATCGACGGGCCGATAACAGCAGTAGCGCGCCCGCGGGCCGCGGTGGTCGCCGGGTTGCTGGCTGATCGGGGAGCAGCGTCGGCTACTGGCGCGGCTGGCGGCGGTGAATAGGTACTGGTGCTGGGCGTATCGGAACTTGTGCTACTTGAACTCTTCTTCGTGCGATCAAACATGACTCTCTCCTTAACTATTGAGCATCCTGGGATTTCAGTAAACCGGCCTGTAGAAGTGTACAGAATTGGCGGGCTGAACAAAGAGGCCACGGCCAGGTTCAGCATGACCGGAGGCGCCATTCAGAAATCGTTCATCGATGCGATGGCCGGACCGGTCCAGGGCACCGGTCCCGCGTGAATCACGGCCGCCGCCAGACGCTGGCAAGCCAGGGCTGCTGGGTCCGTGGGAGCCCAGGGGGCCGATAGTAGTGCCGGATCTCAATGAAGCCGGCACCTTCCAGCAGACCCTTCCAGGCAGGCCAGTCGTGGAAGGCGCCATAGCGTTCGCCATCCCACCCTTCCTCGTTGTTGCCCCGCGGGTTGGATGAAAAGAGGGCGCCGCCGGATTTCAGGGTCGCGTACAAATCACGCAGTACCCGGGGCAGCGCCTGCCCGGGCACGTGGAACAGGGATGCATTGGCAAACACGCCGTCAAAGTGGTCAGCCGGCAGATCCAGATTGAGGAAATCCTGCTGCCAGACCTCAGCACCACTGGCCGCCCGGGCCATGGCCACGAAGTTGGCAGCGCCGTCCAGACCGACCGGCGCATGGCCCAGTGCCTGGAATCGTTGCAGGTCCCTCCCCGGTCCACAGCCGAAGTCGAGGATTGCAAATGGCGGCTGCCCGGTCAGCGCCTACAGCAGGGCATCGATATTCTGGCTGACATCATGCTCCCAGGTCCCGTCGCGAAATGCCTGGGCACGCTGATTGTAGTGGCCCAGCGTGCGTGCGGAAATTTGGGCCAGGGGGGCTTCATCATCCGCGGCACGATGGCCAACCTTGGAATTCGGGGAAAACTCCTGGGACATGGGGCGGGCACTCCGGCGAGATCGACAGGCAGTACATCGTCGCACGTCACGCACGGGATCGGAAAACGCAGGGGAGATATCAGTTGGCAGATGCCGGGGCGCGCCGCTGCGCTGCGTAATTGCACCTGCGATGCGTGAGGAGCTAAGGTGAGTTGCACCAAAGGAATTCACCAGGCTCCACTGCGGTCGCAAAGGCTGTCGGCGCCCTGTTGGTCACCACACGCTTTGCTCACAACCATTAGCAGTCAGGAGCTTCAACATGTCCAAACCCGGCAGTCCTCTACAACGCCATGAGCTGGCACCGTCGATTGACGATGCCTGGAAGTCGTTCAGCAAGACGGTCTTTGCCGCCGGCGCGCTGGACACCAAGACCAAGCAGTTGATCGCTGTGGCCGTGGCCCACGTGACCCAATGTCCATACTGCATCCGCGGTCATACCCGCGGTGCCGCGCGCGAAGGCGCCAGCGCCCAGGAGATCATGGAAGCAATCTGGGTCGCAGCAGAAATGCGCTCTGGCGGTGCCGTCGCCCACTCACATCTGGCGCTGGAAGAACTCGACAAAATCACCAAATAGGGGACGCTACCCTTTATTGAAGACAGAGCCGGCATAGTGGTTGCTACTCCGTTAAAGGGTAGCGTCCCCAATTTTAATCAACACCAGGAGACGTCATGAAACGAAACGCAGCAGCGGTCTGGAAAGGCGACATCAAGCGCGGTGCCGGCCAGATTTCGACCGAGAGTGGCGCGCTAAAGAACGCGCAGTATTCATTTGGCACTCGTTTTGAGAAAGCTGAGGGCACAAACCCGGAGGAACTGCTCGCTGCGGCGCATGCCGGATGCTTTTCGATGGCACTGTCGTTGATGCTGACCAATGCCGGGGTCACTCCGGAACGCATCGACACAACCGCAACGGTAACGATCGAGCCGGATGGCGACGGATTCACGATCAAGGGCATACACCTGGATGTACACGCCCGTATACCGGGTGTCGATCCTGCGGTGTTCAAGAAGGCAGCAGAAAATGCGAAGACAGGATGCCCAGTCTCGAAACTTTTCAATGCTCCGATCACCATGGAGACCAGACTCAACGCGTAATAAAAGGGGACGCTACCCTTTAACGGAGCGTGATCGTGTGACCGACGTGCCTTCAGGCAAAGGGTAGCCAAAGGGTAACGTCCCCTTTTACCCTTTTACCCTATAGGGTAGCGTCCCCCTATTTGGTAAAGATCGAGCATGAATAACGTGGCTGCTGTCTCCATCCGTGAAACAGATCCGCAGAGATTCTTCTGGTACGGGGTATGGGTACTGGTTATGGCAGTGACTGCCCTGCCAATGATCGGGGTCGTTCGCGTACCGCTTGTGTTCGCTTACACACCAACGCTTGTGTTGCATGAACTGTCGGCATTCCTGTATTTCGGCCACACCTTCTTCAGCAATATCTGGTCACTGCAGATTCGCCGGACCCAGCCCCGCGAGTTCGGTATGTGGGCACGAGGCTTTCTGCGCAAACTGTGCCTGGGGGTAACGGCACCGACGGCCGTGGCCACACCGCTGTTCGGGCTTATGCTGATGGAGAACTGGGGCGGTCTCGTCAATACGCCCTGGGCCTGGGACGCGTATTTCGTGTTCTGGCTCATGGCCGGATTCAGCGTTGTGCCGGATGTAATTCGCTATGGGCGCAATCGCAATGCCGGTGATCCGATGCATGGCATGAAAAGCGGCAGCATCCGCGGGATACTGGCGCTGGTCGCGGTACTTTATATTCTGATCTACTGCATGGTAGCGCGGCAAAGTCTGTTTGCCGGTCCGGTCCTCGCGCTCTTGGGCATCTCGCCTCAACCGCAATAGAAAAAATAAATGGGGACGCTACCCTTTAATAAAAGGGTAGCGTCCCCTTTTCCCTTAGCTCGCTGGGGTATCAAGCGAATTGACCGAGTCGTAGGTGACGCTGTCTTCTATGGCTTTCAGCGCGAGATTTGCCTCGTAGTATTTTTGGTCAGCCGCCATCTTGAGGGCCTGCTCCAGGTGCTTTTCGGCAACGCCAATCGGCAACCATGACCGCTGATAGTTGACATCGATATCACCCAGGCGAAGCTCATCGATCGCCTGTTGCTTTTCACCCTTGGCCAAGTGGGTGTTTGCCTTGGCAACATGCGCCTTCTTGGCTGGTGAGTCCATGTAATCTTCCGCCACGGTAATTTGCGTATCGAATGGCACCAACCGGGCCTTCTGATCCTTAACCTTGTTCGTGTTCAGTGTCTTGCCCTGAACCTTCATCGTTGTCGATACATCGAAAGATGGTGCATCCTTCACTGCCGCCTTCAAGGCCGTGTCTGCCTGATTCATCAGGTCAACCGCCAGCTTGGGTTGACCCTTGAATATCGCGAAGCGTGAACCGCGGATCGCGCGCATTGCTCTCTCGCCGTCATCCGAGAAGCGGGCCAGTGCCTGTGCTTGCGGATCCATCTTCGTGGGAGTTGTGACCACACTTGCCGTTGACGCGGCTGCTTCGACCGTCACATAGCAACCCAGCAGCAAGCCTGCCGCCACCAATATTGAGAGTCCCGCATTTTGCAATTGACTTTTCATAACTCATTCTCCTGACAACCAAAGCGCGTTGTTGCGTTACTTTCAATTTAACGCCACACAAACTGACAGGCGTGGCCTGGCCGTTACGCAATTCTTACAATCGCTTTACGGCTTCATCATCGGGCAGATGCCAATGAACCTGGCCCCCGGCATTGCGGCCTGCTTGCAGTTATCCTTGTCCCATGTGCGGACGCTACGTGTCCAGAATCGAAGCTTCCCTGGAGCGCGACTGGGGCCTCAGCCAGCCTGCGCCTCTTTTCGCGAGCTACAACATCGCTCCAACGACTGCGGTGCCCGTTGTTCGCCAGCGCGATGGCAATCGCACTTGCGAACTGATCCGCTGGGGTCTGGTGCCCTTCTGGGCCAAGGGCCTGCCACCAAAGCTCAGCACGATCAACGCCCGGGTTGAAACCATTGCAACCGCTCCCAGCTATCGTGGCCCATGGAAGCGCGGTCAGCGCTGCATCCTGCCAGCGCTCGGCTTCTACGAGTGGCAGGTCGTGCCTGGCGGCAAACAGCCCTGGTTCATTCACCTTGCCGACCAGCCCCTGTTTGGCCTGGCCGGGCTCTGGGATGCCTCCACCGCTGCGGATGGCACGGTCGTGGAGTCCTGCACAATCATCACCATGCCGGCGAATGACTTCATGGCAGAGATTCACAACAGCAAGGCGCGTATGCCAGCCATCCTCGAGCGTGCGGATCACGACACGTGGCTGTCAGGCCAGACCCCAGAGGCCATGAATTGCCTGCTCCCCTATCCAGACAGCAAGATGCGGGCCCACACCATTAGCAAAGCCGTCAACTCGCCCCGTACGAACGAGCCGCGACTGATCGAACCATTCGGAATTGACTAAGCGATTTGCCTGTCCCTGATACCAGCAGTGCCGACTGATACCGCCCTCGCCCTCAACTGGCCGCAACCACCTTCCACATCCTGCCCGGCCGAACGTCGCAATTTGGCGAGTATGCCGTGGCGGATCAGGTACGCCACCATCGCAGTTGCACGCTCGGCCGACGGCCGCTTGAAGTCCAGACCATCGACCGTGTTGTACGGAATGAAATTCATCACTGCGTACTTGCCCTTCAACAGGCTCACGATAGCCTCAAGCTCCGCATCGCTATCGTTCACGCCATCGATCAACGTCCATTGATACTGAATCGGATAGGTAGTGGCCCGTGCATAGCACTCGCCCAGTTCGATCAGTTCCCGGGGTTCAATGCGTGGTGCATTCGGCAGGAGCCTGGCGCGCAGTTCTGCATTGCTCGTGTGCAAAGACAATGCAAGTGCCGGCTTGACAGGTCCTGCAGGCAGCCGCTCGAACACGCGCCGGTCGCCCACCGTGGAAAACACCAGATTCTTGTGCCCGATACCGCCAAAAGTGCCCAGCACCCCGATGGCCTCCAGGACATTGTCGAGGTTGTGTGCCGGCTCGCCCATGCCCATGAACACGACCTTGCGCACGGGTTGGCGATGCCGTGCCAGTACAGTCTGGGCGACAATTTCCACACTGCCCAGCTGACGCTGCAGACCGTCGCGGCCGGTCATGCAGAAGACACAACCAACCGCACAACCAACCTGGGTCGACACACACACGCCAGTCGGCGGCAGCAGTACGCTTTCTACCGTCTGGCCGTCAGCCAGCCGAACGAGCAACCGGGCTGATCCGTCAGCGGCAGGATGTTCGGAGCGCACGTCGGCCAGTGCAGATAGTCGGGATGCAATCGCTGGCAGTACAGCCTTCAGACGGACTGGCAGCTCCGGCGTCGATCCGGGCTCATCCATGGCCCGGCCGCAAACCCAGGCACGCAGCAGCCGCTGCGCATGAACCGGGCGGGCGCCAGCCGCTGCAAGCTGGTCATGAATGTCAGCAAATTTCATGGCCTGGACCAGGAACGATGGTCCTTGCCACTGCCGGTCGGCACCTTGAACCCTGACGCCTTCCACGGATAGTCCGGATTCTCCGGCCGGATATCCTGGGCGTATGCCTTCCAGGTCTCCACTCGCGAGTTGTCCGGTACCCAGCGCTCTGGCAACGTGAAATATTCCGGCGCGTGCTTCTCGATGTAGGCGCGCACTTTGGGCGGCACATCGTCCAGACCTTTGAGCCCCTTGTGGCTGAACATGCGTCCAAACAGCGCTGCGCCAGCATAGGGTGTGCCACCCATTTGCATAAATGGCCAGCATTCCGATATACGGGAAAAACCTGCGTTAAAGCGCACTGACGGCGTACTCCGATCTTCAAGCTCCTGACGTGAAAAGCTGAAGGTGAAATGTTCCGACGGTGTCGTGCGCTTGCCCGTCGACGAGCGTGGCCAGCCCTCGGGGGTTACCGGGTTCGTATAGTCGTGGGTGTAGTCCCAGGACAGCAGCATATCGTTGCCATAGCTCTGGAACGGCAGGATAAACGGGTATCGACCGGATGCATCGGGAAAGGCAGTACCCTCGTTCATCAAGGTGGGACTGTCTCCGGCACCGCCAATGAAAAACTTCGGGATTTCCTTGCCAATCTTGCCGACCAGCATGTCGTTATAGAAGTGGTAGACCGGTACGGTCTTCTCCGTGAACGGGTTGTACCAGGTTTCCAGGATGTCGCCGGTGCGCAGATCGGTGAAGTAACCGGTCTCCCGCGACTTGAGCCACAGGTCCTTGTTCTCGTCGATCTTCGCCAGAAGCGTGCCTGTCCCGGTGTAGCCAAACACCGGCACCATGCGCCGCCCGGGAATTCGCAGATACATAAGGCCATGGAACCCTCCGACTACCGGCTCGTCGTAGCCGGCCCAGATCTTCCCAAAGGCATACAGATTGTCGGCAGGGTCGCTGTAGTCGAGTGAGCCGGTTGCCGGTGGGGCAGCGGCAGTTGCGCCGCTGGCCAGGCCGAGCGGACTCATGCCAATGCCCAGACCAAGGCCCAGGCTCGTTTTAAGAGTGGTCTTGATCGCAGATCGACGATCAAGCAGCAGATCGGTTACCAGGTGTGATGACATGACTGCGGCCTCCCAGGGTCAGGAGAACGCAGTTTACGTCAACGCAGGAGCGCCTTCAGGCGCGACCGATATTGATCACGCCTGAAGGCATACGATGTCGAGTGGGTCTACCGGGAAGGTACCCAGTCGCTGTGCAGGGCCAACCGCCACATCAGGCGCTGACCTGTGTAGTCAGAGTTGGGACTGTGCTGTACAGCCCGATTGTCCCAGAGCATCAGTGAATTGTTGCGGTAACGGAACCGGCAGCAGTAGATGTCGCGGACAGAGTGCCGCTTCAGCATGTTGAGCAAGGCGTCACTCTCATCACGGTTCAAGTCCTTGATGGCGATCGTCCATGCCTGGTTGATGTAAAGCATCTTGCGACCGGTCTCCGGATGGCGACAGATCAGTGGATGCTCCATCTGGGGAAAGCGGTCGCGCATCTTGCGCAGCATGTCGATGGCACCCACCGAAGCCGCTGAATGATGTCCCGAGTTCAGGCCATATTGCAGAACATCGTGAATGGCAATCTTGTCATCCAGAAAGGCCTGCATCGCCGGCGACAATCCTTCATACGACAGGTAGTTGCTGGCAAACAGCGTATCGCCGCCCGCATCAGGAACTTCCCGTGCATACAGCATCGCCCCGAGACTGGGATTCTTCTGATAGGTGTGATCCGCGTGCCAGCCGAGATTCTGGGTCGACAGGGTCTTGCCGTCCTTCGGCGCTCCGCGCAGATAAAAAATGCCCTTGACCTCACCCCGGTGCGGGAGAAATGGCTCGTCTTCAAGTTTGCCGAAGCGCTGCCCGAATTCGGCGAACTGCTCCTGTGTCAGATGCTGGTCATGAAACATGACCGCGGAATAGTCGAGAAATGCCTGATGAATCCGGCCAAAGTCCGCGTCGGACAGCTCGGCAAGGTTAACGCCGAAGATCTCGCAACCCAGTGCTCCTGTGAGCGGGCGAATCTGCATGCCGGCATTGGCCGATTGCACGGAGCTCTGGGATGATTTCTTGGCGGATACGGTTTCGGCAGTGGCTGCCATGTTCAATCTCCTGAAGTAACAGTCATTGTACTATTGTCATACTTACATGACAATACGGCTTGTGAGCCGGGTCTACTATCCGTGAAAGCCGCAATGGCTCAATCAGCCAAGTTACTGATAGTACTCGACTAGTGGGCGGTCTGGCCAAAATCCAGTGGCGGCGGCCTTTCCGTCCAGTCCGGGACGTTGGCGCGGATAAAATCCAGCAGTGCGGGCACATTGGTGTATCCGGCCAGACCACCACCGGCAGCACAGAGATTGCCGTCCGTAATGCTGGCCACACCCAGCAATACCATCTGCCCATCAGTCGCCTTCATCAGCAGTGGCCCACCGCTATCACCTCCACACGCCCCCCCGCGCAGGGTCCGAATGGCGATGTGGGTGCCGACAATACCGACCTCTGTCAGACGGATCCGGGCTTGCAGCACGATATCGGGCCGATCAACCCCGTCACTGGTCTTGCCCCAGCCGAGAATCATTGCTTCCGCACCGGGACGCAGCAAACTCCACGCCTCGGCGCGACCGGCTACCGGCACCGTTGGCACACGTACCGGATGCACCAGACGCAAGAGCCCCAGGTCATGGGTGATCGGATCACGGCTGAACTTCGGGTGACGGATCGACTCTCTGACCGCCACCCTGCGCGCCCCTTCCCGGGATCGACTGCCGTAGAGCACAGTCTGGCCGCTGCCCGCGCAATGTGCGGCGGTCAGTACGAACGTTGAAGAGATCAGACTGCCCGTACAGATGCCGGGACCGGAGGCACTGACGATCACAACGGCCCAGGGCATCCCGGCGGCAAACTCGGCCTCGGTTGGTTGCGTACCATGCGCGATAGCCAGGCACCGGCCCGCCAGTAGCAGTCCGATCCACGCCAGGGCGGCCTGTGAACAATGCTTCTTCAGGACACACAATCCCGACTTTGGATGTTTCACTCTTTCGGTGTCACGTCCTCGTAAAACTCATGTGTGTGCATGGGCAGGATGTATGGAAACAGTTCCTTCCCTCGTGTGGCAGACACGCCGCGCGCGAACGCCACGCGGTCGGCAACGGTGTCCCATTGCTCAATGAGCACAAAATGCACACCCTCGGGACCCGCCTTCTCGTGCGCATGCGCCTTGAGCTGTTCGGGTGGTGTCACACGGCGCACCTCAGCTTCCAGGGTGCCCGGTCGGGCACGCAACAACTGGCGGCCCTTGTATCCTTGAGCCGCCGCAAGCATCGGCTCCATGTCCTGATAGAACTTGGTTACAGCCAGTTCCTGGCCGGGCTTCGCATAGATCGTGGCAATATAGTTAACCATTCAGACAGCTCCCGCAGTAAATTGCTTGTGTTGAATTATGCACCGTATCAATGCCGTCGCAGGCAGACAAAACATCGCGGGTCAGACCGCGTATCCGATCATCAACCGGCGAAAGGACTGACGTGACAAAAGACCAGTTGTTTCTGCTGCAACCCGACTTCATGGATGGCGACCAGGGCCCCTGCTACTGCCCGTCTTGCGCAACGATCGAGGGGCTTCTGTCGTTTTATCCGGCACTTCGTACAAAGCTGATTGTGGAATACGTCGACTTCCCGCGACCCAGGGCCGCGGTGATAGCGGCTATTGGTGCAGCCAATCAGGGCTTGCCTGTTCTGGTGCTCCCGCCGACCACCAATTCAGCGGCCGACGCCGCTTTGCATGGCCTGGATTTCGGGGTGTTCCAGGGGCGTCCATTTCTGAACGGGGTCAGCGAGATCGGCAAGTACCTGGCACGGCGTTACGGCATTGGCACGCCGCACTAGTCGGAGAATCGCCGGGTAATTTCCTCGTAGGCATCTATGCGCCGGTCGCGCAGAAACGGCCAGCCGATACGGAAGGCCTCGATTTCGGCCACATGGAGTTCAACTTCCAGAATTGCTTCCTGACCAACCGGGCCACGGACCAGCACTCGCCCATCCGGCGCCACGGCAAAGCTCTGCCCCCAGAATTCGACGCCGCCATGGCCGGTGGGATCCGGCTCGAAACCGGTACGGTTGATGGACAGCACATAACAGCCATTGGCCACAGCATGAGCTCTTTGAGCCAGTTCCCATGCGTCGTGCTGCCGATCACCTACCTGATCCTTCTCCTCCGGATGCCAGCCGATCGCCGTCGGATAGATCAGAATCTCGGCACCCTTGAGCGCGGTCAGACGGGCCGCCTCCGGATACCACTGATCCCAGCAAACGAGCACGCCCAGTTTGCCGGCGGTCGTCGGAAAGGACTGGAAGCCGAGATCGCCGGGTGTGAAGTAATACTTCTCGTAATAGCGGGGATCATCCGGAATGTGCATTTTCCGGTACTTGCCCGCGTAACCCTTGCGCCCGTCAATCACGGCCGCTGTGTTGTGAAACAGGCCCGGCGCGCGTCGTTCAAAGAGACTGATGACGATCGCCGCATCGAACTCGGCTGCGATCCCGGCAAAGGCCTCGGTGGTGGGTCCGGGCACCGGTTCGGCCAGGGCAAAGTTTGCGCTGTCTTCGCTCTGGCAGAAATAGCGGCTGCGAAAAAGTTCAGGCAGGCAGATAAGCCGGGCACCTTTCTGAGCTGCCTGGCGCGTAAATTCCAGGGCGCGCTGCAGGTTGTCAGCCGGGTCTTCGGAACATCGCATCTGGATCAGCGCAGTCGGCAAGGCGGCTTTTGTCATGTTGGTCGCTCCACAGCGTTGACCGGCTGCGCGTCGCAGTAGGTGGTGCCGTTGAAGAAGGCAACATACTGTCCAAGGATATCCATGGCCAGTTTCGGGCGGATAACGCCTGCATCGATCTTGCGTTTGACAATGTCGCTCATCCGGCGACTCAGGTCATTCGGAAAGTACTGCACATGCGCCAGCATCTCGTGGATGGTCGCGCCGGGGATCACGCGTTCGATCCAGAAGTTGTCCTGCTCTTCGGCATCGGCATACACATGCACTTCGGGCACACGGCCAAACAGGTTGTGCGCATCGCCCATGATGTCCTGATAGGCACCCATCAGGAAAAATCCCAGGTAGTACGGACGATTATCCTGAAGGGAATGCACCGGCAGGAAACTCTTGTCATTCATTGCCGAGATGTAGTGGCTGACCTTGCCATCCGAATCACAAGTGAGATCGACAAGCACTGCCCGGCGATCCGGCTTTTCATCCAGACAGTCAATGGGAAGGATCGGAAATGACTGGTCAATGGCCCAGTGGTCGAGAATCGACTGGAACACCGAGAAGTTGCACAGATAGCGATCGGTCAGTTTGTCTTCAAGCTCAAGTTCTTCTGCCGGTGTCGGGTCGAGTTCGGCTTTGCGCAGGCGATCGAGCAGGTCTCGTGCGATGGACCAGTAGAGATCCTCGACCGCAGCAAGCTGGCCCAGCTCCAGATAGCCCAGACTGAACAGCGTTCGCGATTCTATGCGGACCTCTTCAATGTCGTGGTAGGCCTCGATCAGTTCCTGTGGTTCCCGATCGGGATCCCGGACATTGTCCAGGGTCTTGACCATGGATTCCACCGCTGCATGCGGCTCCGCTGGTATTTCCACGTGGTGCCCGCCATTGCGCCGGTGTCCCTCAAGCACCGGCACCAGCAGCACCGAATGGTGCGCGGTAATGGCACGGCCACTTTCCGACACAATGATCGGATTCGGGACATCCTGCGCGTCGCACACTTCCTTGATCGCAAATACGACCGCATTGGCATATTCCTGCAGCCCGTAGTTCACGCCGGTTTCGCCGCGGCCATGGCCAGCGCCGTAGCTCACTCCCAGGCCACCCCCGACATCAACATAGCGCACCGGAATGCCGCGCTGATGTAGTGAGGCGTAGATCTGCGTCATCTCCTTCAGGGCCCGCTTGAGGACCTGGATGTCGATGATCTGGCTGCCGATATGAAAATGCAGCAGGGCCAGCGCTTCCGGCTTGCCGCGTCGTTCCAGTTCGGCAACCAGTCGAACCAGTTCCGGTATCGACAGGCCAAACTTGGAGCGCGCGCCACCGGACTCCGACCAGCGACCTGAACCACGCGTGGCCAGACGCACCCGTACGCCGAGTATCGGCACCTGGCCCTGGGCGTCGGCCAGTTCCAGCAAGGTCTCGAACTCCGCAAATTTTTCCATGACCGGGATAACGTTCAGGCCCAGTCGCTGCGAAGAGAGGATCAAGGCAAGCATTGCTCGATCCTTGACCCCGTTACAGACCAGCAACATACCGTCTTCGGTCAGATGCGGCAGACAGGCAATCAGCTCACCCTTGGACCCGCACTCGAGTCCCATGCCGTACTTGCGGCCGGCGTCCAGCACTTCCTCAACAACTTCATGGAGTTGATTGACCTTGATCGGATACACGCCGGTATAGCTGTTGCCATAGCCAGCTTCCTCTATCGCCGAGGCAAAAGCCTCGTTCAACATCCGTACCCGGGCCTGCAACACGTCCTGGAAGCGGATCAGCACCGGGAACGAAATGGCACGCCGCTCCACTTCCTCGATCAGCTTTACAAAATCGATGGACAGGCGATCATCGCCGAAGGGCTGCACGGAGGCATGCCCATGCTCGTTGATCCGGAAAAACGAATCACCCCAGGATTCAACCCTATAGAGTTCGGTTGAGTCCTCGGGCGTCCACTGGACTTCAGCAGACGGGGCGGACTCCCGGCTTGCGGATACTACGCGCTCGACCAACGACGTTCCTTCTCAGTGCCCCAATACGCAGGCAAAAATCAGCGGGGCGACAATCGTCGCATCCGACTCAATAATGAACTTGGGAGTGTCAGCAGACAATTTTCCCCAGGTGATTTTCTCGTTCGGCACAGCGCCGGAGTAGGACCCGTAGCTGGTCGTGGAATCGCTGATCTGGCAGAAATATCCCCAACGCGGAATATCACGGATCTGCAGATCCTGCTCCAGCATCGGAACAACGCAGATGGGGAAATCACCGGCAATACCGCCACCAATCTGGAAAAAGCCGATGGAATGCTGGCGGCAGTTCGCCTGATACCACGTCGCCAGCTCAACCATGTACTCGATGCCGGTACGAACCGTGTGCACATTCTTGATGTCTCCCGTGATGACATGGGAGCTGTAGATGTTGCCCAGCGTGGAGTCTTCCCAGCCAGGCACAAAAATTGGCAGGTTCTTCTCGCAGGCGGCCAGGAGCCAGCTGTCCTTCGGGTCGATCTGGTAGTACTGCTTCAGTACTCCAGAACGAATGATCCGATACAGGAACTCGTGAGGAAAATAGCGCTTGCCACTCTGGTCGGCGCGGGTCCACTCGTCGAGTACCGCGCGCTCGATCCGCCGGATAGCCTCTTCTTCCGGGCTACAGGTATCGGTACCGCGATTCAGGTGGCGGGCCAGCAGATCCTCCTCGTCCTGGGCAGTCAGGTGGCGATAACCCGGAATCCTCACGTAGTGGTCGTGAGCCACGAGATTGAAGACATCTTCCTCCAGATTCGCGCCGGTGCAGCTAATGCCATGCACCTTGTCCTGCCGGATCATCTCTGCCAGCGAGAGGCCCAGCTCGGCCGTACTCATGGCACCCGCAAGTGTTACAAACATCAAGCCACCGGATTCCAGATGCCGCACATAGGCATCCGCAGCATCGACCAGGGCAGCACTGTTGAAATGCCTGAAATGGTGGTGAACAAACTTGCTTATTGTGGTCATGATATTTCCCCGCAGAGCGCAGCGAGAGCTTAGGGAATACGCGCCCCCGGAACAACTGAAAAATGGGCGTGGTTGCCTACTCGGGGGCGACCGGCACCTGCTGGGTGAGGCAGTGGAAGGTTCCCAGACCCACTACAACGTCGCGACAGTCCAGGCTGACGATGCGCCGTCCGGGGAAACCGCGAGCCAGAATCGCTGCTGATTCCTCATCAGCCGGGCAATTGAATGTGGGCAATAGTACGACGCGGTTGCCCACATAGAAGTTGGCATAGCTGGCTGGCAAGCGCTGACCGTCCCGATACAGTGCCGCCGGCATCGGCAATTCAACCACCCGCAGAGGCCGGCCGTCAGCCAGTTGAATACCTTCGAGCCGCTCGCGATTTGCTTTCAGTGCGTCATGATTCTCATCCGCAGGATCCTGCTCTACGACGGTTACCACCTGATCTTCGGAGACGAAGCGGGTGATGTCGTCAATATGACCATCGGTATCGTCGCCAACGATGCCCTCGCCCAGCCAGGATGATCTGGCTGACGCTAAGCAAATCCGGAGCCGGTCTCGATATCCCTCGCGACTCATGTCGGGATTGCGATTGGGGTTAAGGAGACATTGCTCCGTGGTCAGCAGAGGCGCCACGGCCATTGACGTCGATTGAACCGCCCTCAAGTACCATCGGGATGCTCTCTAAAGGCACATCGAGTGCCGCGGCCATCCGTTCCGGAATACCGTTGTCCAGATCAAACGGCGGGTACTTGACCCCAGGCGTTGTACTCGAAATTCAGTGCCTTTAGCGGTGGATGCTGTGTCGCATCCGGATCAGGCTCACGACTGACAAAGATCGCACCGTGGTCCCGGCACCAGGAATCATTCGTAGGAAACTGGTGCAACACCATTCGCTCAGCCGGTACTTTGCCGGCCAGCAGTTTTGTACGTGATAGCCATGGCTGGCGTCCTGGACGTTGATACGGACCAGTTCGCTGCGAGCCAGCGCAGCCACCGCTTCCGCAAGCACGTTCGGCACCGGGCGAATTCAGCCCAGGTGTCCGGATTGTGCGGCCAGGAAAACCAGGTTGCCTGGTGCGGACTCCATTCGGCGAGCATGCGATACCCGGGCCGACTTTGGGACTGTTTTGGCATAACCGTCTAGTGTACCCGTCTACGCGCTCCTCCGTGGTTTAAAGCCGTCAACTCACACGAATGGATAGCACCGGGCAGTTGGCCTGACGAAGGACTGCTTCCGTAGTACTGCCCAGAAGCATGTGCTTCACACCGCTATAGCCGTGGGTCGTCATGATCAGCATGCTGGCACCGGCTTCGCGCGCGTAAGCCACAATTTCGTCGGCAGGACGACCAACCACTACTGCAGACGTGGCGCCCGTTCCCAGGTCACCAAGCGACTTGCCAACAAAGCTGGCCAACCTTTCACGTGCCGTGCTGACCAGTTCTTCGGTCGACGGCATGGGCACCGGCCCCATATCCAGCGTCGTATATATCTGAGGCTCTTCAACGACGTAGATAACGTGGATTTCAGCCTTCATCAAGTCGCGCATGCGGCGCAGCCACGGCAACGCATCAAGCGAACGCGTTGAAAAATCAGTGGGAAAGACCAGCACGTTCTTGTCAGCCATATCACTCTCCAACAGCAGGTTCCCAATATATACCCCGCCGTGGAAAATTCAGCATGCTGATCAGTCGTCGCAACGATCCCGATAGCGGCTCGAGCGGTCCCATCGCTGCCGGTGATGGTGTTTGCGGTACCCGCGTGGCGTGACATACCGGTAACCGCCCGGGGACACCGTTACATAGGCGGGCGCGTATGCCGGATACCACACCACTGCCGGGCGTATCACAACCGGACGCGCCGGAGCGTAGCCATACCCGCCCACGACAATATTCAGCCCGACCTGAACCTTCGGTGACGATGGCCGGCTCTGCCAACGGCTGTCAGCCAGAGCACCAGCTGAAGCAAAGACACCAAGCGATGCAATTACTGCGAGCAGTTTCAGTTTCGACATATTCCCGACTCCCGTTTGACACTGTCATTTGAAGCTACGCGTCGTCGGCTGAATTGCTGCTGAAGATGAATAATTCCTGAAACAGAATCACGTTTAGTCGTGTCAATTATTTCCTTGTTCGATAACCACACACAACGTATAAACCAGTCGGCTACTCGCTCTTTCTTTAACTGCAATTCCAAGGATGGATACGCAATGAACCTTCGTCAGTTTGCTTTGGGGTTTTCGACCGGCCTGGCAACGGCAGCAGTAACTGCGGCTGTGGCGACATCTGTTGCCAGCAACTGGATCAACGATCTGGTTTACGTTCAGCTCCCGCAGAGTGAAATCGTTCGACACCCCATCGATAACGGCAAGTACTACCTGTGCTGGACCGATGGTGTGAATCGCTACGGGCTCGCATTTCGTCGCACACAACTGGATGCCAAGATCCGCTCCATTCCGCGCGCCGGTCGCGCTTCGGTGGCCGCCCTGATGGCAGCGCCGCCCGTCGACCGATCTCCGGCAATCGCGCCGTGGAAAGTCAGCGACGAGAAGGTCTGTTGGCCAAAGTAGACGTACGACACAGCACCCCGCTGCTGCCTGTCAGATGCTATGCATCTACCGGTTCTGCACCTGCGATCAGGGGGTTGCAGATGCAGAATCGGCACACACGCACGCAGGGGTAATCAGGGCATGTCCGCGACCAAGCCAGCAACTAAACAACCACCCGATTTAATCGACAAGCCCGCGCCGGTGTCGACGAATAATGCGGAGCTGTTCAAGTTCCTGCAAAAGCTGATCAACGACATGTACGAAGACTTCGAGTTGCCCGGCTTCCCGGATGTAGTGATGCGTCTGCACCGGACGCTCGGTGACAGCAGCAGCTCGGTACGGGACATCGTTCGCCTGGTCAGCGCAGAACCTTCACTGAGCGCACGCCTGCTGCATCTGGCCAACTCTGCGGCATTCAATCCGGGTGACCGGGCCATCAGCGACCTCAAGTCAGCCATCACGCTGCTTGGTTTCAGCCTGGTGCGGGGCACGGCGACCACCTTTGCGATGCGCCAGCTCGAGCAGCAGGAATGGCTGCAGCCACTGCGACCTCATCTCTCCCGGATCTGGCAGGACAGCACCAGGGTAGCTGCCATCTGCTATGTCGGCGCACGACGTACGGACGGCATGCGACCCGATGAAGCGCTGGCGTCCGGCCTGTTTCACCAGCTCGGCAGCCTCTACGTGCTGACCCGCGCTCATCGTGAAAACGTAAACATCGGCGATACCGCCGAGTGGGCCGCCACTATCGCCGACTGGCATCCGACCATCGCTCGCGCGATTCTCGAGAACTGGGGCATGCCCGAACACCTCACGGAGGCGGTCGAGAGTCAGGACGGTCTGCGGGAAGGCGATCCGGCCGAGATGCCGTTGCTGTCGCGCCTGCTGGCGTCGGCCAAGCTATATCAGTTGATCCAGCAGAATGCCGATGGTGCCGACGATGCACGCATCACACTGGAGAACGTAAAGTTTGGATCGCAGCCGTTTCTGCAAACAATGGCCAATGCCCAAAACGACATCGATGCCGTGGTTCGCGTCATCGGCCAGTAGAAGCCGCTACTGCAGAAGAATCAGTAAGAGGCCAGCGGGGTCTTTGCGTCGCGAAGAAATGCCGTTGCGCCATCTCGACCATAGGTGTCCGGCGTCCCTGCCCGGCCCCGCAGCACATTCAGTGAACCCTCGATCCGGCGGCGCTGGCCACGAATCAACTGACCATTGCGATCATTGAGCATTCGGCAGTCCGCGGCGAGCTGTTTCAATTCAGTAAAGAGTTTGTCGGCCACAACTGGCTGCCTGTCGTGCCCGCTCTGGCCCAGCTCCCGGCGCTCCCGCTCAAGCTGCGCCGCATGGGCAACCGCATCGGCCTTGGCATTGCTTGCGGCCAGAAGCGCCTCAGGCGCCCGCTTGTCGAGCGCGGAATATTCATCGTGCAGGGTCTGCAGCACGACACTGAGTGCCGCGACCTCCAGCTCCAGAATGGCCTGCAATGATCTCAAGCCAGATCCCGTTCGAATGCCAGCAAACGGTCAGCCACCCGCTCCGCATTCACTTGATAGCTTCCGGATTCGACGCGCTGCCGGACCTCGTCGACGCGAGCTCGATCCACATCCGGAACCGAGGCCAGCCGACCTTCTACCTGTTTCAGGTTGGTGGCCGTATCCGTCAATTGCACATGGCTGTCGGCTGCCGGCGTGGTTACCTTCGCGCCGGCACGGTTATCCGTGCCCGCCTTGTCGCTCGACGCCTGGCCAGAGCGGGCAGTCTCGCGCGAACGCGCCGCCGCAATGTCGACGCTGTTGCTGTTATAGCCCGTAATCTTGTTAGCCATTCGCCATTCTCCACCGCTCTCTATACCGGGTTGGCTGCGCCTGAACCCAGGCCTGATCCGGCCTCATGGTTCCTGTCGGCACGCCGGACGGGAACTTGAGGCCTTGACTATAGGTGTGCTACCGCAGCAAGACCTCGACCGATTTCGCAGATCGCACAACCGCCTGAATCAGCCGTCCAGACGCCTTGCTTTCCACTGCAATTATGTCGCCAAGGGCACCATCGTCCCTGGCCACGCCCGCCATACGCACCTGCAGAGCACCCGAGCGGGCTTCAACGGTCACATCCTGTCCGCGTTGGATCACGGTCGCGGCAGCCAGCAGACCCGCTGTTAGCGCCTGACCCTCGTTGACCTGCCGCTTCAATCGCCTGCCGACGGCAAACGCCGGATCGCGTACCGCTCCGGTGGGTGCCGATCCGGACACGGATTCCGCCAAGCGGACGTCACCAGGCGCCAAAACCGTGTCACGTGCCAAAGACCGGGCAGCAACGACGACCGACCGGGTCGCTGATATCTGCACCGGCAAGAAAAGACGCCAGGGTTGTTTACCCGCACAACGTACTTCAGCAGTGACCCGTGTTGCACCAACGCCGTTTGCCGGAACGGTCGCGGCAAGAGGCTGAGTGCAGCGCTTCAGACGCAGTCGCGGGTCCAGCTCGTCGGCAACCAGGTCTGCAGGCCCTTGCACAACGCGCTTTGCAGCCCTTCCGCAGCCTTGCGGATGGCTGCGTGGTCCTGCCAGATCGATTGGCGCTGGCCGCCTGCAGTGGCTGTGTTCTGAGCTGTGCTCTGCGCTGTACCGGGCGCTCCGCAGTACGCCGCAACCGGCAGTAACCCGGTCGCCAGCATCAGGGCCAGCAGCAGCGAGTGGCTGGTCGTTGCAGGCGTATATGAGTGTTCATGGGTTCGAAATTTGCAAGAAGCGTGCCTACACCGAACCCCGGCAACGCACGAACTGACGGGCAACGCACGAACTGACGGCACCGCGTTGCCGCTTTCCCGGCAGTTGCTTGCCACCCGATCGGCCTGAAGCTGCCGGTTTTTTGCCCTCGGCTCCCGTGCGGCTGGCTGGCACGCCGCTTGCATAGATCCCAGGCAACACGACTTGCGGGTAACGAACGCGACGGAACGATCATGCCACTGGATATCAACGCACAGTTTGAACCGCTGACCCGCGCCCTGGGTCTGGCCAACCAGCGACTGGAGTTGCTGGCCGACAATGTAGCCAATGCGGACACGCCCAACTACAAGGCGCGCGATATCGACTTTCAGGCGGCCATGCAGGCGGCAGACCAGGGCCCCGGCATGGGCGGCAATCTTCCCATGGCCACCACCAGCAGCGGTCATCCTGCAAATCGCCGGTATCGGCCCGTACACAACTAATGCGCTCTATCGCGTTCCGGACCAACCCTCGCTCGACGGCAATACGGTCGACTCCCAGAAGGAGAACGCGGCGATTGCCGATACCTCGGTGCGCTACCAGGCCACCCTCACCTTCCTGTCGGCCCGCATACGCGGCCTGCGGGATGCCATTACCGGAGGTCGTTGATCATGGGACTCTTTCGCATCTTTGATATCGCCGGCTCGGCCATGAGCGCCCAGTCGGTACGCCTGAATACCACTGCCAGCAACCTGGCGAATGCCAATACCGTGAGCGGCAGCGCCGAGGCGCGTACCGATCCCGTCAACCGGTGTTTCAGACGGTCATGCAGACCTCAGGCGGTGCCGGTCAGGCAGGCGATCCAGCCAGTGCCGGTGTTCGCGTGGCCGGCATCGTCGAAACCAGCGCACCACCAACCAAGGTTCACGAACCAGGCAATCCCGCTCGCCGATGCCGATGGCTACATATATATGTCCAACGTCAACCCGGTGGATGAACTCGTGAACATGATTTCGGCTTCGCGCTCGTACCAGAACAGCGTGGAGGTTCTGAGCACATCAAAGAACTGCTGCTCAGAACCCTTTCGATCGGTCAGTAAGGCCCTGGTCATTCAGGACATGGACTCGTTTAAGGAGTAACCCGTGACGACGATCACTTCACCAAATTCGGATCTGGATCTGGCCAGCCTGCAGCTCGCCGGAAGCACCACCCGCAAGGCTTCCAAGGAGCTGGGGCAGGAGGATTTTCTGGCGCTGATGATTCAGCAGATGCGCAATCAGGATCCGCTGAAGCCCATGGAGAACGGCGAATTCATCGGCCAGATGGCCCAGTTCAGCACGGTCACCGGGATCGCCGACATGACGAAGTCGGTCGCCGGACTTACCAAGGCTTTCAATTCCGGGCAGGCGCTGCAAGCGGCGTCAATGGTCGGACGGACTGTGCTCACCGAGGGGAATGCCAGCACCTTCAACGGTAGCCAGCCTGTTAACGGCGGGGTCGAGCTGCCCTACGCAACTTCATCCGCGGTCGTTCGTGTCTACAACAACGCGGACGAGCCTGTCCGGGAATTGCCATTGGGCAGTCAGCAGGGCGGACTGAGCAACTTCTCGTGGGACGGCACGCTGGCAAATGGCGAGCCGGCACCGGCTGGCAACTATCGATTCACGGCCGCCATCGAAAGCGGTAACACCGCCACAGCACTCACTACCTATCTCGCGTCGAAGGTCGAAAGCGTCACGCTCTCGGGTGCCGGCAGCGATTCCCAGATTCGGACCGATGGCGGCGCCACCGTGCGTCTGTCTGACGTCAAAGCAGTCATGTAAGGAGAATTGAACCATGTCATTCCAGATCGCTCTCAGCGGCCTCAATGCGGCCTCTACCGACCTGCAGGTCACATCGAACAACGTCGCCAACGCCAATACCATCGGCTTCAAAAGTTCGCGTGCTGAATTTGCAGATGTTTTCTCCGGCGATTCCGTCGGCATCGGCAACGGTGTGCGCCTGACCGACGTACGGCAGGAATTTACCCAGGGCAATGTCGAGATAACCGCCCGCCAGCTCGATCTCGCGATCAGCGGCAATGGCTTTTTCATCACCAGCGACAACGGCAGCCTGCTCTACTCGCGCGTAGGTGCCTTTGGCCTGGATGCGAATGGCGTTGTACAGAATGCCGAGGGTGAGCGGCTGCAGATCTACCAGTACGAGCCGGGAACCGGGGGATTTAACCAGGGTGCGCTGAGCGATCTGGTTATTACCGCCAAGACCGCACCGCCGGTAGCCAGCACCGATGTCGATATGAATATCAATCTGCCCGGCAATGCCACGGCGCCCACGGTGTCGACCTTTGATCCCAATAATCCGCTGTCATACAACCAGAGCACCTCGACAGTGCTCTACGATTCACTGGGCGTCTCACACAACGCCACCTACTTCTTTTCCAAGACGGCTGGTGGCTGGGATGTGAACATGACATTCGACGGCAGTACGGTTGGGACTGGCCAGCCCTTCACATTCAATTCCACGGGCACCATCGCCACGCCTGCCGGCGGCAATATCAGCTTTCCGACAATTCCGCTGACCAACGGCGCGAATCCGCTCACCGTGAACCTGAACCTGGGCAACACCACCCAGTACGGCACCAACTTCACGGTAAACAGCATCAATCCGGACGGCCAGGCCGAAGGCCGCCTGCGTGGTCTGGAGATCGATCAGACCGGCGTGGTGTTCGCGCGCTTCTCCAACGGGCAGTCCGTGACACTGGGCAAAATTGCCCTGGCCAACTTCTCCAATCCGGAAGGGCTGCAGAAAATCAGCGATACGTCCTTCCAGGAGACCTTTGGCTCCGGCGTTGCCCAGCGCGGTGAGGCTACGGAATCCAACTTCGGACTGTTGCAGTCAGGCGCGCTGGAAACCTCGAACGTCGACCTGACCGAACAGTTGGTCCGGCTGATCACGGCACAGCGACTGTTTCAGGCCAATGCCCAGGTGATCTCAACCCAAGACACGATCACGCAGACGATTATCAACATCCGCTAAGCCGGAGGTGATTAGTTCATGGACAAACTCATCTATGTGGCGCTGTCTGGTGCGCGGGAAGCCATGCAAGCCCAGGCAACGACCAGTCACAATCTGGCCAACCTGTCTACCACCGGCTTCCGGGCGATCCGCAACATGCTCGAAAGTGCGCCCATCCCTGGCGCCGGGTTGCCGAGCCGCGTGAATACGGTGCGGCAACCGGAGTTGTGGAATACCCGTCAGGGCCAGGCTCAGCCAACGGGCCGGGACCTTGACGTCGCAATCCAGGGCCAGGGATGGCTGGTAGTGCAGGACCCTGAGGGCCAGGAGGCGTATACGCGCGCCGGCGATCTGCACGTGAATGCCAATGGCATTCTGCAAACCGCCAACGGACTCCAGGTTCAGGGCAATGGCGGACCGATCACGATTCCGCCATATGAATCGCTGTTTATCGGTAATGACGGCCAGATCTCGATCGTGCCTCAGGGCCAGACCCCGGATTCTCTTGTGCAGGTTGATCGCCTCAAACTCGTCAATCCGCCGGCACAGGAGATGGTCCGTAGTGGCAATGGGCTGTTTGCCCTCCGCGACGGCAGCGCTGCCGTTCCCGATCCGGAGGTCCACGTGGCCAACGGTCAACTCGAGTCCAGCAACGTCAATGCAGCCGAAGCACTGGCGCAGATGATCGAATTGTCGCGTCACTATGAAATGCAGGTGCGGGCGATGAACACGGCAGATGAACTTGATGCCGCCAGCGCCCGACTGATTCGCATGAACGGCTAACGCCGATTCCAATTACCAGGGAGTAGTACCAGCATGGAAGCACTATGGGTAGCCAAGACCGGCCTGGATGCGCAACAGACGCGCATGTCCGTCGTGTCGAACAACCTCGCCAACGTCAATACGACCGGATTCAAACGGGGCCGTGCGGTCTTTGAGGATCTGCTCTACCAGAACGTCAATCAGCCTGGTGGCGCCACTTCGCAGGACACCGAGAGTCCGACCGGCCTGACAATTGGCACCGGCGTACGCGTGGTTTCCACCGAAAAATCCTTCACGCAGGGCTCTGCCTTGCAGACCGGCAACGCACTGGACGTACTGATCCAGGGCCGAGGCTTCTTTCAGGTGCTGGAACCCGATGGCAACCTTGCCTATACCCGGGATGGCTCTTTCAAGGTTGATTCCGAAGGCCGGCTGGTGACCGCCAGTGGTTATGAGATTCAGCCGTCACTGACGATTCCCAGCAGTGCACAGTCGATCACCATTGGCCTGGACGGCACGGTGCAGGCCACCCTCGCTGGCCAGACTGCGCCGACTCAGCTGGGAACCCTGCAGCTCGCTGACTTCATCAATCCTGCCGGCCTGCAGCCCAAGGGTCAGAACCTCTTCATCGAAACCGCAGCCAGCGGCTCACCACAGGTTGCCAATCCCGGACTCGAGGGTGTTGGCACGCTGGTGCAGGGGTCGCTGGAAGGCTCGAACGTCAATGTCGTTGAAGAACTGGTCAGCATGATCGAGACCCAGCGGGCCTACGAGATGAACTCGAAGGCAATTTCCACCAGCGACCAGATGCTTCAGTACCTGAACAACAACCTGTGATCACCATGAACATTCGTCGGGTCACCACCGTACTCGTTGCCGTAACTGCTCAGCTTGCATTGGCTGCGTGTTCCTCGGTCCATATCGGACCGCAACCCGGCAAGTACCCGCCGGCGCCGCCCGTCAACTACGATGCAATGCCCGTGACCAGCGGCACCATTTACCAGCCGGCCCGGGGACTCTCCCTGTTCGACGACGTCAAGGCGCGCCGTATCGGCGACACCGTGACAATTCGTCTTGCCGAACGCACCCAGGCTTCCAAGAGCGCCAGCACGGATGCCAAGAAGGATTCGTCCATCGACACAGGCGCGCCAATCCTTCTGGGTGGTGGCGTCACGAGCAACGGCGACCCGGTCCTGAGCAACAAGTGGAGTACCGCCCAGGAGTTCGGTGGTACCGGCAGCAGCAGTCAAAGCAACCGGCTGGACGGCAACATCACCGTCACCGTGGCCGACGTATATCCCAACGGCAACCTGCTGGTCCGTGGCGAGAAATGGCTCACGCTGAACCAGGGCCAGGAATTCGTGCAGATCAGCGGCATCGTGCGGCCCGTTGATATCGGCACGGACAATTCGGTGCCTTCCTTCAAGGTCGCTGACGCCCGGATCACCTACAGCGGAAGCGGCACGCTGGCCGACGCCAACCGGCCAGGACTGCTGACACGATTCTTCATGAAGCTGTGGCCTCTTTAGTACGGATTACAAAAACCATGAACAAGCAACGCGAACAGCTTCGGCAACACACGCTCTTTCTGCTGGCAGCGGCCATGCTGGCCCTGATCCTGCATATGGAAGGTGCGCAGGCGGAACGCATCAAGGACCTCGCTACTGTTGGAGGTGTACGCCAGAACCAGCTGGTCGGTTACGGCCTCGTGGTCGGCCTGGACGGAACCGGCGACCAGACCACGCAAGCACCGTTCACAACCCAGACACTCATCAACATGCTGGAGCGACTCGGCGTAACCATCCCGGCAGGTACCAGCCTGCAGTTGAAAAATATTGCCGCCGTAATTGTGAATGCCGAGCTGCCGCCTTTCTCCAAGGCCGGACAGAATATCGACATTACCGTCTCCTCGATTGCCAATGCCAAAAGCCTGCGAGGCGGCACGCTGCTGCTCACGCCCCTCAAGGGACTGGATGGTCAGGTGTATGCCATGGCGCAGGGCAATCTGGCAGTCGGCGGACTTGGAACCTCCGGCAAGGATGGCTCGAAGCTTTCGATCAACGTACCCAGTGTGGGGCGAATCCCCAACGGCGCAACAGTTGAACGGGAAGTACCCACGCAGATCGGCAGCGCGGAAGTGCTCACCCTGAATCTGCACCGTCCTGACTTCACCACATCCACCAGACTGGCGGACACAATCAATGGCCTGCTGGGTGCGGGTACTGCCCAGTCCAACGACCCGATGACTGTTCAGGTGCGGGCACCGGCCAACCAGGCCGATCGCATGACCCTGATCTCCACGATCGAGAACCTGCAAATCACTCCAGGCGACGCCCCGGCGCGCGTTATTGTCAACTCGCGAACCGGCACCGTGGTGATCAATGCCAGCGTACATGTGTCGCCGGCCGCCGTTTCACACGGCTCCCTCGTGGTGTCTATCACCGAAGACTTCAATGTGAGTCAGCCACAACCCTTCAGTCAGACCGGTGAGACGGTCGTAACGCCGGATTCCAGAATCAGCGTGACGCAGGGCGACAACCGCATGTTCCTGTTCAAGCCCGGCGTCGAGCTGAACGACATCGTGCAGGCAGTGAACCAGGTTGGCGCGGCCCCGGGCGATCTGGTCGCCATTCTCGAAGCCCTGCGGGAAGCCGGTGCACTGCGCGCCGAACTGATTGTGATCTGAGTACATTCCATGACTATTCCTATCAGTACTTACAATGACTTCCAGGGGTTATCGCAGCTCAAATCTGCGGCTTCGGCAGGCTCGCCCGAAGCGACCCGGGAAGCAGCCCGACAGTTCGAGGCCCTGTTCGTACAGATGATGCTGAAGAGCATGCGCGATGCGAATGCCGTGCTCGGTGAGCAGCACGACACGACCTACCAGGAAATGTTCGACAAACAGATCGCCATGGAAATGACTCAGGGCAAGGGCCTGGGTCTGGGCGATCTGATGGTGCGCCAGCTTGCCGGCGGGGCCGGCGGGACACCCCAAGTCAGCGGCAGCTTCGCGATGCCGGCTCGACCACCCGCCAGCGTCAATCTGACCATGAACCGTGACGATTTCCGGCCGGAGAGCCGCGAAGCGTTCATTCAGGAAATATGGCCGCTGGCTGTGCAGGCGGGTGAGAAACTCGGCGTTAACCCCAGGGCTATCGTGGCCCAGGCCGCTCTGGAAACCGGCTGGGGTCAGCGACAGATCCGCGACGATGCCGGCGTCAGTGGCAACAATCTCTTCGGCATCAAGGCCGACAAGAGCTGGTCGGGTCAACGGGTCACGGTATCGACCCTGGAGTTCGAGGACGGTTTACCAAAGCCCCAGCGGGCGCAATTTCGTGCCTACCCGAATCTGCAAGCCGGTTTCGAGGATTATGTTCGATTCCTGCAAACTAACCCGCGCTACAGCGATGCGCTGCAATCTGGCGGAAACGCTCAGGTTTATGCCGAACGCCTGCAGTCGGCCGGCTATGCAACCGACCCGCGTTATGCAGAAAAGATCAGCGACATTATCGCGAGTCCCATCCTCGGGAACGGCGACACGCCACTAAAGACGGACGGCGAAGTGCCGAACTACCTGTGATGGCCACCATGAATAACCCGGGTGTAAACAGGCAATGAGCGGCACAGTTACTAACGGGCTGACGGCGCTGATGGCATCCCAGCGCGCCTTGCAGACCACCAGCAACAATATCGCCAATGCGAACACGCCAGGTTACGTGCGCCAGCGCGTCGATTTTGTGGAACTTCCAGGCACACCGAATGGCCGCTTCACCATTGGTGCCGGCGTTGCTATTTCTGATATTACAAGGGTTTACGATCAATATCTGACCGAAAACCTCCGCAGCTCTGCTTCCCTTGAACAGCGCTCCGTCACCTACGGCAGCTTTACGTCCAGGCTCGACAGCATTCTGGGAAATCCGGATACCGGCATCACCACAGCAATACAGCGCTTCTTCGATCAGGTAGAGGCCGTTGGTCGCGATCCCACGTCGATCACGCAACGCCAGCAACTCCTGCTCGAGGGCGGCAACCTGGCCAGCCGCTTCCAGCAACTGCAGACACAACTGGATGGCCTGGGTAACGAAATAGATGGCCGTCTGCAGAACGCAGCATCCACGGTCAATAACCTGGCCGACCAGATTGCCCGGGTCAACGAGCAGATCTCGGCGGCCGGGGCATCATCAGCACCCAGCCTGCTCGACCAGCGGGATCAATTGCTCAAGGCTCTGGGCAGCCAGATCGACATCAGCACCGTCAACCAGAAAGACGGCAGTGTTTCGGTGTTTGTTGGCAGTGGTCAGTCGCTGGTACTTGGCGGACACGCGGCGAAGCTCACGACGATCCCCGATTCACTGGACGGCTCGCGATTGCAGCTCGCCATCGACTCCGGCAACAGTGTCCAGGATATCTCCTCGCGCATCAGCGGCGGAGTAATTGGCGGACTCCTGGCGTTCAGAAATGATGTGCTCGACACTTCACGCCAGAGCCTTGGCCAGCTCGCAGCCGGTCTCGCCGCCGGCTTCAATGCCCAACATGTCCAGGGTGTGGATTTAAACGGCGATCTGGGCGGCGACTTTTTTGGCAGCACCACACCGCTGGTGTCTGCGGCCACTACCAACAGCGGCAGCGCGACCGTGTCGGCATCAATCACCGATGCCAGCGGCCTTGCCGGCCGCGACTATATCGCGCGCTTCGATGGTACCGCCTGGTCGGTTATGGATCGGCGCACGGGCGCCAGCGTAGCGGCAACCGGAGCGGGCACGCCTGCCAGCCCGCTGCAGTTTGAAGGACTCTCGGTCAGCGCCTCGGCCGGCCTTGCCGCCGGCGACCGCTTTCTGATCCGCCCGGTCGCGCAAGCCACTTCTGATTTGCGCGTGATACTCAACAGTCCGGACCAGATTGCGGCGGCCGCGCCGCTGGGCTCCAGCGCCAGCAGCAGCAACCTGTCACAAGCCGCCATCAGCAGGCCGGTCGTCGCGGATTTTGACGACCCCAAGCTTCTGACTCCCGCACAGATAGTTTTCGATTCGCCCACGTCGTATCTGGTGTTTACTGGCAGCGGCGCAGATATCATCGGGCCACTTCCTTATTCGAGTGGCGATGACATCAGCTTTGCCGGCTGGACAGCGCAAGTCAGCGGTACCCCCCAGACCGGCGATCGCTTCTTCGTTTCCGGCGCCGCGCCGGGCAGCGGCGACAACACCAATGTACTGGCTCTGGCCACAGTGGCTAACCAGGGCTTTTTCACTGGCGGTACGCAATCCCTGCAGAACCTGGGCGCCGGCATCGTGGCATCGGTAGGCTCTGCTGCCAATCGCGCCAACAACGACATCAAGGTTCAGGAAGCTCTGAGACAGCAGGCAGAAATCGATCTGGAGAACGTCTCGGGCGTCAACCTCGATGAAGAGGCCGCCAACATGTTGCGCTACCAGCAATCGTATCTCGCAGCCAGCAAGGTCATCAGCGTGGCCGATGGTTTGTTCCAGAATCTCCTGCAAATCGTGGGTCGATAGTCATGCGTATCGGTTCCAATGTTTTTCAACTGCAGTGGCTGGCCTCCATTCGTCGTCAGCAACAGGAGCTGGCTGAAAACCAGGCCCAGGTCAGCAGTGGCAAGCGCATCAATACGGCGGCAGACGACCCCGCCGGTGCTGCCCAGTCGATCCTGCTGCAGCAGGGCCTGGACCGTTTGAAAAACCACTCCACGAATGCAGAAACCGCCCGCCGGCGGCTAGGCCTGGAAGAAGGCTCTCTGGCCCAGGCAACGGATGCACTGAACCGTGTGCGTGAACTGGCCCTGCAAGCTGCCAGCGGCACGCAGACCGCCGAGAGCCGCAGTGCCATCGCGGCCGAGGCCACTGAACTGCTGCATGGTCTGGTCAACACGGCCAACAGCCAGGATGGGGAGGGACGCTACCTGTTTGCCGGCAACCAGGTACAGTCGCGTCCGTTTATCCAGTCTGGTGGCGTTCAGTATGTGGGCGATAACGGCACCAGAAACCAGCGTATCGCCGACGCCCAAACGGTGCAGGAAGGCGACGCGGGCTCTACCGTGTTCATGCAGATTCCCGAAGGTAACGGCAGCTACACTGTGGCCGCGAATGTTGCCAACCAGGGCTCAGCCAACTGGTCTTCAGCCACAGCGACCAGCGGCACGGCATTTGTACCTGGCGACTACACGCTGACCTTTACCGCACCGGACACCTGGGAAGCACGCAGCGGCGGCACCCTTCTCGCCAGTGGCAGCTATGCGCCTGGCGAGTCGATCAGCTTTCAGGGCGCCACGGTTGAATTCCAGGGCACACCGGCCGCCGGTGACAGCTTCACTGTGGCCACTGCCGGCTTCAAGGATGTTTTCAGTACGGTGCGGGACTTCATCGCTACACTCTCTACAGTCACCAACTCGGCAAACAGTCGGGCGGATTTTCAGAACAAGATAAACTCCGACCTGCAAAACATGGACCAGGCGCTACAGCACATCAGCAATGTTCGCAGTCAGGTTGGCGCTCGGCTCGCCACCATCGATCAGCAGCTCGAAAACAATGCCGACGTTCAGGTTGAGTTGTCCGGCTCGTTGTCATCGATCCGCGACCTTGACTACGCCAGTGCCATCTCGAAGCTGGAGCAACAGCTCAACAGTCTTCAGGTAGCCCAGAAGGCCTACGCCCGCACCCAGTCGCTGTCACTCTTCGACGTCCTGTAAGGTTCGCAGTGAAGAACTCGCCGGGCCGCACATGGCACGGATGATTACGCCAGCACAAATCCGTGGACCGCTGTAGCCGTTGCGGCCGTGGCAGGCGCGCTGGCTGTTGTCCTGTTGACGCACCGGGATTGAGGCAGAAACTGCTTCAACCGAAGACGCTGCAGTAAATCTGGGACGTGCGTCACACGTCCTGCTTCAAGTCTCCCCCTCCAACGCCGATACACAGCCTGCACAGCTTCATGGGTACCGCCGCTTGACTACGGGGCGGACTTGGGAAAGCCGGCGATTACTGGTAAACATTTCAGGAGGGCATCATGCCTAGTGTCGTAAATACCAACGTGCTGTCGTTGAACGCTCAGCGCAATCTGTCGCGCTCCGACAGCACTCTTGCCACCGCCTTGCAGCGGCTTTCCTCCGGTTTGCGGATCAACAGCGCCAAGGACGACGCTGCCGGTCTCGCCATCGCCAACCGGTTCACCACGCAGATCCGCGGCCTGAACCAGGCTGTGCGGAACGCCAACGACGGCATTTCCCTGTCGCAGACCGCAGAGTCGGCACTGGACGAGCTCACCAACAACTTGCAGCGTATCCGCGAGCTGGCGGTGCAGTCGGCCAACGCCACCAACTCGGCGTCTGACCGCGCGGCTCTCGACCAGGAAGTGCAACAGCGCCTGGCTGAAATCAACCGTATCGCTTCGCAGACTTCGTTCAACGGCCAGAAGGTTCTTGACGGCAGCTTCGGCTCCGCACAGTTCCAGGTCGGCGCCAACGTCGGCGAGACGATCGGCATTAACCTGACCACGGGTGTGCGCGCTGACCAGATCGGCCAGATCGCCACGCAGACCAGCACCGCCGTGACGGGCAACGCCCTGACGGACGGCGGCTTGACGATCGCTGTCGGTCAATCCGCGGCCGTCGCGATTGGCGCCAGCACACCAGGCAGCCAGGCTGGTCAGACGGCTGACAGTGCCTATGCCAAGGTCAATGCGATTAATGCTGGTGGTGTTTCCGGCTTGACGGCCACTGCCACCAACGTCACGTCTGGTACCTTCTCGACGGTCGGCACGACCGGTGGTACATCCACCTACAACCTGACGGTGAATGGCATCGCGATCTATGCCGGCACGGACAACCTGGCTGACGGCGCTTCACTGTCGGCTTCGGATGTTGCTGCCCAGGTCAACCTGTTCTCCGGCCAGACCGGTGTATCTGCTGCGGTCTCGGGTACTACGCTGACCTTGACGGCGGCCGATGGCCGGAACGTTGTGCTTGCCGAAACGCTGACGCAGGGAACTGGTGCGACGCTGACCGGAACCGGTGTCGATGCAGCCCAGACTGGCACACTGCGCGGCACAATGACGTTGTCCGCTTCGCAGAACATCACCCTGGGCGGCGCCTTTGCCGACATCGGCTTCGCCAGCACGTCGATTGCCGTTGACACCACGACACTGGCCTCCGTCAACGTCAATTCGGTAACCAATTCCAACACGGCAATCCAGCGCGTTGATGCCGCCCTGACGTCGATCTCGGGGCTGCGCAGCCAGTTGGGCGCCATCCAGAACCGCTTCGAGTCCACGATCTCGAACCTGAGTGCCGTCGCCGAGAACCTCACGGCTTCTCGCAGCCGGATTCAGGATGCCGACTTCGCGGCCGAAACGGCAGCACTGACCAAGGCGCAGATCCTGCAGCAGGCTGGTGTCGCGGTGTTGGCCCAGGCCAACGCAGCACCCCAGACAGTGCTGGGTCTGTTCCGATAAGACGACTGAAGTCCAGGCGGGTGGCCGGCACTGTTGCCGGCCACCTCTTGTCTTGATGACAACTGAACCACTGCCTCAAGTGAGGTGAATCGTGAACAGCACAGGTATCTACCCCGGCATTGCCAACAGCCCGACTGCGGGCAGCCGGATACAGGCTCAGCATGCCGGTGGTGACCAGGCAATGGCCGGCAAAACTGTGCCGGTCAGCGGCCAGAAGTTGCCGGCCGCACCCCCACCGACTCACGAACAGGTCAGGCAAGCCGTAGAACAGATCCAGAGTTACCTGAATGATTCCCAGCGCCAGCTTGAATTTCAGATCGATGACGGCAGTGGACGCACCGTTGTACGCGTGGTCAATCCTGACACCCACGAACTGATACGGCAGATTCCCTCGGAAGAGGTCCTGACGCTCTCCCGGGCAATGAGCACCACCAGCGGACAGCTCATCAGCGATCTGGCCTGATCAGCTGGCACGCAACTTGCTTCGCAATGGCTATGACTCCATTGCCTCAACATGAACAGGGCCGCCAATGGCTGGCTTAACCTCAACAGGGCTGGGTTCCGGCCTCGACATCAACTCCATTGTCGACAAACTGGTGGCTGCTGAGCGGGCGCCCAGCGCCAATCGGCTGACACAACGTGAATCCAAAGCCAACGAGGAACTGTCAGCGCTCGGCAAGTTCAAGAGCTCGCTCGCCAGCTTCAAGGACTCCCTCGCCAAGCTGACCGACGCTGAAACCTTTCAGGGTCGGACGGTAATCGTTGGCAATGAGGAAGTTTTCACCGCCTCCGCCAACAATGATTCGCGCCCAGGCAACTATGCTGTGGAAGTCACGAATCTGGCCACCGTACAGCGCCTGAGCTCCGCAGCATTTGCCGATGCCACGTCGAGCATAGGTACCGGCACGCTGACCATCAGTGTCAACGGTAAAACGTCGAATATCGTGGTCGACGGTGCGGCGACTTCACTGAACGACATCCGCAACGCCATCAACGATGCAACCGACAACCCCGGCGTGCGCGCGACTATCGTCAACGCGACCGACGGTGCCCACCTGATTATTTCCTCCACCGAAACCGGCACTGCCAACAGTGTCACGATCGCCGTCAGCGGCGGCGACGGCGGACTGGCACCGCTCCGTTACGCCGCCGGCGCACCCGACAATGGTTTGACTCAACTGCAGGCCGCGGCCGACGCCAATTTTCTGGTTGACGGATTCGCGGTTAGCAGTGCAAGCAACACGGTCAGCAACGTCATCGATGGCGTGACCCTCAACCTGTTGAGCGCCGAACCGGGTACGACAGTGAAGCTGGCCGTAGCCTACGATCCGGAGGGCGCGCGCACCTCGGTAAGCGGCTTTGTAACTGCTTACAACCAGCTCATCGACACGGTTACCGAATTGACCCGCTACAACACCGACACACGGGACGCGGCCCCCCTGCTCGGCGATCCAGCCGTGAGGGGCATTCGCGATCAATTGCGGCGGGAAATCAGCAGCACGGTCGGTGAAGGTGTCTACACCTCACTGGCGTCAATCGGTGTCACGACACAAACCAACGGAAAACTGGAAATCGATGACACCCGGCTGAATGCAGCTATCGATACCGACTTCGAAGCCGTCGGCAGCCTCTTCGGTGGCAACAATGGCCTGGCCAAACGCCTGGAAACCATTGCCGGATCGACCCTGTCCAGCGGCAGCACGCTGTCTGCACGTGAAGCGTCACTGAAGACCACGCTAAAGGCCATCAGCACCCAGCGGGACACCCTTGACGAGCGAATAGAAAGAGTCAGGGCCCGCCTGCAGAAGGAGTTCAATGCCATGGATCAGTTGCTGTCCAAGCTGAGAAACACCAGTTCGTACCTTGCACAACAGCTCGGTTAGAAATCGCCAGTTGCATCAATTACAGGAATTCAACGCCAATGAACTATCCGAAAGGTCATGATCCGCTTCGACAGTACCGTACCGTTGATGCTTACGGAGCTGCCGCTGCCTCCGACCGAATGCAACTTGTACTGCGCATGATGCAAGGTGCACTGGACCGGATCGCGACTGCGCGCGGACATATGCGGCGCAGTGAAATTGCCCCCAAGGGCGAGGAACTGGGCCGCGCGGTTCGCATGATCGATGGCTTGCGCAGCTGTCTGGATCACGAGAAGGGTGGCGAAATTGCCGCTAATCTTGCTGCGCTCTACGATTACATGACCCGCCGGCTCACGGAAGCGAATCTTCGCAATGAAGTGCGGCCGCTGGATGAAGTTGCTGACCTGCTCGACGAAATTCGCAGTGGCTGGGAGCAAATGGCGGCATCACCGGCGCTGCGTGTAGTGGCTGCCACAACCGACGACGGAGCGACCCGGAATTCCGCATGAGCCTGCTCGACGACATCATGAGCCTGACCACCGCTATTGAAGAACGCGTGTTGAATGCTGACTGGGCGGGCGCGACGGACCTTGATTTCCAGCGCCGGGATATGTTGCAGGCGCTGTTCGCCAGCCAACCGGATGTCACCAGCGACCACCAGACACGGGAAATACTGCAACAGTTACGTGCCCGGACTGACGCGACTTCGGCGGCTGTGCGCGACACACGCGAGGCACTTGCCACGACCGCACGCCAATTGCAGGCTGCTTCGGGCGTGGTACGCGCCTATGAACGCAATGGTTCACGGGATCTAAGGGGGGACTACCCGCGATGAATACTGCACACGACGATACGGAATTTGACGGCCTGGCTCTCCACGACTTCCTGCCACTGTCATGGGAGCCCTCGCCGCTGTCAGATCCTGCGGAGCTCGACCACTACAACATGGAAACGGCGCGGGCGCTGCAGGCTCTTGCACTGTTTGAGGAAGCACCGAAAGACCTGTCCAGCGACACCAATCCGAACAACCAGGACCTGCTGCACCTGGAGGCCAAAGTAGATGTCTTGTTGTCGCTGGTAACGCGGCTGGTCAGCCATCAGGACGGAATGCCCAAGCGGCACAACACCGTCCTGCGTGCGGACACACTGGAGTGGGCCGGTCCATCGGTTGACCACGCAAAAACCGGTGACAGTGGCGTGATCGTGCTCTACCCGAATCCTCTGCTGCCAATGCCGTTCCGGCTCGCTGGCCGAATCGTGGGAACCATCGAACGCAGCGACACCAAGTGGCGATTGACACGTTTCGATCACCTCTCACCGCTGGTCAGCGTTGGCCTGGAGAAGCTGGTATTTCGCCGCCATCGTCGCCAGGTCGCCATTTCCCGCGGTACCGACGTGTTTAGCAAAACCGGCATCCACCGCGCGCCAAAATTCTGACGCCCGGCCGTGCCCTGCGGCCGCCAATTCCCTGCCGCCGCCAAAATACCGCGCCTCACATAATTCACAAGTCGCTGTTTTATATGGATAGATGACTGTCGGCACGGTTCTTGCTCAGTGATCTCTTGTGATTTCGAGCGAGAACAACAGCGGCATGGGCACAGCCCCCTCCGACCCACTTCCTCTGGCCGGCCTCGAGTCGGCCTTTGCGGCGTTTGCCACTGCATCGGCACGCCTCGAGACAGCCTACAGCCGGCTCGAAGCCGAGGCCGGCGCCCTGCGGGATGCCCTCGCCACCACGACGGCTGAACGGGACGCGGCCCGACAGACGGTTCGCGACCGCCAACTCGATGTAGTGCTTTCGCGCCACCAGCGCCTGGCTGCCCTGGGCGAGATGGCTGCGACGCTGGCTCATCAGATACGCACGCCACTTTCGGCGGCACTGCTCTATACCTCGAATGCGGCGAATCCGGCACTGGCTCCGATTCGTCGCGATGAACTTCTGCAGAATGCGATTGGCTGCCTCCATAACCTGGAACAACTGATCAGCGACATGCTGGGCTTTGCTCGTGGTGCCACTGCCAGCAATGCGCCCGTGGCACTCACCGATCTGTGCGAGACAGTACGGACCGGTACGCAGGCCTTGTTGCGTCCCGGACAGCAACTCACGATCGCGTCGCCAGCGGTGAATGCAATGGTGTGCGGCAATCGTCAGGCACTTGGCAGCGCCCTGCTCAACATAGTGACCAATGGTCTGCAAAGTGCCGGTCCTGCCGCAAAAGTCGAAATCACCACACGCATCATCGACGGCATGGTCGAGATTCGCGTGGCCGACAACGGGCCCGGTATTCCGTCTGCCCTGCATCAGCGGATCTTTGAACCGTTTTACACATCCCGCACCGACGGCACCGGCCTCGGTCTTGCTGTCGTCAAGTCCGTCGTCGAAGCCCACGGCGGCGAAGTCCATGTGGAGTCGGATGTTGGCGCCTGTTTCGTCTTGCGCCTGCCGCTGGTTACTCGCATCGGCCATCTCAGGGAGCATCAGGTCGCATGAAAAACGGTCACCCTATTCTGCTCGTCGAAGACGATGCCACGCTGCGCGAGGCCCTGGCTGAAACACTGCGCCTGGCCGATTACGGCGTGGTTACTGCAGCCGATGGCACAGATGCTCTGTCGATTCTGCAAGACGCCGCGTTCAGCGCGGTGGTCACGGACTACCAGATGCGGCCGATGGACGGCTTCGCCTTGTTGACGCAGATCCGCGAATTGCACCCGCACCTGCCGGTTCTGCTCATCACTGCGCATGGCACCATCGAACATGCAGTGCGCTGCATGCTTGAGGGCGCCAGCGACTATCTGGTCAAGCCCTTCGCGGCACAGGTACTGGTTGAGCGCCTGAGTCAGCTGATCCCGACAACTACAGATTCACCTCACGATGTAGTGATCGCCGATCCGGCGAGTGTCGAGCTGGTGACGTTGGCCGGACGCGTGGCCCCCTCCGACACGACGGTACTCATCAGCGGCGAGAGCGGCACCGGCAAGGAAGTCGTGGCCCGTCTGGTACACCGGATGTCAACCCGCGCAGACGGACCATTTGTCGCCGTGAACTGCGCGGCGATTCCGGAAAACATGCTGGAAGCACTGCTGTTTGGCCACGAAAAAGGCGCTTTCACCGGCGCTCACGAATCACGGCCGGGGAAATTTGAACAGGCCCAGAATGGCACGCTGCTGCTCGACGAGATCAGCGAAATGGATATCGGCCTGCAGGCTAAATTGCTGCGCGTCCTGCAGGAAAAGGAAGTGGACCGGATCGGCAGCCGCCGTCCGACTCCGTTGAACGTGCGGGTAGTCGCCACGACAAACCGGGACTTGCGTGCTCAGGTTGCGAGTGGCCACTTCCGTGAGGATCTGTACTACCGGCTCAGCGTGTTTCCGCTGATCGCGCCACCATTACGCGACCGGCCAGCCGACATCGTGCCGTTGGCGCGCCACTTTCTGCAGAAGGCAGCCGGCGGCAACCGCCCGGCGCTGATACTTGCCGAAGACGCCATCGAAGCACTGGGCAACCACACGTGGCCGGGCAACGTTCGTGAGCTGCAGAATCTGCTGCAGCGGGCGGCCATTCTTTGTAGCGGTGGCCTGGTACGTGCCCGCGATCTGCGCCTGGAGTCTTTACCAACCGTGCCGACACTGCCGGCGACCACGCCGGTTGCCAGCTCAACTGACCAGCTGCTGCTGCAGGAAAACATGCATGCAGTCGAAGGTGATCTGATTATCGACGCGCTGCGTCGGGCACCGAGTCGACAACAGGCCGCCGACTGGCTGGGCATCAGCCCGCGAACACTGCGCTACAAGATCGCGCGTCTGCGCAGTAACGGCATTGCCATTCCACGTAACCGGAACAACGCCCAACTGACCTCCGGCACTTCCGCCTGAACCCAGGCTGCACCAGGTAGACGATCATGAGTCAAATGGAAATCAACAAGGTATTGACCCAGATGCGGGCGCTATCCGGCTCCATGGGCCTGCCGAATGCGAGTACCGCACCAGACGCGGCTGGCGCTGCGAATTCACAGTTCGGCCAGGTGCTGGCCAAATCCATCAGTGCGGTCAGTGAACAGCAGGCTGTGGCAGACAAACTGGTCACAGGATTTCAGACCGGCACGGGTACCGCCAGTGTTGCCGAGGTGATGGTCGCGATGCAAAAGGCAAGCTTGTCATTCACTGCGATGACCCAGGTACGCAACAAGCTCGTCGATGCGTACCAGGAAATCATGAACATGCCGATCTAGCTCCACATCTGGAGCTTTGACGCCTAACTCCCAGGAGTGACCGATGGCTACAGCAGACAACAAGATCGCCAATCCCTTTGCGTGGTTGACGCGAACGCCGGGGATGCGCCAGCTCCTGGTGCTTATAGGGCTGGCCGCCAGCATTTCGATTGGGGTTACCGCAGCCTTCTGGATGCAGGAACCCGGTTACACAGTGCTGTTCGCCAATATCTCGGACAAGGAATCGAGCGAGGTCGTCAATGTCCTGAGCAGCTCGGCAATACCCTACCAGCTGGACAACACCACCGGCGCCGTCAAGGTACCCTCCGACCAGTTGCACCAGGCACGACTCAAGCTGGCCGAACTGGGACTGCCGCGTAGTTCAGGCTTTGGTCTTGAAATCATGGAGGGTGGCAACGGCTTCTCGACCAGCCAGTTCATGGAAGGTGCCCGATATCATCATGCGCTGGAAACCGAGCTGGCCCGGACAATCAGCAGCCTGCAGCCGGTGCAAAGTGCGCGTGTACATCTGGCGGTACCGAAATCCACGGTCTTCATCGGCAAAAAACAGCGCCCGAGTGCATCGGTACTGCTGCAACTTTATTCCGGCCGGTCACTGACCGAGTCGCAGGTTGCCGCAATCGTGCACCTGGTCGGCTCCAGCATTCCGGATCTCGACACCAACCAGGTAACGGTAGTTGACCAGACCGGCCGCCTGCTGAGTTCGCCGGATGACGCCACCGACCTCGGTCTGAGTGCGCGCCAACTGGACTATGTACGACGCGTCGAGAACAGCTATGTCGACCGTATCGAAAACTTGCTGGTGCCGATGCTTGGGGCTGGTAGCGTACGCACCACGGTAACCGCACAACTGGACTTTACCCAGCGCGAACAAACCCAGGAACTCTACGATCCTGAAACGGTGGTCCGCAGCGAACAGACTTCCGAAGATCGCACCGTGGGTGGTGGCCTGAACGGTGGCATTCCAGGTGCACTCAGCAATCAGCCACCACTGCCGGTGCCGCCGGCGGCGGCGCCTGCTGGCGCACCGGCCGCGGCCGGTCCGACACAGGGCCAGACTACCGACGCCAGCAGGGCTGCGGCTGCCGCCAGCCTGGCCCAGACGCCCGTGAATGAGGCGAAGCGCAGCACGCGCAATTTCGAGATGGATCGCACGATGAGCCATACCAAGCAGGCGCTTGGCGCAGTACAGCGTCTGTCGGTTGCCGTACTGGTGGATGAAAGGAAGGTGACAGCAGCTGACGGCACCGTTACCTCCGAGAAAATGTCGACCGAAGAACTGGCGAGCATTACGAAGCTGGTCCAGGATGCCGTGGGCTACGACGAGTCGCGCGGTGACTCGGTCAGCGTGAGCAGCATGCCGTTCTATCAGAGCCCGCCAGTCGATGCCGCTGAAGCGCCAGGTCTGCTGGAGAATCAAAGTGTGCTGGCCTTCGGGAAACAGGCGCTGGCTGCATTGCTGATCCTGGTCGTCGCCCTGTTGCTGATCAAACCGCTGCTCCGCGCTCTGGGCAACGGCGCACCCTCCGGTGCGCCGGCCTACGCAGGTGCCGGCGCGGCGGGCGGCAATGTCAGCCTGCCTGCCGATCAGCGCGCACCGCTGAGTTATGACGACAAGATCAGCGTGGCCCGCCAACTCGCCGACAAGAACCCCGAACGTGTCGCCCAGATAGTCAGGGCATGGGTGCAGGCCGATGGCTGAGAAACAGGATCTGTCCGGCAGCGAACGTGCGGCAATCTTCCTGATGTCGCTCAGCGAGAAGGAAGCTGCCGATGTCATGAAACACATGCCCGTCAGCGAAGTGCAGCGCCTGGGCAAAGCCATGGCTTCGTTGCGCAAGATCAGCCGTAGTCAGGCGGACACCGTTCTGTCCCAATTCACCAACAGTGTTGAGGGAGATGCCCCACTGGTTGGACGCTCGCCGACCTTCCTGAAGCGGCTGTTGACCACTTCGCTGGGTGAGGACAAGGCGACCAAGGTACTGGATCGTATCGTTGACGATGAGCCGCGGGGACTGGACTCCCTGCAGCTGATGGAAGCCAAGGAGGTTACCGAGGTGATACATCAAGAACATCCCCAGGTTATTGCCGTCGTTCTTGCCGGTCTGGATGCCAAGAAGGCGGCAGAGGTGGTCTCGCAACTCCCGGTTCGACTTTCTACCGAGGTTGTGACCCGCATTGCCCGCATGGACGAGATCCCGCAGCACACCATCGAGGAACTCGACGAAGTCATGCAGCAACGCTTCTCCCAGTCCGGTGGCTTCAAGGTCACCGCCATGGGAGGCGTGCGCAGTGCGGCCGAGATTCTCAATCTGGTACAGAAGGATATCGAGCACCAGATTCTGGATTCACTGAACAAGGAGAACGCAGTACTCAGCCAGGAAATCCAGGAAAACATGTTTGTGTTCGATAACCTGCTTGCCGTTGACGACCGCGGCATTCAGGCACTGGTGCGCGAAATCACCACAGACATTCTCGTCATCGCACTCAAGGGCGCCGACCAGGCCCTGCAGGACAAGATCTTCAGCAACATGTCCAAACGGGCAGGTGAAATGCTCCGCTCCGATCTGGAGGCAAAGGGGCCGGTGCGCATCGCCGAGGTTGAAGCGGCACAGAAGGAAATTGTCACGACAGCACGACGGCTGGCAGACGAAGGCACAATCATGCTTGGCGGAAGTGGCGATGAGTTCGTCTAGTCCGCCCCGCAGCGTCTCGCGACTGATACGTGCCAGCGATCCGGCTGCGGCGGTCGTGCCCTGGCGGGCACCCGAAGTAGCCAGCCCCACCGGATCGGGCAGCTTCAGGCGAGGCAACAACATCGACGCCAATGCCGTGCAACAACGAGCGTGGCAACAGGGTTTCGACCACGGCCACGCGGCAGGTGTAGAGGCCGGCACACATGAACTCCAGGCGCGGATCGAGGCCGTAGAGCGCATTCTCGACGCCCTGGCCCGACCCCTGGAGGATCTGGATCATCGGGTCGAAGAAGAACTGCTTGCGTTGGTGCAGGCGGTGGTTCGCCAACTGGTCCGGCGTGAACTGCACCACGACCCGGGCCATCTCATTGGTTTGATTCGCGAGGGTCTGGCCGCGTTGCCACTGTCCAGCGGGGAGGTAGTCGTACGCCTGAACCCGGCCGATGCAGATGCCATACGCGAACGCCTGCCGGAATCGGCCAGCGACTGTGCATGGCGACTTGAAAATGATCCGCTGCTGGAACGCGGCGGCTGTCTGATCAGCACGCTACGCTCTGACATAGACTCCCGGCTGGATGCGCGGCTTGCCCGCATTATTGCTGGCCTGCTCACCGACCAGCGCGATGGCACAGATCAGTAACATCGCCAAACATCCGGCCGTACGGCTCGCTGCAGAACGCAGCGAACGCTGGACACGACGTCTGGCACGTCACAGGGCTGCGGTGCGCGATCCAGGCATTGTGGTGGAAGGCAAACTTACTCGTGTTGCCGGCATGACACTTGAAGCCGTTGGTTGTGAGGCGGCACTGGGTGCACGCTGCCTGATTGCAGGCACGGCCGGCAGTTCCATTGAGGCCGAAGTCGTCGGCTTTGCGGGTGACCGGTTGTTTCTGATGCCGACCAGTACGCTGGCTGGCGTCATGCCGAATGCACGCGTTATTCCCACACGTTCAGTGGCCTCCGTAGGCGTTGGCGACGGGCTGTTGGGTCGGGTAATCGACGGTGCAGGCAATCCGCTCGACGGACGTGGTCCGCTGATCTGCGAATCGCATACGCGTCTGGAAGCCGAGCCCATCAATCCCCTCGCCCGTCAGCCCATATCGCAATCGCTGGATGTCGGCGTACGATCCATCAACGCGCTGTTTACCGCGGGTCGCGGGCAGCGTCTTGGCCTCTTTGCCGGCAGCGGCGTCGGCAAGAGCACGCTGCTCGGCATGATGACGCGCTATACGCAAGCCGATGTCATCGTGGTCGGTCTGATTGGCGAGCGGGGTCGTGAGGTCAAGGAGTTCGTCGAGGATAATCTGGGCCAGGCCGGCCTCGCACGCTCCGTTGTAGTCGCGACGCCGGCTGACTGTTCACCACTGTTGCGGATTCACGGCGCCTGGCGCGCCACGGCTATCGCCGAGCATTTTCGCGCCCGCGGCCAGCAAGTTCTGCTGTTGATGGACTCCTTGACGCGCTTCGCCCAGGCACAGCGCGAAATCGGTCTTGCCATCGGCGAGCCGCCGGCCACCAAGGGTTATCCCCCATCCGTATTCGGCCGCCTCCCGCAACTCGTCGAGAGGGCCGGCACCAGCGATCAGGGCGGTGGCTCAATCACGGCTTTCTACACAGTTCTTGCTGAGGGCGACGACGAGAATGATCCGATCGTCGACGCCGCACGGGCCATTCTCGACGGTCACATCATGCTGTCACGGGAAGTCGCCGAAAGCGGCATCTATCCGCCAGTAAACGTCGAGTCATCAGTCAGTCGCTCAATGAGCCGGATCGCATCGCCGCAACACCTGGCAGCCGCGCAGAAGTTCCGGGAAATTGTTGCCTGCTACCAGCGAAATCGCGACCTGATCACGGTCGGTGCATACCGTCCCGGCGCCGATCCGCAACTTGATCGCGCAGTGCGCCTCTGGCCACGCATCGAAGCCTTCCTGCGTCAGCCGACCGAGTTGCCGGTGAGCTTCGAGGAAAGCATTGCGCAACTTGAGACCCTGGTGAATACCACCTCTGGCGAGAACCAGCCGCGTGGCTAGACGGGACCGCATCGCAATTCTGAAGCGGCTGGCAAGCCACACCGAGTCGGACAATGCGCGTCGGCTTGCCGAGCGTCTGCGAACACTGGATACCGAAGAACGCCGCCTGCAGCAGATTCGCAACTACCTTGCGGAGTACACCGCTACCGCCGGTCCGGGTGGTGCATCAACCAATGTTTCTGCTGCAGCTTCTGCGATCAGCGGCAGTGCCATGACCATAGGCAGGCTGCGTAGCAATCGGAGTTTCGTCGAACGTCTCAGGAATGCTGTCGACGAGCAACGCGGTACCGTGGAGGTACAGCGCCATCAGGTCGAACAGCAAACTGCGCAGTGGCGCACGGCCCGGGCGCGCACACGATCACTGGGCTTGCTCGGCGAACGCCAGGACCAGGCGGCTCGCGAACGTCTGGAGCGGCGTGAACAGGCCGTCATTGATGAACTGGCCATTAGCCGGAATAGCAGACCCGTAAAGCGTTGACCGGCCACTTCGGTGGCCAGTGCCTGACTGCCAAATTGCCACGGCCAGATTGCCACGGCCAGATTGCCACGGAAGGCACCGAAGGAAAACTGTGATCCTGGTTGGCACGGAGATTGCTTTATCTGACGTGTGAGCAACGTGAATTCCAGCGTAAGCGCCCCGCCAGCACCGGATATTGCCCTTGACGTCCAGTCCGGCAAAGGGCCAGTCGCGACGCACAGCAGTTCCCGTTCGGATAGCGGGCCAGCGCACGCCGATGAATCACGCAAACCCTTTGCTGACCTTCTGTCCAGCGTATTGCAGGGTACCCAGCCCAACCCCACGGCACCCGGGACCGACGATCTGGACGACGCGCACGCGACGTCAGATACGCCAGCAGCAGATCCTGCAGCATCAGGTACAACGATCAACCCCTTGGCCGGCCTGGCAGGAACTGCCGCACCAGAAGGCATGGCAAACACCGAACCTGCAGCCAACAGTACTCAGGCAAACGGCAACGCTTCGCCAGGTAGCGGCAAGAACTTGCCGCTACCCAAGTCCGATAGCGATACGGCAGAAACTGCAGCAGCCAAATCCACCAGCCCGGCCAGTGCCGCCCTGTCAGCCGAAGTAGCCCACGCACGATCGTTGGCACAGTCGTCGGCACAGTCGCTGTCGCAGTCAGTAGACACTGCCACAAACCAGGCAGCGGATGCCTGGCGCACGGCTGGCGCTGTCAGCAGCAAATCTGGCGACAAGGCGGGTGACCGCCCGGTAGCGAGGTCATCAGCATCGCCGCCGGCTTTGACTTCGGTCCTGGCCACACGCGATCCAGCCCGCTTTGCCACTGCCGAGTCGCCAGTCCTGCCCGACAACTATGGCATCACCTCGAACACCGGACTTGCTGGCAGCTCGCCAACGCTCGATGAAGCAACAGCCAGTAGCGAATCAGAGCTGCGCCTGGTGGCCGCCGACCTCCGCCAGCCAAACCCGGCCGGCAACAATTCAGCGGGTGCTGACGCCTCGGGCCGCGTGGTGGCAGCCTTCGCTGCGGGCAGTGGCTTTGGTGCCGGATCCCGCGATAGTGCCGCAACAGGGACTGCCGCACTGACAGGCGGCACCGGCGGCCTGACCTCGGGCTCTCTTTCGACACAGCCAGCGCTGCAGTCGCCGTTACAGCCTCTGTTACAGCCTTTGGGCTCCGCCGGGGCTTTCGCCAGTGGCCTCGCCGACCGTCTGATGACACTCAGTGGCCCCGGGTCCTGGTCAGCGCGACTGAAACTGCATCCCGAGCATCTGGGTGAGCTGAAAGTCGACATCCGCATCGGCGACGGATCGGCAGAAGTCTGGTTCGGGGCAGCCAACGATCAGGCGCGTCATGCGATCCAGGCCTCCCTGCCCCACCTGCGCGACCTGTTTGCGGAACAGGGCATAAATCTGATGCGCACTCATGTGGATACAGGTGACGGCAGCCCTGCCCAGCAGTTCACCCAGGGACAGGGCATGGCCCACGACCAGACTCCCTCGGGCGACGGCCAGCAGTGGGGCCGTAATCCTGCAAGTGGTCAACTCGACCCGTCAGCTTCCAGCCCGACGCAGGCCATGCATCGGACTTCCCGCAGTCGCCTCATGCGCGGAGGCTGGCATCTGGCCGGTGCGGTGCCATCAATGGGAGGCCTTTCCCAGGGCCACATCGACGTCCGGGTTTGAGAGCCAAGGGCTTGACGATCGCCTGCAGCCTTGCGCCAAGAGATTGGCAAACCACGCATCAGGTACATTCCCAACTCTGCAAGCACTTGTTTCGCAAGACCTTTTAGCGGCGCCTACAAGTGGCACGAGTCTTGCTTTGAGTCGTCTGGGACGTTAACGGACAGACACTCATGGCCACAGAAGATACCGAAGCCGGCTCACCGGCAGATACTGCCGTCGCCACAGCGAAGAGCGGCAGTCTGCTGAAGGCGGTCGGTACCGTCATCGGCTTGTTCCTGTTGCTGATGGCAACCCAGCTTTCGGCACCGATCATCGGCTGCAAGCTCCTCAATTCAGTCACGCCGAATTGCCCGGTGCCGGAAGTCGTCGTGGATGCTGCCGGCAAGAAGGTCGAGAAGCCTAAAGGTCCGCCCCTCTATCTGCCACTGGATCCGCCGCTTGTCGTGAGCCTTGAAGACAAGGGAACGATCCGCTTCCTGCAGGTCACGGTCGAGCTCCTGTCGCGAGACGAACACGTGATCAATGCTCTCAAGACCAATATGCCGATCATCCGCAACAACCTCCTGATGTTGATGGGCAGTCAGTCCATCGCCTCCCTGACCAATCGTGAGGACAAGGAAGAGCTCCGCCAACATTCCCTGACGGAAGTGCGCAAGATCCTGCAGACCAATCCCCCGCCCGACGAAAAAGATCCGGGCACGGTTGAAGACCTGTACTTCACCAGCTTCGTCGTCCAGTAGGCAAAGCCCGGCGATGAGCACCCAGGACATCCTGTCTGACGAGGAATCAGTTGCTCTGCGCGAGAAGAGCGCTGCTGGTAATCCTCAGGGCCGTGCACCAGAGGGGCAGGTAGTAGACCTGCACGCTGATCACTGGGAACGCATTGCTTCGGACAAGGTTCCTGCCCTGGAGTCGATCTCCGAGCGCATGACCAGCCTGCTGAAGCTCACCACGCGACGCTTTTTCCGCCAGTCTGCCGATGTCACTCCGCAACCGTGGCGCGACGACCGCTGGGGCTTGTATGCCCGCCGGCTGCCTGTGCCCACCAGCCTCAACGTCATCGAGATCCGTGCCCAGAAGGCCAAAGGTGTACTCACACTGGATGCCGACTTCGTCTTCACGGTGGTAGATATCTTTTTTGGTGGCGATGGCAAGGGTCGGCGCTCCGAAGGCACGGCCGAGTTCACACCCATGGAAATCCGCCTGGTCCGCAAGTTCGTGTCCGCCATCCTCCAGGACATGAAGGAAGCATGGAAGCCCTTCGTCGCCATCGACTTTCAACTGGGGAATTCGGAAGTCAATCCGATCTTTGCCGCAGTAGCCGCCAGCACGGACGTGATGTGCATCACCGGCTTCACGCTGACACTGGCTGGCCGTGATTTCACTTTCGAGATCGTGCTGCCGGATGCCCTGGTAGAACCCATTCGTCACCTGCGTGATGCCGGCGAACCCAGCCAGGCCGAAGCAGACTCCCGACACTGGAACGCTCGCCTTAAAGCTGATGTGCAAGATGCGCAAGTCTCCCTGCGCGCAGTTGTTGCCCGTACTGAAATCAGCCTGCGCGACCTCACCCAGGCAAAGCCGGGCGACATCATTCCCACAGATCTGCTGCCGGCGGTAATCCTTTACGCCGGCGATACACCGCTTGTGGAAGGCACCTTTGGTGCGTTTCAGGGACGCAATGCTGTGCGTGTTACCAAGCCGGCCAATCACATAACGGTAGGAGAAAAGTATGGACGACGTGAAAACAGCTGAGGCCGCGCCGGCAGCAGCCGGCACAAAGGCCGCTCAGCCGCAGCCATTCCAGGCGCCAGCGCTGGATGACCACGACGCCGTGGCCGTGGCCGGCGCCGCCGACGTACGCCCCAACATCGAGGTGATTCTCGATGTTCCGGTCACCTTGTCACTGGAAGTCGGTCGTGCACAGATGAGCGTCGGCAAACTGCTGCGGCTAACCCAGGGTTCGGGTCGTCGAACTGGATCGTCATGCGGGTGAACCCCTGGACGTACTGGTCAATGGTGCGCTGGTGGCCCACGGCGAAGATCGTGATCGTGAATGACAAATTCGGCATCCGGTTGACGGATGTGTTGCCGCCCACGAAACCTCCCACCACATCCTGACGCTTGTTCAAGGCATGCCAATGCGACTGCTCACATCCCTGCGCCCACGACTGATGCTGCTGATGGTCGGCGTGCCAGGTATTGGCGTTGCTGCTCCAAAGGCAGTTGCCACTGGCGGTCTCCCTGCCGGTGACCTGACTTCAGCAGCAATCCGCATGGTCCTCGGCCTGGCAGTTGTCCTGGCCTTGTTGGGGGCTACTGCCTGGGTATCGCGGCGTTTTCGCAGCACCGCCCAGGCACGCGGCGGCCACATTGAAGTGGTCAGTGGCCTGTCGCTGGGCTCCCGGGAACGCGTCGTGCTGCTGAAGGTGGCGGGCGACCAGGTGCTGGTTGGCGTCAGTCCGTCGGGTCTGCGAACCCTGCATGTCCTGAAACAAGGCGATTCACCGGAATTCTCCAAATATCTGGAATCACAGTCATGAGCGCGAACTTCTGTACCGCCGCAGCCGTACCGGTCAAACAACCGGTGACAGGCACCCACCACCCGGGCATCACCTTGTTGTGGGTACTGATCGCAGGTTTGTTGACAAGCCTCCTGTTACCAGCAGTGGCGCACGCGGATGCCGCCATTCCTGCACTTTCACTCATCGACAGTCCGGATGGCAGCAAGACCTGGTCGGTGAGCGTTCAGATCCTGATGCTGATGACTGCCCTGACCTTGTTGCCCGCATTGCTGCTGGCGATGACTTCTTTCACACGCATCGTGATCGTACTGGCCATACTCAGACAGGCCATTGGCATGCCACAGACGCCGCCGAACCAGGTTCTGGTCGGGCTGGCGTTGTTTCTGACCTTCTTCATCATGGGTCCGGTTCTCGAGCGCGTGAACACGGACGCATTGCAACCGTATCTCGCCGGCACGATTGCCCTGCCGGCCGCAGCCGACAAGGCCCAGGGCCCGATCCGGGAATTCATGCTCAGTCAGACGCGTGAACCGGATCTCGCGCTGTTCGCCGGCCTCGCCGGCAAGGAAGGATTCGACAAGCCGGAAGACGTACCGCTCACCGTGCTGCTGCCAAGCTTCCTGACCAGCGAACTCAAAACCGCTTTCCAGATCGGCTTCCTGACATTCATACCGTTTCTCGTAATCGATCTGGTCGTGTCGAGTGTGCTGATGTCGATGGGCATGATGATGCTGTCACCCATGCTGATCTCCCTGCCTTTCAAAATCATGTTGTTCGTGCTGGTGGATGGCTGGGGACTGATTGTGGGCACGCTGGCCACCAGCTTCGTTCCGCACAACTGAGGAGCACGACGTGACACCCGAAACCGTTCTGACCATCGCCAGCGAATCGCTCACCGTGACCGCGCTGCTGGCAGCGCCGCTGTTGCTGGTCACTCTGGTCACCGGCGTGCTGATCGGCGTATTGCAGGCCGCAACCCAGATCAACGAAATGACGCTTTCGTTCATTCCAAAGCTGATCGCGCTTGCCGTGACACTGCTGATCATGGGGCCGTGGATGTTGCAACTCATCACCGGTTACACCCGGACCTTGTTCGGCAATATTCCGGGGATGCTCGGCTGAGCAGTCATGCAAACCACAGCACAACTTGCGGACGTTCTCTTTGCGCTCGTCTGGACGACCTTGCGTGTGGGTGGTGTCGTCATGCTTGCGCCTCTTCTGGGCGCAGTGTTTGTGCCACGTCGCATGCGGCTGGCCATGGCACTGGTCCTGTCCCTGGCGCTGATGGCATCTGCCAGTCCGCCGACTGCCCTGGATCCATTGAGCAGTGTCGGCCTGCTGGCGATCGTCGAGGAATTGATCATGGGGCTGGCGATCGGCTTCGTATTGCGGCTGGCCACCGAAGCTGCCCTGCTCGCCGGCCAGTTGATATCGACGGGCATGGGTCTGAGCTTCGCCACCGTTGTCGATCCGCAAAACGGTGGCATGCCACTGCTGGGCCGCTTCTACATCGTGGTTTCCTCACTCCTGCTGCTCGCGACCAATGCGCATCTCTCGCTGATTGCGCTGCTGGGGCAGAGCTATCTGGTCGTCCCCATCGGCTCCGGCGGCATCAGCCCGGAAGATGCCCGCATCCTGGTCGACTTCGCCGGCATCATGTTTTCCGGAGCCGTGCAGCTCGCCCTGCCATCTGTGGTGGCAATCCTGATGGTGAACGTCGCCTTTGGCGTGATCAGCCGGGCAGCGCCCACGCTCAACCTGTTTGCTGTCGGCTTCCCGATCACCATCATGCTCGGCCTGTTCGTTCTGGTGCTGTCGATTCGCACCCAGGGCCCGGTCTGGGAATCACAGATGTCGGAAGCCTTCACGCTGCTGGCGCGGGTATTGGGAAACTAGGCTGCCATGGCTGAAACCGCGCAACAGGACAAGACTGAACAGGCAACGCCGAAGCGTCTGGCCGACGCACGCCTCAAGGGTCAGATACCGCGCTCCCGCGAACTCAGCATGGCGGCCGTGATGATGACCGGCGCCCTGGTGCTTTATGCCGATGGTAGTTCCATCTCGGCCACACTCCAGCAGGTCGTCGCGCAATCGCTGACCATGGATCGCGATTTGTTGTTCGATTCGGGCTTGATGGTCGAGTCCATGGGCCACACATTTCTCGCGGCCTTCCAGGCCTGCGCACCACTGTTTGCAGCCCTCGTAGCTGCGGCCATCCTGGGCTCAATGGCTATCGGCGGCTGGATTTTCACGCCACAACCGCTGGCCTTCAAATTCGAACGCCTTGATCCGATCGCCGGTCTGGGTCGGGTGTTCAGCCTGAACGGCTTCGTCGAGGTCCTGAAGGCTCTGGCCAAAGCCAGCCTGATCGTAGCCGCTGCCGTGGGACTGATCTACGCCACGATGGGTTCGCTGCTGGGGATGAGCGACCAACCCATTGACTCTGCGATGGGTAATGCCGCATCACTGACCGTGCTGACCCTGGCCATCTGCAGTGGCGCACTGCTGGTTATAGCGGCCGCAGATGCACCGTACCAGCTCTGGTCGCATGCGCGGAAGCTGAAGATGACCCGCCAGGAAATCGAGGACGAACTGAAGGAAACCGAAGGTCGGCCCGAAGTACGCAATCGCATTCGCCAGATGCAGCAGGAAGTTGCTCGTCGGCGAATGCTGGAGGAAGTACCCAAGGCCGATGTCGTGATCACCAACCCGACCCACTTTGCAGTTGCCTTGCGCTATGACGAAAGCCGCATGCGTGCGCCAGTGGTTCTGGCCAAGGGTGCTGACGAAACGGCCGCCCGGATCCGCGCCATTGCAGCTGAAAACAACATCGCCCTGTTCGAGTCGCCGCTGCTCGCCCGGGCCTTGTACTGGACTACAGATCTGGGCCAGGACATTCCCGCCCAGCTGTACCTCGCAGTCGCCCAGGTACTCACTTATGTGTACCGGTTAAAGGCCGTCAGGACGCACGGCGGCCAGTGGCCAGATCGTCCTGCAGTGGCTGTTGACGAGAAGCTGGCAAGCGGACCACAGCGGCGGCGACGTCGTTAATCATTGAATCAACCCGGAAACTGAATCATGGCGGAAGCAAACAATAATTGGGCAGGCGCCTTGCGTAATGGGCTGAGCCAGACTGCCCTGTTGAGTGCCGGACTGCCATTGGTCGTACTCGCGATGCTGGCGATGATCGTGCTGCCGATGCCGCCGATCATTCTCGATGCACTGTTCACTTTCAACATCGGCCTCTCGCTGGTGGTGATTCTGGCAGTTGTCTATGTGATGAGGCCACTCGATCTGGCGGCCTTTCCGACTGTGCTGCTGCTGGCCACCTTGCTTCGCCTGGCACTTAATGTCGCGTCGACCCGCGTGGTGCTCCTGCACGGACACGGCGGTGCAGACTCTGCCGGCAAGGTAATCGAGGCCTTCGGCGATTTCGTCGTGGGCGGCAACTATGCGGTCGGTATCGTGGTATTCGCGATTCTCGTCATCGTCAACTTTGTCGTAGTGACGAAGGGTGCCGGTCGGGTTTCCGAAGTGACTGCGCGATTCACCCTGGACTCCATGCCGGGCAAACAGATGGCCATCGATGCCGACCTGAATGCCGGCATCATCACCCAGCAGGAAGCGGTCGCCCGCCGCGTAGAAGTCCGCATGGAAGCGGACTTCTACGGGTCGATGGACGGTGCCAGCAAGTTTGTACGAGGTGATGCCATCGCCGGCCTGCTGATCCTGTTCATCAACCTGATCGGCGGCATGGTGATCGGCGTTGTGCAGCACGACATGAGCTTCGCACAGGCTGCCAGTACCTATGCACTGCTGACCATCGGTGATGGTCTGGTGGCGCAGATTCCGTCCCTGCTGCTGGCTATTTCAGTCGCGGTGATTGTCACGCGCATGTCGCGCTCGGAAGACATGGGCCAGCAGATGTTTTCACAGTTGCTCGGCGACAAGCGCGTGCTGCGCGTGGTGGCAATCCTGCTCGGCATACTCGGCATTGTTCCCGGGATGCCGAACGTTGCCTTTCTGCTGATGGCAGGCGTCTGTGCCGGTGGCGCCTGGCTGATCGAACGACGCAGCCGGGCTGAAGCTACCGTCACGGACAACATGGTGACGCCGGACATCGTCGACGATGAAATGAATCGCGACCTGTCCTGGAGTGATGTTGGTGAAACCGATGCCATCGGCCTGGATGTTGGCTACCGGTTGATCCCGCTGGTGGATCGACAGCAGGATGGCGAACTGATGCGGCGTATCAAGGGCGTACGCAAACGGTTGTCTGACGAACTCGGCTTCCTGGTATCTCCGGTACGTATCCGCGACGACCTTGACCTGCCGGCGAGCGGCTACCGGTTATCTGTCATGGGATCACCCGTAGCAACTGGCGAAGTGCAGCTCGACCGTGAGCTGGCAATTAATCCCGGTCACATCGAGCAGCGCATGAATGGCGTGGCCACACGATCCCGCCTACGGTCTGGAAGCCGTGTGGATCGAGCCGGGGCAGCGCGAAGAAGCACAGGCGCGTGGTTACACCGTGGTGGATGTACCCACCGTGATCGCCACCCACCTCTCGAAAATCCTGAACGAGAATGCCCACGAAATCTTCGGCCATCAGGAGGCCCAGAGCTGCTTGACCGGCTGGGCAAGCAGACGCGAAGCTATCGAGGAGCTGGTTCCCAAAACCCTGCCACTTTCGGTCGTGGTCCGGGTCCTGCAGGAGTTGCTGCGTGACCAGATTCCAGTCACCAACATGCGCCTGATCTGCCAGGCACTCGCTGAACACGGTCGTACTACGCAAGACCCCGAAGCCCTGACCAGTGCCGTGCGCGTGGCGCTGGGTCGCACGATCGTCCAGCGGGCAAGCAGCGGCAATGACGAGCTGCCGGTAATCACGCTCGATCCGCGACTGGAACAGATCTTGCAAGACGCTCTGAAAGGAGGAGCAGAGACTGCGGGAATCGAGCCCACACTGGCCGAAAGGCTCCAGTCTCAGCTTTCGGAGACAACGCACCGTCAGGAAGTTGCCGGCGAACCGGCGATTTTGCTCGTAGCGCCAAATCTCCGGCCCTGGCTTGCCAGGTTTCTCCGATTTGCAGTCCCCACGCTGAGGGTACTGGCCTACAACGAAGTTCCGGACAGCAAACGCGTGCGCCTGATCGCGGCTGTCGGTACCTGATGCTGGAGAGGACACGATGAAGATCAGACGATTCACGGGAACGGACATGCGCGATGCGATGCGCCAGGTGCGGGAGGCACTGGGTGTGGACGCGGTGATCCTTGAAACGGCACGCCTGGCAACCGGCGTGGAAATCTCGGCTGCAATAGATACCAACGGCGGCGATACAGGCAACAGCCTTGCGGCACGCACGTATGCCAGCCGCGAAAACAGCCCGGACATCTACGGCGCAGGTAGCCATGGGCGTGACGGAGACTCTCACGACCAGGGGCCGGCAGTCCGTATCGATTCAGCGCTGCCGCCCAACTCCGGCTGGTTCACGCCGCCACGTGCACCCGGTGCAGCAACTGCCAGCGAACTGGACGAGATGCGTGAGGAGATGCGCTCGATTCGATCCCTGCTGGAAACCCAACTCGGGCGACTGCTCTGGGACGATCAGACACGACAAACACCCGCAACGGCCAGCTTGCTGCGCAACTACATGCAGCTGGGCATGGACGCCGACATTGCCCGCCAGCTTGCCGACCGCGCCGTTGCGGACCGCCCCGCCGGTGGCTGGACGGCTGGCCTGAAAACCCTGGTCGAGCAGTTGCCGATTGCCGGCTGCGATCTGGTCAGCGATGGCGGCATATACGCCGTTATCGGTCCCACCGGGGTTGGCAAAACCACGTCAATCGCCAAACTCGCCGCGCGGGCGGCAGTCCAGTTCGGGCCGGATACCGTCGGCCTCGTCACCACCGATACCTTCCGTGTTGCAGCCCGCGAGCAACTGGAAACCTTCGGACAGATCATGGGTGTGAATGTCCTGGCGGCCAGCGATGCTCAAAGCCTCACCGAGGCACTCGCAAGCCTGGAATCACGCCGACTGGTGCTGATCGATACGGCCGGCATGAGCCAGCGGGATCCCCGATTGCCAGAGCAACTGGCACAACTTGCTGCGGCAGAAGCCGGCGTAGCCACCCTTTTGGCCCTGCCGGCACCCACTGATTCCCACGGCATGCAGGAAATTGTGGACGCGTTCCGGACGGCCCGCCCAGCGGGGTGCATCCTGACCAAGACCGATGAGGCCACATCGCTTGGGGGTGCCCTCTCGGTCTTGATTCGAACCGGGCTGCCACTGGCCTATGTCGCAAATGGCCAGCGGGTTCCAGAGGATTTGCATCTGATGCGTAACCGCCAGTCCTGGCTTGCCAAGATGGCAGTCGAACTCATGCGGCGTGACAGTCGACCGGTCGATGCGGACACCCTTGCCCGGACGTTTTCGGAGGTTGCCAGCCATGCTTACGCCTGAAGGACAATCTCCTGCAGACCAGGCCGAAGGCTTGCGGCGTCTCCGCAAGTCGAAACCTGTAAAGGTCCTCACAGTAACCGGCGGCAAGGGTGGCGTTGGCAAGACGAACATCTGTGCCAATCTGGCCATTGCCATGTCCCAGATCGGACGGCGGGTAATGCTGCTCGATGCGGACCTGGGCCTCGCTAATATCGATGTGCTGCTGGGCTTGCATCCAAATGTATCCCTGGCCAATGTCGTCAGCGGAGAGCGCCGGCTTCAGGACGTCATCGTCAACGGCCCGTCTGGTGTGCGCGTGATCCCGGGTGCTTCAGGCTTGTCGGCGATGGCCAGCCTCAGTGCGGCCGAGCATGCCGGCATTGTCAACGCCTTCAGCGAACTCAATGAAGATCTGGATGTGTTGCTGGTAGATACCGCGGCCGGGATGTCGGAAGGCGTACTGCGCTTTTGTGAAGCCGCCAACGAAGTACTGATCGTGGTGTGCGACGAACCTACCTCGATCACCGATGCCTATGCCCTGATCAAGGTTCTGAGCACTGAACGACAGATATCCCGCTTCCGGATCATCACGAACATGACACACATGAGTGGTGATGGCCGCAGTTTGTTCGAAAAGCTGCTGCGGGTTACTGAACGCTTCCTGCAGGTCACGCTGGACCATGCGGGCAGCATCCCCTACGACGACCGCGTCTGGCGGGCAGTCCAGCTACAGACTCCTTTTGTGACAGCGTTCCCTTCCAGTCTTGCTGCTGCAGCATTAAAGAAGCTGGCTCATCGTGCCGACAACTGGGAAGGGCCGCGTGAAGCGCGCGGAAACATCGAGTTTTTTGTGGAGCGTTTGCTCCGGTCTGGCGGGAATCATGCAGCGCGGGAGCGGGCAACTGCATGACACCTGCCAACCGATACGCTGCTGCTGCCGGGCACTCGCCCGATGCACTCGTACAGGAATATGCCCCGCTGGTGAAGCGGATCGCGAACCACCTGCGCGCGCGCCTGCCGAACGGCGTGGAACAGGACGATCTGATTCAGGTGGGGCTGATCGCGCTGCTGGAAGCCGCGCGACAGTACTCGCCGTCGAAAGGCGCGAGTTTTGAAACGTACGCGGGAATTCGCGTACGCGGCGCGATGCTGGATGAGGTCCGGAGTACCGACTGGACCCCGCGTTCAGTCTATCGCAGGCAACGTGAACTGACAGCAGCGATTCAGGCAGTGGAAAACAGAACAGGCAAACCGGCAGACGCCCGTGAAATAGCCACCGAAATGGCGCTGCCTCTGGAGGAATACTTCCGGCTGGTGACAGCAGCGGCGGCCCACCGGCTGTTCAGCCTGGACCAGGACAGTGACGACGGCGATCGGCCGGCCCAGCAGATCGAGGATCCTGATACCGAGCCTTCTGCGGAACTGGAGTCCGCAGAATTTCGCCAGGCGCTGGCGGATGCCATCAGCGACTTGCCGGAGCGCGAAGGACTGGTGATGTCGCTGTACTACGAGGAGGAACTCAACCTGAAGGAAATCGGCGACGTGCTGGGGGTCACGGAGTCGCGCGTATGCCAGATTCACGGCCAGGCACTGGCCCGGGTGCGTGCCGGTGTCCACGAAATTCTCAATGGCATCGCGACGGCCGCGCTGTGACTGGGATGGATTCCAATTTGCAGCACAAGAGATCAGAAACGGATAACACGATGAAACAGGCCGGCTACGGGGAACAACCATGGATGCGCTAACAATCGGCGGTGTAGCGCTGGCATTTTTTGCCATCATCGTTGGCTCCATTCTGAAGGGTGCCGGTATTGGTTCACTGCTGAACTCGGCAGCGTTCACTATCGTATTTCTGGGTACTTTCGCCTCGATCCTGATCCAGACGCCGAAGGCCACCTTCATGCGGGCCTGGAAGATCATGCCCTGGATCTTCAAACCGCCACTGATAGATCACGACAAGCTGATTGCGAAGATGGTGGAATGGAGTGAAACGGCACGTAAGCAGGGACTGCTGGGACTTGAGCCCGCGCTTGAGACCGAGTCCGATCCATTCGCGCAGAAAGCACTTCAGATGCTCGTCGACGGCACCGAGCCGGACAAGATCCGCGAGGCTCTGGAAACCGAGATGGATACCAAGGAAAAATCAGAAACCCAGAGTGCCAAAGTCTTCGAAGGCCTGGGTATCTATGCACCAACGCTCGGCATTATCGGCGCCGTGCTCGGCCTGATCGCGGTCATGAAGAACCTTGCTGATCCCAGCAAACTGGGACACGGCATCGCGGCGGCCTTCACCGCGACGATCTACGGAATTGGCCTCGCCAACCTGTTTTTCCTGCCGACAGCCAACAAATTGAAGGACATCATCAAGAAGCAGACACACTCCAAGTCGATGGTGATCGAGGGAATCATTGCCATTGCCGAGGGTGAAAATCCGCGCAACCTCGAGTCACGTCTGAAAGGACTTGCGGGCTGATGCCCGTTGAACTCCGATGGCACGCAAGCACGAACATGAAGACCACGTAAATCACGAGGCCTGGGCCATACCTTATGGCGACCTCGTGACACTGCTGCTGGCGTTCTTCGTGGTGATGTATGCCGTGTCTTCGGTCAATGAAGGCAAGTATCGTGTGCTGTCCGACTCGCTGACAGCAGCATTTCGCGGTACACCGCGAACCATGGAGCCAGTCCCCGTAGGCGACAGGCCCAGCAAGGGCAAGGGCGATGACGATGTGGCCGCCCTCAAGCCAAATCAGGCCATCAAGTTTCCCGACAAGGCGCCCGATGACGCCAAGCTGGCAGAGAACGAACAACTGCAATTGCAGCTTCGCCAGATGACAACTGATCTTCAGGAGGCGATGCAGACCCTGATTGATCAGGACATGATTCGCGTGCAGCGGGCGCCGTCGTGGGTCGAAGTCGAGATCAAGACCGACATCCTGTTTCCGAGTGGCAGTGCGGCCATCGAAGCGGCTGCTGTGCCAACCCTCGAACGACTCGCCACAATCCTGGCAAAACGACCATACCCGATTCGCGTTGAGGGACACACCGACAATCGTCCGATCAGCACGTCCCAGTTCCCGTCAAACTGGGAACTGTCGGCAGCACGCGCAGCCTGCATCGTCCGTTTGTTTGAACAGCATGGCATCACGCCAACCCGAATGGTGGTCGCCGGCATGGGTGAGAACCAGCCTGTGGCGGACAACAAAACCGCTGAAGGCCGCAATCAGAATCGACGCGTGGCCCTGGTGATACTGGGTGCACCGCCTGACCCATCCGATCCGCGGCCCGGGGGATCGTCAGCGGACGCTACCAACCCGGAAGTTACCTTGTCCGACGTTGTTGTCCCCGGTCCAATCGCCAGCGAGGCTGCGCCCGCCAAGGTCAGCAGTCCACCTGCAGCCAGCACGGAGGTTACCGGATGAAACCTGTAGATCACGTGACACCCACAGTGCCCAGCAACTGGGTGCGGCGCGTGGATGACCGCCGCCGGAAGAAGGATCCCGAACAGGGCAAGGACCGGTCACCCCGACAATCGCCGAAGGAACAGCCGCCCGGAGACTCGTCCCGGCCCGATACTGACGGTCGTACACACCACATTGATGATCTTGCCTGAGGAATAAGACAATGCGCCTGCTAGACAACCTCACCATACCCGATCCCGGCAGCGTGCTCGGCGACGCCGCCGCGCTGTTCAACAGCTTCAGCTTGCCTGCAGCCACACCTGCATCTGTGGCGATCGGATTGCTTGCCGTACCGGTAGTCATTGCCTTGCTGTGGTTGGGTCGTCGTCTGACGAGGCGCCATCCTGCCAGCAGCCAGATACACGTGGTCGACGCACTGGACGAGCTCAGCCAGCGCCTGCGCAACACGGAATTGATGCTTGCCGATACAACCAGCGAGGCGGCACAACTTCGCCAGCGAGTGGACCAGCTTTCGGTACGTCAGGACAGCCAGGTAGCGGGCAATAGCCGAAGTACGCTGCGACAGGCCATCGCGCTGTCGAAGCACGGCGCGACCACTCGTCAACTCGTCGAGACCTGCAGCCTGAGTCAGGGCGAGGCCCACCTCATCCAGACTCTTTATGGCCGGCCACCTGGCCCGCCCCAGGCGGAAGAATTACATTGAAATCAACATGCCATTGCGAAAGATCCCGGAGAAATCTGCCATGAGTGTGATTCCTGAACACATCCTGCAGCGCTTGCGTACCTGCACCAACTTTCCCACACCGCCGGCTGTAGCCATGAAGGTGCTGCAGCTCGCACAGGATCCCGAAATAGAACTGTCGGCGGTCGCGGCTGCCGTCAGCGCCGACCCGGCTATTGCCGCCAAAGTCATGCGCATCGCCAATTCGGCGATGTACGCGCGACGACGGCAGAGCACCAACCTGCGCCAGGCCCTGATTACGCTGGGGCTCAACGCCACGCTGACGCTGGCCTTGAGCTACACGCTGGTCAGGACGCTGCGCACGGCATCAACCGGTGGCTTTGACTTCGCCGCCTATTGGCGGCGCACTGCGCTGTCTTCTGCATGGGGAAAGTTGCTGGCCACCGAGCTCGATCGGCCCGATGCCGAGGAGGTCTTTCTGGCTGCCCTGCTCCAGGATCTGGGCATGCTGGTGATCGACAAGGTGTGGCCGGAGGTTTACGACGGAATATCACCGTTCAAGATTGAGCACTCACGTATTTGCCAGCACGAGCAGAATTGTATCGGCAGCGACCATCCCGCGATTGGCGCCGCCTTGCTCGCCATCTGGAACATGCCGGCAAAACTGGTACAGGCCGTGAAGTTCAGCCACGATGCCGGCGGCATCGCGCTGGACAGCAACGACAAGATGTTTGTGCGTACTGTGGCGCTGTCCGGCGAACTCAGCGACGTATGGCTTGGCGGGGACGATGCCGTTGCCCTGCGACGAGTGGGGCAGCAGGTTCAGCAGCAGCTGGGCATTGCACCATCGCGGCTGGGTGAGATGTTCGACCTGGTGCGGGAACAACTGCCGGTGGCCGAAGAACTGTTCCAGATGGATCTGTATGACGCCGTCCAGCTTCAGGATATGACCGACGCGGCACGTGAAACGCTGGTGGTGCGGAATCTGCACCAGATCAACGAGGCTCAGGATCTGCAGCGGCGCACCAACCGCCTTGAGGAGGAGAACACCGAACTCAAGACCGAGAACGTGCGCGATGCCCTGACCAACGCGCACAACCGCCGCTATTTCGAGGAATCGCTGGCGCGCGAGTTTGAAACCGCCGCCAAACACTCGTGGCCACTGTCCATTGTCTTCATCGACATCGACCGGTTCAAACAGGTCAACGACGGCTTCGGGCACCAGGCCGGTGATGCGGTGCTGGTGGCAGTGGCAGCACTACTGAGTGAAACGCTGCGCGACACCGATATCGTCGCGCGTTACGGCGGCGATGAGTTCGTGCTGCTGCTGCCCGGCGTGGACGCTACCCAGGCAGACAGCGTCGGCACACGGGTTTGCGAGGGCGTCCGTGCACGGAAAGTGGAAACCACCAGCGGATCGTCCATTGGAATCACTCTTTCCCTGGGGATCGCCACCCTCGATTCGCAGAATCCCTTCGACAGCCCGAATGCATTGCTGGCAGCAGCCGACTCCGCCCTATATCACTCCAAGCGCAACGGCCGCGACCGCTACACCTGCTATGACACCATCGAGGCCGCCTGAACGCGGGGGCCATACACACATATGCTCTCGCCGGCTGAAGCCGCTGCTACAGACCGTAGCGCTTCATCTTCTCCGCCAGCGTCGTACGTCGAACCTGCAGCTTTTCCGCGGCATGGGCGATGACGCCGTTGGTGTCGTGGAGGGCCCGACGGATGAGCGCCACCTCGATCTTCTCCAGGTAATCCTTCAGCGGCAGACCATCGGTCGGCAGCTCGATATCCTGGGGCGGCGGTCCCGATGCCTGTGTGGCCGCTACTTCCTGACGATCCGACTCTCGCAGGGGCGCTGCGGCCGTGTAGCGCGTGGGAAGTTGGGCAATGTCGACCACACCGTCGGGATGTAAAACACACAATCGCTCCAGCAGGTTGGCCAGTTCCCGGATGTTGCCGGGCCAACTGTAGTGCTTGAGAATGCGCACCGCGCCAGGCGTGATCTGCGTTGGCGACAAACCGGCGGCACGGCACCTCTCGAGAATATTGCCCGTTAACTCGGACAGATCCTCAAGACGATCACGCAGGGCCGGAAGCTCGATGGGAAAGACATTCAACCGGTAGTAGAGATCTTCCCTGAAGCTGCCGTCCTTGATAGCCGCTTCGAGGTTACGGTGGGTTGCTGCAATGATGCGCACATCGCACTGTCGTGGCCGGTTGCTGCCCACCCGCTCATAAGTTCTTTCCTGCAGTACGCGCAACAGCTTGACCTGCATGGGCAGGCTCATGTCACCAATTTCATCGAGGAACAACGTACCGCCCTCGGCTGCCTCAAAGCGCCCGATGCGGGTGGAGATCGCACCGGTGAATGCGCCCTTCTCGTGCCCGAAGAGTTCACTTTCCAGAAGGTCTGCCGGAATGGCGCCACAATTCACCGGCACAAACGCCTGGTCGGCCCGTGGCGACAGTAAATGGACGTAGCGGGCCGCCCATTCCTTGCCGGTACCCGACTCGCCGGTGATCAGTACGCTGGTCGTGAAAGCCGCCACCTGCTCAATCAGCCGGCGCACAGTGGTCATTCGCGTGCTGTTCCCGGTGGGGAAGTACCCGGGAGATGCTTTGTCCGGCTTCGCAGCACTCGCCTGCGAGTTGGTCTTTGGTGTTGCAGCAGAGGCCGATTCAGTACTTGAATTCATGGGTGTCAATGAGCTGCCGCGCCGGAGTTGCGGCTATGATCGGCGGCAGGACAGACTCAAGTCAAACAAAACGCCAATTTCCCGTCGCCGGCACTTTAATGGAAGACTCGAGGATCGATGCCCGCACAACTGCTCCCAGCCAGCAAACTTCCCGGTGCCGGCACCACGATATTCACGGTCATGTCCGAACTCGCCGGACGTCACGGCGCGATCAATCTGTCCCAGGGTTTTCCCGATTTTCCGGCACCAGCCGCCTTGCTGGAACGGGTCTGTTACCACCTCGAGGCCGGCCACAACCAGTACGCACCGATGGGTGGCCTGCCCGCGCTTTGTGTTCAGATCGCGAAAAAGACGGTCGAGATGTATGGCCGAACAGTGAATCCGGCCAACGAGGTCACGGTGACCTCAGGCGCTACCGAGGCGCTTTTCTGCGCCATCGAGGCAGTGGTCCATCCCGGCGACGAAGTCCTGTGCCTGGATCCGGCCTACGATTCTTATGATGCGGCCATACGGCTGGCTGGCGGCCGCGCCATACATATTCCGTTGCGTGAACCGGAATTCAGCGTTGACTGGGACCAGCTCCGCGACGCGATCACGCCACGCACTCGCCTGCTGATTCTCAACTCACCCCACAATCCGACCGGCGCGGTACTCTCTGCGGACGATATTGCCAGCCTGACCGAAGTGATTCGCGACACCCGCGTGCTGGTGCTCAGCGACGAGGTCTACGAGCACATAATCTACGATGGATGCCGGCATGAGAGTCTGCTGCGCTATCCGGAGCTGGCCGATCGCAGCTTCGTGGTGTCGTCTTTTGGCAAGACCTACCACGCGACCGGCTGGAAGATCGGATATTGCATCGCCCCGGCCGCCCTGATGCAGGAGTTCCGCCGTGTTCATCAGTTCGTCCAGTTCTGCGTAGTAACGCCGATGCAGTGGGCGCTTGCCGATTTTCTGGAAAGCGATCCGCAGCACTATCGGGAGCTGCCGGTGTTCTACCAGGCGAAACGCGATCAGTTCTGCGCTTTGCTAAAACCCTCACGTTTTCGTTTCAAACCGTCGGCGGGTACCTATTTTCAGCTGTTGGACTACAGTGGCATCAGCCCTGAGAGCGATGTCAGCTATGCACGCCGGCTGACTCAGGATGCGGGGATCGCCAGCATCCCGGTTTCGGTGTTCTGCGCCTCACCGCCGGCCACCCCCCGCTTGCGCTTTTGCTTTGCAAAAGACTCGGAAACCCTTGAACGTGCTGCGGAAATACTGTGCAAGATCTGACCATTACCCTGTTGCAGACCAGCCTCGCCTGGCATGACCAGGCGGCTAATCGCGAGCATTTCGCCGAACTGGTACACAGCCTGCCGGTCAACACTGATGTGGCAATCCTGCCGGAGATGTTCACGACTGGCTTCACGATGGACGCTGCCACCTACGCCGAGCCGATGTCAGGGCCCAGTGTGCGCTGGCTGACAGACCTGGCGCGGGAACGTGGTGTGACGCTGTGTGGCAGCCTGAACATCGCCAATGGCGGCCAGTACTTCAATCGCTTCCTGTGGGCCACTCCCGATGGCCAGTGCCAGTACTACGACAAGCGTCATCTGTTCCGGATGGCCGGTGAACACCACCATTACACAGCGGGACAACAACGGCTGATCGTCGAACTGAACGGCTGGCGAATCTGCCCGATGGTCTGCTACGACTTGCGTTTCCCGGTCTGGAGTCGCGGCATCAATGAATTCGATCTGCTTGTATATGTGGCCAACTGGCCGGCTGCCCGACGCAGTGCCTGGACCACGCTGCTCCCGGCACGTGCCGTCGAGAACCAGTGCTACGTGGCAGGTGTCAATCGCGTCGGCAGCGATGGCAACAGCATTGCCTATGCCGGTGACAGCAGCGTCCACGACTTTCTGGGTGAGTGCCTGGCAGACCTGGGCGCCGAGCCCGGCCAGGCCACGGTCGCACTCAGCCACGACGCCCTGACGCGTTACCGCCAGAAGTTTCCCGCCTGGCAGGACGCCGACACCTTCCGGCTCACGCCGGATCAACGATAGCAGCGGCTTCAACCACAATTTGTCGAGTGGCCCTACGACCAGGCCGATTGGCTGTACACTCGCCCAATGACCTATGCCGCTATCACTGGCTGGGGCAAATGCATGCCACCGGCGGTCCTCAGCAACGCGGACCTTGCCACGTTTCTCAGCACCAACGATGAGTGGATCACTTCACGAACAGGGATGCGCGAGCGGCGCATCTCGCACGTATCGGCCATAGACCTGGCCACTGTTGCCAGTTCGCATGCCCTTGCCTGTGCCGGCATCGAGGCCACTGAGCTCGACCTGATCGTCTACGGCAGTTGCAGCAACGACGAGCAGGTTCCGAACTGTGCCTCCGGCGTACAGGTCGCACTGGGCGCAGACAATGCCGGTGCAATGGACATCAACACCGCCTGCACCAGTTTTCTGTACGGGCTATCCAGCGCCACTGCCATGATCCGTTGCGGCTCGATACGCCGGGCGCTGGTGATCGGGGTGGAACTGATTTCCCCGTATATGGATTGGGAAAACCGGAACGTTGCCGTTCTGTTTGGCGACGGCGCCGCCGCCGTTGTTCTGGAAGCAACGGATGAACCAGCGGGCCTGATTGCCGATCAGCTTGGCTGTTACGCCGACGCCCGCCAAATACTTCGGGTTCGCGGCATGGGTTGTACCTATGCCAACCGTGGGGTTTCCCTGGGCGACACGCTGTGGGATTTCGACGGACAGGAGATTTTCAGGCGGGCGGTACGTGGCATGGCCGAGGCATCCGCCAAAGTTCTGGCCAAGGCAGGCATCGGTGCCGACGACATTGATCTCGTCGTGCCTCACCAGGCCAATCTGCGCATTATCGAATCGGTTGCCCGATCGGTGAAAGTGCCAATGAGCAAGGTGTACTTGACGCTCGAACGCTACGGAAACATGTCGGCTGCCACCGTGCCGGTTGCGCTGGTCGAAGCGTTGGAGGCAGGCCGCGTGCATCCCGGCTCTACGCTGCTGATGCCCGGATTCGGCGGTGGGCTGACCCTCTGCGCGCACCTGGTTCGTTGGGGCCAGCGCGTCGTACCGCTCCACTCAAGCGATGCCTGTCTGCCACCCACTGAACATACGGCACTGGAGCTCGTCAACGCCATCCGCGCCAAACGCAGTCATCGAACCGCGTCTGAGCCCGGCTTGATGGCACCGGAGTTTGTTGAAGGACGCGTTGCCGAAAACGCAGCGGTCAAAAATCCCCAATCCTGAATCTGGTCCCCGGGACTTCCTTGCACGATGCGAAGTGGCACACCATGAGCAATGACGCCACCAGCGAAGGTCCGGCACATAATCCATTGACGTCCGTCGATACCGTCACGCTGGACGACAAGTACGCGCTCGAACGCGGTCGTGCTTTCATGAGTGGCGTACAGGCATTGGTTCAGCTGCCGATGTTGCAGCGGGTCCGCGATCAGGCAGCCGGCTTGAACACGGCCGGATTCATCAGCGGCTACCGGGGCAGCCCGCTCGGCGGCTACGATCAGGCTCTGTGGCGAGCCAGCCGCTTTCTGGCAACGCGCCAGATCGTCTTTCAGCCCGGCGTCAATGAAGAACTGGCGGCAACTGCCGTGTGGGGAACCCAGCAACTGGATCTCTATCCGCAGAGCCGCAAATACGATGGCGTGTTCAGCATCTGGTACGGCAAGGGCCCCGGCGTAGACCGCTGTGCCGACGTATTCAAACATGCCAACCTGGCCGGTACCGCGCAGCATGGCGGCGTAATCGCTGTGGCTGGCGATGACCATGTGGCAAAGAGCAGCACGGCCCCTCATCAGAGTGACCACATTTTCAAAGCCTGCGGCCTGCCGGTATTTTTCCCATCCAGCGCCCAGGACATTCTCGACATGGGCCTCCACGCCATTGCGCTGAGCCGCTTTGCCGGTGTGTGGAGCGCGATGAAGACGATTCAGGAAGTGGTGGAAAGTTCGTCCACCGTGGAGATCGATCCGGACCGGGTTCGCATCGTGCTGCCGGAAGACTTTGCAATGCCACCGGGTGGGCTGCACATCCGCTGGCCGGACCCGCCGTTGCAACAGGAAGCGCGGCTGATGGACTACAAGTGGTACGCCGCCATTGCTTACGTGCGGGCGAACCGGCTGAACTACAACGTCATTCAGACCAACGACGACCGCTTCGGGATCATGGCCAGCGGCAAAAGCTTCAACGACACTCGTCAGGCGCTGGCAGATCTCGGCCTCGACGACCCGACTTGCCGATCCCTGGGGATTCGGCTGCACAAGGTCAATGTCGTGTGGCCGCTGGAAGCGACCATCACCCGGGACTTTGCACAGGGACTCCAGGAAATCCTCGTCGTCGAGGAAAAGCGCCAGATGCTGGAATATCAGCTCAAGGAAGAACTCTATAACTGGCGTGCCGACGTACGACCCAATGTGCTTGGCAAGTTCGACGAGCCCCGGGGCGATGCAACCGGCGGTGAATGGAGCCACCCCAACCCCAGCGACAACTGGCTGCTGCAGGCAAAGGCGGACCTGACGCCAGCCATCATTGCGAAAGCCATCGCCGGCCGTTTGATGAAGCTCGGCGTCAGTGCCGACATCGCCGCCCGGATGAAAGCACGTCTGGATACCATCGACTGGGCGGAGCGCCGTCTCGATGCCGGACAGCTAACCGCGAGCGGCACGACCTCGCCCCTGCCGGACCGTCCGCCGTGGTACTGCAGCGGCTGTCCGCACAACACCAGCACCCGCGTTCCGGAAGGCTCCCGTGCGGTGGCCGGCATCGGCTGCCACTACATGACATTGTGGATGGATCGCAGCACCAGCACCTTCAGCCAGATGGGCGGCGAAGGTGTGAGCTGGGTCGGGCAGGCGCCGTTCACCACGGAGAAGCACATCTTCGCCAATCTGGGCGACGGCACCTACTTCCATTCCGGGTTGCTGGCAATTCGCCAGGCCATCGCAGCCGGCGTAAACATCACCTACAAGATCCTGTTCAACGATGCGGTCGCGATGACCGGCGGCCAGCCAGTGGAAGGCAACATGCACGTGCCGGCCATGACGCACGAACTCAAGGCCGAGGGTGTACGTCGTCTCGTGGTGGTCAGCGATGAACCTGAAAAGTATCAACACGGCGCCGCGCTGGCGCCCGGCACCACGGTTCGCCACCGGGATGAGCTGGACGACATCCAGCGCGATCTGCGCCAGATTCCCGGCTGTACGGTCATCATCTACGATCAGACCTGCGCAACCGAAAAACGTCGACAACGAAAGCGCGGCACGCTACCAGCACCTGCACGTACTGTGCTTATCAATGAACTGGTCTGTGAAGGTTGCGGAGACTGCTCCGTTCAGAGCAACTGTCTGTCCGTTGAACCCGTCGAAACGCCCTATGGCCGCAAGCGACGCATCAATCAGAGCACCTGCAATTTTGACTATTCCTGCCTGAAGGGCTTTTGCCCGAGCTTCATTACGGTGGAGGGTGGCACCCGACGCAAGCCGCGTACAGGTATCGATCGGAATGGCGGGCTTGAACCGGCGCCAACCGTGCCGCTGCCGCGCCTGCCCGATGCAGAACACACCGTGGGCATCGTCATTGCAGGCATTGGCGGCACCGGCATCATCACGGCTGGCCAGTTGCTGGGCATGGCTGCGCACCTGGAGGGTAAAGGTGTAGTCACGCAGGACGCGGCCGGCCTCGCGCAAAAAGGCGGAGCGACCTGGAGTCATGTGCAGATCGCCAACCGGCAGGACGCCATATTCTCGACCAGGGTGGATACCGCGAAAGCCGACCTGGTCGTTGGTTGTGATGCCATCGTTACTGCGGACCGCAGCACACTGGCACTGATGCAACCCGGTCGTACCTTCGTGGTCCTGAACAATCACGGCTCACCGACGGCTGGTTTCGTGCAGAACCCCGACTGGCAATTTCCGGCGGCAGCGTGCGAGGCCGCCATCTACCGTGCTGCCAGCGTCCATGGCAAACAGGAATCGCAGAACGAAGCGCCAGTGGCAAAGCTGGATGCCGATGGAATTGCAATGCGTCTGTTCGGCAATTCCATCTACAGCAGCCTGCTGATTCTGGGCTTTGCCTGGCAGAAAGGCCGTATACCTCTGCGCCGTGAATCGCTGCTGCAAGCAATTGAACTCAACGATACGGATGTGCAGACCAACCAGGCCGCCTTCGACTGGGGACGCGCCTGCGCCCATGATCTGCCCGGGATCATGGCGCGGCTTGGTACTTCACCAGCAGTTTCCGCCACGAAGCCGGATACGCTGGAATCGATGGTGGCAGACCGCATCGCCTATCTGACTGCCTACCAGGACACTGCCTGGGCAACGGCATACGAAACGTTTGTGCAACAGGTGCGTGAGGCCGAAGCACCGCTGGCGATGGGTACTGCACTAAGTCAGGCAGTGGCGCGATACCTTTTCAAGTTGATGGCCTACAAGGACGAATACGAAGTAGCCCGCCTGCACACCGATCCGGAATTTACCCGGCAGGTCGCCGCGCAGTTCGATGGCGACTACCGGATCGTGCACTATCTGGCACCGCCCCTGCTGGCCAGGCGCAACAGCCGGGGCGAACTTGCCAAGCGTCCGTTCGGCCCCTGGGTGCGCGTGGCCTTCCGGATACTCTCACGCCTCCAAGGTTTGCGCGGTACTGCATTCGGATCCCTTCGGACGTACCGCAGAGCGCAGGACCGAGCGCGCATTGATCGGGGAATACCAGGACTGCATCAGTGAACTGCTGACCGGACTGCGTGCCGATAATCTGCCGCTTGCCGTCCGCATAGCCAGCATCCCGGAAGACATTCGCGGCTATGGCCATGTGAAAGAACGTCACCTGATTGCCGCACGCAGCAAATGGACGGCCCTGATGACGGAATGGAGAAACAGCCCGGCATCGCGCCAATTCTGACAAAATGCACGCTCCGGTATGACGGGGAAGCCGACCATGAAACTGCGTTCGAGCCAGCCTGGCAGCTCTCATGGTCATTCTGGGCGGTTGCGCCGCCTACACCACCTATCAACTCGATCAGCAGTTCGGCGCACCAACGGTCCAGGACCGTACGCTGACCGATAGCACGGCGACTGCGGGCCAGATCGACTACCACGGCGACGTGAAAGATCTCCTGGACCGGCGCTGCGTGGTCTGCCATGCGTGCTACGACGCACCCTGCCAGTTGAAGCTGACTGCACCAGAGGGTATCGATCGCGGCGCGAACGCCACCAAGGTGTACGACGGCGGTCGATTGCGGGCTGCCTTCCCGACCCGCCTGTTCATCGACGGCCAAACGACGGCCGACTGGCGCGACAAAGGCTTCTATCCGGTATTGAACGAACGGGAACAGACCCCGGCGGCGAATGCGCGCGGGGGCGTCCTTTATCGGTTGCTGAACCTGAAGCAAGCTGCGCCGCCGCCGTCCAGCCCGATCCTGCCGGACAGCTACGATTTTGCACTGGATCGCAAACAGCAGTGCCCACAGATCGACGACATGGATGCTTACGAGCGCAAGTACCCGTTATGGGGGATGCCCTACGGCCTGCCGGCGCTCAGCACGCAGGAGTTTGCCACACTGGAAGCCTGGCTGGCCCAAGGCGCCAGGAGCAGCCCGGCACCCGGACCAACCCCTGAGGAAGTACAGCAGATCGTCACCTGGGAGACCTTCTTCAACAACGAAACGTCCAAGGGCCGGCTCGCGAACCGGTATATCTACGAGCATCTCTTTCTCGCCCACCTGCATTTTCCGCAAGCCGGAAGCCAGCACTTCTTCCGGCTGGTGCGTTCCATGACCCCGCCTGGCGAGCCACTGCGTGAAATCGCCACACGGCGCCCGTACGACGACCCGGGACCGGAGCCGTTCTACTACCGCCTGCGCAAGGTTGAGGAAACAATCACCGAAAAGAACCACATGCCCTATGCGCTGGACACGACGCGCATGAAGCGTTGGAACACCCTGTTTCTGGATCGCGACTACAGGGTCACCACCCTGCCAGGCTACGGCGACTCTGCCGCCAATCCCTTCGTCATCTTTCGTGAAATTCCGGCAGACAGTCGATACCGGTTCATGCTCGACGAAGCGGAATTCACCATCATGGGTTTCATCAAGGGTCCGGTCTGTCGTGGCCAGGTCTCGCTGAACGTAATTACCGATCATTTCTGGGTCGTGTTTGCCAATCCGGATTCTCCAACCGCCAGGGCTGGCAACGAGCAGCTCGCCGATATGGCGGACTTCCTGCGTCTGCCAGCGGAGGAAGGCAGCACCTTGCGGCCCCTGTCCGCCTGGCTCAAATATTCGAAACTGCAGAAGGGCTATCTGGAGGCCAAGGCCACGTATCTGGGCAAGCGCCTGAACGAGACCAATCCCATCACGCTGGATCTGGTCTGGGATGGCGACGGGAATAACCAGAACGCTGCATTGACCGTGTTCAGACACTACGACAGTGCCGCCGTCCTGAAGGGCCTGCGCGGTGGCCGGCCGCAGACTGCCTGGTTGATTGGCTACCCCCTGCTCGAGCGCATTCACTACCTGCTGGTGGCGGACTTCGATGTTTACGGCAATGTCGGACACCAGTTGCTGAGCAGGCTGTACATGGACTTTCTGCGCATGGAAGGCGAGATGAACTTTCTGGCCTTTCTGCCCGACGACGTCGCCCAGGCGACCCTGAGCAACTGGTATCGGGATGCGACCTCCCATGTTGCCGATTACGCCAATGCGTTGCAGACCATATCGGCCGACGCCTCGGGCATTGCCTACAGGACGGATGACCCGTTCATGGAATTCTTCAGTTTGCTTGAAGCACGCCTGGGTCCGAAGGTAATCGCGCCCGATCCCGTTTATCAGTCTGCAAGCCCATCTACGCGACAAGCTTCGGCACAGACGGCGATACAGGACCTGGCTGCCGTGCGGGGCAGCGCCCTGGAGTGGTTTCCCGAACTGGCACTGCTGCGCAGCGATGGCAAGGTCTACAGTCTGGTGAACAACATCGCGCACACCAATGTGGCATCGCTGTTCGGCGAAAAGAAGCGCTTGATACCCAAAGAGCAGACGCTATCGGTCATTCCGGGCTTCGCCGGTTCCTATCCCAATGTGATGCTGGAAGTTCCTGCCGGCAAACTGCCGGCACTCACTGCGGCCATGGCCAGCCTGGCCAGTGAAGCTGACTTTCGTCATCTGCTCGATGACTTTGGCGTCCGGCGAACCAATCCGCAATTCTGGGCCTACAGTGACTGGTTGCTCGACTACTACGCCAGCACCCAGCCAGTGGAATCCGGCCTCCTCGACTACAACCGCCTGGACAATCGCTAGACACGCGGAAAAAGCCCGGAGTCCGCCGTATGCGTCGCCTCCTCGTCTTCCAGCACGTTCCTCACGAAATCCTTGGCACGCTGGATCCTCTGCTGCGCGATGCCGGCTTCCGCATCCGTTATGTCAATTTCGGTCGTCATCCGGATGCTGTCCCCGATATGGATGCCTACGATGGCCTGATCGTTCTCGGCGGGCCGATGAATTGCGACCATGTCACCCGTCATCGCCACCTGGCAATTGAAGTCACGGCAATTCAGGCTGCCGTTCGAGATGGCAAGCCCGTGCTAGGCATCTGCCTGGGCGCACAACTCCTGGCCCGCGCACTTGGCGCACCCGTATCGCGTAATCCCGGCAAGGAGATCGGCTGGTATGACGTTGTTCCCACCGATCACGGGCGGCGCGATCCACTGTTCCGGCATTTCGCCAGCGCCGAGAAAATCTTCCAGTGGCACGGCGATACCTTTGCCATTCCTGACGGCGCTGTTCACCTGGCGAGCTCAGCCGCCTGCCCGCACCAGGCATTCCGCTTCGGTCGAAACGTCTACGGGCTGCAGTTTCATCTGGAGGTGGACCAGCCAATGATCGATCGCTGGCTGAAGGCGCCGGCCAACAAGCGGGAACTTGCTGCGCTGAAGGGCACGATCGACCCCTTGACTATCGCGGCCGAAACGCCACAGTTTATTGCGCGCTCCCGCACCTTGGGCGATAGCGTATTCACGCAGTTCATCAGCCTGTTTCAGGGCCCGCGCCGCCGCACGGTACTGCCATCGCGCTAAAGTGACTCGCCGGTACTTGAAAACCGTCAGTTGCGGCCCAATGTGAGGCTATTGGCCGCATCCCGCGATTGACAGCCCCGCTTCTGTCCGACGGCGCTACCATGTACGGTTGATGACCACAGCGACGACAAGGACCCAGCCATGAATTCAGTTCCCGCAGAAGCAACCGCCGGCGTTATGCCCGAATCCAAAGCGCGTGACCGTGGCCCTGCTGGCACTGGACTGAGCCATATCGACCTGCCGGTTCGCGGCATGACCTGCAGCGCCTGTGCCACACGACTCGAGAAGGCCCTGGGGCTGGTGCATGGCGTCAATGCCGCCAACGTCAATTTTGCGATTGAGCGGGCCGATGTCAGCTACGACGCTGCCGAGTTGCAGGTTCCCGCGATCGCCGACGCCATCGTCAAGGCCGGCTTTGAGGTACCTACCGAGAAGTTTGCCTTCCCGGTCGAGGGAATGACCTGCAGTGCCTGCGTCTCCCGGGTTGAAAAGGCCCTGCAAAAGGTCCCGGGCGTTGTAGAGGCCAATGTGAATCTTGCCATCGAGCGAGCCGATGTACGCGGCCTTGCCGGCGTTACCCGACTGTCGGATCTGGCCGCGGCCGTTACCAAAGCTGGCTACAACGCCCGCATTGAATCGCCGGCGGCCTCACAAGCACAGGCTGAGGAAGAGCATCGCCAGCGCGAAGCAGCACATCTCAAGCGGGAGTTCATCATTCTCTTGATTTCTGCCGCTTTCGCCACACCGCTGCTGCTGCAGATGGTGGCGATGTACATGAACCAGCACTGGCATCTGCCTGCCTGGACTGAACTGCTGCTGGCGGCTCCGGTGCAGTTTGTTATCGGCGCACGCTTCTATCGTTCTGCCTGGAAGGCCATCAAGGCGCGTTCCGGCAACATGGACGTGCTCGTCGTAATGGGCACCAGCGCCGCCTTCGGCTACAGCGTTTATCTGCTGGCCACGCTTGGTTTCGATGGTGCCAGGGGCAAGCTCTATTTCGAAGCGTCGGTGATCATCATTACGCTGGTACTGCTCGGCAAATTCCTGGAAAGCCGGGCGAAGCGCGGAACCACGGCTGCCATCCGGCAGTTGATGGATCTGCGCCCGCAGACTGCTCGCGTTCGCCATGCCGACGGCACGGAGCACGAAGTCGCGATCAACGAAGTCAGCGCGGGCAATATCGTCATCGTCCGCCCCGGTGAGCGTATTCCGGTGGATGGCGAGGTGGAATCCGGGCGCAGTGAGCTTGATGAATCGCTGATCACCGGCGAGAGCCTGCCAGTAGACAAGCAACCCGGCAGCCATGTTACCGGTGGCGCCATCAATGGCACGGGGCTTCTGGCCATTCGCGCAACCGCAGTTGGTGCCGACTCGACACTGGCGCGCATCATCCGGCTCGTGGAAAACGCCCAGGGCGGCAAGGCGCCGGTGCAACGCCTCGTGGACAAAGTCAGTGCAATCTTTGTACCGATCGTGGTCGTCATCTCGGCCATTACGTTCGCCGTCACCTATGGCGTCCTCGGCACTTTCGAGCCGGCCTTTGTGTCTGCGGTTGCCGTGCTGGTCATCGCCTGCCCCTGCGCACTGGGTCTGGCCACGCCGACAGCCATCATGACGGGTACCGGTGCCGCGGCCCGGTCCGGCATCCTGATCAAGGATGTTGAATCGCTGGAGCGTGCCCATCGGCTCAACACCATTGTGTTCGACAAAACCGGCACGCTGACCGAAGGCAAACCGACGCTCGTGGGAATGACAGCTTTCCAGGGAACCGAGGATCAGGTACTGCAACTGGCCGCCTCTGTGCAGCACGGTAGCGAGCACCCGCTGGCCAAAGCGGTGCTGACTGCAGCCAGGGAACGACAGCTATCGCAAAGCGTCGTGACAGACTTCCGCAGCCATACTGGTCGTGGCGTCAGCGGAACCGTGGACGGTCGTGAAATACATATAGGCAACACCGCGCTGATGGCCGAACTCGGCATCGATACGGGTACAGCCGCTGACCACATCCACGATTGGGAACAGCAGGGCCGCACAGCGGTATACGTTGCCGACAAGGACGGCGTCCTCGGCGTACTGGCGATTGCCGACCCGCTGCGTCCGGAAGCGCTGCAAGCAATTTCAGAACTCAAGCGCATGAAGGTGCGTACATTAATGTTGTCCGGCGATGCTGAACTGGTTGCTGCCGCGGTAGGTCGGGAGGCCGGTCTGGACGAAGCCCGCGGCGCAGTTCGGCCGGAAGGCAAGGCAGAGACCGTCAACGAACTGCGCAAGGCCGGCCGTGTGGTCGGCATGATTGGCGACGGCATCAATGATGCGCCGGCCCTGGCGGCCGCTGACGTCGGCATTGCCATGGGCACCGGCACCGACATCGCCATGGAAACTGCCGGCATAACGCTGATGCGCCCGGATCCGCGTCTGGTCGCCGGCGCCATTCAGGCCAGCCGCGCCACCTTCCGCAAGATCAAGCAGAACCTGTTCTGGGCCTTCATCTACAATATTATTGGTATTCCACTGGCTGCCTTCGGCTTTCTGAGCCCGGCGCTGGCGGGTGCGGCAATGGCGATGAGTAGCGTCAGTGTCGTGACAAACTCGTTGTTCTTGCGTCGGTGGAAGCCAAAAATCCACTGATGTCGGTAACAACTTTCTACAGGCAATCCATTCAATAATTGACCGGAGGTCTAAAGGTGATGAAGGCAGAATTTAATGTGCAGGGCATGACCTGCGGTGGCTGTGAGCGCAGCGTTCAGAATGCACTGACCAGCCACGAGGGCGTCAAGTCGGCAACCGCCGACCGCAATGCCTGCAAGGTATCCGTGGAATTCGACCCGGCGCTGATCCAGCAGGACGCGCTGGCGAAGGCCATCACGGCAGCCGGATTCCAGGTCGGCGCATAAAGCGCCCCTTCCGACAGGGCAGTGATTTGTGGTGTGGTGTACTCCGTGGCCCACCACTCTGAGCTGCGACTACAAGTGCAGCGCGACGGTGAGCAAGGGTGTAGCGCGGGTGTCGAAGTCCAGGCGGGCAGGAAAGCCCGCCGCCAGACTGAGTCAAGTGAGTGAAGGCGATGGACGGCCGTAACGAACGTCCCGCGATATACCCTTGCTCACCGTCGCGCGGGCTACGGAGTGCTACCAGACTCGCGTAGCTGAAGCCGCTTCTGCGGCGGCGAAGCTCGTGCGCTAGTGTCCGATGGAGGCTTTCTTGGTCCTGCCAACCACAGCCGGGCCCGGAGCGTATATCCGCACCAATAGCGCAGCAACTGCCACAATCGCGGACAACGCACCAATCAACACAAACGGACCTGCCGGACTCCAGGCATCGAACAAACGGCCACCGATGGCGCTGCAGATAAAGATGCCAAACACACCCATGATATTGAACATGCCGATGATCACGCCGCGCTTCGTGATCGGCGCTTCTGCGCTGACCAGCGTCATGGCACCGATGAACGCGCTGATATTGCCGATGCCAACCAGAACCCAGATGATCTGACTTTCCCTGGCTACCGGATCGTCGATGGCCAGCGTCGCCAGAAAGCCGATTGCCGTGAGTGACATGCACAGGAAAGTACCTGTCACCCGATTAATACGGTCCAGGATGATGCCCATGATCGGCAGCCAGATCAGGCCGGCAAGACTCGCCGTGCCAAAGGTCATCCGTGCCGAAGTCGCGACCGCATGCGAGATGTCCATGCCGTCGTTCAGGGCAGCGGTCGTGCCCCACAGGGTGCTGAAGGTACCCAGAATCACCAGGTCTGCGCGAGCGATGAATGCACAGGCAAACGCGAGGGCGATACGCGGATTTCGCACCTCCAGAAATATGCTGCTAACCAGTTCCCGTACGGGTGGCCGCATTTCACGGGGGGCCGGCGTACCCTTGCGAACGCCAATTGCGACGATAACCGCAGACAACAGACAGAGCCCGGCTATCGCGAAGTGAGCCAACCGCCCGGCATCCAGTGCATCAGCACCGCCGGCAACGAAGGACTTCATCAGGCCGCCCAGGACTACGACCACGCAGATCACACCGAGGCCATTCAGCGTGCCGCCAAGCGCCACCATCTTGCCGCGGTCGGGATTGTAGGGATAGTCAGCGACCAGCGTGCCCAGCATCCCGGTCGCCGCCGCCACGCCGGCAGCATAAATCATGCGATATACGGTCAATTCGGGAATCGACGACGCAAAGGGATACAGTGCGTAAGCCAGGCCCATCACCGTCAAGCCAATGACATAGACGCCACGCCGGCCGATGCGATCGGCAAGCACACCGACCGGGCCAAACACCATCAACAGCGCCACTTCGCTCCACAGCGTCAGGTCACCCACCACGGTGCCCTGTTCGCCGATTGGTACACCGAGGTTGGCTGTCAGCACATACGGAGTGCCGACAGTTACAAAGGTCAGCAGGCCGATCGTGGCAAACGAAGCATAGAGAAAGACCCACATGTTCCAGTGGGAAACGCCGGGTGCCAGCCGTACCCAGCCAAATTTGCCACCTGGACCTTCCAGGGCTTCTGCGCCAGCGGCGCTGCTTGTTTCAGAGTTTCTAGACAAAGACGTGAATGGCCTTGTTGTGTGTGTAGCTCAGGAGTTCTTCCAGGCACTCTTCGCGGCCCAGGCCGCTGTTCTTCCAGCCGCCAAACGGCATGCCGACAAAATGACGGGCGGTAGTGTTGATCCACACGAATCCGGACTGCAAGGCCCGTGCAAAATCCATGGCGGTCTTCAGATCATGCGTCCAGACCCCGGATGCTAGCCCGTATTCTGTCCCATTTGCCATCGCGATTGCTTCTTCCTGCGTTTTCCACTTCAGTAGCGACAGGATCGGTCCGAAAACTTCCTCACGCGCCACCCGCATGTTCATTGTGACCGCACCATACACGGTTGGCCGCAACCAGTAGCCGCGACTAAATGCCTCACCTCCGGGACGTTCACCGCCCGTGAGCAGCTTCGCGCCATCAGATCGTGCAGATTCCACGAACGACAACACTCGCTGATAGTGTGCTGCCGAGTTTACCGGCCCCATCTCTGACGTCGGATCCAGTGCATCGCCAACGCGGATTTTCGCCACCTGGTCCACTATGCGTTCTGCCACCTCGTCGTACAGTGACTCGTGAATCAGCAGGCGACTGTTGGAGCCGCAGGACTGTCCTGCCCACGCGAAATTCATGCCGATTACGGCCGCCCTGGCCACTGTCTCCGGATCGGCATCCGGACAGACGATCATCGGATTCTTGCCGCCGAGTTCCAGCGAAATGTGCTTCACGGCAACCTCCGCCGCTGAGCGCTGGATTGCGAGACCCGTCTGTACCGAGCCCGTAAAGCCGATGCGCCAGATACGCGGGTGGCGAACGATGGCGTCACCAGTCGGCAGACCCGCACCATGCAGGATGTTCACCACGCCGGCAGGCAGCACGTCACGACAGATCTCCCCCATGATCGTGCCGGACAACGGACTGGTCTCCGGCGTCTTGATGATCACCGTATTACCGGCCATTAGCGGTGCAGCGAGATGCGCACCGGCGAAGAGAAACGGGTGATTGAACGGCACGATGCGCGCGACCACGCCATAGGGTTCGCGGATCGAAAAGTGAATGCCGTCACTGGTTGCCGGAACACTGTCACCCTTCATTTCCGTACCGAACCCCGAGAAGAGGTCGATATAGTTGGCAGCTACTTCAATATCGTGACCGAGGCTTGCAATGGTATTGCCGGTATCTGCAGCCTCCATGGGCAGCACTTCAGCGGCACGAGCGCGTATTCCGGCAGCCAGATTGCGCAACATGTCCCGCCGTTCCCAGATCGACAGGCCTGCCCAGCCCGGCTGGGCAGCCTCCGCCGCGACGACGGCAGCGTCCACATCCCTGGCCGTAGCCACCGGTATCCGGCCGTGCACTTCTTCCGTGCCCGGATTCACCGACTCGATCCACTGACCACTGCTGCCGCGAACAAACTTCCCGCCGATATACATCAGGCGGTCGCCGAATTTCGTGGGCATAAAAACTCAACCTTCGGAGAACCGGAGTCATTGTCCGGTTCTGCTGGCAGGCACGAAAGCCCTACCGGGGCCAATTGTCCGGCTGACCGCCTACCGGCGGTCAGCCGGGCACGTCCCGGGCTCCTGGATCAGGGCGTCTTTGGTGGTGCCTTGGGCGGCTGCGGTTTCTGGGTATTTGCGTAGTTCTCCAGGCTGGAAAGACTTTCCGAACCCGTGGAACTCGGTGGGTGCCGTGAAGAACTTTTTGTAGTTCTTTTCCGCGTAATCGACAACCGACCGATGCAAAACCTGGTCGGGGCTGTCACAGGTCCCCATGAAGCAGCTGTAGGTGATGTGACCTGGCATCTGACCCATCAACATCCATGGCAGCCACGGCGTAATGCGATTCCAGGTGCCACGGTAATCAACAGTATTAAGTTTCTCGTTCTGCATGTCTTCGGCTTTGACGCTGATGAGCAAAGAACTCGGAAACCTGGGCGAACTTGCCAGCGGATTCACGCGGCCATTTGTCCGGCTGCAACGCACTGGGATAGATCAGGTGAATGTGCATTTCCATTTCCAGCCATGCACCATGCTGGTACCAGGGGCGGGATGAAGGGTATGCGCGGTGGCGCTTTCTCTTGTTGAGTCCGCCGAAGCTGGGGGTGCCGGAAATAATCCTCGATCATGTAATTGAACGGGTCGTTGGCTACGTGCACGACCTTTACAGTTTCATTGAGGTAGGGGTTCTTCCACTCCTCCAGAACCTCGCCGCTACGGAGGTCCGTATAAACAATGATTTCGCGGCACATCCGCTGGATTGAACCATCCGGCAAGGTGTTTAACCGTATAACTCCGAAGCCCTCGGCGCCGCACAAGTCATCGATGCGTTTGCCGGGACGAACGCCGGAACAATAGCCCTTGAACCAGAAGAATTTCCTTGCTGTTGTCCAGATCGCCCTGGATTCGGGCGTAAGCCAGCTTGTTGCCCTTGCCGGTGCCCAGGTTGATATAGGGGCCTTCCAGAGCCGGGCCTTTGCCATAGCGGCTGGTGTTGAAGCCACGGAATTTGTCTGTCCCTGTTGCAGCCAGAGCCGAGCCCGATTGGAGCATGCCCAGCGACATGGCCCCCAGAGGACCGACGGTGGCGAAGGAATTCAGCAGATCTCGGCGTGTGTTGGCATGTTTCAGCTCCGATTCAGAACCCGGATGTAAGGATATTATCAACCGCCGTCGGTGCCCGTTGACACTGTGGCCGGCGGTTCAACGGTGCCCGCCGCGCGGCGTGGCAAGTGCGTGACTGTGGCCAACGTGAACATCACGCAATTGGCAACAGCCATCAGCACGAAGGGGCCAACCGGACGCCAGTTGTCAAACAGCCACCCACCGCCTTTGCCACCAGCATGATGCCCGCGCGCCGGAGAGGCTGCGCAGGCGAGCACCGCACGACCCCGGTCAGGCGCTTCCTTGCCGATGAGTGACGTAGCGGAAATATTCGCCGCCATCTCTCCCATGCCGACGAGGCCGCCAATGTACATGCCGTTGCCCAACGGGTCCTTCAGCATACCCAGTGAGGCGTAGCCAATGCCAGCAAGGATCATTGCACCAGCCAGTCCGGCGACGCGGTCCACGCGGTCGAGAATCCAGCCGAAGACAGGCGCCCAGGGAACCGCCATCGCCTGGATGATCACGTAGAAGAGCGTTGCTCTCTTGAGCGCCTCACCCGTCGTCAATCCCTGCGCGATTCCCTCCTGGACCAGCCACAGGGTAAGGAACGTGCTGACCACGGCCAGGTCCGCCCGGGACACCAGACCGGCCGTATAGGCCAGCGCCACGCGGGGATTACGGCCGGCCGCCAGCCCGATCTTGAGCGTTGCCAGCAGGGGCTCCCGCTTGCTGCTCTGCGCCGGGGCGCCCGAGCGCAGACCCCAGAACAGTGCCATAGCCAAAAATACACATAGCGCCGTGACACACCAGAAAGCAAAGCGCCCGGCCCAGAACCGGGTCGATGCCGTATTCCATGAAACGATTGGGCAATCCGCCAATCAGCCGCGGCAGTGACGCGATGCCAAGACCGTTGAATATGAACACGGCAGCGATCATCTTCGCGCGTGATTTTCAACCGGATAGTCGTTGGCAACCGACACCAGCATCACATTGACGCAGGACACGCCAGAGGCCACAAACAAGCGGAAAAATGCCAGCTCCCAACTCCGAACTCGCCAGGGGATACAGGCAATAGCCCAGGCCGAGCAGCAGAAACCCGGTACCGAAGATAGGCTTCCGACCTACGCGATCAGATAGCGCCCCGGCAGGCCCCAGCAGGACCAATGCGACGATTTCCTGCAAAACGGTCAGGTTACCAGCCAGAGATCCCTGCTCATCCGGCGGAATGTTCAGAATCTCGGTGAACACATAGGGTTGCATCACCCCGACGGTGTTCATCATGGCAATGCCAAAGAACGACACAAAGAACAGTGTCCAGACGTTCTTCGGGGTAACTTCCGGGCGCATGACCAGCGGGCCAACCCGATACAGCCCCACTTCGGCAATAGCGGCGCCGGGCCTGCTTCCTGAAGCGCGTGGTTCGGCTGAGGTCATCGACTATCGCTGGCGGCCCCGGAATTTGCCGGACTGCGAGTGTGGCAAGGACTGCCCCTCTCGCCTAATGGTGGTGCACCGCTATCCATCTGGTGATTTGGCTGGCCGCAATACCCGGGGTGACTGTTGACCATCCAGCATGAATAAAACAGAGTCAGTACCTCTGCCTGGCAGGACCAGTTCAATCATGCGTCTCCTGAAACAACTGCTGAAGCTTATCGGCGTACTGGTGCTGGTCGCCGCGGTCAGCATTATCTACGTACTGTACCGGGGTGGCGCATTCCGGCAAGTCGATCCGCACTTCGCTGGCCAATGCGATGCCTTGCCCCTGGACGCGAGCGCCGAGGATATGGCCGTGGACCGCGAGAATGGCCTGGTCTATCTCTCCTACCTGGACCGCCAGGCACTGGTAAAGGGCGACGGCAGCAATGTCCAGGGCACCATATTGCGCATCGACCTTAACCGCCAGCCGCTGGTTGCGGAAGTGGCGTTGATCGACAAACCGGATCATCTGCGACCGCACGGCTTGAGCCTGTACACAGACCCGAACGGCAAACGCAGCCTCTTCGTAATCAATCATCCGGTCAACCGTGGACGGGAGCTGGAACTGGTGGAGGTTTTCGACGAGGTTTCGCCTGGACAGTTCCGGCACCGGGAAACATTCAGCAGCCCACTCTTCAATTCCCCGAACGACCTCGCGGCAGTCGGGCCCCGGCAGTTCTACGTCGCCAACGACAAGGTTCTGGCAGGTGGCCTGGCGGCAGCTTTGCAGCAGCTGGGCATCGGCGGGTCGCCGCTAACCTACTTTGACGGAAACAGCGCGCGGGTCGTCCTGGACGACATCGCGGCCGGTGGCGGCATCAATGTGTCGGCCGACGGTCGCACGCTCTATGTGGCGGAAACAGCCGGACAGCGCCTGCGGGTGCTGGCCCGGAATCCGGATGACGGCTCGGTACGGGAAACGGAGCGCATTGCGCTGCCCACCTCACCGGACAACGTCGATGTTGCGGCGGATGGCAGCCTCACCGTCGCCGGACACGTCAACACGCTGAAGCTCATCCAGCACTTTATCAACGGGTCGCCCTCACCCACGCAAATCTTCCGGGTCATTCCGGACGCCGGCGGCAATCCCGTGATTGATGAGATCTATCTGAACGACGGTAACGAAATATCCGCCGGCAGCGTCGGCGTGACCTACGGCAACAAACTGCTCATCGGCTCCATTACGGCCCGGCAAATCCTGGTCTGCACACAAAATTAAGGCCGCGGGACGGATCCCCGTCCCGCGGCCCTGATGCAAACATTCGCGAGCTACTTGCCGAAGTGGTAATTCACCCGCAGGCCGTAGGTGCGAGGATCCGGCAGAATCACTGTGCCTTTGTTGAAGAAACCACCCGTCTGGAAGAACGTCGGGATACTGCCATCCTCGAATCCCGTCTTGACAGTGTCGTCGTCGAAGGCGTTATCGACGTAAGCGATGATGTCCCAGTTGGCATTGGTGATGCCCACGCGGAAGTCGAACAGAACATAGCTGGGAAACACGAGCTGGTTCTTGTCGCTGACATAGCGATCGTCCTGGTACTTGATGGTGCTTTCCAGGAAATAGTCGGTTGAACCTGCCAGACCAGCCTGCCAGCGGACATTGCCCACGGCGGAGTTGTTCGGCGCGCCTTCCAGTTCGTTCCCTGAGTAGTCGACTACACACCCCGTGCGCCCGGCAACGACTGTCACCGTGCAGTTGCCCACATAAGCGATGGTGCCGGAACCGGTCGTGAAGGTCTGGTACCTGGTGTACTCGGTATCCAGCCAGGTGTAGTTGAGGCTCATCGTCAGGTTGTCCGTAGCAAACCAGGTGGCCTCCAGGTCCGCACCCCACACTTCGGCTGCGCCGGCATTCACGATACGCGGTGACAGGATGCCGGTGTCAGGATCTTCGACCTGGGTAGACACCTGCTTGTTCTTGAAGTCCTCGAAGAACACGGAACCATTCAACCGCAGCCGGTTATCCAGCCAGGATGTCTTGGCGCCCAGTTCGTAGTTGTCGAGTTTCTCCTGCGCAAACCGGAAATTGGCAATCGGATCGGTGCAATCCGGATTGCGGCCACCGGGCACACCGCATTCCGTGTCATAAAAGCCACCGGTGCCGCCGAGCAGCGTGCTGATTCCCTTCGGTTTGAACGATTCGGCAAAGCTGAAGTAGTACATCTGGTTGTCAGCGGGTGTCCATGTGACCGTGACCTTCGGCGCAAAGAAGCTGTCGCTTTCCGTGCCGCCGCGGGCATTGGCCACCGTGGTCATGCCCGTCACGGCGTCAGTTCCGGGACCGGACCGCGGACATGGCGGTGCGCCAAAGAAAGTACATAGAGTGCCCGATGGGTCAAAAATACCGTTGTCCTGATCCGGTCCCTTGGCGGTGGTTTCTTCGTCGGAATAGCGGCCCTCAAGGGTCAGCTTCCATGAATCCAGGAACTGCCACTCGACCAGGCCAAAAAGGGACCAGTGGTCGGTATCGCGAATCCACCTGTCGGGATTGAGCGGAGTCAGCCCGTCCCCCGGCACATCGAGTGGGGCGTTGCTGCGAATGGCGGCAAGGGTCGGGCCACAAGGTTGCGGTCCCGCCGCAAAAATCGGGAAGCCCGTGTAATTCAGGCAGGTCATCGACCCGTCATCCAGATCGAGCCGCTCCTGCCAGATCAAACCGCCCACCAGCCAGTTCCAGCGGCCTTGCGAGTTGGACGCCAGGCGAATTTCCTGGCTGAACAACGTGGTGTCCTGATCGATGAACAGTTCTCCGCCCGTCGGCGCCACGCTGACGCTGACATCCTCGGAACCCTCGGCCTGGGTAATGTGGGCATCGGCATAGTGTGTCAGGGACGACAGGATGACCGGCCCCAGATCCCAATCGATGTCCAGCGTACCGCGGGTGACATCACGCGTGCTGCCGGCGTAGTCCCGGCAGCCGATGGTGCCGTCATTGGGAACATTGGGATTGCAGGTGCGCGGATCTTCACTGATCGCCAGCACCAGATCATCACCATCGGTGACATCACCGGATACACCGGGCACGGTGGTGGCCGTCGTAACACCACCGTCAATCGCCGTCTGTGGCACCGCAAACGTCGTATTGAACGGCATATTGGCGTAGGGCGTTACACCAAATTCGTCATTGAGGTTCTCAATGCGGGCAGTGGCTTTCAGATGCTCGGTTATTTTCCAAACGCCTGTACCGGCAATGCTGGTGCCCTCGAGATCACCCACCTTGTGACCGGTCAACGAGTTGGTGTGGAATCCGTCACGGCTCCAAACCATCCCGGAAATGCCGGCACTAACAGTGTCGGAGAGCGGGCCATCGACGCTGCCGGACAGCTCGAATTGCCCATATGAACCGATGTCCGTGCCAACCCTGGCGTAAAACTCATCGCCGGGTTTACGGGTGATGTAATTGATAGCGCCGGCAAAGGCCGATCGACCATAGAGCGCAATCTGCGGGCCCTTGACGATTTCGATGCGCTCCAGATCAAAGAGCCGCGGGTTGATCAACAGGGAGCCGCCGGCGGTAACCGCGCCTGCCTCGCTGGATACGTCCACACCATCCTGTAAAACGGCCACGTTCTGGCGACCGCGCGTTGGCGCGAGACCACGGATCGTGATGCGCGTGTCCTGCGGTGAGAAGCCCTGGTCAAAAATCACACTGGACGACTGCTGAATGACCTTGTCCAGGCTGACCAGACCGCGCGCTTCGATGTCAGCGGCGGTAATCGCCTGAACGGCGATTGGTACAGACTGCAGATTCTCTTCGCGCTTGCGCGTCGTAACGACGATTTCTTCAACCGCCAGTGCGTCCACAGCGAATGCTGCCAGACCCACCCCCATGATCAGAATTGCAGCATTTCTGCCGCTGAGCTTCACTGTACCCATGCACATCCCCCTGACTCTGCGCCAGCCGGACAGCTGGCAGTGATGCTGTGCCCCGCCCCCACGGTCGGTTGACAGCTGATTCGTTGGATAGTAGCCACTTGCATCTGGCGACGTAAAGCGCGCTTCGGCGCTAGCCCGATGCATTTTGGGTGGCGACCACTCCTCGGCTTTGCAAAATAACAACAGCGGCTACAACGAAGGCAATGAGCGCAGTCCCCATCAACCAGGAGTACTCAATCGGCTTGATCCAGACTTCCGGATACAGACCCCAGCGGGAAAAGGCCTCAGTGGGCAGCCAGAGAATATTGCCGGTTGGAATGGCATAGCGCAGAGCCGGACCCAGCCCGCGAATGGCGGCCAGTTTGGGTACCAGATACAGGCCCCAGGCCACGAAGCCGACGGTAATTACCATCGCAGCTGTGCTGTCGTAGCCGATGAGACGCGGATCATTGATCATGATCGCGCACAGATAGATGAACCAGGTGAGGAATATGGTTTCCAGCGCCGTGTTGCGGGCGTGCTGGCGCTTGTACCCGGCCGTCATCTTGCCCGGACGCAGACGCAGATTCCGGTGAAACCACATGAACATGCGGCAGCGCGTGTCTTTATTGGCACCGAACATGATCAGCAGCAGGATCACGATCAAGGCCGTGGACTGGATCATCAACAGCCCCGGACTTAAGACCGGTATGTCACCGTCCATGACCGGTTGCAGGGCCAGCCAGTAACTGAAGTATTCCCAGGTCCATTCGAACCAGCCGGTCCAGATCAGGATGCCACCGATATAACCGAGCCAGGTGGCCTGATTTTCTTCCTTCTTGAGGCCGTGCCAGACCAGTGCGACGCCCACGCTACCCAGCACCATTGAAATAACCGTATCCAGCGAGGACGGCGGCCCGGTGAAATAGCGCTGCAATACCAGCAGGCTGTGCCCCAGTGCCAGGCCCATGAAGACCACGACCAGACAGAAGATACCGGCCCTGGGCGCCTGTTCCATTTTTGCCAGCCACTGCGACATCTGCCAGTCCAGCCCCTCAGTCTCAAGTGGCCGACCTTAGGCGGGTCGGATCGGGCCTGCAAGAGGGCACGCCGGGCATTTTCACGAATTGAGTGCGGCATTTCCCGAGTGCGCAATCATGCAGCATGAGTCGGCAGGTTTGATTTGCAGCGGGTGACAGCCAACGCGACAGGCTGTTCGCCTGCCTATAATCAGCCGTGGCAATACGGTGGCCGGCAGACAGATTCAGGTGGCGAGGGGCAGGATTCCTGTTGGGTCTGCCCCTGCTCTCAGCAGCCTACTCAACCTTGACCAGCTGGAAACTGATCGAATTGCTGGGCATCACCAGCACCTTTGGCTACTTCCTCATCCACGCACTGGTGCCCTGGCTGCTATCTGCCCTGTTGACCGCTGGCTGGATGGGTTTGTTCGCACGCTGGCGACCCCACCCGCTGATTCTCGCCGCACTCGGCGGTGTCACCGCCAGTGTCCTGATACTGCCCTTCGCCAACACGTTTGCGCACACCCTGCCGGCGATCGCACTTGAATTGTCTGGCGCGTCGGCCGATGGGTTCACTGGAACACTCGCTGCATTCCTGCGTGCCTTCCTGCTGTGGATGACCGCGAATTTCGTGGTTGATCGATATCTTGGCTACCAACCCTGGCGTTACGCACGCACAACCATGCCCGACGGAAACCCGCTCCCTGTGACGACAAACAGCAATACTCAAGTGCAGCCAGCATTCCTGAATCGTTTGTCACGTCCAATCGCCACTGAAGACCTGCTGGCGCTCAAGGCGGAACAGCACTACGTCAAGGTAATTGGCAAATCCGGTAACGAACTGGTGTTGTATCGCCTGAGCGATGCCGTGCATGAATTGCCGGACGATCTCGGGCAGCAGGTCCATCGATCATGGTGGGTAAGCAATCGCGCAGTGCTCGAGTGTCGGCAGGACGGCAGCCGGACACTTACGCTGTGCCTGAAAAATGGCGTGGAGGTGCCGGTCAGCGCACCTTATCAGGCCATGACGCGACGCTGGCTGACGTCACTATCCATTTCGCCAGCCGCCAACAGCTCAGCCGAGAATCAGGCTGTCCAGAACCGCCGCGGTCAGCAAAATACCAAGCTGCGCGATTGACGCCCAGAATGTTCGCCAGGCCTGTTGCACATTGGGCTTTTTAACCAGACGCCAGCTCGCGCGCACAAAGTACCAGCCGCCGCCGACTGCACCCGCGAGATAAATCCAGCTCATGCCGTACCAGAATGGCAGCACGGACAGACCAACCAGGAGAGCGACGTGAATGAATATCGTCCATGTGGACACGGTGTCACTGACAACCACGGGCAACATTGGTACGCCGGCCGCCGCATATTCCTTCTTGCAGGCCATGGCCAAGGCCCAGAAATGTGGCGGCGTCCACAGGAACAGTACGACGGCCAGAAGCAGCGGTGCGGGAGCCAGGGTAGCCTCCGCCGCAGCGGCGCCTGCCATCACGGCAAAACTGCCCGCCAGCCCGCCTATAACGATGTTGAGCCAGGTGCGGCGCTTTAACCAGACGGTGTAGACCACGCCGTAGGTGAATGCACCAAGGAGTATGTACAGCGCGGCAGCAATGTTGGTCGCCAGCGCTGTGCCAACGACCGCCAGCAGCAACGCAATAATTATGCCGGCATGCCACGCACGCGTGGCCACAAAGCGGCCGGATGCGAACGGTCTGGCCCGCGTGCGCCGCATGGTGCTGTCCATGTCGCGCTCCCAGAGCTGGTTGAACGCGCCGGAGGCCGCAGATGCCAGCAGCGTGGTGAATCCCAGCACCGCAACCTGCCAGGCAGCGAGTTCGCTGCCCGGACTGACTGCGACGCCGGCCAGGGCACAGGCCATGATGAGAAAGCCGAGGCGTACCTTGGCGGCATCGTAAACGAGGCGGAGAGTCTCCAACGTCAGGACCCTTTGACCCGGGCAGCAAATGCAGGGTCTGTAAAATTGATCAGGAAGTACACGGTGCCGGGCTATGGCGCCGGACTGGGCAAATTGTAGCGCAGCGCCACCAGTATTTGGGACCGGTAGACGGCTAGGTGGTCTTCCAGTCCCGCAGAGCCGCAGCAAAACCATGCATCTGCTCGACGGTACCCATGCTGACCCGGCACCAGTTGCTGTAGGGCGCAAAGGGTCTGCCGACCATATATCCGGCTCGCCGCATGGCCGCACTGAAATCCGCCAAGGGTCCGCCCGTATCAAAAAACACGAAATTGCCCCTGCCGTTTTCTACATGCGGCATTTTCAGCTCGCGCAGGGCTGTCGTTGTGATGGCCAGCCCTTCATGCAGGCGGGCTCTTGAAAAAGCCTGATAGTCCAGATCCTGATAGCTGGCGGTGGCGGCTGCCACGCCGACACAGCCCAGGATGGTCATCCGATGTTGTTCCAGTTTATCGATCAGAGGTGCGGGAGCCAGCGCATAGCCGACCCGCAGGCCCGCCATGCCATGCAGCTTGGAAAAAGTGCGGGTGACAATGACCGGGTCGCCGGCTTTGACGCGATCCGTGCCGGTGTGTTGTGGCCAGTCATCCCACAGATCCAGATAGGCCTCATCGACCAGAACCGTCGTTCGCCGCGCCATCTCCGCCAGAAAAGGCCGTAGCTCAGGCCCTGGCACCAGCGTGCCGGTGGGATTGTTCGGATTACAGATATACAGAAGGCCAGTGCTGCCTTGCCTGGTTTTTGCAGCGAGTGCCTTAAGATCGTGCCGCATATCGTGGTCCAGCGGAACCTCGGTAATCGTGGCGCCGGATTTGCGGGCGTAGGCCTGCAAAAATCCGAACGTCGGTTTGGCGGCGACCACTTCGGAATTCGCACCAAACACCAGACCGGCAATCTGCAGTATCTCGCCGGACCCCGCCCCGATCATGACGTTCTCGGGCTTAAGCCCTTCCCGTGCAGCGATCAGTGCCTTCAGATTCCGATCGTTACCCATCGGGTATTGCCAGGCGGTCGGCAGTGTCTCAATGGCAGCCTGTCGCGCGCTGGCCGAGGGACCATAGGGATTTTCGTTGCCGATCAATCGGGCCAGACCGCCTGCGGCGCTTTTGGGTTCTGCCGCCATTGTCTGACGGTCGGTCAGCGTCAGAGCGGCAGCAGCCACGGCCGAGGAACCAAGCAGCAGCGAGCGTCGGGAATATCGAACCGTCATGGGCACTCTCCAGGTGACTGGTTACACGGGCCGGTCAAATGTGGACAACAATAACGTCGTTCCGTCGTTGCAGGCGGGCCGCTACTTTGCAAGCTCACTTACCATCCACCGACCCAATACCTCTGGACTCTTCGCAACCATAACGCATCGGCAGAGCGTCGTTGTCGAACAAGGCATCGACCTCGGCTTGCGTCGGCAATTGCGCGGCCTTGCGTGTGACGTCGGGCGTCAGGTGCGGCGCAAACAACGCGATGAAATCAACCATATAGCGGCGCAGAACGGCATCCCTGCGGAATCCCAGCCACGTGGTTACGCGGGGAAACAAGGTGTCGGCGGGCAGCGCCGTCAGGTCTTTCCGGTCCTGACATTCATAGGCCATCGGCGCCACGATGCCGACGCCCATACCCATACGCACATAGGTCTTGATGATGTCCGCATCACGGGCCGTGAAAACCACGTTGGGCTCCAGGCTCTGCTCGGCAAAGGCCTTCTTGAGTGAGGACTCACCGGTGAGTGCAAATACATAGGTCACCAGCGGGTATCCGGCCAGCACCGACAGGGTCAGAGCCTTGCCATCCTTCCCGGCCAGGGCAGTCAATGGATGATCGTTTGGCACCAGGATGATCCGATCCCAACGGAAGCACGGCAACATCACCAGGCCAGGGAACAACGCCCGCGAACCTGTTGCGATTGCAAAATCAACGCGATTGGCGGCCACCAGTTCAGCCAGTTGCTCCGATGTCCCCTGGTGCAACTCCAGGTTGATCTTCGGGTAGCGCTCCCGAAACGCCTTGATGGTGTCCGGAAGTACATGGCGCGCCTGTGTGTGTGTCGTGGCAATTGCCAGCGTGCCCTCCTGCTCCGCAGACAGGTCGCTGGCCAGACTGCGGATATTCTCCGCTTCACGCATGATGCGTCGCGCCCGGGCGATCACATCGCGTCCGGCTGGCGTGATTTCCGCCAGACTCTTGCCCTTGCGCGTGAACAGCTGCACGCCCAGTTCCTGCTCCAGCAACTTCAGTTGCTTGCTGATGCCGGGCTGGCTGGTATACAGGCGTACAGCCGCTGCCGTAATGTTGAGGCCGCTATCAGCGATCGCAACCAGATATTTGAGCTGCTGCAAGGTCATGGCAGCCATATAGCCACCGGTTACAAGAGCCTGTCAATCGACTATTTTTTGTCTGCTCGCCAAGCCGTTATCGTGCCAGGCTGCTGCTCACTGCAATTCATTCGCATCTGGTGTCCGATTGTTCCCTGCCCTGCCCGGTTCAAGCCGGCCCGTAGACCAGGCACGAATATGCTGTCAGCTTACGATCAACGCTTCAGTTCAGACCCGCACAGTGGAGTCACCACATGATTTACAACAATATTCTGGAGACCATCGGTCGTACACCGGTCGTGAGGCTCAACCGCATCGCGCCCAGGCATGTGGAGATGTACGTCAAGGTCGAATCCTTCAATCCAGGCGGCTCCGTCAAGGACCGGCTCGCCATCGCGATCGTCTCGGATGCCGAGCGGCGTGGCCTCCTGAAGCCTGGCCAGACCATTGTGGAAGCAACTTCCGGCAATACCGGCATTGCCCTCGCAATGGTGTGTGCAGCCAGGGGCTATCCCTTTGTCGCCACGATGGCAGAGACCTTTTCGATTGAACGCCGCAAGATCATGCGGGCCTACGGCGCCAGGGTGATCCTGACCCCCGGTGCGGAACGCGGCACCGGCATGGTGCGGCGGGCAGCTGAACTGGCCGAGGAACACGGCTGGTTTCTTGCCCGCCAATTCGAGAATCCGGCGAACCCGGCCTACCATCGCCAGACCACCGGGCCGGAAATTCTCCAGGACTTTGTCGACCGGCGTCTGGATTTCTGGGTAACCGGCTGGGGCACTGGAGGCACCCTTACCGGTGCCGGTGAAGTGATCAAGGCAGCCCGACCCGAGGTACGGATCGTTGCAGCCGAGCCGGCGGCTGCTTCCTTGCTCGGTGGCAAGGAATGGAAGCCGCACAAGATCCAGGGCTGGACACCTGACTTCGTGCCGGACGTGTTGAACCCGCAGGTGTATGACGACCTTGTTACCGTGGATGACGACGACGGCAAGGCCTGTGCGCTGCGCCTGGCGCGTGAAGAAGGCATTTTCGTCGGCTTGTCTGCCGGCGCCACGCTGGCAGCAGGCTTGCGTGTCGCCGAAAAGGCCGAGCCTGGTTCAGCGATCCTGGTGATGTTGCCCGACACCGGGGAACGGTATCTGTCGACCTACCTCGTGCAGGACATGGTTGAAGGCTCCGATGATGAATGGCTTGCCAGCCTCAAGCCAAAACGGCGGTAGTACCAGGCAATGAATCTGTCACCAGCGAAATCAGCACCTGCCGTGCTGCCACGTTTGTGGCGTCTGAACTCGCCACCGGCATCGCTGCCGAAGCACATGCTCCGGTCGGATTTGATCCGCCCGCATGACGCGTTCAACTGAGCTATTCGGCCGCGCACTCAACGTTACACCAGGTGGCGTGCATTCGCCCGTGCGGGCCTTTAGACGGGTCGGCAGAACCCCGGTTTTCATCCAGTCGGCACAGGGCAGTCGTCTCACGGACGTGGACGGACGACAGTTCATAGACTTCTGCATGGCTTTTGGCACGATGATCCTGGGTCACGCCCACCCGGCCGTACTGGCGGCTATCAATGAGGCGGGCTCGCTGGCGCTGGCTGAACTCATTACCGGACGCCTGCCCTGGGTACAGCAATTACGCTTCGTGAACTCCGGCACCGAAGCCGTGATGTCGGTACTGCGACTGGCTCGCGCCGCGACCGGCCGCAACCTGCTGCTCAAGTTTGACGGTTGTTATCACGGCCACGTGGATTCGATGTTGATTCGTGCTGGCTCCGGCATTGCAGACAGTGCCGGCATCACGCCCGGCACAACTGCAGATACGCTGGTTCTTCCGCTTGATGACCTGGACAGTCTGGATCGCGTATTTGAAATACGTGGCAAGGATATCGCTGCTGCGATCATCGAACCGCTACCGGCCAATCATGGCTTGCTGCCCCAGCGTCAGGAATTTCTGGATGCGCTGGCCTGGCGTTGCCAGCAACACGGTTCACTTTTGATTTTTGACGAAGTCATTTCCGGGTTCCGCACGGCCTTCGGCGGCATGGCCGAAATCGGCGGCATTCGTCCTGATCTTGTAACCTACGGCAACTGATTGACGGCACGGCGTATCTGGTACTGGAAGACAACGGCCGACTGCTGGAAGGGTTGCTAGGTGACACGCCGGGCGTGACCTTGCAACGTGTCGGTTCAATGTTGTGGATTGTGCTGGACGACCTGGCCAACAGGAGCCTGATTCGCACGCCGGCGGGACTGTCGGCTCTGGCCATTGATCGATTTGCGCCGGTATTCCATGCACTCCTGGCCGATGGCGTGTATCTGCCACCCAGTCCCTGCGAAGTCGCCTTCCTTTCCACTGCGCACACCGAAGACGATCTGCATGCTCTGGCGGCGTCGCTCAGGTCTGCCACCCGAGCTTAGGAGTGGCCTCAGGCATTGCGTCGCTACCAGCTTTTCCCTCATGCTGTCCAGGAGCATCTGGGGGATACTGACATGCGATCACATTTCCTGGCTGAACTGGTTCTGCTGTGCGGTGTGCTGGGCATCGCTGCCGACAGTGTGGCAACCACGATCAACTTCGACGCGCTGACGCCCGGGCTCGTCGCCAGCGATATCCTGGCAGACCGCGGCGTCAAATTCTGGTCTGCCGCTGCCAATCCCGACGACGTGGCAATTGGCGACACGATCACGCTGACGTTCATCACGCCGTTCATCTCAATCCTCAGCCCCGATGCGCCGGGCGCGGTCTCACCGGCGAACTATGCCCTGGGGGCTACTGTCGCCCGCAGTGATGTGCTGTTTGAGTTCGCAACGCCAGTGACGTCGGTCAGTCTGGCAACAGATATCAATCTGAACGACACGCGACAGCTGGTCAGATTGCTGGCATTGGCGCCAACCGCCAATCCAGCACAGTTCCGGATCCTGGCACTCGACGAAGGTTACAGTGATGCGGTGACTGCTCCCGACAACCTGCTGGCGGTAAGTCTTGGCGGTACAACCTTTGGCCATGCGCTGTTTCAGATCACAGGTGGTGGCGCAGAAGGTTTTGATAATCTGAATTTCACGCCAGTGCCGCTGTCAGGTTCGCTGGCTTTCCTCGGCATGGCACTGGCCGGCCTCGCCGGCCTTCGTGCCCGCACGTGCGGCTCCGGCGCACCAATGGCACGCGGCCTACGAAGTGCGTTGTCATAGTCGGTCGCGACCAGAACCGCGCCGACGGGAGAACTGTTGATCGTGGGTCAGCCACCAGACAACGATCGCCAGCGCGCCGATGGTCACCACCGCTCCATAGGTCAGGAAGAGGCTGGTCGAAAACGCCAGCGCAATACCACGGGTGAAGTTGAGCATCGCATGCCATAGCACCGCCATCAGCGTGCTGCCCGTTCGTTCCTGCAGATATGTCAGCCACACCGAGGCCGAGAGGATTCCCAGACCAAAGCCCAGAAACTGGGGCCAGCCGAATTCGGGGCGTGCCAGAAAGAACGGAAGGTGCCACAGCCACCACAGGGGAAACAGCAACAAAGTGGCCAACAACGGACGCTGCCGCTCCCGCAGGGCAGGCAACAGGTACCCGCGCCAGCCCGGCTCTTCACCCAAAGCTTGCAGCACGGAATTAAACAGCACCAGTTCAACCATCCACTGAAGGTTGTTGAGTCGTCCGGAGGTCAACGCTGGTACCTCGCCAGTTGCCACCGTCAGTAATGCCGCTGCCACCAGCAGAAAGCCCACGGGTGACAGCAACGCCAGCGAAAGTCCGACCCCGCCCACGCGCCAGCGGACCAGGCCTCGCCAGAAGTTCGCCAGCCCGGCTGCAGCCCTGGTACGACGAATCACTATCCAGGCGGCCAGCAACGGTCCGAAGGCACCTATCGCCTCCCATGCGTCGGGCAGACCGAATTCCACGATACCCCGCTTCTGCAGCAACAAAGGCAGCGCTGCGATCAGGTCCACAGGTAGGCAATCGCGACATAGGCCAGCAGTGGCTGCTTTCTCATCGCTCAAGGCTAACCCGGAACCACGTCACGTTGCTGGCGTGATCCGCCTGATGTTCCGTCAAGTTCCAGGATGAAACGCCGATACAACAACACAAGTTTACGGGCACAACCTCCATGGAAAACTACGATCTGCTGGTCATCGGCAGCGGGCCGGGTGGTCAGCGTGCTGCCATCCAGGCAGCCAAACTGGGCAAGCGCGTCGCCATCATCGAACGGCGTGACATCGTCGGCGGTGTGACGGCACATACCGGCACCATTCCCAGCAAGACCGCTCCGCGAAGCCGTGCTCTATCTCTGCGGATGGCGGGAGAAGGCATCTATGGCCGCAGCCATCGCGTCAAGGCCGACATTACAGCGGACGATCTGCTGGAACGACTGCACATCACGGTACGTCAGGAAATTGAAGTTATTCAGCACCAGCTCTCACGCAATGGTGTACAGGTGATCAGCGGAATTGCCTGCTTTCAGGACGCGCACACCGTGCGGGTGACCAATGCCGCTGCTCAGACCACGGACTACCACGCAGATTCCATCGTCATTGCCACCGGGACAATTCCCCATCGTCCGGCCAACATCCCTTTCGACGACGCAACCATCATCGACAGCGACGGGCTGTTGCAGATCCGCAAGGTCCCGCGTTCCATGGTTGTGATCGGTGCCGGTGTAATCGGCGTGGAGTACGCGACGATCTTCAGCGCACTGGACGCGCGCATCACGCTGGTCGATTCCCGTACTACCATTCTGGATTTCGTCGATTCCGATATCGTCGACGAGTTTCGCCACGATCTGCAATCCCGCGGCATCCAGCTTCGACTGGGTGAAGAAGTCGAGCGTGTGGAAAAGCAGGATGACGGTACCGTGCTGACGTATCTGAAAAGCGGCAAGAAGATCCGCAGCGATCTGCTGATGGCAGCATCCGGCCGGATGGGCGCCACAGCCGATCTTGGCCTGGAAAAGGCCGGACTGAAAGCTGATGACCGCGGCCGGTTGACCGTGCAGCCGTCCTATCAGACCGCCGTCCCGCATATCTATGCCGTGGGTGATGTTATCGGCTTTCCGGCCCTGGCCTCGACGTCCGCCGAGCAGGGACGACTGGCCGCCTGTCATGCTTTCAATGCCAGCGTGGAAAGCGTGCCGGACTATTTTCCGCTTGGCATCTACGCTGTGCCCGAGATCAGTATCGTCGGCAAGACCGAGCAGCAACTGTGCAAGGAAGGCGTTGCCTATGAAACCGGCATCGCGCGTCTTCGGGAAACGGCTCGGGGGCAGATCCAGGGCGTCCAGGAAGGCTTGCTGAAGTTACTGTTCGACCTCAAGGATCACAGGCTGCTGGGGGCTCATATCGTCGGCGAAGGTGCCACGGAACTCATCCACATCGGCCAGGCCGTAATGGCTCACGGCGGCAAGCTGGAATACTTCGTAGGTGCAGTCTTCAACTACCCGACTTTCGCCGAAGCCTACAAAATTGCCGCGCTTGATGCCTGGAATCGCCTCCGTCCGTAGGCGCGCCGGCTAGCGCTCGAACAGGGGCCATTTCCCGCCTATCATTCGCGACATGCGCGTTCTCAAACGGCTGTTGCTCTGGATGGTGGGTGGCCTGCTGGCCCTGATCGTCGTTTCTCTGCTGGGTCTGTATGTCGTTCAGCCCACGCTGACGAGCCGCCTGGTCGGGCTTGCCTTGGGCGGCGAACAGGGCCCCAGGCAATCGATACAGGGTGGCGTGGTGCCGGCGCTCCGCGTGGCAAGCGAGAGCGAGCGTACGATTCCGGCCAGTGTTTTGAACAATGCCATCGCGTGGGGTGCCACCCTGAACTCTCATGCCCTGCTGGTCTGGCAAGGCGGCAGGCTGCAACTCGAGCATTACTATCGCGGGTACGATGCCCAATCCATTACTCCCACGCAGTCCATGCACAAGTCGGTACTGGCAATGCTTGTCGGGATTGCGATTGACCAGGGGTTGATTGCTTCGGTCGACGAACCAGTGTCCACCTACGTCAAGGAGTGGGCCGGGGATGATCGTCGCAAAATTACCATCCGGCAGGTGTTGCAGCAGGCAAGCGGCATCGACTTCCCGGGTTTCACGGGCCTGCTGCGCATGACACTTGGCGGCAACGTGGCGCCATACACGTTCAGCTTTGGCGCAAGTGAGCCGCCTGGCCAGCATTTCCAGTACAACAACATCAACCCCGAAGTCATGGGCATCCTGATCCAGCGCGTCAGCGGCATGAGTTACAGCCAGTACCTGCAACAGAATCTCTGGCAATACGTCACTGATGAGCGCGGCAGCGTGCTTCTGGATGATCAGACACACGGCATTCCGATCACGTTCTGCTGCCTGGACGCGCCGGCCCGCACCTGGCTGCGTTTTGGACTCCTGCACTTGACGAGGGGCCGTGTGGGCGATCGGCAAGTGGTGCCGGAACAATGGATGAAGGAGATCATCACCCCCTCGCCTGCCAATGCCGACTACGGGTACTTCACGTGGCTCGGCACCACCTATCACAAGCATCGAAGGTACAACTCAAGAACCAGCGCTACGGCCCTCCACTCCGAACCGTTTGCAGCGCCTGACGTAATTTATTTCGACGGCTTCGGTGGTCAGCGTGTTTACATCATTCCGTCGAAACAACTGGTAATCGTGCACCTTGGACCCATGCGTCAGGACTGGGACGACGCCATTCTGCCGAACATGCTGATCCAGGCCGTACACTGATCAACCCGGTGGTATACACATGAATCTGTTGAGCTGATGGTCGGCCCGCGCATGCGTGGTATCGCCTCCATGCTCGTGGCTGTCGCGTTTTTTGCAGCGATGGATGCGGTATTGAAGGTGCTGGCGGGTTCCTATCCGGCCTTCCAGGTCGGTGCATTACGCGGGGCGGCTTCGCTGCCCTTCGTGATCGCCTCGGTTGCCGCGACGAACCAGTGGCAAGACCTGCGCATCGTCCGCTGGGACCTGCATCTGCTCCGCGGCGTACTGGCCCTGGTCATGATGTGGGGTTTGTTGCTGCCGTCAGCGTACTGTCGCTGGCTGATACCTATGCAATCTTTTTTGTTGCACCTTTGCTGGTAACTGCATTGGCGGTTCCGATACTCAGGAACATGTAGGGTGGCGTCGCTGGCTGGCGATCAGTGTCGGGCTGTCGGGAGTCTTGTGGTTGCTGAAGCCCGGCAGTACCACCCTCAACATGTACGGCGCGATAGGCGCGCTGGCAGCCGCCATTGCCTATGCCTGTGCCTCTATATCGGTTCGGGTCATGACCAAAACCGAAAGTACAGTATCACTGGTGTTCTGGTTTCTCGTGCTGTTGACGGTTTTTTCCGGCCTGCTGGCTCTAAGGGACTGGGTGCCTATCCAGAAGTCGCACTGGCCCTGGCTGGCGCTCATGGGTCTGTTGGGTGCAGTCGCCCAGCACTTTATTACCGAGGCGTATCGCCATGCACCCGCGTCGGTAATCGCACCCTTCGAATACACAGCCCTGCTGTGGGCCGTTTTGCTGGACTGGATCTTCTGGTCTGCCTGGCCATCCTCACGCATCTGGCTGGGCGCTTCGTTGATCATCGCGTGCGGGCTCTATCTCATCTGGCGCGAAAAGGCTGTAGGCGCACCTTCAGGTACTACATCGGCTCCTGAAACCCCTGCCCCGTAGCGACGCTACAACCCGATCAGAAGGTATACAGCGCGCTCAATGACAGCAGGTCAACGTCGTCGGCCCCGTCGAGATCAAAGGCTTCGTACTCAGCCCGTACCTGAATTGAAAACAGCTGAATGCGCGCGCCTATGCCGTATGCCGGGTCGGTTCCATCGTCGCTGCCTGAACCCGCCACGGACGATGCTTTGGCGTCCCAGCGGATGAAGCCGGCCTTGGCAAACAGCCCCGCCGGCCCCAGATTCACGCCGGCAAGCCCGTAGGCGGCAACACCATCAGCCTTGATATTGACGCCGTTGTCGTGCGGCTTGCCAAAATCGATGTAGTTCAGCTCTGCCCCCAAATCAATCAGCGGAATAACGCCGAAGTTGTAACCGGCAATAACCTTGTAGCCGGTATCGTCACCATCAAACGGGTACGACCCGTCCGATCCAAGGTCAATGTCGCCGATGGATGCCTGACCAACCCCCGCTCCAACGTAAATTCCGGTGTCGCCACCGGCCATTGCGGTGGCAGACATCAGCCCTGCGGCCAACAACAGGCCGATCGTCCACGATGATTGCTTGCGCATGTATAAGCCCCTCTGACCAAACCAGCTAGCGACGACACTCACGGAATCGAACGGTACCGCGGGCCACAACAGGTGTCGGCAGGAATCCGGCACACTTCCCTGTAGTATTTGCCCTACGCACTACCCGGATCTCCGTGACAGAAGGCCAGTACTCATGACTCCTATCCCCGCTACCCTCATCGCCGGCGACGGCATCGGCCCCGAAATCACGGATGCCACGATGGCAGTCCTTGACGCCCTTGGCGCGCCCTTTGTCTGGGAAACCGCTGTCGCCGGCATGGCGGCCGTCAACAAGGCTGGCGACCCCTTGCCAGCGGCCACGCTGGCAAGCATTCGTCGCACGCACCTGGCCCTGAAGGGGCCACTGGAAACGCCCATCGGCGGCGGTTACCGCTCAATCAATGTCCGGCTGCGTGAAGAGTTCAACCTGTATGCCAATCTGCGGCCGGTACGTTCACTGATTCCCGGCGGTCGCTATGAAAATATCGACCTTGTGCTGCTGCGGGAGAATGTCGAGGGTCTGTACACGGGTTACGAACACTTCATTCCCATCGACGGAGATGCTCATGCGGTCGGCATGGCAACAGGCATCAATACCCGACAGGGCTGCCGCCGCATCCTGAAATATGCGTTTGACTACGCCATTGCCCACGGACGGAAAAAAGTGACGGTGGTGCACAAGGCCAACATCATGAAGGTCCTGACCGGCATCTTTCTGGAAACTGCACGCGAACTGCATGCCAGTCACTACCGCGGGAAGATCGAAATGGAGGACATCATCGTGGACGCCTGTGCCATGAGACTGGTGATGGACCCCTGGCAATTCGACACGCTGGTCACCACCAATCTGTTCGGTGACATCCTGTCGGATCTGATCGCGGGGCTGGGTGGCGGCCTTGGCCTGGCACCTGGCGGCAATATCGGTGAGCACGCTGCCATCTTTGAGGCAGTCCATGGCTCGGCGCCGGACATCACCGGCAAGGGCGTGGCCAACCCCACTGCACTGCTGCTCGCCGCGGCCCTGATGCTGGATCATGTGGAACGCCCGGATCTGGCAGTCCGGCTGCGGGAAGCCATTCAGGGCGCACTGAATATCGACAAGGTGCGCACCGCTGATCTGGGCGGCAGTGCCAGCACTACCAGTTATACGCAAGCCATCGTGGCGCGAATTCGCGGCACGTAGGGCCCAAGGCGGACAGCGATCAGTTGCCGAGGAGTCTCAGAAATTCGTTACGGGTCTGGGGATGGGATCGAAAATTGCCGAGCATGCAGGAAGTAGTCATAACCGAGTTCTGCTTCTCTACCCCACGCATCATCATGCACATGTGCTGGGCTTCAATGACCACCCCAACGCCTTTGCCACCTATTGCTGAATTCACGCATTCTGCTATCTGCTTGGTCAGGACTTCCTGAATCTGCAGGCGACGCGCAAAGTAATCCACGATGCGTGCAATCTTCGACAGGCCGAGAACCTTGCCATTCGGCAGATAGGCCACGTTGCACTTGCCGATAAACGGCAGCATGTGATGTTCACACAACGAGTACATTTCGATATTGCGCACGATCACCATTTCGTCAGTGTCGCTGGTAAATACCGCTTCGTTGATCAGTCTGCTGATGTCCTGCCGATAACCACGAGTCAGAAAGTAAAACGCTTTTGCCGCGCGTTCGGGCGTTTTTACCAGGCCTTCCCGTTCAACGTCTTCGCCAAGCAAGGTAATGATGTCCCTGAAGCGATCGGTCATCGTATCGATGGCCTGCTGTTCGTCCTGCGGGGACACGGGTAGTTTCACGACGGGATGATGGGGCACGGCGCCAGCTCCTTGAAGTTTTCTGCTCAGCCGCACGAACCTGGTCTTACGATTTCCGGGTCCGGCGTCACCATTGTAAGGGGTGTGAGGGACATTACCCGCTGGACTATTCGCTGGTACGGGCCTTCCGGATTCCTGGGGCCTCGGGAAGGATACCCGGAGACGCGGCAATTATGCTGGCCAGGCTGCGAATGGTAGGCGCCTCGAACAGGCGAATTAACGGCACTTCCATGCCCAGGCGATCGCGGATGCGGGCCACCAGGCGGGTTGCCAGCAGCGAGTGGCCACCCAGGGCGAAGAAGTTATCGTCCAGGCCAATATCGTTTTGTAGCAGCAGCTTCTGCCAGATATCTGTAAGCACGGCTTGCCCATTCTCGATCCCGGACGCCGCAGCGATGCCGGCTCCCGCCGCCGGCGCAACCGCTGCCGCAGTCCCAGGCAGACCTGCCAGCAATGTTGTGCGATCGACTTTTCCGTTTGGTAGCCGTGGCAGCACTGCGCATGAATGGAAATGCGCCGGTATCAATGCACCGGGCAACAGGGATGACAAGTGGGCGCGAAGCTCAGCCGTAGTCAGTGCCGCTGCTCCCGACCGATGGACATAGAACGCCACGAGCACCGGATCGCCAGCCTCCGACAACCGCGCCATCACGGCCGCCTCGGCCACAGCGGGGTGGCCGCACAGGGCCGCTTCCACTTCGGCCGGTTCAATGCGGATTCCGCTGATCTTCAGCCGCTCGTCACGCCGGCCAACAAAAACCAGATTGCCATCAGGCAGAACACGGGCAATGTCTCCCGTGTGAAACCACTGTCTGTCGTGCTCGTCCGGCAATTTGCCGGATGCAGACCAGTATGCCGGCGTCACAGAGCTGGCATCGAGTACCAGTTCACCGACGAAAGCGGCCGGCTCGCCGTGCTCATCGAGCAGCCGGACTGCCGCCTCGCCGCCCACCGGACGGCCAATCGGCAGTTGCTGGCCGTACGGCCGGGTTTGTGGTCCGGCGAACCATTGGGTCACTGCCGTTGCTTCCGTCATTCCGTAGCCATTGACGAAGCGGGCCGTCTTGCCGAAACGAGCGCAGTACAACTCGAAATCGGCACGGCGAGCCGGCTCGCCACCCAGAACAACAAGCCGCACGCGAGACAGGTCCTGGCGACAGGCGACATGTCCGCCAAACAGGTACCGGTAGGCGCTGGGCGTGCTGTGCAGAACAGTCAGTCCACGGTCGGCAATACGATCGAGGAGCGTCTCGCGGGCCAACCGGCGGATATCCAGCGGGCATACCGAGGCGCCGGTCAGCAACGCACCAAAAATATCCTGTACGGCGGCGTCGTAGCCGCAGGTTGACAGCAAGCTCAGGCGGTCAGCAGGCGTGACGCCGAGCCTGCTGGCCCAGGTACGTACATGTTGCAGCACATTTCGATGGGTCTGCGGCACACCCTTTGGTGTTCCGGTACTACCCGAGGTATAGAGCAGATAGGCCAGCGAGTCCGGATGTACAGCAGCGCTGGCCGACGGTCGCGTTGACGCACCGGCCGGCAATGTCTCACAAGCGAGCACGGTCATGTTCCCTGCAGACAGGGAAACCGGCCACGCAGGCGCCCAGCGATCGGTCAGCACAACGCCGGCGCCGGCGTCGTCAATAATTTTTGCCAGCCGTTCGGCAGGTGCCAGCGGATCCAGCGGCACATAGACGGCACCAGCCTCCAGCACCCCGAGCAAAGCCGCAATTTGCGCGGCACCGTGTCCAAACCAAAGTGCCACACGGTCTCCGGCCTGTACGCCGCGGTCTTCGAGCCCGGCAGCAATGCGTGCGACTTGCTGTGCGAGTTCCGCATAGGTCCAGTCGATGGCTGGTTGAAGACCAGCCGCACCACTTGATGCGGGCGCGCTGACGGCAAGTGCCTGCGGGTAGCGAGCCACCGTCTCGGCCAGGGCCGCAGGCAGGGTGGCACCGACCGTCGGGGAAGCAACATCCGTGGCCCACGACACCTGCTCGCCCGCAGAGAACGGCAGGGCGTTCAACGGCGCATCGGGTGTCGCAATGAAGCCTGACAGAACGACATCGTAATCCGCGATGAAGCGCTCGATGGAGGACTGCAGGAACAGGTCGCGATTGTATTCGACAGTAATCGACAGACCAGCGGCTGTCTCGGCCAGGGAAATACCCAGATCAAATTTGGTGGTGTTGCGCGGTACTGCAACCGCCTGCACCTCAAGTCCATCCAGTTCCAGCGGCACAGTGGGTTCATTGTGCAGGTTGAACAATACCTGGAACAAAGGCGTCCGATTCGTACTTCGCGGCGGTTGCAGAACTTCGACGAGCAGCTCGAAGGGTACGTCTGCATTTTCGTAGGCGTCCAGGGTCGTGTGACGGACGCGACGCAACAGTTCACGGACGCTCGGATTGCCGGACAGTACAGTGCGCAACACCAGTGTGTTGACAAAGAAGCCAACCATTCCTTCCAGCGCCTGATCGGACCGACCAGCCACCGGCGTCCCCACCACCACGTCTTCAGTACCCGCATACCGCGCCAGGAGCACATTCATTGCCGCAAGGACCACCATGAAAAACGTGCAGGCTTCGCTGCCGGCCAGTTCGTGCAGACCCGCCTGCCGCTCGACCGGCAGCACACGCGTGAGGCGGGAACCACGGTTCGATGTCAAAGCCGGTCGCGGCCGGTCGGTGGGCAGATCAATGAATGGCGGTATATCGCGCAAGGTTGCCTCCCACCAGGCGAGCTGCCTCTGCAGTTCGCCGCCGGCCAGAGTCCGGCGTTGCTCACTGGCATAGTCCGTGTAGGCACGCACCAGGGGGGGCAATGGCGTGACTGAAACGGCATGAGCATCCTGTCGGCCAGCGGCGTATAGCGCGGCCAGCTCGCGGCTCAGAACACCCAGAGACCAGCCATCCGCAACGATGTGATGCACGACGAGCAGCAGCGTGAATTCAGCGGAGCCCGTTTCCACAAGCAGAGCCCTGACCAGCGGGCCGCTTGCCAGCTTGAAGGGTGTCGCCGCTGCGTCAGCCAGCAGTTGTGGCACCGACGCCGGATCACTCTTCAGTGTTTGTAACGGCCAGTCGGCACTCGGGACCACGTATTGCTCGGGTACACCGTCATGCTCCGGAAAGCAGGTACGCAACGCACCGTGTCGCTTAACCAGCTGGTCCAGTGCCGCCTTCAACGCAGTTCGATTGAGCGGGCCACGCAAATGAAATGCCCAGGCAAGATGGTAAACAGAATTCTGTGGCTGCAATCGATCCAGAAACCAGAGTCGTTGCTGAACCAGCGACAGCGGCGCACGAACTGGCGCCTCTAACTGCTGGCTGCGCCCGGCAGCTTGTGGTGTCCTCACTGTCACGCCGGTGTCCGTGACTTCAGCCGGGACTGTAGTGCCGGCAGCAGCCAGGGTTTCAGACAGGGCACGCACGCTGGATGATTCAAACAAGGTGCGCAATGGCAAGGCAACGCCGAAGTCAGCACGAATACGGGCCAGCAACCGCGTTGCCAGCAACGAGTGGCCGCCGCAGGCAAAGAAGTCGTCGTCCAGATCTACCGGCCTGCCCAACAGGTCACCGAACAGATTCGCAAGAACCTGCTGGTGGGCGGTCATTGCGGATGGCGTGACTACCGATGGCCCGCTGCTTACCGGTGGCAGTGCCGACCGATCCAGTTTGCCATTTGGAGTGAGAGGAAGTTCTGCTAACCATATGAAATGCGAAGGAATCATCCAGGCCGGAAGTGCTGCACGCAGTGCCTCTGCCAGCCTGCTGTCCGGTAACGGGCTGGACGCTGAAGCAGGTTGGGCAGACACCAGGTAAGCAACCAGGCGCGGATCGCCACTGACCACACGCAATACAACAGCTGCCGCACGGATGGCCGGTTGGAGCACCAGTGCCGCTTCGATCTCGCCAGGCTCTATTCGGTAACCACGCAGTTTCAGCTGCTGATCAGTACGGCCCAGCAACTCCAGGCGCCCGTCACCTCGCCATCGGGCCCGGTCACCGGTCTGGTACATCAGCCGGTCGGGCTGGTCCCGGGCCACGAAAGGATCTGGCCGAAACCGGGCTTCCGTCAATGCCGGTTGGCCGTGGTAACCAAGCGCAACACCTGCACCCGCAATCCACAATTCTCCACAGGCACCGATGGGCACCGGTCTCGCCTGCGCATCCAGAATGTAGCAGCGCGTATTGGCAATCGGCCGGCCGATCGTGGGGGCCTTTGCACTGCTGTTCAGGGATTCAGCATCAATGCGTTCAGCACAGGACCAGATGGTTGTCTCGGTGGGGCCGTACAAATTCCACAGCTCCGCACCACAACCCAGCAGTTGTTGGGCCAGTGGGCGATCAAGTGCTTCGCCACCACAAAGCAGCCGCACGCCAGCCCGGCCCACCCAGCCAGCACTCAACAGATTGCGCCAGGCCGATGGCGTGGCCTGCATCACGCTAATGCGACTGGAATCAATCATCCCGCCCAGCACCACAGGGTCTGCGGTCTCTGCGTCCGTGGCAATCACCACAGTTGCACCAACGCTGAGCGGCAGCAACAGTTCCAATACGGCGATATCAAACGACAGCGTGGTTACCGCCAGCAGGCGATCCACCGGATGGAGGCCAGGAACAGCTGCCATGCTCAGCAGAAAATTCACAACCGCCCGCTGCCGGACGATCACGCCCTTGGGCACACCCGTCGAGCCGGAGGTGTATATCAGGTACGCGGCCCGCTGCTCGCCACTGTCAGCGCAGGCTGCTGCCGGCCTTTCAGCGGCGAGATCCCTGCAACCCGCGGTTTATCGGGATTCAGAATCGCCATCGGCAGTCCCCAGGTCCACCACGATTCCCGGGAAACCGGCAAAGTCCCCTTGTTGACTGTTCGCCGTCAACAGCACCCGGGCGCCCGAGTCCCGCAACATGAACTGCAGCCTCGCTGGCGGCAGTGCCGGATCCAGCGGCAGGTACCAGCCACCGGCACGCAACACCGCCAATACCGCCGCGAGCATATCGACGGAACGCGGCAGGCACAGCGCAACGGGCGCGGTATCAGTACTGCCTGCCGCCTTGAGCAGTGAAACGATTTCCTCTACCCGAGTCTCAAGGGCTGCGTAGCTCAAGCGGCCGCCGTTGCACTCCACGGCAATCGCGTGCGGCGTGCGCGAGACCTGGTTGGCAAACAGCGTGTAGATATCAGTATCGGCCGGCAACGGCGTTGGCGAAGGCTGCCAGTCCTGCAGTTGAAGCTGACGATCCGCCGGTGACTCTGTCGGCAAGTCGGTGATGGCGGTCCCGGGATCAGCGGCGATGGCGGTCAACAGAGTTTCAAATCCGGCGGCCAGCCGTGCAATGGTGTCACTGTCGAAAAGATCCGTGCTGTACTCCAGCCCCAGCCATAGCTGCCCTGCATAGTCCGACACACTGAGCGTGAGATCGAAACGGGCAGTGGCTGAGGGCTCAAGCTCGGCCGGCGATACTTCCAGATCGCCAAACTGCCCCGCTTCCCAGGGAGCGTTCTGCAGAACAAACAACACCTGGAACACCGGTGAATGCGCCAGGCTGCGGGCGGGATTCAATACCTCTACCAGCTTTTCGAAGGGCAGATCCTGATGCTCAAAGGCATGCAGCGCCGTACTTCGCACCTGATGCAGGAGTTCGCGAAAACCCTGGACGTCGGTCAATCGGGTACGCAATGCCAGCGTATTGGCAAAAAACCCAACCAGCCCTTCGAGTTCGGTACGCCGGCGACCCGCAATCGGCGTACCAACCACCAGGTCCTGCTGACCGGACCATCGCGACAGCAATACATTGAATGCCGCGAAGAGCAGCATGAACAGCGTGGCACCTTCCTGATTCGCGATCTTCTGCAAATCGGCAGATAACGAAACCGGCAAGCCGTGTCCAAGACGATGCCCACGGTAACTTTGCAGGCGGGGTCTTGGACGATCAGTAGGCAACTCCAGTACGGCCGGCGCACCACCCAGATGATTGCGCCAGAACGCGGCTTGCCGTCTGAGCTCCGCACCGGCCAGCCAGTCACGCTGCCAGACTGCGAAATCCGCATATTGCACTGACAGCGCCGGCAATTGCGGCAAGTGCCCCTGATGTCTGGCGTCGTAACTTGCAGCCAGATCGCGAAACAGGACCCCCGAGGACCAGGCATCCGACACGATGTGGTGACTCAGAATCAGCAGCAGATGATCATCGGTAGCAAGTTTCGACAGAAAAACGCGTAACAGCGGCCCGTCACGCAGATCAAAGGTCTGCCGCGCCAGTTCAGCAAGATGCCGGGTTGACCTCCTCGATGGCGATCTGCAATTCGCTGGACACGAACTGCATGACTTCTCCACCGCGCAGGCCGAAGGTTGTGCGCAGGGACTCATGGCGAACAACGATATCGTTCAGCGCACCCTGAAGCGCGTGGATATCCAGACGACCCTTGAGGCGGACCGGCAATCGAGGTGTTCCAGACCGGCCCCGCACCGTCGAGTTGCTCCAGAAACCACAATCTCTGTTGCGCGAACGATGTCGGGAACACATAGCGCTCTGGTGCGGCGTCGGGCGACGCACTCACACCCGCCGTCATTCGAAGAAACCCTCGTCAGCCAGACGCGGCAGACGGCGAATAGGGCTGCCGACCGCCGGCTCGCCGGTGCTGAGCGTAGCGGCCGATCGCCGCGCCTCAACAATCCGTACAGCCATCAACCGCATTGTTGGCGCCTCGAACACACTGATCAGCGGCAACTCGACCGCAAAGCGCTCAGCAATCGCTGCAACGAGCCGCATGGCCAGCAGCGAGTGGCCGCCCAACGCAAAGAAGTCATCGTCCAGGCCGGGATCCGGACGGCCAAGCAATATTGACCAGATGTCCTGCAACGACGCCGCCAGCGCCGCGTCCGGCACATCGGCGGAAACATCCGTGGATACATCCGCGTCCCACTGAGCAGGCCCCACGACCGGCGGGTCGCACCGGTCATCCGACCGGCGCACTGCTGCTGCCGCATTCTTCAGCGACGATTCATCCAGCAGTTCGCCGAGCGGGCGGTCTGGTGCTGCCACTGCCCTGGTCATCAAAGCGACACAGGCATCGAGCAACATGGCGGCCGCTTCTTCCGTGTACAGCGACGAACGCCAGGCCAACGCAAGCCGCAGGTTTTCGCCCTCCTCCGCAACGTGAAGATTGAGATCGAACTTTACCGACCCGGCAGGGACCGCTTCAGCGGTGGCCACCAATCCGTCGAGAATCAGTGGCTGCCGGGGCTGGTTGTGCAGGGCGAACAGCACCTGTACTACCGGGCTGTGTGCCAGCGTACGGGGAGGTTGCAGGACCTCCACCAGCTTCTCGAACGGAACCTCCGCATGGTCGAAGGCTTCCAGCGTGGTGTGACGTACGCGAACCAGCAAGTCCCGGAACGAAAGATCGCGCGTCAACGAAGTGCGCAACACCAGCGTGTTGACGAAGAACCCGATCAGATCTTCCAGGTTCCGGTGCGAGCGGCCGGCGACCGGCGTGCCAACCACCACGTCGTTGGTATGCGCCAATCGACCCAGCACAGCTTTGAATACTGCCAGCAACACCATGAACAACGTGACACCCTCCGCCGATGCCAGACGTCGTAGTTCCCTGGCATCCGCCGCCGGTACAACGCGTTCCAGCCAGGCACCACGACTGTCGGTATCAACGTCTGTGTACGCAGCCCGGCCTGCTGCCGACGTCAGTTCAAGAACTGCCGGGGCACCGGCCAGTACCGGGCGCCACCAGGCGAGCTGCCTCTCGAGTCGCGCCTGGTAGTCAGTCGATTGTTGCCAGAGTGCGTAATCAGCGTACTGCAACGGCAAGTCCGGGAGCGAAACCATGCACTTGCGGCGGGCCGCATTGTAGGCAGCCGCCAGTTCGCGGCTCAGTACACCGAACGACCAGCCGTCAGCCACCAGGTGATGAATCACCAGCAATATCTGGTGTTCGCCTGCAACGCCCGGCAACAGCACGACTCTAAACAATGGCGATGTTGCGAGGTCGAAGGGCTGGTCGATGCGGGCACGGATGATTGCCTGCCGTTCGGCTGCTGTTTGAGTATCGACGACCTCGACCACAACACGGGCCTCGGCGGCAATGGATTGCACGGGAACTCCCGCGCTGTGTATGAACGAGGTACGCAGTACCTCGTGGCGTGCGATCAGCACGTCAACCGCACTCTGCAAGGCATCGCAATCCAGTGCACCCTCAAGGTGCACCAGCCAGTGCAGATGGTAGGTGGCCGAGCCGGGATTCAGGCGTTCAAGAAACCACAGACGCATCTGCATCGCAGACAAGGGTGCCGTGTCAGCACCTGTACGCTGATGGCGAACTGGTGGCCGAAAGACTTGCGCCGCCCATTCCCGGCCACGTCGCAGGCTGACGACAATCGCAGCCAGGCCCCGCGGCGTCGGCGCCTCGAAAATTGCCCGTAATGGCAACTCAACCTGCAGCGTGACCCGCAGGCGGGCCACCAGTTGCGCGGCCAGCAATGAGTGGCCGCCCGCCCTGAAAAAATCATCGTCCACGCCAATGGTTGATCGATCCAGTAACCCGGCAACAGCTTCGACGATCACCGCTTCCACGGGATTCGCTGCCTCCGCAGAGGACACCAACCCACGTCCTGTTGCATCGGCCATGGAAGGTACGGGATATGCGGCCAGCGCTTGTCGATCAACTTTGCCGCTGGTCGTCAGCGGCAAAGTCGGCCGCAAAATGAACTGCACCGGCACCATCTGCGCCGGCAACTGCCGGGCCAGGGCAAGGCGCAACTCCTCGGCATCGAGGCCATGCTGACCATCCCCCGGGCCACCATCCGGTGGTTCACCGGTCGCAATCCAGGCGATCAGGCGCGGCTCTGCGCCGGCATGTCCCGGGGTTGCAGGTTGTAGCGCCACGACCGCCGCATTAACGCCGGGACACCGTGCCAGGCAAGCTTCGACCTCCGCAGGCTCAATCCGGAAGCCTCGCAGTTTGATCTGGCTGTCGCGACGGCCGATCAGCTCCAGCTGCCCTGCCGGGTTCCACCGCGCAATGTCGCCGGTGCGATAGCGGCCACCGGCAGTGAAGCGTTCCACGTCTGCGGGATCAGCATTCCAGTAGCCGGCAGCGACGCCACTACCGCCGATACACAACTCACCTGGCACACCGGGAGGAAGCAACTCGCCGTGTTCATCAACCACGTACAACGCCGCACCAGGAAAGGGTCGGCCAATGGGAACTGAACCACGGATATCGCTGCTCGTGGCATCGAACCAGCAACTGTCTATCGTGGCCTCAGCAACTCCGTACGAATTGATCAGCCGGGTTTGCGGAGCCGCAACGGCACGCAATGCCGCCAGGTCACTCGTATGCCAGGTATCGGAGCCGACGATAAACAATCGCAGTGCGGGCAGGCTGGAATCGGTCGCCCGGCAATGCACGACCAGCGCACGCATGATGGCCGGCACGAACTCGGCAATGCGGATGTCGGCGTGCTGCAGGACTGCCAACAGCGCCGGCGGATCCAGGAGTGTCTCGCGCGGGCACAGAACCAGCTTGCCACCGCTCCCCAAAGCCCGAACCCAGTCGCCGCTGAAAACATCGAAAGCGATGCCGGCCATCTGCAGATGGGCCTCATCCGCTTGCAAGTCCCACGCGCTTTTCCATGCGGCCATGGCGGCGGCCAGATTGGCATGCGTAACGATCACTGCTTTCGGCTTGCCAGTGGAGCCCGACGTGTGGACCAGATACGCCGCGCTGTCGGGAGCTGTGGTTTGCGCTGGTGCAGTGGCTGCCTGGGCACCGACAAGGTGCTGATCCCGAACAATATCCACACACCACCCGGTCGACGACAACAAGTGGCTGGTTGTACCGTCGACAATCACCCCGCTTAACATCGCATCTGCGGCCAGGCTCGCCAGGCGCTCGTCGGGCCAGTCGGGGTCCAGGGGCACATAAGCACCGCCTGCCTTCAGAACAGCCAGCACTGCAACCAGACAGTCCGGCGTTCGCGACATGCAAATGCCGATCCTGACGGGCCCGCCACAGTTGGCAGGCATACCGGCGATCAGTGTTTGCAAATGGCGCGCAAGCCGATTCGCGCGCGCATCGAGTTCGCCATAGCTCAGCGACTGGCCATCGCCAGAACCGGGCATCGCCAGCGACACGGCTATCGAATCAGGCCGGCAACGGGCAACCTCAGCCACCTGTTCATGGACGGCTTTGAACGGCTGGCCATACGTACCGGTGTCCGGCGAAGTGCCCTGCCCCAGGGCCAACACTGCATTGCGCGCCACATCACCCAGCAGCGGAAACCTGGACAGGGTCAGTGACGGATCAGCCAGTGCGGCCTGCAGCAGCACCAGATAAGCATCGGCCAGATAGCCGATGGTCGACTCGTGGAACAGTTCGGTGGCATATTCGAAATTGAGCGTGACGCCCTCGCTCTCAACAGCCGCCGTCAGACTGAGATCAAAACCGGATACCCCCTGATCGATCAAACGGTCCATGCGCAAGGTCAGGCCGCCAGCGTGCCGGACCCGTTCCGGGAGCTGAATCAGATTGAACAGCACCTGAAACACCGGGCTGCGGCTCAGTGAGCGCTCCGGCGCCAGCGCTTCCACGAGTTTCTCGAACGGCAGATCCTGATGCGCCTGTGCTTCCACGGTCGAGTGACGTACCCGGGCCAGCAGCGAATCAAATGAAGGGTCTCCTGAGAGATCGGTGCGCATGACCAGCGTGTTGATGAAGAGACCAATCACAGCCTCCACATCGGTACTATCGCGACCTTCTATAGGCGTACCAACCAACACATCAGTAGCGCCCGAGTATCGGTGGAGCAGCGCCTTGAAGGCTGCCAGCAACACCATATACGGCGTGCACTGCCGCTCGCTGGCGAGCCGGTACAGGCTGGCAACCAGTGCCGCTGGCAGACTGCGCCGTACAGTCCCTCCGGCATAGTGCTGTTCCGCCGGACGCGGATAGTCCGTTGGCAGCTCCAGAGCTGGTGGTGCACCGGCCAGACATTCGACCCACCAATCGAGTGACACCTGCCAGACGCCCTGCTTCGCTGCTTCCCGCTGTCGACGCGCGAATTCAGCGTAAGGCACCGACAGCGACAACGGCGCAAGCGGGCGCCCGGCCAGCGCGGTCGCAATATCTTCGAACAGCAGATGATTCGAGGTGGCATCGGTCACGATGTGCGACGCCACGAGCAACAGGTGATGATCGTCGGGCCCGACACGCAGCAATCGCGCATGGAACAGCGGCCCGTGCCCGGTATCAAGCGGAATGCGCGCCAGTTCGTACAGGCGCCCAGCCAGCTTGCCGCCATCGATGTCCTCGATGACCAGCCCTGTCGGTGTCGGTGGATCAACGATGGCAACCGGTCGGCCAGCCACGGCTGGAATCCGTGTGCGCAGTACCGGATGACGATGCGTCACATCGTTCAGCACGGTTTTCAGCACGTTCGCATCCGGAAGCCGGTAACATGAATGGTCCAGGCAACGTTCCATGCCGGGCTGGCGGGATCAAGCTGGTCGAGGAACCAGAGCCGCTCCTGACCGAATGACAGAGCCGCCTCAGCGTCGTCACCGGCAGCATCTGTTCCGGCAACCTGGCTTTCGACCACCCGTGCGCGTTCATCACGCAACAAAGCCGCCACGCCAGCTACCGTTGGCCGGGCAAACAGATCCCTCAACTGCAACGGCACATTGAAGGTTGCGCGTATGCGGTTCAGCAGGCGGCTGGCCAGCAGGGAATGGCCACCGATATCGAAGAAATTGTCATGGATATCGATATCGCTACGGCCCATGACGGCCGACCACAGCCCGAGCAACTGCCGCTCGATACCATCCGACGGTGCGCTCCGCGCCGGCGTGTCACCACCGTCGGTTGCCGTCATCAGCGGTGCGGCACCGTACCCCGCACGCCAGCCGCTGCGATCAAGTTTGCCCGATGGCGTGCGTGGCACTTCAACAAGCCGATGCCACTCGGCTGGCATCATCCAGGCCGGCAATCGGCCCTGCAGGTGCTGCCGCAAACTGGCCTTCAGCGCGGCACCACTGCGGTTCACATCTGGGCCGGCATCATTACGGAGCACGATGCCGGCCACCAGTCGAGCATCATCGCTGCTGCCTGCCACGCCAACGATCGCAGCGGCGACCGCTGGATGCTCCTGCAATACTTGTTCAATCTCCGCCGGCTCGATTCGTTGGCCGCGCAGTTTGAACTGTGCATCCAGTCGGCCGAGACACTCAAAGTTGCCGTCAGCCAGACAACGACCCCGGTCACCGGTGCGATACAGCCGCTGACCAGCGATCCCGGGCAACTCGGCCTGAATGTACCGCCGCGCATCTAGATGCGGACGCTGCCAATAACCACCGTTGACCCCGAATCCTGCGACACACAATTCCCCGGGGATTCCGGGCGGCAGTGGTTCGCCAGAACGATCCAGTACATAAATCCTGGCATTGGCAACCGGCTTGCCGATGGGCACGCGTTCAGCATTGGCATCCAGGTCGCGGACGTCAAACGCCGTGGCATCCCAGATCTCGGAGGTTCCGTAAGTGTTGATCACCGTCGTGGACGGCAGCCATTGCCGGCAACGCGACACCAGAGCCGGCGACAGCGGTTCTCCACTGCTAATGCAAAAACGCAGCGCAGGCAGCGAGATGCCGTCAACTTCAATCTGATCCAGCAGTGTCTCCAGCAGCGACGGCACCAGAACCAGTTGAGAGATGCTCCGGTCGGCAACAAAGGCCGGGAGGTGCAAAGGATCAACTGCTATCTCATCCGGAACGATCTGCAGTGGCGCGCCATACACGAGTGCACCAAAGATCTCCCACCAGGCATCAATAAAGTTCGGTGTGGTACGCAACGCAAATACGTCATCGGACCCGAAGCCGAAGTGATGCCACATCCAGTGGCACCGATTCACGGCAGCCTGGTGTGTAGTCCACGCACCCTTGGGTTCACCCGTGGAGCCCGAGGTGTAGAGCATGAAGGCAGCCGAATCATCCTGTACTTCGGGTAATCCGGTGCTTGGGTCAGTCGTCGAGGCCGCAGTCGACAACTGCAACCATTTGCTCAAATCGAAGGTCTCTGTACCCTCAATCGAAAAGCGCTCTCCACAGGTAACCAGCAGCGCAAGGTCCGCGTCCTGTGCAATGAACTCAAGCCGAGCTGCCGGGAAGCCCGGATCCAGAGGCACCACAACGCCACCCGCCCGCAGCACACCCAATACCGCCAGCACCAGTTCCGGCGATCGGCCAATCGCAACGCCCACCCGGCTTCCGGATCCGGCGCCGCGTGCCAGGAGTTCGTGTGCCAGCCTGGCACTGCGCGTTGCCAGTAGTCCGCAACTCCAGTCGTCGCCTTCGATGCGGTGGGCACTGCGCAACGCACAGGCCGTCGGTTCACAGCTGGCGCGAGCGAGGAACCCGTCGTGCAAGGTACGCCATTCGGGCAGTGCCGCTTGCGTTGCATTGATATCCCGCAGTACACGCTGACAAATATCGGCAGGCATCAGGGCAAGCTGCGCCACCGGGGTATCGGGGCAATCAAGCGCAGCAGTCACTAACGAGGTAAACAGTGAAGGCAGCTACTCACCGACCCAGTCTTCCATAACACTGCCGCACCACGCGAAGTAGCCGGACAGTGCCGCGCCATCGCCGGCATCCTGAAAGGCACACTCAAGATCAAAATAGGACTGGCGCGCGGCGGGCACCGATATCAGCTCGTGCTCAATGCCACCGGCACGAATCGGGTCGGTGGCGGACTCCCAGGAAAAGAGAATCTGGAAGAGTGGGTGCTCGCCCAGTTGCCGAAGCGGCGCTACTGCCTCGACAATCCGGGAGAATGGCACATCGCGAAAACGGAATGCATCCAGCGCGGTACGGCGTTCGGTATGCAGATGCTCCTGGAATGATTGATCGATCTGTACGGTATTGCGGAGAACCACAGGGTTGACCAGGCAACCGACGATGTCCTTGAGGTCGGGCGAATCACGCAGGGTCATCGGTGTGCCGATACAGATGTCAGCCTGCCCCGTCAGCCGCACGAGCAACACCCGAAATGCGGCCAGCACCACCATATAGGGTGTCGCACCGACATCGCGAGCCAGGCGCCGCAGGCCATTGGCCAGAGCGGCATCCAGCGCGAAAGCAACCCGCCGCGACTCCCTGATGCGGCTCACGGGTTCCGTTGCCGGCTGTACTCGAGGCCGAACCAGTTCCCGCAATGGCGACAATGGCGGCTCATGCAGTTGCCCGGCCCACCAGGCCAGTGCCTCGCTATCGACGCGGCCTTCCTGCCAACGGCGATCGCGCGCGAGGTTTGCATAGCGCCCTGCCCTGGGTAGCAGGCCCCTTCCGGACACATTCGGGTTGGCGCTGGCTTCGGCAGACTCCGCGTCATCGCGCCCGCTTCCATCGCGTAGAGCTGCGCCAGGTCATCCCGAGAATCCGCACCGACATGCCGTCAGCGACGATGTGATGCGCGGTAACCAGCAACAGGGATTCATCGGCGTGCAACACGCATAGTTGAGCACGCGTCAGCGGTCCCCGACCCAGGTCAAAGTGTTCATGCAACGCGGCTTCGGCCAGTCCCTGCAAATCGTCAGGAGATGCCAGCTCAACTTGTGCCAACCCTGAGTGCGCTGCTGGCTCCGTCCCGGACTCAAGGCACACACCGCCCTCATCAGACTCCTCAAAGGTCGCCAGCAGAATCGGATGGCGTTGTAGCAGTGCGAGCCAGGCCCGACCCAGCGCGACCGTGTCGAGTGGGCCGCGCAGACGGATTACAAACTGCTCGTTGGCACTGGTATCACCGGGATAAAGTGTGTTGAGGAACCAGAGGCTGTGTTGGCTGAAAGTCAGCGGCAGGCGCCGTGCATCATGAGTGGCATCAACTGCCAGTTCTGCTTTCGCTTCCGGCATCAGTGATGTGCCAGCCGTACGCTGAAGTGCCGCGGCCAGCGGCCCGGCGAACTTGTCTTCAATGTAATGCGTCAGATCCGCTATGGTTGGCGCTGCAAATAACGCTGCCAACGGCAGGTTGGCATCCAGCCAGCGCTGCAGCCGGGTGATCAACTGCACAGCCGCTATAGAGTCGCCTCCCAGCTCGAAAAAATCATCGGCGACTCCCAGGGATTCCAGTCCCAGGACTTCCGTCCACAACGCCGCCATGGCAACCTCGGCTGCAGAGCGTGGAGCGACGGCTGGCTGTGCGAGTGCCGGCCGCAGTCCATCCGGCGCCGGCAAGGCATCTCTATCCAGCTTGTCGCCAGGCCCCAGTGGCAACCTGGGCAAAAAGACCCAGCTCTGCGGCACCAGATGCTCGGGCACACGACTTTGCAACCAGTGTCGAAGCCCGGTAACGGACAACGACTGATTGCTGGCCGTACCCACAATCGGCCGGGCATCCGGCAGCGCTTCAGAAATCGGTGCAAGCAGTTGTCGATGCAGCCGGGTTGCGCCAACTGTATGCCCGCGATGACACGACTGGTGGCTGAATTCGACGCCATGCAGTCGTGCCGTGATCCGGTAGTCCGGAAAGCGGCTGTCTGACTCCAGCAACATCTGCCAGGCCAGGTGCACGGTCTCCCCGCGTCGTACCGGCACCGGCTCGTCGGCCAGCGGCAGATAGACCGGCAACCAGGCCTGCTGCTCACGCAGATAGTCAACCGAATGGCCGTCGGCTACATCGACTACAGTCCACAACAGACACCCATCGAACAGGCCGTCACGGGTGAAGGCCAGCTCTGCGCTACCAGTGTGGCCGGCAGCGAGTTCACCGGAAAAATCGAGCACTTCAAAGTCAGCGGAGCTGCTCAGCAGGGCTGAGGGCGCCACATTGCGCAGGCAGAGGCGCAAGTCGAAGGGTTGTCCAATGGAGTTGAACAGACGCTGCACATAGTCAGTGGCCAGTGGGCCAAACACCGGTTGCTCGCGCGCCTTTGCGGGCAACTCCAGCGCGGCGATACGCGTCACGCAACGTGCGGGAACCGGAACACAATCGGCGGAGAAGTGCCGCCGCGCACTGTTCCAGACCGGGGCAATGCCGTCGGCGCTGCCGATGTTACCGATGATGCCCTGCGTACAGACATCCACTGCGACAGGCAACTCAAGCTCCGCAATATCGCCCGGCAGTACCGTGATGCGATCAGCGAGACCCAGCTCCTGCACCAGTTGCGCCGCCCGACGGGCCGGCTCTTCGAGCACTTCGACCGCGTAAACATGTGTGGCGCCAGCCTCGACGCACAAACGCGCCAGCACGGCGTCCTGGCCGGTGCCTATATCCAGCACAACCTTGCCCGGCACCGCGTCGGCGAAGGCCGCGCGATAGGCCGCCAGACGTTGCGGCTCGGTATTCATCAGGCCGTAGAGCCATGCATCGTAGATACCGTAGGCACCCAGCGATGGCCAGAATTCAGCTTGCCCGATAGTGGGTGATTCGCCCCCGAATCCGGCACCCCGTACAACCCATGCGGTCAGTCGCTGATTGCCCGCAGCATCCGGACGCACGCCGACCGCGGCATCAAGAACACCGGGATGGTCGCGCAATGCCGTTTCGATATCGCCTGGCTCAATGCGATAACCGCGGAATTTGAGTTGTGCGTCGATGCGGCCCAGGTACTCCAGCGACCCATCGACCAACTGGCGCATCCGGTCGCCGGTTCGATAGCCGTGCAACACGCCATGCTTCGGCACTGCCATCTCTACACAGCGTGTCGCAAGCTCTGGCGCGTACAGGTACCCGGGTGCGACAAGGTCACCACCCACCCACAATTCACCAGGCGTTTCTGCCGGCAGCGGCTGACCCGATGAATCCAGAACCAGTACGTGGCGTCCGGCCAGCGGTTGACCCAGATTGCGGGCACCGGCCTCGGTGGCATCGTCAGCACCATAGATCCGCAGAGCCACCTGGCCGGCTGTTTCGGTGATCGCATAGGAGTTGATCAGCCGGGCTTTATGGCGATGGTTCAGCCATCCACTAATGTCGTCACGGCGAATCGCCTCTCCGCTGAGAGCCAGATAGCGCAGTGGACTGGCAGCCACGCTGGCATGAAAACGGGGCTCGTGCAGAACGCGACGGAAGGCCGACGGCGTCTGGCTGAACACCGTGACCTGTTCGTCTACCAGCAGTTCGCCGAGTGCCACCGGATCCTGGCGGATGTGTTCGGGCACGATGACCAATGCAGCCCCGTGCAGCAGTGCGCCGCACATCTCCCACACCGAGAAGCCGAAAGATGCGGAATGGAACCAGGTCCACACATCCTGCGGGCCCAGGTCCAGTGCCGCTGTCAACGGCGGGAACAGAGCGGCAAGATTCCCGTGCGTGACCGGAACGCCCTTCGGTGTTCCGGTGGAGCCGGAGGTAAACAGCACGTAGCACCACTGCCCGGCATCGATGGTGATGCCGGGGTTGCTGGCTGGTTCACGGGCAATCGACGACTGGTCGCGATCCAGGTCAATCACAGCACTGGCGGTTACCGGCAACTGGCTGCGAAAGGCCGTACGTGTGACGAAAACGGCGGGCCGCGCCGCTTCGGACATATGCCGTAACCGATCGGCAGGCCAGTGCGGATCCAGCGGGACATAGGCGCCACCGGCTTTAAGTACTGCGAGAATCGCCACCAGCAGATCAGGGCCACGTTCCAGACTCAGGCCCACCGGTACGTTGGCGGCAACTCCAAGACCGATCAATCGGTGCGCAAGCCGGTTGGCGGCTCCGTTGACGTCGCCGTAGTTCAGACGCCATTCGCCGTAAGCCACCAGCGGCGCCTGCGGGTGGTGAGCAGCCAGCGTCTCAAAGCGCTGTGGCAGTAACCCGACGCAGCCGACGACATCGGCCGGATTTTGGCTGCTACGAATCACCGGCTGCGCTTGACCGCCGTCAATCCCAACACCGGAGGATTACGCAGGTAGTCGGCATAGAAGTCTGGTGCGGACACAGACGGGTCAAGCTCCAGTGGATGCCAGTGGATTTCACCAAAGCCGGCAGCTTCAAGAGCGGATTGATAGCTCTGCCGGCTGTACCACCACGTGTCCAAATTAATGAGTTGCCGCCCGGAAACCAAACCGTAACGGATGCGGCTACCCTCGTGCTGCGGCTCCATCGCCTGCTTGTCGAACCCATAGGGCGCGTAGCCCGCATAGTCTGCAGCTTGTTGATCGGGATTTTCGGTGAGGGCAACCAGCCGGCCCGCGGGCTTCAGTGCGCGTGCCAGACGCTGGCACATTCGGGCCAGAACATCGATGGTGGGTGCGTAGTGCAACAGGTAGGAGGCCAGGACAACATCAAAACCGGCATTACAGTAAAGGTCGGGCAAATTCTCGATAGCTGCACAGGAATAGTGGATACCCAGCGGCGCGGCCTGCTCGGCATCACGCGCCAGTTCAATCATCGCCGGCGACACATCCACACCGGCAATCTGCGCCACGCCGGCCTGACACAGCCGGCGCGCGTGATATCCATCAACACATCCGGCATAGAGAACTGCAAGTGCCCTACAATCGCCGAGCAACCGGTCCAGTGTCCAGGTTTCGATAGCCGCCCGCACCGGCGAACTCTTGGTGCGCTGATAGTCCTGCGCTATCGCGTCGTAAGCTGCGTCGGGAGCCGGAGGCCGTACAACCATCAACGCATAGGAGATTGCCGTGACGACTGCGCGCCACGAGCATCCGCCCACTCCCGAAGCAGCAATTCACTTTCTGCTGCGAGCAAGCCTCCGGAAACCTGCAGGTAGCCTGGCACTGGACCGCGCAATTCGGCACCGGTGATCTGGTCCAGGCTTTCCAGCGGCGCACCAAAATATATCCGGGTGATTCCGGCATAGCAGGCTGCCGCCAGGCACATGGCACAGGGTTCAACAGTGACGAACAGTTCGCAGTCGGCAAGGCGGGCAGTGCGCAGGTGCTGGCAGCCCGCTCGCAAGGCCAGCATCTCGGCATGCGCCGTCGCGTCCGGGCCGGCAACCACGCCTGTGTGAGCCACGGCAATCACCTCGCCGTCATGCACAAGGCAGGCGCCGACCGGTGGCTCGCCGGCATACTGGCCACGTCGGGCAGTTGCCAGGGCCTGTTGCATGGCCGCGAGTTGGTAGCTTTCGCCCACATTCACCGCCTCGTCCCGTCCGTTTGCCGACTTGCTGCTCAGGACCGATATTCAGAGTCGCTGTCGTTGCCCGTATAGATCGCACCGCTGGTACAGGTTTCATGCACGATGACTTTCGACAACTCCGGCAGGGACGGTTTCAATTGCTGCCAGATCCAGCGGGCAACCATTTCACTGGTGGGATTTTCCAGACCAGGAATGTCGTTCAGGTAGTGATGATCGAGTGTCTCGTAGATCGGGGAAAATTTTGCCTTGATCTCGGCGAAGTCCATGATCCAGCCCGTACGGGCATCGATCGGCCCGCGGACATAAATCACACCTCGCCAGGAATGGCCATGCAGCCGGCTGCACTTGTGTTCGGGCGGAACATTGGGCAACCGATGCGCAGCCTCGAAGACGAACTCCTTGAAGATCTCCATAGATTTATTGCTTCGCCGCTTGCCGATGTCGACCATCACGGGATGGCTGACGTCGACCGGGGCTTGTACTTTTACTGAAATTGTGGGAGCGGACAGGCATTCTGCACTACCCCCGCCACGGTGGCCAGCCGATTTGTGCGGCCGGCGGGCGGTCAGTAACATCGTTCGTTTTATATCCTGTACCGCTGGAGCCAGTGCCCTATGACAGCCAACCGCCAATTCGGCACGATCAGCATCGTGGGAGGCACTGGCGCCCTGGGGGGCGGCCTGGCACGTCGCTGGATCAAGGCCGGCCTGCCCGTGGTGATTGGCTCGCGAAACGCAGACAAGGCGGCAACCGCTGCGGCTGAGCTGCGCAGCATGTTCCCGGATGCCGACGTGCAGGGCCTGGGCAACCTGGAGGCTGCACGGGCCGGGGCAATCGTGGTTCTGACTGTGCCCTATCCATCAACGCCCCACCCTGACGGAGATCCAGCCGGCACTGGCTGGCAAGATCCTGTCGACACGACCGTACCGCTGATGCCCCCGCGTGTGGCTCGCGTACAGCTCCCCAAGAGGGCTCTGCTGCGCTGATTGCCCAGGAGATTGCCGGTGAGGAAGCGTCCGTCGTCGCGGCATTTCATAACGTGGCTGCAGATTCCCTGCACACGGATGAAGTTCTGGATTGCGACGTGCTGGTCACGGGGAACAAGGCTGAATCGCGCGAGGCGGTCGTGCAACTGGCCCGCGCCGCTGGTCTGCGCGCATGGCATGCCGGCTCACTGGAAAATTCCGCGGCGGCAGAAGCACTGACTTCCGTACTGATTTTCATGAACAAGCGTTATGGTGGCGTACATACCGGCTTGCGCATCACCGGCATTCCGGCTGACGCAACCTGAACGCCATTCCGGCATATCAGTGAGCGAACTTCGACTGGTCTCCATTCCCGGCCTGCCGCTGGTCGGACCCATGACCTCGGCTGACCTTGCGGCGCTGATCGCCCGGTCACTGCGCGCAGCCGGCGAACTCCCCGCCAGTGGCGACGTCATTGCTCTTGCCCAGAAAATTGTGTCCAAGGCAGAGGGTCGGGTCGTCGAACTGGGCACAGTATCGGCATCAGCCCGGGCACAGGAAATCGCGGCCAGGGCGAACAAGGATCCCCGGGTCGTCGAACTGATCCTCCGGGAATCCCGCGCGATCATCCGCGTGAGTCCGGGCGTGATCATCAGTGAGCACAACACCGGCATCATCCTGGCCAATGCCGGCATCGACCGTTCAAATATTGAAGACAGCGATGACTGTGCACTGTTGCTGCCCGTAGATCCGGACGCCTCTGCCATGCAACTGCGAAATCACCTGATGGCGGAATTCGGTGGCCAGCTTGGTGTCATTGTCACCGACAGCATAGGCCGGCCATGGCGACTTGGAACCCTGGGCACGGCAATTGGCACCGCCGGTGTTGTCGCATTGAACGATCTGCGTGGCCGCGCAGACCTCTTCGGCAGGCCGTTGCAGGTGAGCGAAGTGGCCGTTGCGGACAGTCTGGCTGCGGCGGCGGTGCTGGTCATGGGTGAAGCCGCAGAAGGCACACCTCTGGTATTGATTCGTGGTGGCTATGCACAGCAAACAGGGCAGACTGCACAGACTGTCTTGCGGGCGCCGCACGAAGATCTGTTTCGATGAAACGCTATGTATTGCTGTCGGGTGGCGTGGGCGGAGCCAAGCTGGCTCTGGGCCTGTCGCATGTACTGCATGCCGAACAACTGACGATCATTGCCAATACCGGCGACGATTTCCGGCATCTGGGCCTGGCGATATCGCCGGATCTGGACACTCTGATGTACACGCTGGCCGGCATCGTGAACGAAGAAACCGGCTGGGGCCGCCGCGATGAGTCGTGGAACTGCCTGGCCGGGCTGGATGCGCTGGGCGGCGATACGTGGTTCAGACTCGGCGACCGCGACCTTGCCACTCACCTTGAGAGAACCCGGTTGCTGGCAGAAGGTCTCACGCTGACGGCAGTGACACGCCATTTGTGTACCCGACTCGGCGTCACCGCCGACCTGCTGCCGATGTCGGATGCTTCAATCAGAACTGTAGTGGACACTGATGCCGGCACGCTGGATTTTCAGGACTACTGTACGGCGCCGCGCCGAGCGAGTGACAGCCGTGCGCCATGAGGAGAATGAGGTCACGAGCGCCACCGTACCGCCCTGGCCAGCCTGCTGACTGACCCCGACCTGGCGGCAATTTTCATTGCGCCATCCAATCCGTGGCTCAGCATCGACCCCATACTGGCAATTCCATCGCTGGCTGCTGCATACGCTCATCTACGGCACCCGTCATTGCGATTTCGCCAATCGTCGGTGGTCGCGCCTTAAAGGTCCGACAGCCAAACTCGCGGCCCAGGCTCGGGCTGCGTAACAGCCTCTGCGATCGCGCATCACTATCAGGGGCTGCTCGATGGATTCATCCTCGACGACGTCGACCGTCGCGAAGGCGATGCTGGTGCAGCGGTCTGTAGGTGCTACGCAAACGGTCATGACATCGCTACCGGACCGCCACACCTGGCAGAGTTCGCGCTGGAGCACTGCGGCACCCGCTGAACCATGCCGGCTGCCTGGGCACTGGTGCCAATCAAGCCGTTCGCGGATGCCAAGACGCGCCTGGCTACCATTATTGTCACGCGATGAGTGTGCACGCCTGGCCGAGGAGATGGCTCGGGATGTGCTGCGGGCCCTGACCTCCGCTCCCGAAATCAGTGGCATTGCAATACTCTCCCGGGAACCCCATATCCATGCATTGATCGACGCTGGCACGGCTGGCTACAGTGGATCCACCCGGCTGTATACCGAACTGCCCGATGAAGATTTCCGGGACGGGCTCGGGCGGGCCGCAGCGGATCTCGCCTCGCACGGCGTCCGGCACCTGCTGGTGCTGCCAACGGACCTGCCAACGATCTCGTCGGCAGATATCGCGGCATTGCTGGATAGCCACACCAGCGGCGTCACGGTCTGTCGTGCGGCCACGGACGGCGGCAGCAACGCGCTGGTACTGAGTCCACCGACCGTCATTCCGCTACTGTATGGGCCGGCCAGTGCTGATCGGCACCTGGAAGCTGCCCGTCAGGCCGGTGCGGTCGCCACGGAATGCCGCCTGCCGGCATTTGCACGCGACGTGGACACGCCGGATGATATGCGCTGGCTGCTGAGCCAGCGCATCGCCTGTGCGACGCTTGCCTGGCTGAAGTCCAGTGGCATCAGCCAGCGGCTTGGAAAAATGTGATCCGGACCATTCATGCCGGACTACAACACTAAGGAATGCGCCCTGAACACTATTCACAGTCATAGCGAACACCCGGATCTGGCCGAAGCGCGAAAGCTCGCCACTACACCCCTGCCTGAACTGCTGGCGGAGGCCAGCCGGCAACGCGACGCCGGGCACGGCACTCTGGTGACTTACTCGCGGAAAGTTTTTGTGCCGCTCACCGAACTGTGCCGCGATGTCTGCCACTACTGTACCTATGCCAAGACTCCGCGGCGACTCGCCACAGCCTACCTGTCTCCAGAGCAGGTTCTGAGCATCGGCCGTGCTGGCCAGGCCGTTGGCTGCCACGAAGCATTGTTCACACTCGGCGATAAACCGGAACTGCGCTACCGCGTGGCGCGGGAAGCGCTGGCAAAGCTCGGCTACAGCACCACCGTGGACTACCTGGAAGCAATGGCTGCCGCGCTCCGTCAGGAAACGGGCCTGCTGCCTCATCTGAATCCCGGAGTGCTGACCCGCGAGGACTATCAGCGCCTGCGCGCGGTGGCGCCCTCAATGGGCATCATGCTGGAGTCGGCATCCGCCCGGCTCTGCGAGAAAGGCGGGCCGCACTACGGCTCGCCGGACAAAAATCCGGCAGTGCGCCTGGCGTCGATCCGTGCCGCCGGCGAAGCCCGCGTGCCGCTGACGACGGGGTTGTTGATTGGCATCGGTGAGACCCGCGATGAACGCTTGCAATCTCTGCTGTTGCTGCGGGATCTGCACCTGGAATTCGGCCATCTGCAGGAGTTGATCATCCAGAATTTTGTACCGAAGGCCGGTACGCAGATGGCTGACAGCCCGGCAGCAGACATCGACGAACTACGCTGGACCATCGCCATCACGCGCCTGCTGTTTGGGCCCGACATGAGCATTCAGGCGCCACCCAATCTGAATGCCGGTCGTCTGGCCGACATCCTGGTTGCGGGCATCAACGACTGGGGCGGCGTTTCCCCGGTGACACCGGATCACGTGAATCCGGAATCACCGTGGCCGGCAGTGGATGCACTGGAGCGTGAAACCGCATCGGCCGGCAAAGTGCTTGCTGCACGCCTCACGGTATACCCCCGCTATATCGAGCAGCGCGAC
>JAWKZI010000004.1:0-239532 GCA_041396045.1 Gammaproteobacteria bacterium | reverse complement strand
ATTGAAGCGCTACATTCGCTGCCGGGCGAATCGGTTATAGATCCGAAGGCTGTCGCCTGTTACCTGGCGCACAGCTTTGTGCCGGCCACACACACGATCTGGTCAGGAGTGAAGGTGTTGCCGCCAGCACATATGCTGACAGTGTCGCCTGAGCAGGATCTGAAGCTCGAAAGTTACTGGCAATTCCCCCACTGCGCGCCATTGCGCACAGATTCAAAGCAGGCTGAGGAATCGATTGAGCGAGTGATTGCAGACAGCGTTGAACGATGTCTGGATGCCGATGTTCCCGTCGGGGTGTTCCTTAGTGGTGGCGTCGATTCGTCCCTGGTGGCGGCCATGGCCGCCCGCTTTTCTCCCGGTATTCCTGCCTTTTCCCTTGGATTTGGCGAGCAGGACTTCAGTGAAGTGCCGTACGCGCGCACGGTCGCCAGTCATCTTGGAGTACCTCACCATGTAATCGAAGTGGGTGTGCGTGATGTGCTTGAGTGCATGCCCCACTTGATTGTTCAGTATGGTCAGCCGTTTGGTGACGCTTCGGCGATTCCGTCTTATTTGCTCGCACGTTTTGCTCGAGAGCAGGTCAAGGTTTGCCTGAGTGGTGATGGCGGTGACGAGTCCTTCGGTGGCTACTGGCGAGTCCAGTCTGGCGTCTATGCCCATCGCTACGCCAAAGTTGTTCCTGGCGTACTTCGCCGACACGCCATACCGCCTCTGACAGAAAAGCTGGGCCGGATTGGTCGACGCTGGGCAGCTATGAATCAACTTTCAATTGCCGTACCTGGTTCGGGTTATACCAATGCGGAAAGTTGGCTGGCACAACTCGTTGAATTGGCCGGTCCCCGACTGCAGCCTGGATTGGCACATGATATGGCGGCATGCCGAAGCGGATCCGCTGCGGTGGGGCCTGAAGCGAGCGTGGTGCAACGATTGCTTGCCGGAGACTTCCAGGTTCAGTTGCCGGATGACTACCTCACCAAGGTGGATGTGGCCAGCATGGCGGCATCCTTGGAAGTTCGGGCGCCGTTTCTGGACCAGCGGGTGGTAGAGGAGGCGTGGGTATTGCCTGATCGCATGAAGCTGCATTGGGGGCAGCGCAAGTGGCTCCTGAAGAAGATTGCTGCTCGTTGGGTGCCGCCTACCGTGATCTATCGTCAGAAGATGGGATTTGCGATGCCCCTGGTGCACTGGTGGCGAGGAGAATTGGGCGACTGGCTCGAACTGCTGATGGCAGACAGTGTTGCTGTGGAAGAAGGCTGGTCAGGTCTGAACCCGTACTGAAAATGCTGCACGAACATCGCGACGGTCGAAACCATCACACGCGATTGTGGCTGGTACTGATACTGGTTCCGCCTGGTTGTTCGACGGAGGATCCCATGCAGCCAGCAGGAAGTGGCCTGAGTGTCTCAGAATCACAACGTATCCGCGTACTGATGGCTGTGCCGAAGTACCCGTATCCGATTGTCATTCCCGAACGGCAATCGCACGAGTTGTCCAAGGCCCTGGCAAAGCTGGGAATTCACGTACAGGCACTGTCTCAACGCTTTGACCTCGGGCCAGGCTGCAAGCGAACTGGTCGAGGGTATTCCGGTATGCCGTATTTGGTCAAACAGGACAGCCATCAGGTTTATCAGAACGCCTTTGAACTGCTCTGGTGTTGTGGAGAAAACGACGTAGCTACGAAATTGTTCATCTGCACCAGTTCAGCTGGTTCAGTACCTATGCCGGTCTTGGTGGCGAAGCTGCTGGCGCTGGTAACAGTTAAATTATCTACCGTCGGGCCGCTTTCGCTACCCGGGTTCAAGACCTGCGTCTGGGGGGCGCTTAAGCTGGCCATATTCAGAATGACAGACGTGGTCATCGCGATGTCCACGGAGAGTCTGGCGGAACTGGACGATATTGATTTCCCGCGCAACCGCGTGTTGATGACGCCCAACGGCATTCGGATGAGAGAGTCGGAACTGGCAGTGGCCACCTCCACGCGAGCGTCCACACCCTGCCGTGTAGTCTTTGTTGGGCGGCTGGATCCGAAAAAGGGCATTGCGGACCTGTTGAATGCTCAAAGAAAGTCGTTGATTCCACCAGTCGTTCTGTACAGCCTGAGTTGTGGGGCGATTTTGGACCGCTGGAGGGTGATCAATGCACTTTGTTCGCAACTGGGAATTGCAGAGACGGTGATGCTCCGTGGGCATGTGGAGTCGGTTCGGGACAAGCTTGCAGAGATGGATCTGTTCGTTCTGGCCTCAAGCCGCGAAGGTATTCCAACGCGACTTCTGGAAGCGATGGCGGCAGGATCAGTAATCAGTACACGTGTCGGCGGCACGCCGATGCAGGTGGGCCGGAAGGAGCGCCCTATCTGGTGGAGCCCGGGGATGTAGAGACTCGGCGCTCCACCTTATCAAGCTGATCGAAGACGATGGCCTTTAGGAAGCAACTGGGACAGGCGCGATGCACCAGCGCATCGTGGAGCACTTCGATATCCGGCGCGTGGCACGAACTCATGCCGCGGCCTACGAACTGCTTGCCGCCGGCAGGAGTGGATGACGTCAACTCTGTGAGTAATCCGGTGATTTCTGGATAGACCGGGGTGCTACTGAACTCTGCGGGCGCCGAGCCGACAAACCTCCCGACCAGCTTCCAGATCGCCAAAATGATCAAGGCAAAGGCGGCCGGCTTCAGGAAGACGGAGAAGTCGTTGCGAACAGTCGGCAGAAGGTGCCAATAGATGACGACAGCGAATACGAGCCAGTAGGCCGAAGGGGTATTGTTACACGCCCACCTGCCGAGGAGCACGCCAAGCAAATGAAATAGACCAGCACACCAGGCAGTCCGAAATTGAAGTACGGTTCGGCAACTCCGCTGAACCCGGCCCCACCACCGGCTGAAAAACTGGTCACGAATAATCTGGTAGCTGGCCCAGTCACCCGGCATCATCTCGAACAACGCCTGCTGCGTCGGTCCGCTGCTGAGATTCGCCGCAGCCGTGGCCCGTGACGTTGATGCATCTGGCGTGAAGCCTATGTTTGGCACGAGATCCATAAATGGCTTTCGATAGGTGCTGCCGTAACGATAGGATTCCTCGGCAGGTATCAGCATCAGCGAATAGATAAGCGGTCCGATGCTGCCGCCCATTTCCCCTGAATGCCCTCCCAATGTCTGCATACTTGGTTGCCTGGGAAATAGCTTCGGTACCGCGATATCACTATAGATCCCAGCGTTCGCAAAAACCCGACCATGGGAATAATCAGAAGAGCCGCGAGTAGCACGACAGCGGCAACCACCGGGTTAATTCGCCGGCCGATTTTTGCCCAGATAACTACGACCAACAATGGAAAGAGCAGCCGTTCGCTGGCCGGAAAACAGAAAGAAGATAAGCACGAATCCCGCAACGGCGTGTGTTGTCGCTGACGCTTGGTTTGTGCGGCGACCAGCAACGCTATTGCCGCGCCGGGCACCAACATCGAGAACACGCTGGATAAAGCGCGTGTCCGACAAATGGAAAAGTGTAGGCGGTTGAGTGCAAATATATTTCCCGCTGCATAGCCAGCAAAACAAGACGATCGATGCAAAGTAGTAGCCCCCACACCCTGATGACGCAGCCAGGCGAGATTGCGCTGGGCAATTACCTGCGCAACCTGAGGCACTGGTAGTCGTCGGGCGCTACTGCTCAGATTGAGGCCGCGAACCCGATCCTGATACAAGCCAGTGCCAGATTCGCATACCAGCCGCTCGCACGGCCCACGGACTGAGCGGGCCGGTAATCCAGTTGGTTACGCGAATTATTCCGAATCCATCCTGGATGAACAGACCAAAGTGAAAAACGAACAGGCAGACAATGTAGGCGCTGGCAAACAGATAGGGCGAGCCGAATGCCAAGTAACTGGTTGCCAGGTAGCAGGTCAGCCAGATGAGGACGACTGAGGTATGAACGTGGCGCCAGTCAGCGCCATCACTTGACGGAATGGTCGCAAGGGGACAGGAGCGCGACCACGATACTGACGACAAGCAGCAGCACTAAGGGCGAACGGCGCCGTGCAGCAGCGGCCCCCGGTCGGTAGTTGCGAGGAACTACCGCTGCGAGATGGAGTAAGAAGCCGCGCCGGCGGCTGCCGATCGCGTGCAGTGTCGATGGTCATGGCGCATCCAGCCCCGCAAAAAATGGCGACTTCACTGCTTACCGGTGCTGTTGGGTGATGCGTTACGCGAGCCATTACGTGCAAACAAATGACATATTTTTGCTAAGGGCTCTGGATGGTTATGCCCGATTGTTGCTTAGCTCAATGAGCTTACGGGAAATTGCCGGGGCCAAGTGTGACGCTTCAGCAAGAAATTGACACGACTGCTGGTTGGCTGGCCATGGAGAATGAAGAATTTTTAGCATGGAGCGGTAATGGGAACCGCCACCAGGCCGGGGTAGCGTCATGGGCCGCAAACAGAACTGTTACCAGTAGTTAATTCGCTCCGATGGTAGCTTTAGTCGATGAGAATGGACCACCCAGGTTTTATTTCCGGACCGTCCGGCACCTGCGCTTCCAGGGCAATTATTCGCACAAGTGTGGCGTCGCCTGCTTCCGCCCAGGAAGCTGGTGGCACAGCCGCTGGTGCTACGAGGCCGTGGCGACCACGGTCCGTTCCTCGTCCCTCCTGAAAGGCTGGCCGAACCCGGCTGTATCAGTTTCCTGGGCAGACCCGGGCATTGACCCGGCACCACCCGGAAGCCCCCAAACCTCTTGGCGCTACAACCTCCATTATCGACTGCCCTGACGGCTGTCGCTCGGCGCCGCTACCAAAGCCTCCCTGATCGATAGCTGGATCAGGGATGTCGCGGTCGGTGCCGAGGATGCCTGGAGCCTTACCCGGTTTCGCTGCGTATCGTGAACTGGCTCAAGTATTTTCTGGCTTGCCGGAGCCGCCACCGTCCGCCTGGATGGACAGCCTCTCGCTGCAGGCGGCGGCGCTGGATGCGGATATCGAGTACCACCTGCTGGCGAATCATCTGTTGAAGAACGGCAAGGCGCTGGTGTGTTCGCCGGGGCGTGCTGCAAGGGCCGGCGGCGGCGCGCTACCCGGCGCGTGGTCTGAAATCGTGCTGGCGGAAGCCGACGAGCAGGTACTGCCGGACGGGGGCATTTCGAGCGCAGTCCGATGTACCACTGCATCGTGCTGGAAGACTACCTGGATCTGGTCAACCTGCTGGGCGGCAACCGTCTGGTGTCGCTGGCGGCGTTGACGAAACTCACCGCCACCGCACGACGTGCCGCAAACATCTGGCTGGAATCCTTGGCGGTAATGGCGACATCCCGCTGTTCAACGACGCGGCCTACGGCATCACACGCCCGGCTGGCGATATTCTGGCGTATGCGGCGCAGGTTCTGGCGGGCCGGAAAGGTTGCCGTCAGAGCAGGCGGCTTCAGAGGCGCCACAACGCATTTGTTTCCCCGACACCGGGGTGTACGGCTACCGGCACGGCGGGGACAGCCTGATCATCGACGCCGGTCCCGTGGGGCCGGATTACCAGCCGGGCCAGCCCACTGCGACACGCTGAGCTACGAGTTATACCTGGGCGGGTGCCCGTCATCGTGGACAGCGGCACCGACTATGAGGCAGGGCCGCTCCGCCACTACCTGCGCAGTACGGCCGCCCACAACACCGTGCGTATCGACGGCGAGGAGCAGTCGGAGATCTGGGGGGCTTTCAGGGTGGCGCGCCGGGCCCGGCCCCGGGCCGTGACCCTGGGCGAGTGGAGCGGGGGGCAGCTCCGCTTTGAGGGCGAGCACGATGGCTACCGTCGCCTGGCCGGTCGGCCGGTGCACCGGCGCACAGTGGACGTAGAAATATCCGATAAATCAGGCACTAGCTGGACCATTCTCGATAGAATATCCGCATTCGGTTCCGGGCCGCATCAGGTGGAGTCCTTTATCCACCTGCACCCGGAGGTGCTGCTGGAGCAGATGGCGGAGCGGGAATTCCGACTTTGTGCGCCATCTGACGTAATGGTCACGCTCCGTGTGATGCCAGCCGGCAGCATCGAGATCGTGACGGGGTACTATTGCCCTGAGTTCGGGAAGCGGCTGGAAAGCCGCACTCTGGTCATCCGGTACGTGGGGTCCGTGCCTGTAGAGCTGGGTTACTCGCTCCACAGGCTGAAATAAATGCGAATTCTGTTTCTCAGCCATTACTTCCCGCCGGAAGTTAACGCGCCGGCGAGCCGCACTTTCGAGCACTGTCGCGAGTGGGTGCTGCGCGGGCATGAAGTGCATGTGCTGACCTGTGTTCCCAACCATCCGGCCGGCAAAATCTATCCCGGCTTCAAAAACCGGATTCTGCAGCACGAGCTGATCGACGGCATCCACGTGCACCGGATGTTCACTGCGCCGGCGGCCAATGCGGGCTTTCTGGGGCGCAGTTTTAACTACTCCTTTTATCTGTTGATGGCGACCCTGGTCGCACCGTTTCTGCCGAAGGTGGATGTGGTCGTGTCCACCTCGCCACAATTTTTCTGCGGGTTGGCGGGCTACCTCGTGCGCCTGATCAAGCGCGTGCCCTGGGTGCTGGAGATTCGCGACCTGTGGCCGGAGTCCATCGTGACCGTGGGCGCGATGGCCGAGAGTCGGCTGACGCGCGCGCTTGGCTGGCTGGAGTCATTTGCCTATCGCAAGGCCGATGCGATCGTCAGTGTTACCGAGTCATTCGTGCCGCACATCGAAGCGCGCGGCGGGCACGGCAAGGTCTCGGTGATTACCAATGGTGTGGACCTGGCGTTCTACAGTCCGGACGCCGTATCGGCGGCCAACTCCACGGAGCTTGCCGAGGAGTTTGGCATCAGTGGAAAATTTGTGGCGGCCTATGTAGGTACGCATGGCATGGCGCACGGTCTGGACACCATTCTGCGTGCGGCTGACCGGCTGCGGGATGTGCCTGACGTCGTCTTTCTGCTGGCCGGTGACGGTGCCGAGTCGGGGCACCTGATGCAGCAGCGCGATGAAATGCGCCTGGGCAATGTCTTTATCGTGGGTCAGCAACCGAAGGAGCGCATGCCCGGTATCTGGGGTCTGACCAACGTCAGTCTGGTACTGCTACGCAAGCGGGCGGCCTTCGAGTCGGTGATTCCGTCGAAGATTTTCGAGGCCATGGGCATGGCCCGGCCGATCATCCTCGGTGTGCGCGGGGAGAGTGAGCGCATTGTTGAGGCATCCGGCAGCGGCATCTGCATCGAGCCGGAGAACGATGCGGAACTGGCCGCGGCGGTGCGCCAGCTCGCCCTTGATCCTGATCGTGTGCGGGCGCTCGGCGATGCCGGTCGACGTTACGTCGAAGCCAACTACGATCGCCGGCGGCTGGCCGGTCGCTTCGAAGAACTGCTGATGCGGGTGACTGGCACCAGTGCTCCCGCGAAACGTAACCCCGCCATTGGATCCGCGTCAGCAGCAAACGAGATTGACCGCGGCTGACGCTGCGTCTCAAGCAGTTTCTGCAGCCGATCCTGAGCAGTAGGTCACCACTGCCGCGGCCCATGCCGCCGGCTGCTCATCCACGATGTCATGCGTGCCACCCTCCAGGGCCACGAACCCGAAGTCCGGTCGCCGGTCACGCGCGCGGCAGGCGGCGACATACAGGTCGTCGCCGGTGTTGGTGAGGATCAATCCGGGTTGCGTGATCGCCTGCAGGGGCACGCCGATATCGTGACTGAAGGCCGCGGAGTACCCACTGCGTTCGCGTGATTCGACCGACAGCATCATGACCACGCCCTTGTGCATGGCTGCCACGTTGGTCCAGCCCGGCGTGAAGTGCGCACGACGGTCCCAGATGGCCTGGAGGTGGCTGCCGTCGGCCTTGAGTTCAGGGCGGGGTGCCGCGGCGATCGCCTGCAGGTAGGCGCTGCGTTCTTCAGCAGTGAACAGCGGCGGGCCGTTCAGGATCACGCGGCTGACCCGTGCAGGTGCCTTTACCGCGAGTTCGGCTGCGATGGAGGCGCCAGTGTGGTGACCCAGGACGATCGTCGCTGGTACTGCCAGGTGATCCAGCACGGCCAGTACGGCACTGGCATAGCCATCGATGGTCGGCGTTTCCGCAGTGGGCGCTGATTGCCCGTAGCCCGGCGTGTCGATACCGATCGCCCGGATGCCGGCTGCGGCAAGCAGCGGATACACCGCGCTGAACATGCCCAGATGGCACGGCGTCTGGTGTAGCAGCACCAGCGTCGTGGCGCCGCTGCCGCGGCCCGTATCTAGAAAATGCACCTGCCCGTCAGGGCCGTCCGCATAGCCTTTTCTGAATGCGCTCATTGATGCTCCTGGGAAAAGGGGACGCTACCCTTTTTGCGGCCTGGAAAAGGGGACGGTACCCTTTTACGGCATGGCTGGCGAACCCGAGGACTCGCAAAAAGGGTACCGTCCCCTTTTTCCGAAAAGGGTAGCGTCCCCTTTTCCCATACAATGCTGTCTATGAACGTTGTACCTGAATCCATGTCATCTGCCAGTTTGTTCGACAGTCTCGCCGCAATCGTCGGCACCGACCACCTGCTCACCGACGAGGCCTCCCGTACGTTCTACGGCACCGACGTGTTCCGTCAGGCCGATGTGCTGCCGGTGGCCGTTGCGCAGCCCGGCACCGTTGCCGAGCTGCAGGAGATCATGCGCCTGTGTGCCCGGCACAGGACGCCGACGGTGGTACGTGGTGGCGGTGCGTCCTACACCGACGGTTATCTGCCGATACGGCAGGGGACCCTGACGCTGGATATGTCGCGGCTGACGCATATTGAAATCAGCGAGACGGATCTGTACGTCACCGTCGAGCCCGGCGTGACCTGGGCAAAACTCTACGAGGCCGTCAGCGCGCGCGGGCTGCGTACCCCGATGTGGGGGCCGTTCTCGGGCCTGGCCGCAACGGTGGCCGGCGGCATGTCGCACTACGCCGTGAACTACGGTTCCGGATTGTATGGCGTGTCTGACGAATCACTGCTGGGCATGGACATCATCCTCGCGAGTGGCGAGATGTTGTCTACCGGTTCCGGTGGTGGCAACCACAGCTTGCCGTTCTTCCGCCATTACGGTCCGGATCTCACCGGTCTGTTTGTCGGCGACGCCGGTGCCTTTGGCGTGAAAGCGCGCATGACCCTGCGGCTGATGCAGAAGCCAACCGGCTTTGCCGCCAGTTCCTTCGGTTTTCCCACCGGCGAGAATTGTCTGACTGCGATGATGGAAATCGCACGGCTCGGGGTGGTGGCGCAGAACTTCGGCCTGGATCCCCGTCAGCAGAAAACCGCACTCACCCGCATGGAATCTGCCAACCCGCTGGATGCTGCCCGCTCGGTATTCCTCTCGGCTCCCAATCCCTGGGACGGTGCCGTGCAGGTGATGCGCATGGGTGTGGCCGGTCGAAACTTTCTGAAGAACGCAGTGTATTCGGCGCACTTCGGCACCGAGGGCCTGACAGCTGCCGAGGCAAAACCAAACTGGCGAGCGTGCGCGCGATTGCCTCCAAGTACGGGGCGGAAGTGGCCAACTCGATTCCCATGTACTTCAATGCCAATCCTTTCATGGAGATCACGCCGATCCTGGGACCCAACGGGGAGCGCTGGAAGCCCACGCACGGTGTGCTGCCGTTTTCTGCGGTGCTGAAACAGCATGCGGAATTCGAAGCGCTGGTTGCCGAGTATCGGGATCGCATGCGCCAGAATCGCGTGCAGCTCACCCGGATGCTGATGTTTTTCAGCACCAACGCATTCATCTATGAGCCGACCTTCCTGTGGGAAGACGAGCGCACCATCTACCATCGCCGTGTGTACCCTGCGGCATTGCTGCCGAAGGTGCCGGAGCATCCCGCCAATCCGGCCGGCCGCGCGCTGGTGAAGGAATTAAAGGGCCGGATTCAGGAATTGTGCAGCCGCAACGGTGCGAGCCATCTGCAGGTTGGCAAGGATTATCCCTATCTGGCCAGTCGCAAGCCGGAAACCCGGACGCTGGTCGAGGGCCTGAAGCGCATGCTGGATCCGGACGATCTGCTGAACCCCGGTGCGCTGGGCCTGTCCACCGCCACCTAGCAGCGTCCTGGCAGCGTCTTCAGACCCGATTGATAGCGGGATTCGGGGCTAATGCCACTCCTACAGATGCCGCTGCTACGGTATCCTTTCGGTTTGGCTCACCACGCGACAACAAGAGGCAATCATGGCAACGAATAAAGCAGCATCCAAGGCGAGCGGCAAGCCGCAGTACGACCTGTTGATCAAGAATGTCCGCGTGGTGCGGCCGCTCGCTGCGATGGTTGAGCAGGGCGATATCGCCATCAAGGATGGCAAATTTGCCAGGATTGCACCGGAAATTGCGGCCAATACCGCCGCCGAGGTCTATGACGGCAAGAACCGGCTGGCTTTCCCCGGTCTGGTCGATCCCCATATGCACACGGGCATCTATGCGCCACTGAATGAAGATGCCATCACCGAGAGCCGTGCCGCGGCCCAGGGCGGCGTCACCAGCAGCCTGAACTACATGCGCACGGGTGGCTACTACCTCAACAAGGGCGGCCCGTACAAGAAATTTTTCCCGGAGGTTCTTGAGCTTTCCGACGGCCAGTTCCACGTGGACTACGCCTATCACCTGGCACCCATGGACAAGCGCCACATCGGCGAGATCCCTGACCTGGTCAATGACTTTGGCGTGACCTCCTTCAAGATCTTCATGTTCTATGGCAGCCACGGGCTGCATGGCCGGTCGAGCAATCAGTCCGAGTTCCTGATGATCGGCAAAGACGAAAAATACGATATCGCCCACTTCGAATTCGTGATGCGCGGCGTGCGCAAGGCCATGGACAAATACCCGGACAAGGCCGGCGACATTTCCCTGAGCCTGCATTGCGAGACTGCCGAGATCATGTCGGCCTACACCAAGCTGGTGGAGGAGGAGGGCAAACTGAAGGGTCTGCCGGCCTACAGCGCGAGCCGTCCGCCACACTCCGAGGGTCTGGCGATCTTCATCGCCTCCTATCTGGCCAATGAAACCGACCTGCCGAACATCAACCTGCTGCACCTGACCTCGCGCAAGGCGTTGATTGCCGCCTTGCAGATGGCGGCGGTGTTCCCGCACATCGACTTCCGGCGTGAAGTCACCATCGGCCACCTGATGCTGGACACGGATTCCGAAGCCGGCCCGCTCGCCAAGGTGAATCCGCCAATCCGCCCCCGGGAAGATGTGGAGTACCTCTGGGAGCAACTGCTTGCCGGCAATCTCGACTGGGTGTGCAGCGACCACGCCTGCTGCAAGCACGAGATGAAGGTTGAAGGCAAAGATCCGGGCAACATCTGGCTGGCCAAGTCGGGCTTCGGTGGCACGGAATATCTGCTGGCCGCACTGGTCAGTGAAGGGCGCAAGCGCGGCCTGACATACAACGATATGGCGGCTCTCACCAGCTACAACCCGGCCACGCGTTTCGGATTGCGCAGCAAGGGTGATATCGAAGTGGGTCTGGATGCAGATCTGGCATTGCTGGACCCGAATGAAACCTGGACCGTCCGCGCTGCGGATTCCGAGTCGCAGCAGGGTTACACACCGTTTGAGGGTATGGAGCTGTCGGGGCGGGTGAAGACGACGTTCTTGCGTGGGAACAGGATTTATGACGGGGGCAAGGTCATCGGGAAGCCCAGCGGGCGGTATCTGTCGCGGCCTTACTAGGCGGCTCGACCTCTTTAGCACTCCGTAGCCCGCGGCATCCCGGCGGGAATTCCCTTCCGCCTGGCGTGCGGCACGCCTTTCGGCGGAAGGGACACCCGCCACGCTGCCGCTCGCTGCGGGGCTGGGCGAAGTTCCACCGACAGCACGCGGGCTGCGGCGCGCGTTATGTCTGCTATTGCTGCGCTGGGCTGTGATGACGCTCACAAATGCGGTGCATGAGCTTGGTGTCCCGCACCGAAGGCCCTATCATTTGCGCAACAGATCTTGAGTGCATGGCGACAGGTCATGCGGAACAAGACGCTACCCAGACGATAAAAAAACAACAAGAGTTCGAGGAATCATGTGCCACGTAGCCGATAGCTTTTATGCCGCCGTCCGGACGCTGACCAGCGATGCGCCGGCGAAACAGCGGCTGATCAACGCCTATGTGAATCACCTGGAGGCGCTGGCGGTGGACGATGCCACCGTCGATACAGTCGCGATTCGAGGCCTTGCGTGAGGCGATGCAGGCGGTACCGCCGACCGAGCGGGAAACCAGTGTTCAGGTGTCCGTGCGCAAGATGTCACCGGCTGACACCGGCCTGCTGATGCGCTCGATCTTGGCGATGTTCGGCGAGCTGGTGCGGGTCAGGGTTTCTGGCGAACGCCTGGGCAATGGCGATCGTAAAGCCGACATCCACATCGCAAAATTCGAGCACACCCAAAACAACGCGCGCGTACCGACGTTTCTGGCGGGCTGACAGCAGCTTTAACCGGGGATCCCCTTAGCGGCGAATGGAACCCGTTGCCAACGCGGTGGCTTCGATCTCGATCATGAGTTCGGGGAGTGCCAGTGAGCGGACTTCCACGATGGTGTCGGCTGGCCAGGGGGCACGGAAGTACTGACCACGGAGTTCAACGATTTTCGGAAAGTGCTGCATGTCGGTGAGGTAGATGGTTACCTTGATGACCTGCTCCAGGGATGAGCCACCGGCCTCCAGAACCCGCTTGAGATTGCTGAAAGTCTGCGCTGCCTGCGCATCGAAGTCACCGATGCCAACCAGTTTGCCAGACTCATCAATGGCTGCCTGACCAGACGTAATTACCAGATCACCCACGCGGTAGCCCGAGGCGATGCGAAAGGGCAGCAATGGATCTGGCTCAAGCTTGATTGCTTCGGCATAGGGTTTGTTCTTGTCACTCATGGCAATGCGGGCTCCCGGTTGAATTGGCTGCGTTGCTTTGCTGCATGCGGCCACGCCATCATTCTTGAAGCGGGCATCATTGGCGGTCAAGGGCGGTCGCAAAAGGAGCTGTCGTTTGAATGCGCCGTGTTCAGCGCGGCGACTGGGCCGATGTCGGGGATGTCTGTGGCGGGCAATCTGCGTTCGGACATCCTGTCCGCCCTTGAATCAAGACGACAGTGAATGGCGGCTGGGGTGCGCGGGGGTAGTCGGCGGGTTTGCAGGACCAGCCGGGCAGGACAGCCCGGCGCCAGTCCGAGTTAAGAGAGCGAGGCCATGGATGGCCGCAGCGAACGGCAACCGCCGACTACCCCCCCGCACCCCAGCCGCCGTGCTGAGAAGGAACAGGCAAAAAAACGCCGGCGTTAGCCGGCGTCCAATTTGCAAGAGTCAGTAGTTCTGGATCAGAACTTCAGCGTGGCCTCCACTCCAACGCGGCGCTCCGTGCCCGGATGAATGAAGGAGCCACCGAATTCCGGGGCCGGGATGACTTCCTGCAGATAGTTCTCATCCAGTGCGTTGTCGATGAAGCCGACCAGTGACCAGTGGTCACCGGCAACGCCGGCCCGCAGATTGACCAGTGAGTAGGGGTCGCGCCGGGTGAGCGTGTAGTTGGCCGGCTCCAGCGGGAAGAGTTGTGAAAAGTAGGTGGGCCGATCGTCTGCCTGGATCACATGAAACCAGGTCTTGCCGACCCAGGAAACATCCATGCTGCCGACGAAGTCATAGTTGGCAGACAGCGGGTAGGTCACCTGTGCACCGGCGTTGGCCGTGTAGTCGGGCGTGTAGGGCGAATCGTTGCCCACGCTGTCCGGCCGTGCGGTGTTCTTCTTGATCTCGGTATCGATCCAGTTACCGCCGGCATACAGCGTCAGCCAGTCGGTAGCTGCATAACTGACCGAGGCCTCGATGCCGTTGATATCCACTTCGTCGATATTCGAGACCACACGCAGCAGTCCGAAGCCACCGACGACGAATTCGAAGAACTGCATATCGTCGACGTCGGTGTGATACGCGGCCAACTCATAGCGGAGCCGGTCATCCAGCGCCTTGCTCTTCAAGCCGGCTTCGTACGACCAGGAGGTTTCCTTCTCGTAGGAATCCTTGATGCCAACCGGATCGAAGCCATCACCGATGCCATTGCCGGTAACGTCGCGACCGTAGCCGGAATCGATGCCGCCAAAAATACCATTCCAGGAGGACCGGTCATCTGCCGTTCCGGTACCGATGATCAGTGGCTTGTTGATAAAGAGATTGATGGTGTCCGCTGATCCCTGGTTGTTGAAGCCGCCGCTTTGGAAGCCAACGCCTGCTGTTGCATACACCGTAGTCGCATCAGTGATGTCCCAGGTCAGCGAAAACTTCGGTTCCAGCTCGTCAAAGGTCTTGCTCTGGTCAGGAATGCTGCCAGTCGCGCAGAGCCCCGGGTTGATCGGCGAATTTGGCCGACCGTCGCCACAGGTGTCGATGTACAGCGCAGTAGCAGTCGTCGGTACGAGGCTGTGTACCTTGCGTTCCTCGCGGTCGTAACGCAGGGCCAGTGAGCCCTCGATCGTGTCTGTGAAGTCGAAGGCCAGTTGGCCGAAAACCGCGTACACATCGGTGTCGAATCCGTCGTGCACCAGTTGCTCGGTGGGGTTGCCCGGGTCACTGGTGTAGGGCGTCTCGAACACGCCATTGCCGCGGTCGATACCCGTGTTCACGGCCACTTCGCGTTCCAGGTTCAGGTAGTACAGGCCCGCCAGCCAGCGCAGCCGCTGGTCACCCTTGGATGCCAGGCGTACCTCTACCGAGTAGTCCTTCTGATCGCGCTGCTGATACTGCGTGCCGTCGCAGGCGGTGGGCGTGTAGGCACCGAACAGGGAACCGGCGGGGCCACCCGTGCCGGGGCCGAAGGCGTCTTGCGGCACGATCAGCTGTGGCGGAATTACCGGATAGAAGCCATTGGCATTGGTGGTGTCTATGCACTGCTGCTCGGTGAAGAAGAAGCCAAAGGCGCCACTGGTGCCGTCGGCGCCCAGGTCGTTGTCGATGTCGCTATACAGTCCCCAGGCCGTCAGATCGGCCCATCCCAGGTCGTAGTCCACCTTGACCGAGGCTTCCAGCGAATCCTGGTTGTTGTACGGCTTGATGTTGTTGTCGAATTGAAACTTGTGGCCGTTGACGTTTTCGTTGGCATACGCTGCAACTTCGGGCGCGTAGAAAAAGGCGTTCTCCAGAAACCCGACCAGGCTCGGAATATGGAAGACGGAGTTGAAGCTGATCGAGCCGGCATCCACCGAGCCGACCCGCACCTTGCCATCAACGGTCAGGTTGGCGGAAGGCTCCCAGATCGCCCGCATGTTCAGGTCCCAGCTCTCGAAATAGTCGACGTCACTGCTGCCGCCGTAGAACCGGTTGGTGTAGTAGCCGTCCGAATCCTGGTAGTTACCCCCTGATGCTGACGCTCAGCGTATCGCTTACCGGGCCGCCAACAAGGCCGGACAGGGAGTAAGTCGAATCCTGTGCATAGCTGGCTTTGACGTCGCCGCCCCAGGTATCTCCGGGCTTCTTTGTGTTGATGATGATGGCGCCGGCGGCAGCATTGCGGCCGTAAAGGGCGCCCTGTGGGCCCTTGAGAATTTCAATCTGCTGAAGATTCAGGTATTCGCGGTTCAGGGCTGCCGGGTTGGTCATCAGCACGCCATCGATGATGAGCGCGTAATTGGTTTCGGCATCGCGGGCACCATTGATGCCGCGAATATTTACCTGCGTGTCGGCGACTTCAGCCGAGTTGACCATGGAGACGCCGGGTGTTTGCCCGACGAAATCCTCAGCCCGATGGATACCCAGGGATTCGATCTGCGCGGAGGAGAAGGCCGACACGGAGCCAGGAACATCCTGGATCGACTCTGCCCGCTGGCGGACCGTAACGATGATCTCGGTGAGGTTGTCAGCGGCGGCAGCGGCCGGCTGGCTGTTTAGCAATGTGGTGGCGCCGGTGGCCAACAGCGCGAGCGCTGTCAGGCCCGCGCACGGCACGACGGATCGCGTAGCGTTCAACATATCGAAGCTCCCCCTCAACCCTGAAGAAATCAAGACTGTGTGACCTGCCGCCACATCAGTGGTAATCAAGTCAAGCGTAGAAAGTATAGAAGTCCTGTACCTTCGTCAATTTGTCGCGAACGCGCCACACCCCGGCTCGGGGGCAGCTACAGGACGGTGCCGGTAGCCGGTTCGCCCGATGGACAGTCCATGCGCCTTTCCTTTATGGTCGCCGCCACATCTGAAAAGGGCGCAGCCTGGCGAAAGGGCGGCGCCCGGCACCTGAGAGCACGCTTAAACCCATGTCGGAACCCCGCGATTTCATTCGCCAGATCATCGCTGACGATCTGGCCACCGGTCGTCATGCCAGCATCGTGACCCGTTTTCCGCCGGAGCCGAACGGCTACCTGCACATTGGCCACGTCAAGGCGATCTGCCTGAATTTCGGCGTGGCCGAGGAGACGGACGGCAGCTGCTTTTTAAGACTGGACGACACCAACCCGCTGAAGGAAGACCAGACCTTCTCTGATGCCATCATGGATAACGTCCACTGGCTGGGCTTCGACTGGGGCGACCGGCTGACCCATGCCTCCGACTACTTCCCGCAGATCCATGCCTGCGCCGTCGAGTTGATCGAGGCCGGCAAAGCCTATGTCGACAGCCTCACCCAGGAGCAGATCCGGGAGCATCGTGGCACGTTAAAGGCGCCCGGCCGGGACAGCCCGTTCCGGACCCGGCCGGTTGCCGAGAATCTGGATCTGTTTGCGCGCATGCGTGCCGGTGAGTTTGCCGACGGCGTGCACGCGCTGCGCGCAAAAATCGACATGGCCGCACCCAACATCAATCTGCGCGATCCGGTGCTGTACCGGATTCGCCGCGCCACTCACCAGCGTGTGGGTGACGAATGGTGCATCTACCCGATGTACGACTTTGCCCACGCTGTGTCGGATGCACTTGAGGGAATCACGCACTCCTTGTGCACGCTGGAGTTCGAAGATCACCGGCCGCTGTATGAGTGGTTCCTCGACAACCTGACTCTGCCGGCGCGGCCGCGCCAGATCGAGTTCTCGCGACTCAATGTGGCGTTCACGATCACCAGCAAACGCAAGCTCGCCGAATTGATCCAGCTCGGTACGGTCGACGGTTGGGATGATCCGCGCATGCCTACGATCGCCGGTATGCGACGACGGGGCTATCCGCCGGCGGCATTGCGGGAGTTCTCGCGGCGGGTGGGTGTCACCAAGAAGGATCATCTGATCCAGATGAGTGCACTCGAAACCTGTGTGCGCGACGAACTGAATGCGCACTCGCCCCGTGCCATGGCGGTGCTGAAGCCGCTCAAGGTGGTGCTCACCAACTATCCCGCCGGGCAGACCGAAATGCTCACGGCGATCAACCATCCCGACCAGCCAGCGCTAGGCGAGCGACAGTTGCCGTTCGGTCGCGAGTTGTGGATCGAGCAGGACGACTTCATGGAGAACCCGCCCAGGAAGTTCTTTCGCCTGCAGCCGGGCGGTGAAGTGCGGCTCCGTTACGGTTACATCATCAAATGTACCGATGTGGTCAAGGATGCCGAGGGCCAGGTGATCGAAGTCCACTGTACCTACGATGCCGAAACTCGCAGCGGGCTGAGCGGTGCCGAGCGCAAGGTGAAGGGCACGATTCACTGGGTGTGCGTGCAGCAGGCCGTTGCCGCCGAAGTTCGACTGTACGACCGCCTGTTTTCAGTGCCACGGCCGGACGGCAAGACTGCCGACGAGCCCCGGCCGGATTTCAAGGATTTTCTCAATCCTGACTCACTGCGGATCGAGTCCGGCACCTGGCTGGAGCCGTCACTGGCAGCGCTGGCGCCGGGTTCGGTGGTGGAGTTCGAACGGCTCGGCTATTTCGTGGCCGATGCTGTCGACCATCGTCCTGATCGCCCGGTATTCAATCGCGTGGTAAGCCTGCGGGATTCATGGGCCAAACTCGAAGAAGCCGATCCACTTCAGTAGCCGCTTCTGCAGGACGACGCGTTACTTCTACCTGGTGGCGTTCAGTACCAGTACCGGCGCGCCACGGCCCAGGCCCAGAGCTTCGGCGGCATTGCCTTCGGCTCGTGCAATCTCCAGTACACCGAAGGAATTGATCAGCGCCAGGAACTCGCCGGGTTGCGTATCACCGTAGGTACGCAGGAGCGTCAGGCGGCGGCCGCCCGCCAGGACTTCGGGCCGGCGATAGCCGGCAATCAGGGCGCCATCGATGTTGGTGATCAGGTTGCCGAAGTTGTCGATGGCAAGCACCGTGCCGCGGGTTTCGTGGGCATCGGCTAACGGTTCTTCCTGTAGCGATGGAATCAGTTCCTCTACAGCGGGACCGATGTCCTCGATGCGCACCCGACCGCCGGCGATGTCGGCGGCCAGCGGCGCGAAAATATCGCGCCCATGAAAGGTAGGGCTGGGCCCCGGCCAGTTCTGCCTGAGCCGCCAGGCTTCGGCGAGCCGATGGCAATGCGCTGGTCGCAGACCCAGCACAGATTCCAGCAGGCCATTGTCCGGTGCCAGGAAGTAGTGTCCGTCACGTTCACCGGCGATGATGCTGCGGCCCGTGCCAACGCCCGGGTCAACGACGGCCGTGTGGACGGTGCCCAACGGAAAGTAGCGAAATGAACGGGCCAGCCAGAAGCCAGCCTCTACCGGCCAGTGCGCCGGAATTTCATGGGTCAGGTCGATGATGCGGGCGGCGGGCAGGCGCGAGAGGATCGCGCCTTTCATGACGCCCACGAAAGGGCCGCTGTGACCGAAATCGGTGGTCAGGGTGATGACCGGTGCCATGCGGGCGATTCTATCCCGGTGCCGCAAGTGCTTTGTAACGATTGCTGCGAGCCATCGCTATACTCGGGGGCAGGGGTGCTGCATGAGCATTAGCCTACGGTCATATTCGGTCACTACCCATCCGGTCACAGCCTGCGCCGTGATCGCGCTGCTGGCGGTCTTCATTGCAATTCTCGACATCCTGCTGGTGCCCGCACTCGCAAATGCCCAGATGTCGGACGATATTCAGGTGTACGCCTTAAAGTCGGATCGCGGCGCTTTGCATCAGACTTCGCGCCTGCTGGCGAAATCCGGCGAAGCATCCCCGCGGGGACCGCTGGCGGAGCCACAGGTTGTGCTGCTGCCGCAACCGGTTTACCCGCGTGCTGCCCGCGCTGCGCGACAGGAAGGCCGCGTCATGGTGTGTTTTACGCTGGATGAGCGGGGCAGGGTGCGGTTGCCTGCAGTGCTGTCGTCGACCGATGAAGTCTTTGATGCGGCAGTACTCGACGCAGTCACTGCAGCACGTTTCAAGCCGGCGCGACTCGATAACCGTCCCGTGCGTTCGACGGCGTGTCGGACCTTCAGATTTGTCCTGAGATAATTGCATTTTCAGGTGTGATTCACGGTGCCGGTTGCTAAAATTCACGGTGTGAAGTCACTTTTCAAGACTTCGACTCACAGAAGGAATTTCCCGTGAACAAGCCTGATGAATCCCGGCGCCGTTTTCTCACTCAAGTGGCGCTTGCAGTCCCCGCCGGGGCAGTACTCCTGAACACTGTCGTGGCCAACACCGCACAAGCCCAGGCAGCTCTGCCCAAGCTTGAATTGTCCGACCCCTCTGCCAAGGCTCTGATGTACGTTGAAGACCACACCAAGGTCGATCGTACGAATCCATTGGCAGCGCGCTGGACAGCAGACCAGCATTGCGCCAATTGCTCGCAGATCCAGGGCAAGGACGGCGAAGAATACCGCCCGTGCGCGATCTTCCCGGGCAAACTCGTGCACGCCAACGGTTGGTGTAGTGCCTGGGCCAAGAAGGTCTGAGTCCCGTAACCAACGCCAATACCATCGCCAATACCATCGCTGGGGCTGACACCGATTCCGGTGTCAGCCCGAAGCGCTCCCGCCCGCCAATGGCACCTCTGATCTTCGGTATTGCCGGCTACAAGAATGCCGGCAAGACGACCCTGATTGTCGAACTGATCCGGGAACTCGTCAGTCGCGGCTGGCGTGTGGGTACGTTGAAGCATGCCCACCACGACTTCGATATCGACCAACCCGGAAAAGACAGCTACGAACATCGTGCTGCCGGTGCCTGCGAGGTCATCGTGGTATCGGACCGGCGCGTGGCGTACATTCGCGAGCTGGAGAACGCCGCGGCCGAACCCGATCTGGCAGAACTCGCCACATGGATGACTGACGTCGATCTGGTCCTGGTAGAGGGCTGGAAATCGGGGACTCATCCGCGCCTGGAACTCCGCCGTCAGACGGCACCCGCACCGCGTATAGAGGGTACTGCTCCGGGAGTGGTCGGCATTGTCAGCGACGAAGCATTACCGGCTGAGCATCTGCCCGTTCTCCTGCGGGCTGACGTACCGGCGATCGCCAACTTCGTTCTCACCACGCTGAAGCTCCCGCAGCACCGCTCATCCTGATCTCGTCCTGCGGGACGGGGTTGATCAGTCGTCTGGATATAGCGGCAGTGTCGTGAGCTGCCCGCCAGCCGGGATTTCATCAATGTCTTCGGTGACGATGGCCCAGCAATTGGCGGCGAGCAAGGGCGCAATTTTGAAAGACTCCTGACCCGGCAGTACATGTACCACGCGGTCACCCGCCGCGGTTATCCCGGCACGAGCCTTGGCGAAAAAGCGCAGGCGTCCTCGACCGCGCACCGGCTCTGCCGTTTCGGCAACGGTTTCCTGCTCGGGCGGCAGCCCCTGCAGCGCACGCAGGGTAGGTATCACGAAGAAGCGCATGCCGACGGCCACGGCCAGCGGATTTCCCGGCAGTCCATAGACCAGCACGCCGTTCGGCAAACGAGCGTGCAGCAACGGCTGCCCGGGCGTATCGCGACCTTGTGGAAAATGATTTCGCCGCCCAGCGCCCGGATGGCAATGGGCACCAGGTCCAGTTTGCCGGCCGACACGCCGCCGCTGGTCAACACCACGTCGGCAGTTGCAGCAGAGCCTGTATCTGCGCAACCAGCTCGGTGGCGTCGTCGGTTGCCGTAGCCATGCTCACCAGATCGACGCCCAGCCCCGGCATCATCGCGCGCAGATAGGGCCGTTGGCATCCCGAATCCGGCCTGGCGCCAATGTAGCGCCGTGCATGGTCAGTTCACTGCCGGTGGTCAGAATGGCAACCCGCGGGACGCGCCATACCTCAAGTTCGTCAACGCCACAGGCGGCCAGCGCCATCAGATGATGTGGCCCAAGCCGGACGCCGGCAGCAAGGATCTCCTGATCCTGCTGAAAATCCTCACCGGTCTGGCGAATATTCTGGCCCACACGCAACGGTTCGCTGATGCGGATCCTGGTGGATCCGGGCTCGACGATGACGCGCTCCACCGGCACGACGGTATCAAGGCCCGCAGGAACCGGCGCACCGGTAAAAATTTCAAAGGCAGCGTGCTGGCCGGTGTCTGGTGCGGCCATTCCCGCGGGAATAAGCCCGCCGACTGCAAGGGTCACTGGCGTCGCAGCACTGGCTGTTGCGGTCGCGCTGGCCCGCAGTACATAACCGTCCAATGCCGAGTTGGCAAAACCCGGCACATTCAGTCGGGACCGGACTGGTGCAGCGCTGACCAAACCAAGCGCATCAGCCAGAGCAACAACCCGCGTGGGTTGCTGCTCGGCCTGCACTCCGGCCTGTGCTCCGGCCTGTACACCGGCCTGCGTCTTTGCCTGCGTCCTGACCTGTACCGAGGCCCGTGCCTCGGCCAACAGTCGTTGTAGCGCTTCCGCGTAGCTGATCATCCGCGTATCTTGCCAGACGAACGAGGCCGACGAGGGATACGAGTTTGTGGAGTTCGAGTAAATGACCGGTCGCCAGGTACTGAATCGTCAGGTCGCGGACACTGCTGGCCCGCGTTGCCTTTGTTATGCCGCTTGCTCCGAACTCCTGGCGTCGCCTCACGACCTGGATCCGCGGCCGGCACTGCGCGACGTCAGGGTCTGGGTGAACTGGTGCCGCATGCCGCCGGACTGGATCAGGTTGTGGCAGAGGTGGCTGCCGCCGGCTTGAGCGTCTGCGGGCTGAATACAGTGGCCTTTTGAAATCGGCAGTCAGGGTCCTCCCGCGCCGATTCGCGAGGATCTGCAGACCGGCCAGCGGGCTGGTACGCGCGAGGAAGTCGTGCGCTTCTACGACTATTTCGGGTATGTACTCGAAGAGAAATTCGAGTGGCAGCCGGATCACCTCTCGGTGCAACTGGAGTTCATGCATTTCCTGTGCTACCGCGAATCGCGGGCAGATACCGCAACCGATGCCCTGTCGTTTCAACTGGCGCAGGCTGATTTTGCCGAACGGCACCTGGCGCGCTGGGTGCCTCAGCTAAACGATGGCGTCGACAAGATCGCAGCCGGTTCGCTGTATGCCCGGACCGTAACGGCTGTGATGGAATTCATCGTTGCAGATCACGCCTGGCAACTGGCCACCATCGTGCCCGATAACGCAGCCGGGAACGTGCCTGCAGATATGCCAGGCAGGCTTGAAAGTTAAGCCGGCCGGATTGGGTCAGGAAATTCGGGAATGAGCCAGTCCGAAACCACAGACTGGGTCATCGTCTTCGAGGCACAGCAGCGCCGATTGTGTCAGGAGCAAGGCCTGGTGCTCGACGCTGTCGATATTCCCAATCTGATCGCTGATGGTCCGTACCATGGTGTCCTGTTGCTGGTACCCGGCGAATTTGCCGCCCGGGCCCGGGAACAGCTTCGGCTATATGCGGTAGAGAACCGTCGGCGACCGCCATCCGGCCCACGCGCCGCGAGCCAACTTGCGCCGTACACCGTCGAAGCCAACCCCGCAGCCAGCCAGCACATCGCCAGCCGGCCTGTGACCGGAATCGTGGGTTATCTGCTGGTGATGATTTTCGTGTTCCTGTTGCAGGGACGCCTGGCGCTGGGTGTCGACTGGCTCACCGCCGGCGGCCTGGACGGCGTGGCCGTGCGACAGGGTGAGTGGTGGCGTTTGATTACTGCGCTGACGCTACATGGCGATGTGGGGCACCTCGTTGCCAACCTCTTTTTCGGTGCGCTGTTTGGTGCGCTCGCCAGCCAGTACCTGGGTGCAGGGGTAGGCTGGGCGACTATTTTGCTGGCTGCCGGGGTTGGCAATGGCCTTGATCTGGCCTTGCTGCCACCCACACATCGGGCCATCGGTGCGTCTACTGCGGTATTTGCCGCGCTGGGTCTGGTCGGCGCCTTGATGTGGCGTGCGGAGTCCCGCCGTCATGTGCAGGCGCCATCACAGTGGGCACGACGTTTCGCGCCGCTGATCGTGGCCATCATGCTGCTGGCCTATCTGGGCACCGGCGACGCACGTACCGATGCGGTGGCCCACCTCACAGGCTTCACGGCCGGTCTGCTGGCCGGTGCAGCTTTCGAGGCGCTTCGGCCGCAATGGCTGGTCTCGCGCCCGGTACAGCAATTTGCCGGACTCGCGACGCTGGCTGTGCTGGTTATCTGCTGGCGGCTGGCGGTGATCAACTGGCGCACGGGCCTGCCGATGTAGCTTGGTCTCATCGTAGCGACTCGCTATTCTCCACCCGCGACAGAATCTCCGGATACAGCATCGTCAGTTGCTAAACCGCCGGGTTCTGTATCGCCAGGTCTGTATCGCCGGTCGGGCGCTCACACGGGGGACGTGCATGCAGAATCAAGGTCCGGCGTCCGCACCGCGCTCGTCTGTAACGGGCACACCGTGGCCGCCAGCGGGAGTCGCCTGGTACGTCGTCGTCATCCTCGTTATCGCTTTCATCTTTTCCTTTGTCGATCGCATCATCATCGCGATGCTGGTCGAGCCGCTCAAACAGGATCTGGGCCTGACCGACACCCAGATCGGCTGGTTGCAGGGGCTGGCCTTCGCGGTCTTCTACGCATTGGTCGGGCTGCCGATCGGCCGCCTGGCCGATCGCCGCAGCCGGCGCGCCATCATCGGCTGGGGGATTTTTCTCTGGAGCATCATGACCGCGGTCTGCGGTCTGGCCCGGAACTTTCTGGAATTGTTTCTGGCGCGGGTCGGGGTCGGCGTTGGCCAGGCGGCGCTGTCGCCGGCAGCCTATTCGATGATTGCCGATTATTTTCCACGCGACAAACTGGGTCGGGCCATCGGGGTGTATCAGGCCGGGGCATTCTTTGGTGCCGGCTTGTCCTTTTTGCTCGGTGGCCTGGTAATCCAGGCAGTGACCGGCGTAGGCGCGCTCAGCCTGACCCTGATCGGCGAGGTACGGCCCTGGCAGGTGGTGTTTTTCATTGTTGGATTGCCGGGTGTACTGGTCGCGTTGCTGATGCTGACCGTCCGCGAGCCCGTACGGCGCGGCAAGCTCGCCGGTCATGACGACGGCATTCCCTTGAGAGCAGTGATCAGTTACTCGTTGGCGCGGTGGCGGGTATTCGTCCTGCACTTCATTGGTTTTTCGCTATTGGCCGTGCCCTTTACCACCATCGTCACCTGGGCCTTTACGTACTTCATGCGGGTTCTTGTCATGACGCCGCCACAGGCGGCACTGCGCCTTGGCGGAATCCTGGTGCTCATGTCGCCACTGGGTGTTTATGCCGGCGGCTGGCTGGGTGACTTGCTGCAGCGTCGGGGCTACCGGGACGCGCCCTTGCGGGTGGCTTTGTTTGCGGCTGCCGGGTTATTGCCCCTCAGCGCCATTGCCACAACCGTCAACAACCCGGGGGTGGTCCTTGCGCTGTTTGTTCCACTGGTATTTTTCGCCAGTCTGTCGATGGCCATGGCGCCGGCCGCGCTACAGATGGTGGCGCCCAACCAGATGCGTGCGCAGATCTCCGCCACGTGGATGCTGGTGCTGAATCTGGTCACAGCCGGCGTAGGGCCGACGGCCGTCGGTATGATCACCGACCATGTGTTTGGCAATCCGATGGCTGTAGGACAGTCGATGGCACTGGTCAACTGTATCAGTGTGCCGCTGGCGGCCCTGGCACTGTGGGCTGCGCTGGCACCATTTCGCCAGGCAGCCGAAGAGCAGGCGGATTCCATATAGCAAACTGCTTTGACCTGACTTCAGCTTTGTTTTGAGTTCACCGGGGGGTGACACCATGGGGCGCTGCGCGTGGCCAGTTATTGCTGGCATTGTCGTGCTGTTCGGTTTGCCGGATCGTGCCGGCGCGGCTGACCAGATTGGCGACGAGATCGTGGTCACTGCACGCAAGCGCGAAGAAACGCTGCTTACCGTGCCACTGTCGATAGCGGTGTTGGGTAGCGAACAATTGCAGAATCGCGGTTTCAACAGCGACTACGACATCGCAAATTTTACCGTCGGCTTTCGTACGCTCCCGCAGACTGGTCGCGACACGGACCGGCCAATTATCCGCGGTATGGGTGCGCCCGCGTCACGCGGCGAGGCCAATGCGTCGTACTTTATCGACGGCACTTTCGTGTCTGGAAGTATTGCCACGGCAACCACCAGTGCGGTGGAGCGTGTTGAAGTTTTGCGGGGGCCCCAGTCCGCACAGTTCGGGCGGGCCACCTTTGCCGGGGCCGTCAACTATGTAACGCGTAGGCCCGGAGAGACGCTGGAGGGTCAGATCAATACCCGGGCAGGAACCCACGATGACTACAACGTGGGTGGCTGGGCGAGTGGACCGCTCATCGACAACACCCTGTCTTTTCTGGTGTCAGGCAACTGGAGTCATTATGGTGGCCAGTGGCATAACCAGTTGGAGCCCGGACAGGCTGGCAGAGAGCCGGATCAGCCCATCCCGTTTATCAGCAATCCGCCTCAGCAGGGTGACCACAGCCGGCTCGGTGCCGAAGAAACCACCGACGTGCTGGGCAAACTGGTGTGGCACCCGGCGGATGGCGCCGAAGTGTCGCTCAAGTACAGCTACACCGAGGGAGAGGACACGCACTTTCCCTCTCTGCAGGTGATGGATCTGAATTGCTATCTGCCGGTGCCGGGCACCGAGAACGAGCCCTGGTATGCGACCACACCTGGCGCTTATTGCGGTAAATGGAACCCCGCTGACCGTGTCAACCGGATCAACCTGCCCGACATGGCCGACGGCGTAACCTATTTTCTGGCCGACCGTCTGCCGAATCCCGGGGACTATGTGGTGCCGCCGACGAAGCCGGGGACCTTCCGTCAGCAGAATCGGGCCTTGCTGGAATACATACAGGATATTCGCGGCTTCACCGTAACGACCCGCGGATCGTGGAACGACGACGACTTTCGCCAGGTCTTCGATCTGGATCACACGCAAACGCGGGCGGTATTTGGCCTGTTTCACTTTGACAATCTGCGCGAGATCGAAGACTACTCAGCCGAGTTGCGGCTTGATACGCCGGGCGACCTGCCGGTCCGCGGAACGCTGGGCGTCTACTGGTACAACCAGGATCGCACCAACACCCAGCGCAGTTTTCCGGGGCCGGCGGTGGTCTTCGGTGCGGGCTCTGTCACCACGGCCTATCCGCCATCGACGTTTATCGATGTTCGGAACAAGGCGATCTATGGCAGCGTGGAATGGGACTTTGCTGATCGCTGGACCCTCAGCGTTGAGGGCCGTTATGCCAAGGATGAAAAAGACATCAGTGGGGGTGCGCTCGGCGTTGGCAGCTTGCCGACCACCGTGTCCCAGGATGTGGACAGCGTCACGCCGCGGTTTACCTTGCGCTACACCCCGACCGACGAACTGACGCTGTACGCGCTGGTTGCCAAAGGCAACAAGCCCTCCGACTTCAACACCGAGTTCTTCAGGTCCGGAATTGCAGAATCTGCCGTACAGGCATCATTGACCGGCTGTACCGAGCCGGTGTCGCCGGCAGAGCAGGTGGTCATCAATCCCTGCATCGATGAACCGCTGGCGCTCGTCAAGGAAGAAGAGCAGTGGACCTACGAGCTGGGGGCCAAGGCCACCTGGCTGGATGGTCGCCTCACTACCAACCTGGCGGTGTATCACATCGACTGGGAAAATCAGGGCCTGTTCACGACCGTCAGTATTCTGCAAACCGCCGGCACCTATCTGGAAACCACGATCCTGCGCAACGTTGGCAAGTCGCGCGTGGACGGCGTCGAGCTGGAAACCAGCTTTCGCGTGACCGACCGGCTCTCGGTACTTGCCAACTACGGCTACACGGATTCACGCTTTGTGAACGGCGTCGACTCCGACCAGCAACAGATTACCGACGATGGCGATATCAGCGGCCATCAGGTCCCGAATGTGCCCAGGCACACCGTGATCCTCGGCGCCATGGTCACTGCACCCATTACCGCAGAGCTCAGCTCATTTCTGACGGTTGACTATGCCTACAACAGCAAGCGCTACAACGGCGCCAGCAACCTGTCGTGGATGGGTGATGACCTGACGCTTAACCTGCGCACCGGCATCGAGACCCGTGCATGGACGGTGACCGCCTACGTACGCAACCTCACCGATGACGACACACCCGTGGCCGCCCTGAACTTTTTCAACTTCGGAGCAATCGATACCAGCTACCCCGTGAACCAGAACGGCAATCTGCTCAATGACCAGGATCCGGCCATGACTTCCCTGAACCCGAAGCGCGGCCGCGACTGGGGCCTGGAAATCCAGTACCGCTTCTAGCGCGCCTGCGGGGCCGCGGAGACGCAGGCACTGATGTCGGCGAGTTGGCCGGATGTCGGTGTCCAGCTACCGGCGGCGGCGTTTTGCTCGAGCTGGGCGGGCCGTGTGACACCGGCAATCACGCTGGTCACGGCCGGTTGCGCCGCCAGCCAGCCGATGGACAGGTCCAGAACGCTGCGCCCGATACGCTTCGCATACGCGTCGAGCCGGCTGATGATCTCGTACCGGGCGTCAGATGCGAAGCTTCCGCCACCGTGCCATTTGGCAAAGCGTGAATCTGGCGGCAGCGGTTCGCCTTTACGGTACTTGCCGGTCAGCAGGCCGCTTTCGAGGGGGAAGTAGGGGAATATGCCGATGCCAAGCTCAACGCAGACCGGCACCAGGTCCTTCTCGATATCGCGCGTGATCAGGCTGTAGCGGTTTTGTGCCGACACTAATGGCCGGAGGCCGGCCTTCTGCACAATATCCATGGAGGCAGTGAGCTGTGCGCCAGAGTAGTTGGAGCAGCCTATGTGTCGCACCTTGCCCTGACTGACCAGATCGTCGAGCGCGCGCAGTGTTTCATCCAGCGGGGTTCCCTTGTCCGGAAAGTGGTGTTGGTACAGATCGATGTAGTCGGTGCCCAGGCTTTTGAGGCTGTGCTCCACGGCTTGCAGGATGTACGTTGCGGAGCCACCGCCTTCTGCGGCACCGCCACCACCGCTGAGCTTCGCGCCGAATTTGGTGGCGACAATCGCCTGGGAGCGACGCGCACCCAGGGCCTTGCCGAGCATGGATTCCGATAGCCCCAGCTTGCCGCCATAGATATCGGCGACATCGAAGAAATTGATACCGAGTTCAAATGCCTTGTCGACGATGGCTGTCGTAGTGGTCTGGTCGCACATGGAGCCAAAGTTCATGCAACCAACGCCAATCGAGCTGATGTGCAGGTCTGAACTTCCGAGCTTGCGTTTTTGCATGGTATTTCTCCGGGCTAGATGACGGGTGCCGGCACAGCCTTGCCAGCCTGGCTCCGGCGGACAAGGAGAGCCAGCGCGAGCAAGGTGGCATTAAGGATGGCCATCATGGTGAACGGCGCGGTTCGGCCCAGATGATCGAATACCAGGCCACCGGCCAGGGTTGCAAACAGGATCCCGAGCCCGCCAACCGCATTGAACAGTCCGACGATCGGGCCACGATGTTCGATCGCGGCTTCCTGGCCAAGCAGTGCGCCAGTGGCCACGATGACGCTGACTTCACCCATGCCGGCCAGCAGTGCTATCGGAATAAAGCTGCCGGCAAACGGATCAGCAACCTGGCCGAGCAAAAAATAGCTCACGGTCGCCAGGCCAAAGGCCACGCAGACGCCCGTCACGCGATTCAGGCGGTCGACGATCAGACCCATGAAAAATGCCCAACCCATGGCGGCTAGCTGCAGGATGCCGAACAACATGCCGCCGCGTGCCATGGCGCCGGCCGTTGTCATGCCGGCCTCGATGCCGGCCTGAGTGACCCAGAGCGAGAAAAAGGTACCGATGACCACGAAGTCGCCCCGACCGATAAATGCGCCGCCAAAGGCCAGACCGAGCCGTGGGTTGGAACGGGCCAGATGCCCGGCATGAATGACACTGGCCCACAATCCCGACAGCAGAGGCACCTTTGCGCCAACAGACTCGCGCGGCACAAAACGTGGCAGGCCGATTGCCATGCAGGCTGCGGCCAGCAAGGCAACGGCAGCGGCTGTCCAGAAGGCATAACGACCGGCATCGACCGCATTGGCGCCGCCAGAGACAAACCACAGCGGCAGCTTGGCGAGGCCCGCTGCCATGACCACAACACCCAGGCCCTGCAACAGGTTATTGGAGCCGATCCATTTGCCGCGAGAACGCTCCTGAATCGCATCCACCACGCAAGCACTCAGCATCAGTGGCGCAACGGCGATGCCCATAGCGAAGACCACCCGAAACAGAACGAGCTGGATCGTACTGACGGCCAGCGGATAGATAACCAGCCCGGCAGCGATCAGCAGCAACCCGATGCAGTACACGCGCCGACGACCGACGCGATCCGACCAGGCGCCGACGAAGCTTGCCAGCACAATAACAATGATTTCCTGCAGGAAACCCGGTTGCCGGTCAGGCGACCCTGGTCTGCAATCGGTATGTGCAGAATTTCGTTAAGGAGGTACGGCTGCAGAAAGCTGATGAATGCGGCAAGGCCAATGGTGAAGAAGGAGGCGAGCCATACCGTTGCAGCGTTGCCCCGGGACCAGCCCCTGGCGAGATGAAAAGGGCCGATCCTTGCGTCAGCCATCTGGCTGACGGCGGCTCTGTGCTCGTTCAGCCGGAGAATTTCTGATTCAGTGGAGGCGGACACGGGTGCACTCATCAGTCCATTCAGCGCGTCGGCCAGGTTGCTGACGAAAACCACGGGCGGCGTGTTGTGCCGAGTGTCTTGTCGCCTCTGATCCGTTCACGGTCTGCAAGGGACTTCACCGCCAGCAGCCACATCAGACCGAACCGTTGGCCAAACACTTCCTCCGGGATCCGCGGAAGTGCAAGCCGCATTTCGTGGTAGACCTGGCCCAGACTGTCGGTAAGCCGCTGCCGCCACATGTTCACAAGATTCATGGTGGGGTGGCTGACCAGTTGAGACAGAAACTGGATAAAGTAGCGGCCACCGTCCGTGGCTTCTATTTCCTCAACTATGGGATACAGAAGCACCTCGACCAGTTCATTCATGGATCGTTGCGGCGACTTTGAGCTTCGGTCTGCCAGTATTGCAGACCGTCGGGCGTTCAGTCGTTCGAGTCGATACTCGTAGACCGCCGAAACGAGCGCCTCCTTCGATCCAAAGTGGTAGTGCGCTGCCGATGAATTGCGTTGGCCGGCAGCGGCATTGATCTGGCGAAGCGAGACGTTGTCCAGCCGCGCTCAGCAAATAGCTGTTCGCCGGCCAGAATCAACTGTTCACGAGTACGGGCGCTGGTTGGCGTCAGTTTTGTGCGAGGTTGGACCATGGATTTGACTACCGCCTTATTACCAGAAATGTGTCCACCGGCTGCGCTCCTTGAAGTGCCGGTAGGCATCGCGCTTGTCCGTCGGAATGTAGTCCAGATAGCCGTTTGGTGAATATCGCTCCTGATACTGATCGAGTACCGGCTTGTACAGATGCAGATGCAGATCAGGAATGCGGTGGCGTGCCCTGAACTCGGCGATCGGCAGGCGGGCGATTTCCTTGCATTCGAATGGCCCTGCTTTGCACAGTTCCACACCGCGCGGGCCAAATATCGCTGACCGTCCCGGGCCACCGAAATTGGTGTCTTCGAAGAAGCCAGGATTGCGGCCGTGTGTGCTGACAGAGTTGTTGGCAATCATGGTGTACAGGCTGTTGTGGTAGGACGTGAGGCGCATGTCATCAAACTCGAAGCCGCCGGTGGCTACCCGGCAGATGATCTCGGCGCCTTTGAAGGCCATGCACCGGAACAACTCTGGTTCAAACTGGACGGCGGACATGGCGATGTTGCCGATGTCGGTTTGCTCCACCGGAATGACCGCATCCATGCCATACATTTCGACGAAGCGGTCGTAGACATCGTAAATCACCGAGGAGTATTGCTCGGCGCCCGGAAACATGCCGCGAACGTTGCGCTGTTTCCAGTGTTGAACAACCGTGCCGTCGGGCTTGACCATGACCATCAGGTGCAGAATGTGCCCGGGCCAGTTCTTTGTATCCTTGGCATAGGTGCCAAAAACGATGTAGCAGTTGTACTTCTTGGCTTTCTCGGCAACCAGCGCGGTTTCCGGCCCCGGGATTTCCAGCGACAGGTTGTAGTGCTGCTCGCGGGTCCATTCAGAGAAGCCGGTGATCGGAAATTCGTGGAAAAGCAGCAGATCGCTGCGTCCGCCGTAGCCCTGGGCGATATCGATGGATTCCAGGAAGTAGTCGAGATTGCGCTTCAGATCAGGGCCCGGATTGGCACCGTTAACGCCCTGGACGCGGGTCTGGACCACGGCAGCCGTGATCGTGTCCTGGCGCAGCGGAATGGTGGGATAGGTGCCGTCGGCTCGAACCATGCTCTCCGCAGCGGGCTTGGCGGAGGCGGGCGAACTGGATGGGGAACTGCTCATGGATTCAATCTCTCGAATGATCGCGGTTATGATGTGGACATGATGTTAATACATCTGGCCGCAGTTTTGAGAATTTGCTGACCGTGGCAAATCGTCCTGCCACGCGGCAGCCCGCAGCGCCCCGGCCGGAAACCGGTGATCCGGGGCCTTTGCGCGGCACAGTTAACCATGCCCTGCGCAGCCCGCGGTACATTCAGGTGTACTCCGCGATCCGCGACTGGGTGTACCAGGGAACGGTCAAGCCCGGCCATCGCCTGCCCACCGAGAGCGAGTTGTGCGCGCTCTTTTCAGTGTCGCGGATCACCACACGCAAGGCCGTCGACATGCTCGTGGATGAAGCACTCGTGGTCCGTCAGCCCGGGCGCGGCACTTTTGTGGTCGAAGACCTCGCCGATGCGCCCGTGGTGGCCGATATGGGCCAACTGCTGCGCAAGGTGGAGCGCCTGGGCAAGAACACACGGGTGTCCCGGGCGGAGGTACAGGAGATCGACGCCGACGAGGAAACCCGGCGGGATCTGGAGCTCCCGGACGGCGCCCGGGTTCAGCGTGCGTCTCATGTACGCCTGCTCAACAAGGAGCCGATCGGGTACGTCATTACCCATATCCCGGCGAGTCTGGATGTGCGCTTCGACTTGAGCGAACTGAATGCGAGTCCGATGCTGACGCTGCTGGAACGCAAAGGGCTCGATATTGCATCCTGCGACCAGGTGATTGCGGCTACGCTGGCGGATGGCAACCTGGCAACGTTGCTGAATACCACGGTGGGTGCGCCGCTGGTGCATATCCGGCTGATGGTGTTTGACAGCCGTCGCCGGCCGGTCGAGCGTCTGGAGGCCTGGTACCGGGGTGACCACTACCAGCACCATGTCCGCCTCACACGGATCAACCGTTGATCGGCAGGGAGTTGATCAACAGGACCTGAAAGCGACCGGTTCCCTCCCTCAGCTTTTTCGCTTCGACGTACTCCGGTGAATTCCAGAAGCGCTCGGCATATTCCCGGCTCGGCCATTCGGAGATCAGCGCGCTGGGGTTATCGCACCAGCCGCCCTCAAGAAATTCTCCGCCAGCACCACGCAGTACGTACCGGCCGCCGAAACGACGGACCAGATCCGGCACCACGCGGGCGTAGCCTGCCAGAAACCGCTCGCGATCAGTCAGCTCTGCCAGCACGATCATGTAGCAACGCTGCCCGGTCTGTATGGTCGTTGATAAAGGTTCAGTCATTTGTCGGCTCCGGTTTCCATCCAGCGATGACAGGCGACCACATGGCCGGGCCCGGCTTGCGACAGGGCCGGCTGGCGGCTGACACACACCGGTATTGCCAGTGGGCAGCGGGTGCGAAACACACAGCCACTTGGCGGATTGAGCGGTGAGGGCAGTTCGCCGTCCATGGCTCTGGCTTGTGGGGTGGCCTGTGAGGTGGCCTGGGAAGTGCCCATGGAACCTGGCACAGCGTCCGTACGGGGTACCGCACTGATCAACGCCTGGCTGTAAGGGTGTCGCGCGGTGTCGAAGAAGTCGACGCGAGTGGCCTGTTCCATGAGCTTGCCCAGGTACATCACCATGACCCTGTGGCTCATATAGCGCACGATCGGCAGATCATGGCTGATGAACAAAAGCGCGATGCCGGTATCCCGCTGCAGGTCACGCAGAAGGTTGCAGATCTGCGCCTGGATGGAGACATCCAGCGAACTCACCGGCTCGTCGCAGACGATCACCTTCGGCTCGGCGATCATGGCCCGGGCAATACTGATGCGCTGACACTGGCCACCGCTGAATTCATTGGGATAGCGACTGCGCATCTCGGCGCGCAGACCAACACGCTCCAGCATCTGGTCGACGCGGCGTGCCCGTTCAGCCCGCATCATCTCGGGGTGGTGGACTTCCAGCGGTTCGCCAACGATTTCACCGATCGTCTGGCGAGGATTCAGGCTGGACAGCGGATCCTGAAAGATGATCTGCAGATCCTTGCGCCAGCGTTTCATTTCAGCGGGAGTCAGCGTGCACAGATCGTGGCCTTGCCAGAGCACGCGGCCGGCAGAAGGCTTGATGAGCTGGAGCACGCCCTTGCCCAGAGACGACTTGCCGCAACCGGTTTCACCGACGATGCCCAGGGTTTCGCCGGGGTGTAGTTCGAAGCTGACGTCGTCAACCGCCTTCAGCATCTGTTGCCGGCGACGCAGCCAGCTACCGCGGCTGACCGGATAGTGCACGCCCAGGTGTTCAACGATGAGTGGTGCGTTCACAGGTCGAGGTGGCAGGCGCGGCTGTGGGTGCTGTCCACGGGGCGCAGCAGGGGGCGTTCAACCAGACAGCGGTCGAAAGCGAACGAACAGCGGCTGGCAAAGGCACAGCCTGCGGGCAGTGCCTCCAGGTCGGGTGGCTGGCCCGGGATGACCGGCAGATCCTGCGTCGGATCGATCGCCAGGCTGGGCATGGAGCGCAGCAGCGCCGCGGTATACGGATGCGCCGGTCGCTCGAAGATCTCGCGCACCGGGCCGTGTTCGACAGCGCGCCCGGCATACATGATCAGCACGCGATCGCAGAGCCCGGCAACGACACCCAGATCGTGGGTGATCATCACCAGCGAAGTACCCGTGTGCTGCTTGAGCCCGTTCAGCAAGCGCAGTATCTGTGCCTGAACCGTGACATCCAGAGCCGTGGTGGGTTCATCAGCGATCAGCACTTCTGGTTGACACAAGGTGGACAGCGCGATCATCACCCGCTGGCGCATGCCGCCGGACATCTCGAACGGATAGGCAGAATAGCGTGCCGGCGCATCCGCGATGCGAACCATTTCGAGCGCCTCAATCGACTGATCGCGAGCGGCCCGCCGGCTCAGACCCTTGTGGCGCATCAGTACTTCGGCCATCTGGTCGCCAACGCGCATGGTCGGCGTCAGCCCGGACAAGGCGTCCTGGAAAATCATCGCGAGCCGGTTACCCCTCAGGGTGTCCAGTACGGCGCGCGGTGCGTTGAGCAGTTCGGTGCCGCGGTAGCGCAGGCTGCCGCTGGCAGTGCCATTGGATGCGAGCAGCCCGAACATGGCCATGAATGTCTGACTCTTGCCCGAGCCTGACTCACCGACCACACCCAGACATTCACCAGCGTTCAGCGTGAAATCCATATCGGCCACCGCCGCGAGTTCCCCGTGATCGGTACGGAAGCGGACGTTGAGTTGCTCACATTCGATTACCGCCTGCACGCTATTGCACCTATCGGTCCCGTGGATCCAGGGCGTCGCGTAGTCCGTCGCCGATAAAGTTGAAACAGAACATGGTCACGGCCAGAAAGGTGGCCGGGAAAAAGATCAGCCAGGGGGCATTGTCAAGATGGCCGGCACCTTGCGAGATCAGGAGGCCCCAGCTCGTGAGCGGCTCCTGTACGCCGAGGCCGAGGAAGGAGAGGTAGCTTTCCACGATGATGTTGGTGGGGATCAGCAGGGTGACGTAGACGATCACCGGCCCCAGTACATTCGGAATGATGTAGCGACGCAGGATTGCCCCACGCGACAGGCCGATCGCTACTGCCGACTCCACGTACTCCTTGGCCTTCACCGTCAGCGTCTGACCGCGCACAATTCTGGACATCGTCAGCCATTCGATGGCGCCAATCGCGGCGAACACCAGAAAAATATTGCGCCCGAAAACAGTGACCAGAATGATGATGAAAAAGATGAGTGGCAGTGAATACAGCACATCGACAAAGCGCATCATCAACCCGTCGGTACGTCCGCCGGCAAAGCCGGCCACGGCGCCGTAGGTTACGCCGATCAACAGCGCCACTGCCGTGGTCAGCAGGCCGATAGCCAGTGAAATGCGACCGCCGTAGAACGTGCGCACGAACAGGTCGCGACCGTTCGAATCCGTTCCAAACCAGTGCCAGTCGGCCAGCGAGGGCGGTGCGAGTATGGTCTCCCACGATGCGTCCTCGATGCCGTGTGGCCAGATCATGGGCACCAGCAGTGAGGTGATCGCGATGATCGCCAGAATCACGATGCTGGACATGGCGGCACGATTGCGCCGGAAGCGCCCGGCCGCCAGTTGCCACAGCGAGCGCGGAGCCCGGTTGGTGATGGGATCGACAGGCATGACAGCGCTCATCAGCGGTAGCTCTGGCGCACGCGCGGGTCAAGTACCGCGTAGGCGAGATCGGACAACAGGTTAAGGAGGATGATGAAGCTGGCATAGATGATCACGATGCCCATCACCAACGGATAGTCACGGTTCAGCGCACCCTGCACGAAATAACGTCCCACACCGGGCAGGTTGAAGATCAGTTCCACGATCAGCGAGCCGGTCATGATGCCGGCGAGGGCCGGCCCCAGGTAGCCCACCAGCGGCACCAGCGCTGATGGCAGCACATGATGAAACACGATGCGGGACTCGCGCAGGCCGCGCGAGTGCGCTGTGCGCACAAAATTGGAACGCAGGACTTCAAGCATGCCGCCGCGCATCAGTCGGGCGATGATGGCGATCTGGGGCAGGGCCACTGCGATGACGGGCAACACCATGTTGCGCAGGGCCCCGTCGTTCCATCCCGCAACCGGCAGCCACTTCAGATAAAGACCGAAGAACAAGGCCATGATCGGGGCACTGACAAATGCCGGCATGGCGATGCCAGTCATCGCCACGCCCATCAACACATGGTCCAGCACCGTGTTCTGGCGCAAGGCCGCGAAGATTCCGCCCAGGCCACCGACCAGCAGCGCAACCACCATGGCGGCCAATCCGAGCTTCACGCTGACCGGCAGGCCGATGGCAATCAGTTCCGTGACACTGAAGTCGCGGTAGACGAGCGAGGGGCCGAAGTTTCCGCTGGCGGCGCGGGTCAGGAACAGCACGAACTGGGTGGTCAGCGGTTTGTCGAGATCGTATGCCGCCCGGATGTTCTGCAGGACTTCCGGCTCCAGATCGGCTTCGGCATCGAAGGGGCCGCCTGGCGCGGCGCGCATCAGGAAGAAAGCGGCGGCGATGATCACCAGCAGCGTAGGGATCGCGACCAGCAGACGTCGCAAGGTAAAGCGCAGCATCCGACCGGCCTACCCAGGTATGGCTAACTGGCGAGGCTGGTCCTGCCAGAGTGCTAAAGTAACCGCAGTGCGCCCACCACGACTGGCATGACGCAATAAAAAGTTCTTGGAGATCATTAACATGGCGATCAAAGCTAGTGCGGTATCTAATCCTGTAGTAGCGGCACCCGCGAAGCCGATTCGTACGGGTGATGAATACATCAATAGTTTGCGCGGCCGGCAACTCCGCGTGTTTCTCTTCGGGGAACTCGTTGCCGAACCCGTGGATCATCCCATGATTCGGCCATCAATCAATGCCGTGGCCGAAACTTACGATCTGGCGGTCCGCAATCCGGAGCTCGGCACGGCGGTTTCACCCTATACCGGCGAGCGGATCAATCGCTTTCTGCATGTCGTCAGCAGTGCCAACGATTTGATCATGCAAAACAAGATGCAGAGGCGGCTGGGTCAGCTTACCGGCACCTGCTTTCAGCGTTGCGTGGGAATGGACGCCCTGAACGCATTGCACTCGGTGACTTTCGAGATCGACGAGGAGCATGGCACGACGTACCACCAGCGCTTTATCCGTTATGTCACCGATATGCAGCGCCGGGGCTTCGTGATAGGCGGCGCGATGACGGATGTGAAGGGCGACCGGAGCAAGGCGCCCCACGAGCAGTCCGATCCGGACATGTTCGTGCACGTCAGCCGGCGAACTGCCGAGGGCGTCTATCTGAAAGGCGCCAAGGCCCACCAGACCGGCTGCCTCAATTCGCACTCGCTGCTGGTGATGCCGACCATGCGTCTGGGCGTTGCCGACAAGGACTACGCCATTGTTGCTGCCGTGCCGGTGGATGCCGCGGGGATCACTTACATCTACGGCCGGCAGTCCTGCGACACGCGCAGCATGGAGGGGGGCGAGATCGACCCCGGCAACCGGCGCTTCGGTGGCCAGGAAGCAATGATCATCCTGGAAGATGTATTTGTCCCCTGGGAGAACATCTTCATGGACGGCGAGGTGGAGCACGCCGCAGTGCTGGTCGAGCGCTTCACCACCTACCATCGCCGCAGCTATGTCTGCAAGTCCGGAGTTGGTGATGTGCTGATCGGCGCAGCAGCCACGGTTGCCGATTTCAATGGCGTCAGCAAGGCCTCGCACATCAAGGACAAGCTGGTCGAGATGACGCACCTGAACGAAACGATCTATGCCACGGGTATTGCCTCCAGCTACCAGGCGGTGCCACTGAAGTCCGGTGTCTACATCTGTGACGACATGATCGCCAACGTGTGCAAGCACCACGTAACCCGGTTCCCGTACGAGATCAGCCGGCTGGCGCAGGACCTGGCCGGCGGCTTGATGGTGACCTTGCCGTCCGAGCAGGATCTGAACCATCCCGAAGTGGGTGCGCTAATTCGCAAATACCTGCAGGGCCGGGCCGATATTCCCACTGAAGACCGGATGAAGGTGCTGCGCCTGATCGAGAACATGACGCTGGGCCGGAATGCTGTCGGTTACCTGACGGAATCGATGCATGGCGCCGGGTCGCCGCAGGCCCAGAGAATCCAGATCGGCCGGCAGATGCAGCTGGAGTTCAAGAAGCAGCTGGCAAAGACGCTGGCCGGTATCGAACCGGAAGTTGCGGCCGGAGATTCCGCAGATCTGGCTGAGTACATGGCCAGGGTTTTCAATACGACTGCCGCATAGAACTGATTGACGCCGGATACAGGAGACGCACATGGCGTGGTGGAGCTGGATGGTAATCGGCATGCTGCTGCTGGGTGCTGAGCTGTTCATCATCGAGGCAGATTTTTTCCTGGTGTTTCTGGGAGTCGCGGCGGTGTTGACCGGTCTCCTGGGGGTTGCTGTGCCCGCATTACCGGAGTGGAGCCAGTGGCTGGCTTTGCCGTACTGGCGCTGGTGTCCATGGTGTTCTTCCGCAAGCAGGTGTATCGCTTGTTGCGGCGCGACGTGCCGAACATGAAAAACGACATGCTGAATGAACATCTGCAGCTACCGGTGGAGCTACCTGTGAATGGCAGCTGCCGTGTGGAGCTGCGGGGTTCAAGCTGGACCGCGCGCAACGTGGGTACCGTCGCCATTCCGGCTGCGGTGCCGGTGCGCATCATTGGTGTAGACGGCGTCACTTTACAGGTCGAAGCCCGCAACTGACTGGCCAGGAGAACCCGCCTTGAATGGATTTATAGTTACTTTCGCCGTTGCCATTGTCGTCATCATCGTTCTGGCGAAGACCGCCACGGTGGTGCCTTCAGCAAAGTGCTTATATCGTCGAGTACCTGGGCAAGTTCAGCCGTACGCTACAAGCCGGATTTCATATCCTGGTGCCGTTTGTCGAGCGGATTGCGTACAAGCACAGCCTCAAGGAACAGGCGATCGATATTCCCGAGCAGACCTGCATTACCAAGGACAACGTACAGGTCGGCGTGGATGGCGTGCTTTATCTGCGCGTCCTCGATCCGCAGCGGGCCAGCTACGGCATCACCGACTATATTTTCGCCATCATGCAACTGGCACAGACCACCCTGCGCAGCGAGATCGGCAAGATCGACCTGGATCGCACCTTCGAGGAGCGCGGGTTGATCAACAGCAATATCGTCGTCGAACTCGACAAGGCGTCGGATCCCTGGGGTGTGAAGGTATTGCGCTACGAGATCAAGAACATCAACCCGCCACGTGATGTATTGAGCGCGATGGAAAAGCAGATGCGCGCCGAGCGGGAGAAGCGGGCGGTGGTGCTGACCTCGGAGGGCGAACGCGACGCCAAGATCAATGAGGCGGAGGGCGACAAGCAACGGGTCATCAAGGCGTCGGAGGCCAATCAGCGTCAGCAGATCAACGAGGCCCAGGCGAGGCTGAAGCCATTCTGGCAGTGGCCACGGCCACGGCAGAAGGTTTGCGCAAGGTGGCGCTTGCCTTGCGGGAGCCCGGTGGTCCGGAGGCGATGCAATTGCGCGTTGCCGAGGAGTACGTGGCCCAGTTCGGCAATCTGGCGAAGGCCGGCAATACGCTGGTGGTTCCGGCCAATCTGACTGATCTGGCCTCGATGATTGCGTTGGCAACCACGGTAGTACGTGCGCCTGGCAACACCGGAGCCGCCACGCCGCGGATCTGATCTGCCTTGAATCGGGGTTCAACGCGCCGGCCGGGGAGTAAGGGGTGTCCTTCGGCGGGTTTGCAGGACCAGGGCGGGCAGGATAGCCCGCCGCCAGTCCGAGTTAAGAGAGCGAAGGCCATGGATGGCCGTAGCGAACGGCCCGCCGAAGGACACCCCTACTCCCGGCCGGTCACTGCATACCTCCCTCATACCTGGCCGGGCCGGCCTCAGTCAGCCGATATGCGGGCGTCAGAACCAGTTGTAGTTGAAGCTGATGCTGACGCGGTCTGTGGCGGACGGGTTCGGCGGTACTTCATGGCGCAGCCAGCTTTCGAACATGACCACCTGGCCGGCTACGGCTGGAATCGTGACCCAGGGTTGTAGTGCCTCGCTGGCATCCTGGCGTCGGGACGGGGCTGCCATGAAGCGGTCGAGGCGCGGATCTTCGAGTTTCAGGCCGGCGCATCCGCGTGGAGCTTTCACATAGTAGGTGCCACTGATTGTTGCATGCGGGTGCAGATGCAGGCTGTGGACCACACCGCGCGGCATGATGTTGATCCAGCAATCGGTCATGACGAGTTCCCGATTGTGCATGTCGAATTCCAGGGAGCGCACAAAGGCATCTACATGCCGGCGAAGTTTTCGCTCGAGGGTCGTAAAGGTGGAGGACATCTTGTGCAGATGGCAGAGCGAGCCATAAGACGTGTAGCCGCCCGGATAGCGGCGGGCTGACCAGCGCCGGCCGGGTGCGTCGTGTGCCTGAATCTGGCCACTTTCCTTGAGCAATTCATGGTTCAGGGCTTTGGTCCCGGCACCTTGCAGGCGGGCGGCGTACACCAGGGTCGGAAACAGGGAGCGGACGGGCATGGTGTGAACCGATCGGAATGAGTACTAAAGCCTAGCCGCCGATGCCCGTGAAGGGAAGCGCGGGTATGCTGATGCCGGATCCATGCTTCGCAAGGTGCAGTCATGCCTCAGCCTCCGCATATCTCCCGTCTGCCGGTTCCCGCCATCGACACCCTGGACCCCGACCTTCAGAAATATCTGGGCATCTGTCAGAAGAAACTGGGTCTGGTACCCAACGTATTGCGAGCCTATGCGCTGCGGCCCGCCCGGCTCCGCAACTTCATCAGCGTCTACAACGAGTTGATGCTCGGGGAGGATTCCGGCTTGTCGACCCTGGAGCGCGAGATGATCGCCGTGGTCGTCTCCAGCGCCAATCGTTGCTACTACTGCCTGGTGGCCCACGGCCAGGCCGTGCGTGAGCTGAGCGGTGATCCGCAACTCGGCGAGATGCTGGTGATGAACTACCGTGTGGCGCCGCTGCCGGACCGCCATCGCACGATGCTGGATTTTGCGCACCGGCTGACGACAGCGCCGAACGAAAGTTTTGACGGTGAGCGACAGGCCTTGCGGGAAAACGGCTTCAGTGACGCCGACATTTTCGATATCAGTGAGACGGCGGCGTTCTTCAACTACACAAACCGGATGGCGGTGGCGCTCGACATGATGCCGAATCCGGAGTACCACGCGATGCACCGGCAACCGGCTCCGTAAGGTGTGGCTTCATTGGCGTTTGGGCTCTTTGCAGTATTTGCACTTTCGTAGCCCGCGGCATCCCGGCGGGAAATCTTGTCGTCCTGGCGTGCGGCACGCACTCTTCGGCCGACAAGACACCCGCCACGCTGCCGCTGCTTATTTGAGTGAATGGGTTCCCTTTGCCCCGAACGACAACATGAATTCCTACGCTGTAGCAGGGGAATGCATGTTGTCGCCGCAATCGACGGAAACTCGATCACATCCATCGCGAGCGGCAGCGTGGCGGGTGTCCCTTCCGCCGAAAAGGCGTGCCGCACGCCAGGCGGAAGGGATTTCCGCCGGGATGCCGCGGGCTACGAAGTGCTGCAGATCGAGCGCGCCCGAAGCCAGTCCGATTCCGAGATGCGATCAGACGTCGAGGCGCCAGGCGTCGCCATCGCTGACCAGCCGCCCCGCCGACGGCGTGGCGAAATGCGTGCCGAAGATCAGCACCGGCGTATCGCCGTAGCGCTTGAGGAATGCCAGACGCGTCTCGCGTGCCATTGCCTGGTCGAAGTCGAAGGGGCTGGACCAGGCAGGTCGTGCGGCCTGGCAGGGGTGGTGGATCAGGTCGCCGGTGATCACGGCGTGCTCGCCTCGGGATGCAATGTGAATTGATACGTGCCCGGGCGAGTGGCCAGGTGTGGATTCCAGCCACACCTCATCGGTCAGCCTGAAGTCCGGAGCGACGCATTCTGCCAGGCCTGCCTCGAACACCGGTCGTACGGAGTCGCCGGCAAAGTCGCCAACGGGGCTGACCGGTATGGAGTCCAGCCACTCCCAGTCTTTGGCGCTGAAAATATAGCGCGCCGACGGAAATGTGGGTTGCCAGCGGCCGTCGACCAGCATGGTGTTCCAGCCCACATGGTCGGGGTGCAGATGGGTGCAGACCACGAAATCAACGCGTTCACGGGGGAACCCGGCGGCGGCGATGTCGGCCAGGAAGCCGCCCTGACGCTTGTTCCATAGTGGAACGATGCGCGGCTTGTCGTTACCCAGGCAGGTATCGACCACGATGCGCTGGTCACGACTCTCCACCAGCAGCGAATAGACGCTGCTGATGAGCTGCCCGGTGTCGCTGACAAAATGTGGCCGCAGCCAGTCGAGGCCCGCCAGGTTAGCCGGCGTTGCTTCCGGCAGCATGATTGCGGCCGTCATCGACTGGTCTTCAGTCTCGATGATCCGGGTGATGCGGACGTCGCCGATACGCCATTTCTGTAGAGGTACTTTTGCCATTCCAAGCTAGACTGCAGTGATGTTCGTTGCCCAGTTTAGCCCCGACCCCCTCCCGTGACAGCCTTCGACAAACTCGCAACCACCTTGCAGGCGCTGACCAGACGTCAGCTCTACCGGCGCCGTCGCGTGCAGCAGGCAGCGACCGGCCGTGAGGTGCTGGTCGATGGCCGGCGACTGCTTGGCTTTTGCAGTAACGATTACCTGGGTCTGGCGGCCGATGAGCGCGTGCGCACGGCCTTTCATGCCGGCATCGACCGCTGGGGGGTGGGTGCCGGCGCATCCCATCTGGTCAGCGGCCACACCGCGGCCCATCAGGCGCTGGAAGAAGCACTGGCGGATTTCACGTCCAGGCCGCGAGCACTGCTGGCAGCGGCTATGCGGCCAACCAGGGCACGATCAAGGCGTTGCTGGGGCCGGGCGATCACGTGTTCGAGGACCGACTGAACCATGCCTCATTGCTGGATGGCGGATGGTTGTCGCGCGCACAGTTTCACTGGTTCGCACATCGTGATGTTGACGACCTCAAGGCAGAACTGCGGTCTGCGCCTGACCCTGCATGTCGTCGGCTCATTGCCAGTGACGGGACTTTCAGCATGGACGGCGATCTGTGTCCGTTGCCGGAACTCGTCGCTGCCAGCAAAGATCATGCGGCCTGGCTGATGATCGACGATGCACACGGCATTGGTGTTCATGGTGCCGGTGGTTGCGGGGTGGTTGACCCGGCGCTATACGGCACCAGCCAGGTGCCGGTGCTGGTTGGTACGCTTGGCAAGGCGCTGGGCACCGCTGGCGCCTTTGTGGCGGGTGAGGAAGCTTTGATCGAAACCCTGATTCAGCGTGCCCGCCACTACATCTACACCACGGCAATGCCCGCGGCGCTGGCGGTGGCCACGCTGGAAAGCCTGCGTATTGCGCGCGCCGAGGACTGGCGGCGCGATCACCTGCGCGAGTTGATCGCACGTTTCAAGGCCGGCGCCGCGCAATTGGGACTTACGCTGCTGCCGTCCGGGACGCCGATCCAGCCGCTGGTGGTTGGTGAGTCCGCAATGGCCATGGCGGCCAGCAAGGCGCTGGAAGAGCGTGGCTTTCTGGTGCCGGCCATACGCCCACCGACCGTTCCCGCTGGCACCGCACGGTTGCGCATAACCTTGTCGGCGGCCCATGAAACTGCCGATGTCGACCAGTTGCTGGACGCCCTGCAAGCGGCGCTGCAGGGCGCGCGGTCAACTGACTCTGCTGGCGCTGGCACAGCTTGAAGCCCCGTTGCTACTTCGTTACCGGCACCGACACTGGCGTGGGCAAGACGCTGGTGACATCGGCATTGCTGCTCAATGCGCGAGCTTACGGCCGCCGGGCGGTGGGCCTGAAGCCTGTGTCGGCGGGCTGCGAGCTGATTGACGGCCAGTTCATGAACGAAGATGCCCGAGCTCTGAGGGTGCTGTCGTCGGTCCCGTTGAGCTATGCAGAAGTAAATCCGGTGGCGCTGGTGCCGGCCATGGCACCGCACATCGCTGCACAGCGGGCCGGTGTGGCCTTGCATGCGGCCGCGTTGGCAAGCGCCGTTCAGGGCGTCGTCGATCAGGCCGATGCCCGACACTTCGACACGGTCCTGGTCGAGGGCGCCGGTGGCTGGCTCGTGCCGTTGAATGACCGGGAAACCATGGCGGACCTGGCCGTGGCGCTGGGTTATCCGGTGATTCTCGTTGTCGCCATGCGCCTGGGTTGTCTGAATCATGCCTTGTTGACCGCCGCAGCCATTCAGTCCGCCGGCCTGCACCTGGCTGGCTGGGTGGCCAATGGCACGGCTGACGGCATGACGGCCTTCGATGACAATGTGCGCACGCTGGAAGAACGGCTGCCAGCCCTGCGACTGGGCACCGTGCCCTGGCTGGGCAACGATGTATCGCCTGAGCAGGTCAATACCTGGCTGGATGCCATGAGTCTTTTCGGGCCGGTACCGGATAGTACGGTGCCGGGTGTCTGATCCCGGTATAGAACTGCTACTGGTTCTGCTCGCCGCGTTCGGCGCCGGCCTTGTTGACGCAATGGTTGGCGGCGGTGGTCTGATTCAGCTACCGGCATTGTTTTCCGCGTTTCCAGCAACGTCGCCGCCGATTCTGCTTGGCACCAACAAGTTCGCCAGCGTGTTTGGCACCAGCAGTGCCGTGCTGCGCTTCTCGCGCGGTCTGAAAATTCCGTGGCGTACTCTGGCGCCGTTATTGCCCGTGGTCTTTCTGGGTGCACTGGGTGGTGCCCGCCTTGCCGTGCTGGTGCCGCCGGCAGTCTTCAGGCCACTGGTGCCGATTCTGTTGAGTGGGGTGCTGCTTTATGTGTTGTGGCACAAGAATCTGGGCGTACACCACGCGCCGATCGCGCGTGGCGGTTGGCGCTGGTACATGGCCGCAGGAATCCTCGGCCTGGTCGGCTTTTACGATGGTTTCTTCGGGCCCGGCACCGGCAGCTTCTTCATGCTGTTGTTCGTGCGGCTGTTCGGCTACGACTTTCTGCATTCCGCGGCCAGTGCCAGACTGCTCAATGTCGCGACCAACGTGGGTGCCTTGCTGTATTTCGGCGCCAGCGTCGACATACTTTGGGCTCTGGGTGCGGGCATGGCCGTGGCCAATGTCGCCGGAGCGGCAGTGGGGGTCGGCCTGGCATTGCGCCATGGCAGTGGCCTCGTACGACGGATCTTCATCGTCGTTGTGACCGTACTTATCCTTCGTACGGCATGGCAGGCATACTTCGGGCCGTGAGTGCTTTCGACCGTAAACACCTGTGGCATCCCTATACGTCGATGACGGCGCCGCTGCCGGCGTTCGAGGTCGCTTCTGCCGAAGGTGTGCGACTGCGACTCAAGGATGGCCGCGAACTGATCGATGGCATGGCCTCGTGGTGGTGTGCGATCCACGGCTACAACCACCCCGAACTCAATCGGGCGATCACTGATCAGCTACAGCAGATGGCTCATGTAATGTTTGGGGGTCTCACCCATGAGCCGGCCATCGCCCTGGGCAGGCAACTGGTGGCCATTACACCCGAGCCGCTGCAGCACGTGTTCTTTTCGGACTCGGGCTCCGTCGCCGTCGAAGTCGCCATCAAGATGGCGCTGCAGTACTGGCAGGCGATAGGCGAGGGGAGCCGGACGCGACTGCTCACGATTCGCGGGGGCTACCACGGCGATACCTTCGGCGCGATGGCGGTGTGCGATCCGGTGAATGGCATGCATCAGCTGTTCAGCAAGGTTCTGCCACAACATCTGTTTGCGCCACGCCCGGTCAGCCGCTTCGGCGAACCGCTGGCAGACGGGGACCTTGAAGCATTCGAGGCATTGCTGACTGGCCATGCCCACGAACTGGCGGCCGTGATTCTGGAGCCGATCGTGCAGGGTGCTGGTGGCATGTGGTTCTACTCGGCGGACTATCTGTGCGGCGTGTCCGAACTGTGCCGTCGGCACGGTGTTCTGCTGATCGCAGACGAAATAGCGACCGGCTTTGGTCGTACCGGCAAACTGTTTGCTTGCGAACATGCCGGTGTCACGCCGGACATCCTGTGCGTGGGCAAGGCGCTCACTGGTGGCTACCTGAGCCTCGCCGCGACGCTGACCACTCGCGAGGTGGCTCACGGCATCTCTGCCGATGGCGGGCTGTTGATGCACGGGCCTACTTTCATGGCAAATCCGCTGGCAACCGCGGTGGCGGCGCGCAGTATCGAATTGTTGCTGGCGAGCCCGTGGCAGCAGCGGGTCGCGGCGATCGAAGCACAGTTGTGCCGCCAACTCGGCCGCTATGCGAACCATCCGGCAGTGGCCGATGTGCGGGTGCTGGGGGCGATCGGTGTGGTGGAAATGCGTGAGCCGGTGGATGTGGCCACGTTGCAATCACGGTTTACCGAGGCAGGCGTGTGGTTGCGACCGTTCGGGCGTCTGGTGTACCTGATGCCACCGTACGTGATTTCGAGCGCCGACCTGTCGACCCTCACCGCCGCTGTTGGCCTGGCATTGCCGTCTCCGTAACCTGCTCGCCGCCACCGAGGGCTACATACAACGACACGCCGTTCTGCAGTTCGAGGCTGCGCAGGGTGATCAGTTGTTGTTCTGCATTGAACAGATTTCGTTCGGCGTCGAGCACCTCAAGGTAGATCGAGATGCCGTTGTCGTAGCGTAGATGTGCGGTCTCCGCGAGCCGGCGTTGCGCGGCGACAGCACGCGCCTGTGCCTGGATCTGGTCTGCGTAGTAGCGGCGGCCCGCCAGTCCGTCCGCAACCTCGCGGAAGGCCTGCTGGATCGTCCTCTGATAGTTGGCGACGGCCTCGTCCCGCAATGCCTTCGTGCGATCGACGTCTGCCGAACGCTGGCCCCAATCGAAGATGGGCAGTCCAACAGTGCCTCCGTAGCGCCAGGCGCGACTGTCGTCATCGAAAAGATCGCCGAGCGAGCTTGATGCAAAGCCGAAGTTGCCGGTCAGGGAGATCGTCGGAAAGTAGGCGGCCCGCGCCGCACCGATGTTGGCATTGGCGGCCAGCAGAGCCTGCTCTGCCTGGCGAATGTCGGGCCGGTTCGTGAGCAGTGCCGACGGCAGTCCGGCATCCAGGCTACGAAACTGCCCCTGATCATCGATAGCCCGGGGTGGCGGCAGGGTACTGTTCATCGGCCCGCCTACCAGTACCAGTAGCTGGTTGGCAGTTCGGGTCGTGGTTCGGCGCAGGTCAGCAAGGTCAGTCTCGGCCTGGGTCACGAGCGTTGTTGACTGGTCGAAATCTATGGTCGACGTGACGCCAGCATCGAGCCGCAGCCTGGCGATTGCCAGTCCTTCACGGCGGCTGCCGAGCGTACGTTCTGCCAGGGCAATTCTTTCCTCACCGGCACGCAGGGCCAGATAGGTAGCAGCAACATCGCCAATCAACGAGAGCCGGAACGCGCGCGTGGCTTCAACCGTGGACAGGTAATTGGCCCGTGCCGCTGCGCTGAGGTTACGCACACGACCCCAGAAGTCCAGCTCAAAGGAACTGACCCCTACACCCACATCGTACTGGCTATAAGTCGTCGGCCCGCTCGTGCCGCCGGGAATGCCGCCCGGCGCACGGCTGCGTGCCGCGTCACCGGTAACGCCGATCTGTGGCAAGCGCTGGCTGTTCTGGATGCGAAACTGGGCGCGCGCTGCCTCGATACGGGCGACAGAGGCAGCGAGATCGCGATTGTTGGTGAGGGCAGCGGCCAGATAGGCCTTCAGTTGCGGGTCGGCAAAAAACTCATGCCAGTCGATACTGGCAGCGTCCTTAGTTCCTTCAGGCGCCAGATCGGAATACGTCGGGTAGACGGGTGCAACCGGCTGTTGATACCGCGGCGCCAGGGAGCAACCCCAAACGGCTGCGGCCACGATGAGAATTGTGATGGCCTTAAGCACGGGTGTCCCGTTCCGCAGGCGAAGACCTGGTGCCCCTCCTGTCTTCCGGAGCAGTTTTTTCCAGAGCCGCCACTTCTCGTGCCGCCTCTGCCTCATCCTCCGCCAGATAGTTGTGTTGGCGGCTGAGCCACCGTCGCGCTGATACATAGAACAGTGGCGTCAGGAATATTCCGCCTGCCGTTGCCAGCAATACGCCCCCGATGACGCCGGTTCCAACAGCCTGACGACTCGCAGCACCAGCGCCGGACGCGATATAGAGCGGGACGATGCCAAGAACGAAGGCAAATGATGTCATGAGAATGGCCCGCAGTCTGAGTCGCGCTGCCGCCTGAGCCGCTTCAATCAGAGCTATGCCTTTCTCCTCCTGCTCGATGGCAAATTCCACGATCAGAATGGCATTTTTGGCTGCGAGGCCAATGATCGTGATCAGACCGACATTGAAATACACATCGGCGGAAAAGCCGCGAAGCATGGTCAGCAGTACGGCACCGAGCACACCGAAAGGAACGATCAGCAGAACCGCGAGCGGAATGGCCCAGCTGCGGTAAAGGGCCGACAACAACAGAAACACGAATACCATCGAGAGGCCCAGCAACAATGCAATCTGGCTCCCGGCCTGCTGTTCCTCGAAGGCCGTACCCGTCCATTCGAAGGCCTGCCCGCTGCCCAGAGTTTCATTCGCAATGGTCTCCATCGCGGCAAGTGCGGCGCCGCTGGATTCACCGGGGGCTGCCTGCCCGGATATCGTCAGTGAAGGGTAGCCATTGTAGCTTTCCACCTGCTGCGGGCCCGCTGACCAATGCGCTTTGGTAAACGACGAGAAAGGCACCATCTCGCCATTCGCATTGGGTACCCGCAGGTTCATCACATCTGCCGGCGTCATCCGCTGGGCCGCTTCGGCCTGAACATAGACACGAAAGACATTGCCCTCTCGCGAAAAGTCGCTGGCGTAGGCCGAGCCAAAGGCGATGGAAAGCGCCTGGTTGACGGCGCCAATCTGCAGGCCCAGGGCGCGCGCCTGCACACGATCTATATCAACGTGCAGTTGCGGAGCGTCACCCACGCCTTCCGGTCGGACCCCGGCCAGCAGGGGATTGCCGGCGGCCGCCGCGAGTATCCGCTGCCGTGCCGCCCTGAGTTCCTCAAGACTGCCTCCTGTCCGGCTCTCGATCTTCATCGTGAAACCCACCGCATTGCCAAGCGCTGGAATCGGCGGCGGGTTAAAGGCAAAGATGGTGGCTTCAGGAATCTGCGCAAAAATTGCATTGGCCTTGCCGATCAGCGCATAGACAGAGTTCGCCTCATCGCTTCGTTCGTCCCATGGCTGCAGGTCGACAAAGGCCATGCCCGCCGCTTGTCCCTGACCGAAGAAATTGAAGCCGGTAATGGCAACGACGTTCCGGACTTCTGGCTGCGCCTGCAGCCAGCTGTCGATCTGCGCCATGACCGACGAAGTACGTTGCAGCGTGCCGCCCGGTGCGGTATCAGCCGAGACGAAGAAGACACCCTGGTCCTCATCGGGGAGAAAGCCGCCCGGGAGGCGCATGAAAAGCAATGCGGTAAGCGCACAGATGACCAGGAACGAAGCAAACCAGCGCAACGGCCGACCGAGAATGGAGCCAACGCCGCGCACGTAATGGTCGGTGGTACGACCGAACATCCCGTTGAACCAGTTGCCCGCCTGACGTGGCCAGCCGCGAATGCCGCTTCTGGCCGACGGCGCTTCTGCATCTTCTGGCGATGCTTCGGAGTGTGGCTTGAGCAGCGCGGCGCACAGCGCCGGTGTCAGCGTCAGTGCCAGTACCGCAGAGATGGCAATGGAGATTGACAGGGTTACGGAAAATTGCCGGTAGATACCGCCCGTGGATCCCGGAAAGAAGGCCATGGGGATAAATACCGCGACCAGGACCAGGGTCACACCGACAATTGCACCAGTCACTTCCTGCATGGTCTTGACGGTCGCACGCCTGGCATTCAGCCCTTCTTCCTGCATGATCCGTTCGACATTTTCCACGACGATGATTGCGTCATCGACCAGGATGCCGATCGACACCACCATGCCGAACAGCGAGAGCGTGTTCAGCGACATGCCGAACAGGTAGAGCCCCAGACAGGCGCCAGCCAGCGCGACCGGCACGACGATGGCGGGAATAATCGTCGAGCGCCAGTTCTGCAGAAAGACAAACATCACGATGAAAACCAGCACCATCGCTTCGATAAGCGTGTGGATGACACCGCTGATGGAGGCATTGATGAATGGCGTCGTGTCGTACGGCGTTGACCATGTCACATCCGGCGGGAAGGCCACTTGAAGCTGCGCAAGCCGGTCCCGTACACCCTGTGCGGTCGCCAGTGCATTGGCGCCAGTGGCCAACTGGATGGCCATGCCGGCGATTTCCCGGCCATTCAGCCTGGTGCCAAACTCGTAGTTTTCGGCACCCAGTTCGACGCGTGCCACATCATGCAGGCGAACTGTTGCGCCACTGGGATCGGAGCGGACAATAATGTCCTCGAACTGGCCGGGGCTGGAAAAGCGGTTTTGCGTGATGATGCTGGCAGCGAATTCTGCCGAGCGCGCCACCGGCTGCTGGCCAATGCCGCCGCCGGCAGTCTGACTGTTCTGCTCCTGGACCGCGGCCAGGACCTCACTCGCCGACAGGCCGTACCCCGAGAGCTTTTCCGGATCCAGCCAGATCCGCATGGCGTACCGTGACCCGAACAGGGTCACATCGCCTACGCCTGCAACCCGCCTGAGCTCATCGACGACGTTGTTCGAGGCAAAGTTTCCCAGCTCCAGTGCTGAGGTGTCGCCGCTCTTTGAGGCGAGCGCAACCAGCATCAGAAAACCTGACGATGATTTGGTGACGACGATGCCCGTTTGACGGACCTCGGCCGGCAGGCGTGGATCTACCAGAGCAAGGCGATTCTGTATCTGTGTACTGGCAACATCGAGATCAGTCCCGGACAGGAAGGTCACGACAATCTCAGCCGTCCCGTTCGATCGGCTTGTCGACGACATATAGAGAAAGTTATCAACGCCGTTGATCTGCTTCTCGATGATCGACGTGGCGTTCTTGCTGATCGTCTGTGCGTCGGCGCCAGCGTACGAGAAGGAGATGGTGACGGAGGGCGGTGCGACGGAGGGTATTGCTCAACCGGCAACAGCTGGAGGCTGATAATTCCGCCTAGCAATATAAAAAGCGTGATGACCCAGGCAAAGACCGGGTTGTAGGCAAAGAAGCGATGCACCGTGTGAGGCCCTACGGTTCGCTGCCGGTCGACGCCGACGCTACATCGGTGGCCGCATCGGTCTTGTTCCTGACCTGCACCTTCTGTCCGGGCCGAACCTTCTGCCAGCCCTCGACAATGACCCGATCGCCCGGCTTGAGACCGGTGCTGATCACCCAGCGCCCTTCGATGAGGGCGCCCAGTTCAACCGGCTGGGCGATGGTTATGCCGTCCGCGCCGACCAGCATGACACTGGCTTCCTGCTCGCTGATCCGGACGGCCCTTTGTGGAACGCTGATGCCATTTGCGAAACGCCCGCCGAGATCCGACCCCGAACGAACTGCCCCGGCAGCAGGTAGAGCTTGGCGTTGTCGAAGCGCGCCCGGATGATCTGGCTGCCTGTCGATGGATCCACCGCCAGATCCGCGAAGTCCAGGTGACCGACCGGTCCATACTTCGAGCCGTTGGCGAGGATCAGGCGCACTTCGATCAGATTCATCGCGGGTGCACTGACCGCCCCGCTTTCCAGGCGCTGGCGCAGATCGATCATGTCCGAGCTCGACTGCGTAAATGTCACGTAGACCGGATTGAGCTGGTCGATCCGGGTCAGCAAGGTCGCCGAAGCGGCGCTGACCAGGGCCCCCTCGGTGACTGCCGCCTTGCCGACACGGCCGGTAAGCGGTGCACGCACCGTGGTATAGGCAAGTTCCAGGCGTTCGTTATCGACGACGGCACGTGCCTGAGCGACATCGGCTTCGGCCTGACGAAGCGTGGCCGTCGCGGCATCGTTCTCCTGTGCACTCACTGCCCGGCGCGCGACGAGTGGGGCGTATCGATTAACGACCTGGATGGCATTGTCCCGGGTTGCGATCATGCGAGCGAGCTGCGCCTCCGCCTGGGCAAGTCGGGCCTGCTTCTGCCGCGGATCGATCTTGAAAAGGACATCGCCTTCCCGCACGTCGCTGCCTTCTTCAAACAGCCGGCGCTGCACGATACCGTCGACACGGGCGCGGACTTCAGCCGTTCGAACGGCCTCTATTCGCCCGGGCAATTCGACGATATTGGGGACCGACTGCGCTGTGACTGCCTCAATGACCACCACCGGCTCCGGTGCTGCCCTCCCTTGAGCCGTGTCATCGCCGGAGCACGCTGTCAGCATGGCGACAGACGTCAGAACTGCTGTGGCAGCAAGCTGGTGCCGGAATCGGTCAATCAACATGTATTTTCCATCTCCGATGCACTGTACAGGTGTGGCGAAGCTACGTCTTCACTCTGCTTGCTGGTCATTAAACCATGGCTCGCCCGCGCGCAGCCCTTGACGGTCCAGGACGGAGGACAGACGATGCGCGGGGCCACCAGCTCGGGATCGGAATACAGATGGAAGACGCGTTGATCCAGGCAAGCTACGACTTCCTGGCCCGCCTGACCGGGCCACTGAAATTCAGGTTTGTGCTGCAACCGCTGATGGCCCTGATCCTCGCCACGCTGGCTGGCCTCAAAGACGCCAGGGAAGGGAAGCCAGCCTATTTCTGGGCGTTGCTCACTGATCCTGCACACCGGCGGGCCATGCTTCGCGATGGCTGGAAGAGCATCGGCAAACTCTTCGTCGTTGCGTTGTTACTCGACCTTGGCTACCAGTTCTACGTGTTGCACGTCGTCCACCCGGTCGGCGCAGTCATCGTCGCGATCATTCTTGCCATCGTTCCCTATCTGCTGGTGCGCGGATCCGTTACCCGGGTCGCAGGGGTGCTTTCGAAGCGCAAATCCAGGTCGTGAATCCTTCTGCAGCAGGTGTACCAGCCGAGGAGTTTGTGCCTCGGGGTGCATTTAGTACAAACAGGTCTGGCAAAATGATCCATGAGATATCAGGTTGGTCACATACAAAGGGGACATGGAAACCATGAATGCCATTCTCAGGTCATTGGTTCTGGTGGCGGCTTTGGTCGTCAGCCAGGGTGCCTGTGCGGAGGCGCAGGATCCGCTTCCTTCGTGGAACGCCGGGGCCAGCAAGCAAGCCATTATCGACTTCGTCAGGAATACAACCCAGGCAGACAGCAAGAACTTTGTTCCGCCCGCCGAGCGCATCGCCACCTTTGACCAGGATGGCACGCTCTGGGTAGAGCAGCCGCTGTACTCCTTCATCAGTTACGCGCTGGACCGGGTTCCGGTCCTGGCCCGGGAGAACCCGGCGCTGAAGAACACCGAGCCTTTCAAGACCGTGCTTTCAGGTGATCGCCAGGCAATCGCGAAACTGACCCTGCCGGATCTTGAAAAGATCATCGCGGCCACCTTCACTGGCATGCCGGTTGAGGAATTCGGCAAACAGGTCAGTGCATGGATGGCAACGGCCAGAGATCCACGCTGGAAGCGGCCGTATACCGATCTGGTCTACCAGCCCATGCAGGAAGTGCTGAGTTATCTGCGTGCCAATGGCTACAAGACCTACATCGTGACCGGGGGCGGCCAGGATTTTGTGCGCCAGTACAGTGAAAAGACCTATGGCATTCCGCCGGAGCAGGTCGTTGGTACAGCCGGCTCCACCAAGTACGGCTATGACAAGAACGGCAAACCCTTCCTGACCAAAGAAGCGAAGCTGGTCCTCAACGACAATGACACCGGCAAGCCCCAGGGCATCCACTTGATGATTGGACGCCGCCCCTATGCCGCGTTTGGCAACTCAACCGGCGACAAGCAGATGCTCGAGTACACCAAGGCCGGTAGTGGCGCGCGTCTGTCGGTGATCCTGTTACATGACGACGCAAAGCGCGAATATGCCTACGGTCCCGCCCAGGGTCTTCCGGCAACGCAGGTCGGAACATTGACCCAGGCGCTGCATGACGAGGCAAAGGCGCAAGGCTGGATCATTGTCAGCATGAAGAACGACTGGAAAAAGATCTTCGCCTTTGAGTAGTGAGTGCAGGGGCACGGATGCCCGTCGCTGCACGGTTACCTGGATCCGGTCCCGGCCTGCTGCAGCAGTGGCACGGCTCTGGGGTCTTCGGGAGCGACGCTGACAAACCGGTTGGCATATTCCTGTGCTGCCGCCGTGTCTCCATCCTCCAGCGCATAGGACGCACGCGCATAGAGCAGGTCTGGCGCATTCGGATTCACGACCAGCGCCTGGTCTAGCGTGCGCAGCGCCTGCTTCGACTTGCCGGAAGAGCGCAACGCGACTGCGTACACGTAGGCGAAGCGCATGTTTTCCGGTGCCAGTTCGTGCGCGTGGGCAAACAGGACCAGCGCCTCAGCGTGACGGCTCTGGCGGATGCGCGTCAGCCCCAGGGCATGCAGCAAGGTGGGGTCTTCCGGTGCCGCAACGAGGCCTTCATCGAGGGTGCGTTCTGCGTCGCCACTGCGATTGGTGGCGCGGTAGACATCAGCCAGATTCACATAGGCCGGAACGAACTGCGGGTCACGCTTGATGGCGAGCAGATACTCCGCTTCGGCACGAGTGGCGTCCTGGCGATCGGTATGGAAAAGTCCGAGATTGAGATGGGCCTCCGGCCGCTCCGCTACCGCTGACTGGGTCGATTCGTAAGCCTTGAATCCCTGCTCGACCATGGCGCGTTGCCCGGGCGACAAGGATTGCAGGTCGACCGGTGCGAGTGTACGTCCGGCGGCGGCGCGTACCGCCAGCAAATCGTCATCGGCCGCCGGCAGCGCCTTGTCACGTACCAGAGGAGGGAAGTCGGTTAACGCATCCAGCGCGGCGATGCGCACCAGTGGATCATCGTTCTTGAGTCCATCGTTGATGGCGGCAAACAGCAGCCGACCCGGGAAACGGCGCATCTCGGCCAAAGCGGTGGCCTGCACGATTCCCGGTGTCTCGGGGTTGGCAAACAACCTTGCCAGCTTCTGGATGGTCATTGCCTGACCTTTGCGAGCCGCATCGAAGGTCGGCCCCCAGGTCTGAAAGCCTTTGCGATCCGGAGCAAACCAGCCCTCAATCGCTGCTGCAGCCCATTCCGGTTTGCGATCCGTGTGGCAGCTATTGCAGGCATTGGGTGTGCCCAGCGCGACACTGAGATCCGGCCGCGGAATGCGCAGCGAATGATCGCGGCGCGGATCGATCACCATGTAATTGCGGGTCGGCATATGGCAATTCACGCACTGGGCGCCGGCACTGTCGGGCGTGTGACGCGTATGTTCGACCACGGCGTATTTGGTGGGCAAATGGCACTGCGCGCACAACACATTGCCGGGCACGCGCAACTTCGCCGTGTGCGGATCGTGGCAGTCGCTGCAGCTCACACCCTTGGCGTACATTTTCGATTGCAGGAATGAGCCATAGGTGTAGACCTCATCCTCTTGCTGTCCGTCGGCGAAGTACAGACCTTCGGTCAACAATGCCGGATTGTGTGTATCGAGCAATTGCCCGGTCGGCCCCGGATTCGTGCTGATCGACCGGCGCCGCGAATGGCAGACCGCGCAGGTCTGGATTTCCCGGTGGTCAAGGAGTGGTGTGCTACGGCTCGCGTTGCCGGTTGTGGTATCTGCAACCCAGGTGACCCCATGTCTTGCGTCGAGCGGAATCGACAAGCCCATGTTCGGCACGGGCTTTGCGTCCTTGCCGGCCTGGGCCCAGGCAACGTGGGTGGAGCCGGGGCCGTGGCAACTCTCGCAAGCGACGTCGAGATCGCTCCAGGTCGTCGCAAAGGTGTTCTGGTCGGCGTCGTAGTTGCGACGCAGGTTGGTGGAATGGCAATCGGCACACATGTAGTTCCAGTTCTGCTGGTCACGTGTCCAGTGCAATTCATCCTGGTAGTCGATGTGCTCGCCCGGATACAGATGGAACCAGCGCTGGCCGCCGTCCTTTTCTGGTCGTGCGTCCCACGCGATTGACAGTGCCTGCATACGCCCATCGGGAAACGCAATCAGATACTGCTGCAGCGGATAGATGCCGAAGGTGTAGCTGATCTTGAAGTCCGTCAGCTTGCCATCGGGACCATCTGTCCTGACCCAAAACTCATCGCCACGGCGGGAGAAGGTCGATGTGACGCCGGCATAGCTGAATCTGGCGTTGTCGAAGTTGCCCAGCACGGTCGTCGCAACCGCATGTTCCATCGCCTGTGCATGTTGTGATTCCTGCCAGGCGGTGGTCTGTGTAGCATGACAACCGCTGCAGGTTTTGCGACCGACATAGTTGGCTGGTTCTACATCCGCCACCGGTGCTGGCGCTGATGCAGGTGCTGGCACAGGAACGGCAGGCCGGCCTGCGATGAAGAAGGCCAGTGCCACGATTACGATCGTCAGCAACGCCCCTGACACGATCAGCCAGTGCCAGATCGGGCGAGCTGGCGGGTCGATTCGGGTGCCTGTTGGTTGTTTTGGGCGGCGCCGCTTTGTCATCTGGAAAGTCTGCCCCGGGCGATGGCCTGCAAGTATAGCCGTGGCAGCTTATTGCTTTCCTGCCTGGAGCCATTCGCGGCGCGGGTCTTCAGGACCCGCGCCGCGTGGCCAGGTACGGTCTTTTAGTTGCCGGTCGGCAACTGAATGTTGACGCCTTCGTTCTTCAGCATCTCGCGGACGTACTCGAACTTCTGGTACTTGGAGATCTCAATCGGACCATCGTAGCCCATGCTCTGCAACTTCCGCGGCGGGTACTTCACGTAGGTCTGCATCAACTCGTTGATGGCCTGCCCGATGGGCACCATCATCCAGGTGCGTTCCGTGAAGTTGTTCATGAAGAGGTCGTAGCGTTCCTGGGGATCAGCCCACAGGTTGAAGATCTGCGGCACCGTAGCTACATACTTCGTAGCACCCTTCCAGCCCAGATTGCTGTCGACGGCGAGGCCACCCGTGGCCTGGCCGTCGTCACCGCGCAGGTTGAACACCGCCTTGTACTTGCCCAGACGTGCCGCGCCTGGCGAAAGCTCGTTCTCGGTGAAGAAGAACCACGAGTCCCGCTTGTCCTTGCCGGTACCGAACAGGACTGGCGACATATCGTAGCTGTCGAAGATGATCGGCTTGCCTTCCCGGTCGTTCTTTGGCAGATCCACCCCCGCCAGCGCGGCGAACGTGGCCATGAAGTCGAGGCCGCCAACGATGTCGTGATTGCGGACGCCGGCCTTGATCTTGCCGGGCATGACGGCAATCGCCGGCACCCGGTTGCCACCTTCGCGCACCGTGCCCTTGGTGCCGCGGAAAGGCGTATAGCCTGCGTCAGGGTAGACGTCCTGCCAGGCGCCGTTGTCGGTGGTGTAGAACACGAGGGTGTTCTTGTCCAGACCAAGTGCCTTCAGCTTGGCCATGATGCGGCCGATGCGTGTATCAAGCTCGACGATGGAGTCGGCATACTTGCTCTTGTCCGGCGACTTGCCCTCGAATTCCGGTGCCGGCATGTTCGGCTGGTGCACCTTCATGAAGTTGACATTGATGAAGAACGGCGTGCTGGTGTCCTTTGCTGCGTCGTCGAGGAATTCCAGGGCTGCTTTCTCTACATAGCCATCAAAGTACGGTATGCCGACGACGCCATTCGGGTAGTTGACACCTTTCAAGGTGACATTCTTGCCGGGCTCGTTGACATACTGCCCGTTGATCTTGAAGTCTTCGACCGGCTTCTCGCCAGCCTTGCCGGAAATCGAGCCCTTGGTGACCTGATTGAATAAGGTCCGCAGTTCAGGATCCATGTCGGGGAAGAAGGTTGGATCGCCGTAGGTATAGGCATTCAGATGGTAGATGCCGACGTACTTCATCACGTCATAGCCCTGCGCGTTGGGCAATGCGTAGTCCGCCTCGCCAAGGTGCCATTTACCGGTGAAATAGGTGCTGTAGCCACCCTTCTTGAGCACCGAGGCCAGCGTCCACTCGGCTGCCGGCAGGCCGCCGCCCTGGCCCTGAAATGCCACGGTGGTCATGCCGCTGCGGTTCGGGATGCGCCCGGTCTGCATGGCAGCGCGGCCCGGCGTGCAACTGGGCTGGGCGTAGAACGAGAAGAAGGTCATCCCCTCGTCAGCAAGTTTGTCGATATTTGGAGTGGGCATGCCGCGCCCGACACCGCCGCCGTAGGGACCGAGGTCACCAAAGCCGGTATCGTCGGAAATGATCAACAGGATATTGGGTTTGTCGGTGGCGTAGGCCGAGCCACATGCAAACAGCATGGTCACCACGATGAAATTCATCAGTGTCTTGCAGCTCATTTTGTTATTGCCCTCAGGCTGACGAGAAGTTAGTACAGGTATTGTCGTTCGTATAATTTCTTATCTCGTGATTGTAAGCTGTCCCGACAGGCGAATGATAGCGATTATTTGTCACGCTCCCACTACAAAGCGCTTTAGCGGCCCCTGTGTCCGTCGTTTAATCAACGCTAATGGCCGGCGGAAAAACGGTCTTCCAGTCCTTCTGCATGTCGATGACGACCCAGCCATTAGCCGGCGCGGCATCGAGTGCCTTGTCCAGTGTGCCGACCGATGACTTCCGATCGTAGGAATATTCACGCGCGGCATCGGTATGGCGAACGATCGCGCCCAGACGTGGGCCGTCGCCTGCGGTCGTCCATTGCAGCATCTGCAGGTCGCCGTCGGAATTGCCGAAGGCCGCGATCGGACGCTGGCCGATGTGCAGGTTGATGCCGACCGGCTTGCCGCCTTCATCGTTGATAAACCCCAGTTCGGGCAGACGCACGAGCGTCGGCTTGCCGTCGATGATCTCGAATCTGGTCTTGAGGCTCGAACCAACGACGTTCTGCGGCGGGATGCCGTAGACCTGCTGTGCCCACGGCCGCATGAACTCAACGCCGCCGCCTGACACGATGTAGGTGCTGAAACCGTTGGCTCGCATGTAGTGAAGTAACTCGAGCATCGGCTGATAGGCCAGGTCGGTATATTTCCGTTTGAAGCGGGGATGCTCGGCCGTTGCGATCCAGTCCGTCACGATCTTCTCAAACACGGCGGGTGTCGTGCCGGCATGGGTCACGGCCATCAGTTCGAGGATGCCGTCGTAACCTGAAGCCAGCAGGGCTGTCGTATTGCCCTCGATTGCCGCCTTGAGCGCGGGGTTCTGCAGCCATTCGGGGTGATCGGGGGCCAGGGCTTTCACCCGGTCAAGTGCAAAAGCCACCTGGGTGTACATCGGCTGTTCAACCCACAGCGTCCCGTCATTGTCGAATACCGCAATACGCTTTTGCGGTGGCACGAAGTCCTTGCTGCTCGGGTCGCTTACCTTTTCGACGAAGGAGATCATGGCGTGCTTGGTCGCGCCGTCGTTCCAGGACGCCAGCGGATCGGTGCTGGTCGCGGCCACTGCTGGCAATACCGTCGCCAATGCCAGAAGTCCGGCAATGGCAATTGCGGTCATGCCGCGGCGGATAGTCCGGATCTTTGCAAACATGAGTGGTCTCCGTCAGAAGCCGGCTTCGTGATGACTTGATGCAGGCAGATTGCGGGCCGCCCGCCGGAAGGAAGGCGGCCCGCTTGTTCAACAAGTCGGGACAGTTACTTGACCGGTACGATCTCGACCGAGCCATCTTTGTTGACAGCGAGCTTGTCGTTGCTGATGGCGGTAGTTCCCGTTCATTTTGCTGCCACGACACCTGGGGGCCCCCAGGTACCCTTGCCAGGCGGCAGTACAGATGAGGCGTCAGATGCCGGCTTGGGCCAGTACATGCGCAGTGCCATGTAGATCGGGCCGTCAGGCGCTGGCAGCCAGTTCGACTCCTTGTCCTTGCCGGGCGATTCATGCTGAATGTAGATAGTCAGCGAACCGTCGGAGTTCTTTTTCATGTCTGGCAACATCGGCGAATTGACCAGATAACGGTTGATCGGGTTTTCGACCAGCAACTGACTGTCACCGTAGTACATGGTTACCGACCAGAACGCATTGACTGGTGGCAACGAACCGGCCAGGAAGGTGAGGGTGTAGTTGTGCTTGCTGCCATCCAGGGACTGACCTTTGGCATCGGTCCGGCCCAGCAGGTACATTGCCTCGGCGGCGTCGTTGCCGTAGATCCCGGCCTTGGCGCCGCCGGCGCGCTTGAGCCAGTCGCCGTCGTAGAAATCGCCGTCGCCCCACATCGATCCGACCTGCCAGCCATTGACGTCGGTGGCACCCCCGGCTACGAACGCGTTGACCTTGGCGTCGCCGGCCTTCATCCCCTCGGCTATCGCCTGCTGTTGCTCTGGCGAAAAGCTGTTCATGTCGAAGGTCTTCCCGGGACCCACGCCGATCTTGGCCAGTTTGGCGCGGATATCCTTGTCTTTGGCGGACTCCGGTATGTAATTGAGCGCGGCGCTGAGGTAGCTCCAGAAGTGGTCTTTGACTCCGGCCGACGTCGCGGGCAGGAAGTCGATTTCCGGCGCCGCGGCTGGCGCGGGCTTGCCCTGGAATGCCGACAGGGTCTGGATCTTGTATCCGGCCTGGATCTTTTCCACGTTGGGCATGTCCTTGGCATTGAACAGCTGGGTGCGGAAAACGACGAGCATGAACGGCGTCGTCGAATGGAAAACCTTGCCGACGCCCGCGGGCGTTTCGCCGTGCCAATCGGGGCCGACAACCGCATAGGAGCCTGCTTTGTTGCCGGTTGCACGGCTGCCGATGTAGCCAACGTTGTAGACGTTACCGTCGATCAGTTGTGCGGAGTAGTAACGGCCCTTGTCGACCTCGGGGACCGAGATCACGACAGGTTCGGCACGCAGGTCGAGCCAGGCCAGCGAGTACGGCGTATCGCTGTTCGGGCTGAGAACCGCGGTGTCTTTGTAGGTGAAGAGGCGCGGCTCGTTCTTGATCTGGTTGAACGGTGCCTTGTACTGGCTCGTATTCTTGTCGACGGCATATTCGTTCATGATCGCGTAGTTCATGACCAAAGGCAGGCCGTAGATGTAGCCTTCCTCGCCGATCGCCTTGAACTGCGCGGTGGTCAGGCCGTCCGCCTCGGTGGCGGACGTTGTCGTGGCGTGGGTTGCCTTGGTGTCGGCCGTGGCCATGGTGGACGTGTCGGCCGGATTGTTGCAGGCGGACAAGGCAAGGACTGCCAGAAGGCTGGCTGTCGCTGACTTGAGGGTGGGGTGGGGAAACTTGCTCATGATGACTCCTCTGGGTTCATGTTCTGCTTGGCGCGGGCCCGCATCGATCCAAATACGGGCCCGGCCCGAAGGTTAGTCCGGTTACACGACCGGCACCATCTCGCCCGGCCGCCAGGTCTTGTTGAACCAGGCCTCTTCCGGTCCGTACAGCCGCATCACCACGTTCCAGCCCTTGCCGGGCACGGTTTGTACCCAGTTGGACTCGTGGCCCTTGGGCGCGCTCGGCCCGAACCAGACATCGACCGAGCCGTCGGCGTTAGACACCACGCCCTTTTTCTCGTTGCCGATACTCGGATAAGGCTGATCGGTTTGCAGCATGGAGCGGGTCTGGTTGTCGTAGACCGTGAATGACCAGAAGTCCTTCGCCGGGATATTCGGCGGCAGGTGCAGCTTGTAGGTCGTTCCGCCTTCCAGCCGCTTGCCGTTGGAATCGGTCACCGCGGCCGCGTACTGCGAGCCCTGGCCGACCAGTTTCAACGCCATCGCCGGCGTGATGCCGGTGGCGTAGTAGATGAAATGGACCATGGCGTCGGTGTTGCTCACGCCCGGCTGGGACTGGAACTGATAGTTGCCGCCGAAGAAACCGGTGAACCACGCACTGTCCGGATAGAAAAAGACACTCGGGTCGGGGTACTTGAAGACCAGGGTGCGTGCGGTGGCATTGCCGACGGCCGCCGCTTCGGTAAGGATCTTCTTCATCCGCGCGTCTGGATTGAAGGTCTTGCCCTTCTCGATGCCGAGAGCGGCCAACTGGCCCAGGACTTCCGGGCTGAAGGCCTCATTGGGCTCGTGCTGTACAACCTTGTCGATGTCCTCGTAGAACTTGTAGGTGTTGGCGCCGATGGTGTTGAAGACCTTGTTGGACGCATTGACGAACTTCATCGGCGGCGGATTGCCGGCGTCCTTCAGGCGATAGACCTTGGCGTACTTCTTGATCGACTCCACGGCTGGCTTCGTGCTGCCATCCTTGGAGAAGCCGCGCCAGAAGAGCAAGTTGCCGTAAGTCCTGGAACGAACCACGAAATAGCCCTTCGGCACGTCACCCTTGTAGCCGGGTGGCAGCAGCAGGTATTTGCCACCCTGGCCCTTGTCGGGGCCGACCCGGCCAAAGTCCGTTACGTACTGGAACCAATGGTCGTCGATGAACCCGAGGACATCCGCCGGCACTTCGAACACGAGCGGGCCATCCTTCAGGTCCACCCACGCCAGGCTGTAGATGCTTTCGGTATTGCCGGTGAGGAAGAGCGACCTGGAGTTCATCAGGTCCTCAAAGATCGCCACCGACTGGTTGTTGTTCACGCCGATGCTGGCGAGACCCTGGCGGAAAGCTTCAGCCGAGCCGCCAGGCAATGCGGTGAGGAATGCATCAACGCCTCGCTGGAAGGCGAGGTTGTCGTAGACCTTCTGCACCGTTTCGTCGGTCGGGAAGCCGTCGTTGAACCTCAAGGTGCCGATGCGTGTTTCCACGGTATCGGGGGTGGTGATCTCCGCCGGGATCGGCGTGGTCATCTTCATCTTCGGCGCGTCCTGCGCCGCTGCGATACCTGCCGCCAGTACACAGGCAAGCGCAGTGGCCAGAACTGTTGTGGTTCTCATGGTCTCTTCCCCTTGTAATCAATGATCCGCCGCGTGTTGCATTCCGCGAGTCGTCGGCCAGCCACGCCGCCTGCGGCAACGGCGAGTTATACCCCGCAGGCAATTGCGTTCACTTGTTTATTTGTGACACATTGCGTGGGCCCGGAATGCCAGGTGGCATTCCGGGCTTTCGATTCAGGTGTTTTGGATGTCAATGATTGGGATCAGCCCACCGCCGCCGATCACACGCGCGACCGGCGTAGTGCCGGGCGGCTATGACCGCGTCGCATCGACAATGGCGCTGGCGCCGCTGCTGAAGCAATTCGAGGTGAGCCTGGACAGCTTGCTGACTGAATCCGGATTGCCGATTGGCCTGTTCGAGCATCCCGACAACCTGATTCCCTTCAGGGAAGGCACCCGCCTGCTTGGCCTTTGCGCAGACCGCACCGGATGCCCGCACTTTGGCCTGCTGATGGGCGATGCGACCCCACTGGAGGCATACGGCATCGTCGGCGAATTGATGAAGTCCGCCGCAGATGTGCGTGCTGCACTCCAACTGATGTGCCGATTCATGACCCTCGCAGACGGGGGCGGGTTGCTGACGCTGTCTGAAACCAGCCAGTTCGCCAGCTTCAGCTATATGGTTTACGAACCGGGCGTTGAACGTACCGAAGTGCTTGGCGACAACGTTCTGGCTGTATCCTGCAGCGTGCTGCGCGCATTGTGCGGCCACAAGTGGCGGCCGCACGAAATCCTGCTTTCGCGCAGCCGTCCGGCCGACATCCAACCCTATGCCCAGATCCTCAAGGCACCCTTGCGCTTCGATGTGGAGCAATCCGCAGTAGTGTTCGAGCGTGCCTGGCTCGATGCGCCACTGGTCACTGCGGACGCTGACAGATTGCACAACCTTGAAGCAAAGGCCCGCGCACTGGAGGCCAGTGAAACGGGCGATCTGGTCGCACAGGTGCGGCGTGTGGTGCGCCGGCAGTTGTTGGCTGGTACCTGTACCATGAAATCCGTTGCCGCCGAGCTGAACATGCACCGGCGCACCCTGGACCGCCAACTGCAGCCCTTTGGACTTGCATTCAAAACGCTGAGTGACGAGATCCGCTATGAAGTGGCGCGCCAACTCCTTGCCGACACCGCGATGTCGGTCATCGCGATCTCACAAAGCCTCCACTACGCCGACCCCAGCGCGTTCACGCACGCCTTCCGCCGGTGGTCGGGGACCACGCCCACGAGATGGCGCGAGTCGGCAAGACGGCATCTGCATTCGTTATTTGCGTGATGCGAACCATGGCGGCCATGAACTATTGCGCGGTACGACGCACGGCCAGGGCCTCGGTGTAGGTTATTTCCACCTTGTTGCCGGGCTTGAGCTGCTTGATGAAGGCCTTCGCCTCCGGTGTCTGCACGGTGATTACGCGCATGAGGCCGTCGTCACGGTAGAAGCTCACCATGTTCCGGCGCGCATCTACCGATGCAATGGTGACCGGAATCGTCGTTGTTGATGACGCGCTGGCGCCCGGGCGCTCACCCGGCCTGGCAATGTCGGCATTGAGCTGAACGGTCGCGGGGCCGTCCGATCCAGTGGTTTTGATCTGTGCGCCAATCGCTTCGCGATACTGGGCCACGACCTGATCGCCAACCTTCATCTGGGCGAAGTTCCTGACCAGCGGATCGACCTGGACGGTGACTACGTCGCCACTTTCGGTCTTGAGCGACAGCAGGCGCTCTTTGACATTGATGCTTTCCACCGTTGCAGACACCGTTTCGACGCTCTTTATCGGGGCCATCGGCTTCGGCGCTGGTGTCTGGCATGCCGCCAGCGTCAGGAAGATGGCCGCGAAAAAAGTTCCCTTGATCAGCGGTTCTGCATGGTTGTTTGTCATGGCTTCCTGGTTCTGTCTGGAGTGATTGGCTATTGTCTGGCTGCAGGTGGTCTGCCTCGTGTTCGGGTAGACCCTGCCCACGAGCGCTGTCACTGCATCAGCTTGAATGCCCCACTATATGTTGTGCAGCGAGCAGATCATAGTCGCTACCTGCATTTGGTCTGAACAGTCACGTACTGCATAGGCGGCTTTCACCGATAGAATGAGCGGATGACGGCTGCCAGCAGAAAATCCCTGAACGCAAGCATGCGGGTAGCGCAATCTCTGGGTCGTGACGTGGATCGGCTTGAGTTCAACACACCAAGTCACGTCTACAATCCGCTGCGTTACGCGTGGCCCGCATTCGGGCAATACTTGCAGCGTTACGGTGTTGGGCGGGGGCGGGTGCTGTTACTCGGCATGAACCCGGGACCGTGGGGCATGGCGCAGACCGGCGTACCGTTCGGTGAAGTGCGTATGGTTCGTGACTGGCTGCGTATTGAAGCGCCGTTGCGCCTGCCATTGCTGCCGGATCAACATCCCAAATATCCCATTCGCGGCTTTGACTGCCCACGCAGCGAAGGCAGCGGCAGCCGCTTCTGGGGCTGGACACAACAGCGTTTCGGCAGTCCGGAAAACTTCTTCGAACGCTTTTTTGTCTGGAACTACTGTCCGCTGCTGTTTCTGGCCGACGGCCGCAACCTGATACCCGGCAAACTGCGGGTTGCCGAAGCCGCACCACTGCTGACCGCCTGCGACAAGGCGCTGACAGCCCTGCTGCGCGCCATTGAGCCGTCGGCGGTCGTCGGTATTGGTCGCTATGCCGAAGCCCGTGCCTGGGCCGTCGCTGGGAAGCAACTGCCAATTGGCTTTCTGCCGCACCCGAGCCCCGCCAATCCGGCCGCCAACCGCAACTGGCCGGCACTTGCGGAGGCCGCCCTGGCGCCGTGGATGAAGTCCAGGCCGGCCAGGTGATCGTAAAAGCTGCCGGGGTCTCTCAGTCTTTCAGCCAGTCCATGGCCTTGTCGTTCTGGTCGTAGTCAAAGCTGCGGATTTTGGCCCGCATCAGCGGATCAAGTATGTGATCGGCAAAGGAACCCATCGGGCTGTTGGTGACCAGGGCCACCTTGGCGATCTTGTCGTGTATCCGGTTGACGAACTTCAGATGCGCGAACAGCGCGCCAATACTCTGCCAGCCGGGAAAGCGCCGGGTACGGATCACGATGCCTCGCAGACGATCGTGTTCGTTGAGGTAGTCGCTCACCATCCTGCCAACGGCCTCGAAGTCGTCTTCACTAAGCGCAGTGTCTGAGGCCGGCTCGAGCATCAGGATGCCGTTGTCGGCGTCCATCTGCATGCCGATACGGGCGCGGTCCTGCTCGCAAACCCAATCTCTGGCAGCCTCGTATTCATCGCTGTCGAAATGCCGAAGTTCCCCGGGCCAAAGCAGCCTGAAAAGCTTGATGGAATTTTCCAGCCAGTTGATGTCACTGACAATAGCCATGCGCGCCCAGTGGCCCAGTTTCCCCAGACCCAGGCGAAGGTCCTGCCAGGCCGCACCGGCTTCCATACCCTGCCACTCGCCCTCGATACAGCAGAGCAGATCAAGCTTGTCGTGCTTTGCCAGCTTTTCATTCACGAGCGGAATGAGTTGCTGCTCGTAATCCCCGGCACGCAGCTTGCCGGTGATCCGGATGCCGATCACATGATCTGGAAGCCCGTCGATCAAGCTAAACATGGTGATCTCCTCCCGTCTATACGCATGATCTTACCCGTTTGCACTCCGTGCGCAGCACTCCGTGGTCCGCGAGGGGCTTCATGTTGTCGTCAGTGTCGATGGGACTTCGATCACCCCCACCGCGCGCGGCAGCGGTGTCTTGTCGGCCGAAAAGGCGTGCCGCACGCCAGGCCGACAAGACACCGCCGATGCCGCGGCCCACGGAGTGCAATCCAGAAATCAATCGCCGCGAAAGCCATCTCCAGGCAGCAGCCGCTACTCGTAGCGCAGCGCGCCTCAATCGGATCCAGCGCGACGCCTTGCGCGCCGGCCAGATGCCGAAGAACAGCCCGACGCCGGCACTGAACCCAAAGGCCAACAGGATGGCGGTTGGCGAGATCGCCATGTTCCAGCCGGCGAAGCTCGAGATCAGGGAAGGATGTGCCGGCGCCCAGCGCGATGCCCATCGCGCCACCCAGCATGCACAGCACCATGGCCTCAACCACGAACTGCAGCAGGATATTGCGGCGGCTGGCACCCAGCGCCTTGCGGATGCCGATTTCCTTGGTACGTTCCGTGACCGTCACCAGCATGATGTTCATGATGCCGATGCCACCAACCACCAGGCTGATGCTGGCGATACCGGCAAGCAGGATGGCGAAGATATTCGCGGTTGCCTCACGGACATTGAAGAACTGGCGCGGGTCCGCAATGCTGAAGTCATTGTCCTTGCCCGGCAGAATCTGATGTTCGCGGCGCATTACCTGTTCGATCTCCACAATCGCGCGTTCAACCGTGGTGCCAGGCGCCATCTGTGCGCTGATTGATTCCAGCTGCTCGGTGCCCAGAACCCGGTAGCGCGCCGTGAAGAACGGGATCCACAACTGCTCGTCCACATTACGGAAGCCACTGGCACCTTTTTCCTCGAACACGCCGACCACAGTGAAGGCTATGCCCTTGATATAGATCGTCTGGCCGAGAATTGCAGTGGAGGTGGTGCCCAGTTTGGCCGCTACCGAAGCACCCAGGACGACTACCGTCTTGCGTCCTGCGTCGTCGGCTCGCGTGAACGAATGCCCCTGGGCAATCTTGTAGCCCTGGACTTCCGGGAAATTGGCAGTCGCACCGATAACCCGCAGATTCTCGTTCCGGTTACCCAGCTTGATCTGCAACTGGCCACTGATTTCCGGCACTACGGCAATGATCGACGGTGCACCGGCGGCCACTGCCTGGGCATCCTCGGCCGTCAGGGGTGCACCTGAGCTGGCCACACCCATGCGCATGAAGCTGCCAGCCCGAATACTGAGTACGCTGGCGCCCAGGGCATCAATCTGCTGGTCGACGGCTTGCCGTGCGCCAGAGCCGATCGCGATCATCGTGATGACCGAGGCGACGCCGATAATGATGCCGAGCATGGTCAGAAAGGCCCGGAACAGGTTGGCCCTGACCGATTGCAGCGCGACGATGAACATTTCGACGAAAAGCATGGGCTCAGTTCCTGGATGTTCCGGACTTTTCGGCATCCGGCGGCTTGCTGGCCGTGTCGGGCCGAGTGGGCCGTGACCGGGTGCTGTCCGGCTTCTTGTCGTTCTTGTCGTTCTTGTCGTCCTTCCCGCTCATGCCGGGCATGCCGGTGAACTGTCGCATCTGCTGCTGAAAACGCTGTTGGGTCTCTACGAGGCCTGAGCTGGGCAACAGATAAACTTCGTCATCGACCTTCAGACCCTGCAGCACCTCACTGTAGTCGAGGTCGGTAATACCCGTGACCACCGGTCGCGCCACAGGCTTGCCGGCCTCCTTGACGAAGACCCAGTAGCGATTGCTGAATCGATATTGCTGGTCGGTCGAACCGGTAGCGGCCGAGGGCGCTGCGGTCGCGGGCGATGCGGGCATGTTTGGCAAGCTATTGGTTTTGAGTTGTTCACGCACGGTCGCCGCATCCAGACCGACCAGGGCCGCCGACGTCGTGATATCCCGTTCGGTCCGCAGGGCGCCGGTGGGTACCGCCACCACGTCCTTGCGTTCAGCAACGAGGATGGCGACGTCGGCATTCATGCCAGGCCTCAGCAGGCCGTTGTCGTTGTTCAGAACGATACGTACGGAGAAAGTGGTTACCGTCTGGTCAGCATTGGCTTGCGGTTCGATCTTCTGGACCTTGCCATGAAAGGGTTGATTCGGAAATGCAGTTACCGTCACCACGGCAGATTGACCGGGTGCGATCTTGCCGATATCGGTTTCATCTACCAGCGTGCGGACTTCCACCTGGGTCAGGTCCGCCATCTTCAGCAAGACGCTGCCGCCGCCCACGTCCATGATGGGTGACGAGATGACCTGACCTTTCTCGACCAGCTTTTCGATGATCGTGCCGGTGATCGGTGCGCGCACGTCCGTGTCATCGAGCTGAATTCGGGCATTTTCTACCGCCACCTGCGATCGTACGACCTCGGCCTTGGCATTGGCGGCTTCCAGTTGCGCCTGTTCCAGATCCACTTCGTTGATGATGCGGTCCTTGAACAGTTCGTCGGCCCGTCGACCCTGGGACTCGGCAATCGATCGGCGGGCCTTGGCCGCCTCGAGTTCCGCGGAGGCCTGGGCCAGGGTGTTCTTCGGGATACGCTTGTCGATCTGCACCAGCAGGGTGCCCGCCTTGACGACCTGGCCGGTTTCTCCATTCATATCAAGTATTTGGCCAGATGCCTTCGATTTTAGTTCAACTGTTACGAAGGGCTCGATCTGGCCGGAGGCTTCCACCGCTACCGTGATGTCACGTTTGGTGACCGGCGCCGTCCTATAGGTATCGGCAGGATTGGCATCCGGGCGCCCGCAGCCAGCAAGCAGCGTGACAACAATGATTCCGGGCAAGTGTCGCCCGGCAGTTGTGAAGTTCATGCGTTTTCCTTCAGGGCATGCAGCGTGTCGGATTCAATGCGGCCATCGCGCAGGCGGATGGACCGCCGGGCATTGGCTGCAATGCCCGCATCGTGCGTCACCAGTACAATGGTATTGCCGCGGCCGTGCAACTCGGCAAACAGGGACAGTATGTCTTTGGCGGTTGCCGAGTCGAGGTTTCCCGTGGGTTCATCAGCCAGTAGCAGGCTGGGTTTGGTGACCAGTGCCCGCGCAACTGCCACGCGTTGACGCTGGCCACCTGAAAGTTCCGATGGCCGGTGGTGCAGGCGCTGCTCCAGACCAACCTGTATCAACGCCTGTTCGGCACGGGCGACCCGTTCCCGCCGGCCGATGCCGGCATAGATCAGCGGCAACTCCACGTTGTGCAGGGCACTGGCGCGGGCCAGGAGATTGAAGGTCTGGAACACGAAGCCGATCTCCCTGTTACGCAGCATTGCGAGTTGGCTGTCACCCAGAGAGGCCACAGCAGTGCCATTCAGCCAGTACTCGCCGCTGTCAGGCCGATCCAGGCAGCCGATGATATTCATGAGTGTGGACTTGCCAGACCCGGATGGGCCCATGATGGCCACGTACTCACCGCGGCGAATCGTCACATCCAGGTCCTGAAGAGCCCGGATGACGGTGTCGCCCATGGGAAAACTGCGGCTGAGCCCGCGGGTCAGAATGACATCATCGGCCACAGGCTGCTCCGGACAGGCAATCGCCGACGATAATCAACACTTGATGCATAGCGAACGGGGAACACTCAATGTACGAATGTCGGCAATTCTATATCGACGGGGCCTGGGTCACGCCGCAGAATTCACTGGAGCGGGCAGTGATCAATCCAGCCACCGAGGGGCGGATTGGTACTGTGTCCATGGGTGCTGCGGCCGATGTCGATCGGGCGGTCGGTGCTGCGCGCCGTGCATTCGGGGCCTGGTCACAAAGCAGTATCGGGGAGCGCAAAGCACTGATCGACCGGGTTATTTCCGCTTATGGGCGCCGCCAGGATGATATAGCGCAGGCGATTTCCGATGAGATGGGCGCGCCGCTGGCCTTTGCCAAACGTGCCCAGGCACCCTTGGGCCTCGGACATTTCAGCACTATCCGGCAGGTGCTGGAAACCTTCCCGTTTACCGAAGATCGCAAAGGCCTGCGCCTGATTCGCGAGCCGGTGGGTGTCTGCGGATTCATCACACCGTGGAACTGGCCGATGAACCAGGCGGTCTGCAAGATCGCGCCGGCGCTGGCAGCGGGATGCACGATGGTGCTTAAACCCAGCGAGATCGCGCCGCTGTCGGCGACCATCCTGGCGGAAGTACTGCACGAAGCCGATGTGCCGGCCGGGGTTTTTAACCTGGTTCATGGTGATGGAGCCGGTGTGGGGCAACCGCTGGCTGCGCATCCGGATGTAGACATGATTTCCATCACCGGATCGACGCGGGCCGGCGTTGCGGTGGCAAAGTCTGCGGCAGACAGCGTGAAGCGCGTGCATCAGGAACTGGGCGGCAAGTCGCCGCTGGTGGTACTGGACGAGGCCATCCTGGAAGCAGCCATGCGCTGGGTCGTCAACGACTGTTTCAGCAACAGTGGCCAGTCGTGCAATGCGCCGACGCGGGTACTGGTGCCCACACGCCTGCACGACAAGGCCGTCACGCTGGCCCGCGATGTCGCCGCAGGCCTGGTGGTGGGTGACCCGCAGAGCCCGGCAACGCGGCTTGGCCCCGTCGTCAGTCAGCAGCAGTTCGACAAGATCCAGCGGCTGATTCGCGCCGGCATCGAGGAGGGGGCAGTGCTGGTGATCGGCGGCGAAGGGCGGCCCGAAGGGCTGGCGCGCGGCTACTACGTGCGCCCCACAATCTTTGCCGGTGTGCGCGCTGACATGAGTATTGCGCGCGAGGAGATCTTTGGGCCGGTGCTGTCGATCCTGCCGTGTGATGATGAGGCGGAAGCCATCCGCATTGCCAACGACACACCCTATGGTCTTGCTGCCTACGTCTGGGCCACGGACCTGGCCGACGCGCGGCGTGTTGCCGGGCAGATTCGGGCCGGGATGGTGCACCTGAACGGCGCATCGATGTCGCTGAACGCGCCCTTCGGCGGCTTCAAGCAATCGGGTAACGGACGGGAATGGGGCGAATTCGGCCTGAACGAGTTCGTTGAACTGAAAGTTGTGCTCGGCTACAACCCGTCGAAACCGCCAGCGCGACAATCGTAGGCGTGACAAGCGCAGGCGCGCTACTTGCGGGAGCAGCCTTAGCTGCGATGAGTATTGGCCGCAGTTGAAGCTGTTTCTGCGGTCGCTTCTGTCAGTGGAACCGGATCCAGCACCCAGCCTTTGGTATTGCGTCGTGCCGGACTGGGGATTGCGTACACCACCCGCTGCCGGTCGCGTTCCAGCAGTTCGGCGTCGATGCGCCAGCCGAGGCTCGTCCAGCGCTGGATTTTCTGCCGGTACTTGGCAATCGGCACGTCGGAAGGCGTGAGAAACTCGCCGGTATTCTTCGTCGGCGTCACCACCGGGCGCACGTCGACGAGCACGTCACGATCCTGCCCGGCAACGATGGCATTGCGCTCCATCATGCGTGCGTCGTGTTCCGGCTCGATGAGGAAGTTGCGCAGGTTGAGGAGATACAGGCTGGTGTGCATCGCATCGATGGGTGTCTCGAAGAGATACTGGTGAATCTTCATCTCGGGTGTGGGATGTATGTAGGTCCAGATCATCGAGATGCCGTGATGACCTGTTCCGCCCTCAATGATGGCGGGGGCGTGCCGTCCGGATGCCTCCCGCATTTTTGCTTCGGCGAGCGGCGGTGCCAGTGAACGGCTGAAAAAGCCGGTACTCCATTCATCTTCGACCCAGCGCCAGGTATCCGGGTCGATCCGGTAATCATCACGCGTGCCGGAAAAGCCGTGGGTGGGATGCACAAATTCGTTGTGCGCGGCATCGATGCCGTTCTCCATCGATCGCTGGTAGTCGAAAGCCCACTCAAAATGCTGGATGGTGGCGGCCCAGCCGGGGGCTGGTCCTTCGGCGCCGTACTCCGGGATCGGCAGGATCGTGCAGCGCTCTGCCTCGGGAAGATCGCCAAGAAAGACGAAGATCAGTCCATAGCGTTCCAGAGTCGGATAGGCATCCACGCGTGCGCGGGATGGAATCCTGGCCTGACTGCCCAGTGAGGGGATCTTCCGGCAAGCGCCGTCGCCGGCAAACTGCCAGCCGTGATAGGGGCATTGAATGCAATCGCCCTTGACCTTGCCCTGGCTGAGTGAGCCGCCCCGGTGGATGCACGTATCGGACAGGCAGTGCACGGCGCCACTGGTGTCTCTAAACAGGACAAAGTCGAGTCCGAGCATGCGCCGGCGTACCGGCGCATGCTCGAGTTCCTTGCTCAGACCGGCTGTGTACCAGAAGTTGATAAACATGGTGCCCGTCCTGGTGGTATTGCGGTTATTCGCCTCCGAAACGGTAGCGGGCGCGAATGCCGATTACCCGTGGATCCGGTGCAAAGGCAAAGCGGATCTGTGGCAGCTCGACGGTCACGGTCTTGCCAGGCTCGTTTGTTGCCACATTGGCGGACGGAGGTTCCTGGCCAACAAGATCGATACCGCTACCCAGGATAAAGCAGCATGACAGGCTGGGGCCGCCACCCACCGAAGCGATGGTGTCGTCATCGAACACGTTCGATACATAGCCCATGACCTCCCACTTCTCCCGCGCAAGCCCAGGCGCAGATCAACGTTGGTGTCGGGCTCCACCCAGTCTTCATTGGTGGCTTCGATATAGCGCTTGTCGACCCACATGAAGTCGGTTTCGACAAAGGCCGTCATGGTTTGTGCGACCGGAATTTCATAGCCGATATTGCCGACAAACTTGCCCTTGGGCGCATCCTCCAGCTTCTTGCCGTCAGGCTGACAATACATATCAGGGACTTGTTGCCGTTCAGGGCAGTGACGGCCTTGGGCGTACAGTTGCCGGCGCCAGATATGAAGGTAAAAGACGTGTTCTCGGTCGGTGCATCCACATACTGTGCGTCCAGATAGGTGTACGAACCGTTCAAGCGCCAGTTGCCGCCCAGGAAGGGTGTGGCTGGCGCCCAGGACACGTCGATTTCAGCACCGTATACCTCGGCACCGTCGATGTTTTCCAGCTTGTTGACAATCCGGTCACCGGCGGCGTTGAGTACTGAAACCAGCGTCTGCTTGTCGGTGTAGTCCTGAAAGAAGAAGGCAGTGTTCACGATCAGTGATTGATCAAGCCACTCAGTCTTCGCGCCGATCTCGTACACATTCAGCTTCTCGGGCTCAAATTCCAGCAGCTCACGATTCAGACCGCTGGAACCGATGCCCAGGGTCGAAAAGCCACCTGGCTTTTCAGCTATGGCGTACGACAGGTAGGTGTTGATCGTGTCGCTCACTGACCAACTCAGCGTCAGCTTCGGTGAGAACCACTGATCGTTCCGCGAGATCTGCGCGATACAGTACGGATTGAACATGTCGAACTGATCGGCATTGCCGGCATCGACATTGGCCAGGCGTGCCTTGGTCGAGGCGTCGTTGCGGCAAGCTGCCGGAATGATGTCGCGATAACGACCCTGACTGGGATCGTCTTCGTCGATCAGCGCATTCGGATCATAGGAGTCATACCAGTTCTCGAAGGCTTCTTTGCTGTAGAACGGTCCGCCGAAAGGGTGTGCCGGATCGTAGAACTGGTCACCAACGGCGCGCGGCGCTTCAAACATCCATTCATCGGTACAGGGGCGGAAGAAGAAACCACAGGGGTTCCAGCTTCCCGGCCCGCCTGACGCGGTGGGGTCCAGAAACTGCGGACCAACGACGCTCACGGTCTCTACGCTATACCGCCCCTCGAAGGTGGCCTTGACGCTGTCGGTAACGGCATATTCCAGCATGCCGAATACGGATCGATGCTCGGTATTGCGATCGCCCGGGCTGGTGTCCTTGTATTGGGCAAGGCCGTTATACATGTCACCGTTGGCAAACTGGAAGCCACCACGAATCAGCGGAGCGACGGCTCGTTCGGTGTAGCCGTAGCAGCCGGTGCCCGGTGCGACGAACTGCAGATCGTCAAAGGTAATCCCGGTCGAACTGGACCATGCGCAATGACTGCCCGAGCCCTGGATTGTCAGGTTATTGCTCGAGTTTCCAACGTCTTCCCGCCAGTAAAGTCCGCCGACTGTTGCTTGAACGGGTCCGTCGAACTTGCTGCGAAACATGATTTCCTGGCTGAACTGGGTCGTCAGCTTCTTTGAATCCAGAATAAAGGCATTCACACCGCCATCGCGATAGTTCGAGCCCGTAAGCGGTGAAAAGGAGGCAGGGTCCGGGGCGAAGCCGAATTTGCCGTTGTCAGCCTGCTCGTCCGCCTGTTCGTGGATATAGCCGGTGCGTGAGGTGAGCGTGCCATGGGCAACATCCCAATCGGCGACCATCGACAGCCGATAGAACTTTCGGTCGAGGCCTTCGTAGTCCTGATTGGTGTATGGGTTGGTAGCGATTGCAACGTCGTTCTTGTTGAAATTCTTGATGCCTCCGTCGACGCTGGCCACACCGGTTTCGCAATGCGGACTGCTGTACAGCACATGGGGTAACGTCGAATCCGGTCCTGTTGGTGTGTAGCCCGGTTCGTATAGCCGCGCGTTGCGCGCATCAAGCTGACTGTTGTAGGTGACGTTCGATAATTTTTCGAAGCAGCGGAATAGTGCGGGATAGGTCTGCCCCGTCGCCGGGTCGGTAAATGGCACCAGCGTGGACGCCGGTACGATGGTTTCGTTGTTGAATTTCAGAAACGATGTGGCAGCCGGGCCGGACTGCTGGTCCTGATACTCAGCACGGAATTTGAGGGAGAAGTTGTCCGTAATCTGGGACTTGGCAGACAGCGCCATGCCAAACCCTTCGTCGTCGGCCATTGAATTCCCGGTGAGCGCGTTGTCATAAAAGCCTGGTTCGTCCCACCATGCGGCATTGAAGCGCAGGCCCAGCTTGTCACCCAGTACCGGACCACTCATGCCGAATCCGAGGTTGTACTGGTCATCGCCATTCGCATCCATCGAGAACTTGGTCTCAAAGACATCAGATGGATCCTGGGTGACGTATTGAATAGCACCGGCAAAAGCACTGCGGCCGTAGAGGGCCAGTTGCGGGCCTTTGACGACCTCGACACGCTGGATATCAAGCAGGCGGGTGTTGAGCAACACACCACCACCTGAGTTGGTGATGGCCTCGGTCGACACGTCAATGCCATCGACCAGCACAGCGACGTTCTGCCGTCCGCGTGTCGGAGACAGTCCACGAATCGTAATGCGGGTGTCACTCGAGGAGGCGCCCTCGTCGAACTCAACGGAGGCCAGACCTTTGGTGATGTCCTTGACGCTGGTCAGGGACTTTCGCTCCATTTCCTCGGCACTGATCGCATTGATGGCGATAGGCACGTCCTGCAGGCGTTCGTCGCGTTTGCGGGTACTGACAATAATCTCTTCGACCTGCGCCCAGCCCGTGGCCGGGGTGATGAGAACGACGGGACTGCACGCCAGGGCCAAAGCTACGGCCACCGTGAGGCCGTTGCGGGACTGTGCCATTTTCTACTCCTTAAAATACTTGCGATCCGCTATCGGGTCGCCGTTGGCGAAACGAAAGATAGCGTTATGCTGGCGTTAACGCCAAGCATTTAAAGCTACTGGGTTGTCTGGCGGCTAGGGCGCCGCTGAATGGCCCATGAGTGCAATCCCCCTCTGTTCAATGACGTCGACCCGGCTAAACGTCTTATACCGGTGTTTGTTGGATACTGTAAGTGCTTGTTTGCGTACTCTCTGATTGTAGTCAATGGTCATGTTAATCGAATGCCCGGGTGCCCGTTGATCTCAGGCCCCCGTGGCAGAGACGGCTGTTTCAGCACTGACCTCGGCGGCAGCAGGCTGCATTAAAACGGGTCGCAGAATCCAGTTGCTGGGGTCTTCCCGCCGCCGTGGGCAGGGAATGACGCGCGCGCAATCATCTTCCTGCTGCATGGCCCGGTGATCAATGGCGTCTCCAGCCGCCTCGGCAGCCTTGACGTGCCGACGAAAGAGGGTGCCGTGTTTATCGCCCTGTAACAAGAGTTCGTCGCTCAGCAATCGCGGCACCAGTGCCGGCTGCAGGTGGTTAATCACGGCGGCGTCCTCGCCGAAAACCAGCAGAACACGTCGCAATGCATCGGCATCGTGCTGTTCTTCCGTGTAGAAATTTCGCGCGTGAATGAAATGCATGCGGGTGTGATAGGCATCGACAGGCGTATAGGCGGTCACGATAATCTGCGTGACTGGCGGCTGCATATGCATCTGGATGCGAATAGTAGGCGCCGGCAGGAAAATCTGCACTTCGGTCTTGCGCTCTGAGCGCTCGTCAGGAATCACATCCCGCCAGGCGCCACGCTTGTTGAGTGGCACGCGAATATTGGCTGAATACAGCACGTTTTCCCGTTGCTCTACCTGATAGTCCCTGACCACGGGGTCCTGGGGGTTACCGAAATCTTCGTGAACAAACACGGCATGGGACCTGTCAACGCCGTTTTCGATGGCACGAACCCAGTTGCAGTCAAACTGCGCCTGACCATGGACAAACCGCCATGACCCGTCGCGCGGTGCGTCGTACTCCGGGAAAAAGTCGGGAAGGGGCGGGCGCCGGGATTCGGGAAGGTCACCAAGAAATGCCCAGACCAGTCCCCATTGCTCAGTTACCGGATAGGCATCAACGCGCGCCGGCCTGGAATACGCTGGTCGGGCTTGAGCGATGGAATGGCAACGCATTCGCCAGCGCCGTTGTACCGCCAGCCGTGATACGGACATTCGACGCTTCCGGCGACGACTTCGCCGTGACAGAGAGATCCACCTTTGTGCACGCAGACATTGCTTAACACACGGGCCGCACCCTGGCTGTCGCGAAAAACTACCAGTGGCTGACCCAGGGCCTGGACTGCTACCGGCTTGTCGGCTACAGCGGTCGATTCGCACATGGCGTACCAGCGATTAATCAGCATCCAGCACAACTCCTTTAGCGACGACACCGTCGGCAACAGCATGATGTATGGCGGGCGCCGGATAGCGATGCCTCACCCGGATTGCAATCAGTAGCACAACAAAGTTAACCAGCCCCATCATGATGAAAGGGGATTGCGCGCTGATACTATCGTAAACCCACCCGCCGGCGGCCGTCAGGGACATTATCCCCAGAGAGCCGCACAATCCAAAACAGCCAATCACGGTGCCGCGGCTGGCACTCGGTGCTTCCTGGCCGATCAGCACAGCGGAGGCTACCACCGCGCTGGCTTCGCCGATCCCGGCCAGCATTGCCGCTGGCAGGATCCACGGACCCAGCGGATCTGATACCTGACCCAGTGCCGAATAGCCAATGGCGGCAAAGGCAAAAGCCAGACAGACGCCGGTCAGCCTGGTGAACCGGTCGAGAATCCAGCCCATGACAAACGACCAGATGAGCGCAACGCCCTGCGCTGTACCGAAAATCATCCCCGCCCTGGCAGTTGCTGCGCCCGGGGTCATGCCTGCCTGTATGCCGGCCTGGATTATCCAGAGCGATATGAAGGTGGTAATGATCACCAGATCGCCGCGCGACGCGAAGGCCAGCAGGTAGGCAAGGCCGATACGGGGATTCTGGCGGGCAACGGCCAGTCCGATGCGCGTTTGCTGCAGCAGGGTAAGGCCTGAACGATTTGACCGTTGCTGCAGGCCCTGTAGGCCGAGTCGAAGGACGACGGCCAGAACGAGCATGTATGTGGCGAAGATCCAGAAGCTGTAGCGAATCGCGGCCACGTCGTCCAGGCCAAGTTGTCCGAGCCACAAAGGTGTCTTGGCCAGCAAGACCGCCATCAGAACCACGCCCAGGCCGTTGAAGACCCCGACCATGCCCATCCATCGCCCACGTGTGGCTTCGGCGGTGTACTCGGCAAAGCAGGTGGACATCATGACGGTGGCTGCAGTCATGCCGATTGCATAGAAGATGCGAAATACCAGCAGCCCGGAGGACGATTCCGCCAGTGGGTAAATTACAAACCCAAGTGCCATCCAGACCAGGCCGATGACATACACAAGGCGTCGGCCATGGCGATCGGAGAGTGCGCCAATGGCACCCGCGATCAGGACCTGCGTCGCTTCCTGTGCGGTGACCAGCTGGCCCGTGAGTGATCCCTGTTCGTTGGCTGGAATGCCAAGGATGGCGAACAGGTAGGGTTGCGCGAAGGAGATGAAAGTAACCAGGGCCAGCGTGGATACTGCACCAAACAGTAGCGTAATGGCATTCGCACGAGTAACGCCCGGGCCGAGCTGGAAGATGCCGAGTTGCGCACCAGGCGGGCTGATGATCATTTACCCGCCGGGTACGCTCATGTCAGTCGAAGTCCGCAGCGTCTACCTAGGTATGTGACTCTGATGCCGGTTCATCGTCGGCTGCCAGTCGGGAATCGCGCAGTTTGGCCTTGGGGTGCGCCGGGGTCTTCACCGCCAGTAGCGCAGCCACGGCAATTGCCGCTGCAATCAATCCCATTTCCAGACCGTATTCCTGCGGTTTCTCCCATACGGATACGAACAGGTTCCAGCGACCGGCAATCTCTACACTGTTCCAGGCGATGATCGCCGTGGGGATGCCGTAGCGGATTGCAGTCGTGACTTTCCACATTTGTATCAGCCGCCGGAAAAGGTAGATCGCCCATACGGTATTGACGAAGAAGATGGCATAGGTCACCGGATGGCGGTCGCCCAGAATGTTGTCGTCGTAGACGAAGAGCAGGACCAGATAACAGAACCAGATGACGTAGATGGTTTCCAGGCAGGTAATGGCGGCAAAGTTGCGCTCGTGGCCCCGACTGGGTTTGCCGGTTCGCAGGCCCAGGTTCCGCTGAAACCAGACAAACATGTTGCACTTGGTTTCCTTGTTGAGCATGAAGAACGCCATTGTCGCGCCCAGCACACCCACGGACGACATCATGACCAGATACTCGGCCTTCGTAGCAATCTCACCGGCCAGATGCGCATCCATCAGGTCCGGGACGCTCAGATAGTTGGCATTCCAGACAAAGGCAAACTCGACCCAACCGGTCCAGAAACGTACCGGCCCAGAACCCGTACCAGGTACCGGAAACTTCGCCCGGATGTTTCATGCCGATAAACAACAGAACAGCGCCCAGTACGCCCGAGCAAAAGCAGATTGGTAGACATAAGCCTCGCCAGGAATATTCTCCATGGCGATCATGACGGTATGGCCGGGCGCCTGGACGACGAAGACGATGACAAAGGCCAGCAGGCCAATATACGGGGGGCGGGCAAAGGCGGCTTTTAGCTATTCATGGCTTAGCAATCCTTTTAATGGCAGTCAAGGGGCCATTCGATACCAAGTGTAACGCTCTGCCAGCCTGGCGGTGTTTTGTTCAGGTGTGGCAAGTTGCTGCTTGGCACCGCAGTTAGCGCGCTGCAAAGGCTTGTCAGGCAGGTGTGTGGCCATGAACTGGCGAGCTGGCGCTGTCATGGGATTACTATTCCGATGTTCTGCCGGGGACACTTCTGCTGAGCCGGCCAGCGTGCAAGGTAGTTGAGGAGACCGTCGGCGATGCGCGATCTGTTAATGGGTTTTCTGGGCCGCGAGATATCCAGGCGGGATTTTGGTGCCGGACTGGCAGCACTTGGTCTGAGTTCTACGGCGATCAGCGCGCTGGTGGCCAGCGCCGCGGAGGCTCGCGAACCTCCGGCTGAGGGTGTGGAGTTCACGGGTACGGGTGCCGAGGTGCTCGTCGAAACCCTGCGGGCTGCAGGTGTGCGCTATATCTTCGGGACGACATCTACCGGCATGTCGGCATTTTTTGATGCGCTGACCATGCGGCCTGACCCGCAGATGATCCTGGCCCTGGCCGGGTTGCGGCGACCAGCATGGCGCAGGGTTATGAGCTGGCAACCAATCAACCGTCCGTGCTGATTGTTCCCGGCGTCGCCGTGCCCAGTACGATGAACAATCTGTACAACGCCTGGAAGGATCGTTCTTCGATCCTGATGCTGGCTGACAGTACCAGTACCTACTACGAAGGTCGCAACGGCTTTCAGCAGATGGACAACTGGCTGGAATCAACCGTGAGCTTTACCAAGTGGCGCTGGCAATTGCGCAACGAACGCCAGATTGCCGAGATGATCAGGCGTGGACTCAAGGTCGCTGCCACGCCTCCGGGTGGGCCGGTGCACATACGGATGTCGCTGGACCTGCTGGGCATGAAGGACGTCAAGCAGACAATTTATCCCCAGTCCCTGTTTACGGTGCCGCTCAACATTCCGCCGAAGCCTGAACTCATAGAAAAGACGGCGCGCTGGCTCATAGAGGCCCAGTCACCGATGCTCTGTGCAGGATCGGAAATTACCCGGGCGGGTGCCACCGATGAACTGGTAGCCCTCGCGGAGCTGACCGGCGCATCAGTAGCTCAAGGCTACAGTGTCTATAGTGACTTCCCCTTTACGCATCCGCTGTTCGCCGGTTTTTTTACGGACTGCTCACCGCGCGGGCTGGCAAGTCCGATCTGCTCGTCAATCTCGGTGGCCCAATGCCCGACCAGACGATTTTTGCGGCACCACCACCCCGAGGAAGGCCCGCCTGGTGCACGCGCGCATTGAATACGAAGAAATAGGCAACACCTACCCGACGGATATCGCAATTGCTGCCGGCATGAAAGAGACGCTGACAGCATTGCGCGATGCCGTGCAGGGCCTGGCCACTCCGGAACGTCTGGCGTCGCTGGCCGGACCGCGCCTGCAGGCCGCCCGGGAGGAGCAGGCCAAGGCAGATGCGCGCCGCAAGTCGGATGCGGAGGCAAACTGGAATGCCAGTCCGATGTCATGGGAGCGTGTTTCGGCAGAGATCGACGAGGCACTGGAAGAAGAGGCCATTGTTGTCCCTGAGCTGGATTACCGGACGCCGTTTTCCTGGCTGAACATTGATCGTGGTCACCGGCGACTGATTGGCCAGACTACTGGATTCGCTCTGGGTTGGGGTATCGGCGCGGCTCTGGGCGTGAAAGTGGCGTTACCGAACCAGCAGGTTGTGTGCATGGTCGGCGATGGTGCATTGCTGTTCGGCCAGGTCGAATCGCTGTGGACCGCGTCGCGCTACAACATTCCCATCCTGATCATCGTGATGAACAATCGCAGCTACGACAACGAGCGCAATCGTATCCAGAACAATTCACCACTGATGCGTAATCAGGACACTCGCGATCTCTGGAAAGACGTGACGTGTTTTCTGGGTGACCCGCTGGTGGATTTCACCGGCCTGGCTCGCAGCTTCGGTATCGAAGGTCAACGGGCGAGTACGCCAGCCGAGTTGCGCAAGGCCCTGCGGCGGGGTACTGCCCAGTTGCGCGATGGCCGGCCATACCTGATTGACGCCATGATCATGCAGCTTGACCGGCGCGGTGCCCGTACCGAGCAGACGTGGCACCCGCCATTGTCGATTGCCGCTCAGCGAAGTCGAATGGTCTGAGCATGAAGTTTTCCCGCTTCGGCGAGCGCTTTACACGCAATACGGGCGCTTTCGAGCTGATGTCGGACCTGGGTGCGGCCATGGCCGCCGATGTGCCGTCGATCATGCTCGGCGGCGGTAATCCGGCGCATATTCCGGCAATGACGGCCGTGTTTCGTGATCGGCTAAGGGAAATACTGGACGACGAACGGGACTTCCGTCGACTGGTGGCCGACTATCCTGACCCTGTTGGCGAAAAAACCTTCAGGGTGGCGTTGGCTGAGCTTTTGCGTCGCGAGTGTGGCTGGGATCTGGGCCCGGAAAATATCGCCATTACGGCTGGTAGCCAGCAGGGCTTTTTTCTGCTCTTCAATTTGCTGGCCGGTGCCGATGCCGCCGGTACAGAGCGCCGCGTCCTGTTGCCGTTGACACCTGAATATATCGGCTACAGTCATCTAGGCGTGAGCACCGACCTGTTCATCGCCCGGCGACCGGCCATTCAACATCTCGCGGATCGACTGTTCAAGTACCGGATTGATTTCGACGCACTGGAAAATGCCGGGAATATCGCGGCCATCTGTGCCTCACGACCGACCAATCCCACCGGCAATGTGCTTACCGACGAAGAGGTTGATCGTTTGCGTGCTTTGGCACGGCGGCTGGATGTACCCCTGATTCTCGACAATGCCTATGGCCTGCCGTTTCCGCAGATCGTGTTCAGCGCTGCAACTCCGGTTTGGGATGACAACATTATTCTTTGCATGAGTCTGTCGAAGCTCGGGTTACCCGGGCTGCGAACCGGCATCGTCATTGCCCGGCCAGACATCATCGCAGCCCTGGGTGCCATGACTGCTGTAACCAGCCTCGCAGTGAGCAGTGTGGGCCCGGTTCTGATGCGCAACCTGGTGGCGAGCGGCGAGATCGTCCGGCTGTCGCGGGAGGTGATCCGGCCCTGGTATGAACAGCGCGCCTATCAGGCGCTTGACTGGCTGCGTACTGCGCTTGAGGGTTGCGAGTGGCATGCACAAGCCTGAAGGTGCATTATTCCTGTGGCTGTGGTTGCCACAGTTGTCGATCAGCAGTGCCGAGCTGTATCAGCGCCTCAAGGCCCGCGGTGTCATGGTGCTGTCCGGGCATCACTTTTTCCCGGGTCTTGAAGAGACGCCGGAAAACCACTGGCCTCACCGGGATCAATGCCTGCGCATCTCCTATGCCCGCGACGAAGAGACGGTAAGTCGCGGTATAGAAATTCTCGGCAACGAGGTGCGTCGCTGGCAGCGCTGATTGAGCCAGTGCGGTGCGCCTGCACGGGTTGTGGCCCGTCGGCGTGCGCCGTATGCTCAGCCGCCATTTGCGAGGGTAATCATGTCTGACGCCAGCATCCTGTATGTCTTTCCCGGTCAAGGCTCCCAGTATCGGGGCATGGGTAGTGATCTCTGTGCCGACTTTGCGGTTGCCCGCGATGTTTACGAACAAGCCAACGAGGTTTTGAAGTTCGATCTCAAGCAGCTGTCTTTCGAGGATCCAGCCAACGAGATCGGCCTGACCCGCAATACCCAGCCAGCCTTGCTGACTCATGAAGTCGCCTGCCTGCGGGTGTTCGACGAGCTGACCGGCGGCAAGGTAAAACCGAAGATGGCTGCCGGCCACAGCCTTGGTGAATACACGGCGCTGGTGGCGGCCGGTGTGCTGGGTTTTGAAGACGCATTGCGTCTGGTGCGACGACAGGGCGAGTTGATGGGGGAGTACGGTGAGCGGCATGCTGGCCCTGACCCTGGATGTGGAGACAGCACGGCCACTCGCAGACCGGCACTACTGCCAGATAGCCAGTTGCAATTTGCCGGAACAGACGGTGGTGGGCGGACGAGAGGCCGATCTCGACGCGCTCGCGGCCGACCTGGCTGAACGCATGCCACGCAAACGGGCTATTCGTCTGGCCACCGAGGGGCCTTTCATACCTATTTCATGGTGCAGGCAGCCCGTCTGTTTCGTCAGGATCTGGAGGCGGTGACGTTTGCGCCGCCTGCCATTGGCGTCCTGTCCAACTACACCGGCGAGTTGCACGAGGTCGAGCCTGATTCGATTCGTACGCGGCTCTTTTTCCAGCTCTTCAATCCCGTGAACTGGCTGGGATGCCTCAATACGGCCAATTCGGCGCAGATCGGCACGTACATCGAGTTTGGTGGCGGGCTGGGTGCCGAGGAGGGGCCAGCAGCCAAGCGGCCAAATCTGGAGAGCATCATCCGCAAGACCGTCAAGGTGGCTGGCGGGGAAGCACGACATGTTGCGGCAATCAACAGCGAGACGCTGCGCTCGGCTGCGGCGGCCTTCGCCGGTTAGACTTCGCAGCTGGAGACCGGACGTTAGAGGCCATGCTGGACCTGTTATTGCAATTCATCGACTTCGTGCTGCACCTCAATGTGCACCTGGATTCACTCGTGGCCCACTACGGGCTGTGGGTCTACGGCATACTGGTGCTGATTGTTTTCTGTGAGACGGGTCTTGTCGTATTGCCGTTTCTGCCGGGTGACTCATTGCTGTTTGCGGCCGGTGCCATTGCTGCGTCGGGTCGACTCGATATTTTTCTGCTCTGTGTACTGCTGATTCTTGCAGCAGTGGCTGGCAATGCAGTCAACTACTGGGTCGGCCGGCTGGCCGGCCTGAAGCTGCAGCGGCGGTTTCCACGGCTGATTCGTCAGGATTACCTGGACAAGACCCACAACTACTTTGAGCGCTATGGCGGCAAGACAATCATCATCGCCCGCTTCGTGCCGATTATCCGGACTGTGGCACCCTTTGCCGCCGGGGCTGGCAGCATGTCCCACGGACGCTACCAGGCCTACAACGTTATCGGCAGTCTGCTCTGGGTGATGCTGCTGGTGCCGGCAGGCTATCTCTTTGCCAATGTGCCAATCGTCCAGAAGAATTTTTCTGCAGTCGTGCTTGTGATTATTTTCCTGTCCATTTTGCCTGGCCTGGTTGCCATGACGCGCAGCTGGAGCAGTGGGAGGCAGACCAATGTTGAATAACTGTTTCAGTGGCTTCAGCCGCAATCGAATTTCATTGCAGCTAAAGGCGCTTCTGCTCACGGTTGCGATTGCCTGTACCAGCCTGGCGCTGGCCGACACGCAACCGGTAGTCGAAGTCTGGAAGACGCCGACCTGTGGTTGTTGCGGTAAATGGGTTACCCACATGGAGGATGCCGGGTTCAAGGTGCGCGTGACCGACCTCGACAATCTCGATGCCGTGAAGCACAAGCACGGCATATCCCCTGCATTGTCGTCGTGTCATACGGCAGTGGTGGGAAATTACGTCATCGAGGGGCATGTGCCGGCCAGCGACGTACGGCGTTTGTTGAAAGAGCACCCGGATGTGCTTGGACTGACCGCGCCTGGCATGCCGGCTGGTTCACCGGGCATGGATATTCCAGACTCGCCGTCGTTTGATGTGCTGGCGATCAACAAGGATGGCTCAACGACCGTCTACTCGACGCACAAACCGTAATCTGCCAGCCGGCTGTTCTAGTAGCGGCTTCAGGCGCGCTCGACCTGGATCGCACTCCGTGGCCCACTCACCGCCGTCCCGCTGCAGCGAGGGAATTCCTGCTGTCATCCCGGTCGATGGAAACTCGCTCACCCCCACCGCGAGCGGCAGCGTGGCGGGTGTCCCTTCCGCCGAAGAGGCGTGCCGCACGCCAGGCGGAAGGGATTTCCCGCCGGGATGCCGCGTGCTACGGAGTGCTGAACACCGGATTGAGTGCGGCAGAAGCCGCTACGACGTGGGATCGCGGCGGCCGGGATAGGTTCGGAGGTCTACAACGGATCGGTCTGCGTCTTCCGGAATCGGGCCATCGCCCAGTCGCAGGATATCGCGATCGGTCAACGGCGTGTTCAATCGCATTTCAAGCCAGCTCGTCAATGGCAGCCAGCTCGCCAGGTCCTTCCGGGTTCGCGAACTGTGCATCTCGTGGATGCTGGTGCCTTCGTCGGCAGCATGCACATAGTTCTGGCTGTCCCGTATCGCGCCGATAATCGGAATCTGCAATCGATCCAGGAATGACATCAATTTGCGGAAGCCTACCGTGTTCTCCCGAACGCGATTGGCAACCACTCCCAGGCGACCCATGCGCCGGCTGACCTTGGCCACCAGCAGAAGGTCAGCGATCAAGCGGGAGGCAGCGTGAATATCGATGGCTGAGGGCAGCACCGGAACGATGATGGCGTGCGCGCCAGGTGTAAATTCTGTCAGCTGTGCGGTGGTTATTGCCGCCGGTGTGTCGACGACCAGATACCGGACTTCCGACGGCACCCGCAGCTGGAAACTGCGGGTCATGTTCATCTTCTTCTCGTAAGCTGCGACACCATAGATGCTGCGCAGGCTGGTCGGGCGCTTCTTGAGCCAGCGGATACTGGAGCCCTGCGGGTCAAAGTCCATGAGCGCCGCAGACCGCCCCAGCGAGGCAAAATAGCCGGCAAGATTCATGGCTAGTGTGGTCTTTCCCGCGCCCCCCTTGGGGTTCAGGATCACGATCTTGCGCAGTTCCCGATGGCCCGGGATGTTCAGGGTCATCGCTGACTGCTCTCAGTTGGTGGCATCCACATCTGCGGCATCCAGATGAGCTGCCACGGCGCGGATTGTGGACTTGCTGAACAAGTCTTCCACATCAAGTCGACCCGGGTACTGCTCATCAATACGCTCATGTATCTGGGCAAGAACCAGAGAGCTTACACCCAGGTCAAAAAAATCATCATCCAGGCCGATTTGCCGATCGGTGATTACCGCATTGCAAATCTGGCGAATAGTGGCCTGGGTGCCGGACTGTACGGTCGCTGCACCAGTTGCCACTTGCGGGACCAGTGCCTGCAGTTCGGCCAGAACGGCGTCATGCTCCCCGGCGACGTAGCTGCGGGCCAGTCCGCTGCGCTGTAGCTTGCCACTAGTGGTCTTGGGCAGACTGCGAACCGGAATGACATGGGCGACATTCAGGCCGGTGTGTTCGGTCATTTGCCGGCGAATGCGGGTGGCCTCGGGAATGAAATCGGCCAGGGACCCGCGATGTACCAGGAACAACAGCAGTTCTTCATCGTCGCCATCGGCTTTGCAGGCGCCAGCCGCTGCGATCTTGCCGAGCTCAACGCCCAGGTATTCCTCGGCCAGAGCCTCCAGATCATGCGGGTAGTAGTTCTGACCGTTAACAAAAATGATTTCCTTTGCCCGGCCCGTGATGACCAGTTCATGGTCGGGGATGGTGAGAAAACCCAGGTCGCCAGTACGCAGCCATCCGTCGGCGGTGAACGGTTGCTCAGCCGCTGGCAGCCCGACATAGCCAGCGGTGACATTGCCGCCGCGAATCTGCAGGTGGCCCACTTTGCCCGCTGCCAGCGTCTGGTCGGCATCATCCACAACGCGCAGTTCGCAATCCCGGATGGGCGTACCAACCACCATCAATTCAAGACTGCCGTCGCTGCGGGCCGCGGTGAAAACCGCGTCTGGCCGGTAGCAAGCGAGGTCCGGCCAACCGACACAGCCTTAAAAAGTTTGTCCAGGCTGAGGCATGCTCACCGCGAGGCTGGCTTCGGCCAGACCATAGACCGGAAACATGGCACTTGGGCCAGTCCGAAGCGGGCCATCGCATCCATGAATCGGGTGCTAAGCGGGCACCGGAAATCGGCTCAGCGCCATTGAACAACCGCACGCGCGACAGGTCGAGGTCCTTCAGCCCTTTGCTCTCGTAGAGTTTCAGAAAGTGCTTGTAGCCGAAGTTGGGTGAACTACAGCGTCGCGCCGATACGTGCGGCTTCTTCCATCCACAGCAGATCGGCCGCCGGCTGAACAGCCGGGTACTCATGATGGTGTGTTCAATATCGGCGGTGAACATGCACAAATGGAAGCCTATAAGACCCATATCGTGGGTCAGTGGCATCCAGCTCAGCGAGATATCCTGATTGGTAAAGTGACCGCGCTCGATCATCGCGGCAATGTTTGTCATGAGGTTTCGATGTGTCAGCACGATACCCTTCGGCGTGCTGGTCGAGCCTGATGAAAATTGAATGAAGGCAGTGTCGTCCGGTGTTACGGGGTGCACTTGCCCCGGACGCGAGATATCCGTGACCTGCTCTACGGTGAGCGCACGACCAGTCAGCGTTGCCACACTGTCACTCAGGCGGGGATCGGTGTCGCTGGCGTTGGCGAAGTCCTGCAGCCGGCTCAACTGGGCATCTTCGGTATAGACAAAACGGGGCATCATGCCAGTTGGAACACACGCAGGAGTCGGCGGTGGTCATCGCTGATGCCCACGGTGACCGGGACTGGTACCAGGCTCCCTTGGAGCAGACAGGCCCAGAAGCCATCGATAAATTGCTCGTTGTTCGAGGTGCAGGATGACGCGATCGCCGACCTTGAGGCCGGCAGCTCGCAGGTGAAACAGTACGCCAAGCGCTGTTGCGGGCAAATCGCTGAAGCGGCACTGCGCGGCGGTCGTCCTGCCCGTTCAGATAGTGGATGGAACGGGTCGAGCTGCTGCTGGCAGTGAGCACGTCTATGAGTGTGGTCGGTTCGCGCGTCGTCATGGTTTCAGGGCGACTCCTGGCGTGATTCCGGCGATCGATTCCGGCAATCGATTCCGGGGTGAGACTTGCAGGTGGATGCTGGCGCGTGAGCGGAGATTGACAGCAGGATCCAGCTCTACGCCATGGCCAGAATCCGTGACCTGCCGAAGCGCAAAACGCGGCGCCAGCACTGCCAGGTGCATCTGCATCTCGATGAAAGAAAAATACTCGCCAATACACCGCCGGGCGCCAGCCGAGAAGGACAAAAGCATAGCGGTCTATCACAGTTTGTGATTGACTGGAAGCGATCCGGATCAAAGCGTTCGGGATCAGGCCATAGCCCGGGGCGATTATAGTAAAGTAGGGCGCGATAAACAGATGAGCACCCGCCGGGATGGCAATTCTCCGAGCCGGTCATCTGCAATGGCACGCCGGGAAAAATAGCCAGACCGGTGGATACAAATGTTAGTTTCTTCAGCACGCAGGCCATGTAATCGAGGCCCATCAACTCGTCGAAATCCGAACTTGTCGCCGGTGAAGGCATCGATTTCTGCCAGCAGTCGTGCTTCGACGTCCGGATGCCGGCTCAGCAGGTACCAGGCCCAGTTGAGTGTACCTGCGGACGTTTCATGGCCGGCAATGATCAGGGTATTGATTTCATCCAGCAGTCTCCAGTCAGTCATGCTTTCGGCGGTGCCGGTTTTGCGATCCTGGATCCATCAGCATCGACAGGAAATCGAAGGGCCGGTCACCGGTAGCCCGGCGCTCGGCAACCACACCCAGGACGTGCGATGCGAGATTGCTGAATCGGACCGCAGTTTGCAGATCACGGGTTGAATCTTCAGCCAGGAAGGCGAAGGGGTTGTTGCCAACCCGGTCAATCAGCCGATCAAGATCACTGCTCAGTATGGAGCGCAGGATAACCTCGAGTCCCAGTTCACTCATGGCCGTAGTGATATCCAGCGCCTCACCCTTGTCGGCCAGCAACGCCCAACGGTCGCGGAGATCGAGGTTCATCTGCCGAATCGGTTCTGCCAGCCGGGTAACATTGGCCCGGCTGAAGGCCGGTTGCATCATTGTTCTCTGGCGTCGCCATGCCTCACCATCGCTGACGATGATGCCGTTGCCGAGCAGCATCTTCACGCGCTCGAAACCGACGCCCTTGTTGTAGTTCTCATGGTTGGTCAGAAGTATGTGCTTGATGTACTCGGGCCGGCTGATCACAAAGCTGGGATCCCGCCGATCCTCCGATAGCACGCGGAAAATATCGCCGTACTCCGGTATCCAGCGTGACAGCGCGTCGAAACTGGCCCGACCCGGGCCCAGGGTGAGCTTTTCGGCAGGGCCGGGCGGCAGGCGCAGCGCCGCATCCCTAAGGCCAGCGTCTGGTGTAGCGCCCGTCGGGGTGGCTGGATCATTATCGCGAGATCGCATGGCCGGGTATTCTAGCAACCGTGAGTGAGCAACCCTACGCAGCCAGTCAGCGCGCCAAGCGCATCCGTCCCACCGGTCTTGCCAGATCATCGAAGCGGGAGATGTCCCGCGGGCGACGGGTCTGGTATGCCGTGATCATTGCCCTGGCACGCGGATTCCTGGCCATTTTGTCCACCACCTGCCGGAAGATGCCGGTACGGGGCGTGGAACATCTGGACCGGCTGCAGGCTGACGGCGCCGCGGCAATCCTGTCCTATTGGCATCAGATGCAGATTTTTGCTGGCGGCTATGTGCTGGGCCGCGCGCGATCCGGTCTGCCGGTGACTTTTCTCACCAGTCCTTCGGTGAGTGGCGAGGTCCCTGCCGCCATCATCCGTCGCTGGGGTGCTGGCGTCTTGCGGGGTTCGTCCAAGCGCACGGCAGGTCAGGCACTCAAGGACATGTTCGAGGTGCTGGTCAAGCAGAAGAACTTCCTGGTCGTCACGCCGGACGGCCCTACCGGGCCTCTGCATGAGTTCAAGGCCGGAACCATCCTGCTTGCCAGGATGGCCAAGGTGCCGATCGTCCTGGTGGCCTATGCGGCGCGCCCGTGCATTCGCTGGAACAGCTGGGATCGATTTATTCTGCCGTTGCCATTTTCCCGCGTGGCGATCGCCATCGATGAGCCGTTCCGGATCCCGGCTGGCATTGGTACCGATGATCTGGGTACGCTGCGGCAGCAACTGGAGGCGCGCATGGCGCTCCTCGTGGACTCGGTTGAGCAAGCCGTGGGCAATCGCCCGGAATCTCCGCCCGCGTAGCGGCCTTGTCGCTGCCTGCAGTGCGGGGTCAGATCTGTTCCAGCTCCACAAGCGTGCCGCAGAAGTCCTTGGGATGCAGAAACAGCACGGGTTTGCCGTGAGCGCCGATGCGAGGCTGCCCATCGCCGAGTACGCGCGCGCCGCTGGCCCGGAGCCGATCCCTGGCCATGACGATGTCAGGCACTTCGTAGCAGACATGATGCATGCCGCCGCTCGGGTTGCTCTGCAGGAATTTCGCGATTGGCGATTTGTCGCCCAGGGGATGCAGCAGTTCGATCTTGGTGTTCGGCAACTCGACGAATACCGTGGTGACACCGTGCTCCGGCAGATTGACCGGCGACGAAACTTTGGCCCCAAGCAGGTCCCTGTAGACCGCAGTTGCGGCGGCAAGATCCGGCACCACGATGGCCACGTGATTGAGTTTTCCTATCATGACTTTTGCCCATTGGTCCAGAATTCGGCGACGAGCTGGCTGGCTGCGACACGTGGTGAGAGCTGGCCAGAGCCGACCGCCTCCTCAAGAACAGCCAGGCGGCGACGCACGGCGGGATCTTCGCGCAGCCTGGCCATCAGTTGTTCGACCGCTTCATGCCACAGCCATCGTCGGGCCTGCGCGGCGCGATTGGCTGCCAGTTCGCCGCTGGCGGTCATCGCCTCGCGAAATTCACCAATCAGCGCCCAGATCTTGTCTATCCCCTGACCGTCGAGTGCCGAGCAGGTGCTCACGGGCACAGTCCAGCGGGCCGATCGGGGGCGCAGGAAACGCAGCGCATTCCTGTAATCGGCGGCGGCGCGTTCGGCTGCCGCCTGCCGTTCGCCATCGGCCTTGTTGACCACAATCAGATCGGCCAGTTCGACGATGCCGCGCTTGATGCCCTGAAGCTCGTCGCCACCACCCGGCAGCAACAACAGGAGGAAGAAGTCAGCCATGTCGGCCACCGCGGTTTCGGACTGACCCACACCCACCGTCTCGATGATCACGACATCAAAGCCGGCCGCCTCGACGAGCAACAGTGTGTCCCGTGTGTGGCGCGTGACGCCACCGAGCGTGCCGCTGGCAGGCGAGGGCCTGATGAATGCTTCCATTCGTCTGGACAGCATCTCCATCCGGGTCTTGTCGCCCAGTATCGAGCCACCTGAAAGTGCCGACGAGGGATCCACAGCGAGCACCGCCACTTTGTGACCCTGATCGATAACCAGGTTGCCCAGGCTTTCGATGAACGTCGACTTGCCAACCCCGGGGACACCCGAAATACCAACGCGGATGGAGTTTCCGGCCATCGGAGAGACCAGCTCCAGCAATCGGTTGGCTGGTTCGCGGTCGGCGGGGTGGCTGGACTCGATCAGGGTTATGGCCCGACCCAGCGCCCGCCGGTCGCCCGCCTTGAGATCCCTGGCCAGACTATCGGCCGACTGTATGCCGGACCTCGACTGCACGTTGCTCAACCAAACTCGACGATGGGCTGGTCGACCACCAGGCTCTGGCCTTGCTCAACCAGAATTTTGGAAATCCGGACGTCGGTAGCGGCCCGCAGACTGTTTTCCATCTTCATGGCCTCAACCACTGCGATTTCCTCGCCAGCCTTCAGCTTCTGGCCAACACTGACCGCCAGCCGCACCAGCAGGCCTGGCATCGGTGACAGCAGGAACTGCGACATGTCAGGCGGTACCTTCGCGATCATCCGGCGGTTCAGTTCTGCAGCACGTGGCGTACATACCAGCACGTCCAGTTGGGCGCCGCGATGAGTCAGGCGGTACCGGATACCGATACGATCAAGCTGAAAACAGACAGCGCGGCCGTTGACAACAGCATGAATCAGCGGATCGCCGAACTTCCATTGCAGATTGACCCGGTGGGTACGCTGCGCAATGCGCACCTCACAACCGCCAGCGACCCGCAATACGCTGACCGGATGGTATTGCTCGCCGATGATAACGACGAAATCATTGCCAACGTGTCGTTCGTGACTGGGTAGCTGGCCGGACTGTTTCGCAGCCCGGTCCATGAATCGGCAGTGCAAGGTCGCTGCAATGACGACGGGCAGTTCCGGATCGGCCTGGGGCACGTTGGCCGCATTAAAGCCGTCGGGGTATTCCTCGGCGATGAAGTTGGTGTTGATCCGGCCAGCCTTGAAACGCGGATGAGAGACCAGCGCGTTCAGAAAGCCGATGTTGTGGGAAACGCCGCGGATGTAATAGGCATCCAGTGCATCTGCCATCCGCTCGATTGCCTGATCCCGGCTGCTGCCGCTGGTGATCAGCTTGGCAATCATCGGGTCATAAAATATCGAGACTTCGCTGCCTTCCTCGATACCGGTATCTACGCGCACGAACTCTGAAGCCGTGGGCGGTTGGCAGTACACCAGTCTGCCGATCGACGGCAGGAAATTCCGGAATGGGTCTTCGGCGTAGACGCGGGCCTCCAGAGCCCAGCCGTTGAGCTTTACGTCCTTCTGCTGGAGTGGCAGTTTCTCGCCGGCCGCCACGCGAATCATCAATTCAACCAGATCCAGGCCGGTGATGATTTCGGTAACCGGGTGCTCGACCTGCAACCGGGTATTCATCTCCAGGAAGTAGAAGTTGCGGTTCTTGTCGACAATGAACTCCACGGTTCCTGCCGATTCGTAGTCCACGGCTTTGGCCAGGGCCACGGCCTGCTCGCCCATGGCCTTGCGGGTCTTTGCATCCAGGAAGGGGGAGGGTGCTTCCTCCAGAACCTTCTGGTGGCGCCTCTGGATCGAACACTCCCGTTCATTAAGGTACAGCGTGTTGCCGTGCGCATCGGCCATTACCTGAATCTCGATGTGCCGCGGTTCTTCGATGTACTTCTCGGCAAACACGCGGCCGTCACCGAAGCTGGACACGGCTTCATTGGTGGCCCGCTCAAATCCTTCGTGGCACTCCTCGTCGTTATGAACCACACGCATGCCTTTGCCACCGCCGCCGGCACTGGCCTTCAGCATCACCGGATAGCCGATTTCGCGCGCAATTTTCACCGCGTGGTCGGGTCCGTCGATCACATCTGTATAGCCGGGAATGGTGTTGACGCCGGAGGCCTTGGCCAGCTTCTTCGACTCGATCTTGTCACCCATCGCGGTTATCGCGTGGGGTTTGGGTCCGATGAATGCCACGCCGGCCTTGGCCAGCGCCTCGGCAAAGGCCGTTTTCTCCGAAAGAAAGCCGTAGCCAGGGTGTACGGCCTCGGCGCCGGTTGCCTTGCAGGCGGCGACGATGGCGTCGATCAGCAGATAGCTTTGCGCGGATGGTGGCGGACCCAGACGCACGGCCTCATCGGCCAGGCGCACATGCATGGCATTGCGATCCGCATCCGAATACACAGCGACGGTGGCGATGCCCATGGCCCGTGCAGTCCGAATGATGCGGCAGGCGATTTCGCCACGGTTGGCGATCAGGATTTTCTTGAACATGCGGGGAATTTCGTCCTACAGCGGAATGTTGCCGTGCTTGCGCCAGGGGTTCGTGAGTTGTTTGTCGCGGAGCATGGCCAGAGACCGGCAAACCCGGGCGCGGGTCTGCCGCGGCATGATCACGTCATCAATGTAACCGCGACTTGCGGCAACGAAAGGGTTGGCGAATTTCTCGCGATACTCCTCGGTGCGGACTGCGATGGCAGCCGGATCGCCAATGTCCTTGCGAAAGATGATTTCCACGGCTCCCTTCGGCCCCATTACCGCGATCTCGGCGCTGGGCCAGGCCAGGTTCACGTCGCCACGCAGATGCTTGGACGCCATGACGTCGTACGCACCACCGTAAGCCTTGCGCGTGATCAGGGTAACCTTGGGTACGGTAGCCTCGGCATAAGCGTAGAGCAGCTTGGCGCCATGCTTGATGATCCCGCCATACTCCTGCGCCGTTCCTGGCATGAAGCCCGGCACATCAACCAGGGTGAGAATCGGGATGTTGAAGGCATCGCAGAAGCGTACGAAGCGTGCACCCTTGCGTGATGAGTTGATGTCCAGGCAACCCGCCAGCACCATAGGCTGGTTGGCAACCACGCCGACCGTCGTGCCTTCCAGGCGGATGAAACCTGTGACGATATTGCGCGCGTAATCCGGCTGGAGTTCAAAGAAGTCGCCCTCGTCCGCGACTTTTGTGATCAGTTCCTTGATGTCATAGGGCTTGGCCGGGTCGTCCGGAACCAGCGTATCGAGTGAGGCTTCCTCACGGGTCGGCGAATCTTCGCAGGGCCAGATCGGCGGCTTCTGCCGATTGCTGGCCGGCAGGAAGTTGAAGAAGCGGCGTGTCGTGAGCAGCGCTTCAACATCGTTTTCCAGAGCCAGATCAGAGACGCCGGATTTCGTACTGTGCGTTATGGCACCTCCGAGTTGTTCGGCGGTAACCACTTCGTGGGTGACGGTCTTCACGACGTCAGGCCCGGTGACGAACATGTAGGCGCTGTCCTTCACCATGAAGACAAAGTCCGTAATTGCCGGTGAGTAAACCGCACCGCCGGCACAAGGGCCCATGACCAGTGAAATTTGTGGCACCACGCCAGAGGCAAGCATGTTGCGCTGGAAGACTTCGGCATAGCCGCCCAGCGAGGCGACACCTTCCTGAATACGCGCACCACCTGAATCGTTCAGGCCGATCAGCGGGGCGCCGACCTTCATCGCCTGGTCCATTACCTTGCAGATCTTTTCTGCGTGTGCCTCGGAGAGCGAGCCGCCAAAGACGGTGAAGTCCTGACTGAAGACGAAGACCAGTCGGCCATTGATCGTGCCGTAGCCGGTAATTACACCGTCGCCGGTAATTTTCTGATCAGCCATGCCAAAGTCGGTGCAGCGGTGCTCGACGAACATGTCCCACTCTTCAAAGCTGTCGCCGTCGAGCAGAAGTTCGATGCGTTCCCGGGCTGTCAGCTTGCCTTTGGCGTGTTGGGAGTCAATACGCTTCTGCCCGCCAGCCTGGAGTGCGGCGGCACGTTTTTCTTCCAGTTGCTGGAGAATATCCTGCATGCGTCAGCCCTTTGTTTTCTTGTCGTGACGGCTACGGATCAGCCGTAATACTTCGCCAGCGGCCAGCGGAATATTGGTCCCGGGGCCATAAATTGCAGATACACCTGCGGCTTTGAGTTGCGCATGATCCTGCGGTGGTATTACACCACCGCAAACAATCAACACATCGTCGGCGCCCAGTTCGCGCAGGGCAGCGATAAGTTGCGGAACCAGTGTTTTGTGTCCGGCCGCCTGCGACGAGATGCCTACCACGTGTACATCGTTCTCGACGGCATGGCGCGCGGCTTCCTCCGGGGTCTGGAACAGCGGCCCGATATCCACATCGAAGCCGATATCGGCAAATGCCGTGGCGATGACCTTGGCGCCACGGTCGTGGCCGTCCTGCCCGAGCTTGGCAACCAGGATCCGTGGACGTCGACCTTCCTTGGCGGCAAATTCAGCAACGGCAGACTGGATCTGCGCGAAACCTGCATCGCCTTCATAAGCGGAACCATAGACGCCGCTGATTGAGTGAATCACAGCACTATGTCTGCCATAAACTTTCTCCAGAGCATCGGAAATTTCGCCGACCGTGGCCTCGCGCACGCGCAGCAACAACCGCCAGCGCCAGCAGGTTATCGGCATCCTGTATACCCGGCTGGTGCGGATTGCCCGCTGCGGCACTCAGCGCATCAAGTGCTGACTGGCAGGCTTTGTCATCACGCGCGGTCCTGACCGCCTTCAGTCGCCGCACCTGTGACTCACGCACTGCACTATTGTCGATATCCAGGACATCGATCTCGGGTTCATCGTCGCGCCTGTATTTGTTGACGCCCACAATGACCTCTTCGCCGCGATCGATGCGCGCCTGCCGGAGTGCTGCTGATTGCTCGATGCGCAATTTCGGCATGCCGGACTCAACCGCCTTGGTCATGCCACCCAGGCCTTCGACCTCATCAATCAGTTTGCGGGCTTCGGCAGCCAGGGAGTCGGTAAGGCTTTCCACATAGTAGGAGCCGGCCAGGGGGTCGACCACACGGGTAATGCCGGCTTCCTCCTGCAGCACCAACTGCGTGTTGCGGGCGATGTGGGCCGAGAATGGCGTGGGCAAGGCAAGGGCTTCATCGAAGGAGTTGGTATGCAGGGATTGCGTGCCACCCAAAACAGCAGCCAGCGCCTCGATGGTTGTGCGAATAATATTGTTGTAGGGATCGTTGCTCGTCAGGCTGACGCCTGAAGTCTGGCAGTGAGTGCGCAGCATCAGCGATTTTGAACTGGTGGGTGAAAACATTTCCTGCATCAGCTCAGCCCACAGGAGTCGGGCCGCGCGGAGCTTGGCAACTTCCATGAACAGGTTCATGCCGATGCCGAAAAAGAATGACAACCGGGGCGCGAATTCGTCGACCTTGAGCCCGCTGGCGATCGCTGCGCGTACATACTCGATGCCGTCAGCCAGGGTGTAGCCCAGTTCCTGCACGCAGGTCGCGCCGGCTTCCAGCATGTGATAACCCGATATGGATATCGGATTGAAGCGCGGCATGTGCCGGGAGGTGTACCCGATGATGTCGGCAACGATTCGCATCGACGGCACTGGCGGGTAGATGTAGGTGTTCCGGACCATGAATTCCTTGAGGATGTCGTTTTGCAGGGTGCCGTTGAGTTTGGCCCGGTCAACACCCTGTTCTTCGGCGGCAACGATGAACATTGCCATCACTGGCAGCACTGCGCCGTTCATGGTCATCGATACGGACATGCGGTCCAGCGGAATATCCGAGAACAGGATCTTCATATCCTCCACCGAATCGATCGCGACGCCGGCTTTACCGACATCGCCCACGACCCGGGGATGATCCGAGTCATAGCCGCGATGGGTGGGGAGGTCGAATGCCACCGACAGGCCGGTTTGCCCGGCAGCCAGGTTCTGCCGGTAAAAGGCGTTGGATTCCTCAGCGGTGGAGAAACCGGCGTACTGGCGCACCGTCCAGGGTCGCCCCGCATACATGGTGGCACGAGGACCACGGACAAACGGTGCGAAGCCGGGGAGGCTGTCCAGATGGCTCAGGTTGGCCAGGTCGTCAGCCGTATAAACGGGCTTGACTGCTATGCCTTCCGGCGTTTGCCAGATCAGGCTGGAGGAATCGGGCGACTTCAGTTCGCGAGCCGCAAGTTGTTCCCACTTGGCGGGGTCTGGTTTGTCTGCTGCAGTCATTCGATTCTTCAATGCCCTTGCGGTCAATTGTTGGCGTTGTCGTTGCGAAGCATGGCCTGATGGCTGGCCAGCACCCGCCGCGCTTCTTCAACATGAAGTTGCTCAACCATGCGTTGCTCGTGAACGATCACGCCAGAGCTGCCAACACCGGCGGCATCCCAGGCAGCAATCAACGCGGCAGCTCGTTCTGCCTCGACTGCAGATACGCCGAAGATCTCATTGCAGGCATCGACCTGGTTCGGATGTATCAGTGTTTTACCGTCGAAGCCGAACTGCCTGCCTTGTTGGCACTCTGCCTTGAATCCGCCTGCATCTGCGAGGCGTGTATAAACGCCGTCGAGTATATCAAGCTGAGCGGCGCGAGCAGCCAGCACACAGTGGGCCAGCACTGGCGCAAGCGCCGTGCGGTGCGGGTCGTCGGGAAGTCGCAGGGCTTTGCCCAGATCAGCTGTACCCATTACCAAAACTGCCAGTCGGGCAGAACTCCCGGCGATCTGGTCAGCATCAAGGATGGCCCGGGGTGTTTCCAGCATGCACCAGAGCCGCATGTCGTCGCTGGTCCCGGCGTCCAGATGCGCGGCTACATCCTGGACGGTACCCGCTGCGCTGATCTTGGGCAGCAGGATCGCGCTGGCGACCGAACGGCTGACGGCCTGCAGGTCAGCCTCCCCCCAGGGGGTGTCCAGGCCATTGATCCGGATGACCACTTCGCGCCGGCCAAACTGGCCGCTGGCGACGGCTGCAACGACATTGGCCCGTGCAGACGCCTTTGCCGCCGGCAGCACAGCGTCTTCCAGGTCCAGAATCAGCACGTCGGCAGGCAAAGTGCCGGCCTTGGCCAGTGCGCGGTCATTGCTGCCGGGGACATACAGGACGGAACGACGAAGTTTAAAATCGGGTTCAACCGGTGTCTGGGTTCTCATGGCGCCGCAAGAATACCTGAGGCCGCGATGGGCGGGCATTATGTTTAATGAATTGCCGAGCACTAACAATGGCTTGTCAGGCCTTGCTGTCTCGTTAGTGCATTTGCTTTAACGCCTGTCCGGGTCTACATTCGCACTTGGTGCGACGGAGTCGATCAGCGACTACCGCCGTGCAATAACAACGCTGCCATAACAGATGATTCGACCGGGGGAGTAATCAGGATGCGTGGGGAATTGAAGCAAGTCGAGCGGGATTCAGCCGTACTGGGTTCAGCAGTGGTGCTTGCAGCAGCACTGTTTTCGATGCCAGCCAATGCTGCGCTCGTGACGCTGTGTGGCCCCAACATCTGTTACGAGTACGACAACAATCCCGCCGTGAATGCCGGTATCACGCTCTACCAGGCGCCGAGCTTGTTGGCCGGCAGCGATACACTGGAATTCACGCCCACGGCATTCAATGCAACATCGGCCAATGGCAATACTCCCCCCGGGGGGCTGGCGACAACGCAGGCCATCTTTCAGTTCTCGAAAATCTATGCCATCGGTGGTGGCGAGATTGGCCAGATGACAGTTACCGAAAGTGGCGACTATCGCATCATCAACGGTGGCACCGTCAGTGCGTCGCTCCGTATCCAGGTGGTCGACAAGACCAATGAAGGGATCGGCCCGTTCCCTGAAGTCATCACCGATATCCAGAATTTCACAACGTCAACGCCCACGGGGTTCACACCCCAGAACTGGTCTTTGCTGAGCACATGGAGCCCCGCTGCCCTGATGGTTGATCCGGCTTATGTGGTCGATCTGCAGATTCAGAACACCCTGGATGCACTCACCTCTGTATCTGGTGAGCAGGCCTTCATCGCCAAGAAGCTGTCGCTGGTCGCAACCGTGGTCCCGGTGCCGGGTGCTGCGTTGTTGCTGGGATCCGCGCTCGGCGTGTTCGGATGGGCGCGTCGGCGGCCAGCCTGAGTTTGCTAATCGGCAGTTGGTTTGCATTAAGTCAAACTGACCCGCAACCCCTGAAAATTTCGTCGTCAGGCGCTGCCTGAACGTTGTTTAATGCGGGTTCTTCACGTAGGCTAAAAAGCACTGGCGGTTCAGGTTTTCGCAAACCGGAGTGGGGCGGGGGCAAGATCGATCCAGCAAAACAATCAATAATCGGGGGCACCATGCACCGTTCACGCCGACTCCGTTTGGCACTTGCAACTGCCGTGCTGTTCAGCACGACGTCACCCACGTATGCCGCGACTGTCTCGCTCTGCGGACCGATGGTTTGTTATGAGTACGACGACGACGTTGGCAACAATCCCGGGCTGACTGCCTTTGGCTCGCCCAGTTTGCTTGCCGGAAGCGATGTTCTGGAATTCACGCCGACCAGCTTCGGCCTGATTTCAACCGGCGGCACAACTGAAAGCACGACGGCCACTTTCCAGTTCAGCAAGGTCTATGCGACCAATGGCGGTGAAATCACGTCCTGACGGTCACCGACAGCGGTGACTACCGGATTCTTAACGGCGGTTCCGTATCAGACAGCCTGCGTCTGCGCGTATTCGACCTGGTGGACGACAACAGCCTGCCGGGATTCCCTGAAGGTGAAACAAACCTGCAGATTTTCGGTGCCGCAGTTCCAACGCCCGGGTTCAGCTTCGTCAATTGGTCGCTGACGAGTTCCGTCAATCCTGCTGCCGCATTCAGTGATTTCGCAGGCGTTGTGAATCTGGAAATCCAGAACATCCTGAGTGCCACGACGTCCGCGCCGGGCCAGCAGGCCATCATTGCCAAGAAGCTGGTGCTGACCACCGGCGTTGCTGTGGTGCCGATCCCGGCCGCCGCATGGCTGTTCGGGTCCGCCATCGGACTCCTGGGCTACGCACGCCGCCAGAGAGTCAACCCCGTAAGAGCCACGCCGTAGAAGCCACCCTGCAAGCCAGCCGCGGCCCTACCGGGTTGCGGGGTTTGGCTTGTCGCGCTGAATGCCCCATGCCGTGGCGGCCTCCGCGAGTTCAGATCTGCTCACTGCGCCCTGTTCAGCAAGTGCCGCCAACGCACCCCAGGCAATATATTCAGCGCTGACTTCGAACCAGTTGCGCAGCTCGGGTCGTGCCTCGCTCAAGCCGTAGCCATCGGTGCCCAGCACGACGAATGTGCCTGGCACCCAGCGGGCAATGCTGAGGGGCAGGGATTTCATGTAATCGCTGGCGGCGACGAACACGCCATGCTCGTTGGCCAGAAGTTCCTGTACCCAGGGCCGGGCTGGCACGTGGTCTTTGCCGGTGGTCGATCCCGCATTCAAGAGGTTCTCGCGCTCGATCTGAAGCGCCTCCCGGCACAGTTCGTTGTAGCTGGTGACGCTCCAGACGTCGGTGGAAATATCCATTACCGCCAGCAGCGATTGCGCCCGCAGCACCTGGGTCATGATGGCTCCGCTACCCATCAGATGTGCCTTGCGCTGCTCGTTGGCGGCAGGTGCGGCCGTACTGTAGCGATACATGCCGCGAATAATGCCCTCGGCAGGCGCATCACCCATCGGCGGCATCGGGTAGTTCTCGTTGTGAATGGTGATGTAGTAGAAAATGTGTTCCTGCAGCTCATACATTCGCCGGATTCCCTCGCGAATGATTACCACCAGCTCAAAGGCGAATGCCGGGTCGTAACTCAGGAGATTAGGCACTGTATTGGCGACCACCTGGGAATGGCCGTCCTGATGTTGCAGGCCTTCGCCGTTCAACGTCGTACGGCCTGAAGTGCCACCGAGGAGGAATCCGCGGCACATCATGTCGCCGCAGCTCCAGATCAGGTCGCCAACACGCTGGAAGCCGAAAATCGAATAGAAAACGTAGAACGGAATGGTGGGCACACCGTGAATTGCATAGGCCGTGCCAGCCGCAAGAAACGACGCCATTGCCCCCGCTTCACAGATTCCTTCCTGCAGGATCTGGCCATCAGTAGCTTCCCGGTACGGCATCAACGTGCTGCTGTCGACCGGTCGATACTTCTGTCCCTCGGATGAATAGATTCCGGCTTTGCGGAACAGTGCTTCCATACCAAAGGTGCGTGCTTCGTCCGGCACAATCGGCACGATGTACCGACCGAGGTCCGGTTGATCCATAAGCTTCGACAGCATGCGGACGAAGGCCATGGTTGTGGACAGAGTGCGTTCCCCCGATCCGTTCAGCTGTTCCTGAAACAGGCTGAGTGCCGGTGGCTCAAGCGATGGGCATTCGACCTTGCGCAATGGCCAGCTGCCGCCGAGCGCGGCGCGGTGTTCCATCAGATAGCGCATCTCGGGGCTGTCATCGGCTGGCTTGAAAAAGTCGGCTCGGGCTGCAGCTTCGTCTGACAGGGGGATGCCGAGCCGGCGGGCTGTCTCCATGCGCTCGTCAATACTGAGATTCTTCTTCTGGTGTACGGCATTGGTGCCCTCATAGCCCTGCATGCCATAGCCCTTGATGGTTTTGATCAGGATCGCAGTCGGGCGGCCATCACTGCGCATCGCGCGATCAAAAGCCGCAAAAATCTTCCGTCGGTCATGGCCGCCACGCCGGATGCCACGGATCTCCTCATCAGACAGAATCTTCATGATGTCGGCCAGGCGTTCATCCGATTCATTCCAGTGAGCCCGTACTTCCGGGCCACTGGAGACCGAATACATCTGGTAGTCGCCATCCACGGCTCGTTCCATCCGGGCCTGCAGAACGCCGTCGTGATCGATGGCGAAGAGGGAGTCCCATTCGCCACTCCAGATCACCTTGATGACATTCCAGCTCGCGCCCCGGAAGTTGCGCTCAAGTTCCTGGATGATCTTGCCATTGCCACGCACCGGACCGTCGAGGCGCTGCAGGTTGCAATTGACGACCAGAATCAGGTTATCGAGCTGCTCGCGGGCAGCGATGTTGATCGTGCCCAGAACCTCAGGTTCGTCGGATTCGCCATCGCCAATGAAGTTCCAGATCTTGCCGCCGTTGCGCGGCTTCAGGCCGCGGCTTTCCAGATACTTGGCAAACCGTGCCTGGTAGATGCAACTTGGCGTAGAGAGGCCCATTGAGGCACACGGTGATGGCCAGAAGTCCGGCATGTTGCGTGGGTGCGGATAAGACGAAAGGCCGCCTTCCGGCTGAAGTTCCCGGCGAAAGTTATTCAGTTCCGCATCGGACAAACGACCTTCAAGGAAGGCGCGGGCATAGATGCCGGGCGAGCAGTGGGCCTGAATGCTGATCAGGTCGCCGCCATAGTCCGGCCCCTTGTTGCGGAAGAAATGATTGAGGCCGACTTCGAGCATCGTGGCGCCCGAGGCATAGGTGCCGATATGTCCGCCGACACCGGTGCCGCTGTCGTAACCCCGCAGTACCATCGCCATGGCATTCCAGCGATTTATGTTTTCGATGCGTCGTTCAATGCCGATATCGCCGGGATAGGCCGGTTGCTGCTCAAGAGGAATGGTGTTGCGGTAGGGCGTATTGAGGGTCGCATCCTCGACGATAACGTGAGCATCGGTCAGGTAGTCGCGCACAGCGCGAAACAGGTCCTTGGCCCGTTCCGGGCCTTCCGTCCGCAACACGGACTCTATCGATTCAACCCACTCGCTGAGTTCCTCGTCGCCGTGTTTTAGATCTGATCGTCGTACCGCCATGGCAAACTGCTCCTGCGTGAGCCGCCTCAGCGGCCTGTCACCCTATGTTCAAAGGATACCCTCAATTGTCGGCGTGCCGCGGGTACGCCGCACTGTTCGGGCGGATAAACCCGTACTGTGGACGGGATCCCGCTGTTGCAGTAGCGTCGGGGTTTCCTGTTTGCTTTTCCTGGTGGTTATTCCGGGGGGGACGAGCCTTGTTACAGAATGGAGACGGAATCGTCGTGAGCGCTGCACGCCGCAAGTTGTTGCGGTATCTGTTGCAGTCGCCACTGCTGGCAACACCAGGCATCCTGGCCTCTGCCGCGGCTTTGGCCCGGCCGGAACTGGCCATTCCCGATTCTGTGGCCGATGTGCTGGATGTCTTCCAGATGCGACGTATGGCGCAGCAGGTGCTGGATCGGAAGACCTGGCATTTCATCGTTAACGGCGCTGATGACGGACTTACAGTCGAGGCCAATCGTGCCGCCTATGCGGCATGGCAACTCCGGGTACGACGACTAGTTGATGTCAGCCGGATCGATACCACCCTGACGCTGCTGGGGCAGCAACTCGGTTCGCCGATTCTGCTGGCACCTGCAGGTGCCCAGCAGAATATTCATGCCGACGGGGAACTGGCAAGCATGCGGGGTGCCTCTGACCGTGACCACTTGATGATTGCGTCGACGGTTACCAGCTACAGCATCGGCGAGATTCGTGGTGCCGGTACCGCACCTCTATGGTTTCAGCTCTACGCATCGCCTGATCAAGGACTGATGCGCCACTTGCTGAATGCCGCCGAGGTGGCTGGCTGCCGTGCAGTTGCCCTCACGGTCGATTCGCCAACCCGCGGCAACCGGGAAGGCGAGCACTGGTTCAATCGCATGGCCGGCCGGAATGGCCAGACAGCTGTGCCACGCATGGGCAACTTTGCCGAATATTCAGGGCCGTCGCGCATCGGTGATGTATCCATGACCTGGAAAATTGTCGATTGGTTGCGCGCCAATACCCGCCTGCCTGTGTTGTTGAAGGGCATCGTCACGCATGAGGACGCTACGATCGCGCGGAAGCGCGGTGTGGACGGCATCATCGTCTCCAACCACGGTGGCCGGCAGGAGGAAAGCGGGCGGGGAACCCTGGAGTGTCTGCCGGAGGTCGTGTCGGCCATAGACGGCCGCATGCCGGTGCTCATCGATGGCGGCATCCGGCGTGGAACCGATATCTTCAAGGCTCTGGCGCTGGGTGCTGATGCGGTGTGCATCGGTCGACCGTATCTGTACGGCCTGGGAGCCTATGGTGAAGCTGGTGTGACCAAAGTGCTCCGCATTCTTGATGCCGAACTCAAGCGATGCATGCAATTTGCCGGCACCACATCGCTGGCCGCCATCAACCCCGCCTTCCTGCAGCGCCACCCGGAATGAGGATGGTATCGCGTGCTTCGCTATCGGGCAGCGCCGTGGGGTAGTCACGATTCCAGTGCAGGCCCCGGCTTTCCTGACGCGCCTGGGCGCAGAGGATGGTGAGCTCAGCGACCAGCGCAAGATTGCGCAGTTCGATCAGATCGTTGGTCACCCGGAAGTTACCGTAGAACTCGGCAATCTCCTCACGCAACAGATCTACCCGGTGGCGGGCACGTGCAAGTCGCTTGTTGGTACGCACGATACCGACGTAATTCCACATGAAGCGCCGCAGTTCTTCCCAGTTATGCGACACAATCACCTGCTCGTCCGGGTCGGTGACGCGACTTTCGTCCCAGGCAGCGAGCCGGCTGGGACGTGCCGGTGGCTTGCCGAGTGTGCGGTGAGGATACGCGCGCAGCCGCTGCACCGAACACCATGCACTCAAGCAGGGAATTGCTGGCGAGCCGGTTGGCGCCGTGCAGGCCGGTCCAGGTGCACTCAACCGCATAGAGGCGCGCAAATCGGTGTGGCTGCGCCCAGAGGACCACGCCGCCACAACTGTAGTGGGCTGCAGGCACAACCGGTGGTCATCGGGTCATGTCGATACCGAAGGTCAGCAGTTGCTGGGCGATATTGGGGAAGTGCCGGAGAATCTCCGCAGCCGGCTTGTGGCTGGATATCCAGGAAAACGCAGTCGAAGCCACCGCGTTTCATTTCGGCATCTATGGCCCGGGCAACGATATCGCGTGGCGCAAGTTCGGCACGCGGATCATGAGCATCCATAAAGCGTGTGCCGTCCGGCAGCCGCAACACACCGCCTTCACCACGAACGGCTTCAGAGATCAGTTCTGATCTGGCGAGCGGATGAAACAGACAGGTCGGGTGAAACTGCACGAACTCCATGTTTGCCACGCGGCAACCGGCCCGCCAGGCCATGCGATTCCATCGCCCGTAGAGGTGTCGGGGTTGGTGGTGTACAGATAAATCCGATGCGCCACCGGTCGCAAGAACCGTGGCGCGTGCCGATATGGTTTCGACGAGCCCGCTGGTGCGGTTGGAGTGCGCAGGGCACCCACGCAGCGATTTGGCCCGGGAATCTTCTGCTTGCGACTGGTGATTACATCGATGCCGATGCGGTCGTCGAGGATCCGGATCCGGCGGATGTGCCATCACCCGTGCCTCCAGGCTGTTGATGACTGCACGACCAGTCGCATCATCGGCATGAACCACACGTCGTCGGGAATGGCCGCCCTCCTGTGTCAAATGCAGCGTCCCTTGCTGCGGCACTTCAAGGCCGACTTCGCCGGTGCCTGTGAAATGCACACCCTGGTCCTGTAGCCAGCGGATCACATCAGGTGCCTGGCTGGTCACGAATTCCACAGCGATGGTTACACAGGCCAGCACCCGAGACCAGGGTATCGGCGGCATGTTGCTCCGGCGAATCGCCAGCCGCTATTGCCGCGGCAATGCCACCCTGAGCCCAGGCGCTGGAACTCTCCGCAGACGGGCGCTTGCGTAGCAAGCCGACGAATACGCCGGCCTCGGCCAGCCGCAAGGCAACCGAGAAGCCGCCCAGGCCGCCGCCCAGGACGAGCACGTCGAACTCTGCGGAGGGCGTCACTGGTGGTGCGCGATTCAGTGGCTAGTCGCGGGCGGCGCTGCGGCTGACTGCCAGCATCCGTTCCAGCGCCAGACGGGCCCGTTCGGCGATTTCGCCGGGCACCTCTATTGCTGGTTGCATGTTCTCAAGTGCACTCAGAATTTTCGGCAAAGTGATCCGCTGCATATGCGGACACAGATTGCAGGGCTGTATGAACTCGGTTTTCGGGAACTCAACCGCGACGTTGCTCGCCATGGAGCACTCGGTAATCATGGCCACCTTGTCCGGTTTTGCCTTGCCAACATGCGCGATCATTGCCGAAGTTGACCCCACATAGTCGGCTTCGGCCAGCACATCCGGTGGGCACTCGGGATGGGCCATGACGTGAATGCCCGGATGCATCTCGCGAAATTCACGCAGTTCGGGGCCTGAGAACCGCTCGTGTACTTCGCAGGCACCTTCCCAGAGGATCAGTTTCACCGAAGTTCTGGCTGCCACGTATTTGCCGAGGAACTGGTCCGGAATGAAGATCACTTCATCCGCCCCCAGTGATTCGACGATCTGCACGGCATTGGCCGATGTGCAGCACACGTCCGATTCCGCTTTGACCTCTGCCGAGGTGTTCACATAGGTGACCACGGGCGCACCCGGATGACGCTTGCGCAGGTTCCGGACATCGGCACCGGTGATCGAAGAGGCCAGTGAGCAACCCGCCCTCATGTCGGGCAGCAATACGGTCTTTTCCGGGCTGAGAATCTTGGCAGTCTCGGCCATGAAATGCACACCACACATCACAATGGTTTTTGCCGGCGTGCGTTCGCCAAACTGCGCAAGACCGAGGGAATCGCCACTGAAATCGGCAACGCCATGGAAGATTTCCGGGCGCATGTAGTTATGCACCAGGATGATGGCCTCACGTTCTGCCTTGAGCCGGTTAATGGCTGAAATCAGGGGGGCGTGTATCGCCCATTCCACGTCGGGTATGACGTGGCGAACCCGCTCATACAAATGGTGGGTTTCCCGCTCAATGGCCGGGGTAAATGCCAGGTTGCTGTTGGATATAGCCATATGTGCCAAGTATAAGTCACGACGAGCGCTAGCTGTTTCTGGGAGCACGATCACGCCGGCCGTTCTGGAAAAACTTCAAACTTTCAGCAGTTTAAGGCAGGTGGCAGGGCATGGTGGCGGAGCTACGCACGGCTGGGGACAAGGCCCAGGTACTGCGCGACTACAGCGCGTTGCTGCGTGTGCTGTTGCCAGGACTTCGGGGAATATATTGCCATGGTCGGGATCGCAGCGTTATCTGGAGTGAAGAACCGAATCCGCCTGTAGTCCTGAATGACGCCTACGCCAGTGCACTCCATACCGTTTGCCGCCGTGAGCAGGCCACCCCCGTTCGGGTCGATCTGGACGATGCGGTTGCCTACCTGTTGCCCATGCGAAACGAGAAGAGCGAGAAGCTCGGCGCCCTTGTGATCATCGTTGATACCGGGCATGCCCAGCTGACAGCCGTCGACTGTGCCGCGAAACTTCAACCTGCCACTCGTACGCTGGAGCGGGAATTGAGCCTGCGTCTGCGGCTGGTTGAAGGATATCGGAAGCTCGGCGTCCAGGCGGCTGAAGAACGCTTGCTTCACGAAGTCGAAAAGGCCGTGCAGGGGATGCCGGATTGCGAAACAACCCTGCAACTGATTCTGCGGCTATGCCACAAGTTACTGCAGGTACAAACAGCCGCCATCCTGATTCCTGACAAGAACATGCTGCACTTGCAGGGCAAGGAAATTTCCAGAGCGCAACTGGAATCGCTGGCCGCATCGGCCGTGGCAGATGCTGCCCGGGAAGACGCCGAATATTGTGTTTCGATGCTCCCGGGGCATGCAGAATCGCCTGCTGGTGCCCTGGTTCTGGCCGGCTGGCAAGGCCCGGATTTCAGCTTGCGCCGCCGTTCGCGCGTCGCACGCTTTGTCGCCGCGCATATTGCCATCGTCCTTGAACGAACCTATGACAGTCTGACTGGCTTGACGGCCTGGCCAGCCTTCGAGAAGGAATTGGCGGTAACCGAATCGGCAATGGCCAGTGACGAAACAACGCCCCGGACTTTGATGTACTTCGATATTGACCGCCTGAATGTCGCCAACGATACCGTTGGCCGGGAGGTTGGTGATCGCGTATTAACGAGCTTTGCCCAGATCTTGCGCGATGAGCTGGCCGGGCATCGGATTTCCCGCGTGGGTGGTGACCGCTTCGCCGCATTGCTGACCGAAGGAGGCCTTGAAGCCGGGCGTGAAATCGGCGAACGGGTCGCAGCCCGATTCAAGCTGCTGGAGTTTGGCCATGGTGAGCGCAGTTACAGGGCATCGGTCAGTGTGGGAGTCGGCAGTCTGAGCGACCGGGGTGAGTTGCGCTCGGAACAAGGTCCGTTGGCCACCGCACAGGTGGCCTGTGATGCGGCCAAGGACCGCGGCCGTGGACGGGTGGAAATCTACCAGCCAGCGGACTTGTCAATCATTCAGCGTTTCGATGACATTCACCTGGTCGGTTACATCCGGAATGCCATTGAGCTTGGTCGACTGGCCCTGATGGGGCAACCCATCGTTCCGGTCAAGGCAGACACCGCTCAGCATGGCTACTACGAGGTTCTGGTACGTTTGCTGGATGATGACGACAGTCCACATTTCTCCCAGCGAGTTCCTCTCGGCTGCCGAGCGCTACCAGCTCATGGAAGAACTGGATCGCTGGGTGGTGGCCAATACTCTGGAAATGCTGGGTCGAAGTGCAGTGGCGCTGAGCACCGCCGGTACCCACTTTGCGATTAACCTCTCTGGTCAGAGTCTGGGTGACGAAGCGTTTTTGCCCTTCGTTCAGGAGCAACTGGCGCGTAGCCGTGTGCCGCCGGCGCTGATCTGCTTCGAAATTACCGAAACAGTGGCGGTGGCGAACTTGCAGCGTGCCCAGAACTTCATGCATACGCTGCGGCGGACCGGCTGCAGATTCTCAACGACGACTTTCGGCACCGGCCTCAGTTCGTTCGCCTATCTGAAGCTGTTTCCGGTGAACACCCTGAAAATCGACGGCAGCTTCGTACGCGATTTGCCGACCAACGCAATTTCCCAGTCTGTGGTTGCCGCCATCGCTGAAGTGGCGCGTGTGATGCAACTGGAGACAGTTGCCGAGTTCGTTCAGGATCAGGCAACGCTGGACCTGCTGGGCCAGCTTGGCATCACCTGGGCCCAGGGCTACCTGCTTGGTGAACCGGCATTGCTGGCGGACCTGCCGCTGCTGGCCGCAGACCAGCCTGCCCGGGCAGTCCGGCAGACTCTTCGGTAGCGGGTCGCTCAGGCGGCGCTGCGGCCTGCAGACTGGCGCCACCACCCAGCGGAGGCCTGGCACTGCCCACGCTGAGGTTTCCCCCACTCGACGGATAATTCGTGCTGCCACTCAACTAGGCAGATCAAAATGGATTGTCGAATGCGCGCCGTGTTAACCGGGACCTTGCTGGTGACAGTCCTGCTGGCCGGGCCACTGTTGGCCGGAACTCCTTCCCGCGACCAGCTGGCTGGTGCCGACTATGAACAGGGACGAACGGCGTTCCAGCAGCGCTGCAGCGCCTGCCACACGGTAGCAGACGGCGGCAGCAATCTCGTTGGACCCAATCTGTGGGGAGTGATCGGGCGTGCCGCTGGCACGAGTCCCGGGTTCACCTCGTCTGAGGCCCTGAAAAAGGCAGGCTTCGAATGGGACATTGGCCACGTCTGGGACTTTCTGGCCGGACCCGAGCAGCTGGTTAAGGGCACCCGCATGATGATCCCCGAACCCGTACCGGAATCCGAGCGCACGGCATTGATGTCCTACCTGTGGCTGGAGACCGGCGCGGCTGACTGGCCCCGGCCGGCGATCGCCGACAGGAAGGGCCCCGTCGATCGCAGCAAGCCGCTGTCCGAACGCTTCCCCAGCTTCTATAACCACTTGATGAGTAACACGACGCGCTATCGCATGGAAACGCCGGCTGGCGAGACGCGGTTCGATGTCTATTTCCAGGGAAATGGCTCGATATCCGCCAGCGTGCCGTCGATCAGGGGTTTCTGGAACACGGTGGATCGCCACGGGATGGAATTCTTCTGCTACGCACTGGATGGCATTCCAACCAGGCCGTCCCAGCTCGTCGAGTGCTTCCCCATCGCGGCAATGGCCATTCCGCGCTTTGCCGAACAGCTATGGACGTCGAAACCGGCGGAGGGCGTCATCCTGCACGGTGGAATCATCGCCGGCCGTCCACCCGTAGCCTCCCGCCCCTAAGAGCTGTATCAGCTGCGCTCGATCTGGATCCCACTCCGTAACCCGCGTGCCGTCAGTGAGTCGGGATTTCGCGGGACGTTCGCTACGGCCGTCCATGGCCTTCACTCACTTGACTCAGTCTGCGCCGGGCTGTCCTGCCCGGCTGGTCTTCCACACCCGCGATACCCCGACTCACCGCCGTCCCGCTGCAGTGTAGGAATTCATGTTGTCGCCCGAGTCGATGAGAGCTCATTCGCCCCCACAGCGAGCGGCAGCGTGGCGGGTGTCCCTTCCGCCGAAAAGGCGTGCCGCACGCCAGGCGGAAGGGATTTCCCGCCGGGATGCCGCGGGCTACGAAGTGAATGCCAAATCAATAGAGACTGAGACTTCTACGGCACCTGCCCCTGCGTATGGGTAACTGGCAGCCGCACGGGATCGCTGCTTCGGACTGCGACGATGCGTTGCCGGACCGCGGGGCGGGGGTCTGCTCCAGGCCATGTTCGTAGGCGACGATCTGCAGGTGCGGCCCCAGTGCTGTGGTAGTTCGCCGGGAGCCAGCAGGAAGTCCGGGTTGCGTGGTTTGCCGAAGCGCTCGTTGCCGGCGGCAAAGGTTTCTATGAGCAGAATGCCGCCGGGACTGAGGGTGGTGGGCAGGTGGGCGAAATGCCCACGGTGCAGGTAGTTGGTGATGACGATGCCAGCCATGCTGGGGGTCGCGAAGGGCCAGTCACCGGTTTCCAGGTCGGCCTGCCGGACGTCGAAGCCGGATACGTCCCTGAGATCTGCGACTCCGCTGATATCCACGTCAATCGCCACCACAGGGTGTCCGCGCCCGGCAAAGTGCCGGGCGTGACGGCCGTCGCCGCAGGCAAGATCGACACCGTACCGCCAGCCGGAACCAGGCCGGCGTAGCGTTGCACCCATGCCGATGGTTTATGGACCGGTTTGTCGGGGCGATCGAAGCTGGCCATGACTAACACTTATACTCTGTGAATGCTGGATCTGCCGGGTAGTCCTGTCCTCGACAAGCACCAACTGCTAGGGGCTTGTGTGCGTTTGCCGCTGTTGGTCGATACGGAACGGCTGGCCGCCGGGATCGATGCCCTGGGACCGTCGGTCTGGGGTACCACAGGTGGTCGCGTCGGCGTGCACCGGGGGCAGAAGCCCTGTTCCTGCGTGGATATGCCCCGGCCGAAGGGCCGCTGCCGATCAACGACCGGCCGGTACTGGCGCACTTGCCTTACGTTCGTGAGGTGCTGGAGATGCTGGGTGCGTCGGCTCAACGTTGCCTGCTGGCACGCTTGCCTGCCGGCCAGTCCATCGCCCCACATATCGATCGTGCGCCGTATTTTGCCAAGACGCTGCGGATTCATGTGCCCGTTGTCACCAATGACCATGTCTACATGCTGTGCGCGGGGCAGGGATTCAGGATGCGGGCCGGTGAGGTCTGGGGTTTGAACAACAGTGCACCGCATGGCGTCTGGAATGCCGATAGCAACCAGTCTCGTACTCACCTGATCTGTGATTTTCTACCCACTGCGACATTGCTCGACCTGATCACCCGGGGCGAGCGCTCGCTGGGCCAGCATCTTCCCGAGGTGGAACGTCACCTGGCCAACCTCTCGGCATGATCGTCACGGGTAGCCTGGTATTTTTGCACCTGCACAAGTCCGGTGGCAGTTTCGTCAACCATATCCTTCGACGCCATTGCCCGGACGCTCGCGAGATTGGTTACCACCTGCCACGGCATCTGATTCCCGAATCATGCGTCCATCTGCCAGTACTGGGTCTGGTGCGGAATCCGTGGAGCTACTACGTTTCGTGGTACAGCTTTCAGCAGCAACGGCCGAAGCCCAATGCCCTGTACCGTGTGCTCAGTAACGATGGGCAGCTTGATTTCACCCACACCATCGCCAACATGCTGGACCTCGGGCAGAACGAGGCAATGCTGGCCAGAATCGTTGAGCTACTCCCGCGAGACTACGGCACGCGAGGCCTGAATCTGCCGGGCTTTGCACTGGCCAGGATGCGTGGCAGCGCAGAGGGTTCTATTCGTTTCTGTATCACTATATGTATGGCGACCCTGGCGGACAGGACGCACCGCATATCGGCCGCATGGAACAGCTACCCGGGCAACTGTTGAGCTTGTTCGAAGCGGCGGGTCAACCGGTCAGCGCAACCTGGCGCGAGGAAGTGCTCCAGGCACCTGCCCGGAACGTCTCGAAGCACGGACCCTGCAGCAGCTATTACAACCAGGCGCTGCGTGACATGGTTGCGAAACGGGATGCCGCGGTAATTGCACGCTACCGCTACGTCTTCGAGGACTGAACGCGGAGAACGCTGTTCAGCGCAGCGTGTCGAGCCGGTGCCAGGTGGTTGCCACATCCGGCAATATCCGTTCAATGAGGTCGGCATTGCGGCGCCATTTGTCCGGCGCTGGCGGTGTTCGCGTATACCGTGACAAAGGCAGAGGCGTCGCCAGTCGAGCGGCCAGCGCCGTGTCGACCTTCATCCCCATGAACGCACACAGGCGATCAACGGTGGCAGTGGTGGACGCCAGCAACTCGTCGTAGCGGACAACGGTCCATTGCTCACGGGGCACGGCGGCCAGATCGTCGCAGATGAAACGATTGGTGCTGTCCCATTGCCAGGCTGCGATTTCCTCGACCGGGCGTCCGCGCTGTAGTTGCCACTGCGGTGGCAACAGCATCGACCAGGGGTCATCCCGGCCAGGCAGGGTCGGGTAGGTGATGAAGCCACCGGATCGCCAGGCTTCGATGATGCTGCTGATGTTCTCGCGCGGATCGCGCCACAGAAAAATGAATCGGGCAGCCGGAAACAGTGCATGGAAGAAGGGAATCCGCAGCGCGTTCTTCGGCGTCTTTTCCAGAAACTGCAGCGAGCGGCTATGGTCCGGGCCTGATGCACCTCGATTTTTGTAATCGCTTTGAAGCGGCACAGGCTGCCCGCCAGAGTCCCGCAGTCGACTGACAATGCTGTGGCGAATAGTCGCCGCAATGTCGGGATTCAGGTCAGCAGCCGTCAACCGATTCGAGTCGATGCCAGGCGCCCCGGGTTTGAGCGCTGGCAGACCCTCGATCAGCCAGTGTGCCTCGCCGCCGAGCGTGGCAATGGATCCGTGTGCTGCCAGTGTTTCAAACAGCAAGCTGCTGCCGGAGCGGGGTGCCGCGACGATGAAGACCGGCGATTCAAGCAGTGGATTTGCCGGTGATCCGGGTGGCGGCCCGGTCGGTGAAGCCTGCCCACGGACGTGCGTAACTGAACTCCGGCGAGCTGCCAATGGCGAGGAGGTCGGCAGCAGATGCTGTAGCACGCGGGCTTCAAGCACCCGATGTGCGGCGACGCCGTTGGTGCGCATCACCAGGTTGATGCCAAACTGGTGTGATCCGGCACGCAAGGCCTCGGCAGCATTCCGGAAATCCGGCAGACCATCGCCGGCCAGGCCGTGCAGGGCACACAGTTGCCGCCAGTCGTGGCAGAACTCTTCCAGCAGCAGGTGGTAGCGATTGACTGCATTCTGGCCCGACTCATCTGCGGCCAAGTGGTCGCCATTGCCCTGCACAAGTTCGGTGCCCAGATCGCGCAGCAGCAACTCGACTTCTGTCGCCGGCATCACCGCTGATGACGAGTTGATCTCCGTCAATGGCCGCGCGTCTGCGGTCGGGTCAAAGTGATGCTGATGCCACTTTGTCGCCGGCAGGTCCGCCTGGGCGGCCAGGCGCCAGAACGGCGCACTGCCCGAGGTGTCGGCAACCAGATGAATACGCTCGGCCGGAGCAGGGTTTTCAACGCGGTGCAGACGCCAGTTGTCGAAGAGCCAGGCTTCGCCAGTCGCCATATGTACCTGATGGTCGCCACAGTGAAAGCTGACTTCAGGGCGGGTCAGGACCGGGATGTGCACACGTACCCGCGTAAACCAGTGGTAGTTGATATCGGCATGTAGCGGCACGCTGGCGCCTGGCGCCAATCGCATCAGCCGGGAACGGCTCCAGACCACGCCGAAACTGGCCAGCACCTGCCGAAGATAGGGTGCTGCCAGCAAGTGGCTGGTCGGCAGCATGCGACCCATCACATCGTCGTTCTCGCCACCATCGACGCTGATCAGACGCACCGAACTGTTGCCCTTGATGGCGTTCGGATGGGGCGCCCACGCACTCTCGGGCAGAGCGCGGACCTCGGTGACCAGACGCTCCGTATCGAAGCGCACTGGCAAACGGTAAAAGGGGCGGGGAAGTCGCATCGTTTCAGGCGGCTTCCATTGCGCTGCGAAACTCACCAATGGCATGTACGAGCCTGGCCACTGCTGCCCGCTCGACTTCTGTCAGATGGGGGTTCCAGAGATCAAAGATCAGCACGACCCGCATTTCATTGCTGCGATTCCACGCCTCGTGCTCATAGGTGTCGTCAAACACCACGACCCTGCCTTCCTGCCAGACATGTTCCACACCACCGACCCGCAACGCGCAATTTTCGGGGACGATGAGCGGCAGATGACCCACAACCCGCGTATTGGTGACACCCCGATGCGGGAGCAGATGCGTGCCCGGCGTGAACACCGAGAACAGAACCTCGGGTCCGTGTGCCTCTACCCGGCAGAGCGGCAATTGATCGAGTGCCGCGCTGCTGACCGGGCAAGCCGCACAATTTACATCGCGACGCTCACCATGCCGATAGAAGTAGTAGCCCGACCAGCCGGGATCACCGTGATAGCCGCGCAGATTCTGGGCGGCCACGTCGGGTGAGCTGAACACGATTTCGTTGCTGCCCTGATTGCTTGTCAGCAAGGCCTGCAGTTCCGACTGAATATGAGGGGTCTGCTCCGCAAATTCCTCGAGTTCCGGAATGAGTGCAAGCTCGAAATAAGGTGTGGTCGGCAGATCGGGACAGTAAAGGAAGGTTGGCTGTTGTCGCTCGTCAGCGTAAGCCGGTGCTTCTTCATTCAGATGGATGCGTAACATCTGCTCGATACGGCCCAGTTCACTGCGGCCGAACTCGGCCACCAGTGGTTCCAGCAAGCCGAAGTACAAGGCCCGGCGGCCGCCGCGCACCACCTGGGCCGCGTGGGCCACCAATGGCTGCAGTGCCGGCGGCGTCGTGGCCTGGTCCAGCCACTTTCCTTGCTGCTGCATGTCGGCCATCACGCGCGAATACTGGATCAGTGCGCCGTGGGACTCTTCGAGTTTCTCGAGAACGGCCGCCAGGTGCAGGCGGGCGGCAGGCAGCTGTGCATTCAGGGCGGTCGCCCGCTGATAACACTGGCGGGCCTGTTCCAGATTGCCAATCAGTTCTTCGGCGCGACCCAGGTGATGGTGGCTGGCCGCATGGTCCGGACTGACGGCAACAGCACGCTTCAACAGATCCCTGGCCCGATAAAAGTGGCCCAACCGGATGGCCGCCAGGGCCACGATAGTGAGTGCCTGCAGATCGAACGGCGATTCGTTCAGGACGCGGGTAAAGGCCTGCTCCGCTTCCTCAATGCGGCCGGCGCGTAGCAGCCACTGGGCTTCCTGCGTTGTCTTTGTCACCGGATGATCCTGATCAGACACCGAAAGTTTATGATACTAGCGTGAACCTTGAGCACTTCATTCGGCACTACGATGCGGAACTGGCGCCGGATCTCTGTGCGCGAATGATTGAATCGTTCAATGGCCTGTCGCGATTTCACCAGCTGAATGGCCGTACGGAACGGCCCGGGCTGGAGGAATCTGCCTGGACCGAGATCAACGTGACCAGGCTGTCCGAGCCGACGCTGCAGGGCTTTTTCCGCCAGCGCATTTCCCTGGCACTGCAGCGCTACAACGCCGATATCGGACTTGCGCCCATTGCGATTCCGGATTCACCGCGTACGGCGGACCTGATTCTCAAGCGCTATCGACCGGATGCCGACGAGTCTTTCCAGACGCACTTCGATTCGATACATGATGTGGCCAATCGCTACCTGGTGTTTCTCTGGTATCTGAACGACGTCGACGAGGGTGGAGAAACCGAATTCCCGCAGTTGGGGCTGAAGGTCAGGGCGCGCACCGGACGGCTGCTGATGTTTCCACCGTACTGGATGTACCAGCATGCAGGCCTGGCGCCTCGCTCGTCGGAGAAATATATTCTGTCGACCTACCTGTTGTTCTAGTAATCCCAACGGTCGATACAGGATTGCACGATTTCCAGCGCCTCGTCGAAGTGCCTGGCATAGGGTTTCCATCGCCCGACGGCGCGCCGGTTCACGGGTTCGATGACCTGAGCGTAGCTGGGCGTGCTGATGAAGCCCCTGGCTCTGGCATGTTCGCCCGGCTGCGATTGTGCCTGGTTCCATGGCAATTCCAGGAAGGCTGTGATGTCGCGTGAACAGGCTTCGAAGTCTGCCACGAAGTCTTCATAGGGGACTTCCCGAACCATCGGCTGAAGCAGTTCGGCCTGCTGATACCAGAAATCGAAAGAGCGACGATAGCCCCGGGCCAGCGTGGGCAGGTCCTTGCACAGCACGGCAAATTCGGGGGCACGAAAATGCTGCATGAAGCAGCTCAGAATGACATCACAGGGGTGCCGAATCGCCAGCAGGATCCGGGCCTGTGGAAACAGGCGGCGAATGGCCGGCAGGCGCAGTAGATTCAGCGGATTCTTGTCGATGAGGCGCTGGCCGGGTTCCAGTTGCACCTTGCGACGGGTGAGTGACCAGTAGTGGTCCCGCACATCGGCCAGTTGCTCTGCCGTCAGTTTGGCCATGCCGCCCGGATAGTCGATGCCCAGATCCATGATGCGGTCGATGGCCTGCTGCAGAAACGGCTGTTCATCCATCGTCACCAGTTGCGGATGCGCATCGAGCATCTGTTCCAGGAGGGTCGTGCCGGAACGTGGAAACGCCACGATGAATACCGGAGACCCGGCGGCGGAAGGGTGGTTTGCTGCCTTGCCCGCCTGGTCGATTGGCAGGCCCCAGGCCGCGACATCGTCCGGGTCGCAACCATGCCGGGTAATCAGCAGCGGCGGTTCCTTGATGCCCGCAGCGTCCGGGTTGCTACGCGCCAGATGCAGCATCTGCGCTTCATGGGCGCTTTGCAGGCAGGCATAGGCCTCATCGTGGCGTTTAAGTGCGTCCAGCGTCTTTGCCAGCGGGAACAGATAGAGATGCCGACGGTGGGCTTCCGTGCAGACTGCAGCGAGGTCGGTGAACAGATGCAGTGCCTCCTCATGACGGGCCTCCCGCAAGGCGATCTGGGCTTCCAGCAGTTGGAGGTCCGGGCCCAGGGCAGAGGCGGCATCCGGCAATGCCTGCAGACGTTCGAGGCTGGTCTTGGCAGCCTTGAGCCGGTTACTGCGCTCCTGGATTTGCGCCAGGCGGAGCAAGGTAGCCGGCGGCGGCGCTGGATCGGCTGCGGCGCGGGCGGCCGCCTGATCAGAACTGGCTGATTCGCCCAGGTTCAACAGCAGCAGCGCAATGGTCGCCAGTTGTTCGCTGTTGAGGTCTGGCCACTGCGCCCAGTCCGCCAGGGCCGCAGTTGCTTCCTCGATGCGCAGCGACTCATAGCAGCACTGGGCGTACTGGCAGCGGATCTCCGCATCCAGCGGTGCGGCCCGCATCGCGTCGGCCAGCACCCGCCGTGCCGTGTCGTAGTCGCCGCGATCCTGATGCAACAGGCCGACGTTGAAATAGAAATTTGCCGAACGCTCACCCAGGGCACCGGCTTGCGCGTAGGCGAGCAGCGCCTCGTCGTAGCGCTGCAGTCGGCGCAATATCGTGCCCAGATTCACCCAGTGGGCGATGTGGCGGGGCTGGGCTTGAGTGAGTTCCTCAAACACAGGGAGCGCGTCGGCGTCCTGCTGCTGCGCCAGCAGTGACAGGCCCCGTGCGGCCAGTGCCTCGGTGGACTCTGCAGGTGTCATGGAATGCAAAAAGGAAAGGCCGCGCGGCTTGCACCGCGCGGCCTTTGTACTGAGCCCAAGCCTGAGATCAGAACTTTTGCACGATTGAACCGAAGAAGTAGCGACCGATGGTGTCGTAGGTCTCTACGTCGGTGTTCGCATTGGTCACGTTGTTCTGGTACAGGATCGGCGGCTGGTTGTCGAACATGTTGTTGATGCCGATCTGGAACTTCGTGTTGGTACTTTCCAGCGTATAACCAGCGGTCAGATCGAAGTAGCTCTGCGAAGCGATATTGAGATCCGGCTGAATCCCTGGCGCCCCATCGGGGTCGGTCAGCTTGATCGAATCGATATAGCGCCAGTAGAGCTGCGCTTCCCAGTCCTGCAGTTTCCAGCCCAACTGGGTCGATGTTCGCCATTTTGCAATATTGCCGTACTGGCGGTCGTAGGTTCCGGCCACCTTGATAACGGGGTTGCCCGGCACCGTGCTGTCGTACTTGTCGGTATAAGTGGCATCCAGGCTCACACGGATTGTCCCGAAATCAAACTGGGGCAATACATAGGCAGCACTGAAATCGACGCCACTAGTGTCCAGCGTGCCCAGGTTCACCGTGGGTTCCCGAATCTGCCGGATGGTGCCATCACCAAAGCGGTTGATGAGGGAGCAGTACTGGGGAGCTCCTGAAGCCACGCAGAGGTTGGCCGTGGTGTTCACATCGATCTGGGTGATGATGTCATCGATGGAGTAATCCCAGTAGTCAATGCTGAGCGACAGGCCACGGACTGCTGCAGGTTCGTAGACAAAGCCCACGGTCCAGGCCTCGCCTTCCTCAGGATCCAGTCCCGTTCCACCCAGCACGTTGCCGCCGATCAGCAGTCCGTCAATCTGGGCATTGGGTTGGGCAAAGCCGGAGTCCGGTGTGACGTTCTGGCAGGCCAGGGCGTAGTTTGGATTGGCCGCCAGCTGGGCGGAAGTAAGCCCCACACAGGGGTCGGTGAAGGTGGCAGCGTCTGCCGTTGGCGCCTGGTACAACTCGATGATCGTCGGCGCGCGGAAGACATCGGCGTACGAGGCCCGCACCAGCAGGTCATCGATCGGCCGCCAGTCCACCTTGAAGCTGGTATTGGTCGTGCTGCCGAAGGTGGAGTAGTCGGAGTATCGAAGACCGACGGTAAGATTCAGCGATCGGGCGAATGGCGCATCCTTCATTAAAGGTACCAGCACCTCGCCATACACCTCAGTCACGTCATACGAGCCATCCTGATTGCCGCTGCAGGTGTCACTGGCCAGCAGGCAATCCTTGTAGAGCGGTGGCGACGATATGGTGAGGAAGTCAGCATCGAAGGTACCCCGCTGGTCGCGGTATTCAACGCCTACCGCCCCCATAACGTCGCCAGCGGGCATGGTGAAGACCGGGCCGTTCAACGCCAGGTTTGCCTGAGTCATTGAATACGAGTACTGATCCCGATAGACGGCCGAGATGGCTTTGATGGCGCCAATCTGCCCGGGGTCAGCCAGGTTGAAGATATTGAGCGGAATGCATCCCGCAATCGGTGCGCCAGGTGTGCCGCAGGTCGGTGTGCCATTGCCGTCGAGAAAGGACGGCCCCAGGGCATTCGCGAAACTGGATTTGAATGGATAGCCTGAGTAACTGCGGTCCTGATCAAGTCGGCTGTAGCCGAGGCTCAAATCCCAGTTCCAGCCGGTGTCCAGCAGGGCGCCGCGCAATCCACCAAGGACCTGCCCCTGCCAGGTTGCCACCTTGTTGGCCCGGTTGCCGAGCGCTTCCAGGCGATAACTGGCATTGGGATTGAGGAGTTCTTCGGTGATCGGGTCGGTGGCCTGGCCGCCAAAGCTGATGCCAAAGGGGTTGTAGATGTTGTCGGCCGAGATCACGGTGTTGTCGCTGCGTGCGTCGAACGGCAGCGGGGCGATCTGAAAGCCGGATGTCGTGCGGTTGTAGAGAAACTCGGCGTACATCTCCACATCGTCGGTGATCTTGGTGCGTGCCCAGCGCAAACACGCTGGCCCTCTCCCTGTGGGGTCAGGATCAGGTTCAGCGGCTGGTAGTTGTAGGAGTCATTCGGTGAGCCGGAGCTGACGTAGCAACGGTAGTCACCGAGCGCCGAGCCATCACCCTGGCTACGCGTGATGCTGTTGCAGCCGTACTGGGCGTCTAGGCCGGCATCTATCGCGCTTTGGGTGTCGAGAAAGATTCGGCCGCTTGGTGTCCGGCTGGAGCCACCTTCAAATACCGAGCCGTAGAAGTAAATCGCGTTGCGTGAAAAGCGCGATCACCGGCTGAAATTTCGTCCTGCTTGTTGTAGTTGAAGCCCAGTATCAGGTTGCTGTTGTCATTCGTGGCGCCCCAGGACAGTGAAATGCCTTTGCGCTTGCCATCCTTTCGCTGGACTCGCCGTAGTCCACGCTGACCTCGGCGCCATCCATCGACTTCTTGGTGATGAAGTTCACACGCCGCCGATCGCGTCCGAGCCGTAGATTGCGCCGGCGCCCTCTTTAAGGACCTCGACCCGGTCAATCATTGAAACCGGAATGGAGTTGATGTCGACGGCACTCGACAGATTGCCCAGCGCGCCATAGCGGCGACCATTGAGCAGTACCAGCGTGCGCTTGACATCAAGGCCGCGGAGTTCAACGTTACTGGCGCCATCACCGCCGCCATTATTCACCGCCGGGTTGGTCGCAGCGCCGCCAATGGACGGCAGCTTCTGAATCAGTTCGCCAATGGTGACCACGCCGGTTTGCTGAATGGCTTCAGCGGTGACAACTTGCACCGGGCTCGCGGTTTCCGCGTCGACCCGGCGAATGCGCGAACCGGTTACAACAAATTCTTCAAGGGGAGCACTCGCGCCGTCCTGCGCAAGGGCAGGTGTTGCCTGCTGAACTCCGGCAACAGCGCCGGTTACCATCGCGCACTGAACCGCGCGATTGCCAGGACCTTTTTTCGGCCAGACTGATTGGTGCCGCTCATTGCGATAGATACCCCCGTAACGGATATTAGTCTTGTGCAAAGACACTTCTTGTCGAAGCACGCCCCTTAAGCCTCTGCGGAATAGTAACCACAGCCAAAGCGCGTAGGCAATCCGTCTCACAACAAACTGTTGCACAAGGGCAACAAATCATGGCTGATTCTGCCGGGTAAGTCAGCCGGTTGAGCAGTCAGGATCCCGACCGTCGAGCCGGAAATCGGTCAGCGATGGATTGCCCAAGGCTGACAGCACCAGAACCCGGGCATCAGCACTTTCCTGACCCTGGCAGAAGGTGAAATCACCGCCGGGCGTCATGTCAGCATCGGGGCTGACAGTCCGGCCGGTAGCGCTGAAACCCGTTGCGGTCCGGAAAGCCTCACTCTGAATGCGCAAGCCGGGAACTGCGGGAGAAACGCCCGATACGGTCTCATCGGGGTCTGCACGGTAGTCACCATTCAGATCAGCAAAGCGGATCCAGCCCGAATCCCAGTCAGCTCTGGTGCATTGCCGGCCATCCGCGCTGGGGCAGACGACCACGGCGACATTGCGGGTGATGGCCTCGTTGCGAGCTGCGTGCAGGGTGCCTACCAGCGCATTGATGCCATCCGCGCGCTGGTTATCGCGGGTCACACTTTCCATGCTGGGTACCACAAGTGAAAGGCTGACGCCCAGCACCCCAAGAGTTGCCAGTACTTCGCCAAACGTGAAACCGCGCTGTGCGCGGAAGCTTCGAACCGTCGTTGATGCCCGCATGTCGCCCCAAATCCATTGCCCGACCCTGAGCAGGCAGCGTAGATGGCGCGATGGCCATGGGCGTTGAAGCGGGTCACGTTCCCCGCTGGGCCAGGAAACTACAGTGCTGTGTCTTAACCATCGCCGATCGGGTCGCGACCCGGGTTCAAGCCAGTTAAACCAGGGTCTGTTGCCAAGCCGCAACGACTGAAACTGCTACTGACATGACACTTGGGGTTGAAATATGTTAATATGCAACATAGTTTCAGCATCCTGCAGAAACCAGAATCAGATAAATTTCAAAGGGATACCAATATGCGGCGAAACACGGCTATTAGCAGCGCACTACTTGGTGCTGCCTTACTCTTCGGTCAGGTGCAGGGGCAGGCCGCCGAGGACGTCGGCCAGGCCTACGTCAAGGGCCTCGGCACCTACATTGGTGCAGACGGTGACCGGAATGTTGACGACAAGGTGGCCGGTGGCCTGGTCGGCTTCGGCTACGCCTTGAGCGAACACTTCAACGTTGAATTGGACTTCCAGCGGCTGAACCTGGACGGCGACAGCGGCTTTCCGGATCAGGATCAGTCGGCGGTCAACCTCAATCTGATAAATCTCTACAACCGGTCTGGTCTCTTTTCACCGTACATATTGGCGGGTGTCGGTGTCGTGAATACGAACATCGGCAATGCGGACCATGATGACTTCCAGGCCCAGCTCGGTGTTGGTGCCCTGACGCGACTGTGGGGCAGCAGGCTCTCGCTGCGAACCGAGGTTCTGGGCCGTTATCAGGATGCATCCAGCAGCCTGACCGACGTTCTGGTCAACGCCGGGTTCAGCGTTGCCCTGGGCAGCAAGCCCACGCCGGTGGCTGTCGCCGCGCCAGTGGTTGCTGCTGCTGTTGCCGCGCCGCCGCCCCCACCGCCGCGACCAGCGCCGCCGGTTGATAGCGACGGCGATGGCGTGCCTGACACTGCCGATCAATGCCCGAATACGCCGAAGGGCGAGCGCGTCGGGGCCAATGGTTGTACCTGTGACGTTGTCCGCCAGGTTCACTTCGCTTCCGACTCTGCGAAGCTCACCGATGAGGACAAAGCGACGCTGGACGAGTTGGTCGAGACGCTGACCAAGCTCAAGTTTGTGTCTGGCTCGGTCATCGGGCACACGGACAGCACGGGCGAGGAAGGTTACAACCAGAAGTTGTCCGAGCGTCGTGCCCAGGCCGTCGCCGATTATCTGGCAGCGAAGGGCGTCGGCGGTGGTCGGCTGGTTGTGTCCGGCGCCGGCGAGACCCAGCCGGTTGCGGATAACAAAACGAAGGAAGGCCGCGCACTGAACCGACGTGTGGTTCTGCGCCGGACGGACTGCGACGCCGGCTAAAACCCGACTCGCACCGTTCCGCCCGTAATCCGGGCGATACAACAGGCCCTGATCACTCAGTGATCAGGGCCTTTCTTGTTTCAGCGCGGCGGCAGATGGAACCACGCTCACAGTACACAGCGGCTGGGGTGCGGGGTTAGTCGGCGGGTTTGCAGGACCAGCCGGGCAGGACAGCCCGGCGCCAGTCCGAGTTAGAGAGCGAGGCCATGGATGGCCGCAGCGAACGGCCCGTCGACTAACCCCCCGCGCGCTCCAGCCGCCGCACTGACCCCGGACAGCAAGTCCGATCAACTACGGACCGCCCAATCACCGGACGCCCGGAAATCGGCGCAGAGCCAGTGCCTTTACTGAAACCGGTAATTCAGCTGCACAGCAAACATGTTCGCATTGCTGTGATAGCCGCCGTCCACGAGCCCATTGGCCTCTACATCGCCCGCATCCTGACTGATATGCGTGGTGCTGATATAGATGTGCGTATAGGCTGCATCGAGCGACAGGCTGGGCGAGTACCGGTACTGCGCACCAAATGATATCCATCGACGGTCGTTATCGGGCAGGCGCGGCGTGCGTTCCGTATCGCGGACGGGCGACTTGTCGAAGGCCACTCCGCTACGCAGCGTCCATTTGTCGTTGACTTCAAAACTGCCACCCAGCGAATAACGCCAGGTATCACGGAAGTTCTCTGGCGTATTGATCAGTACCGAGCTGTCCGCCCTCACGATCGTCAGGGGCTTCCACGCTGCTCCAGCCCGTGTACTGGACGTCGGCCATCACTTGCCACCGCGTGTCCAGATCACGAACCACCGAGAAATTTGCAGACTCCGGCAGTTCAAGTTTCAGCGTAACCGGCCCGCTGGCCAGCAGCCCGTTGTTGATCGCAGAGGTAACCGCGTCACCATACGGTTCCACAAGTGGTGGAAGTGGACCCAGGGGCGGGTTGTTGAAGCTGGCGGTCCCGCTGACTTTGTAGTCAATTTTCGAGCGGTATTGCAGGCCTATACGGGTTTCCGGATTCAGCGTGATCAGCGCACCAATATTCCAGCCCCACGTACTGTCGTTGCCCTTGATTTTTGCCGCACTCTCCAGCCCCAGCGCCGAGGCAAAAAGATCGGGCACCGCCGATGGTGGAATATCGCCATTGGCAACGCCCTGTTCGACGCCCTGCAATACCGCACCGCCGTAATTGACTTGGCTGGTCAGCTTTGCGTCGATGTACTGCCAGCTGATGCCAAATCCCAAGGCCACGTGATCGTTCAGTCGAAATGCCAACGCCGGATTGATGTTGACTGTCTCAACTTTGGACTCAATGGCTTGAAAACGGCCGAGCCAGTCCGGGTGGTAGTCGGTCTCCAGGCCAAAGGGTGCGTTCACGCCGACACCAGCCCACAAGCGTTCGCTGGCAGGTACAGAAAGATATAACGCGGGGACAGCGGCGCATGAGCCAGCGTCGCCGCCAGTGCCACCCAAAGCTTGGCCAGCGGCCGGTTGGGATTGGGATTTGTCATCCAGGAGTTTGAACGACGGACAGATCAGGCTGGTTGCGACCGAAGTTTGCCAACCGGGCAGGCGGACCATACCGGCCGGATTCGTGTAGATCGTGCTGGCGTCCTGCGCGATCGCTGCGCCGCCGGCAAACGCATTCCCCATCCCGCTGGCGCTCTGTTCCTGCAGCTCGAATCCGGAGCCATAGGCCAGCCCGGTTGAGGCCAGCATCGCCAGGGAGGTACCTGCCAGTAATGTGATCTGTGACAGTTTTCGGTTAACAGCCATGATCATTTGTCCGTGGCAGGTGGCAAGTCCAGAGACTCACCGGTATAGCGTGTCCATAACTGGGTGCGGCCCAGCAAGGAGAATCCGATATAGCCGCGCACCTTGAGCTGATCGTTGCCGATCAGGGTCATGTTGCAACGGTAGGTTCGACCCGAGTCAGGATCGTAAATGGTGCCGCCCGACCAGCTGCTGTCGCCGTCGTACTTCATGTCGTGCACGATGACCTGGCCGCGCAGCAGCTTTGAGCGGAGTGCAGGATCGGGGTTTTTTTCGTCTGTGCGTTGTGGCGCGTTGCCACCGACGATGCGGCCCTCAAGGCTACCGTCGGCACTCACGCTGAGCTGGATGATGCCGTCCCGGGGTTCCGTCAGCCAGTTGCCTGCCACGGCTGCGGCTGTCTGGCTGGAAGCTGAAGCATCGGAGGCTGATGTATCGGCAGCAAAGGCACCGAAGGCCAGCATGCTGCCGCAAAGCAGAGCAGTCGCGACACCGGTTCGCGCGGACTGAGCGATCATCCCTTCACCTGTATTCAACAAGCAGTATGGCAAAGGGATAATGCGACCTGCGCGACGCGGGCCGCAAGGAGCGTAGCAGCAGCCTGTGCGCTGGAATCAGTGCAAGGCGCTGTCAGACGGCTTCATGCCTGAAACCGCCGGTAGCACTCACCAGTCGTCGAAGTCCTCGAGATCGCGCGCAGTACGTTTGCGCTCAAGGTAGTCTTCAAGCTTCTGCCTTGCGCAATGTACGTCCGGCTTGCGGCCCCGATGGGATTCCGCTTCCAGTTCAGCGATCAGGTTTTCGACATTGATCTCGATTGACTGTTCGCCGACGTTGTCGGAAATGCCCTCGCCAATATCTGCGTCAGTTTCGAGCGAGTCATCACTGTCGTCATCGTCGACACTGTTATCGTCGTCGCTATCGAAGCCGGAATCGAAGTGATCTCGTCCCGATGGTTCGGGTGGCGGACCCCTGCGGGCTTTGGCCTGTACAACCGCTTTGCGTCTCATTTGGTCAATCCTTATGTTGAAGGAGTAACGCCGACGCCGTTTTTATAATCACCTCGATCCACGAACACAATCCCAATTTCTGCATTTCGTGAACTGTTTCCGCCACTGGTTCCGGGGCTTTATTTAACCAACTGATTCAGCTCGAAAATCGGCATGAGAATGGCCAGAACGATAATCAGTACGATTACGCCCATGGTGACTATAAGTGCAGGTTCCAGGATGCCGAGCAGCGCTGCGATGAGTCCGTCCATCTCGCGTTCCTGGTTGGCGGCAGCCTGGCCAGCATCGAGTCGAGTTCGCCACTGGCTTCGCCGCTGGAGATCAGGTGTACGCAGATGGGTGGAAAGTAACCCCCGACTGCCAGGGACTTGCCGATCGGTGCACCTTCGCGCACGCGCTCGGCTGCACCTTCCACCGCCTCGCGCATGGGCACATTCGTGACCACCCCCGCCGAGATGCGCAACGCTTCCAGAACCGGAACGCCACTGCCGGTCAGGATGCTCAGCGTCCGGGTAAAGCGCGCTGTGTTGGAGCCGCGCACCAGCTTGGCCACCAGCGGTACTCGCAGCAGCAGCTTGTCCAGCCAGCGTCTGGGCCCCGGATTACGCAAGGCCCGACGCGCGGCAATGATCGCGATTACGATGGCTGCCAGCAGTGCGAGGCCGTAGTCGCGCAGAAAGTCACTGAGGGCAATCAGAAATACAGTGAGTCCGGGCAGTTCTTTGCCGGTATTCGAGAAGACCCCAACCACCTTCGGCACGACATACACGAGCATGCCGCTGACGATCATCAGTGCAAGCACGGTGAGTACGATCGGATAGATCATTGCATTCTGGATTTTCTGGCGCAGCGCCTGCCGGCCTTCGGTGTAGTCCGCGAGGCGCTCAAGGACGGCGTCCAGATGACCGGACTGTTCGCCGGCCGACACGGTCGCCCGATAGATCTCCGGGAACGCCTTGGGAAACTCGCCAAAGCCATCCGCCAGCGTATGGCCTTCCATGACCTTCGAGCGCACGCCGATCAATACGCTTTTGACCCGCGGTGTTTCGGTCTGTTCCGATACAGCGAGCAGGGCTTCCTCCAGGGGCAATGCAGATTGCACGAGGGTAGCCAGTTGTCGGGTGACAAGCGCCAGGTCGTTGGCCGACATGGTGGGCCGGATTGTGAAGGACCTCTGCCGGGTGGCTTCGCGTTCGGCAACTTCCGTTACTGTCAATGGCAGCAGTTGGCGTTCGCGCAGTAGCTGGCGCACCTGACGCGCGGTGTCACCTTCAAGAATTCCACGGCTTTCCTTGCCGCCGGCATCAACTGCAGTGTACTCAAATGCGCCCATCAGCCTTCCGGTCCAGGAGAACGCATCTAATCGGAACGGGTGACGCGCAGAACCTCTTCCAGGGTCGTCACGCCAGCCAGGGCCTTGCGGAGGCCATCGTCGCGAATGCTAGGGCCCCGGGTGCGCGCGTAGCGCTCAAGTTGGTGTTCGCCGGCACCGTCGTGGATCATGGTTCGCAGTTCGTCGTCGATGCTGACAAGTTCATAAATACCGGTACGGCCTTTATAGCCGGCGCCGCCAGCCTGCATCGCTTCCTCATCCGGGCGATACAGCATGGGCGGATTGGCGGGATCTACGCCCAGGGTGCTGCACTCATAGTCGCGAGCGGGATAGCTGGTCTTGATTGCGGGGTCCAGAACCCTGACCAGGCGCTGCGCGAGGACGCCGATCAGGCTGGATGACAGCAAAAACGGTTCGACGCCCATATCGCGCAAGCGGGTTACGGCGCCGACTGCCGTATTGGTATGCAGAGTGGACAACACCAGGTGACCGGTCAGGCTGGCCTGAACGGCAATCTCTGCCGTTTCGAGATCGCGGATCTCGCCGACCATGACCACGTCCGGATCCTGGCGCAGGATCGCCCGAAGGCCGCGGGCGAAAGTCATGTCAGCCTTGGTATTGACCTGCGACTGGCCGATGCCGTCGATGTAATACTCGATCGGATCTTCCACGGTCATGATATTGCGCGTGTTGTCGTTGATCCGCTCGAGCGCGGCATACAGCGTCGTCGTCTTGCCGGAACCGGTGGGGCCCGTCACCAGGATGATGCCGTGCGGTTTGTGAATCAGGCCACCGATAATCTTGTTGGTATCAGCGTCCATCCCCAGATTTTCAAGTTCCAGGCGACCGGCATGTTTGTCGAGGAGACGCAGTACCACCCGTTCGCCATGTCCGGACGGCATGGTTGATACCCGTACATCCACCGCCCGGCCGGCGATCCGCAGGGAAAACCGGCCATCCTGCGGCAGACGTTTCTCGGCAATATCAAGCTTCGACATGACCTTGATGCGCGAGACCACCAATGGCGCCACTGCGCGTCGTGACTGCAGTACCTCGCGCAGAACACCGTCAACCCTGAAGCGGACTACAAGCCGGTTCTCAAAGGGTTCGATATGGATGTCGGAGGCATTTTCCTTGACGGCAGACGTCAGCAGCGCATTGATCAGCCGGATGATCGGCGCGTCGTCGTCACTCTCCAGCAGGTCGGAAGGTTCAGGCAGGTCCTGCGCCACGCGAAACAGGTCGGTGTCTTCGCCGAGGCCGTCGACCATCTGCATGGTGTTGTTCGATTCGCGCTCGTAGGTCTGCTGAAGCTGGCGATCGAATTCTGCAGGCGGTACCACCTGCAGCTTGATCGGGCCATCGACAAAGCGCCGGACTTCCGAGATCGCTGTCAGTTTCGCGTCGGACCGAACGATGGTCAGTGGCACGCCATCGAGCAGGCCATTGATCAGTACGCCGTGACGTTTGGCAAAGGCAAAGGGCAGTACGAAGCGTCGGACCTCGGGAGGTACCGAAGCTGCCGGCACCGATTGCATGGCACTGGTGCTGGTGGCATCAGGGGCGATACCCCCGGGCACTTCCAGATCGGTTCGCGGGTTCCGGGCCGATGCCGTGGTCTCAGCCAGGTTGTCGATGAGTTCAGGGCCCGCTGGATTCACTGGGTGGGCCCTTGGCTGGTCCAACGGGTGCGGTGTCGGGAATCTTCCGCAGGTCAATGGTGGTTTCGTCCGGGGTCGCCGGATCCGGAACTGCAGCATCCGGTGCCGCCGTTTCTGGTGCCGGGGGAGTTTGCGTGTCCGGAGCCTCTGCCGGCTGCAAAATATCAGGCAGCGACGGACGATTGGTCAGTGGCATCAGTCGCGGATTCTGCGGCCGGATGGCCAACTGCTGATCGCGGATATAGTTGTACTTGGCATTCGTCTCGAATGCTGCCTGAACATTGTCACGCAGGATGGTCGGTTTGATGAAGACCATCAGGTTGGTCTTCGTCTTGGTGGTTTGATCGGACCGGAACAGGGCGCCAAGTATCGGTATGCGGCCGAGGATCGGTACCCGCTGCTGGCGTTCGGTCACCTGGTCCTGGATCAGGCCACCCAGCACCAGCGTGCCACCGTCTTCGACGATGACCGATGTGTTGATCGACCGGTTCGAGGTAATCAGGTCCACCGCCTGACTGCTGGGCAGGATGGACGAAATTTCCTGCTGGACCTTGAGGCGTACCGCATTGCCTCGTTGATCTGCGGAGTCAGTTTTAAAGTGAGCCCGACCTGCTCGCGCTGGATGGTCTGGAAGGGATTCACGGACGTATTGCCGCCGGTCGCACCGGTATTGGTGTACTGACCAGTGACGAAGGGCACTTCCTGGCCAACCTTGATTTCGCCTCTTCGTTATCCAGCGTGACCAGTACGGGTGTGCCGATGATATTGAACTGCCATCGGCTTCCAGCGCTTCGATCAACGCTACGAAGCTCAGGCCCGAGTCGCGCAGTTTGCCTATGCCCAGCGTCAGGCCACTGCCAAGTACCGACGTTGGCGAGGCGGCAGTGGAACCGCTGCTACCCGAGGACCCGCCGCCGACCACGGCGCCGGCAATACCGGCCACACCTACAGTGTTATCGAATTTGGTCACGCCGACGGCCCGGCTGAGATCCTTGTCGCCCACCGCCCAGGTCACGCCAAGTTCCGCAGCCTTGTCGGAGGTGACTTCGACGATGACGGCTTCCACCAGCACCTGTGCACGGCGGATGTCCAGCCTGTCGATGACGGCCATCATCGACTTCATGATCTTCGGCGGTGCCGTGATGACCAGTGCGTTGGTGTTTTCGTCAGCCCAGATGCTGATTTCGCCACGTTGGGCCGGAGGCGCGGCATCTTTGCCGCCGCCAGCTTGCGCGCTGATACCTGAATACTGGCTTTGCAGTTTTGTCGCCAGATCTACCGCGGCTGTGTAGCGCAGGTAGCGGACCTGGGTGTCGCCACCTTCCTCAAGCGGGGTGTCGAGGTGAGTAATCAGGGCCCGATAACGTAACCGCACATTCTCATCACCCGTCACCAGCACGCTGTTGGTGCGTTCGTCGGCAACCACGGTAACCCGCGGTCCGCCGCCACCATCGGCTTGTTGGGCACCCTGATTCAGCGCGCCAACGATCTTCACGATCTCGGATGCCGAGGCATGCTCCAGCCGGATAACGTCGTAGTCCTGGTTCGCCGCCTGATCGATACGCGAGACGATGCGGACCATCCGGTCTACGTTGGCGGCACGGTCGCTGATGATCAGCAGGTTGGACGGAGGATGGGCGGCGAGATGGCCGTACTGCGGAATCAGGGTCGCAGAATCGGCACGAGTTGGGCCGCTGCCACATTATTTACCGGAATGATGCGGGTCACGATGTCGTCGGGACGACCGCCGCCGGGAGCGCCTTCGGCACCGGGCACCTGCCTGGCATTGGCATCCGGCAGGATCTTGATCACATCACCACTGGGCACCGCAACAAAGCCGTAGACGGAGAGGATCGACAGGAAGGCTTCATAGAACGCTTCCGGGCTCATGGGCGTTGCCGAGAGCATCGTCACCTGGGCCTTGACGCGTGGATCGAGGATGAAATTACGGCCGGTAACTTCGCCGACAGCCTCGATAACCTGGCGAATATCGGCATCTTTGTAGTTCGGCGTAATCGTGGCCTGCTGGGCCTGCACCATGCCGATGTGCAGGGCTGCAGTGACCAGCAGGCAAAAGCTTGCGAGGAGGCGACGACGGATGCTGATGACGTGGTTGCCTTCCTGGCTCACTGGGTCGCTCCAACGGCATTGATCTGGGACATGTTGAGCGACAGCACCTGTGGCTGCCCATCCCGTTCTACGGTAACTGTTACCTGGGAGGCATCCCCCAGGCTGCGAAAGACTTCCATGCCCTGGGCCGGATTATTCAGTGCGACGCCGTTGATTTCCGTGACGAGATCGCCAGCGCGCAGGCCGAGCGCCGCGAACTGTTGCCGGTTGGGCCCCGGATAGATGCGATATCCCTTGAGCTGACCGTTTGGCATGAATGGCTGCGGGCGCACTACGTCGAGGAATCCTGCTGCATTCTGTGCCACGAGTTCCTGCACATTATTGCCTCCTGATGGCGCGATTGGCCTGAATGTCGCCGGCGGCGGCCCGGCTGCCGGACGGCCGCTGGTTGCTTCTCCTTCGCGCGGCAGCCGCAAAACCTCGAGCTGACCGGCGCGGGCCAGAATGACGCGGTCTGCCTGAATCTGCTGCACGGTAGCGCCACCCGGAAGGCTGCCATTGACGAAATAGACCTTTTCGTTGCCGTTGGCGTCGGCAATGATGGCATGCGCATATTTCGGATCCTCAGCGGCAATGGCGCCCCGGAGTTGCAGGGAGAGGCTGGTGTCCGGCGCATTCAGTGCGGCGTCGTCGGACACATCCGGAGCTTTGGTATTGGCCTCGCCAAACAGATGGGCGGCCGTAATCGTGGAGTAATCGGTAGCGTCGGTCGCTGATTGTGACGCCACAGACTGTAATGCGGGCGGCTGCCACGGTGTGGCAGGTCCTTCCGGATAGAGCGTCCAGAACAACCGTGCCAGGTAGTAGCCCAGGAGGATTACCGCGACCACGGACACAACCAGGGGCAGGTGCGTGTTGGCACGCGCCAGCACCAGCGTCGGCGTTGTGCCGCCGAAACGGGAGATCAAATCCTGAATGCGCACAGAAGCTCAAGAAACTTAAGGGGATTTAGCATAATCAGGTACCGCTGGGGGAGCAACCTGAGAATCGTGACGGAATGCCCGCTCCGACGACCCTACACCCGTGCCACTGCCTCATTAGATGCCTGGTCACGCAGCCAGACCGTGACCGGATCCACACAGTGCAGCAGAGTGTGACCGAACAGGGGTGAATGCAACATGACCAACATGATTTCCACAGGGGAATCCTTGTCACTGTCAAAGGTCGAATACGCTACTATCTTTTCAGTTCAAGTTTTAGTCTGAAACGACGATCTAGCTTTAGTGAACCGGTGAATATGGGCAGGGATTACGGGTTATTGATGCCCTTGTTGAATAGCGACCACAGCGGTGGCGGAACGTACCGTTTTGGCCCCGAGAATGATGACGACCGGATGGGCCATGGTCGGGACGAGGGACGGGGGCTTGCTATTGAGGAAGCGCGCCCCAAAGTTAAGAGACCACCGCTCTATCGTGTGATCCTGCTTAACGACGATTACACGCCGATGGAGTTCGTTGTTGAGGTACTGGAGCAGATTTTCTCCATGGATCGGCAGAAAGCCACGCGCGTAATGCTGGAAGTTCACACCCGCGGCAAAGGGGTGTGTGGTGTTTTCAGCTATGAAATTGCCGAAACAAAGGTGGCCCAGGTGGGGGCCTATGCACAGCAGCACCAACATCCACTACTTTGTACGCTTGAGGAAATCTGACCGTCATGTTGAGCAGTGAACTTGAGTACTGCCTGAACGAGGCCTTCCAGCAGGCCCGGACCAGGCGGCACGAGTACATGACCGTGGAGCATCTGCTCCTGGCCATCATCGACGTGCCAACGGTTACCGAAATCCTCAAGGGATGTGGCACCGATCTGGTTCGCCTGCGTCGTGACCTGGAGCAGTTCATCGATGAATCGACGCCTCGGCTGGCAGAAGGCACCGAGCAGGATGTGCAGCCCACACTCGGATTCCAGCGCGTGCTGCAACGTGCGGTTTTCCACGTTCAGTCAAGTGGTAAAAAAGAAGTCCGTGGCGAGAATGTTCTGGTAGCCATCTTCGGTGAAAAGCAGTCGCATGCTGTTTATCTGCTGGGCCTGATGGATGTTACCCGGCTCGACGTGATCAACTTCATCTCGCACGGTTTGTCCAAACTGCGTGATGACGCGGCCGGTGCGAAATCGCCCGGAGAGGGCGAGGACGTGGACGGGGAGGCTGGCGGAAGTGCGCTCGATAACTACGCAACAAACCTGAACAAGAAGGCCCAGGAAGGCAAGATCGATCCGCTGATTGGTCGCGAGGCCGAAGTGGAAAGAACGATCCAGGTGTTATGCCGGCGGCGGAAGAACAATCCGCTATATGTTGGTGAGGCTGGCGTGGGCAAAACCGCCATTGCCGAGGGCCTGGCCAAGATGATCGTGGAAGGCAAGGTGCCGGAAGTACTGAGCAACTGCACGATTTATGCGCTGGACATGGGGTCGTTGCTGGCCGGCACCAAGTACCGGGGTGATTTCGAGAAGCGTTTCAAGGCGGTAATAAAGGAACTGGGCAAGGATCCGGGCGCCATCCTGTTTATCGATGAAATCCACACGGTCATCGGTGCGGGTGCGGCATCAGGCGGGGTGCTGGATGCTTCCAATCTGATCAAGCCCGTGCTGTCGAGTGGCGAGCTGCGCTGCATTGGCTCGACCACGTACCGGGAATACCGGGGCGTCTTCGAGAAGGACCACGCCCTGGCGCGCCGATTCCAGAAAATCGACATTGTCGAGCCCACGATTCCGCAGACGGTTGAGATTCTGCACGGCCTGAAGTCCCGGTTCGAGGAGCACCACGGCGTCACCTATACGGATGAAGCCATCACGGCGGCTGTTGACCTTTCTGCCCGGCATATCAATGAACGGCAATTGCCCGACAAGGCGATTGACGTGATCGCCGAGGCTGGCGCCAGCGTTCGGCTGCAGCCAGAGGCGACGCGGACCACCGAGGTTGGTGTGACCGAGATCGAGAATGTCATTGCGAAGATGGCGCGTATTCCGCCGAAGAGCGTTTCGGCGTCTGGATCGCGATCAGCTACGCAATCTGGAGCGCGACCTGAAGCTGGTGATTTTTGGTCAGGACAAGGCAGTAGGCGCGTTGTCGTCCGCCATCAAGATGGCCCGTTCCGGGTTGCGCGATGGGGAAAAACCGGTAGGCGCTTTCCTGTTTGCCGGGCCAACCGGGTCGGCAAGACCGAGGTTACCCGTCAACTGGCGCACTGCCTGGGCATTGAGCTGATTCGTTTCGACATGTCGGAATACATGGAGCGGCACACCGTGTCGCGACTCATTGGCGCACCTCCGGGCTATGTGGGCTTTGATCAGGGCGGATTGCTCACCGAGGCGATCGGCAAGCATCCACATGCCGTGCTGTTGCTGGACGAGATTGAAAAGGCGCACCCGGAAGTCTTCAACCTGCTGTTGCAGGTCATGGATCACGGCACGCTTACCGACAACAACGGGCGCAAGGCCGATTTCCGCAATGTGATTCTGGTGATGACGACCAACGCAGGTGCCCAGGAGATGGGTCGTGCATCGGTGGGCTTCACCGAGCAGGACAACACTTCAGACGGCATGTCGATCATCAACCGGATGTTCACCCCGGAATTCCGCAACCGGCTGGATTCCATCATCCAGTTCGATTCACTGGGTCCAGATGCGATCCTCCGCGTGGTCGACAAACTGGTCATGGAGCTGGAAGCGCAGCTCGACAAGAACGCGGTGACTATCGAGCTGGAGCCGGCCGCCCGGCAGTGGATTGCCGACAAGGGGTTACGATCCCAAGATGGGTGCCCGACCGATGGCTCGGGTGATCCAGGAACAGATCAAGCGGCCACTGGCTGAAAAGCTGCTGTTCGGTGAACTCGCGAACGGCGGCCACGTCCGTATCCTGCTGGATGACGCGGGCGAACTCAGCCTGCAGGCCACCCTGCGACGCTCTCCCTCGAGCACATCCGCGATCCGGCCTGACGGCTCACCCGGTCCGTAGCAGCGGTTGCAGCTGCGATTGGTATTCGTACTCACTCCGTGGCCCGCGTGCCGTCGGTGAGTGGGATATCGCGGGACGTTCGCTACGGCCGTCCATGGCCTACGCTCACTTGACTCAGTCTGCGCCGGGCTATCCTGCCCGGCTGGCCTTCCACACCCGCGATACCCCACTCACCGTCGTCCCGCTGCAGCGAGGGAGACGCGTTGTCGTCCAGGACGATGGAAAATCGCTCACCCACACAGCGAGCGGCAGCGTGGCGGGTGTCTTGTCGGCCGAAAAGGCGTGCCCATCCGATTAGTCAGAGGGCCAGGACGACAAGACACCCGCCGGGACTGCCGCGTGCTACAGAGTGCTATAGCGGAAAGCCCACCCGCCGGAATGCCGCAGCCTGCAGAGTGCATGCCCGGATCGATCGCAGCTGAAGTCGCTCGTACGAGCGGGAGACTAGCGGGCTCGGAAGGTGATGCGGCCCTTCGACAGATCGTACGGTGTCAACTCGATGGTGACCCGGTCGCCCGTCAGAATACGGATGTAGTGCTTGCGCATCTTTCCAGAGATGTGCGCGGTCACGACATGTCCATTATCCAGTTTTACCCGGAATGTCGTGTTTGGAAGGGTCTCGGTGACGACCCCCTCCATCGTAATGGCTTCTTCTTTGGGCATGTAGACTCCGGCAAACGGGTCGCGATTGTCGTCGAACTGGTTCAGACGTGCAAGGGAACCGACGGAAACGGCGGTTCCAGACAGTCTGCCACGGGGCTGGGGCCGTGCTGCCAGGACCTGCGGGCTTGGTTGCCTGACGTGAGCAACCTGAGGCATTCGAGAAATTTTCTACGAGGCATGAGTTGGCTGCCAAGCGAGCTTAAATGAGCGTTGGGTATCTGACAGTCGATCAGGCGCAGATCGTGAGTCTTTGCGAGTCGTGCCAGGCGAACCAGCGCCACCTTTGAGGCATCGGTTTCACGGCTGAACATCGACTCGCCGAAGAAAACCCGACCCAGCACTACACCGTATACGCCGCCCACCAGTTCGGTGTCCCGCCAGACTTCAACGGCGTGCGCGTGACCCAAGTCGTGGAGGCGCCGGTAAGCGATTTGCATCTCGCTGGTGATCCACGTGCCCGTTGTGCGCCGGCTTTCCGCGCAGCCGGCCACCACCGCGCCGAATGCCAGGTCGACGGATACCTGGAGCTGGTTTCGCCGCATGGTGCGTCGCAAGCTCCGCGAGATGTGCAGTCGTTCCGGCACGATGATCGCTCGCGGGTCAGGCGACCACCAGAGAATTGGCTGTCCCGCTTGGTACCACGGGAATATTCCACGTGCATAAGCCGCCATCAGTCGATCTGGCTCCAGGTCGCCGCCGACGGCCAGCAGGCCATTGGGCTCGGTAGCGGCGGCGGACGGGTCAGGAAAGGCATCCGGTGGATCACCGGGATGCAGAATGGTGATGTCAGTCATCGTGCCATTTTCAGCGGCTTATCCGGTGCCCTTGCGATAGGGGATGTGGTCGCCCGCCACAGCCATGTACGCGTCGATGTGGGCGCGCTCACGATCCAGATACTGATCAATCGCGCGGGCAAACTGTGGATGCGAAAGCCAGTGGGCGGAATGTGTCTCTGTGGGTACGAAGCCACGACTGATCTTGTGTTCGCCCTGGGTGCCCGGTTCGAAGGTGGCGAGTCCCTGCTCGATGCAGTACTGGATTCCCTGGTAGTAACAGGTTTCGAAATGCAGGCTGTGATACTCGCCGGTGCTGCCCCAGTACCGCCCATACAGAGTGGTCTGGCTGCGATAACAGATGGCGGTGGCCACAGGTTCGCCCCGCAATGACGCCACGATGACCAGAATGTTATCCGGCAGCTCGGCAGCGATACGCATGAAGAATGCTTCGTTCAGGTAGGGTTCGCGGCCTCGTCGCCAGAACGAGTTTGCATACAGCGGCATCAATTGTCGCCAGCGGGCTGCATCCAGTTCATTGCCGGTCAGGTGGGTGAAGGTGATGCCGGCCTCGGCTACCCGGCGCCGCTCCCGTCGTGCTTTCTTGCGCTTTTCGGCGGTGAATTCCCCAAGAAAGGCGTCGAAGTCGGCGTAACCACGGTTGTGCCAGTGGAACTGGCAATCCTTGCGCAGCATGAAGCCCGTCTTGAGCAGCGCGGCATTCTCCTGCTCCACGGGAAACAGGACATGGACCGATGAGGCCTCCAGGCGCTGCGCCAGTTCGATCGCACCACTGATCAGCTGCGTGGAGATCTCGTGTACGGACCGGCCGGGTGCAACCATCAATCGCGTACTGGTGGCGGGCGTGAACGGCACAGCAGAGACGAGTTTGGGAAAGTAATCGACTCCGGCCCGGCGGTACGCATCTGCCCACGCCCAGTCGAAGACAAATTCGCCATAGGAGCTCATCTTGCGATAGAGGGGCATCGCACCGGCGAGCGCACCGTCCGCGTCACGCAGCAGCAGGTGCCGGGGCTCCCAACCTGAGTGGCCACCTACGCAACCGCTTAACTCCAGCGCATGCAGGAATTCGTGGCGCAGGAACGGATAGTCGGCACCACTCAGGGCATTCCAGTCGTGGGCGGGAACATCGGTCAGGCTGTGGGCAACTTCAATTCGCACGGTGGCGCAGGATCTGAGGGATCACGTGTTCAGGCTGTCCAGATACTTTTCGGCATCCAGCGCCGCCATGCAGCCGGAGCCGGCGGACGTGATTGCCTGTCGGTACACGCTGTCGGCAACGTCGCCGGCTGCAAACACGCCCGGGATGCTGGTGGCCGTTGCTCCCCCCGCCACGCCTAAACGGACCCGGATGTAGCCCTTGTCGAGGTCCATTTGTTCCTTGAACAGTCCGGTATTCGGATCGTGGCCTATGGCGATGAACAGGCCGGTGACGTCAACAGTCGTCGTGATTTTGGCGTCCACGGTGGATCGCAACTGAACACCAGTGACCCCGGCGTCATTGCCCAGGACCGTGTCCACGGCATGATTCCAGATGACGGTAATATTGCCGCCATCGCCGGTACGAGCCAGCAGCTTGTCCTGCAGCATCTTCTCGGCGCGGAACTTGTCCCGCCGGTGCACCAGCGTAACGTGCGAGGCGAGGTTGGACAGATACAGCGCTTCTTCAACGGCTGTATTACCGCCACCAACCACGGCGACGCGTTGCCCCTTGTAGAAAAACCCGTCGCAGGTAGCACAGGCGGAAACGCCCCGGCCCCTGAAAACCTGTTCGGACGGCAATCCCAGATAACGGGCCGAAGCGCCTGTGGCAATGATCAGGGCATCGCAGCTGTAGGCGCGGGATCCGCCACGCAACTGAAAGGGGCGCATCGTGAGATCGACATCGACAATCTGGTCGAGGACGCCATTGACGCCCAGCCGTTCGACATGCTCCCGCATCTGCGCCATCAATGCCGGACCTTGCAGACCGTGAGTGCCGCCGGGCCAGTTGTCGACATCGGTGGTGGTCATGAGTTGCCCACCCGGCTCAAGTCCGGTAATAAGCAGGGGGTTGAGGTTGGCTCGTGCGGCATAAACAGCGGCGCTGTATCCCGCCGGGCCCGAGCCAAGAATGATCAGGCGGGAATGGGTTGCTTCGGTCATCCCTACAGTTTAGGCGATGGTCCGCGCTTGCGTCCAAGCGACGTGCTGATATGATCCTGAGCGTTATCTGCTTGACGGGCAGATAGTTAACGTACGTTGTTGCTGCTGCTTCTCGTTAATTGGAGCGGGCAGAAGTAACCATTCGCACATGGACCATCATTGTTAAAGTGGCCCGTCTTAATAAATGGATTTGTAGCTGCTCTGATCTGTGAGTGGTTGTCATTGCGGGATGCAGGGTGGGTAGAGCTGTCGGAATCGAAGGCCGTAGACTGGCGGCGCCAATGACGCATGTGGTGCGTGAAGCGGCGCTGTGGGTGCTTGGTGCGATCGCGCTGATCATGCTGGTTGCCCTGCTGACCTATAGCCCGGCAGATCCGGGTTTCAGCCATACCGGTAACGGTGGGCCGGTACGCAATCAGATTGGTGCCGTCGGTGCGTGGTACGCCGACATCGCCTACAGCCTTTTCGGTGGGCCAGCCCTGCTGTTTCCGGCCATGATTCTGCTGGCCGGCTGGATCATCTTCACCGCGCGCACGAATCCTGGCCCGATCGATCGCCGCGTCCTGATTACACGGACATCCGGCTTTGCACTCACGCTGGCCACCAGTTGTGCACTGGCCACCTTGCATTTCGGTGCCCATGGACTCCCGCAAACTGCCGGTGGCGCCTTTGGTGAGATGCTCGGCAACGGACTGGCATCCGGCCTCGGCACCCTTGGTGCCACCTTGCTGCTCCTGGCCTTCTGGCTGGCAGGTATTTCGCTGTTTACCGGCCTGTCGTGGCTGGCCGTGATGGATGCGGTTGGACGCTACGTCTTCATCGGGATAGATCGGTCCCGCGCGCTGTTCGAGGCGATACAGACACGGGCTGATCAGCGCCGTGTGCAGGAAGTTCGCCAGGAAGCTGTACGATCCGAACGGAAGAAGGTCGAGAAGAAAACGCCGCCACGGATTGAGCCGGCGCTGGCAGCACCCCAGCCGAGTCAACGCGCGCAGAAGGAACGACAGGTTCCGCTTTTTCAGGGCAGCGTGCAGCCGGGCGAACTGCCGCCACTGGCGCTGCTCGACAATCCGCCTGAACACGCACCTGGCTACTCGCGGGAGTCGCTGGAAGCCATGTCGAGGCTGGTGGAGCTGAAGCTCCGGGACTTCGGCGTGGAGGTCGAGGTGGTGGCCGTGCAGCCGGGTCCGATAGTCACGCGCTTCGAACTGGCGCCGGCACCAGGCGTCAAGGTCAGCCAGATCAGCAACCTGTCGAAAGACCTGGCGCGTTCACTGTCTGCGATCAGCGTACGGGTTGTGGAAGTGATCCCGGGCAAGCCGACGGTCGGCCTGGAAATTCCCAATGAAACGCGCGAGATGGTCACGCTGGGCGAGATCCTGCGTTCGCGTGCCTATGAGGAGATGAGTTCGCCGTTAACGCTTGCCCTTGGCAAGGACATCGGTGGCAAGTCGGTTGTGGCCGACCTGCAGCGCATGCCACACCTCATGATTGCGGGTACCACGGGGTCCGGAAAATCCGTTGGCATCAATGCGATGGTACTCAGCCTGCTCTTCAAGGCGAAAGCCGAAGAAGTGCGGATGATCATGATCGACCCGAAGATGCTCGAACTGTCGGTTTACGAGGGCATTCCACATCTGCTGGCCCCGGTAGTAACCGACATGAAGGAATCCGCCAATGCGCTGCGCTGGTGTGTGGCCGAGATGGAACGGCGCTACCGGTTGATGGCTGCGCTCGGCGTGCGCAACCTCAGTGGCTACAATCGCAAGGTCAAGCAGGCACTCGACAAGGGCGAGCCGATTCCTGATCCGCTGGTCGGAACAGAGTTTGCGCCAAAGCCGACCCTGGATGGCGTGGTCCCTACGTTGACTGCGCTGCCGCACATTGTGGTCATCATCGACGAGCTCGCCGACATGATGATGATCGTCGGCAAGAAGGTTGAAGAACTGATTGCCCGACTTGCCCAGAAGGCACGCGCTTCGGGCATTCACATGATCATTGCCACCCAGCGGCCGTCCGTCGACGTCATCACCGGCCTCATCAAGGCCAACATTCCCACGCGTATTGCCTTCCAGGTCTCGGCGAAGGTCGATTCGCGCACCATCCTGGACCAGAGTGGTGCCGAGAGCCTGTTGGGTCATGGCGACATGCTGTTCCTGCCGCCGGGCACGGCGATGCCGCTGCGCGTGCACGGTGCCTTTGTTTCGGACCAGGAAGTGCACCGTGTGGTTGCCCAGTTGCGGGGCACCGGACCACCGAACTATCTTGAGGAAATCACTGAAGGCCCGGCAATGGCCCTGCCGGGAATTTCCGGTGAGCAGACCCAGGGCGGGGACGTGGAGGGCGAAGACGATCCCCTGTATGACCAGGCTGTGAAGATTGTTGTGGAAACCCGGCGGGCATCTGTCTCGGGAATCCAGCGTCGGCTCAAGGTCGGTTACAACCGCGCAGCTCGTCTGGTGGAGTCCATGGAGGCCGCCGGGCTGGTGGGCCAGCTGCAGTCGAATGGCTCCCGCGAGGTGCTGGCGCCACCGCCACCATCAGAGCATTGAGACACTGTGTCCATGCACTGATGCTTTTGGCGTCAATCGCGATGCCGGCGATGGCTGCCGATACCAGCGCGCCACACCTCGAGCATTTTCTCGCCACGGTAAAGACCTTCGAGGCCACCTTCAGGCAACGCGTGACGGTGCCAGGTGGTGAGGTCATCGAGGATTCCACTGGCACGGTGGTCATGCAGCGTCCGGGCCACTTCCGCTGGAATTACACGGCGCCTTTTGAGCGGGTGATTGTTGCCGATGGTAAGAAGGTCTGGCTGTACGAAGCAGATCTGGACCAGGTGACGGTTCGCAAGCTCACCTCGGGTCTCGGTGACACACCGGCTGCACTGTTGACCGGCAAGGAGTCCGTGCTCGCCCGTTTCAACGTTGAGAAATCCTGGACGGCAAAGGGCATGGACTGGTTGCGTTTGACGCCACGTTCCGCAGAGGCTGATTTCGCCGCAGTCACGCTAGGCTTCAAGGACGACACGCTGCGCCAGATTCTGCTTGACGACCGCCTGGCCCAGCAGACCCGTATCGACTTCAATGACGTGAAGATCAACCGTAGCCTGCCCGCCGACGTGTTCCGCTTCACGATACCGGCAGGTGCGGACGTCATCGACGACAGCGATCTGTAGGCTGACGCATGCAACCTCTGCGTTTTGCACGCACCTGGTTCGTGCTCAGCATCGCACTGCTGGTCGCCGGCCTGGTTGCGGCATTGGAGCCAATGTCGTCCAAGTCGGTGTTCGAGATCAATGACAAGGTCGTGCATGCCACCGCATTCATGGGCTTCATGGTGTGGTTCGGCGGGTTGTTTCCGCGTCAACGATGGCCGCTGGTATTCCTGGTACTGGCTGGCTACGGCGTCCTGATCGAGGTGCTGCAAGGCGTTCTGACGGTCAGCCGCTCGGCTGATCCGCTGGATGTGGCTGCTGACGTCAGCGGCCTTCTGCTAGGCTGGTTGCTCTGTGCCGCCGGCCTGGCACGCTGGCCCGAAATTGTGGAGTCATGGCTCGTACGCCTGAAACCCTGACGTCTGCCGAAACTGCCGCCTGGCAACCCCTGGCCGACCGCATGCGGCCGACATCTGTCGCCGACGTTGCGGGTCAATCACACCTGCTTGCCGTCGGGCAACCGCTCACGCGGCTGCTGGCTGGCGCTTTACACTCGGCAATCCTCTGGGGACCGCCGGGTACCGGAAAAACTACCCTGGCCCGGCTGCTTGCAGCCCAGGTCGGTGCGCAGTTTATCGCCTTGTCCGCCGTCCTTGCCGGCGTCAAGGATGTCCGGGAAGCGGTGGCACTCGCTCAGGCGCAGCCCGGTCAGCCAACCGTACTTTTTCTGGACGAAGTGCATCGCTTCAACAAGGCACAGCAGGATGCGTTCCTGCCGTTCGTAGAGGACGGCACGCTGATTTTTGTCGGTGCCACCACCGAGAATCCGGCCTTTGCACTCAACAATGCCTTGCTGTCCCGCGCGCGGGTGTATGTGCTCAAGCCGTTGTCCGATGCCGACCTTGTTGTCGTGTTGCGACGGGCACTGGATGACGCGGATCGCGGTCTGGGTGATCTGAAGATACAAGCCAGTGACGCACAGCTTCTGGAGCTCGCGCGCGGCGCTGACGGTGATGCCCGGCGGGCGTTGAACCTGCTGGAGCTCGCCGCCAGCCTGACTGAAACCGAGGCTGCAGATACTGACCGCAAGCTGACGGCCGAGATCATCGCTACGGCACTGACCGGCAGCTATCGTCGCTTCGACCGGCAGGGCGATGTGTTTTACGAACAGATCTCTGCCCTGCACAAATCAGTGCGCGGGTCTGATCCCGATGCCGCCCTGTATTGGCTGGCCCGCATGCTGGATGGTGGCTGCGATCCTGCCTATGTGGCGCGCCGGATCGTGCGCATGGCGTCGGAGGACATCGGCACGGCGGATCCGCGGGCGCTGACCCTGGCGCTGGAAGCCTGGCAGGCTTTCGAGCGGCTCGGGACTCCGGAAGGCGAACTGGCCCTGGCCCAGGCCGTGGCGTTTCTGGCATCGGCGGCCAAGAGCAACGCGGTATACAAGGCCTGGGCAGCAGCACAGGCTGATGTGCAGGCCTACGGCAGTTTGCCGGTACCGGCGCCATTGCGACCGGTATCGACAGCGCTCGCCCGGCAGATGGGACACGGCGCCGGCTACCGCTACGCCCACGACGAGCCGGATGCCTTTGCCGCCGGTGCCCGGTATTTTCCGGAGGAAATGGGCCAGCCGCTGTATTACCAGCCTGTGCCGCGGGGTCTTGAGCAGCGTATTGCCGACAAGCTGGCGGACTTTCGGGCACGCAATCAGGCCGCAGGAGCCAGCAAGTCCGGAAAGCCGCCGGTGTAAACTCCGGGACCTTCGATCCGACTGACATTACGGACTGCAAAATGCTCGACCCTCGACTGTTACGTACCGATCTGGACCACGTTCGCACCAACCTTGGCCGTCGCGGCTTCGTCCTTGACGGCGCTGCCTTCCAGTCGCTGGAAGATCGACGCAAATCCGTACAGATGCGGGTGGAGGAGTTGCGCAGCGAGCGCAATGCGCGGTCCCGCGAGATCGGCAAACTCAAAAGCACTGGCCAGGATGCCGCGCCGGTGCTGGCCGCCGTCAAGCAGCTTGGTGACGAACAGGCAGATCTTGAAGCGCAGCTCGACACCTTGCAGAGCGTGTTGCAGGAACTTCAACTCGGTCTGCCCAACCTCTTGCAGGATGACGTACCCGAGGGTCGCGACGAATCTGCAAATGTGCAGGTACGTCAGTGGGGTGAGCCGCGGCACTTTGATTTCAAGCCGCGCGATCATGTGGACCTGGGTGCGGCCAGTGGTTTGCTGGACTTTGACGCGGCGGGAAAGATTTCCGGCGCACGTTTTTCCGTATTGCGTGGTCCGCTGGCCCGACTGCACCGGGCGCTGATCCAGTTCATGCTCGACCTGCACACCGGCGAGCACGGCTACACCGAGGTGTACGTGCCGTATCTGGTGAATCGCGACAGCCTGCGAGGTACCGGCCAGCTCCCGAAGTTCGCGGCCGATCTGTTTGCCGTGGGTGGCGATGCCGATCTGCTGCTGATTCCAACGGCCGAAGTGCCGGTGACCAACCTGGTGCGCGACCACATTCTGGAACCGTCGGCTGTACCGGCCCGCTATGTTGCTCACACGCCGTGCTTTCGCTCTGAGGCCGGTTCCTACGGCAAGGACACCCGCGGCATGCTTCGGCAGCACCAGTTCGAGAAGGTCGAGCTGGTACAGATCGTAAAACCAGCCGAGTCGACGAATGCTCTGGAAGCACTGACCGGACATGCAGAGGCCGTGTTGCAGAAACTCGGTTTGCCATATCGGGTGATGGCGCTGTGTGCCGGCGACATCGGCTTTGCGGCGGCCCGCACCTACGATCTGGAGGTCTGGTTGCCGGGGCAGGAGCGCTTCCGTGAGATCTCCTCGTGCAGCAACTGCACTGACTTCCAGGCACGTCGGATGGCAGCGCGCTGGCGCAATCCCGACACCGGCAAGCCTGAGCTGGTGCACACGCTGAACGGATCTGGCGTCGCTGCAGGGCGTGCGCTGATTGCCGTCATGGAGAATTATCAGAACGCAGACGGCAGCATCAACGTGCCACCGGTACTGTTGCCTTACATGGGTGGTATAGACCGCCTGCCTGCACAGTCGCCGGAAGGATGAGCGGGCGTCGTGCACCTGGATGCTGATGTTGGTGCCGGAAGTCGCTCGCTGTGCTTCGTGTCGGCGACCATGCTTATTGTCCTGGCGCTGTTGATGATGACCGGTTGTATGACACCGACGCCAGTAGCGACTCCAGTGGCGACACCGATGACAACATCAGCACTCACGTATCCGCCCGCGCCGCGCGGCACGGTTGTAGACGACTACCACGGCACCAGGGTTGCCGACCCCTGGCGCTGGATGGAGACCACTGACAGTCCGGCCACCAGTGCCTGGATTGCTGCCGAGAACCGGCTTGCAGAAAATTACATCAGCAGTTTGCCTGGTCGCGATCGGTTTGCCGTACGACTTCGGCAACTGCTGAACTACGAACGCCAAAGTCCGCCGCAGCGCGAACATGGTGTCTATGCGTACCTGTGGAACCCGGGCCAGGCAGAGCAGGATGCGCTGCGCGTGACACATGATCTTGCTGACCCGGGTCGGGTACTGGTGGACCCGTCCGCGATTCGTGCCGATGGCACGGTATCAATCAGCAGTTTTAGTCTGAGTCCCGATGGCAAACGCGTGGCCTATGCACTGTCCGATGGCGGTAGCGACTGGAATACGTGGCACGTGCGCGATGTCGCCACCGGCGAGGATGCAGCAGATACCCTGGCGGGGACGAAGTTCACCTCAGTCAGCTGGTCGCGCGACAGCAGCGGCTTCTATTACAGCCGCTATCCACTGCTGGCGCAGTCCGAAGCTGGCACGAATGCCGACTACGACGATCATCAGCAGGTTGCGCTGTATTTCCACCGGTTGGGCACACTACAATCTGCCGACCAGAAAATTTACGAGATTACCGACCATCCCACGCGCGATCCCTATGCGGCAGTCACCCCGGACGGTCGCTTCCTGGTGTACACGATCGAAGACGGCTATCTCAGTAACGCCATCTACTATCAGCGCCTTGCCGGTCCGGGCCGCCGTGGTGAACTGGTCAAATTGCTGGACGCCTGGGATGGCCGCTATGACTTTCTGGGCAATGTGGGTGACACCTTTTATTTTCAGACAACCGCTGGCGCACCGCGAGGCCGTATCGTCGCAATTGATACCCGGGCAACGGCAGCAACGCTCCGTGAACTGATTCCGGAGTCGGGCGATGCGATCGCGGCCACCGCGCTGATCGGCAACCAACTGGTTGTGCAGACGATTCATGATGTTGCCGCACGGCTGCAGATCTACACGCTGGATGGTCAGCTTCAGTCGACGGTGATGTTGCCAGGCCAGGGCACCGTGTCCGGCCTCTACGGTGAAGCGGGCAACCCTGAAGGGTTTCTGAGCTACACCGATTTCACCACACCACGTCAGGTATTCCGTCTCAACGTCGCCACTACGGTGCTGACACCTGTTGCACCACCGATAGCCGGGAGCAGCGGTGGTGGCAGTGCCCGGTTGCTGGACCCGGCGCGCTACCAGAGTCGTCAGGTCTTCTACACCAGCAAGGACGGCACCCGTGTGCCAATGACCATCGTGCATCGGCGTGATGTGCAGCCGGATGGCGAGACACCGACGGTTCTGTATGGCTATGGCGGCTTCAACGTATCGCTGCTGCCAGCCTACTCGTCGGCGCGCATGGCCTGGATCGACGCTGGCGGCGTTTACGCCCAGGCCAATCTGCGTGGCGGTGGCGAGTATGGCGAGAGCTGGCACATGGCTGGCACCGTACTGCACAAACAAAATGTATTTGACGATTTCATCGCGGCGGCCGAATGGCTGGTGGCCAACGGCATCACCTCAAGCAGTCATCTGGCGATCTGGGGCGGCAGCAACGGCGGCCTGCTGGTCGGTGCCGTACTGAACCAGCGCCCGGAGCTGTTCGCGGCGGCTTTGCCAGCGGTCGGCGTAATGGACATGCTCCGCTACCAGACGGCAAGCCTCAATGCGCGCAAATGGTCCAGTGATTACGGCTTGAGCGAGGTCCCGGAGCAATTCGCAGCGCTGTGAGCCTACTCGCCGTATCACAACGTCCGTACGGATATCTGTTACCCGCCGGTGCTGGTGCAGGCGGATGCCAATGATGATCGGGTGGCGCCGTGGCACAGCTACAAGTACGCGGCTGCGCTTCAGGCAGCCCAGACAACGGCAGCCCAGACGGCTCAGGCAGGCGCAGCCGGTTCAGGCGGGGCTGGATGCCGCGCGCCGATCCTGATTCGCATCGAGATGCGCAGCGGTCATGGTGCCGGCGCATCCGTGTCCAAAACAGTGAACGAATATGCTGACCAGTGGGCCTTTGTGGCCGCGGCGACGGGGCTAGTCGTCCCCGCCAATGCCGAGTAAGGCCAGCAGGTTCAGGAAAATATTGTAGAGACTCACATACAGGCTGACCGTGGCCAGTATGTAGTTGTTCTGACCGCCATGAATGATGGCGCTGGTCTCATACAGGATGCAGCCCACCATCAGCAGAATGATGGCCGAGGAGATGGCCATCTGGAAGGCCGACAGGTCGACAAACAGCCCGACCACAATCACGCCAAGCAAGCCCACCAGACCCACGGTGATGAAGCTGCGCATGAAGCTCAGGTCGCGCTGGCTGCGAATCACGTACGCGCTCAGGCCGACAAACAGTGCGCCAGTGATGCCGAGGCTGGTCATCACAAGTTCGCCGCCGTTCGCCACATTCTTCAGATAGAAGCTGAGCAGCGGCCCGAGGGTCAGGCCCATGAAGCCGGTGAGAGCGAATACCGCGGCGATGCCAGCGGCCGAGTTTCGCAACTTCACGGTCACGAACAACAGCCCGAAGTAGCCCACGAGCGTTACGATGGGCCCCAGATAAGGCATGCCGACGGCCATCGCGATACCGGCCATGGCGGCACTGAAGAGCAGGGTGGCTGAGAGGAGCAGATAGGTATTGCGCAGTACCCGGTTGGTGGAAAGGGCGCTGGCGCCCGCAATTGTGCCACCCGCACCTGCCGTAACCGGTCGCAAATTCCGCTCTGCAGTCATTCAGACACTCCTCATATTGATCAAAGGACAACCATAGCAGACTGGCGCCAGACCCCAAAGGTTCCCCGGCCCAATGCCGCAAGACGCTTGAATGTGGCTGCCGCGGCGCTGACAATCCACGCCTTGTCGCGGAGAGGTGGCAGAGCGGTCGAATGCGGCGGTCTTGAAAACCGTTGAACCGCAAGGTTCCGGGGGTTCGAATCCCTCCCTCTCCGCCATATATACCAACGGTTTCAGCCAATGTCACCGAAGCCAACTAAACTCAGGCTGATGACTTTTTGATGACTTTTCCCTAGTCTCTGGACTCACCAGAAACGCGAAAGCCGAAGTGCGCAAACACTTCGGCCTTCTGACCAACCGTCACCTGTGAGGAGGGACGTATGGCTGAGTCCAAGTCTACCGGCAACCGACGCGACCGCGTGCAGCGGGTTCGCGATGCCAACGGCAAACTGACTGGCTACCTGGTCCAGATTCGCCGCACCGGCTATCCGGTCGTCACCAAGCGATTCAAGCGGCTCGAAGATGCCCGAGCCTGGCGCGAGCGGGTGGCCCGCGAAGTGGAGCAGCGACAGATTGACCCGGCCGCGCTCGGCAGCCGCTATCGTGTGTCCGATGCTATCGACGCGTACCTGGCCGGCGAGTTCCGGTCCCGCCAAGCCTTCCACCCGCCGGGATCGGCGCATTCATTGTGAAGTGGTGGGGGATCGACTCGGCGACGTGCGGCTGCGCGATCTAACCCGGGGCATGGTCCGCGAACACCTGGAAGGCGAATCCTGCGCCGGCGCAACAAAAAACCGCTACCAGACAGCGCTCTACTGCCGTCCTGGAATCAGCCGCGAACGGGACTGGCTATCGCGCAATGTCGCCGCGAGCTCCAACGCAAGCGCGACGCCGACGGCGCGAGCGCACTATCACGGCGAAGGAATGGCGCGACCTGCAGACCGCCGCCCGCAAGCGGGCCGGTGCCTGATGCACAGCTATTGACCCGGCAGCTTCCGAATTTCCTCACGCTTCTGTATTCGACGGGAATGCGATCCGGGAGGCACTGGCCCTGCAGTGGCGCGACGTTGACCTGGCGAATTGCCGCGCTCAACTGCGCCAGACGAACGACACCCCGCGGGTGGTGCCGCTCGATGTCGAGGCGATAAAGATCAAGGCCCAAGTGCGCTTTCAGCGTGACGGGTGGCCCTGGCTATTCGTCGGGCGTGGCCCATTGGCTCCGCGAGTCGGTTCAATCAGGAGTTCGACCTGGCGGCGAAGGCGAAGAATCGGGCCGGTTGACCAACGGTGAACTGCCGCTGAAGCATGATTCCTCCTCCGGCCTTAGCTTCGCGACGGAACTTGCGGACGGTGGCGCCGACTTGTTCAGGCGTTGGCGGCGGCGGGCATGATGTGATCGTCGCCGCCCAGCGGTACGTAAAGTCCAGAACAACAGGCAGTGCGGGCGATGAGCAAACGAGTCCGGCCCGGGCAAAGGCCGCTTCCGGCGAATGTCGTGCCAATGCGGGCGCGGAAGCGGGCATGAGAGAGAAGTGCTGCCGCCTGATGCCGGTGGTGTGCGCTCTTGGCTGGACCCGACATATCCAGCTGGTGCGTCGATACGGAGGACCGCGCTACGCCGCATCGTCGGCAAGACGTTGCTGGCCAGTGAATCGCGATCGCGAGGCCGATGGGATCAGCAAGAAACAACGATCGCTCACCTCGCGTCGATTCGGCGACCTTGAACAGCGCCATTGCCGATTTGCGATGTGTGTGGTTTTTGCTGTCCGCGTGCCAGCAGCCGAAGGCAACAAGCGAACGATCGGGCACGCACTCGCCAGGCTGCGTGACGCATTGGCGGCGGCACTGGCGGGCGATGAGGCGGCCTATGCTCGCGCCAGACGTTCGTTCCGTGATGAGCTCCCGGAGGATCCGTCGGGGGGAATTCGGCTGCCGCTTTCCACCGAGCTTTCATTGGCCGTCTTGCTCGCGTGTCGGCGGTCGCTGGGCGCCGACCCTCGTCCAGCAACCTGCTATTCCCGTGGCACAATGCCTGGCCCAAGATTGCGCCGGAAAACTTCGCCGGTGTCATCGCGGGCATTGATGCGGCACTCGCCGGGCCCAGAGGTAACGACGGCGAGACGGCAGCGGTCCTCGAGGCCGCGCAACTGGCTATGGCTGTGATTGCGGTACTCGATGCCTACGGTCTGCGGGTATTCGACGACCGTGGCCGGCCAGTACCATCGGGGACGGCGGCGGCAATCTTAAAAGCGCTGGCGGCCGATCAGGAGCTTCACTGGCGGGGGTACGGCCTGATGGCTCCGACGACGAAGGCTTGGCGCCGGCACCTGACCATCGCCGAGGCGTTTAGCAAGCGCGGAGAGCCGGGACGTATGCTGGCCGAACTTCGGCTATTCAGGCCAGTGCGCCAGTTCTAGCCGGGTATCTGCTACTGGGGACGATTCTGTCCCTCTACTGTGTAAGCAAGTCTGAAAGACTCACTCCGAATTCAACGGATGAGGATTTCCCGCCATGCACTCCCGACCCCTCGACCGCCTGCCGGAAGCGGTGAACGCTGAACTGGTCGATCCGACCGAGCTGTTGTCAGTTGCGGAGTTCGCCCGGAAGTTCCCGAACATTGTTGCGAGTGAAGCGGCGTTGCGCTGGTTGCTCCGGGCGCGAGAGAAAAACGGCCTTCTGGCGATCGGGGCCGTCATCGAGCTGCGAGCCCATCCCGATCAACACCGGGCGCGGCTGCTGGTTTCGCCGCGGCAGTTCATTTCCTGGGCCCGCCGCCGTTTCGGTCGGGAGCAGTAGCAGCGATGAGCGCCTTAACCCGACCACGCGGATTCATTCAATGGTCGCCCAGACGTGACACGGCGGCGCTGGTAGGGGCCGCCAAGACCGTCCTGGCCGAGTATCACGACCATCTGCCGCTGACACTGAGGCAGATTTTCTACCGCCTCGTCGGCACTGGACTGCTGGGGAAAACGGAGCGGGATTACAAACGCCTGGGCGAGACGCTGAACAAGGCGCGCCGCGCTGGCCTGGTGCCGTTTGCCGCTATCCGTGACGACGGAGCGGCCGTGAAGGGTGGCGATGTCTTTCGCGATCGGCAGGACGTACTTGACTACCTTGCCGCCTTCTCTCGTGGGGTGCAGCTTGACCGCCAGGCCGGGCAGACGCGGCGCCTGGTGATCTGGTGCGAAGCTGGCGGCATGGTGCCGCAGTTGGAACGGGTGGGGCGGCCCTACAGTATTCCGGTGATCTCATCGGGGGGCTTCGATAGCGTTACCGTCAAGCACGCGCAAGCGATGGCCTTGGGGGAATTCCCGACCATTGTTCTGCACATCGGCGACCATGATCCTTCCGGTATTCATGTGTTTGAGTCGCTGGCCGCTGACGTGAACGCATTCATTTCTGGCGCCGCCGGCCTGAAGTTTCCGATTGAATTTGTACGCCTTGCCGTGACAGTTGATCAGGCTCACTCGCATCGTCTGCCGTCCGCACCACCCAAACCAACCGACCGGCGCCGTTTCGAAGGTTGCGAAACCTGGCAGGTGGAAGCGCTGCCGCCGGACATTTTGGCGAGTATCCTGGCAGACGCCATTCGGGCACGTATCGACGAATCCATTCGTGATGAGGTCGTGAGCGCCGAGGCGGCATTGGCGGCGGAGCTCGCTGAGCAGCTCGGGGCGCTGGTGTGAGCCCAGAGGCACCAATGTCCGGCCCTTTCCGCGTGGTACCGACAGACCAGCACCCCGGCCATGGGCGAAATAATCAAGCGCTGGCAGAAGCTGCGGAGCAGGCAGACGGTGATTTGACAGAGGATGGCCTGGCCCGTTGGTTCGTCCGCACCTATGGGGGCTATCGACGCGTGCACGACCGGAACAAGTGGCTGAAGTGGGACGGCTCGCGGTGGCGCTACGATAGTACGGCAGCCATCTTCGCCGACATTCGCGCCTTCCTACGGACGCGATCGAGGAATGACGCGCCCGACGAGCCGACCCGTAAGCGACTGCGGAGTGCCCAGACAGTGGCGGCCGTCGAGCGTCTATGCCAGTCGGAACGTGCCTGGGCGACGACTTCGGACCAGTGGGACGCTGACCCCTGGGTGCTGTGCACACCGGGCGGGGTGATTAATCTGCGCACCGGCAGCCTGACACCGAGCGACCCCACCCAGCTACATACCAAACAGACGGCTGTGACACCGGCAGGCGAGTGCCCGAAGTTCATTGAATTCCTACGCGTGATCACCGATGGCGACGATGAATTCGTTGCGTTTCTGCAGCGGTTTTTCGGCCTGACACTTACCGGATCCATTCGAGAGCACATGCTGGCAGTCGGGTACGGCAACGGCCGCAACGGCAAGGGAGTACTCACCACCGTGATCGCGGGGATGCTCGGCGACTACGCCCAGACGGCGCCGATGGAAACATTTACAGAGACGCGTGGCGAACGGCACCCAACGGACTTGGCTGGCCTGGCGGGGGCCCGATTGGTAATCGCCAGCGAGACGGAAGAGGGGCGCCAGTGGAATGCGTCCCGCATCAAAGCGCTCACCGGCGGCGACAAGATATCCGCCCGGTTCATGCGTGGTGACTTTTTCGAGTTTCAGCCGACCTTCAAGCTGTTCGTCACCGGTAATCACCGGCCACGTTTGCGGTCAGTAGACGAGGCGATGCGCGCCCGACTGCTCCTCATCCCGTTCACGGTGACGATTCCGCCGGAACGTCGTGACCCAGACCTTGCTGAGAAGTTGCGGCAGGAGTGGCCCGGGATTCTCAATTGGGCTTTGGCTGGCTGTCTCGACTACCAGTCTCGTGGCTTGGCACCGCCGAGCCGCGTCCGCGAGGCAACCGCCAGCTATTTCGGAGTGCAGGACACATTCGGCGCCTGGCTGGATGAAAGCTGCGAGCGTGGCAAGCCGACAAGTGGGATCCGCCCGCGAAGTTGTTTGCGAGCTGGAAGCGGTACGCCGAGAGCGCTCGGGAACCGATCGGGCGGCAGGCTGAGTTCACCGACCGCATGGAGTCGGCCGGCTTCACTCAGGGTCGGGATGGCCGTGGCCGATTTTGGAAGGGTATCGCCGCTAAACCCGGTGACGCGTGGCAGGAATGACAACCATGACAACCTCCTGCATTTCATACGTATGTGTGCGCGTGCGCGTACGTCCTAAATGCAGGAGCCTGACATGCTTGTCATAGGTGCGACTGGGAATCCCATGAGCTCGTGCATTTCGATGACCATAGACGGCCACCCATTTCGTGAGGATCTACACCGCCCGGACGATCCTGCAGTACTTGCCCGCGAGGCGCAGCGCCTGGCTGCCGCCGGATTGACGGCGTACGACATCGCGCAGGCATTCCGCTTGAGCGCGGGTGCCGTGCGAATGCTCCTGGCTGCCAGCGACCTGGCTCGTGACAGCTTTGATCCAAATCCCGGCCCGCACTGGGCCTTTATGCGAAAACCTACCGAGGAGAGCACCCATGTCAAAGACAACCAATGGAACCAGCGCAGCACCGCGTGAACTGTTGATAGACCGATTGATGGGGCCCGCGCCCCTTGTGCGGGAGTTTGATGCCTGCATCGTGAGCTCAGGCTTGAGCGTAGGCAAAGAGCCAGTCCCGTCTGAGGAATTGCTCTGGGCCATCCATGGCCTTTCGCTGTCCCTGGACGCTGCCGCGAGCGAGCCCCTCGACGCCGAGCACATTCTGGCCCTGGCGAGCGGTTTGAAAATCCTGACGAAGATGATGGTTGCCAGAATTGGTAATGCGCCGACGACAGTGGAACAAGCCATGCAGGACGCCATCGAATCGGCGGCCTACGACGGGCCTGGGACTGCGGCAAATTGATATCGGTGAGGGAGTTCCTGCTGCGACACCCTGAGCTGGATAGCAGCGTGGTGAAGCGCTGGGTTCACCGGGGCCGTACGAACGGGATGGTGGCGGGCGGGGTTGTCGGATACGCCGGCCATCGATTCCTCGTGGATGAAGCCGGCCTAGTTGCCTGGCTGGCGGAACACCCTGAGCCGCCGCCACGGCCGCCCACCAAAAAGAACGGCCTGAGCCTGCAAGCCCTGGCCGACCAGCGCCCACCGAAGTTGCTGCCAGTCTTGCTGGAAAAAGTCCCGGCACGTGGGCGACACCTGTCGGTTTGGGAAGTCGCCGAAATTCGCGATTGGGGACTCAATGCAACCGCGACCTGGCGCGTGGCGCCAACCAAAAGGCCCGGCGAGTTCAGCTTGTGGAAGTACTCGCGCCCGGGTTCCTACATCCCACAGCCGCCGGTCAGGATTCGATACAGAGCGACCTACGCACCAGGGCTGACGCCGAGCGCTGGCACCTGGACCGATCCAGATTGAAAGGAACTGACAATGACATCGCGAGCCGAACAATCGAACGACGAAGCCGAGGAACGAGTTCGCCGCATCCACGACGCGGCGATAGAGCTTTCAGCCGGGCTGATTCGACAAGAGTGCAAGCCGGCAGAAGTTGCTGGCGGTCTGCTGAGTGCAAGCCTGGCGCTTTTCGCGAACCTATCAAGCACGGACGAAGTGCGCCGAATGTTGCACAGGCTGGCCGATGGATTGATTGGCGTGGCACATGAGCCGCCGAAACATTGACGCGGAGCTGGCGGCGTGTGATTCGGTCGACCGTGGTCTAAGTTTGCCCCGTGCGTTGAGCACCGGCAAATAGTCGGCAGTTGGCGCGGACATCGATACAGCAGCGCTGCTGTCGACTCGATGACTAAGGGCCGTTGAACGGTCCACTACTCTACGGAGTACTTCTCATGCCTTCATTAACCGAACTGCGGGCGGCTGCTCGCACTGCGGCCGAAACCATGCGCGCCATTAACGATCGCGCAAAGAACGCCAACCGAAACATCACCGCCGCCGAGGAACGAGACTGGGACACTGCACGGGCGGAGTTCGAACGCCTGGAGACAGAGATCGCCCGCACCGACAAGATCCAACGCGGCACGGCAGAGCTCGACGAAATCCAACACCGCTACATCGTGGATGCACACGGCAACCGGGTACCACTCGGTCTACCGGGCCAGGGCAACACCACTGAGCAGCTCGAGTCGGAATGGACCGACGGCAAAGGCAATGCTGTACGCACGCTGCGCTCCAATGAATCGTTCCGCGAAGTGCTGGCAGGCACTTACGACCCGGCGGAATGGCGGGGCCTCACACTCGGCGGTTTCTGTCGTGCCCTGATTGCCGGGCCACAGACCGACGTTGAGCGGCGGGCCCTGGCCGAAGGGACGCTCAGTGCAGGCGGATATAGCGTACCGACTCCGCTAGCCGCTGCGATTATCGACCGCCTCCGAGCGAAAACTGCGGTATTTCGAGCTGGGGCAACAACCGTCCCGATGACCTCGGCGACGTTGAGCCTGGCTCGCTTAGACACCGATCCAGTCGCTAGCTGGCACTCGGAGAACGGCAACATTTCCGATAGCGATCCAACATTCTCGGAAGTGAAACTGACGGCGCGCACCCTGACGTCGTTGGTGAAATCTTCGAAAGAGCTGATCGAGGACTCCCTCAATTTGGGCGACGCCTTGACCAATGCCTTTGCTCGATCGCTGGCTATCAAGGTGGACCAGGCGGCGCTCGTCGGATCGGGAACACCCCCGGAACCCAAGGGCCTGATGACCGCCACCGGCGTCAATGAAGTTGCCATGGGCACGGGCAACGGGGCATCGATTGCGGACTTCTCGAAGCTCGTCGCTCTGCGCCTGGCGATGGATAACGCCAATGCGGAACTGCCAACAGGCTGGATCATGGCCCCGCGAACGCTCGCTGCCCTTGCCGGGATGCAGGCGACCGATGGCCATTGGCTTGCTCCTCCCGACTACTTGAGGAGCAACGCCTGGCAAGGTGGCTCAATCCTGGAGCCGGGTACCAATGCGAATATGCCGCCGTGGCTGACAACCACATCCGTGCCAGTGAACCAAACGCTAGGAACCAGTTCTGACTGCAGCGTGGCGTTTACTGGCTACTTCCCCGACATGTTGGTCGGCCTTCGTACTGGCCTGCAGATTCAAGTGCTCACCGAAGTCTTTGCCGGCAACTATCAGACCGGATTCCTCGCCAGCCTCCGAACTGATGTGCAGCTCGCACACGGCGCATCGTTCGGGCGGTTGATCGGAATTCGTCCTTAGAGAAGGGAGAGCGGTCGGTGAGTGCCCCAGGTTCGCAACACCCCGACAGCCCGCGGTCGATTCATGGCGACGCGGCGGGCAACTATCTTGAGCAGACTGTGCGGCTTCAGGATGGCACGCGCATCATCGTGCGTGGTGCTGGCTTCGCGCCCGTCGTTGCGAAGGTGCAGGCGCCGCTTCGAAAGCGGCGGCGCTCGGCCGGAAGCTTGGAATGCTGATTTGGCTCGTGCCCGCATAAGTCCGCATAAGGGAGGGCTGATCCTGGCCACCTGTGAGTTCTCGCCGCCTGCGCGATTAAAGGGCTGCTCGCGTTGCACAGGCCCCATTGCCGTTTTTCTGAGTTTGACCGCGACCGAGATCGATGCCCAGATTTTTTCATGGCCAATTCGGAGTTTTAGAACATGAGCCGCCGCCGCCTACCAGACAACGTGCTGCAAATGCGGGGCACCTTCAGACCGCACCGCCACGGGGCAAAGGACAAGGAGCCCATGCTGCCGCCGACCACGCTGGAGCCGCCGGACTGGCTGCCGGAGCTGCCGGCAAAAGAGTGGAGGAGGGTGGTTCAAGTGCTCGCGCCATCCGAACTGCTGACTGAAGGCGATGCGGCGATCTTGCTCGCGTACACACTGCTATTTGCCGATGTGCAGGCCGCCGGTAAATTCGGCGCACCAGTCCTGCCTGCACTGGTCGCCCAACTCCGACTGTGTGCCAGCGAGCTGGGCCTCACACCAACGAGTCGTCAGCGTCTGGCAACAACGCCCAAGCAGAAAAACGAGTTCGGTGAGTTCGACCCACCGCCCAGGCCAACACCGAGCGGCCGCACCTGATATTTGCAATCGCCGGGTGTACTGAACGACTCCACGTGAAACGATTACCAGGGCGCCGCCCGGCCGTCACTGATGACTTTTTGATGACTACCGGCACACAATTGGCCACCAGTACGCAATAATGCGTTGCTGTAACTTGTTGAATTATTATGGCCCGGTGGGTTGCGAATGGTGCCGCAAGGGAGGCGAAAGCCCCCTTGAAAACCGTTGAACCGCAAGGTTCGGGGTTCGAATCTCCCTCTCCGCCAGCTGGCTTTCCAGCCTTGGTTTGTTTAGCTCTTTTGTGAGTCTGGGAGATTTGGCCATCATGCGTAGTTTTCCGTTATCTGCTGGCCGGCCTGGTGATTGTGGCGCCACTGTTGACTGAATGGTTGTTCGATGCCGCACGTCATGGGCTGGGCCAGCTACTATCAGGTGACTGATCCGGCTTCCCAGCCGGGTGTATTACGGAGAAGAAGATCAAGCGGCGGTCCAACGGCGTGGTTGAATTCATCGATCCGGTTTCCGATGCGGTGATCAGCGTTCCGAAAGCGTCGGTTCTGGATCAGCAAGGCCGAATTCAAGACGGTCGACGATCCTGGCCGGGCGTAGGGAGGAGCTGCATCATGGCCATGGATCCCCGACGACGCCGGCGACGGCAGCGGCGCGCGCAGGCGCTGTTGCTGCACTTCATGGTGCTGGCCCTCGGTCTGGCGTTTTTCCTTCAGACCTGATCGACCACCACACGGTTATTCTGGTCAGCAATGCTGATCTGCTGTCCGGCATGGCCGAAGATCCGAACTGGTCCCGCCGGGCGGGTCCGCGCTGAAGAACTATCGCGGGTGCTCAGGGATGCCGACGTGGTGCAGGGGCTGGATGCGATTCTGGTCGGTCCGGGACGGGCCCTCAAGGAGACTGCCCAGCCACTGGCGCGGGAGTTGAATTTGCCGATCCAGGAAGTGGATACCGGCAACATGCGTGGTGTGGCGAATCACATCCTCAAGGACTACAAGGGCGATATCGTGCTGGTCGTGACCTCGCCATCGGTGTTGCCGGAACTGATTCCGAGATTCCAGGGCAGCAAGAATGTCCCCGCCCTGGCCAATGCCGAATACGACAATCTCTACATCGTCAGTATCCCGTGGTACGGCAAAGTGAAAACTCTGCGCTTGCATTACGGTGTGCGCGCGATGCCACTGATGCCGTCCGCGTCGGATGCCTCCAAAGGCTAGCTGTCCGAAAAAGGGTTGGATGCCAGGTCGCCGTCCTCGGTGAGCGACGGGTAGGGAAGTCCGCGTCGACGGCAACGAGCAGCAATGTCCGGATGACTCCATTCGAACAAGGTCCGGTGGTAGTCCTCGTCGCTCAACCGGCAACGGGTATACAGGCCTGCCGCTTCGCGCTGGCGGGCGGCCTCGTAAAGAAAAAGTGCAGCCGCCACGGACACGTTGAGGGAGGCGGCGAGGCCGCGCATCGGCAACCGGGCGTGGCGGTCAGCGAGCCGGGCAGCCTGCGGCGATACACCGCGCAACTCCGAACCGAACAACAGCGCCGTGGGAATGGTGTAGTCGATCTCGCGATAATCCTCGGAATTCTCTGCTAAATGTGCGGCAACTATCTGAAAACCTGATTGTTTCAAGGCATTCACGGCAACTTCCAGATGCTGCCAGGCACGCACGCCGATGCGCGGTGCCGTGCCTCCGGAGATATGGCGTCCACGCTGGTAACCGCTGCCAGGCCCGACCGCATGCATGGAAAAAACGCCCACAGCATCGCAGGTTCGCAGCAATGCAGCGATGTTGTGCGGCTTGTGGACCTCGTCGGCAAGCACGGTCAGATCCGGCTGGCGGCGGTCCAGCGCCTGTTTAAGGGTACGGAAACGTTCGGGTGTCACGCAGCTATACTCTGCAGCGGAGTCAAATTCGGGGTCATGCCATGCGATCTTCCCAGATTCGATCATTACAGTTGCGACTGGCCGGGCTATTCAGCAGCGTACTGCTGCTTGCCGGTGTCATCCATGCGGGCACTGTACAGGCAGCGCCGGCCGTACAGTTCGGTACGCCGCTGCCAGTGAGTGCTGCCGACGGTCGGGCCATGGGGCCGGACGTTGGGATTGGTGCCGATGGCACGGTGCACATGTTGTGGATCGACAAGGCGCCGGTTGAAATGTCTGCTGAGGACAAGGCCGCCGGACATACCCACACTGCGGCCGACCAGCTCTGGTACCGGCGAAGCGTAGCGCCGACGAAAGACGGCGTGGTGGCCGCATGGCGTGCACCGGTGCGCGTCAACAGTCGTGACGGGGAAGTGTGGGGATTTGCGATCAGCAAACCCGAACTCGATATCGATGGTCGGGGCAACATCCATGTCTTTTATTCCGCCAACGACAAGCGTGCAGATGGCAAGAATCTCCTGGTCGCCCGCTACACACGCTCCACCGACGGCGGCACCAGTTTCGAACCGGGCCGTACCCTGAATTCACCGGCCACCAACGATCTGAGTGCCGTGATGCATGGCGGTTTTGCGGCGGCGCATGCCTTCGGCACGATCATCGCCAATGGCAATGATGTGCAGGCCTTCTGGATCGACACCCGCGCCATGAAAGAGACCGACACCGCCGGCGCAATCTGGCGCGCTGTTTCCCGCGACGGTGGTGCTACCTTCGGCGCGGATACCATCGCCTATGCCAACAATATTTGCCCGTGCTGCCAGCTCGCCGCTGCCACGGTGGGTGACCGGGTGCTGCTCTCCAATCGCAAGACCTATCCCGGTGGTTTCCGTGATGGGGCCGTCGGCGCGGCTTCCAGCCCGACTGCGCCGTTCGGCGACGAAGTCCGCGTGGGCGAGGGGCAATGGAAGATCGATGGCTGCCCGCTGAAGCGCGCGGCGATCGCCGCCAGTGGCGACAATGTGTACACGGCCTCGTATACCGGCGGTCGCGACCCGGCCGGCGTGTATTTCTCCCGCTCCACTGATGGCGGTGCTTCTTTTGAACCGGCCGTTGCCATGCATCCGGGCGCCGCGGTGTCGGATGCGCCAACCCTGGCCACCAGCCCCAACGGCACCGTGTATATCGCCTGGCACGGCAAGACCGACAGCGGTCGACGGGTGTTTGTGCGGGTGTCTACCGATCACGGTGTCAATTTTTCGCCCGTGACCGAGCTGCCATCCCCGGCAGGTACCGCCGCCTATCCGGAATTTGATATTGCACCGGATGGCAGCGCGTGGCTCGCCTGGCAACAGGACCAGGTCGTATACGTCACGCGGGTGACTGCACTGTGATGGTCAGTCACCGACAAATGCCGGCTTTGACCCTGGCCTGTTGTTGTTTGTTGCTGCTGGCCCTGCCGGGCGTCAGCTCGCTGCGGGCTGCAACGCCGGAACTTGCCGCAACCATCGTCCCGGCCGATCCGATTCAGTTCAAGGCCGAGCTCGCGAAGCTCAAGGGCAAGGTCGTGCTCGTTAATTTCTGGGCCACGTGGTGCCGGCCCTGCCTCAAGGAGTTGCCGGATCTGATAGCGCTGCAGGCCAAATACCGCGACCAGGGATTTGTGCTGTTGCCCGTGTCTCTCGACGATCCCTCCGATCTGTGAAACGGTAGTGCGTCCCTTTCTTGCGCAAGTGGTTTCCGGAGCTGCGCACGCTACTGCGGATGTCACACGACATGGACGCGATGGTGAGCGTCGTCGACCGTGCGTGGAACGAAGTCCTGCCCACCAGCTATGTCCTCGATCGCGATGGCAAGGTGCATGCCCGTCTGCAGGGCGGCAAGGACGCCGCGGCCTTTGAGGCAGCGTTTCTCCCGCTGCTCAATGGCGCCCTGGCCAGTGAGAGCATCCCGGACAAGGCGCAAGCTGCCAGCGGCGTGCGCTAGAATTCTGCCGCCACGCCTCGGTAGCTCAGGGGATAGAGCGTCCGCCTCCTAAGCGGAAGGTCCCAGGTTCGAATCCTGGTCGGGGCACATTTTTCTTTGCGTTCAGTGGGCGCGAAGTACCCGGTAGGGCGGGGCGGAGCGCTGGCCGGAGAGCCGTGGGGTATCGTTGGGGCATCTCTGGCCGCTGTCGAATCTGAGGACTTTTAAGGATTTAACTTAACCGCTCAGCCTAGTGATGCATCTCCTAACCTCTTGGGGTAGCGTTATCTGAAAACAACGCTGCGTCGGAAAGTAATCATGTTTTCACACAGGTATCTCGCCGCATGTCGAGTTGCCTTTATCTCCTTGTTAAGTGGCGTCGTCTTGCTGGAAATCACTACAAGGGTCTCAGGCGCTGGACGCAATTAATATTCCTGCTCCACCGCATAGTGTCGCGGCTAACCCAAGACGACTGTGTTTGATCCCATTTCATGTAGAAGGCGGGGATTGGAAAAATGTTTCGAACAACACTTTTATCATGGACACTTTGCGCGGCCGCAATCCCTGCGCAAGCGGCTACACTTGTTTATGACACGTTTTCTTCGTATCCCTATTGGGTGTGGGGTAGTGGTGGCCTTGAGACCAGCAATGGCGGAGAGATTGGTGCCTCCTTCTCGCCCTTTGAAACTGGAAGGTTATCTGAACTTAGCATAGCCATTGGCACCACATCGAACCCTGCTACAACTGCGGTGACGTTTCACGTCCGTGCCGATGCTGGTGGCACGCCCGGTTCACCGATCGAATCATTTTTCGTGGCTGGAGAAATACCACTGCAGTCCGAAGAGGTCGGTCCCTTTTTGTTGACTTCGGCCGACACTCCGCTACTTGAAGCTGGCCAAACTTATTGGCTTACAGTAGAGACAGATCAAACTAGCGATGTTATTTGGCACGGCGCCAACTGGACGTTTGATGAATATCCATCGTGGATTGGTAATCAAGCGATTCGATTCCCTGGCAGTTCGACATTTTTTGTGGGTGGCAAGATTGCCAGTGCTTTTCAGGTATATGTAGACGTTGTGCCAACTCCTCCCGCGGTTTGGCTCTTTGGCTCTGCTCTTGGCGTAATGGGTTGGGCTAGGCGGAAGACGGCCGAAGCCATTGGTTAACTTCTGACCTGCTAGCCGATTTTCCGCCCAGTTGATACCTTGGCAAGTTGGCCCTCGGCAAGCGAGGGAGCGTCGCTGCCCGCCGAAGCAGTTATTGTCAGCCAAGGACCTGAAAGGCCTCAATGGAACAGATTCACGCAGATTGTGCTGCTGCTCGCGATTGCGGTGACAATCATCGTGGCCTTCCAGCGCATGCACGTGCCTACCAGTCTGGGTTACCTGCTGGCGGGTGTGATTGTGGGCCCTTTACCATGGGGCCGGTCATTGACAGCCAGTCGATCAATGCCACTGGCCGAGTTCGGCATTGTCTTTCTGCTGTTTACGATTGGCCTGAACTTCTCCCTGCCGCAGATTCATGCCTTGCGGAATGTGGTGCTGGGTCTGGGCACGGCACAGATTGTCCTGACCACAACGCTGGTGGGCGTGGTGGCCTGGCTGCCGGCGTGCCGCCGGCAGCGGCGTTTGTAGTCGGTGCCGTATTCGCCCAGTCATCAACGACGGTCATCAGCAAGCAACTCGCCGAACAAGGTGAGGACATGAGCCGTCATGGCGGCTGGGTACCGCCATGTCCGTGTTTCAGGATGTAACGGCCGTGCCGTTCCTGGTGATCATTCCGGTGCTGGGCACCTCGTTCGGATTCATTGAACTTGGCTCGGAACTGGGCATCGCGATCGCCAAGGCGGTCGCGGCCTTTGCCGCGGTTTTCGTCGTGGGCCGCTGGTTGTTGCGGCCGTTTTTCCATCTGGTTACCGAGCGTCGGTCTGCGGAGCTCTTTACGCTGACCGTGCTGCTGGATTTCGCTGACAGCGGCCTGGATATCAAGGAGCTGGGGCTGTCGATAGCCTTTGGCGGCTTTCTGGCCGGCATGATGCTGGGAGAAACCGAATTCCGTCATCAGGTTGAAGCCAGCATCCGGCCATTTCGGGATGTAGGCCTTGGACTGTTTTTCATCGGCATCGGGATGCTGTTTGATCCGTCGACGATTCCCGCCATATGGCATTGGGCGTTGGCAGGCACAGTCCTGCTCATGTCGAGCAAGATCATCATCGTCACGCTGATTGTGCGTCGGTCCGGCGTCGATTCGCTGACTGCCTGGCGCACCGGCCTGATGCTTGCCGTTGGCGGTGAATTCGGATTTCTGCTGCTTGCCATTGCCCTGCCGGCCGACGTGATCGATCCGGCCACGGCACAGATTGCCCTGACCTCGGTTTTGTTTTCGATCATCAGCGCGCCGCTGCTCATTCGCTACAATCAGCCAATCGCAAGAATGTTTGCTGGCAAAGTGCTATCGGCGGAAGATTTCGTTGCGCCCCGCATGGACCCTGGTGCGGCTGGCCAGGTGCGCAATCACGTCATTATTTGCGGCTACGGACGCATCGGGCAAAGTGTAGGGCACTTTCTGGAACAGGAAAGCCTGCCGTACGTGGCGCTGGATCTGGACTCCTCGCGCGTGAAGGAGGCGGGTTATGCGGCGGAACCTGTCTACTACGGCGATGCTTCGGAACCGGAGATGCTCGATGCATTGGGTCTTGAGTCCGCGCGTTTGCTGGTGATCAGCCATGAAGACTTCGCTGCCGCACGGCGCACGCTGGAGTATGTAAAAGCCAAACGTCCCGACCTGCCGGTACTGGTACGAACCCGTGACGCCTCACGCGTGGATGAGTTGATTGCAGCAGGCGCAACGGAAGTTGTGCCGGAAACCCTGGAGGCGGGACTGATGCTCGCATCCCAGGTGCTGTTCCTGCTGAATGTGCCGGTTGGCCGCATCATGCGGCGCGTACAGGAGCAGCGGACCAGTCATTACCGGTTCTTGCGCGAGTTCTTCAAAGGCGATGTCATTGCGGACAGCAGCGAAGAACGGGGAGGTCACAGTCTCAGATCTATTGTGCTTCTGGACAAGAGTCCGGCGGTTGGTTCCACCCTGGCTGACTTCGACCTGGGCGGTGTAGTGGTTACGGCGCTGGTCCGATCCGGTGAACGGCGGTTGCGTCCCGCGCCGGACACGCGCCTGCAGACTGGTGACGCGCTGGTGCTGTTCGGTTCGCCGGATGATTTGCAACGTGCCGAGCGGGCTGTACTCGGTTGAAGCAGGCATGAACGTTCTCGACTGGTTTGCCGTCGTACTCCTGATCCTGTTGCTGGTCCTGGTCAGCACGTGGTTCCTCCGCTATCGCCACCACCCCTGGGACATCTACTACCCCCGGATTGCCTGGCTGCGCGCCGGAATCTATTTCTGTTGCTGCTATCTGCTGTCCTGGTGGAGCGGCGGCATGGCGCTTGCTGGCCGAGCCGATTGCGACACCGGAACAACTGGCAAATCCCGGGTGGCGCTGGTTTACAGCCGGGCTATACCTCTTCATTTTCATTGCGTACAGCGGTGTGTGGTCGTACTTCACGCCGGTATTCGAGCGCCGGAGCAACCGGCTGGTCTCTGCCCTGTTCGGGTTTCTTTGGGGATCCAGTTCGGGGCAGTTGTTCCTGTCGGTGTGGCTGCTGGCCGGACGCCTTGGCATGCCGGAGTGGGGGACGTGGCTTACGACGTTCGTGATTCTGGGTTTCTGGCAGCCGAACTGGCACAACATCTACTGGGACCACTACATCGCGCCGGAGCACGACACGCCAATGACCCAGAAGATCAAGGCGCTGGGTTGTCACATCCCGAATCTGCTGATTGGCCTGACGCACCTCACGCTTTACGGGAATTACGCAATTTTTGTCAGTGCGCAGGTGATTGCCTGCGTATCGGCTGCACTCGGCATGCGGTTTCCGGCGCCGTGGGTCGCGCCGAGTGCGCTGAATTACGCGCGGCGCAGTGCTACCCGTCCGCCGCGTTGTACCGGCTATATCCCCGAGGATCCGCTGACTGATCGCTACACGCCGTTCTATCCGGGGTGGCGCGGAGATGCCGGGAAGCGCTAGCCGGTTTGTTCCAGATAGTCGACGACGGGTTCGTAGACGCGATAGGGCAGCACGACTTCCGGCATCGTGGTGCCCTGGAAGTTGTGGCTGGCATCCGAGAGGAAATCCAGCAGTCGCTGTCTGGTCCAGATGCCTTCGGCGCCGGCGAGGGCGTCCGAGTAGGGGAAACCATCCACTGAGCCGATACGGCGGCCCACGACACCGTGGAGCGGGGGGCCGTTGGTGGTACCGGGTGTTCCGGTGTGGCAGCCGGCACAGCGGGATTCAAACACCGATCGGCCAAAGGCCAGGTTCGCTTCCGGGCCTTCGTTAGTCGACGGTTTCTGAGCGAGTGCCTGATTGAAGGCACGATAGCCGCTGACGGCAACAGAGCGTTGCGCCACTCGCGGTGCGCCTGGCTCAGCGTCGTCCTTGCGACGAATCAACAAGATGTTGGCATCGTCGGTCAACAACATGAGCTGGCCGGATGGAAGTTGCTCCAGATCGCGTACGCGCTCGCCGACGGGGATCCGCTCGCTGTAAATGACGCGATTATCCTCATAGCGCAACCGCCAGATCGACCGGTCCTTCAGCGCGGTCACAAGGAGGTCGCCACGCCACAGCGGGAACTCCTCGCCGGTGCTTTCGAGCAGATTGCTGATGCCGATACTTGGCATGAACGCAAATACCGGCTTGGTGTAGCCATCGTGTCGGCCCTGGTGCGTGTTCGCCCGCCATGGTCGACTCGGGAAGCCATAATTGAGCCCATAGCTGACTTCCGGCCAGCCATAGTTCTGGCCGCGTTTCAGAATATTCAGTTCGTCGCCGCCATGCGGCCCATGTTCGGTCTCCCAGACGACGCCATCCGGGGCGATGTACAGACCCTGCGGATTGCGCTGGCCGCTCGTGTAGATTGTTCGTTGCCGGGTATCCAGATTGATCTCAATGGTCTTCCCAAGATCCGTCGCAGGATCCATTGAGGCCTTGTAGGGGCCATTCACGCCGTCAAATTCATAGTCGCCAAGGGTGACCAGCAAGCTGTTGGAACCAATCAGCGCAAGCCGCCCCCCGGATTCATGGCCGGCAAACGGATGGCCGGTCGCTTTCTTCGGAATGCATGGCTTTGCCACAAAAACATCGTCCCAGCTCGATGCGTCGAGTTGCAGGCCCGTTGGTGTTTCGGCCAGCACGACACGACTGACGACGAACTGAATACAGTTGTCGGCATAGCGATGATGGCTCACATAAAGGTCGAACTGCCCATCGCTACGCGGAACAGCGAGCAATTCCAGCGTACGGAAATAGCTGATATTGAATTCCGGGTCTTTGGCAAATTCACTCTTCAGCAGGCCGGCCCGGTTCATCGGTACAGTTGCTGCCAGATGGCGGATTTCGTAATCCGTACCGTTGGCTTCAGGGCGCAGATAGCCCAGATTGCCCAGTGCATCGGTGAACAGTACCGTTGTGCCTGTACGTGCAAGTGCACCACCACCGCCGGCAAACGTGCCCACGGGAATCTGGGCCATCTCCAGCGAATGGAGTGCGGTTTCTATCGCCCGGAACTTGAAGTTGCGGCTGTCCTGCGCATCGTTCACCGAGAGCTGCTTGCGCAAATCGCGGACTTCGCGGACAGCCCGCTTGGCAATGGCGGGTTGTGGCAGAAAGAGCCCGGTAGTGACGCCTGCCAGGAAAACGCTGCCAGCCACGATGGCGATCAGCAGATAAGAAGAGTGCCCGCGGATGCAGGCACTGCGGGCTGGCTTGTGGTTTCTGTCAACAAGTGCTCTGGCCGGGACGACAGACGTCCGTTCATTTAATGCCGGTATCCGTGCCGGCCGGATGCTATATCTTGCTGCGCCGCCATTGTCAGTTCAGGCGATCGCGTCACGAATCTGCACGAGCAAGTCCTGATGCTGCATTGACGCAGCGGCGCAGAAAGTCGAAGCTTCGCGCTCGCATGATCTGGCTCCTCCTTCTCGCTTCCCTGTTCGTCATCCTCGTTGCAGCCGAGGTGTTTACCAATGCCCTGGAGCACCTCGGGCAACGGCTGAAGATATCCGAAGGCGTCACAGGCTCGCTGTTTGCGGCCGTGGGCACGGCGATGCCGGAAACAATGGTTCCGGTGCTGGCGATCGTGGCTGGTACGGATAATCAGGCAACCAACCATGCCATCGGCACCGGGGCGATCGTGGGTGCGCCGCTGATGCTGGCCACGCTGGCATTCTTTTTGATGGGTGTCGCGGCGCTGGGCAAGCGGGGAGCGCGCGGCGACATATCGCCTGAGCCGACCGGAACGCGTCGGGATCTGAACTTCTTTTTGCTGGCCTTTGTGCTGGCAGGGCTGGGGCTGCTGCCGCCGGCGAATTGGGCCTATGGGGGTTTGATTCGCGGCAGCCTCGCCGTCGTGCTTGTGCTTCTGTATCTGTACTACGTGGTGCTGACCTTGCTCAGTTCGGACGAGCTGGTGGAGAAGGGTCACGGCACTTCCGCCGATCGGCCGATGTTCCTTTGTCGGGCCGGTATGCCGTACTCCTTGCCGGTCGTGATCCTGCAACTGGTGCTGGGCCTGGGCCTGCTGGTGGGTGGAGCCAAGGCGTTCATCCACACCATTGAGTCGTTGTCCGAGTTGTTGGCGATTTCGGCGCTGATTCTGTCGCTGCTGATTATTCCGATTGCCACTGAATTGCCGGAAAAGGTGAACAGCATCCTCTGGATCCGGCGCCGCAAGGACACCCTCGCGGTCGGCAATCTGACCGGTGCGATGGTTTTTCAGGGCACGCTGTTGCCGGCGCTTGGCCTGCTCAGCACGCCATGGCAGGCCGATACTCCCGTGGTGTTCGCCTTTGTGCTGACCTTGACGGCAGCCGCCTGGTTGCGCTGGCATCTGCAGTACGGTGGTCTGCGAATCTACCATCTGACCATTAATGGCCTGTGCTACCTGCTGTACCTTGTGGGCTCCGTGTGGCTGATCAGGAGCGGGTTTTAGTGAAAGTCGTATTGATTACCGGCGCCAGTCGTGGCATCGGGCTGGAACTGACCCGCCAGTACGCGCGGGACGGTGCGCGGGTGATTGCCACCTGCCGCAAACCTGAGGCGGCAACCGAACTGGCCGCTGTAGTCGCCGAGTACCCTGCCCGGGTACAGGTTGAGGCCCTGGACGTCACTGACCATGAGGCCATTGACGCTCTCGCAAGTCGATACCAGGGTCAGCCGATCGATCTGCTGATCAACAATGCCGGTAATATCGGTCCGCGGGATCCGGAGCGGACGCGGCTGCACGAACAGCACTTTGGCACCATCAACTACGCCGCATGGCGAGAGGTGCTGGAAATCAATACCTTGTCGCCGGCCAAGGTTACGGAAGCCTTCGTCGAGCACGTGGCCGCGAGCGCCGGCCGCCAGGTCATTTTCATGTCGAGTACTACAGGGTCGAACGTGGAAGGCCAGTACGCCACCTTCGCCTACTGCTCCAGCAAGGCGGCGCTGAACAAGGTCGTGACCATGCTGGCAATGGCGCTACGCTCCCGAAACATCGTCTGTGCCGCCGTCTGTCCGGGCTTCGTAAAGACTCGCCTGGGTGGCAGTTCTGCGTTGCTGGATGTGGAAGTCAGTGTGACCGGATTGCGTCGGGTTATCGAAAGTCTGAGCCTGGATCGCACTGGCAGCTTCACGCGCTACAACGGCGAAAACATTCCCTGGTAACGCCTTGCCTAGCGACCGGCCTGATGCCTGGCAAGGGCGGTCAGATGGGCGATATTGATATGAATGTGTAACCAGCGTACGTCTGGATTGGCGGTCGCCTGATCCGGTGGGCTGCCAGCACGGGTATCCGGCAGCCTCTCGCCAGCCATCAACAGTTCAGTGATCTCGGCTTCCAGCGCCAGCCGGAGACGTGGCAGCACTTCCTGCTCCGTCAGTCCCCGGAGGTCGCAACGTGGCAGGTCGGGCGCCCAGGCCCGCAATTGCCCGTCGGCATCGGTAGCAACGGCGATGGGTACGAGCATGGCGATGTCCAGTGGCCGCGATGTGGCGTGCGCTGACATCTGAATTGCCAGAGCGAACGAACTATCAGGATGATAGCGCCCATGTCGACTGACGGTACATCAGCAACGGTCTACGCCACTGCAGCCACCCCGCGAGGCAGCGCCACCGCATTGTGGGGCGGCATAGTCTTCAGTCTGGCCTTCACCGGGCTGATCGCCTATGCCGGGAGTCATTGGCTGACACACGGTGCGTTGACGCCCGAGCGGCCGGGATTCTGGTACCAGTGGCAATTGCAGGTTCCGGATGTCTGGTCGCGCGCCACTGCCTGGGCCGGCTATACCGTGCACCAGGTAACGATCTGGTGGCTGATCTGGAGTGCACAGCAACAGCGACCGGCTTACACGGCCGGCCTGCACCGCTTCAATGTGCTGGCCCTGGCTGTCAATGCGGTGTTTATCGGCCTGCATTTCGTGCAGACCCAGGTCTGGTATGACGGGCTGGCTCAGGATGTGCATGAGGCTACAGCCCAGTGGTCGGTGATTCTGCTGTTGATTGCGGTTCTCGTGATGGAGAACCGGCGTCGTGGTCTGGTGTTTGGCCGTGGGTCGGCCTGGATGGAGCGTGCTGGTCCGTTTCTGCGCCGCTATCACGGCTACTACTTTGCCTGGGCCACCATCTACACCTTCTGGTATCACCCGATGGAGGACACCTGGGGGCATCTGTTCGGCTTCTTCTATATGTTCCTGCTTATGCTGCAGGGAAGCCTGTTCTACACACGGGCGCACCTTGACCGCCGCTGGACGGTGAGCCTTGAGGTGACCTTTGCCATTCACGGCGCGATGGTGGCCTGGCTTGCCGGTCACAGCTGGCGGATGTTCCTGATGGGCGGCCTGGCCATGTTTGTGATTACCCAGATGCACGGGCTCGGCCTCAGCCGTCGCGCGCGCTGGCTGATCAGTCTGGGCTATGTTGGCGCGGCGCTTGCCCTGTATGCCGGTCCTGGCTGGACCCGTCTGCCGGAGCTGGCAGGGATTCCACTGACATTGCTGGGCGGTGCATTCGTGCTGGCGCTGGTGGTGCTGGGCGGTCGCCGGGCACTGAGTCCGACATAACTGCGACCTGAGTCCGTCCGTACGTCGACCTGGCCTTTTATGATCCCCGGACTGTCACCGATGTTAGTGGGTTCGTGAGCGAGCAACTGCCCGGCAAACCGATACGCAGTCCGTGGCGGGACTGGCTTGCACGTGCCAGCCACACTGGCGGCGCTGCAGCTGCATCCACGCCCAACCGGCGGACGACTGAGCGACGCCGGCATTCGCTGTGGTCCATCGCCTATGGCAGCTTCCGGCCGCGCCGTCGCTCTGCCCGACGAGACGGCGACGAAGATCGCCTGTTTCTGGACTGGCATGAGCCGCGGGTGCTGTATATCGCGCTGGCCATTGTCCTGATGTGCTGCACGGATGCGCTGTTTACGCTGAATCTGCTCGCAGTGGGTGTCGAGGAGATGAACGTTCTCATGAGCCAGCTCATTACCCACGATGTTGAGCGCTTTCTGGCGGTCAAGATTGGCGTAACCTGTGTCAGCGTCGTTGTTTTGGGTGTGGCGGCCCGGCGGCAGTTCCTCGGTATCATTCCGGTGTTTCGTGTACTGCAGGTACTATGTGCTGGTTATGCCGTGCTGATCGCGTGGGAGTTGTGGCTATTTGCACAATATTTTACGACGATGTCGTCTGCCTGGCGTCCCTGACGCAAACTCCCTGGATGACGCTGTCTCTTGATCCTCGCCACGGCATACTTATAGTGGCGCCTCCGGATGGTTCGGAACCTACATGAGTCAGACTCTGCGACAGATTTACGCTGCTTCACCGCTGTTTGGCGGCAATGCCGATTACGTTGAAGATCTCTACGGCCGCTGGCTTCAGGATCCAGGTGCCGTTCCTGCCCACTGGCAGGCATTCTTTGCCGAACAGGTTCCAGCCGATGGCCGGCTGCCGGTTTCGGCCCTCCTGTCTGTAGCGCATGGTGCCGTTGCCAACGCACCGACGGCGAGTGACCCGGATGCCAGTCTGGTATCTGCCATTCCTGTGTTTGACCGCCCGGACCTCACCGGTTACGACGACGAAGGGGGGCCACAGACCGAAAAGCAGGCCGGCGTTTCCCGGCTGATTCAGGTTTACAGCTTGCGTGGCCACCAGATTGCCGATCTTGACCCTCTGGGTCTGCTGGAGCGGAGGCAACCAAACGTCATGCGGCTTGCCTATGCAGGCCTGAGCGAAGCCGACATGGATACGGTGTTCTATGTGGGCAACCTTGCGGGGCAGGCCAATGTCCGGATGACCCTGCGCGAATTGCTGGCGACCTTGAGGAAGGTTTACTGCGGCAAGGTCGGCGCCGACTTTGCCCATCTGTCGCGAGGTCGGGAGCGGGTCTGGATCCGGGAACGGCTGGAGCGCGGCATGCTCGGGAACCCGTTTACCGACGACGAGCGCCGTCACATTTTAAGGCAACTCACGGCAGCCGAAGGTATCGAGCGTTATCTGCACACAAGGTATGTGGGCCAGAAACGCTTTTCGCTTGAAGGTGGCGACAGCCTTATTCCGTTGCTGGACGACCTGATTCAACAGGGAGGCGCTGCCGGAATCCAGGAAATGGTCGTCGGCATGGCCCATCGCGGCCGCATCAATGTGCTGGTCAATGTGCTGGGCAAGGCACCACAGGATCTGTTCTCAGGTTCGAGGGAGTTACGACCCGACCCCATCAAGGGATCGGGTGACGTCAAATACCACATGGGCTTTTCCTCCGGACGTACGGACTCCTGGCGACAACATGCATGTTGTGCTGGCATTCAACCCGTCACATCTGGAGATCGTCGATCCGGTGGTGCGGGCTCAGTACGAGCCCGGCAGGAAGCGGCGGGGTGATGATGGTAACGAGATTCTGCCGGTTCTGATTCACGGTGATGCGGCATTCGCGGCGCAGGGCGTCGTGGCCGAAACCTTTCAGATGTCGCAGGCCCGTGGTTTCAAGACGGGCGGCACCGTGCACATAGTCGTAAACAACCAGGTTGGCTTTACACGATCAGCGATCCCACGGGACGCGCGGTCCACACTCTACTGCAGCGATATTGCCCGGATGATTGAGGCGCCGGTTTTTCATGTGAATGGCGATGACCCGGAAGCCGTGGTCTTCGTCACCCGGTTGGCGCTCGAGTATCGGCAGACTTTCCGCAAGGATGTCGTAATCGACCTGTTTTGTTATCGCCGGCATGGGCACAACGAAGCCGATGAGCCGGCAGCAACCCAGCCCGAGATGTACCAGGTCATTCGCAAGCACCCGACCACGCGTCAGATCTATGCCCAGACCTTGATGGAAAAAGGCATTGTGGATGCACCGGAGGCCGAGCGACTGTACGAAGACTATCGTCAGCGGGTCGAGGCCGGCCAGCCGCTTCCACAAGCGACGCTGGGCATGATCGGCAATGAATATACCGTCGACTGGTCCCGCTACGAGAAGGGCGACTGGGATGAACTGGAGCCCACCGCGATTGACCGGGCTGTTGTGGCCGAACTCTCGCACGAGATCAGCACAGTCCCGGCTGCATTCACCCTGCATCCCCGCGTGGCCAAAATCATTGCGGATCGTGAGCGGATGGCAGCTGGCGAAATTCCGATGGACTGGGGTTTTGCCGAACTGATGGCCTACGGCAGCCTGATCCGGCAAGGCACGCGCGTGCGGCTGACGGGCCAGGACAGCGGCAGAGGCACGTTTTTCCATCGTCACTGTGTGTTGCATGACCAGCAAACCGGCCAGACCTTCGCGCCGCTGGACAATCTGCCGGGTGCCGGACGCGATGCCTTCACGATCACCGACTCGCTGTTGTCCGAGGAGGCGGTCATGGGCTTCGAGTACGGGTTCTCCACCACCGACCCGGACACGCTGGTTATCTGGGAAGCCCAGTTCGGCGACTTCGCCAACGGCGCGCAGGTGGTTATCGATCAGTTCATCAGTTCCGGGGAGGCAAAATGGGGCCGCCTCTGTGGCCTGACCCTGTTCCTGCCGCATGGTCAGGAGGGCCAGGGGCCGGAGCACTCATCGGCGCGGCTCGAACGCTTCCTGCAACTTTGTGCCGAACTGAACATGCAAGTGTGTGTCCCCTCGACACCGGCCCAGATGTTCCACATGTTGCGCCGACATGTTGCGGCCGCTGCGCAAGCCGCTGTGTGATGACACCCAAGAGCCTGCTTCGCCACCGGCTGTCCAGTTCGCCGCTTGAAACATATCCGGACGTTTCCAGCCTGTGATACCGGAAGTTGATGAACTGGATCCAGGTGCTGTTCGACGCATCGTATTTTGCAGTGGCCAAAGTGTATTTTGACCTCCTGGAAGCGCGTCCGGGCCAAGTCGGCGGTGGACGTGGCCCTGATTCGGATTGAGCAGTTGTATCCGTTTCCGGCCAATGAATATGCTGCGGCAATTGCTCGCTATCCGGCGGCTCACGAGATTGTCTGGTGTCAGGAAGAACCACAGAATCAGGGTGCCTGGTACCAGATTCGCCATCAGTTGCAACGGCCCCTGCCTGAGGGCGAAGAAGTGTTCTATGCCGGCAGGCCGGGTGCTGCAGCACCTGCACCGGGGATTTTCCAACTCCAGGTCCAGCAGCAGCAAACGCGGGTTGAGGCAGCACTGACGGCTGAAGTCCGGTAGATTGGTACCTATATGAGTATTGAAGTCAAAGTTCCGCAATTGCCCGAATCCGTAACCGACGCCACCCTGGTGGCCTGGCACAAATCGCCGGGTGATACGGTGGAGCGCGACGAGAATCTCGCCGACCTCGAAACCGACAAGGTCGTGCTCGAAGTTCCGTCCCCGGTGCACGGCATTCTCAAGGAGATACGCATCAAGGGCGGTACCGTCGTCACGAGTGGCGAACTGCTTGCCGTGCTTGAGCCGGCAGCGGCCCAGGCCAAAGGCGAATCAAAGACCGATTCCAAAGGCACGGATAAAGCCCCGGACAAACCCGCAGGCAAGGCTGAGAGTCCGGCAGAAGCACCTTCCGGTTCCGGAAACAGCAGCAGCCAGAGCGCCGGTCGCAATGCCGGCAAGACGGGCCCTGCAGCACGCCGCGCACTACAGGAAAAGGGTGTTGATCCGGCGACAGTTCAAGGTACTGGCCCCGAGGGGCGAATTCTCAAGTCAGATGTCGTGAAGGCAGCGGCATCGGAACGCAGCGCGGGCACTCCGTCCGGTGCTCCGCGGCCAGCTAGCGACGCTGCCAGGCCGACTGCCACCGGTACCCGGGAGCCTGCTGCGCGTGGACGTGTGGCGGGCGAGCGTGCGGAACGGCGCGTGCCAATGTCCCGGTTGCGGACCCGCATCGCCGAACGGATGGTCGAGGCCCAGCACAACGCAGCGATGCTGACGACCTTCAATGAGGTGGACCTGTCAGCAGTCCTGGATCTGCGCAAGCGGTACCGGGACGCTTTCGAAAAGCAGCATGGTGTTCGCCTTGGCTTCATGGGTTTCTTTATCAAGGCAGCGATTGAAGCACTGCGGCGTTTCCCGACCGTCAACGCCTCCATCGAAGGCAATGAGATTGTTTATCACGACTACTACGACATCGGTATTGCCGTCTCTACCGAGCGCGGGCTGGTTGTGCCGGTACTGCGGAATGTCGATTCCCTGGGCTTTCCGGGAATCGAAGCGGCGATCAACGACTTTGGCCAGCGGGCGCGCGACGGCAGTCTGACCATGGACGACCTGACCGGCGGTACGTTTACCATCACGAACGGCGGCGTTTTTGGATCGCTGCTGTCCACCCCGATTCTCAATCCACCCCAAAGCGGCATTCTTGGCATGCACCAGATTCAGGAACGGCCGGTCGTGGCAGATGGGCAGGTGGTCGCTCGTCCCATGATGTATGTGGCGCTGACATACGATCATCGAATCATCGACGGGCGTGAGGCTGTGCAGTTTCTGGTAGCGATCAAAGAGGCGCTCGAAGACCCGGCCCGCCTGATGCTGGGCGTCTGAGCATGGCTAAATCAGCATCCACGGCCGGCACAAAGCCCGGCAAGAGTTCTTCCGGCCCAGCCGGCGGCAGCCGATACGACGTTGTCGTGATCGGTGGTGGGCCAGCGGGTTACGTCGGCGCCATACGCGCTGCCCAGAATGGTCTGCGTGTGGCCTGCATCGATGCCTGGCGGAATCACGACAATACGCCGGCCTTCGGCGGCACCTGCCTGAATGCCGGGTGCATCCCGTCCAAGGTTCTGCTCGAGTCTTCCGAACTGTTTCACCGCGCGGGAACAGAATTTGCCAGCCACGGTATTCGTATCAACAAGCCGGAACTGGATCTAAAGGCAATGCAGGCGCGCAAGGCTGGCATCGTCAAGCAGTTCACCAGTGGCATCCAGGGCCTCTTCAAGGCAAACGGGGTCACGGGTCTGTTCGGTACCGGCCATCTCTTGCCCGGCAACAAGGTGCGCTTCACGCCCCATGGCGGCAAACCCGAACTGCTGGAAGCCGAGCATGTGGTGCTGGCCACCGGTTCCACACCCATCGAACTGCCGTTCGCCAAATTCGACGACAAACTCATTCTCGACTCCTGGGGTGCGCTCGAACTGTCGTCGGTGCCCGGGCGACTCGGGGTAATCGGTGGCGGTGTGATCGGCCTGGAACTGGGCAGTGTCTGGAGCCGACTGGGCGCTCAGGTGACGGTGCTTGAAGCGCTGGACAGCTTTCTGGCGCTCGCCGACGGGCAGATCGCCAAGGAAGCACAGCGCCAGTTCAAAAAGCAGGGGCTGGACGTCCGGCTGGGCGCCAGAGTGACGGTTGGTCGCGCAGCGCGAACGTGGGTGGCGCTGACATATGACGATGAACGCGGGTATCATTCCCGGGTCGACAAGCTGTGATAGTTCGTGCGGTGGGTCGACGCCCGAATACGCACGATCTGCCCGGACCCCGCTGGCAGGCGTCACAGTGAACGAACGGCTTCATCGACGTGGCAAACGAGTGCTGACTTCGGCAGCCAACGTCTGGGCCGTGGGGATGTGGTTCGCGGGCCGATGCTGGCGCACAAGGGCTCGGAGGAGGGCGCTCGCTAAGGTGATTCGACTGCTTCTGGTCTGCCGGGCCACATGACCGATGCAGTCATACCCAGCGTGATTTATACGGCGCCGGAAATTGCCTGGGTTGGTCAGACCGAGGAAGAATTGAAAGAGGCACGGATAGAGTACAAAACCGGCACTTTCAATTTTGCAGCCAGTGGCCGGGCCCGTGCGATGGAGCAGGCAGCAGGCCTGGTAAAGATCCTGGCAGATGCCGCCACGGACCGGATCCTGGGCGTGCATGTGGTCGGGCCGATGGCCGGCGAGCTGATCGGCGAGGCGGTAGTCGCCATGGAATTCGAAGCCAGTGCCGAGGACCTGCAGCGGACCATTCACGCGCATCCAACGCTTACCGAAGCCATTCACGAAGCGGCATTGGCCGTCGATCGACGGGCGCTCCACGCCATTAATCGCTGAAACCAATTCGGTTATGATGCGCCCGTTGTTGCGGGAGTGCTCTATGCGAAAATTATTCTCTGCCGGCCTGGTTTCCGGCATTCTGGTGACGTTGACGCTGCTGGCTACGCCGGCCACGGCCCACGAGCTCGATCTCAGTGTGAGTAACAGTGCTTTTCGGGCCGGATATGCCAATTCACTTGGCAACGGCCTGCGCCTGGATGGTGGATGGCTGCGTGATTCGGACGAAGGCAACGTCGTTCACGCCGGGTTGCAGGTGACCGGCGATGCGGCACCAAACCACCAGAAGCTGACCGCCGGCGTCGGTGTACGGCTTGCCTATCTGGACGGTGAAGGCTCGAAGCGCGAGGGCTACGCCCTGGGAATTGGCGGATCGTTGCGCTGGATTGTGCCCGGCTACGATCGATTTTCGGTATACGGTGAATACTACTGGGCGCCCGATCTGCTCAGCGGCGGCGATGCTGAAAAGTATGTGGATACGTCAATTCACCTCGGTTACAACGTTACCCGTCAGGCAGAGGTCTATGTGGGTGCCCGGTACACCGGAGCGGACTATGACAAACGACCGTCTATCAAGTTCGATACCGGAATGCACATAGGTTTCAATCTCCACTTCTGATATGAGGTGGGTGAATTGACAGCCCCCACTCGTATCCTCGGCATCGATCCCGGGTCCCGCATCACGGGCTTTGGCATTATCGACTCCGACGGTCGTCACTCGGTTCATGTTGCCAGTGGCTGCATCCGGACCGGTGATGGCGGGTTACCGGCCCGGCTGCAGGCTATTTTTGTTGGCGTGCAGGCACTCATGGCCCACTACCATCCGGTCGTAGTTGCTGTGGAACAGGTCTTCATGGCGCGCAATGCGGATTCAGCGCTCAAGCTGGGGCAGGCTCGATCAGCCGCCATCTGCGCAACCTTTGCGGCCGGTGCCGAGATCCACGAATACGCGGCGCGGGCCATCAAACAGGCAATCGTCGGCATCGGTCATGCCGACAAGTCCCAGGTCGGGCACATGGTGGCTGTACTGCTGAATCACCGGGAACCCCTGCAAGCCGATGCGGCTGATGCACTGGCCGTCGCGCTGTGTCATGCACATGCCCGGCCGTTGACAGCGCGGCTTGCAGTGGCAGGGGCAGTAACGGCGCTCCGTTCCCCACAACGTACCCGCACGCGCGAGGGTGGTCGGGGACTGCGTCGGTGATTGGCTCCCTCCGGGGCGTATTGCTGCAGAAAGAGCCGCCGTTTCTTTTGCTGGAGGTTGGTGGCATCGGCTATGAAGTCGAGGCACCCCTGTCGACCTGTTTTCGCCTGCCGGATGTTGGCCAGCCGGTTCATATGCGCACTCACCTGCTGGTCCGCGAGGATCAGAACACACTCTTCGGTTTCTCGACCGAAGCTGAGCGCCGCCTCTTTCGTGATCTGCTGCGCGTCAGTGGCGTGGGTGCCAAGATTGCGCTGGGCGTACTGTCCGGCATGAGCGTGGAGGCTTTCGTACGAGCAATAGATTCCGAAGATATTGCGGCACTGGTCCGGCTGCCTGGCGTCGGCCGTAAAACAGCCGAGCGGCTGGTTATTGAAATGCGCGATCGGGTACGCCACCCCGCCCTGGCAGGCAGCATGACAGTGGCGGGTGGTGAAGCCAGGCCTTCTGAACCACGCGCAGAAGCGCTGGATGCCCTGTTGGCGCTCGGCTATAAAGCACCGGAAGCGCGCCGTATGCTCGAACGGGTGCCTGAGTCGGTGACATCTACCGAAGACTTGCTGCGGGCCGTGCTGCGTGCAGCGGCAGCGGCCAAGAGCTGATGATTCCTCGCCATGAATGACAGGCTGATATCGACTGGCGCGCTGCCGGATGACGAGATGGACCGCTCCATCCGCCCGCAGAAGCTGGCGGACTATGTGGGACAGGCTGCTGTCAAACGTCAGTTGCAGGTGTTTATCGCGGCGGCACGGCAGCGCGGCGAAGCACTGGATCACTGCCTGATTTTCGGACCGCCCGGACTTGGCAAGACAACACTCGCCCACATCATTGCCAATGAGTTGGGCGTGAACCTGCGCCACACCTCGGGCCCGGTCCTGGAGCGCCCCGGTGATCTCGCCGCCTTGCTGACCAATCTGGAAGCGCGCGATGTGCTGTTTGTCGATGAGATTCACCGCCTGAGTCCGGTAGTTGAGGAAGTGCTTTACCCGGCGATGGAAGATTTTCAGCTCGATATCATGATCGGCGAGGGCCCGGCTGCCCGATCGATCAAGCTCGATCTGCCGCCATTCACACTGGTTGGTGCCACAACGCGTGCGGGCCTGCTGACGTCGCCACTGCGGGATCGCTTTGGCATCGTTCAGCGACTCGAGTTTTATGGCCGGGAAGACCTGCACCAGATTCTGTTGCGGTCTGCGCGGATACTCGACGTGCCACTGGATGATGCGGGGGCCTGGCAACTGGCCGACCGGTCGCGAGGCACACCGCGGATAGCCAACCGGTTGCTGCGCCGCGTACGTGACTTTGCCCAGGTGGAGGGTAACGGCCGTATCGATGAAAACACAGCCCGGTCGGCCATGGACCTGCTGGACGTGGACCCCAATGGATTCGACCTGCTCGACCGGCGTCTGCTGCTCCTGATCATCGAGCGCTTCGACGGTGGGCCGGTGGGTGTAGAGTCCCTGGCCGCAGCCCTCGGCGAGGAGCGCGGCACCATCGAAGATGTCCTGGAACCGTACCTGATCCAGCAAGGATTCCTGAGTCGTACCGCTCGTGGCCGCATGGCAACGCGGACGGCCTATCAGCACTTTGGTCTGAAGCCATCGCACGCGATTCCGGACGCCGGCCGCGACCTGTTTGAACACAAGGAGTCCTGACCAATGCCGGCCCACACGTCCCTGCTTGACCTGATCCTGTCCGCCAGCCTGATTGTGCAGTTGGTCATGCTGCTGTTGCTGGCAGCATCCATTACGTCCTGGGCCATCATCGTGCGCAAGCGCCGGGTGCTGAAGGAGGCGGTCGCCGGATCCGATGCCTTCGAAAGCAGTTTCTGGTCAGGTGGTGAACTGGTAGCAATCTACCGCGACGTCACCCGTGATGGTCAGCCGCCGTCCGGCATGGCCGGCTTGTTCGAAGCCGGATTCCGCGAATTCCGTCGTCTTACCGAGCAGCCGGGCATGGCTGCCGACCATGTACTAGAGAGCGTCCGCCGGTCGATGCATGTGGCGCAGATGCGGGAGATGGATCGGCTGGAGGAAAGTTTGTCGACGCTGGCGACGATTGGCTCGACCAGTCCTTATGTCGGTCTGTTTGGCACGGTCTGGGGGATCATGAATTCGTTCCGAGGGCTTGGTAACGTGCAGTCCGCCACACTGGCGGTAGTGGCGCCGGGCATTTCCGAAGCGCTGGTGGCCACCGCGATGGGCTTGTTTGCAGCTATTCCCGCTGTCATCGCCTACAACCGCTATGCCGACAAAGTGAGTCGCCTCGAAGTGCGCTACGACAGCTTCATCGAAGAGTTCTTCAGCGTACTGGAGCGGCACGCGCATGCCCGCGCGCGCCAGGCAGCGCCGACGACACCGGCACCGGCCGGCAAAAAGGGCTGAGTTCATGCGCAAGTCGCGACACAGGCGGCTCATGAGCGAGATCAACGTCGTTCCCTATATCGACGTCATGCTCGTGCTGCTGGTGATTTTCATGGTGACTGCACCGCTTCTGACCCAGGGTATCGAGGTGCAGTTGCCGCAGGCGTCAGCAGATCCGATTGTTACGCCACCGAACCAGGAGCCACTGGTTTTGTCGATCAATGCGGAGGGCGACCTCTTCCTCAGTGTGGGGGACGAGAAAGCGTCGCCTATAGAGGCGAGCCGCGTGGTGGAGCTGGCATCTGCTGTATTACGACGGAACCCCAGGACTCCGGTACTGGTCAAAGCCGACCAGCGCGTGACGTACGGGGCCGTAGTTGAGGCCATGGTACTGCTCCAGGAGGCGGGAGCTGCCAATGTGGGCTTCCTGACGGAAACGCCCGCTGCGCGGCGAGGCTCGCGCTGAGCACAAAGGCTGACGATGCGTGAAGGTTTAGCTTCCGGAGCACGTGCGGGTTCGGCACGCACTGACAAAGCGCTGTTCTGGTCTCTGCTGGGCCATGGGGTATTGCTGTTGCTGGTACTTGCCGGCGGCATCGTCATCCATCGGGCGCCACCAGCGACGACGCTGGCAATCAAGGCAACAGTCGTGGATCCGGATGCCATCCCGCGCGTGGCGTCAGTTGCTCCGGACAAGCCCGTACCTGAGCAGATCAAGCCACTCCCCCCGGAGCCGGAAGTTCTTCCTGACGAAACCCGCATTGAGGAGGACCGCGCTGTCAGAGAGCGGCAGCAGGAGGTCGAGAAGGAAGCTGCCGCAGCGAAAGCCAGCGCAGAAAAGGCGAGGGCGGACAAGGCCAGGGCAGAACAGGCGAAGGCTGAACAGGCCCGGAAGCGCGAGGCAGCACAGGCGGCAGAAGCACAGGCCAAGGCAGAACAGGCCAAAGCTGAGAAAGCCAGGGCCGAGAAAGCCAGAGTTGAGAAGGAAAGGCTGCGCAGGTTAAAGCTGAGCAGGCCAAAGCTGAGCAGGCCAAAGCTGAGCAGGAGAGGCTGGAAAAGAAGAAAGCCGATGAGCGCAAAGCAGCAGAATTGAAGCAGAAAGCCGCCGAAGCAGCAGCTCAACGCGATCTGGCGCGCCAGATCGCCGAAGAGGATCGCCTGCTTGCTGCGCATGATTCAGGGGCGCTGGAGGCGTATGTCACCCTGATTCGACAGCGGGTCGAGCGAAACTGGGTAAAACCACCGGGTGCTCAGCCTGGGCTGGAGTGCGAGGTCCAGGTGACGCAGATTCCGGGCGGTACCGTGGCCGCCGTCCGCATCGGGCGCTGCAACGGCGACGAGGCTGTCCGACGCTCGATCGAGGCTGCGGTGCTGCGCGCGTCGCCGCTGCCGCTGCCCGATGACCCAACCCTCTTCGAACGCAACTTGCTCTTTACCTTCAAACCCGAACAATAGCCACTTCCGGTCCGCTCACTGGCGTGGCTCTTGAGTGCCACGCAAGGGCCTACCTAAGTTCAGGAATAATTGATGATGCGTCAACTTGCCGTGCTGCCCGTCATGCTGCTTGCCGTGTTGGGGACGCTGACAGCGGGTCCGGTCCGGGCCGAACTGCAGATCCAGATCACTGAAGGTGTCGACAAGGCGATTCCTGTCGCCGTCGTTCCTTTCGGCTGGCAGGGTTCCGGCACACCGCCGCCGCTGGATGCAGCGGCCATCATTGCGGCGGATCTGGCCCGCTCCGGGCGCTATGCACCAATGGATCGCCAGGACATGCTGCAGCGCCCAACTAGCAGTGCAGAAGTGGATTTTGGCAGTTGGCGTATACAGAACACCGATGTGCTGGTCATCGGGCGGGTTGTTGAGACGGGTGCAGGGCAGTATGACCTGCAGTTCCAGGTATTTGACGTGTTGCGTGGTCAGCAATTGCTGGGTTACCGGCAGCCTGCCACGACTGCAGACTTCCGCCGGAGCTCCCACCGTGCAGCAGACATCATTTATGAAAAGCTCACGGGCATTCGCGGCATCTTTTCGACGCGAATCGCATATATCACGGTGGTTCGTGGCAGCGGCCGCATTGCCGGCAAAACCAGCTTCCGGCTGGTGGTGGCTGATGCCGATGGTGAGAATCCCAAAGTCATGGTGGAGTCGCCAGAACCCCTGATGTCGCCGACGTGGTCCCCCGATGGGCGCAAGCTGGCCTACGTTTCCTTTGAAGCCCATCGATCCGAGATCTACGTTCAGGATCTGCGTTCGGGCACCCGCCAGCGGGTCTCGGCCCGTCCAGGTGTGAACGGGGCGCCAGCGTGGTCGCCGGACGGGCGACGGCTGGCGCTGGCCCTGTCCCGGCAGGATGGCAATCTGGATGTCTATACCCTGGATATCAGTGCCCAGATGCCGACCCGGCTCACCACCAGTCCGGCAATCGATACGGAACCGGCCTGGTCGCCAGACGGCCAGCTGATCTATTTCACGTCGGATGCAACCGGTGGCCCGCAGATCTATCGGGTGCCAAGCGATGGCGGCAAGATTCAGCGTGTCACTTTCGAGGGCAGCTACAACGCTCGACCGCGGGTTTCTCCGGATGGAAAGCAGCTCGCCGTAGTGCATAACGACCGCGGCAACTATAGAATTGCACTCTTCGATCTGGCGCGTTCCACCATACAGGTGCTCACGGATGGCCGGCTCGATGAATCACCGAGTTTCGCACCAAATGGAGAAGTACTGATTTACGCTACCCGCGAGGGTTCCCGGGGAGTGCTCGCGACAGTCAGCGCCGACGGCCGGATCAAACAACGCATCTCGGCAGTCGAGGGCGATGTCCGGGAGCCGGCATGGTCACCTTTTTCACCGAATTGATCACTTTCAGGAGTTTATGTGCATGACTAGTTTGAGGACGCTTGCTGCTGTTCTGGTTGTTGCCCTGGTGACAGCCTGTGCGGGGCCCTCCAAATCGACGATGGATGACTCGGCAGCGGCGGCCGCGGCCGGTAGCGGCGCGGCATCGTCCGGCGTCAACGATGGCAGCATGGGCCAGGGTGGCAGCCTGGATGGGTCCATGAGCGGATCGGGCGGGGCCCTGGGCGGCCCTGGGGCATCACAGGAAAACCGGGTGATCTACTTCGACTTTGACCGCTTTGACGTCAAGCCGGAATACAACGCCATACTGCAGGCTCACAGTCGCTATCTGGTTGCCAACCCGACGGCTCATATCCGTCTGGAAGGGCATGCCGACGAACGGGGCAGCCGGGAATACAACATCGGTCTTGGCGAAAAGCGGGCGCAGGCTGTGCGCAACGTACTCTTGCTGCAAGGCGCGACATCCAGCCAGATTTCCACTGTCAGTTTTGGCGAGGAGCGACCCGCAGTTATTGGTAGCGATGAGGAAGCCTGGTCGCTGAATCGCCGCGTCGAGATCGTTTACGGACCCTGATTGTCATGCGGACCACTGCCTTTCGTCGGATCAGGTTTGGCCGAACTGTTGTTGGGCTGATTGTCGTTGGCCTGGTGTTGGGTTGTACCTTGCTGGAGCCGCCGGAGAAGAATCCGTTATATATCCGGCAGACAGAGCTTGACACGCGCCTGACCCGTGTTGAGCGGGTCGTGGACAGCGAAGGGCTGGTAAACCTGCTGAAGCAGGTCGAACAGCTTCAGCAGGAAATCCAGACGCTGCGTGGCCAGGTCGAACAGCTGGAGTTCGGTCTGGAGCAGGCTGGCAACGCACAGAAGCAGCAGTACCTGGACGTCGACCAGCGTCTGCAGGCGCTCGAGAAATCAGCTGGCCAGCGTCAGGCAGATATATCCGATGCACGCAGTGTTCTGGATGGTGGTGAGTTGCAGCCCGGACAGTTGCCGGTTCCTGGTGGCACAGATCGTGCCAATTACCAGGCGTCCTTCGAGTTGCTGAAGCAGGGACGATACAAGGAGGCCAGCGCTGCTCTCAAGCAGTTCATGGTTGCCTTCCCGGACAGTTCATTGTCGGACAACGCGCAATACTGGCTGGCAGAAACGCACTACGTCAGCCAGAACTATGCCAAGGCTTTGCGCGAGTTTACGGTGGTAGTCGACAAGTATCCGCAGTCGCGCAAGATCCCGGACGCGCTGCTTAAAATCGGCTACTGCGACTACGAACTGAAACACTTCTCAGAGGCCCGGACCGCACTCAAGCGGGTAGTGGCGGAATTTCCGGAAACCACCGCGGCACGACTCGCCAGTCAGCGGCTCGAACGGATGACCAGCGAAGGCGTCTAGCGCCGGCATCGTTACCGGCCACCGTCGTCAACGGCGGTCGCGGGAGTCAGCTATTGTCCACACTGCGTATTACAGAAATTTTCCATTCCCTGCAGGGCGAGGCGCGGCCAGCCGGGTATCCCACGGCATTTGTACGCCTCACCGGATGTCCGTTGCGCTGTGCCTACTGTGATACCGCCTACGCCTTTCATGGTGGAACGCGTCACAGCGTAGATGACATTCTGGCCCAGGTTGCCCGGTTCGGAACCCGGCACGTATGCGTGACCGGCGGTGAGCCGCTGGCGCAACCCGGCTGTCTGGCCCTGCTGACTGCACTCGGTGATGCTGGCTACAGCGTCTCGCTGGAAACCAGCGGTGCCGTCGATATTGCGGCAGTCGACCCACGCGTGATGGTGGTTCTGGATCTCAAGACTCCCGGTTCAGGAGAATCCCATCGCAACCTGATGAGCAACCTTCTGCACCTCAAACCGGACGACCAGGTCAAATTCGTGATTTGTGATCGCAAGGACTACGAGTGGGCGCGACAGCAGCTCGGCGATCAGGCGTTGACCGGTCGCTGCGAAGTCCTGTTCTCGCCGGCCTGGGAGCAGCAGCCAGCGCGTGAGCTGGCTGAATGGATATTGGCTGATCAATTGCCGGTACGCTTCCAGGTGCAGCTGCACAAGTACCTCTGGGGCGATACACCGGGACACTGATGCCACATTGAGTATTGAAGTGAAACCCGTATCGGCGGCGGTCGTTCTGCTGTCAGGTGGTCTGGATTCATCCACCTGCCTGGCACTCGCCGTGCGCGATGGCTATCAGTGTCACACACTGAGCTTCGATTATGGCCAGCGCCATCGTGCCGAACTGGATGCAGCCAGGCAATTATCGGCACAGCTCGGCGCTGTGGCGCACCGTACGGTGCGGCTCGGGCTGGATGACATCGGCGGTTCCGCATTAACCGATCCTGAAGTGCCCGTGCCGGTCGCTGCTGCCAGCGGCATACCGGTGACCTACGTGCCGGCCCGGAATACCATATTTCTGGCAATCGCCCTGGGCTACGCAGAAGTTACCGGAGCGGACCGGATTTACGCCGGCATGAACGCCGTCGACTACTCGGGCTACCCGGATTGTCGCCCGGAATATCTTGCAGCCTTTCAGCAACTTGCGGACCTGGCCACGAAACGCGGAATAGAAGGCCACCCCGTGCAGGTGTATACCCCCTTGTTGCACCTGAGCAAGGCCCAGATCATCCAGACCGGGATCGAGCTCGGTGTCGACTTTGGTGCCACGGTATCCTGCTATCAGGCCAATGATCTGGGCGAGGCCTGTGGAATCTGTGACGCCTGCCGACTGCGTCGTGCCGGCTTTGAGGCCGCTGGCGTGGCGGATCCAACCCGCTATCGCTAGAATGCCCACCATTCCTGCTTCACTTGCACTCCATTGTTAGTCCATTGGCAAATTCATGGGCCGTTAGCTCAGCTGGTAGAGCAGCGGACTTTTAATCCGTTGGTCGATGGTTCAAATCCATCACGGCCCACCATATGAATCCTCAGAAATTTGACCTCCACGTACAGCCGCGGTTGCCCAAACGCATCAGCCGGCTGAATGACCTTACTGCCAACCTCTGGTTCAGTTGGCACCGGCCGACACGGCAGTTGTTCCATCTGCTGGATCGGGATCTCTGGCTGCGAACGGGCCGCAATCCACGCGTTTTTCTCCGTTGCGTCGACCAGTCGATTCTGGAGATGGCTGCCAGCAATGACACTTTTCTGGGAGCTTACCGGCGGGCCCTCTCCGAATTTGATTCCTACCTGGAGCAGAAGCCGGCCGGATACGCACCAGCTGCGCTGGCCAGCGATGATCTGGTTGCCTACTTCTGTGCCGAGTTCGGCTATCACGAGAGCTTCCCGATCTACTCGGGAGGTCTGGGCATACTGGCCGGCGACCACTGCAAGACCGCGAGTGACCTGGGTCTGCCGTTTGTGGCCGTGGGACTGCTCTATCGTCATGGCTACTTCAATCAGCAGATCGACGGGCAGGGGCAACAGATTGTCAGCTACAGCCCTATTCAGGCCGAGGATTCTCCGGTCCAGGCGGCTCGGGATGGCGCCGGCAACGAAGTTGTCGTGAAGTGTGATCTGGCGGGACGCCAGGTCGCCGTCAAGGCCTGGCGTGCCGATGTGGGGCGTATTCATGTGTATCTGCTGGACACTGACCTGCCAGAGAATCAGCCGGCAGATCGACAGATAACCCGGCAACTCTATGGCGGCGACAGCGAAACCCGCCTGCAGCAGGAAATCATTCTGGGTATCGCGGGTGTGAAGGCGTTGCGCGCCGTGGGAGTCAGCCCTCATGTCTGGCACATCAACGAAGGCCATGCGGCCTTCCAGATACTGGAACGGATCCGGGAGCTGGTACGCAGCGGCCTGGAATTCAATACTGCACTTGAAGCGGTTGCCGCTTGTACCGTGTTCACGACGCACACACCTGTTTCAGCCGGGCACGATATGTTTGACCGGGGGCTGTTGCTGAACTACCTGCGACAACTGTTCGGTGAACTCGGTGTTGCTGAAACCACCGTGCTCGATCTTGGCGGAGATCCGGCCGCGCAGGGTGGCTTCAACATGACGCGGCTGGCGCTGGCCGGTTCTCGCCACGTGAACGGTGTCAGCCGGATTCACCGGCAGGCAACTGCAGAAATCTCCGCGTCCAACTGGCCCGAGATTCCACCCGCCGAGAACCCGGTCGGCTTCGTCACCAACGGGGTGCATGTGCCGACGTTCATGCAAACCGAGTGGGCGGAACTCCTGGAGCACAATCTGGGTCCGGCATGGCGTTACCAGCTTATGGATCGGGAGTTGATGCGCCAGATCGAAGACATTCCCGACGGGCGATTCTGGTACGTGGCCCAGCAGGTGAAGTCGGCAATGCTGGAGGGTCTGCGCGATCGCCTGCAACGGCAGCATTCCCGCAACCAGATGTCCGAGGCCCATATCCATCGGCTGCTCAAGTTTCTGGATCCGCAGCGCCCGGACGTCCTGACCATCGGGTTTGGCCGAAGGTTCGCCACCTACAAGCGTGCAACGCTGCTGTTGCATGATCTGGGTTGGCTGAAGGAAATTGTCGATCACGAAGATCGCCCGGTCGTGTTCATCTTCGCGGGCAAGGCCCACCCTGCAGATTTGCCGGCACAGGAACTGATGCGGGAGTTGTATCGTGTCAGCAATCTGCCGGAGTTCTTCGGCAAACTGCTGATCGTCGAGAATTACGACATGGGACTCGGTCGGCTGCTGACGTCCGGCGTTGATATCTGGTTGAACACGCCCGTCCATCCGATGGAGGCGAGCGGTACGTCCGGCATGAAGGCAGCCATCAATGGCACAATCAACCTGAGTGTGCTTGATGGCTGGTGGGCCGAGGCTTACGACGGCGAGAACGGCTGGGCCATTCCACCGTCGAAGCAGCTTCACGATCCCGAGGAACGCGACCGGCACGATGCCCGGACGCTCTATGAAATTCTGCAGGACGAAGTCATTCCGCTCTACTACGCCAGGGACGAGCGACTGGGTTACTCACCGGGGTGGGTGAGCAAATGCAAGCGCTCCATGGCGAGTATTCTGCCGCACTTCAACATGAATCGGGTCGTCCACGATTATGCGGTTCTCTATTATGGGCCTGCTGCCCGCCGGGGCCGACAACTGGCAGCCGGTACTTACACCGCAGCACGAGATCTGGCGCAGTGGAAGGATCGGGCCCGCGCCGCCTGGCCGGGTGTAGAACTGCGACTGGCTACTACCGCCAGCCAGACCATTGACTACAGCGACAGCCTCGAACTCGACGTAGATGTAGTACTCAATGGACTCGATCCGGTCGATGTGCGTCTTGAGTGTGTGGTCTCACGCGAGTTGTGTTCTGAAGTAACGGTGCCGGTGCGCCAGTTCGCCGGGCGCGGCACGGCCAGTCCTGGTTTGAGGACAATTGGCGACGATCACGTCTTTGTGCAGCCCTTCGAACCGGTCGCTACCCAGACCGACGGCGTGCAACGCTATCACCTGGCATTCAAGCCACCCTGGTGTGGTGCTTTGCACTACGGCATCCGGGCCGTTCCCTGGCACGCCGAACTGTCGCATCCGTATGAACTGGGGTTGATGCGCTGGATATGATCTGATGATGTTACATTGAGGTCCGGTATCGCATCGAACACGGACACGACGTGGGCATCTACGATCCAGGCAGCAGAAGTACCAAGCCGGCCCGTTCGGGTCGCTTTGTCAGTCAACTTACCAAGAGCACGATGGCATTGGTCATGGCTGGTGGTCGTGGTCAACGGCTGCAGCAGCTAACCGCCTATCGCGCCAAGCCGGCAACACCTTTCGGTGGCAAGTACCGGATTATCGATTTCAGCCTGTCCAACTGCGTGAACTCCGGGATCCGGCAGATCCTGGTCCTGACGCAGTACAAGTCGCATTCGCTGATCCAGCACGTACAGCGCGGTTGGGGTTATCTCCGCGGCGAACTCGGCGAGTTTGTGCAACTGGTTCCGGCGCAGCAGAAGCTGGGCGAAATGTGGTATCGCGGTACGGCGGATGCGGTGTATCAGAACCTCGATATCATTGATGCTCACGCACCTGAGCTGGTGCTGGTGCTTGCTGGTGACCATGTCTACAAAATGGATTACGGGCCCATGATTGCCTTTCATGTGGCCCGCTCAGCCGATATTACTGTTGGCATGGTGCACGTGCCTCTGGCCGAAGCCGATCAGTTTGGTATCGCGACTGTAGATGCCCACGACCGGATCGTGGGGTTTGACGAGAAGCCGGCCAATCCTGAGCCAATGCCGGGCCGGAACGATGTTGCGCTGGCGTCGATGGGCATCTATGTCTTTGGCACCGATTATTTGCGGGAAGTCTTGCAGCGTGGTGCTGTGGATCCCGATACTTCGCATGACTTCGGTCGGAACATTATTCCGGAGGCTATCGCCAACAGCGATGTGTACGCCTATCCGTTTCAGAGTGTAGAGACGGAGGCGCAGGCCTATTGGCGTGATGTTGGTACCGTCGACGCGTTCTACACCGCGAATCTGGAGTTGATCTACGTCAGCCCCGAGCTCAACCTCTACGACGACGACTGGCCGATCTGGACCTATCAGGAGCAGACGCCCAGTGCGAAATTTGTCCTCGACGAGGACGGTCGCCGTGGTATTGCAGTCAACTCGATGGTGGCTGGCGGATGCATTATTTCCGGAGCAGAGGTCCGTGAGTCGCTGCTGTTTTTCAATGTGACAGTTGACGAACGGACCGAAATCTACCGTTCCGTCATTTTGCCGCGTGTGGTCATCGGACGGGGCTGCCAGATTTCGCGGGCCATCATCGACGAGGGTTGTCACATCCCGGATGGCATGGTGATTGGGCGCGATGCGGAACAGGATCGCCGGCGGTTTCACGTCACGGCCCACGGCGTTGTCCTGGTGACCCAGGACATGTTGCACGATGTGGTGGCATCCTCGGTCAATCCGGTGACTGAAGTGACACCGGCTCCGGATCCACGTCCAGCGTCAAAAAATCCTGTCTAGCAGAAGCCTGGGATACAGATGTCCAATTCACTCCTGACCGGCCCGCGCCGCGCCGGTATCCTCTTGCACCCCACGTCCTTGCCAGGTCCCTGGGACTCCGGCGTACTGGGATCGGACGCCCTGCGTTTTGTCGAGTGGCTGCAGAGTGCAGGTTTCCACCTCTGGCAGATGTTGCCGGTTGGCCCGGTTGGTGCGTCAGGGTCTCCTTATCAGTCCGTGTCTGCCTTTGGTGGCAATCCGCAGCTGATCGATCCTGCCGATTTCGTGGAAGCAGGCTGGCTGGGTGCCGACGCGTTGGCCGCTGCCATCGCCAGGGGTGGCAGATGGCAGGATCGGCAGAAGCTACTCCATGAGGCCTGGCTCGGCTTTCGTCGAGCTGCGAATCCGGCTGATCGTGCGGCGTTTCAACAGTTCTGGCAGGCCCATCGAGCGTGGCTGTTGCCCATGACGCTGTTTCGGGCAGCAGCGGTACGGTTTGGCGACGAAGGCTGGTGGACGTGGCCCGACGATATCCGGCGGCGGCAACGCGACGCCGTGATGGCACTGTTGAGCGATGCGGCACCGGTGATTCGCGAGATTGCCTTCGAGCAATGGGTGTTCGATCGGCAGTGGCAACGCTTGCGAACTCATGCCAGTGATTGCGGCGTGGAACTGCTTGGCGACTTGCCGATCTATGTGGATCTGGATAGCGCCGATGTCTGGTGGCACCGGCACTTTTTCCGTGTGTCACCGGACGGTGATCCGGCTGCAGTCGCCGGTGTTCCGCCGGACTATTTCAGCGAAACCGGTCAGCTCTGGGGCAATCCGCTTTATGACTGGGCAGCTATGGACAAAGCCGGCTATAGCTGGTGGATCGACCGGGTCAAAACGCAACTGGGGCGCTTTGACTGGCTTCGGATTGATCACTTCAGGGGCTTGCAGGCGTACTGGGAAGTGCCGGCCCACGCCAGCAGCGCCCGTGAGGGTCGCTGGCAGCAGGCGCCAGGGGCCGAATTGCTCAAGGCGCTCAGCGATGCCCTGGCGGGTACGCCTTTCCTGGCCGAAGATCTGGGCACGATTACGCCGGCAGTCCATGCCTTGCGCCGGCAGTTCGGGTTGCCAGGTATGTTGATCGCACAATTTGCCTTCGATGGATCTTCGGACAATCCGTATCTGCCAGCCAATCAGATTGAAGATGCGGTGATTTACACGGGGACCCATGACAACGACACGGTTGTTGGCTGGTTCAACGGCCTTGACCAGAAGTCCCGGAACTATGTCTGCAAGGTGCTGGCCTGCGAACCGGACGAAATTCCGGCTGCACTGGCTCGCTCGGTTCGGGAATCGCCGGCGCGTGTTGCCATGTTTCCGCTACAGGATATCTTCGGACTCGGGTCGGAAGGGCGGATGAACACCCCCGGCACAGCCAGCGGCAACTGGCGGTGGCGATTTGACTGGGACCAGATGCCGGACATGTTGTCTTCAACGTGTCGTGAGCAGCTACGCAACAGCGGACGCTGAAGCCGGGTCTGGCGGGCTACTGTCGTGTCCGCTCCTGTTGCGAGCGAATCAGCTGCAAGTACAGTGCCTCGAACCGGGGTGCCTGGTGCTGCCAGGAAAAATCCGCGCTCATGCCATGTTGTTGTACACGAGTCCAGAGTTCCGGCTGCTGATACCAGTTCAGTGCCTCGCCAATTGCCCACGCAAGACCAGCGACATCAGCATGTTTGAAAACGCTGCCGTTTCCAGCGAGAGAGGCAGTATCGAAATGCCGGACCGTATCCTTGAGACCACCCGTTTCCCGGACGATCGGCACGGCACCGTAGCGCAAGGCATAAAGTTGTGTCAGACCGCACGGCTCGTAAAGTGACGGTACCATGAAGGCGTCGGCTCCGGCATAGACCAATCGGGCCATTGATTCGTCCTGAGCATCGACGAAGCTGAACTGGCCTGGAAAACTGGCAGCCATGGCCTGCAATTCGGCGACGTAACGCGCTTCGCCCTGGCCGAGGACGACAGCCTGGAGCCGCTGCTCACGAAGCAGCGGCGGCAGTGCTCCGATGGCCAGCTCCAGGCCTTTCTGAGCGGCCAGCCGGCTGACCATGCCCAGCACCGGTAATCGGCTGACGGAATGGGGCCCGGTGGCCAGTCCGGAACGGCGTATGAGCTCGGTCCTGCAGATGCTTCTTCCATCGAGGTTTCCGCTGCTGAATTGTGCCGGCAGTCTGCCATCGGATGCCGGATTCCACGCCGCATAGTCGACGCCGTTCAAGATGCCAAACAGACGATCGGCTCGCTCGCGCAGCAAGCCATCGAGGCCCATGCCGTATTCCGGGGTGAGAATTTCGGTGGCATGTGCGGGGCTGACGGTCGTCAGTGCATCTGCGGCCAGAATGCCGGTACGCAGAAAGTTCAGTTCAGTCACAGGTCCGGCATCAATCAGACCCAGGTCGGGCAGCAGTTCAGCTTCGAATATTCCCTGATAACCGATGTTGTGGATGGTCAGAACGGTGGCTGGTTGCCGGACGGTTGGTTCACGCTGACGAGCTGTGGCCAGAAGCGCCGGGGCAAGTGCCGAGTGCCAGTCATGGCAGTGAAGAATGTCGGGTGTCCAGTCCAGGACTTTACACAGTCGAAGAGCAGCATGGGCCAGCAGCGCAAAGCGCCTGGCATCCAGGTCGCTGCCGGTATAGATGTCGCCACCACTAAAGAATGCCGGGGCATCGAGTACATACAAGGTTGGATCTGTACCCGAACGATCTGTGATCAGGCTGAAACTGTAGCCCGGGTGGGTACCATTCACGGCAACTGGCGAAACTTGCACGCCGCCCAGTCGCAGACCGCCTGGCCCGTCCACATTGGCAGGCAGCCCGACATAGTGTGGAATCAGTACCCGAACGTCATGGCCGGCAGAGACGAGGGTCTTCGCGAGGCCTGCAACCATATCAGCCAGCCCGCCGGTCTTGGCGAACGGCGCGTACTCGGCGCTGATCATCAGGATACGCATGCGGCGATACAGATCGGTTTCAGCTCTGCGCAGTCATGCGTCGCCGGGCCCGACATGGTGCCAGGACCCCGAAAGTTGCTAGAACAATGAGTCGCGGCCCAGAAAGTTGCCAAAGTACAGGCGGGCACCCAACTCGATCCCGGTGTCGTCGTCGAAAACGATGCCACGGGCGCGCAGCGTCAGGTAATCAGTTACGTGGTAGCCGATGCCCAATACGATATCGGTATTGGAAATATCCGAGTCGCTCAGGTCGGAGTAGCGCACACCGGCCTCGATCTCGACATTCTCTGACAATTCGCTGCGTACCAGGCCTTCGGCAAAATATCCGTGGTCGTCGGCCTTGACCAATTGGCAGGAACTGTCCGGAACCTGGAAGTCTGAAATGTCGACGTAGGCGGCCCGGGCCACCAGATGGGTTTTGTCGGCAATGGCATAGCTCAGACCAAGTCCACCAGCCAGTGACTGGGAGTCCCGGTCGCCAGAGATTGTGACGCTGCCAGATCCGCTGCCACCGCAGGTGGTGCTGACCCCGCTGAAGTCACCGTCGAAGAATTCGCCAAATACATGCACGCCAAAGTCGCCGAAGTTGGCCAGACCCAGCGAACCGTTGAGCTTGATACCTTCGTGCTTGCCACCGTCCTGCTTGACGGCATAGTTAACGTCAGCCCACTGATAGCCGGCATCGAAGTATGTATAGCGCGGCCCGCCGTCCGCGTCCGCGGCGACACTGCTGCTTATCCAGGCCAATGCCACCAGTGGGAGAGCCATGCTCAAGGGCTTCAATAGCCTGTGCCGTACGGGCATTGACGTGACCGGTTTGTCGATTTTGGGGCTGATGCCTGTGGGGTTCATGCGTGTGCGTCTCCTTTAAACGGCGCGCATACGGGAAAATCGTCCGGGACTATAGCCAATCGCCCGCAGACTGGCTATAGCGCAGCGAACAGACGATTCTGAGCCAGGACTCGTGCCTCGCGGCCGGCCGTCATTAGCCCGGAATCTTCGTCGTGCCCAGAAAACCAACCAGCACAATCAGCAGGTACGTGGCCCAGATGATCAGGGTCGACTTGCTCATCGTATTACTAATTATGGATTCAATTTCCGGCTTGCTGCCTTCAACCGCCAGGCGACCAAAGGCTGCACCGAGCGGGTCGAAGGCGGCGAGCATCCAGATCACCATCAAATTGATCAGGCCATATAGCCCGACCTTCAGGTGCAGCCAGGGAGCATTCTGAACAAATGGTCCCGCACCCAGCCATGAGGTAATCGCTGCGACTATCAGGGCGACGCCAACGAGTCCCGTCAGCCAGCTGGTAATGCGGGCCAGGCGGTGGCCGTGGGGCTTGTCATACCACCATGCCCCGGCCATGCTGATCGCCCACCAGACGATGCTGAAAATCCACAGCAGAGCCAGACCGGTGCCGGAAATTGGCAGCAATCCCAGGTCCCTGGACAGCACGGCACCCAACGGGAGTGCAGCCTTCCACATCGTACGGGGTAGCAGCTCGATACGCAGGGCCAGGTGCAGCAAGGTCACCCGGGTGACGAAAGGCAGCCGGGCGTCAGCCGATTTCCGGGCTGCAACAAATACACCCATGTCAGTGCCTACCCAGAACACGAACATGAGGATGTGGGCAAACTTCCAGCTGAGGTACGCAAACATTGTGCCCGGCTCCGGTTGCATCAATCCGGTGACTTTACCTCAATCACCCACGTTGACCGCATGGCGGAGTGGTCGGACATATGTTGGATCTTCGATCCTTGGTATTGTGATGGTCGGTCCGAATCGGGAGATCGACAGTGCGACCCCACGTAGAACTCATACAGGAAGCAGACCTGTGCTGGCACCCGGCTGAGCTGCCGAATGGCGAGGGCAAGGTTGTCCAGCGAAATTTGTCGGTTGACGAGGAAAATGGTGCTGGTTCAACCAAGCTCAGGTTTGATGGTGCCTGGCACCGGCCGGCCGGCTATCACCACGCCGACACAGAATGGTATCTCCTCTCGGGTGAAATCCGGATTGGCGATCGACGCCTGCAGAAGGGCGGTTATTTTCGGGCACCGGCCGGCCTGCACGTGCCCGCCATATCGGTCAAGGCGGGCACCGAGGTTCTGTTGTTTCGCGAACACCAGGATTGGGGCTTCACGCGATCCCGGCGTGATCGTGCCGGTTTCGTCGGACGTGGTTTGAACACCGCGTCCAGCGAGCCTGGCGAACTGACCCTGGTTGATACCACGCGCATGGAATGGATGCCGAATATCTATGAAGGTGACCAGCAACGCTTCCTGAAGCTGAAGCTGCTGTTCATGGATCCGGCGCCCAAGGACGATCCCAAGAAGGGCTTTGTCACCATGATGTGCTGGGCGCCACCAGGCTGGGGCGATGATCGCATGGTGCACCACCCCGTGTTTGAAGAGGCGTATACCGTTGATGGCCATATGGACTACAACTTTGGCCGGTTGGACGCGGGCACCTATTTTTTCCGCCCGGCACGGGTGAAACACGGGCATTTTGTTTCAGGTGAGGAGAAGGGCTTTACCGGGATCTTCCGCATGGACGGCTCCATCATCAACTGGATAACGATCAACGAAAAGGTCACGGTAGAAGGCACGCCACTCAACTACGATCCCAAAACACAGGCGCCGTTGATCGCCGGGATTCCGGTTCGCTCCCGAACCACCGGTGAATGGGATCGCGACGGCTGGTGAGTGGCACCATCGATATCGTCTGCAACCTGTACACGCCGCTGGAAGTTGCCAACGGACACACAGGACTGGACGATGCCTTCAAGGCCCAGGTGCGTATGCCCGTGGAAATCCGCGGTGGCGTGACTGTTCCGGACTATCTGCAGCGGATGGACAGGGCCGGCATAGAGCGTTCACTGCTGATTGCGGTGCGGGCTGGCGATATCAATGTCCAAGGCGGCTTCGAGCTGCCCTATGAGCGGGTTCGGGATGTTTGCAACCAGAACCCGACCCGATTTTCCGGCCTCGCCGGCATCGATCCCTTTCGCGGCATGCAGGGCCTCAGGGACCTGGAGCAGGCCGTTCGCGAGTATGGTTTTGTTGGTGCCCACCTTTATCCGCACTGGTGTGGTCTGGCACCGGATCATGCGAAGTATTACCCGTACTACGCCAAATGTTGCGAGCTGGATATTCCCATCATGATGCAGGTCGGGCACAACCTGGTGTATTCACGGGAGCGGCGCCTGCCGTCGGTTGGCAGGCCCATCTGCCTTGACCAGGTTGCGATCGATTTTCCCGAGTTGAAGCTCATCGGCATTCATATAGGCATTCCGTGGACCGATGAGATGATCTCGATGTGCTGGAAACACGAGAACGTATACACAGCGGGCGATGCCTACGCACCGAAGTACTGGCCGGAAGCATTTGTTCACTATGCAAATACGTTCGGAAAGGAGAAAGTTCTGTTTGGGACGGACTGGCCGGTGATCGACCCTGAACGTGCTGTTCGCGAGATCGACGAACTCGGGTTGCGGCCGGAATCCAAGCGTCTGCTCATGCGTGACAACGCCTTGCGCGTGTTCAAACTCCCCGCCTGAGAACGGTTGATCATGTCGCCGGACCGGACCATGCCGCCAGCGTCCTTCGAACATCTCTCGCTGGTGGGCGGTATTCGGGCCGCCATGCATCGCGCACCCGGCAAAATCGCCTTCCGACACCGCGAGCGTACCCGCAGCTATCGTGAGTTGCTTGATCGCATTGACCGGGTAGGCGTCGCGCTGACTGCCGGACTGGGGCTCTCCGCCGGTCAGCATGGCGCGATCGTCGGCAAGAATTCCATCGAGTACATGGAAATCGTTTTGGGCGCGGCCCAGGCAGGCGTGGCAATGGCCACGGTCAATCCGCGCCTCTCTGTTCCGGAAATCGTGGCGATCTGTGATGACGCCGCCGCCCGCGTGGTATTCGCCGACCCGGAGTTGGCGGCAGCACTTCGGGACGCCGATTTTGGCATCCTCCCGGCCATTATTGAGATTGGCCCGGACCTGGAAAATCTCCTGAGCCAGGCTCAGTCACGCACTCCCGTCGTTGGCTTGCCGCTGGTGCACGAGTGGGATGACTTTACGATTCCATACACATCCGGCACCACTGGAAAGCCCAAGGGGGTACGCGTTCCGCATCGGTCGCGCATCCTGACGCTGTTTGGCATGGCCGTCGAATATGGCTGCTATTCCCCCGACGATCGATTCCTGGCGCTGGCGCCGATGTGTCACGGCGCGGGTATGGTTTTCTCGCTGGCTCCGGTGTTTTTCGGCGGTTATGCCGAAATCATCGACAAGTTTGAGCCGGACGAGGTGCTTGGCAAACTCGGAGAGGGGCAACTCTCAGGATTCTTTGCGGTGCCTACCCACTTTCACGCCATGCTGGCCGCAGAATCAAGCGCTTTGCAGGCCAGCCGCCAACACAGGCTGAAAACCATCATCTCCAATGCGGCAGCTTTGCCGCAGGTCATGAAGGAAAAGCTGGTTGCACATTTTGGTGCCGGACTGCTGCATGAAACCTACGGTTCAACGGAAGCCGGCATCGTGTCCAATCTGCGACCCGCCGATCAGTTGCGGAAGCAGCAGTGCGTAGGTCAGCCCTTTCCGTGTACCGGGATCGAGTTGCGTCGTGCCGACGGTACCCGGTGTGCGCCTGGCGAAATCGGCGAACTGTTTTCCCGCAGCCCGTATCTGTTCAATGGCTACTGGGGTCGGCCGGCAGAGACTGCCGAAGCGTTTCGCGACGGCTGGGTGACGGTTGGCGACCTCGCGCGCCGGGACGAAGAGGGTTACCTCTACATCGTGGACCGCTTGAAAGACATGGTTATCTCCGGCGGGCTGAATATCTATCCGCGCGAAGTCGAAGAGATCCTGTTCCAGCATCCTGCCGTGCTGGAAGCAGCCGTAATCGGTGTGCCGGATGAACGCTGGGGCGAAGTGCTGAAAGCTTTTATTGTTCCCCGGCCAGGCATGTCGCCAGTGGTCGACGAGATTCAGGCATTTCTGGCTGCGCGTATTGCCCGTCTGAAGGTGCCGAAGCATATTGCGTTCATCGAGCAGATTCCGCGCAATGCCAACGGCAAAGTCCTCAAGACCGAGCTTCGCGAGCGTGACTGAATGACTGTGGTCGCGACTGCTGATGGTAGCCACGCTACAGTCGAGTTTTTTCTGGACTGCAGCTGTCCGTGGAGCTACCTCGCGTTGGGGCGGGTGCGGGAGGCCGCCATCCGCACCAGTGCGCAGGTAATTTACCGGCCCGTGCTGGTGGGCGATGTACTCGAACGCGCCAATCCCGGCTTTCCGGCCAGCCGTATCGATCCCGTAACGGCCCGTGCGCGCTACCAGGCCAAGGATCTGGGAGACTGGGCTCGTTATTGTGGCTTGACGTTGCGGCATCCGGAGCCCTGGCCGATACGGGCTGAATGGGCGATGCGCGGTCTGGTTGTGGCGAACAGAACGTCAATGGCGGGCCGCGACCAAAGCGCTGACAAAGGCTCTGAAAGGACTTCTGGCAACAGGCAGTCGCGGCGCCGGCAAGACCAGGCTGTGGCTTACCTGACGGCTGTTTTTGAGGCCTTGTTTCGTGACAATCAACCGGTGGCCGACCTTGAGGTGGTTGAGGCAATCGCCACCAGTGCAGGTTTCGACGCAGCGGAGTTTGCCAGGCAAATCCGGCAACCGGATACCCTGGCAATCGTTCAGGACAATGCGGTGGATCTGGTGGCCAGGGGTGGCTTTGGTACCCCGTCATTTCTGGTTGGCACCGATCTGTTTTTTGGCAATGACCGAATGCCACTTGTGGAGTTGGCACTGGCCCGCCAAGGTGGCATGTCTCTGACCATGCCGGGCGCACATGGAGCGTGAGTTATGACTGAGACCACTCTTCCGGGTCGCACGACCTCGCGCCGGGATTTTCTGGCCACGGCAGGCGCCATGGCAGTGTCCTTGCAGTTGCGTTATGCACCTGCGTCCGCCGCGAATGCCGGTCAGCCGCAGACTCCATATGGCGCCTGGGAAGATCTGATGCGGCAGAAATGGACCTGGGATCGTGTGACACACGGTACGCATGGCACCAACTGCTCGGGCACCTGTGCGTTCAATGTCTACGTGAAGAACGGCATTGTCTGGCGTGAAGAGCAGCAGGGCGAGTACGGCCAATCAGAAGACGCGCCGGACTACGGGCCACGCGGCTGTCAGAAAGGTTTGCGTCATGCGAAATACATGTACGGCAAGCAGCGCATCCTGTACCCCATGAAACGTGTCGGTGAACGCGGTGAGGGCAAGTGGCAGCGGGTGACCTGGGAGCAGGCACTGGCCGAGATTGCCGATCGCTTTATCGACCACTCAGTCGAGTCCGGTCCCCGGTCGATCAGTTTCGATCTGGGTACGCAGATGGTTCTGAAGCGCGCTTCATTTGCGGCGCTCGGTCGCTTTGCAACGATCAGCGGAATCGAATTGCCGGAAGCTTTTGCCGGGGTCGGTGATTTGCCGAGTGGCGTCATGATGACGGTCGGCGAGCCGCTGCTGGGTGACTCCATGGCAGCCGTCTACAAGTCAAGGTGTTGCCTGGTGTGGTATTGCAATCCGGCGGTCACCCGGATCCCCGATGCGCACTTTTTCTGGGAAGCACGCTACAACGGCACAGAGGTCATTGCGATATCTCCCGAGTTCACACCCAGCGCGATGCACGCGAACAAGTGGGTGAACCCGAAGCCCGGCACCGACATCGCGTTGGCGATGAGCATGGTCCAGGTGTTGCTCGCTGAAGAGCTGGTCGACCGCGACTACATCCGTGTACAGACCGATCTGCCATTTCTGGTGCGCGTCGACAATGGGCGTTTCCTGAGAGAGAGTGATTTTCTGGATGACGGCACGGCCCGCAACAATCTCTTTTACCTTTGGGATGAGAAATCCGGCAAAGCTGTTCCGGCGCCAGGTACCGGCGGTGCTTCGCCACCACCTGGTTCGCCAGAGTCGGTTATTCCATCGGGCACCTTGAACCTGGGAGAACTGCAGCCCGCGCTGGAAGGCACATTTACGGTTCGTACGCACAGCGGTCGCGTACGGGTTACACCGGTATTTGAGCTGGTAAAGGCGCGGGCCCGCGACTACACGCCGGACAAGGCATCGGCGATCTGTGGTGTGCACCCCGACAATATCCGGCAGATCGCCCGTCAGTTCGGCACAGCGAAGCCGGCGATGATTTTTACCGGCTACCGCATGTGCAAGTGGCTGCAGGGCGATCTGTTGCAGCGGGCGTTCATGCTGTTGTTGTCTCTCACGGGTAATCTCGGCAAGTCCGGTGGTGGCTTCCAGCTTGAGACGCTGGGCAGTACCGCCAGCCAGATCGCTTTCATGCTTGAAGGCCTGGCGCCGACGCTGCGGGTTGCCACGCTGTCCCGTTGGGACTACGTACATGCCAACGGCAAGGCCTTGAACGAGAAGATCTACGGTAAGGCCATCGCGGACAAGGTAGATCACTACTTTCAGGAGAGCACGCGCTCTGGCGCCTGGCCTGACTATGCAGCAACACCCTGGACGATGGGAATCTTTGCCGGCAGTAATTCCGCCAACTGGCGCTCAGCCGGTGGCCGCTGGCGGGATACCGCGTTTGCGAAACTGGACACCATCGTCAGCATGGCACCAGACATGGGGCTCACGGCGATGTACTCGGACTACGTGTTGCCCATCGCCCATCACTACGAGCGCCAGGACTACATGCTGGAAGCACGCACGCCTTATGTACAGGTACTGGATGCCGCCGTACCACCATTGGGGGAGTCTGTTGACGACTGGCATGCGCTAAACAGGCTTGCGGCTGCCATCGCCGAACGGGCACAAGTACGTGGCATTGCACCGATTGCCGACAGCTTTTTTGGCCAGCCGGTGCCACGGGATTTTACCCGGTACCACGAGCTGTTTACGATGGGAGGAAAGATCAGGGATACGAAGGATGTCATTCAGTACCTGATCGACAAGGATCCCGGCGTCCCCAAGGTGTCATTCGACGAGATGCGCAGCAAAGGCATCATGCGCAATGCCGGCACCGAGCGCGTCATCTACGATGCTGACTCACCCTACAGTTCAGTGATGATCCGGGCTGTTGAGAAGCAGGAGCCATATCCGACCCTGACCGGCCGCCAGCAATTCTACGTGGATCACGACTGGTTCCTCGCCGAAGACGAGCAATTGCCGGGTCACAAGGCACCGCTCAAACTCGAGGGCTATCCGCTGCAGATGCTGATGGGGCATCTGCGACATGGCATACACACCATGTGGACAGACGACGCCTTGTTGCTGAGTCTGCGGCGGGGTGAGCCGGATATTTACGTCAGCCCGGCCGATGCAGCAGCGCGCAAAGTAGCCGACGGAGAGTTCATTCGCGTGTTCAACTCACTCGGCAGCTTTATCGCCATGGCACATGTGACCTCAAGCATGCAGCCGGGCATGGTGTACATGTATCACGGCTGGGACCCCATGCTGTTCCGGGGTGGCCGCCAGAATTTCAGTGCCGTGGTATCCAGTGCAGCCCTGATCAAGCCGACATCGCTGGTCAGTGGCTATGGCCACATTACTTACAGGGCGTTGGCCTTCGAGCCAAATTCCACCTTCCAGGATTTCACGGTGGATTTCGAGAAGCACACGCCGGCACGGCATTAGTTGCCGAGATGAAACAGGGCATAGCCGGTGAGCACGACCTGCGGTACCGCCATGCCAATCAGCAAGCCGTCCCGATCCGCACGGACGGTTTCTACAGACTCCGTAATCGGATCAGTCACCGTACCGAGTACGTCTCCTGCGCGAACTGACTCACCTGGATGGCGACTTGAAAGAAAGATGCCACCGGCCTGCCGAACCCTGATCCAGTGACTGTTGCGGATCACGCGGGCGTTGGCTGGCGTCGTGCCCGTCGCTGGCAGCATACCCAGATGCGCCATCACCTGTCGTACGCCTTCGACGCCAACGCGGATCGCCGTTTCGTCGAATCGCAGTGGTTCACCGGCCTCGAAAAGTACAGCTGGAATCCCGGCGTCCAGCATGGCGCGACGCAGATTACCCGGTGGCCCTTTGCCGTCGAGCACGATGCCAACGCCAAAGCTGCGGGCGAGTTCAAGCGCGTCGACGTTGGTCAGGTCGGTCCTGATCTGCGGAACGTTGGTCCGCAGATTGGACCCGGTGTGCAGATCAAGCAGGGCCTGACAGTGCTGCCGCAGCGGATGGAACAGTTGCCAGGCCAATTGTGCAGCCATGCTGCCGGTGGCTGATCCCGGAAAATATCGATTGAGATCGCGCCGATCACTCAGGTACCGCGAGCCAGTCCGGAACCCATAGGCATTGACCGCTGGCAATACGATCAGCGTTCCGGACATGTCCCGTCCGGATATGCCTGCGTAAATCCGGTGGGCAATCTCGACGCCATTGACTTCATCGCCGTGAATGCCGGCGGTAATGCACAGTGTGGGGCCAGGCCGGTTGCCGCGAGTAACAACGACCATGGTGTCGAGAAAGCTGCCGACGAAAGACTGATCGAGCAATGCAGGCATGCGGAGGGTGTCGCCGGGCGCGATGCGGCGACTGAGAAATTCAATGGGCCCCCACGTGGCCTCGGCGACCACAGTGCTGCTGATCAATACCGACGCCATCAGCAAGAGCCGCAGCATCAGATAACAGCCTCTCTGGGTACCGGTTTCAACGCCATGAAGACTGCGCCGGCAACAATCACCGGCAGCACCGCACACCAGGTAAAGGCCTGCTCCCAACCCACATATTCGATAGCCCACGACAATCCGAAGGGCCCCAGCCCCAGTCCGAGCTCAACGGCCAGTGAACTCGCGAAGCTGGCGGCAGTAGCCCGCAAATCTGCCGGAAAGTTTTCGGCAATGAAAGTGAACATCACGGCATAGGCACCATAGAAGAAAAATGTCATGACGCTGAAGGCCAGAAATGTCGACCACCATCCTGATGTGAACCAGATCATCACCCCGAAAGCCAGACCGCCAAGCCAGCACCAGGCAACGATCGTGTTCCGACGGCTGATCAGGAACTCGCCGAACCAGGCAGCGAGAATGTAACCGAAGGCCCCGATAAAGAACGAGAGTCCTACCAGCTGAATGGCCTCACGGGCTTCCCAGCCGCGGGCCTCCCGGAAGTAGGGGGTCAGCATGATTGTCGCGCCATAGGCAAACACGTAAAGAAAGGTCCCGAGAAACAGCAATATGGTCTTGCGTCTGTAGGCTGGTCGAAACAGTTCTTTCACAGCCGGTGGTGGTGCTTGACGGGCGACCCGCGCGTCCCGGCTGCGTTGCCAGGCGCCGGAATCCTTGAGGTAACGCCAGATGACCCAGGCGTACGGCAGGAAGAGCAGACTTAACAGGAAGATATATCGCCAACCCCATGTTTCATATATAAAAGGAACCAGAAGAGAAGCCAAAAAGAAACCCAGCGGAAAGCCAATCTGCAGCACGCCCGTAAACAAGCCGCGCAGCCGTGGCGGAGATTCCTCCAGTACGAGCGTGCCGGTTATGGGCGACTGAACGCCGGCTGTCGTAAAGCCAAGCGTCCGTGCAATTACCAGTGCGGTCGTGGTCGGCGCCCAGGTCAGGGCTGCTACAAATACCGGGGTCAGCACCGTCGCGCCCAGCAACACCACCCGGCGCCCGACACGATCAGCCAGCACCCCGACCTGTGTGATCAGGAGGCCCGAAATGATAAAGGTGATGGCGATATACACACCGCGTTCGAAATCCGTCCAGCCGAACTCCGCAGCGATTTCGGTCAGGACGAATGTGAACAGGGAGTGATCGAGATTGGCGAAAGTCACGCCGATCAGGCAGATCAGGAACACTCTGTAGGTGTGCCCGGGAACGGAGCGTAGTGCCGCCCGGATACCAGGATCTGCATTCGGCGCGTCAGGCGGAATCGCTGGTGTCGGCATTACATCACTCATGATTTCTACCGGATGGGTTCAGGTGCCGGAAAAAGTCCGGATCTGCGCGATCAGATCCTTGATGTCCTGATCCGAGAGGACATCACCCCATGCCGGCATGATGATGTTCTTGCCCACGCCCTCGCCACCACGACAGATGGCCAGATACAGATACTCATCGGGCAGCGTTTTCATGTAGGTCGCGTCACTCTGGTCCCTGGGCGGCGTATCCATATGCGCCACAAGCACCTCCGCTTTGCCGTCCACGCCATGGCATTCGGCGCAGTCCTTCAAATGCAGTGCTGCGCCTCGGTCTGTATCCCCGCGTAACTGGCCAAGCGGCGTGCAATTGACTGATTTCAAGGCCGGGCTATCGGTGGCCACAGCAGCCGTAGCCAGAAAAATGCAGCCCAGAGTCAGCGTTGCCAGCTGACATCCGGGGCCCTTGTTCAAGACGTTTATGATCTTCATGCGCTGGTTATCCGGACGTTCTGGCTGAGGGGCTCCGGTGACTGGCGCATAGACTAACCTGTCGCCGTAGCCGGACGGAACCGCGTGGCAGTTGGCCTGAAATGTTTCAGGCTGGCGTGGGGCTCCGGGCAGCATAATTTCACAGTTCCGGGAAACAGGAGAGAGTCATGCGACTGCAGTACACCGCCGTCGGTATCCAGAACGTGTCCCGAATGGCCGTTACCCGTGACGACTACATGACTGATCTGGAGAACCTTGCACTGAGCATGCGTTATGCAGTGTGGAACTGCAGTCTGGATCTGCCGGTCCGCCTTATCGCTGTCTCGGAGGGTGGTATCGGCGGCTGGTGCCTGGGCGGTGGCGACGATCATTTGCGGATTTGCAGGGAAGTGGTGCCCGAGATTCCGGGCAGGGAAACCGACTTCCTGGGCGAACTGGCCAGGGAACTTGACGTCTACATCATCGCCCAGATGGTGGCCAGGGATCCGGAGTTGATGGAAGACCGGGTCTTTAATATCGCCTTTGTTATTGATCCTCATGGTCAGGTGATCCACAAGCACTACAAGACGGCCTTCTACCAGCGCGAACCCAACGTAGCGCCCAGCGATATCTGGAATGTTTATCTGAAGAAATTTGGTGACGATCCCCAGAAGCTGTTTCAGGCAATCTTCCCGGTCGCCCGAACGGAAATTGGCAATATAGGCACGCTGATCTGCGCCGAGGGCAGCTATCCGGAAGCGGCGCGCGGGCTTGCACTAAATGGTGCCGAGATCATCTGGCGTACCCAATACCCGGAGCCATGGATGGGGAACGGGATCGCCGAAATCCAGAATCGCGCCCACGCGGTCTTTAACACCTGTTATGTGCTTTCGCCCAACATCGGTGCCATCTATTTTCCGGGTGGCAGCCACCAGATGAGTTGTGGCAAAAGCCAGATCATCGACTATCGGGGTAACGTGATTTCACAATACCTCGGCGGCGGCGAAAGCCTGGTGAGTTCTGTCATTGATATCGATGGACTACGTGATTTCCGTGTCCGCGCGCAGTGGCAAAACCTCGTCAAGGATATGCGTGTCGAGCAGTACAAAACGATTTACGACGCGGCAATGGCCCGCGGCGGCATCTATCCGAAAAATCTTGCGCGTGCCGGCTGTGGCATTCGTGACGTGGTATCAGCGCTGGAAAACTCGGTCATTGCCCTGGTCGAACCGTGGGGCATACGGGCACTGGCCCGCCGGGAAGCACCTGGTGTCTACGTCGACGGGGCCAAGCTGGCCAGCATCGGCCTGCGCGTTCGCCGCGGCTGCACCTATCACGGACTCGCCCTGAACGTGCACAACGATCTCGCACCCTTCTCCGGCATCAATTCCTGCGGTCAGCCGGGACTCACGGCGACATCGCTGAAGCTCCTTGGCGCACCCACCGGCCTCGACGCCGTGGGTACAGCGCTGGCTGACATTCTCCTGAACACGCTCGGCCTTCAGGCTGCAACCTAGCCTCGCAGTACCGCTGTCAGGCTCGCTCGATCTCGCAGGCACTCCGTAGGCCGCGTGCCGTCGGTGTCGATAGGACTTCGATCACCTCCACAGCGAGCGGCAGCGTGGCGGGTGTCCCTTCCGCCGAAAAGGCGTGTCGCACGCCAGGCGGAAGGGATTTCCCGCCGGGATGCCGCGGGCTACGGAGTACATTCCGGATCGATCACAGCTGATGCTGCTCTGGCGGGGGGCGTTTTGGTGGCGGCCCCGTTACACTGCGCGCCCCATGCTGACCTTCAGAAATCTGGCCCTGCGTCGCGGCGAACAGCTGCTGCTCTCGAATGTGGACCTGAGCCTCCACGCCGGTTGCCGCGTGGGCGTGGTTGGCCGGAACGGTTGCGGAAAGACCAGCCTGTTTGCCGTAATACAGGGTGATCTGGACCCCGATCGTGGTGATATGGAGTTATCCGGACGGGTGCGCATTGCGACTGTGGCGCAGGAAACACCGTCGTTGCCGGATTCGGCCGTAGATTTCGTGACGTCTGGAGATGGTCCGGTCTGGGATGCCATCCGAACCGAGCGGCAGGCGATGGAAGCCGAGGATTATGCCGCCGTTGCCCAGGCCCACCAGCGGCTGGCAGAGCTGCAGGCCTATGATGCCGAAGCGCGCGCCGGGCGCTTGCTGCACGGCCTGGGGTTCCCGCCGAACACGCACGATAAACCGGTAGCCGAGTTTTCCGGCGGATGGCGCGTACGACTTAATGTCGCGCGTGCGTTGATGACACCGTCCGACTTGCTGCTGCTTGATGAACCCACGAATCATCTGGATCTTGATGCAGTTCTGTGGCTTGAGGACTGGCTACTCAGGTATCCGGGAACACTGCTCATCATTTCCCACGACCGGGACTCTCCTGACGGCGTTACCACCCACACGCTGCATCTGAACGACGGTGGGGCCAAGCTCTACACAGGAAACTACACCGCCTTTGAACGGCAGAGGGCGGAACACCTGCGTCTGCAGCAACTGGCCTTCGAAAAGGAACAGCAGGAGCGGGATCACCTGCAAAAGTTCATTGTCCGTTTCAAGGCCAAGGCGAGCAAAGCGAAGCAGGCACAATCCCGGATGAAGCGCCTTGCCAAGCTGAGTGGTACCGAGGCAGTTCGTGCGCAGCACGCTCTGCACATCAACTTTGAACCACCGCTGAAGTTGCCATATTCGCTGATTCGTCTGAATCATGTAGCTGCTGGTTATCGCGCAACGGCGCCACATGAGGGGATGAGCATCTCCCCGGCGAGCTGTCGTCGGCGAGCGGTGCTGTCCGGATTCTCAACGACGTGGATTCGGTCTTGAAGCAGGCGATCGCGTCGCGCTGCTGGGTCCGGAATGGCGCCGGTAAAACCACTCTGGTCCGGACCCTGGTTGGCGAACTGCCCTTGCTGGCCGGAGAACGCCTCGTGCATGCCGATCTGCGGATCGGCTATTTTGCCCAGCACACCGTCGAAAGCCTGAGGGCCGGTGCGACACCGATGGATCATCTACGGGATATTGCCCCGGAGGCGACCACCCAGGAAATGCGAAATTTCCTTGGCCGCTGGTACTTCTCCGGACAGCGGGCCTTCCAGACGGTCGATGTATTTTCCGGCGGCGAACGGGCCCGGCTTGCCCTGGCGTTGATTGCCTGGAGACGCCCCAATGTACTTCTGCTCGATGAACCCACCAACCATCTTGATCTGGACATGCGGGAAGCGCTGGCCGAGGCGCTGGCGGATTTCGATGGGGCGATTGTTCTGGTGTCTCATGACCGGCACCTGATCGGCCTGGTGTGTGACACCTTCTGGCGCGTTGCCGACGGCAGGGCAGAGTCATTCGACGGCGATCTGGATGATTATGCGAGTAGGCTGGGCTCGCGGCGCAACCGGCCGGAGGAGAGTGCTGGATCTGCGCCCCCGTCTGCTCCGGAAAAGTCGGCAACAACTTCGCCGGCCAAGCCGGCAGTTGTGAAGTCCCAACCTGTGAACCGCCAGGCGGGCGGTGGCCAGGCGGCTCGACAGCGGCAGGCACTCAAGACGCTGGAATCACAGATGCAGCAACTGGCCGACGAGTTGGCCGCCGTGGAAGCGGGCCTGGCGGATCCGGACACATATAGCGAAGATCCGGCTCATCTCGCGGATTTGAGTCGTCAGCACCAGGCACTGGCCACGGCGCGTGAAGAGCTGGAAGCCAAATGGCTGGATACCTATGCTGCGCTGGAGGCGGGTACGGAGCCGGCTGCCCGTTCAGGCTGAGCGCCGGTCCGACTTTTTCTGGCGCCGGTTTCCACCCGCTACTGCGGGCGTGAAACCGCCAAAAGTACCCCACCCGAAACGCCGCTCTTCAGTATCCCGGCGGTCGCGGTAGTGACCGTAGGTACATTCGCAACGCTCCCGGTTGCACCCGGGCAGTGGCAGCGGTGGTGCGTCGTTGGAGAGGTATCGCTGGTCGACCAGCGTATGGACGACGGAACAGGCATTGGGACCGGGCCTTAAGGACACACCGTGGAAGGATTTCGGCCGGGTTACGCGTGGCAACTTTGGTGCGACGACGTCTGTCGACGGACCACTGGCTGCCTCGGGGGATGCGCGCCGCCAGCGAAGTACAAGGAACGGCACCAGAAATCCGATCGACACGCCCAGGGCAACTCCCAGAGCTGCCCCTATCGTGGCCCAAAACTCCTCGCTCATACCGGCTCTCCCCGGGCGGCAACTCAACAGTACAGCCGGGAGCATCGCCGAGATGCGCCTGCTGGTCGCGGGCTGGCATCACAAGGCTGAAAAAAACCGTCCACAGGCCCGGGCAGGACCCCTCCGGGGCCGTTCTGGCGCTGTATCAGGGCAGTGTCTGGACAGAATCGGGCGGCGTGACCAGCCACAGGACCAGGTAAACGAGCACGCCGGGAAACGCCGCGCTGAGTACTGACAGCAGGATATAGCTTAAGCGGACCACGGTGGGATCCCAGTCCTGCCACTCGGCGATGCCGCCGCAGACCCCGGCAATCATGCGGTCCCGGGTCGAACGTTGCAGTCTTCGTTTACGGGTTTCCATCGGTGTACCCTCACAGGCTAGAATGGCGGATTAACCTTGGACCTGTCTTCCCGCTCATGGGGCCCTGCGCGGCGCCATCCCGAGCCTGGGCAGGACTGATCACACCACAAAAGACGAGAATATGGCCAGGAAGAAAGATCTCAAGCTCTACCGGAATATCGGCATCGTGGCCCACATTGATGCGGGCAAAACCACGACCACCGAGCGCATCCTCTATTTTACCGGCCGCAAGCACCAGGTCGTGGAAGTGCACAACACCAAGGATGGCAAGGGCAGCACCACGACGGACTACATGGAGCAGGAGCGCAAGCGAGGGATCACCATCCAGAGCGCAGCGGTCTCGACCGAATGGAAGGGGTATCAGATTAACGTCATCGACACCCCGGGGCACGTGGACTTCACGATTGAAGTAAACCGCAGCCTGCGCGTTCTGGACGGTGCCGTGGTTGTGTTCGACGGGGTCGCTGGCGTTGAGCCCCAAACCGAGACCAACTGGCGTCTGGCCAATCAGTACAACGTGCCACGCATATGCTACGTCAACAAGATGGACCGCATGGGTGCCAATTTTGGCCACTGCGTCAAGGGCATACGTGAACGCCTGGGCGCCAATGTTGTGCTCTGTCAGGTGCCGATCGGCAGTCACGATGAATTTGCCGGCATGGCAGATCTGATAGCAAACGTTGCTTACATCTGGACCTCTGAAGACAAGACCAGCCCCTGGGAAACCGTGCCACTGGATCAGCTCAAGGAGCGATTCAAGTTTGCTACCAGTCGTGACAACGAATGGATCGAGAATCTTCCCAAGCTCCGTCAGGATGCGCTGGAAACCGCCTTGGCGATGGACGATGACGCATTCATGGAGTTCGTCGAGAACGGGAAATTCGACCCTGCTGTGCTCAAGGCCTGTATTCGCAAGGGCACCGTCACAGGCAAGCTGGTGCCGGTATTTTGCGGGTCGTCGTTCAAAAACAAGGGCGTGCCGCAGTTGCTGGACGGGGTGGTCGACTATCTGCCATACCCGGGCGAGAACGGCGGCATTTCGCTGGTCGATCCGGACGGCAATGTCGTTGGCGAGCAGGAAGTACGGGACGACGCGCCGGCCCGTGCTTTGGCGTTCAAGGTCATCAATGACCAGTTTGGCACGCTGACATTCACGCGGGTTTATTCCGGGGTGATCAAGAAAGGCGATACCTTGCTGAACGTCACTCGCGGCAGAAAAGAGCGTGTGGGCCGTATCGTCGAGGTGCAGGCCGATGCTACCAAGGATATCGATGAGGTTCGTGCCGGCGATATCTGTGCTTTCGTTTCCATGAAGGAAACGGAAACCGGTGACTCACTGAGTGATCCGGACCATCCTGCGTTGCTTGAGCGCATGCGCTTCCCGGATCCCGTGATCAGTGTTTCAGTAGAGCCGAAGACGCGTAGCGACGTGGACAAGATGTCGACCGCACTCTACAAGATGACGAAGGCCGACCCGTCCTTGCGACTGGAGGTTGACCAGGAGACTGGCCAGACCCTGCTGAAGGGCATGGGAGAGCTGCATCTGGAAGTGACGATTGACCGGATGCGCACTGAACTGGGCGTGGAAGCCAACATGGGCAAGCCGCGGGTCAGTTTCCGCGAGGCCTTCGGCGGACCAATCGAGCATGTTTATACCCACAAGAAGCAGTCCGGCGGTTCCGGTCAGTATGCCGAAATCAAGATGATCTTCGAGCCGGGTGAACCCGGCAGTGGCGTGAAATTCTCCGACGAGATTGTTGGCGGCCGCGTTCCCCGCGAGTACATTCCCTCCGTCGAGTTCGCCATCCGTTCGGAATCCAAGCGTGGCCAGATTGCAGGCTACGAAGTTGTGGACTTCACCGCCCGTTTGATCGACGGCAAGTACCACGATGTCGACAGCTCGGCGCTGGCCTTCGAAATTGCCGGCCGGGCGATGTTCCGTGAAGCCCATAAAGCCAGCCGGCCGAAGTTGCTGGAACCGATCATGAATGTCGAAGTCGTGACCGAGTCCGAGTACCTCGGCGACATCATTGGTGACTTCAACCGCCGTCGTGGCTCGGTCTCCGAGCAGGGGCAGAGGGGTCCGCAAGCCTTTGTGCAGGGATTTATTCCGCTGGCCGAGATGTTCGGTTACATCAACTTCCTGCGTTCTGCGACCAGCGGGCGTGGCACCTTCACGATGGAGTTCGATCACTACACCGAGGTGTCGGCGGGGCTGGTCGACAAGCTCATGGAGCGCGAAACCAAGTAGGACGCGCTCCTACGACTTTGGTGTGAAGGCGCCGCGGGCAGTGAGGTTCCTGACCGCGGCGTCAAAGACTGCCTCGGTGCCTGCATCGTCACTCGGGGGCAGGTTCTTTGGCCAGATTGCCTGGTCGTAAACGCCGCGGTAGATCTCCGTCCGCAGATAGGGCAGCCAGTTCTGGAATCGGGCGGTCGCGCGGTAGTGGCGCAGCGCTTCTATATTGATTTCGCTGGAAACGTAGCAGTCGTCTGCCACGGTACTCTGGGCCAGAACTTCGCCCTTGTAGCCCACAATCATCGACTTGCCGCCCAGCGCGCCGCCAATCACCGTGGGCGGATTGCCTGGCATGATCAGCGAGCCGCAGTTGGGCGCCACCAGGTACGCCGTGTTGTCCAGTGCGCGAGCGCGGTTTTGTACATCCCAGATTTCACGGGATACCCAGGGCTCGGGCAGTGAACCCCGATACAGAATTTCAGCACCATTCAGGGCGAAGGCCCGGTAGCTTTCCGGAAATGATCCTTCGACGCCGACGCTGCCGCCGATGTTGCCAATCTCGGTTCTGGCCACCGGGAAGAATGCATCCAGCCCCTCACCATGCGTTCTGGTCCACTGATCGTAGACATCGTGAGGTGTTGTCGAGTGCTCGACAAACAGGACGACATTTTTCCGATGCTTGTACACGATCTTGCCGGCAGGATCGATCAGAAACACGGTATTGAAAAAGCGATCCGGATACTCGGGCAGCTTCTCCTTGAGTTGGGCCAGCAGGAAAATGCCGTGTTGCTTGGCTTTATCGCCCAGAAATTCTGTTTCTGAACCTGGCAGATCTGCCGCCATGGTTGCCGTGTATTCCGCCGAAGAGAGATGCAGGATTTCATCAGCAAAGCCCTGGATGCAGCCTTCGCCAAGCGCAATCAGGCGTACCGGCAGCTCAAGCGAGCAGATGTGGCACACCAGATCGATCATGTTGCCGATGTGTGCAAGGTTACGCTCTACCTCGCTACGCCTGGTGCAATGGCGGACCGTGGTCTGCAGGGCGACTGCGATATAGGGGTCGATCATCAGGCTGCAGTCGTGCGATCGATGTAGTCCGCCAGCCGGACCCGCTCCGCTCCCGGAATGACGGGTCGCTGAAGTTTGTCGCGATCTTCCATATCCATGGTGGCATCAATACCAACGCGCAACGAGCCGCGACCATCTTTGGCGCAGCGTTCCAGTTCCCAGCTCTTCATATCCGGAATCACGCGAAACTTGCTTGCCTCGGCCACTCGGGTCCAGATGGCCCATTCGACATCATTCAGGTCATGTACGTCCACATCGTCGTCAACAACGACAATCCTTTTGGTGATGTGACTGACCGGAAAAAAGCCGCCAGCAGCGGCGAATGCTGCCTCTATAAGTGCCATGGGCTCGGCATCGGTCTTTTTTCTGATCGAGATCACGATGTGGGCCATGGAGCCAAATTTGGGGTCCAGATATACGTTGATGTCACGGATTGCCGGCAAAGCCGAGCGCAAGGCGCCGGCCAGGGCTCGCTGGATGGAAAATGTTGCCATAAGGCCCAGCGTATTGTGCTCGGGATTTTTGCCGGCCAGAATTGAGTAGAACATCGCGTCGCGCCGGTGGGTGATGGCGGTTACCTCGGTCACGGGTGCCGTTTCCGGACCGTACTGTCCGGCGAATTCGCCAAGCGTATTTTCGATCTTCCGTGAGAAGTCGACCCGTCCCTCAATAATCATCTCGGCATTGGCTGGCACCAGCAGGTCGCTCGTCTGACATTTCACCAACTCTATTGGCTTGCCCTGCAAACCGCCAGCCAGATCCAGCTCGGACAGGTGAGGTGGCAGTTTGCAGGCAGCTGCCATCTGCAGCGCTGGTTCAACCCCGATTGCGAGGGCGACAGGCATGGATTCGCCAGCCTCTTCGGCGTGTCGATAGAAGGTGCGAAGGTCAGATAACGAACTGGCATTCACCACCATGATGTTCTTGCCCAGGATCAGGGTCCGGTAGACACCGACATTAAGGTGCCCGGATTCCGGATGGCGGGCAAGGCCGCAGGCTGCGGTAATGAAAGCCCCACTGTCGAGTTCAAAGAAAGTGGGAACCGGCAGATCAGCCAGGTTGATGTCCGATCCTGAAAGTATGATTTCCTGTACGGGCCCGGAGGTTACTTCCCGTGGCGGCAGCCCGGCCTGCTTTGCGGCTTCGATCCTGGCATCGAGGTCCTGCACGGTAAACGGCTCACCGGGCGGCGATCCAAGCGCCCATCCGTAGCTCTCTACCCGGTTGAGGAGGCCACCAACCACCGGGAATTTGGCCCCTTTGACGTTCTCGAAAATAAAGGCTTTGCGCTCCCGCTCGATCTGCTCCATCACCGCGGGCATCTCGTAACGGGGTTCCACCGGACGTTTGATGCGATAGAGTTGTCCCCGGTCTTCGAGAATATTCACAAGCGCTCTGAAGTCATGCACGCGGTGGCCTCCTGGCAGGGTGGGGCAGTAGCTGCTGTCTGCGTGGATTGTACGGCTCTGGAGAATTACTGCGATCCGGCCCTCAAGGGTGTCCGCTGGCCGGGTAGGAACCGCCTGAATCATGATGATTGAAGTTCACGACCTGACCAAGAACTACGGCCTGACGCCGGCGGTACGGCAACTGACGTTCGCCGTTGCCCCTGGCGAACTCCTGGTCCTGGTTGGTGGCTCGGGTTCCGGCAAAACCACGACGCTCAAAATGATCAATCGGCTGATCGAGCCGACCTCGGGGATGGTACGAATTGATGGCGAGGATGCCGGCAAAGTGCCTGGTTACCTGTTGCGCCGGCGAATCGGCTATGTGTTTCAGCGGATTGGCCTGTTTCCCCATATGACCGTTGCCGGCAATATCGCTGTGCCATTGATGCTGGCAGGCGTAGACCGGGCCCGGATTGCCAGTCGCGTGACGGAGTTGCTGCAACTGGTAGAGCTACCGGATGATGCCGCCAGCCGGTATCCATCGGCATTGTCCGGCGGGCAACAGCAGCGTGTCGGTGTCGCGAGGGCGCTCGCCGCAGAGCCACGCATCATGCTGCTCGACGAACCTTTCGGTGCTCTGGATCCGATGACACGGGATCGCCTGCAACAGACTTTTCTCGCGATCCGCCAACGTCTGCGACTGACTGCCGTATTCGTTACTCACGACATGGTGGAGGCACTGCTGCTGGCCGACCGTATCGCAGTGCTGGATTACGGCCGATTGGTCCAGGTCGGCACGCCTGCAGAACTCTGGGCGTCGCCGGCCGATGAGTGTGTTGCTCAACTACTGGAGACGCCACGCCGGCAGGCGGCCTCGCTGGAGAGATTGCTTGGCACCAGTCCGGCCCGGCCAAACGGATGACCGAACAACTCGCGTTACTGCCTGGTTATCTGACTGCTCATCTGCAATTGAGCCTGTCGGCATTGCTGGTGGGTATTGCGATCAGTGTGCCGGTCGGGGTGCTCGTGTCGCGGATACCCCGTTTCGAACAGCCGGTGCTGGCTATCGCCAGCGTTATACAGACCATTCCGAGCCTGGCACTTCTCGCCATCATGGTGCCCTTGCTGGCAGCTCTGGGCCTGCCGAGCATCGGCTTTCTGCCGGCGTTTTTCGGCCTGGTCCTCTACAGTCTGCTGCCGGTTCTGACGAACACCGTCACTGGTCTCGCCACAGTGGATCCGGCCGCGCGGGAAGCTGCCCGGGGAGTCGGCATGACCGACCTCCAGCAGTTGCGTCGCGTAGAACTGCCCTTGGCCATGCCGGTAATTGTTGGTGGCATTCGCACGGCAACTGTCTGGACAGTCGGGGCGGCGACCCTGTCCACCCCGGTTGGTGCCACCAGTCTTGGAAACTATATTTTTACTGGGCTGCAGACCCGTAACCTGAGCGCGGTTTTGATGGGTTGCGTGGCTTGCGCCGTGCTGGCGCTGGTCCTGGATGGACTGGTCAGGCTTGCAGGTTTGGGTATCGTTCAGCGACGGCGCCGGATGCTGGCACTGGCGCTTGCGGTACTGGCGTCGCTATTTGCCTATGCAGGGTACAGCTGGGGCCGGCAGCTTCTGGAGTCCGGGTCAGCAGAATTCGTGGTCGGCGCCAAGACATTTACAGAGCAGTATATTTTGAGCGAATTGCTGGTAGACCAGGTCGAGGCACTTTCTGGCACCTCTGCCAAAGTGAGTCAGTCGCTGGGGTCTACCGTTGCTTTCGATGCACTGCGCACAGACCAGATCGATGCCTACGTGGAGTATTCCGGAACTGTGTGGTCGTCCCTGATGCGCCGTCGTGAACCGCCACCCGCCCGGCCTCTGGTTCTGCAAGCAGTAAAGGAGTATCTGCGTACCGAATACGGAATAGCGGTCGTTGCCAGTCTGGGCTTCGAAAATGCTTATGCACTTGCCGTGCGTCGGGACCTGGCAGAGCGGTTGGGGCTTGGCAAGATCAGCGATCTGCGCAAGGTTGCGCCTGGTCTCAACATTGGTGGTGATTATGAATTCTTTGGTCGTCCCGAGTGGCGTGCGCTTGTGGATACCTACGGCCTGCATTTCGCCAGCCGGCGCACCATGGATCCGTCACTGATGTATCAGGCCGCCAGTCGGGGTGATGTCGATGTAATCAGCGCATTCTCAACCGATGGCCGTATCGAGGCACTCGATCTTCTGGTGCTGGCTGATGACCGTGGTGCAATTCCACCTTATGACGCATTGATTCTGGCGAGTCCGGGGGCGCAGCGGCGCTTTCCGGCGGCACTTGTGGCGATGGCCAGGCTGGACGGCCAGATAACCCCGGAGGCCATGCGGCGCATGAACCGCGCTGTCGACAGCGATGGCCAGAGCCCGGCGCGGGTTGCAGCAGATTTTCTCCGCAGCCTCAGGCGCAGCGACTCGCCATCGCAAGCGCCCGCCGAGCCGGCACCAGGTATTGCACGCTGAAGTATTGTCTGCGGTCTGTCCATAGCTGTTGAACCATCCAGCCTGCATCGGCAGCCAACTGGGCGAAGCCTGCCGGCGTGTATTTGTGAGAGTGTTCGGTTACCAGGAATTCCTGTGGCGCGAAATCAATTCTCAGGGCATCGATGTTGACGGTCTGCTGTCGGCAACTGATCAGCCGCATTTCAATTCGTCGGTGCTCGCTGTCCCAGACTGCGTGGTGCTGAAAGTTGTCAGCCACAAAGTTGGCCTGGAATTTTGCGTTCAGGTGACTGAGCAGATTCAGGTTAAACGCAGCGGTGACGCCCGCCGCATCGTTATAGGCCCGCTCCAGAACCGCGACTGGTTTGACAAGGTCTACGCCGATCAGCAGCGCGCCATCAGGACCCGCATCGTGCCGCATCTTTTTCAGCAGGGTCACAGCGTCTGATCGGGAGAAATTGCCGATAGTGGAGCCCGGAAAATAAAGAACCCGGCGCCGCGGCGCAGCCTGCGGCTCCGGCAGTGAAAATGGTCTGGTGAAGTCTGCTGCGACCGGCAGCATTTCTATGTGGGGAAACTCGTCACCCAGCACCATCGCCGTGCTGGCGAGGTACTGCCGTGAAATGTCGACCGGCACGTAAGCGGTCGGGGTCACCAGTTCGGTCAGCAACAGGCGGGTTTTCAGACTGGCACCCGACCCATATTCAACCAGGGTCACGTCAGGCCCGATCAAGGTCGCCACCTCTTTGAGGTGGTCTTCCATGATTGCGAGTTCAGTCCTGGTCGGATAGTACTCGGGCTGGGCACAGATGGCTTCGAAGAGCTCTGAACCTTTGGCGTCGTAGAAATACTTGGGCGACACCTGCTTCGGGCGTTCCCGCAATCCTTCAACAAGTTCTGTCAGAAGTTCATCGTGCTCGCTGGCTGGAGCGAGTGCGGGCTTTTTAAGTGGTTGGGCCATGTAATTGCTCCTGCAGCAAGTCTTTTAATTCTTCAGGAATGTGCCAGGCGGAAGCCAAAAAACTGCCAGCGTTCCCCGGGGTAGAAAAAGTTGCGATAGGTAGCCCGCAGGTGGTCGGCAGGCGTCACGCAGGAACCGCCACGACAGACTATCTGATTGCACATGAATTTCCCGTTGTACTCGCCCAGTGAACCGGCAAGCGGTTTGAAGCCGGGGTAGGCGCTGTATGCCGACGCGGTCCACTCCCATACGTCGCCAAATACCTGCAGGAGCTGTCGCTCATGGCCGATCGGGGGTTCTGGCTGCCAACGCCCGCTTGACTGCAGATTACCGGTAATCGGCTGACTCGCGGCTGCCGCTTCCCATTCGCCCTCGGTGGGCAGGCGCGCACCCGCCCACCGGGCGAAGGCGTCAGCCTCGTAATAACTGATGTGACAGACTGGTGCATGCCAGTCGATTGCCTGGCGACCAAGCAGGCTGAAGGCGGTTGCACAATCCTCGTCCCAGTACAGCGGGCGCTCGATGCCGTTCGACTTCAGCCATTGCCAGCCATCGGAAAGCCAAAATGACGGCTGCCGGTAACCACCTGCCACGATGAACTCGCGATACTCACTGTTGTTAACCGGCCGATTGGCGAGAGCATAGTCTTCAAGAAAAATCCGGTGGCGTGGTGACTCGTTGTCAAAGCAGAAGTCTGCATGGCCAGATCCTGCAGAATCGGGGCCCGGCGACGCACCGATCTGGACGATTCCGCCAGGCTGGTCCAGAAACCGTAGTGGCACCGCTGGTCGCTGTGGTCGCGGTGACGGTGATCGCCACGCGGGCTCCAGCGGATTTCGGGAGAAGGCATGTTGCAGATCTGTCAGCAATAGCTCCTGGTGTTGTTGCTCGTGGTGCAGGCCAAGTTCCACGATCTGGCCCAAAGCAATATCGTGTGATTGGCTGCTCAGCAGTTGCAAAATTGCCTGGTCGATATGACGCCGGTACTCGTAGATTTCGCCTACTGCAGGACGTGTAAGCAGTCCCCGGTCGGGCCGCGCATGCATGACCCCGACGGACTGGTAATAGGAATTGAACAGATGATCGTACCGCGGAGAAAATACCCGGTACCCGGCCATGTGCTCCTTCAGCACGAACTGTTCGAAAAACCACGAGACGTGGGCAAGGTGCCACTTGGCCGGGCTGGCGCTGACCATGGATTGCACCACAAAGTCTTCAGGCAGCAGCGAACTGACCAGATCTTCGCTTGTCGAGCGTACCGCACGATAACGATCAGCGAGAGTGGCCTTGCCAGCCAGGGATTCAGGTTGCGAAAGGTTCAGCATGAAGGGGTAGAAACGTCTTTGCGGATCGAGGTCAACGGGACCGGACGTGTCAGGGTAGAAACTGGAAGGGATGGTGTCAAAACCAATATTCGCGCCAGGCGTGTACCCTCTGATCGCGCTCATGGCAGCAGCGAGAGTAAGTTATATTATGAGAAATAATTCGTAACAATCTGATATATATTATAATTCCAAAATGGCACGTAAAACCCGCAAGGGGTACTTTGTTGATGGAGAGTTTGTTGTTGCTGGCAGCGATGCCGATCAGCAGTACCGCAATGAACTCAAGGGAACGGATGCACTCAGCCGCACCGAACTGAAAGATGCCAGTGCTCAACTGCAAGCCCTGGGTGAACAGCTGATGACACTCAAGGCAGACCTGTTCGACGGGCTATCGATGCCTGAAAAGCTGCGGGATGCCATCAGTGACGCGAAGCGCATTACCAGCCTGGAAGCGCTGCGAAGGCAGAAGCAGTTTATCGGCAAGCTCATGCATAGACTGGATCCGCAGCAGCTGGATGCAGTCAATTCAGCGTTGCTTCTGCAGCATCGACAGTCTGCCGAGGACATCTTGTTGCAGCACCGGGCAGAAGAGTGGCGCGATGCCCTGATAGCCGACGAAGGCCGACTGACGGAGTGGTTAAAGGAATTTCCAGCCACTGACGGCCAGCAACTGCGCGGACTGATTCGCCAGGCCCGGAAGGATGCCAGGGAGATCGATGCTGCGGCCCGGAGTTCCGCAGAGCGTAGGCCAGGCAACGCTCTGCGGAAGAGCAGGGCGTATCGCCAGATCTTCAGCGTGTTGCTTGGTCAGCTCAACTCTTCAGTCGATAACCAGTCTTGAAGATCCACCAGGCTGTGACGAGGCAGGCGACCAGAAACGCGAGAATCATAAACAGGCTGGTAACCACACCGATATCTGAAACACCGTAGAAGCTCCAGCGGAATCCGCTGATCAGATAGACCACCGGATTCAGCAGCGTAATTTTCTGCCAGACCGGTGGCAGCATCTTGATGGAGTAAAAACTGCCACCAAGGAACGTCAGTGGCGTAACAATCATCAGTGGAATCACCTGCAGCTTCTCGAAGCCGTCAGCCCATATGCCAATGATGAATCCGAACAGGCTGAAGGTCAGCGCCGTCAGGATCAGAAACGTCAGCATCAGGAACGGGTGGTCGATGTTGTAGTCGACGAACAGCCGGGCGGTGGCCAGGATGAGCAGGCCCAGCAGCACAGACTTGGTTGCGGCTGCGCCCACATAACCAATTACCACCTCCAGCGCTGATACGGGTGCCGACAGCACCTCGTAGATTGTTCCGGCAAATTTGGGCATGTATATGCCGAACGAGGCGTTCGAAATGCTTTCGTTCAGCAGGTTTAGCATGATGAGTCCGGGAAGTATGAAGGCGCCGTAGCTGACGCCGTCGATAGTGCCCATGCGGGCGCCGATAGCCGCGCCGAAGACTACAAAATACAGGGAAGTGGAAATGATCGGCGAGGCGATGCTCTGGCCCAATGTCCGAAACCAGCGCGACAGTTCAAAGCCGTAAATAGCCCGGATTGCGTGTACATTCATCGTCGCTTGCTCACCAGGTTGACGAAGATCTCTTCCAGTGAGCTTTCGCTGGAGTGCAGATCCTTGAACTCAATCCCGAGTTCGCCAAGTCGTCGCAGCAGGCTGGCGACACCACCACCTTCGGACTGCGCGTCAAAAGTGTAGCCAAGCTCATTGCCGTTTTCGGACAGTTCCAGTTCAAAGTTGCCCAATGCGGCCGGGATGGAGGGCAGGGGTGCCTGCAGCTGAATCTGCAAGCGCCGCTTGCCGAATTTACGCATCAGCGTGGCGGTGTCTTCCACCAGCAGTATCTGGCCATTGTTGATCACACCGACGCGGTCGGCCATCTCCTCTGCCTCTTCGATATAGTGGGTTGTGAGGATGATGGTGACGCCGCTGGTCCGGAGTTCCCGGACCATGTTCCACATGCCGCGGCGCAACTCCACATCGACGCCGGCGGTTGGTTCATCGAGAAACAGGATCATGGGATCGTGGGACAGTGCCTTTGCGATCATTACGCGGCGCTTCATGCCGCCTGAGAGCATCATGATCTTGGCATTGCGCTTGTCCCACAGGGAGACTGCCCGCAGTACTTCCTCGACGCGCGCGGCACTGCATGGCTTGCCGAACAGTCCGCGGCTGAAATTGACCGTTGCCCATACCGTTTCGAACATGTCTGTTGCCAGTTCCTGTGGCACCAGTCCAATGCGCGAGCGTGCGGCACGAAATCGCGAACGACGTCATGGCCATCAGCGAATACTGTGCCACTCGTCGGGTTGACGATGCCGCAAATGATATTGATCAGCGTTGTTTTACCGGCGCCATTGGGACCAAGCAGGGCAAACAGTTCTCCCCGACGGATTTCCAGGTCGACACTTTCAGCGCCTCGAAGCCTCCCGCGTAGGTCTTGGTCAGGTTCTGGACGGAAATAATCGACTCCACGTCGGTTCCTCATCTACGATTCATATCTTGTGGCGCGCATCATCTATTCATCGCCGATCTACGACAAGCTCAGTGTTGGTCCGAGCGCGGTTACCGGCCGTGGTCTGTTTGCCGGTTGCGTGATTCCCGCCCGGGCCAAGATTGGTGAATTCGAGGGCGAGATCATCACGATCCGGGAGGCACGGCGAAGGGCGAAGGGACGACGGGTCGTCGCCATCGTTGAACTAGAGTGGAAGGCGATTGATGCCACCGACACGCATCGCGGATTTCCGCTTTATCAATCATTCCTGCGCACCAAACACCTTCATGCGGTGTCTGGAGAATCGAGCCGAGTTCTATGCCTTGCGCCGGATTGCCACTGGTGAGGAGCTTACTGTGGACTACGGAAACAGCCACCATAACGGCCAGCTCCGCTGCAAATGCAGTGCAGCAGGATGCCGGGGCTGGATCTGAATCGAGGGCTGCGTCCTGCTTGTTGGTGCTCACGTCATGTAGTGACCGTGATTTGGGTGCAAGTTGAGCAGGCTGATGTCCATTAGAATGCGCGGATGATTTTGATCCGGCTGGCAATAGTTCTGACTGCTGCTGTCCTGGGTGCTTGCGGGGTGGTTCCGGCAGTGACTCGGGTGACGGTTCCGGAGGCGTAAATCGGCACCGACCATTACCCTGAATGTCAATCCATCGGCGGTGCTTTGTCCGTATCGCGGCCACGTTGCTCTGGAGCACCGGTGATGCCACGGATTGCACAGCATCGGGTGACTGGTCAGGAGACCGGGCGACGACTGGTGCTGAAAGTACCGGTCCGCTGACTGCCGACCGAAGCTACACCCTGACCTGCAGCGGAGCTGGTGGTTCGGCCAGTGCAAGCACGTTCGTGACAGTCCAACCGGCTGTGCAGCCGACACTGTCTTTTGAAGTCGTGCCAGGATCAGTGGTGGCCGGATCTGCGGCCACACTCAACCGGACCAGCAGCAACGCCACATCCTGCATGGCCTCGGGCGCCTGGAACGGCAGCAAGGCCCTGTCCGGCACACAGGGCACCGGTGCGATTGCCAGTACCAGCACTTATACGCTGGTTTGCCAGGGCCAGAACGCCAGCAGTGTCAAGCAATCGGTCACCGTGACGGTGGTGCCACCGCCGCCCCCGCCGCCAGCCGTCACATTGTCAGTTTCACCTCAGATGATCGACAGCGGCCAGGCGGCAACGCTGAGCTGGTCTTCATCGAACGCGACCGGCTGCGTCGCCTCCGGTGGCTGGAGCGGGAACCGGAACACCGTCGGAACGGAGACGACCGGTCCCCTGACCAGCAATGCAGCTACACCCTGACCTGCAGCGGCGCGGGCGGTTCGGCCAATGACACTGTCGCGGTAAGTGTCAATTCGGCACCAGGTGTGCCCACCCTGAGCCTGGCAGCCAATCCGTCCACCATCGTCGCCGGCAACTCAACCACGATCCACCTGGACCAGCGCAAATACCACTGCCTGCACGGCCTCGGGTGCGTGGAGTGGCAGCAAGGGCGTTTCTGGCTCGCAAAACACCGGCGTTTTGCTGAGCAATTCGAGCTACACCCTGACCTGCAGCGGCGCGGGCGGTTCGGCCAATGACACTGTCGCGGTAAGTGTCAATTCGGCACCAGGTGTGCCCACCCTGAGCCTGGCAGCCAATCCGTCCACCATCGTCGCCGGCAACTCAACCACGATCACCTGGACCAGCGCAAATACCACTGCCTGCACGGCCTCGGGTGCGTGGAGTGGCAGCAAGGGCGTTTCTGGCTCGCAAAACACCGGCGTTTTGCTGAGCAATTCGAGTTACACGCTGGTCTGTACGGGTGCGGGCGGTTCTGCCAGCCAGACCGCTTCCGTCGCCGTCACGCCGGCACCGGCACCAACCGTAACCCTGACAGCCAGTCCGACGAGTATTGCCAGTGGCAGTGCATCGACGCTGTCCTGGAGCTCAACCAATGCCAGTAGCTGCACGGCAAGTGGCGACTGGAGCGGCAGCAAGGCCACCAGTGGTACGCAAAGCACCGGTACGCTGACAGCCAGCAAGACTTATACCCTGAGTTGTACCGGTACCGGCGGTACCGCGAACCAGTCGGCCACGGTGACCGTGGCACCGGCACCAACCGTAACCCTGACAGCCAGTCCGACGAGTATTGCCAGTGGCAATGCATCGACGTTGTCCTGGAGTTCAACGAATACAAGTAGCTGCACGGCCACCGGCGACTGGAGTGGTAGCAAGGGGACCAGTGGATCGCAGAGCACCGGTGCGCTAACGACCAGCAAGACCTACACCCTGAGTTGTACCGGTACCGGCGGCACCATCAGCCGGTCTGTCACAGTTACGGTTACCACGGGTAGCACATCGCCATTTCCGCTGCATGTCGAAGCTGGCAAGCGTTATCTCATTACCGCCCAGGGCAATCCCTTCCTGATTCAGGGAGACACGCCGTGGCTGTTGATGACCCAGCTCAACAAGGCAGATGTAGACCTGTACCTGAACGATCGACAGCAGAAGGGGGTGAACACCATTCTGGTCGAGTTGATCGAACACTATTACTCCGACAATGCGCCCAAAACTGGTATGGCGATGGCCCCTTTCTGGTAAGCGAAGATTTTTCAACGCCAAACGAAGCGTACTTCGCGCAAGCTGACTACGTGATTTCCAAGGCACGTGAAAAAGGCATGCTGGTGATGTTGACGCCGGCTTATCTTGGATTCGATGGCGGGGACCAGGGTTGGTATCAGGCGATGGGAACGGCAGGTCACGCAAAGCTCGAGGCCTACGGACAATATGTAGCGACCCGTTTTCAACAGTACGACAACATCATGTGGGTTCATGGTGGTGACTACAACCCGCCCGATAAGGACCGCATGCGTGCCGTTGTCGATGGCATACGGGCTATCGAAACTACCAGTCTGCACACCTTCCACGGGTCCAGAGGCACTGCGGCGCTGCAGTGGCTCGGAACTTCGGAAGCATGGCTGAACGTCAACAACATCTATACCGACAAGAACACGGTAGTCGCCGAAGCTCAGGGTGAGTATGAGCGTGCCACCATGCCGTTCTTTCTGATCGAGGATTCTTACGAGAACGAGTCAGCCAATGGCACGGAAACCCGGCAGCAGGCCTGGCAGGCGGTGCTGTCAGGTGCCGCCGGTCAGTTGCGTGGAGAGGCGGCAATATGGCGCTTCAACAGTTCCTGGAAAAGCAGCCTGAACACCGAAGGCGCCAGCACGATGATCTACTTGCGCAATTTGCTGGAGAGCTACGAGTGGTGGACCCTGGTACCGGATTTCAACAACAACTTCCTCACGGCGGGATACGGCAGTGGCGCACTCCGGGCGCCGGCATCGGCTGCGGCTGACGGGAGTTTTGCCCTGGTCTACACGCGTGACGTTCGCGATTTGACCGTGGACAGAGCCGACTCGCCGGTAATTCTGTCAGGGCTCGCTGGTATGATCCGACCAACGGGGATACTCGACAGTCGCGAATTCGCCGTTCCCCAACACCGGCAGCCGGGTATTCAGGCCAACCGGCAACAATTCACTGAACAAGACCGACTGGGTACTGGTGCTGGACACCAGCCCCTGAGAGCGGAGCATCAAGCATGTCTACCGACGTCGAGCAGGCCAACGTGGAGCTGGTCAACCGCTTCTGCAAGGACTGGTCCCGGCAGGACGCAGAACTGCTCACCGGGTATTTTGCCCAGCCTTTCGAATACATGGTGTGGGAAGGCGGACCCGTCATTACGAGCAATGAGGCTTTCGTGAAGCAGATGGGGGCCTTTCTGAAGAAGCTGAAAGCGGTTGACTGGGTAGTGGTCAGGTCCCACGCAGTGGGACCAATGGTCGTCAACGAGCGAATCGATCACTCTACGCCCACGACAGCAAGTACGACAATCACCCACACATTGCCGGCATGTTCATCATCCGGGATGGCAAGATTGCCGTCTGGCGCGACTATACGATTCGATGACCACGTTTGAACAAGGGCGTCAGTGAATGATTTTACTGACTGGCGTTACCGGCAAGACGGGTGGTGAGGTGGCGCGGCAATTGGTGGCCGCGCGGGTACCGTTTCGTGCGTTACTGAGAAATCCGGCGAAAGCGGCGATCGTGCAATCGCTGACCCCGGATGCTGTCGTTGGCGATCTCGCCGACGAGGCTGTTTTGCAACGGGCGATGGCGGGCATTACGCGCGCGTTTCTGGTGTTACCCAACAATCAGGAGCAACTGAGGCTCGAAAAGCGCTTCAGTGATGCCGCCGTACGCCATGACGTCCGCCACCTGGTAAAGCTCTCGTCACTGGAGTCTGTGCCGGAGTCGAAGAACCCGATTACGCGAAATCATGTGGCATCCGAGCAGTACATCCGCGCCTCGGGAATCGCCTGGACGATGATCCGGCCGACATTTTTCATGCAGACTTTTCTGACCCTGGCAAGCGGCATTCGCGAACGCGGGGTCATCCGGCTACCGGCCGGCAAGGGGACCATTGCGCCAACGGACCTGCGCGATGTCGGTGCTGTCATTGTGCGTGTATTGACCGGCTCCGGACACGAAGGCCAAAGCTACGACCTGACCGGTCCCGATCTGCTGACGCTGGACGCCGTTGCCCGGACCTTTTCCAGGGTCCTGGGTCGTGAAATCCGCTATGCAAGTCAGCCAATGGAGGAGTTCCGGCAGCGGCTTGCCGGCCTAGGCTTGAGCCCATGGCGGGTTAATGCGGTGTGCATGGAGTTCGATGCCATCGCCGCTGGAGCCATTGACCACACCACCGATGTTATCCGGCGACTCCTGGGGCGGCCGCCGCACGGCCTCTCCGGCTTCATTGGCGATCACCTCACGCAGTTCCGGTAAGGCTCGCGTTTGTGGAACGCGGTACTTTGCCAGTTGTATTCACCATCGTGTACGGTTGCGGGCACCATGCAGTCTCCTGAGCACAAAACCGGATTTCCGGTACCAGCCAACTGGCACCCCAAGGTGGGTGACTGGGTTGAAATACAGTCCGCTGATGAAATCCTCAAGACCCTGGATAGTCACGGTGATACGAACCACATGCCGTTCATGCCGGAGATGTTGCAATTTGCCGGACGGCGGTTCCAGGTTTCGGCATCAGCTCACAAAACCTGTGATACCGCCAATCGAACTGGCGGACGTCAACTGAAGCGTGCCGTTCACCTCGGCAACCTGCGTTGTGATGGCAGTGCTCACGGTGGCTGTCAGGCTGAATGCCTGTTGTTCTGGAAAACCCAGTGGCTGAAGCCAGCGTCCACAGACGTTGACGGGCCAGGCAACAGTTCGATCGAACAGAAAGCTGAAGCGACGATGCTGGCAAACAAGCTGGCCGACAACGTAGGTGCCGTAGAGGCAAACGGTGTGATGCGTTACCGTTGCCAGGCACTGCAACTCTTCGCTGCAACAGAGCCGCTGGCATGGTGGGATGTCCGTCAGTACTGGCAGGACTATCGCAGTGGTAATGCGTCGGCCGGTCATGTGCTGTCCACCCTGCTGCTGTCGTGGGTCTTCAACATGCGGCGTTTGCCTGTCGGCTATCGGGCGTGGGTCTGGCTTTACGGGCGGGTCCACCAATGGCTGCGCGGCCAGCCAGATCCGCACATGAAAGGGCAGATACCCGCAGGCCAGACGACCCCGGATGAACGATCCGGACTGCAGGTCGGAGACCTGGTCGAAATTCGCAGCAAAGCGGAGATCGAGGCAACGGTGAACGCCATGAAGCGCAATCGCTGACTGCAGATCGATGAAGAGATGACCACTTACTGCGGCAGCCGCTTTCGCGTCACCAACCGTGTCGAGCGCATCATCAATGAGCAGACGGGCGAGATGATGGAATTCAAGAATCCATGCATTGTGCTGGACGATGTTGTTTGCAAGGGCGAGTACTCTGCCAAGCGACTGATGTGCCCGCGGCGGATTACCGCCTACTGGCGCGAAATCTGGCTGAAGCGTCTGGATGAAAGCAGCGTACGGCCGTCCGACGCGGCGGACTAGAGCCATGGCTGGCAGGCTGGCACGCGAACTGGAAGAAACCTGGAATACCAGCGGATTCCTGGGCATTGCCCGACGTGTGGCCAGGAAACTTCGGACCAAAGTTCGCCGCGCACTGAATCCCCTGTTCCGTTTGCTACGGGAGTCCCGAACGGTCCTGGTGGCAGCCGGTCCTGCCGGACTTCTGCGTCATCTGGGCCAACGTATTCGTCTGTTTGTCTTGCGTCTGGCCGGGCGCGGTCAGTCCGAGGCCGAACTGGCGAGTGAGACGATGCGGTACTGGAATGAAGGCGACAAGGCCGGTATCAATCTTGGGGATTACTCGCACTGGGTAGATACCGGACCGTGGCAGGATCGGGACAAGTGGCTGGCGCTGGGCCGTGTGCACTTCGAGATGTATGAGCAGTTGTGCAAGGCCATGGGAACCCCACGTCCCTTGCGCAATGCCGTGGAATGGGGCTCGGGTGGCGGTGCCAACGCGATTCACTTCATACACGAAGTAAAGGAATACTGCGGTATAGAGATAGCCCAGGCGAGCCTTGTTGAGTGTGAGCGCGTGCTGGCCGAGGCAGGCTTCAACGGGTTTCGACCGGTGCTGGTTTCGGCTGAATCACCCGAGACGGCGCTGGAACTGGCGCCAGAACCATTCGATCTGTTTCTCTCGACCTATGTATTTGAACTGTTGCCCAGCCGAAGTTACGGCGAACGGGTGGCACGCATCGCGTGGCAGCTTTTGAAACCAGGTGGGTTGGCACTCATCCAGATCCGCTACGACGACGGGTCACCACGCAGCACGCAGAAAAATGCAGACTACTTCCGCCATGCCTCCCGCTTCACGTCATACCGCGTCGAAGAGTTCTGGACGAAAATGGAAGCGATTGGTTTCCAGCCGTTATACGTAAAGCTCGTGCCCAGACTTGTCGCTGGTTATTCCGGGGACCTGTACGCTTATTTCGCCATGCGGCGACCGGATTGAATGTTGTCAACGATGAAGAGAGTCTGGAAGACCTGCCGCAAGCCAATCCTGGGCGTGCTGGTGCTTGCCAGCATGGTCGGTCCGGCAATGGCCCAGCACGAACTCACCGGTGAGTTGCCGAAACCAGGGGCCCGTGGTCCGGCGATTGTGCTGGTTGCCGGTGCAACCGGTCGAACCGGTCGTGAGATTCTTGAGCAGTTGAAGCAGGATCCGCGTTTTGCAATTCGACCGATGGCCCGCGATGTAGAGGCCGCACGACGCACGGTCGGTACCGAGTACGCGTGGGTCGCCGGGGACGTGACGCGGCCCGAAAGCCTGGTCTCGGCGCTGCGAGGTGTCACCCTGGTGCTATGTGCCATCGGAGCCACCGAGCGATCCGGTCCGAACAGTGCCGAGTTTGTGGATTTCGGCGGCGTCAGGAACTTGAGCGATGCCGCTCGCGATGCCGGCGTACGGCAGTTCGTGCTGGAATCTTCCATGGGCGCCGGAAGCGGTGGTGGCTTTATTGGCATGGTGCTCAATTTGCTGTCCGGCGATGTGCTGGAGTGGAAGGCGAAGGGCGAGGCACATTTGCGCGCGAGTGGTGTGCCGTACACGATAGTTCGCGCTGGTGGTCTTGTAGACGGGAAGCCGGGTCAGGCTGGCATTGTGCTCGAGCAGGGCGACAAGGGATCCGGGCGTATTGCCCGTGCGGATGTGGCGGCCGTCATGATTGCCACACTGGATAATCCGGATGCGTTGCGAAAAACCTTCGAGGTTTTCAATGACGACGACGTCGCTGCCGATCAGTGGCGCCAGGGATTCAGCGCTCTTGTGCCTGACCCCAGGTAGTCGGGATTCCGATCAGGCGGAATTCTGATCAGCCTGCTTCAGCCGGTCACGCACCGTAGCCCAGGATTCGACGTCGGCATATTTCAGGAGCAGGTCGCAGAGGTTTGCGAAATGCGGAATCTCGTGTCGATCAGCCACGCATTCTTCGGGGATGATGACCCGGTAACCGCGTGACAGCGCGTCCACGGCACTTGCCCGCACACAGCCTGAAGTGCTGCCGCCAGTCAAAATTACTGTGTCGACGCGGTGCCAGTTCAGAAGTGAACCGATCGGCGTCTCATGAAAGACGCTGGCCATCCGCTTTCTGAATATGGCGTCCCGGTTTCTGTCTACCTGCAGGCGGGCATCCAGTGTTGCGCGGTCGGAACCTTCCTTGATGTTTTGCAGGGAGTCTTCGGTATCGCTGCGTGTACCCCAGATGCCGGCATCCGACGCGTCAGGCAGGTAAGCCACGTAGGTCCAGATTACCGGCCACTGTCGTCTGCGGGTGAGATCGGCCAGCATGTTGATGTAGTCAAGCTGTTTGGGATCGGTCTCGTACGCTGTCTGGTACGTGCCTACTGCCGTGTAGGCCCGCTGCAGATCGATATTGATCAGTGCCGCCTTGTGGCCAAAGCCAAAGGCGCGACGAGCCGGATTGCTTTTAAGGGAAATCCAGTACTGGCGTGGCGTCAGATCGGAAGTTTGCATGCCCGGTATCCTAGCCCAACTGCAACTCAAGCTTGAGATCACAAGGCGTCTGGCCTGCGGCCCGGCGGCTTGCCAGTGTCTGGTGGTGGTCGCGTTTGGCCAGCCGGTTGCCTTCGGCATCACGAATCAACCGGTGATGTCGATAGACAGGGTGAGGCAAAGCAAGAATTGCCTGCAATAGCCACTGCACGTGAGTAGCTGCAAACAGATCTTCGCCGCGCGTTACCAGCGTGACGCCCTGATGAGCATCGTCCAGAACCACGGCCAGGTGGTAGCTGGCGCCGAAGTCCTTGCGCCCCAGAATGACATCGCCCAGCAAGCCGCAGTCGACGGGAATGGTGCCGCGCTCGTCGTGAGGACCGCGACCGGTTTCCTCAAACGCGGGCTGACGGTCTGCGACGGCACTGCGTGCCAGCGCGGTATCGAGTCGCCAGGCGGGAATGGTACCCGCAGCCAGTCGATCTTCGCGTTCAGGCACTGACAACCGGCGACAGGTCCCGGGGTACAAGGGGCCGTCCGGCCCGTGCGGGGCGGCTGTCAGACCGTCGAGTTCGCGCGCAATGTCGCCGCGGGTACAGAAGCAGGGATAGACCAGGCCAGCATGTTTTAGCTGGTCGAGGGCGGCCTGGTAGGTGGCCAGTCGCGTCGACTGGTAGAGCACCGGGCCAGCCGGGCTCAGCCCGAGCCACTGCAAATCCGCCATGATTGCGGTCGCGTAATCGGTGCGGCATCGGATGGTGTCCAGATCTTCCATCCGTACGAGGAATCGGCCCCCTGAATCCCGGGCAGCCTGGTGGGCAAACAGGGCTGCATAGACATGACCCAGATGCAACTCACCCGTGGGACTGGGCGCAAAGCGGGTCGTAAAGGGCATGGTCGTGCTGCGAGGCATGGACGGCGATTATGCCGTTGGTTGCCTGCACTTGCCGCCGCCACTATCCGGCTACTTGCTGACAAATGCTGACTACTGCCTGCAGACCCCGGATAATGCCCGACCTTGAGCAGCGTCCCCCCACATGCCACGCCATCCGCGCGGACTACAGCCATCCCCGGTTTTCTCGGCCGTTTTGGGCTGAATTTCGGCGTATTGCGCTATAGCCGCCGCGCAATATCCCTGGTCTGGTCGACGAACCCCAGGCTGACCGTTGTACTGACGCTGGTCACCGTAGCGGCCGGCTTGCTGCCGGCGATCGCCGCGTGGATAGGCAAGCTGGTGATCGACACCATCGTGGCCCAGATGGCGATTGTCAGCGCGGGTGGCGCGCCGGATTACATGTCGGTTCTGGAACTTGTACTGGCCGAGGGGATCGTGATCGGCTTGCTCGGTGGCGCGCAGCGGGGATCACGGCCTGCCAGGCTTTGATGCGTGCCCAGCTTGGCCAGCGCGTCAACGAGATGATTCTTGAGAAGGCACTCACGCTGGATCTGACGCAATTCGAGGATTCCGAGTTCTACGACAAGTTGACCCGGGCCCGACGTGGAAGCCTCCAGCCGGCCGCTCAGCCTGGTCATGCGCAACTTTGCTCTTTTTCAGCAACTCGTGTCGCTGGTCAGTTTTGGCGCCTTGTTGGCCGCTTTCTCGCCGTGGGCGCTGGTTCTGCTGGTGCTGGCCGGCCTGCCGGCCTTCGTGGCCGAAACCAAGTTTTCCGGAGATGCCTTCCGCCTGTTCCGGATGCGTGCACCGGAGTCGCGCGAACAGTTGTATCTGGAGACTGTGCTGGCGCGCGAGGACAATGCCAAGGAAGTGCATCTCTTCCAGTTGGGACCGATGCTGCTGAAGCGCTACAAGGCGATCTTTCGCAAGATATATCGTGAAGACCGTGCACTGACCCTGCGGCGCGAAAGCTGGGGCCTGTCGTTGACCCTGTTCGGGACAGCGGCGCTGTATGGCGCCTACGGCTGGATTGCAGTCAGTGCCGTCAACGGCCTGATCACGCTGGGCCAGATGACCATGTACCTGGTCCTGTTCAAGCAGGGGCAAGGAGCGGTCGCGGCCAGCCTGGGCTCAATCGGCGGCATGTACGAGGACAACCTCTACCTGAGCAACCTCTATGAATACCTGGAGCAGGCCCCGGCCTATCGCTGGGGGTCGGCACCCCGTGGACCTGATCCGGCTGACGGCGTGCGCTTTGAGGAGGTCAGTTTCCGTTATCCGGGAGCCTCGTCGCTCACCCTTGATCGGGTCAGTCTGCACATACGCCCCGGTGAGAGTCTGGCATTGGTCGGCGAAAATGGAGCTGGAAAATCCACGTTAATCAAGATTCTATGTGGCTTATATCAACCGGATTCTGGCCGAGTACTGCTGCATGGCCTGGATGTGCGTGATTGGGAGCGCGATGCGCTGCGACGACAGATTGCGGTGATCTTCCAGGACTTCAACCGTTACCAGTTCAGCGTTGGCCAGAATATCGGAGCGGGCGATGTCCAAGCTTACACGAATGACGAGCGCGGGGAGGAGTCTGCACGCAAGGGTATGGCGTTGCCTTTCATCCGGCTACTGGACGAGGGCTTCGCGACACAACTGGGTAGCTGGTTCAAAGGTGGCAAGGAACTTTCAACCGGTCAATGGCAGAAGATCGCATTGTCCCGTGCCTTCATGCGGACGTCTGCCGATGTCCTGGTGCTGGACGAACCGACAGCCTCCATGGATGCAGCGGCCGAGGCCGAATTGTTCGAATACTTTCGCAAGCACACGGCCGGCCGGATCTGCCTTCTGATTTCGCACCGCTTTTCGACCGTGCGGCAGGCGGATCGGATTGCAGTTCTGGAATATGGCCGCATCACGGAATATGGCACACATGCCGAGTTGCTGGCCGCGAACCGGGGTTACGCGCGTCTGTTCACGCTGCAGGCCCGCGGCTACCAGTAGCTACCAGCAGAGCGGCTTTAACCGTGAGCTCGTGCCGCTAGCCGTAGCGCCGGCGACGCCCGGCCGACAGTGCAAGGAAAACCAGCAACATCAGCGGATGTATGGCGCCGCCGCCACCGCCGCCACCGCCGCCACCACCGCCACCACTGCTGGCATCCTGGCCCAGTGTTACATCCTGGGAGTCAGTACGGCCCAGATCATCCGTGACCGTCAGACGCACTGTCACGCGTCCCGACGGCGGAACAGCAACCGTCGTTGCCGGCTCATTGGTAGCACCGACAAACACCGGACTGCCGCTGACTGGTGTCCACGCGTAACTGCTCAGGAACCGGTTACGTGCTGCCGCGCTGGCGGCGCCGCTGAGGCTGACATTCTGGCCGGCTCCGGAGCCGGACGTCGGGGCGAGGCGGGCAATCGGCCGCAGCGCTGCTGCGACAGCGCCGGGTGCATCCGCAATGCCAGCGCCGCAGGTCGCTGTCGTACAGTTGCACTGCTCAAGTGATTCGTCCGCAGACGATGTGTTCGGGCAAGTGGGAAGTCCGGCCTCCGGCGGCGGGAAGGGGCGAGCCGCGCCTTTCAGTCGTTCGGTCCATTCCGTCAGGGTGAGTTGATCGTTGACTGCATACATGAGCCCGGCAATGGCAGCGACCACAGGTGCCGAAAAACTGGTACCGATGTTGGGATTGAACTGGTCCGTGTAGCTTGATGACGCTGGCACGGTTTGACCGGTGTTGTCTGCGGTAACCAGCGAGTAATCGCAGCGGAAAGTTGTATCGATATCCGGGCAGTTGCCCGCTGGTGCTGCGATCCCGATTTCGGTGCCATAACTGCTGTAGCCAACCTTGGTGCCCACATGGCGCAAGCCGGCAACTGCCAGCACGCCGCTACAATTCGCCGGGGTTTCTACCGCGCCGCTGTCGTTGCCAGCCGAGGCGACCACCAGGACACCGGCAGTCGTCAACTGGGACATCACATCCCGGTAGGCAGCGTTGCAGCGTCCGACGCTGCCGAGACTCAAGTTGATGATCTGGGCCGGATTCGGGTTAGGGCCCGATACACCGGCAACCGGCAGTCCGGCCGCCCAGCGCATTCCGGCGATGATGTCGGAGTCGTAACCGCCACACTTGCCTAGAACACGGACCGGCAGAACGGAGCCACTCCAGGTGCCACCGGCGACACCGATACCATTATTGGTGGCCGCGGCAATCATCGCCGCTATGCGTGTGCCGTGCCACGAACTGGGTGTTACTTCGCAGTCGTCTTCATCGGCCAATGGACCGCTCTGTTTGTCGGCTGCTGAAATCCAGTCGCCCGGATCGGAAGCATCATTGTCCCAGCCATCGCCGTCATTGGCAGTGACGAAGGATGAAGACGATTCCCCGGAGACAAAGTCGTAACCCGGAAGTAGACGACCGACCAGGTCCGGATGCTCATAGCGCACGCCCGTGTCGATCACGGCAATGACCGTGTCGGGACTTCCGGTGGTAACGTCCCATGCTGCCGCGAAATTGCTTGCGCTGATTTCATTGCCTTGCAGGTACCACTGGCTGTAATACAGGGCATCGCTGGGCATGTTGCGCGCAAAGCGTCGCTGGTCCACCTCGGCAAACTCGATGTCCGGATCCGCGCGCAGAGCCGACAGCGTCTGTTCCAGTTCCGTGCCGGACAGTCTGTGCTCAAGGATCAGGTTGGCCATCCCGTCGCCAATATCACGCGAGGAGCGCAGCCTCAGGCCGGTCCGGTTCGAGAGACGGCTCAGGCGATCCTGCCGAGCCAGCACCTGACGCCGGCTGTCTGCCGTCGCCGAATCTGTGGCTGGCGCACTGGTAGTCCGGGTCCCGGTAGCCAGAGCAGAAGAATCCGTGCGTAATTTGACGATCAGGCGGGAAGCGGTCTCCGGCACGGTCTGGCTCGCCACCAGGGAGGGTAACAACAGGGCCAATAAAGCCCCGGCAAGTGTTCCGGTCGTCCTCAAAAGCCCCATTACCCGCTTCCTGCAGCCAGCCCATCCAAGACGCCCAGTATGCGACAAAGGTGGTCGCAGCCGCAGCCGACCCGGCTCACGTTTTGGCGCACGCTGCGAGACAAACCTGCCCGCCTGTTAGACTGTTAGCCGGGTGAGGGCACAATCAACACCGAATGGAGTCATGACCAATGGCGAAAAAAACCCCCAGCGAACGACTGATGCGTGACCTGCAAACCGTGGTAGAGGATGCCGAAGCGCTGCTGCAGGCAACGGCTGCCCAGACCGGCGAGCGTATTGAAAGTGTGCGCGCCAGAGCGAAGGAATCTTTACAGCAGGCCAAGGCCCGGCTGCAGACTGCGGAAGACGAAGCCATGGAGCATGTACGCGAAGTGGCGGCGAACGCCGATGAGTACGTACAGGCGAACCCGTGGCAGGCTGTCGGCGTTGCTGCTGGCGTTGGTCTGCTGCTGGGTCTGCTGATCAGCCGTCGGTGAGTGCGGCTCCCGACAACCAGCCCCGCGGGCCGGTTCGTCAGTTTGTCGAATCCCTGAGTGGTCTTCTGGCCACGGTGATCAGCATCGGCCGTACACGGCTGGAGCTGGTTACCGTCGAACTGCGCGAGGAGCTGCAGCGGGCAGCCGCGGTGTTGCTATGGAGCGCCGTAGCCTTTCTGGCAGCAGCGGCCGGCACGCTCTTTGCGGTGTTTGCCGTCATTCTTGTGTACTGGGACAGCCACCGCATACTCGCGACGGTGTTGGCGGCGGGCGGATTTTTCATCGTAGCGATTGGCGCTTTGATGGTTATACGTGCGCGATTACGCGCCCGGCCACTGTTTTTGCAGGCAACGCTGACGGAGCTCGCCCGCGACGAACAGGAATTGCGTGGGCAACAGCCGTGAGTCAGACCAAGCATGAATCAGAGTAGAGAAGTCCTGCGCCGTCGTCGCGAGCATCTGGTGGCACGCAGTTCCGCACAGCGACGCAACATCCTGATGCATGCCCAACAGATTGAGCAGCAGTTTGCACCAATCGATCGGGGCTTTGCCCGGATCAGGCAGGTGGTGACACCCGGGCGACTGCTCGGTACGGCCATTACCCTGACGCTGATACTGGGCCGGGGCCGCATGCGAGGTCTGCTGGTCAGTGGGCTTGCGGTGGCTGGCGTAGTGCGCCGCTGGCGCTCGTCGACCCGGCTGGTTGCCAGTTTGCTCGTGCCAGATCAGGATGTCAGCCGGTCGCGATAACGTAACGCCGGGAACCACCGCATCCAGAGCCCGCATACGATCAGTGTCCCGACGCCGCCGACAACCACAGCCGGCACCGTGCCGATTATGGCAGCCAGTACGCCCGACTCGAACTCACCGAGTTCATTCGACGCACCGATAAAAACTGCATTAACGGCTGAGACCCGACCACGCATGGCGTCCGGCGTGTCGAACTGCACGAGTGTAGATCGGACGAATACGCTGATCATGTCGGCTGCGCCAAGCACGAACAGGCCCACGCAGGACAGCACCACGCTGGTCGACAGGCCGAAGATGATTGTAGCCACGCCGAACACGGCAACTCCCTGGAACATTCTGAGGCCGCTCCGGGACTGCAACGGGTGATTGGCCAGCCACAACGCCACCAGCAAGGCACCAACAGCCGGCATGCTCCGCAACAGCCCCAGGCCAGCGGGACCCACATGCAGAATGTCGCGCGCGAAAACCGGCAGCAGCGCTGTAGCGCCGCCCAGAAGCACCGCAAACAGGTCCAGTGAGATCGCCCCAAAGATGGCCGGTCGCGACCGGATAAACCGCAGGCCGGCCAGGAGTGTTTCCCACGTCGCGTGACTGGCAGCCGCTTGCGGGCGACCACGCATCACGCTGTAAAGCAGACAGCAGATCAGGAAGCAGGTCATCGCGGTGCCGAAGGCCGCTGCCGCACCAAAGAAGTACAGGAACCCGCCGAGTGCCGGTCCGGCGATGATCGCCGTTTGCCAGACCATGGAGTTCCAGGCGATGGCATTCGCGAGTTGCTCGGGTGGAACGAGGTTTGGGACCAGTGCCTGGCTGGCCGGATTGGCGAATGCCCGGCATACACCCTGCAAAAGCAACAACAGATAAATCCATCGGACGTCGGTCCCACCCGTGGCTGCAATGAACAGCAGGCCTGCACCGGTCAGCAGAATGGCCGCGTACGCCAGAATCAGGATGCCACGGCGATCGTAGCGATCCGCCATGTGCCCGGTGAAGAGTGCCAGCAGGACCAGTGGTAAAAATGTGGCGAGGCCTACGAAACCAAGCGCCAGCGGGTCTCGCGTCAGATCGTAGACCAACCAGCCGACAGCGACGTTCTGCATCTGTACGCCGAGCTCCGACAGGAGCCGCGCGCTCAGGAACAGGCGGTAGTCCCGGCTGCGGAAGACAGTACGCGCAGGTAGTACGGTCACTGCGTCAGGAGGTCTTGGTCCTCGCGAGCGCCGATCGGGTCCGCAAACTCAAAGCCGGCAGATTTGATTCGGGCATTCGAGACGCCTCGCGGTCCCTTGACGACCCCAAGCCAGGTGACCGGCTCCAGTCCTTCCCGGCGGGCAATGTTCGCGAAGAAGTCCTGCTTGTTGGCTGGAATGTCATTAAACAGGTTGTAGAGTCCGGAGAGCTTCTGCTCGATCGCAAACGCGATTGCCCGCACAACATCGTCACGGTGAATCAGCATGGCATCGGATTCGCCATCGAAGGGCACCTGCTTGCCGGCAATGTGGCGCAGCTCATTGCGATGTTGCCGCCCGGGGCCATAAATTGTGCCAGTTCGGAAATTGCAGACACGGCGCGTGCTGGTTTCCAGCGCTGAAAGTTTCTCTTCGGCCTCTATAAATATCCGGGCAGCTGCCGACGTGGCGTTTGGTTTGGTGGTTTCAAGTACCGGCGTTACACCATGGGCGTCGCCGTATGCGTTGAGTGAACTGCAGAAGATGATTGATTGCAGGGCTGGAGCGGCTGACAGAACTGCTTCAACGCCTTCGGCAGTGCCCACATAAGAGTCGCGATAGGCGACCGGATCCATATACGGTTTGCCGTCCTTTACGCCGAGGCCGCCGGCCATCGTCAATACGAGTGCATCGGTACCAGCAAGCAACTTTTCCATGCCACTCCGGTCAGCACCTTTGGTGACGATCACCGTGTTGGCGACCTTCTGCAGTTCAGGAACCCGCTCCGCACGGGTCGTTGTGACCCTGACCTCGTGACCCAGCTGTCGGAAGTGTCGGGCGGCTGCAAGTCCAGTGTATGCGGCACCGACAATGGCAATCTTCATGACCGGCAATTCCTCTTGCTCGCGGGGCGATGGAGTGTAGCAGGAGAAACTGCGGCACAATCGCTGCTGGAACATGGCACCACCAGGTAGCGCGGGCGTACACATGGAAACGGGGAAGCAGGCCATTGTCGGCAGCGTGCGAACGGGTGCAGGGCAGGGAGCCTCATTCACTGCTCTGCCATGGGCAGACCGTCAGTTCCGTGAATTGCTGGGCATAGCACCGTTTCCGGGTACGCTGAATCTGCAGGCGAGCGGAGCAGCGTTGGAGCACTGGCAAATGCTTCGCAAGCAGCCAGGTTTGAGAATTGCGCCAGGCACTCCGGACGCCTGCGCTGCCATCTGCTATCCGGTGCGGGTGTCGGCAGGCAGCGGCAAGCCGATTACGGCTGCCGTTGTGGTGCCGGACGTGGCAGCTTATCCGCCAGACCAGATGGAAATCCTGGCTGCCGTGCCGTTACGCCAGGCCTTGTCGGTAGCTAACGATGATCTCGTTGTTCTTGAGTCAGTGCCGGCACTCGGTCAACGTGCCGTGTTGTTTGATGTTGATGGAACTTTGGTCAATTCCATCGATGGTTATCGGTTGGCTGCCGAGCGGGCTGTGCAGCCCTTTGGCTGGACCGTGCCAGCCGACGCTGTACGCCGGTCCCTGAATTTCGGTGAGTCTTTCTGGGATCTGGTTATACCGTCCCGGTCACGGGGCGACAAATCCCTGGCCGCGCGACTCCGCCGCGACACGATGGCGCATTGGCCGGCAATACTTGAGGAATCAGTGCAGGTGTATCCGTCTCTTGCAGACGTTCTGACGACATTGCGAGCAGCCGGCTTTCGGCTCGGCATCTGCACGGCGTCGCAGGGCGAGTCCTTCCTGCCACTGGAACGCGCTGGCCTGCTCGGTCACTTCGACGCGATCGTAACCGCGCTGGACGTGCAGCGGCGGAAGCCGGACCCGGAAGGATTATTACTCTGCATGGAGCGTATGGGAGTAACAGCCAACAATGCTGTTTACGTGGGTGATTCCGTGGCAGACGTAGAAGCCAGTCACGCGGCCGGAGTGTGCGCCATTGCGGTACTTACCGGTGCCGGTACTTCCGACTTGCTGTCCTCAGCTGGCGCCCACCGGATTCTCGCCGACCTGAACCAGTTGCCAGGCCTGTTTACTGCCTTGCCCCAGGGCTGAACTCAGCCTTTCCAGCCTTTCCAGTAGTCCTTCCAGCGACTGTCCACAAGTGCGTACGTTCCGGGACTTTGCTGGTCCAGCAGCGTGCGGGACACTGCCGGCCATTTTGCTGGTCCACCCTCTGCCGGCAGCTGGCGTGTGGCATCGATAATCATTTTGCTGGTCAGCCAGCGCGTCGGAGCACTCGGGTCCAGCGGAAATCCCTTGGTTTGCGGGATGAGCAGCGAAGCAGGATTGGGTTGCCAGCGGGTGCCCAGAGCGTGAAAGATCTGATTCTTGTTGTGCAGGTCGATGTCACCATCGACGATGATGATCGCCTTGCTGAACAGGTCGCCGGCAGCCAGGCACTGTCCGGCGCTCATGCCTTCGCCCGGCAGCCGCTTGTCGATACTGGCAAGCACCACGCCATTGGTTTCCACCGGCCGGTAAACGTCGACAAGGTTCGGCAACAGTTTCCGGTAGCGCCTGTAGTTGGCCACTGCTTGCGGCATGCTCATGGTCAGTTTGGTAATGCCGGCAAAGGCGTTCACGATCCATGGGCGCTGCCGATGGGTGACCGCCCGGACATTCATGATGAAGTTCCAGGGCTTCTTGAGGCCCATGTAACCGTAGACTTCACCGTACGGACCTTCTGCTTCGCCGTGATCGACGGGAATCTCGCCCTCAATGACGAGTTCGGCAAGCGCTGGCACACGCACGGTGCTGGTTTCGCAGGCAACGATGTCCACTGGTCGACCACGCAAGCCGCCGGCAATCTGCAGTTCGTCTTCTCCGAGTCCGGCCAGCTTCGAAGTGCCAACAGAAAAGGTGATCGGATCAGCACCCATGACGACAGCCGCCGGAATCGATACTTCGCCCCGCCGTTTTGCCCGCTGGATATAGGTCCAGCCATGTTGGCCAATTTCGCAATTGACCCCCAGCTTGCGCG
>JAWKZI010000003.1:0-261797 GCA_041396045.1 Gammaproteobacteria bacterium | reverse complement strand
CGGCTGGCGAAGGACGATCCGGAAAAATATGCGACCTTCTGGCAGGAGTTCGGCCGGGTACTCAAGGAAGGCCCTGCGGAGGATCACGCCAATCGGGAGAAGATCGCCGGTCTGCTGCGGTTTTCCTCGACGCACTCCGGCAAAGCGACGCCCGACCAGTCGCTGGCCGATTACCTTGGCCGACTCAAGGGCGACAGCAAAACCATCTGGTACCTGACAGCCGACAGCTTCAATGCTGCGCGCTCAAGCCCTCACCTGGAAGTGTTCCGGCAGAAAGATATCGAAGTTCTGCTGCTCACCGATTCAATCGATGAGTGGCTGATCGGCCATCTGGGTGAATTCGATGGCCACGAGTTCCGCGACGTCAAGCGCGGCGAACTGACACTGGATGGTGAGAGCACCGACACGTCGGCTGCCGACAAAGCGGAGGATAGCCAGCACAGTGCATTGCTGGAGCGCGTGAAATCTGTTCTGGGTGAGGACGTAAAGGAGGTCCGCGCGACCGGCCGGCTTAGCGAGTCCGCCGCCTGCCTGGTTATCGGCGAGCAGGAGATGGGTGCCCAGATGCGCAAGCTGATGGAGGCCACGGGTCAGGCTGTACCGGATGCCGCGCCAATTCTGGAAGTAAACCCGGAGCATCCGCTACTTCGGCGACTTGCCGATGAAAGCGATGACGACCGCTTTGGCGATCTCGCACGTCTGATTCTCGACCAGGCCCGCCTCGCCGAAGGGGGTCCGCTTGATGATCCCGGTGCTTTCGTCCAGCGGATGAACCGTGTTCTTCTCGGCTAGCGGCATGTTCGGTCGGCCATGTGGCCATCCCGATCGGTTAATCTTTGCTGGATGACATCGCAACGTAAAAAGGTGCCGCCTCCGCGCGAGGCACTGACCCTCAATGGCCCCGCAGGGCCTATTGAGGCCCTTTTGGACACGCCACCCGGGCCGCAGGCTTCCGCTGTTGCCGTCGTGTGCCACCCGCACCCGCAGCATCAGGGCACCATGCTCAACAAGGTGGTGCATACGCTCAGCCGGGCGCTGAACGGCCTGCAGATCCCGGCAATACGCTTTAACTTCCGGGGCGTTGGCGCCAGCGGCGGAGCCTACGCCGATGGTATCGGTGAAACTGACGATGCGCTTGCAGTGGTGGCGTGGGCCAGAGAGCGCTATCCCGACAGAGAGCTCTGGCTGGCCGGATTTTCCTTTGGTGCGGCGGTCGCCATTCGGGCGGCGCGCACCAGCGCCTGCAGCCAGCTCATCACCGTGGCGCCAGCAGTGACCCGCATGTCAGAGTTGCTGGGCAGCGATTTGCCGGAGTGTCCGTGGCTGTTGATCCAGGGTACGGCTGACGAAGTGGTGGCGGCCGACGATGTGGCAGCCTGGGTGAAGTCGCTGAAATCGCCACCCACGTTCGTACTGTTGCCCGACGTTGATCATTTCTTTCACGGCCGGTTAACCCTGTTGCGGGACACGGTGGTGGCCAATGTGGTCGCGCCGGCAAGCGCCTGATGCTGGCTCGACTCCGTGACTTTCTGGATACGGTAGCTGGGTCGACGTCGACCGCCAGCGTGGCAGCAAATCCGGAGAGCCTGGTGCGGGTTGCAGTAGCGGCGTTGCTAGTTGAAATTGCCCGTGCCGATTTCGATGAGCAGGCCACAGAAGATGTCGCCATTACCAGCCTTCTGGCCCGCTACTTTGGTCTGGAGGTTGAGGCCGCAGAAGCATTGCTGTCAGATGCTCGCACAGCAGTCGACGACGCGGTATCGCTGCGCCAGTTCACTGCCCCTCTACACACCAATCTGTCCTATGCGGACAAACTGAAGATTGTCGGAATGCTATGGGACGTTGCGCTTGAAGACCGGCGTCTCGACAAGTACGAGGACTACATGATCGGCAAGATCGCGGACTTGCTGTACGTGAGTCGTGGCGATGTCATACGCCTGAGGCACGATGCCAGCCTCAGGAAAAATCCCGCTGAAACTTGACGGACAGCCGCCTGGTTTGATCGGCGGGAATGGCGTCAATCGTGAAGGTCAGGGTTTCGGTATCGCCCACCAGTACATCGCCGATGTAATAGATGGCGTCGCCCTCACGAACTTCCCGCAGGCTGAGGTCTTTGAGCTGACCATTCAGGTTGACCGCCTGCGCGGTCACATTGGCAGTTACCGGCACACCCGGGGTGCCTTCTACCTTGTGAATGATTGATACGTTCAGGAGTACGCGATTGGTACTGCGCACGATGCCATAGTTTCGGGCTATATCCGGCGTCAGCTCGTTGGTGCGCAGTGCATTGAAATGCATCACATAGTCGCCGAAGTCACGGGAGCTTACCGTGGTGCCCTCCGGTGCCGGCGCGGTAACCTGGCCAGCCGGTGGGGTCGCATTCCGGTCGCAGCCTGTTAGCAGGCCGCCGAGCAGAATTGGCGCGAGGACCATACCGATGACCAGGCGAGCAACGTTTGGCGCGTAATTCATGATGAGAAGATATCCCTGAACCCAAAGCTGGGCAAACTATAAACCCTGAGCCGGCGCCAGAACACTTGGTCCGGTGGCACTCAGCGGACCAATGCAGTGCAAACGAGGCTGACCAGTACGCGATCGGCTGGCAGCAGCATGGCCAATGCCTGCAGGCCGATCAGTGCAAACAATGGTGACAGGTCAATTCCCGCTATCGGTGGAATCAACCGGCGAAACGGTGCCAGCACAGGTTCGACAATAGCCGCAATCAGGGCCGTGGCCGGATTGTAACCACCCGGGCTGACCCAGCTTAAGACCACATAAATGATGATTGACCAGGTAAAAATACTGAAAACAAGTTGCACAATGTCCAGGCCGGCGCGCGTGAGAACCTGCCAGAGAGCCGGCTCGCCAATGCAGCCGAAGTGCAAAAGAATCGCGGTCCCGGCAATCTGCAATCCGAACAGCGCTACCACTGTTGCGGTATCGATTCGGCCTGCCGGCGGCAGGATCCGGCGCAGCGGTATAACCAGTGGATTCGTGATGCGCAGAATGAACTGGATCAGTGGATTACGTTTGTCCACGGTAGTCCACTGGATAAACAGCCTCAGCACGAACGTAAGTACATACAGATCAAACAGTGTTTTCAGGATGAATAGCAGGGCGTTCGGCATGGGGTCGGCCACTCCTGGGGTCAGATGTCCGTAGTGTCGATGATCAGTCTGGCTGGGGCGGACTGGTTGAGCCTGACTGGTTGGCGAAGGGCTGGTTGGGCACGGCCTGCCCAAGTTCAACAGACCGGTCGCGGGCAGCAGTCAGGGCGGTACTGACGATGGCATTCAGGTGCGCCGCCTCAAACACCTGCAATGCCGCCGCGGTTGTGCCTCCGGGCGAGGTTACAACAGCTCGAAGCTGCGCGGGGTCGGCCTTGCCTTCGACGACCACGCGCGCGGCCCCCAGCGCAGTTTCACGGGTCAGGACAGCTGCGAGATCCCGTGGTAACCCCAAATCAACAGCCGCTCGTTCCATGTGCTCCATCAACAGATAGAAGTAGGCCGGCCCACTGCCGGAAACTGCGGTGACAGCATCCATTTGCGATTCTTCGGCCAGCCACAGTGCCTGGCCCGTCGAGGCAGCAACATACATGGCGAAATCACGATCACGCGGCGTGACGGCAGGGACAGCGACGAGCGCGGAGACGCCGGCACCGATGGTTGCCGGTTGATTGGGCATCACGCGGACTATTGCCGTGTCCGGGCCGAACCAGCCTTGCAGGGAGGACAAGGTGACTCCCGCGGCCACCGAGAGCACAAGTTGTCCGGGGTGCCGGGATGCAGTGGCAAGTGCCAGTGACACCGTGGACATCAACTGCGGCTTGACCGCCAGCACCAGAACATCGGCCAGCGCGCCTACGTCCTTGTTGTTGCCATGCGCGGTGATGCTGAATCCACCGTCTTCAGCCGTTCAAGCGAGCAGGGTCAGGGTCAGCGACATGGAGGCGGCTGGCCGGGTGGCCCGCCTGCAGTAGTCCGCGCACCAGGGCGCGGGACATGTTGCCGCTGCCAATCAGCCCTATAGTCAGGTCTTTGAAAACTCATCAGTTGGCCTTCTCGTTGTTTCACTCGTGGTCCGATCAATGCCGTACCCACGCGCACCATGGTGCTGCCTCCTGCAATAGCCAGCTCGAAATCGCCCGACATACCCATCGACAGTGTGTCCAGCGCATGCCTGTGGCCGTTCAGCTGTTCCAGCAGTGTCGCAGCAGCACGATATTCCACGCGCAAGGCATCAGGCTCCAGCCCCTCGGCCGGCAATAACGATGAGGGCCGCGCAGCTTCAGGCGGCAGGCTGGCAATATAAGCGGCCAGGTCCACAACTTCATCCTGCGGACATCCTCCACGTTCAGAATGTCAGCGCAATCTGATGCATACCCGCAGCGGATCGCCGAAGCGGGGCTGGTGATCCGATAATCGACGGGCGATCCGGGCCGACGTCACAGTTTGGGCCCAGGCAAAGTGGGTGGCGACCTCACGGGTCTTGTTTGACTGTATCCGTCCGATGGTACCGCCGGCATCACGCCCAGGCCAACAGCAGCAATCTGGTAATGCTTCCTGCACATGTTCTCGCCGTAGTCGCGCAACTCCGGCTGCGGGGCCTTACGACAGCTGCGGCTGGCTGGCCTTTGCTGGCACCCACGAGCGTATTCCGGGGGCGCTGGAGCATCGGCGGGCGCGCTGGCACCGCCACGGCAAGGCACCAGCTCGTCCTGCGGATCGCCCGCACGGGCAGACTGTGCTTCCGCACGCGCGATCCGGCCACGAATTTCGGCTTAGATGATCCGTGATTCCCATCACGACCACACCGGCAGGCACGGTTGTACCATGTTCACCGCTGGATTCGGTTATGGAAACCGCGCACCGCTGTAAGTTGTGGCCGGCTGTCGATATAGCGCAACTACTCGGCCTTTGCCGTCAAGAGCAAGGCATCTGACTTGCACCTGTCCGCGGAAGACGATCCTGCGTGATGGCGGACGGTCAGCAAGTCAACATGCCTCGGCGAGCACACAAGGATGTCTGCGACGATCTGACATTATCATGAACGACAGCGCGCGCAAGGATTTTAAGAGCTCGAAACCGATTTCTTCGATCTTCAAGCTATTCGCTTCCGGTCAATGCCTATAACCAGATGAGCGCGGCGCGGGCGCTGTGTTCCGTACTATCTCCGTCGATCATCCAGACCTCTGGAAGATCTCAAGGCCCCGGCGATTTTCCGTGACATCTCGACGTATCCACGAGGCATCGTGGTTATCACCGGCCCTACGTGGTCTGCAAATCCACGCCAGCGGCCAGTAACACCATATCAACGACAAGCCCGGATCACATCCTCACGATTGAGGATCCAATCGAGTTCGCTCAACAGCAAAGCGGTCGCCATGGATCAACCAGCGAAGTGCACAGTAATACACTTGGCTTCATGAAGCCTTGCGGTCTGCACTGCGTGCGGCTATCCGGACGTCATTCTTGGTCGGCGAGATGCGGAGATCTGAAACCATCCGCTGGTGACGAACAGCGGCCGAAACCGGCCATCTGGTGTTCTGGCACGCTGCACACCAGTTCGGCGACAAACCATGGACCGAATCAATGACGTGTTTCCGGCACAGGAAAAGGAGATGGTGCGGGCTATGTTGTCGGAATCCCTGCAGTTATTTCCTGGCAAGCGCCAGATGAAGCGGCTATGGCGGGCGCGTTGCGGCGCAGGAAATCACATCAGACGCTGGCCATCTGGAACCGATCCGCGAGTGGTTAAGCCAGCAGATGTATTCGCCATCCAGACTGCGCCGAGGGGGAAATACGCAAACCCTGGACCAATGCCTGCATGAGCTTCTGTCCAAGGGCGTGATCACCAAGGAAGAAGCCCGGTTCAAGGCCCAGAACAAAGACAATTTCTAGTACTGCGGGGACCCAGGTCTCCGGGAGACGATCATATGGAACGTGACCAGGCAACCAAGCTGATTCAGGGCCTCTTGAAGAAAATGGTGGACAAGAACGGGTCCGACCTCTTCATCACTACCGGTTTTCCACCTGCGATCAAGATCGACGGGGAAATCCACCGGGCAGCGGAGCAGCCGCTGACTGCTGATCAGAGTGCCGTTATCGTTCGATCGATCATGAACGACCGCCAGGCTCGTGACTTCGATACCAGCAAGGAATGTAATTTTGCCATCAGCCCGCAGGGCATAGGGCGCTTCCGGGTCAGCGCATTCATCCAGCAGGGCCAGGTGGGCGCCGTACTCCGGCGCATCATTACCAAGATTCCAACGCTGGATGAACTCGAACTGCCGCAGATCATGCAGGAGATTTCACTGACCAAGCGTGGCCTGGTAGTCGTCGTCGGTGCTACCGGTTCGGGTAAATCCACCACGCTGGCAGCGATGGTTCACCACCGGAACATGAATACCCGCGGTCATATCGTGACAGTAGAAGATCCGGTGGAGTACGTGCATCCGCATGGTCGCTGCGTCGTAACCCAGCGGGAGGTCGGCGTCGATACCGAGAACTGGCACTCGGCCCTGAAGAATACCCTGCGTCAGGCGCCTGACGTCATCATGATTGGCGAGATCCGTGATCGCGATACGATGGAGTACGGCATCCAGTTCGCCGAGACCGGTCACCTGTGTCTGGCTACCTTGCATGCCAACAGTGCCAACCAGGCGCTGGATCGCATCATCAACTTTTTCCCCGAGGAAAAGCGCAATCAGTTGCTGATGGACATGTCGTTGAATATCAAGGCCCTGATCTCGCAGCGGCTTATCCCGCGCGAAACCGGCGTTGGCCGTATTGCTGCCATGGAAGTGATGCTGCAGTCGCCGCTGATATCGGATCTCATCTTCAAGGGCGACGTTACCCGTATCAAGGAGATCATGGCCAAGTCAACGCGCCTGGGTATGCAGACCTTTGATCAGGATCTGTTCCAGCTCTATGAGCACGGCAAGATCTCGTACGAAGAGGCCATGCGTAATGCCGACTCCAAGAATGAGCTGCGGTTGCGCGTCAAGCTGGAGAGCAAGCGCGACCAGAGTGTCGCAGCCGATGATGCCGGCGACCTGACGGTCATGGACGAAGAAAAGAAGGCGGCGCTGTACTAGGCGGCTGACATGAACGTACAACCACTGTTCAATTTGATGGTTGAGAAACGGGCATCTGACCTGTTTCTGACCTGCTTTGCGCCGGTCAAGATCAAGATTGACGGCAAGATTATTCCGGTCAACAAGCTGGAACTGACACCGCAGATGGTTCGCCAGGCTGCCATGGAAGTCATGACTGGTGAGCAGCTTGAGGAATTCAACCGGGAGCTGGAAATCGACTTTGCGATCTCCAAGCCGGGCCTCGGCCGCTTCCGCGTCAATATCTTCCACCAGCGCGGCAATGTAGCGCTGGTAATGCGCTACATCACGCACGATCTGCCGGATCTGGACGACCTGGGCATGCCGCCGATTCTCAAGGATCTGGTGATGTTCCGGCGAGGTCTGTTGCTGATGGTGGGTGCCACCGGCTCGGGCAAGTCAACGACACTGGCCGGGATGATCAACTACCGAAACGAGAAAACTGCCTCACACATCATTACGATCGAGGATCCGATCGAGTTCCTGCACTCAAACAAGAAATCGATTGTCAATCAGCGGGAAGTTGGTGTAGATACCAAATCGTACGCACGTGCACTGAAGAGCGCGATGCGCGAGGCACCTGATGTGATTCTGGTGGGCGAGGTGCGTGACCGGGAGACGATGCAGGCCACGATTGACCTTGCCGGTACCGGTCACCTGTCTGTCGCGACCCTGCATTCGAACAATGCCCCTGAAACCCTGGACCGGATCATCAACCTGTTTCCGGAGGATCAGCACGGCCAGGTCTACATGGATCTGTCGCAGTATCTGCGGGCAATTATTTCGCAGCGGCTGGTGAGAGGCATGGACGGCCAGCGGGTCGCGGCGGTCGAGATCATGCTGAACACACCACGTCTGGCCGAACTGATCCAGCGGGGCGACGTCAGCAAGGTCAAGGAATCGTTCGTGGAAAGCACGGAACAGGGCATGCAGACCTTTGATCAGTCACTGCTGCAGCTTTACAAGAGCGGGAAGGTATCGATGGAGGAGGCGTTGGCAAACGCGGACTCACGATCGAACCTGGAGGCGCAGATTCACTTCGCTTGAGGTGCTGAAGCCGCGGCCGGCGGGGCGGGACCAGTGCCTTGGCGGCCTGGCGGGCGGACCCGAGGGCTCGCCAAGGCACTGGTCCCGCCCCGCCGGCCGCTACTTTATCTCGTGCCGAGCTCGACTTCGGCGGACATGCTGGTGCCGTTGCGTGTCCACTCGATTTTTGTACGGTCGCCGGGGTTGTGGTCACGCAATACCTGATTGAAGGTATTGAGATTGGTGACCGGTTTGCCACCCATGCTGACCAGGATGTCGCCGGCCTGCATGCCGGCCTTGGCGGCCGGTGAATCGGGAACGACGCCGTCGATACGCAGACCGGAGCCCTGATAGGCGAAATCAGGCACGCTTCCCAGGGAGGCACGGCGCGATGGACCCGTACCAGGGCCGGCATTGTCGGCAGCACCCACGTCCTTGCCGGTTGCGGTCAGCGGCTTTTCCGCGGATGCCAGGTAGCCGATAGCCTCGGTGGCCACCTCGGCAACCCTGGCGAGGCCGGCACTGTCGATCTTGTCTGCGGTGTCGCTGGGCCGGTGGTAGTCACCGGTCGCGGCAGTAAAGAGCTGCACGCCAGGCACACCAATGTCGATGAAGCTCTGCTGATCCGACGACTGGCTGGCGCCTGGAATGCTTGCCGTGGGGATGCCGGTGACTGCAGTTATCCCGCCGAACACAAACGGCCATTCGCGGGCGCTGTCACTGGCCAGTACCGACAATGGCTTTTGGCCCAGCCGCCCGACAGTGTCCATATTGACCACACCGACCAGACCCTTTGCCGGTACAGGCGATGGATGTTTTGCATAGTAGCGGGAGCCCAGCAGTCCGGCCTCTTCGCCGCTGAAAGCCACAAAGACGATGGTCCGGGCTGGCGGTGGGCCGGCGGCCAGATGTTTGGCAACCTCCAGGAGTACGGAGACGCCGCTGGCATTGTCGTCGGCGCCCGGATGCAGTTTGCCCTCGTCGCCAGAGCGCACGCCCGGCCAGCCCATGCCCAGGTGATCGTAGTGAGCAGTCAGCAGTGCCGCCTGACCAGCAAAGCGGGGATCATTGCCGGGTAGCACCGCGATGACATTGCGTAGTGGCTTCTTTTCGTTCTTCAGGCCACCAACGGCTTCAAAGGTCTGGAAGTAAGTGCCCTGATCGCCACCAGCTTTCAGGCCGGCCGCGGCAAACTGGTCACGAATGTAATCTCCGGCAGCGATCAGACCGGCAGAACCGAAGCCACGGCCTTCGCGTGCGGGTGCCGCCAGCCAGTTCACGTGATCCTGCAGGCGCTCGGCGGAAAACACCGGCGGCGGTACCGCCAGCGGTGTCCGCTTCGGCAGGCCGGAGAGCATGGCGCCCGGCTTCAGGCTGACCATCAGCGGCGAATCCGTGGCAGCCCACTCGCCCTTGGCGACATTGGTAGCCTCATCGCCGGCGAAAACCAGCCACGAATATTTGCCGTAGTGGGGCAGCTTTCGACCCAGATTCTCGACCGCCGCCGGCGAGTCTGCCGTGATCCAGCCAATGGCAAGACGCGGGTCCGTCGGATGCCGGCCCGTCAGGACATGAGCATGCCCGGCAAATGGCAACGCCTGGTCGCCAACGCGAATTCCCGATTCATCGATTGTCAGCCCCTGCGCAGATTGCGATGAAAACGATGCCTTGGCCAGACGGTTTTGCCGTCCGAGCAACCATACGGCCTGATCGGTTGGCAGTGTCTCAAGCTCGCGATCGGTGACGATGGTCATCTTCTGCGAGGGGCTCTTCCAGGCGGCAAGCATGCGGCGCCACTGATCAGCGGCTCCCGCCGGCTCCGTCGGCAACACGGCCGTGACGGCGCTGGCGCCAAAGAGCTGACCGATGCTGGGGGCAGTTTCCCGTGGGTCGAGCACACGAAACAGGTCGAACTCCGGGTCGACGGCTACCAGTTGTGGTTCAGCATCCGCCTCGATGGAGAAAGCGGTATCGGCTGCCTGGCTGCGAACGAAGGTAGTGCTGGTGCCCGCTGCCGTCATCACGACTACCGGAACCTGAAGGTCGTATGGGCCTTTTTGCTGTTGCAACAGGTGGCCGGTGATTTTGAACTTGCCGCCGTTCGGCTTCACGCTAATGTCTTTGACGGCCAGTTCGGGGGCGCCGGTGCGTGTCGTCCAGTCGGAGAAGAACCGGCTGAAATCCTGGCCCGTGGTTTTCTCAAACACCGCTTCGATGTCGCCAAAGCTGGCGCGCGTGCCGCGATCCTCGCGGTAGAAGGTCGACAGTACCTTGCGGAACGTATCGTCGCCGACCTGTCGGCGCAGCATGTGGAAGCCCATCAGCGTCTTGCCGTAACCGACGGCTTCCGTGACAGCACTATGCCGCGAACGAAACTGCGTCAGCGGAAAATCGTCGCCCGTGGTGGCGAAGTCCCGGTACTTCTTGAGCACATCCCGGCGGTACTCGGCGCCGAGGCCCTCGCCTTCCTTCAACAGATGGTCGGCCAGATAGGCGGTCAGTCCCTCGCACCAGTTACCGGTGGCGTAGTCCACATAGACCGAATTGCCCCACCAGTTGTGCAGGATCTCGTGCGGGTAGGACGACGTCAGGATGAACGGAAAGCGGATGATCTGTGGCCCCAGCAACGTATAGGACGGCATGCCGTAGCCGGTTTCCCAGAAGTTCTCCACCAGCGCGAACTTGGTATAGGGATAAGGGCCGATCAGATCGTTGTACATGCGCAGGTAACGATTGGTGGCATCCAGGTACTTGGTGGCCAGCGCGGCGTCGTCCTCACGGAGAAAAACCTGTGCTTCCACTGGCCCTGCGGACTCGTGGTAATACGTCAGTGGTCCGCCGGCTACCGAGATTTCGTCGACGGCAGATGGCGTAGTCCAGTGCGCCACATTATCCGGCCCGGTCGATACCCCGTTGCCTGGTGCAATGATGTGCCAGCCGGGCGGAATCTTCGCAGTCAGATCAAAGGTGACCAGTTCGGAGGCCGCAAGTTGGGGATACCAGAGCGTTGAGCCAGCCAGATACAACCCCTTGGGCTCGATGATTCCGGGTGTCTCGGCGAAGCTGCGAGCGTATTCCTCCGGGCTGGTCGTTGGTGGCAGGTCCACCAGTCCGGAATACTCCACGCGGAACGAGTGGGTGCCGGCAGGCAGGCGCACACGGTAGCGGCTGATGCCCCGGCGATTGGCCAGTTCCGCGCTGGTGCCATTGATCCCGGCGAAGCCTGTTTCCTTGCCGGTATCCTTCAGCTTGCTGACTTTTGGCTGCGAAGCCGTGATCTGGAAATTTTCGCCCAGCAGAAACTCGACGTTCTTGCCGGCCAACCGTGCTGGCAGCGTGACTTCGGTTGTTGTAGTCAGACGATGCGTCGGCGGATCGATCGTCATCGTGAAACTGTAATGTGGCCAGTCTTTGGCGACCGGACCCTGTTGCGTGGCGGGCGAGGCAGTCTGGCCCGTTGCAGCAGCCGCGCTGGTGGTTGTGGTTATTGTCGCGATGGCGCCAATCAGGCCGCCTGCCACGACCATGCCCAGGGAAACGCCGCGTAGCTTCTTCACAGATCCGCCCTCCACAAGTGAGCCGGTAACGCTACCCGGCGCGTTGCGCGCAAGCAAGTACTGGTTCAGATTGACCCGGGGTTTGCAGCATTCCTGGCTGGTGCCCCGCTGTTGTATTCAAGTCATAATTGAAGCATGTGCCGCAAAAGACCGCAGTTTCAGGTCCACGGCAACACATAGTGCGAGCGGGCCACAGTAAAGATGGTGGCAAACACCAGCATTGCCAGTATGAAGAATGCCCGCCGCCAGCGTACCGAGCGGCTTCGCCGCAGGGCCAGTGACCCCAGCACGACATAGCTGAGAACGAGGAGAATCTTCGTCGTGATCCACGGATCAACGAAGGGCACCAGATGCAGTATGGTGGCCAGCGTTACGGCCGCTGCGAGCAGGATCGTGTCGATGGTATAGCTGAGATAGCGCACCGGCGTCCGCATCCCGGCTGGCGAACCCGACCACATCGCCACGCCACGCAACAGGAACAGGCTGCCGCTGAGCAGGGCGGCAGTGATATGAATCAACCGTATGTCTGGATAAAACTCAATCAACTCGGAGTACAGCATCCACGTGTGCGTGCGCTGATCGAATAGGTACTTGCCGCAAGGCCAGGCTATACGGAATAACCGTAGACCTGTGCGCCATTGAACACCGGCCCGTCGACGCAAACACGTTTCATGTGGTGCTCACCATCAATCACAACCGGCACCACGCAACCGGCACAGCCACCGACGGCACAAGCCATGAATTCTTCCAGGCACAACTGGGAAGGCAGCGCGAACTCATCCGCCAGTCGCTGCGTTGCTTTGAGCATTGGCGTAGGACCGCAGGCGTAAATTGCCATCTGGTGCCGGTTTGCCGGGGATTGGGCGGTGATCCAGTCGCGAGCCAGCGCGGTCACGAGCCCCTGGCGGCTGCCGGGAATGCCGGCGTTGCTGGCGAGTTGTGAGGGTACGCCCCATTCATCAAGTTGCTCCAGTGTGCCGTCCACCGTGTTCACGGCAAACGGAAAGGGCAACTCCGAACCGAAAAATGCCCGCGGCTCCCAACGTACGCCCGGGGAGTGCGCCAGTACTTCGGCGAGGTACATCAGCGGTGGAATGCCGACACCGCCACCGATCAGCAGCGCCGCGGGTCGCGCCGGGTCCGGGGAGAAGCCCCGGCCAATGGGTCCAAGCAGCTTGATGGTACTGCCAGCCGTAGCCCTGGTCAGCGCCAGCAGTCCCTGACCCACCACTTTATAGAGGACTTCAATCCAGCCTTCAGCAGCGTTGACCCGCAGGATCGACAGCGGCCGATGTAGCGGAATTTCCGGGGCGCATTGCACATGTACGAAGGAGCCAGCGGTTGCGGTCCGCGCACAATCGGCGGCCGCGAGGCGCAGGATGTACTGACCGCCGGGATACTCCACCTGGTCCAGCACTGTCGCATCTGTTGCGTAGATCGTGCCCCGATGGGATTGATTCATTTCCGGTTGATTCGCGCTAGCTGTTGTTGTCACTGGTTCAGCCACATCTCGGCAATTACGCAGGCGGCCAGTGCGTCGACATCACCGGTGCGAACTTTCTTTGTACGTTTACCGCTGCGACGTTGTTCCCGTAGTCGCGATTCAGCTTCCACGGAGGTCAATCGCTCGTCGATGCGCGTGACGGGCAGTGCGTATCGGGCAGCCAGAGTATCGGCGAAGCGTTCGGCAGCAGATTCGCTGTCGGTAGTCACCGTGCTGCCGCTGCCGGCCAGTCGCGCTGCCGCACCATTATAAGGAACGCCGACCACCAGTTCACCGGGCCGCCACTCGGCCAGCAGCTTGTCCAGTACCGCCCAATCCGGCACGCCATCGCGTGCTGCCAGAGTCAGCAAGGGTGAAGCCAGGTGCGGCGAGCGGTTGGCGATCGCGACACCGATACGGCGACCACCATGATCGAAGACGATGGCCGAGTTCGTCATGGTGCTGGCCGGTAGCGATGAGACCGGTTCAAATTTGACCGCTTCAGTCGGGCCAGGTCAGGCGTGACCCGCTTGATGACTCAGCGTACTGAGATCGATGCCGAGCAGCCGCGCGGCCTCCCGCCACCGCTGGTCGAACGGGGTTTCGAAAATGATCTGCGGCGTTGCCGGCACGCTCAGCCAGGCATTTTGCACGAGTTCACTTTCCAGCTGCCCGGCGCCCCAGCCGGCGTAGCCAAGGGCTACTACGGCACGTTTTGGCCCCTTGCCGCTGGCCATCGCACTCAGGATGTCCTGGGATGTTGTTACGCGGATGGCATCGGTGACGGCGACGGTCGCATCGAAATCGTCTTCCTCGGTAGCCTCCGGCTCGTGAAGTACAAAGCCTCGCTCCTGGTGTACCGGCCCACCCTGCAGCACCGGCTGGCGGGCCAGTCCTGCATCACTGCTGTCCAGTGCAAGCTGATCAAATATTGTGCCGAGGTCCATATCCATCGGTCGATTGATGATGATTCCCAGCGCGCCCTGGTCAGTGTGTTCGCAGATATAGGTCACTGTCCGCACAAAATTCGGATCCTGCATGGCCGGCATGGCAATCAGCAGATGGCCGGCCAGATAGGTCGTTTCGAGGGTGTCAGCTTTGTCAGGCATGCGGCCAGTATCGGCTGGCATACGGATCATTGGAAGCATTACTGCGCCCCTGTGCCGCGCAGCAGCTACAGGAAGGTTCGGCTAACCGGCGATGCGGGCGCGGATGGGGCCGGCGCCCTCGGAGAACCGCCATTCATAGGCGAAGCGCAGCACGTCGTAGTCGGCGCGCAGGCCGGCAGGGAAGGGCTGGAACGGCGCGGCAAGCCGCAGGATCCTGACGGCAGCCTGATCCAGGTCACGTTGTCCGGATGACTGGCGGACGATCACGTCGCGCAGGTGTCCATCGGCACTGATAGCGACTTCGAGCACCGGAAACCGGGCGTTTCTGGTGTGGCTGGCCGCGAACGGGAAGTTCAGTGTTCCCACCTGCTCGACCTTGTTCTTCCAGCCGCTGAGGTAGCTCGCAATACGGGATTCACGGGTATTGGCACTAATCAGGCGCTCACGCGGATCGGCATCGGGAATGACCGTGGCGGCGTCGAAGCGGCCGACGATCTCAATGGCATTGCTGTTGGACGGCAGCATGCTGGCCTGATCTTGTGGCGTCTGGAATCGTTCTCCTTCGTCCGGCGCCACGGTGGAGGACTGCCTGGTCAGAACCACGGGCCTGGCAGTGTTTTCTTCACTGGTTAACCCGGGGCGCACCGCAGCTTCGCCGCCTTCCCTGACCGGGCCTGTACGGTTGGCTGGCAGCGTCAGGCCCGGCGCTGTGCGAACTGCCGCATCGGCGGTTGCGTTGCCTGTGCCAACGAGATTCTGCTGGGCAAGCAGCACGGCATTGGGTGACGCCTGCTGATCCTGATACTGCGAAGTGACGAGCACGACTTCCATGGAGCTCGTGAGTTTGTCGGGATCAGGCAGCCGCGCGCTGAAGCTGATACCCAATATCAGAATGCCGTGAAACAAGGCGGCCAGAAAAGTTGTAGACGACAAACGGTCTCTGGCTGCCTCTGCCGACCAGGTAATCTGTGGTCCCGTCGGGGACGATACTGCCTGCATGCAGGGAAATCCGATTCCCGGTGCCCGATCGGGATATCGCCTGATTATAACCAGCGCTGCCGCAGGCAACGGTGTTGCATCACAATTTTGCAGGACCGGCTGCTGCGGGAGCACCTTCCAGCGGGAGGGCTGTCGGCAGCGGTATCGTGCGACCGGGGTTGTCGCGGCGCAATCGTTCAGCCATCGTGGCTGTCGCGAGCCATTCGCCATCGGTGGTGATGAGCAGGGCGTCGCGGATCGACAGTGCCGCACACAGTTCCCGGAAGCGGTCCGGGCCGGCAACCATCAGGGCCGTCGATGCCGCATCCGCCAGTTCGGCGTCCTCTGCCAGTACAGTCACGCTGGCCGCGCCGTCGGTCGGTCTCCCGCTGCGCGGGTCGAGTATGTGGTGATAGCGGTGACCGTTCTCCACGTAGGCCCGCTCGTAGTCCCCCGATGTAGAAGCCGCTTCGCCCGACGCCAGACGCAACCGCGCCAGCAAATGGTTGGCCCGCGGATCGCGCAGACCGATCTGCCACGAACGCGAAGCCGGATCGCGGCGGTCCGCGAGATGATGGCCGATGGCGAGTTGGCTGCTGCCGCCGATGTCGATGAACGCACTGCTGATGCCGTGACGCTGCAGGATCTCGCGGGCCTGCATGAGTGCACTGCCCTTCGCCATTCCACCAAGATCGACGCACAGCGGTTTGTCCGCAGATACCGTGCCGCCTTCTATGCGCAGATCCGCGACGCTACCCTGCTGTGCGCGTAGAAGGGCCAGTTTGCTGACTGGCGGCGGACCCTTTGCCGTGGCCAGATCTTCTTCTGTGTCGAATTGCCAGAGCTTTACCAGTGCGCAAACCCCGGGGTCGAACAGACCCTTGCTGGCCTGATTAAGCGTCTGGGCACGCCGGAACACGGCTGCGAGCGCTTCACCTCACAGCGGCTGGCTGCTCATGTGCCAGCCGTGCGTTGATCCGTGCCAGTTCTCCAGTGCCAAACGCATACCAGTCGAGACTGATACCGGCGAAGTCGCGTTCAATCTCATCAAGGGTGGCCTGTGCCTGCCGGTTGTCCACGTCCGCCACGATAAGGTGGACAGTGGTGCCGAAGGCCTGGAAATGGCGCTCGGCAACCGCGGGCGAATCGCAGCCAGCCAGGATGATTGCCACACACAGGCTGAATGCCAGGAAAGAGTGGGAGATTGCCGAGGCCCGATCGGTGGGCATGACCGTGAAGCGCCGAAAACCGCCGGATCAGGCGCTGCGAACGCTGGACGCAGGGCGCGCCTGCAACCGACTTCCAACGCATCGAACAGCGTTTCGACCACATCCAGCCCGGCCAGCTTGAGCTCCCGGACACCGGTCGGGCTGGTCACATTGATCTCCGTGAGGTAGTCGCCGATAACATCCAGTCCGGCAAACAGCACGCCTCGCTCCCGCAGGGTTGGGCCCACCTGTGCGCAGATCCACTCGTCTCTTTCGGTCAGCGGCCGTACTTCCGGGCGGGCGCCGGCAACCAGGTTGCCGCGGTTGTCGTCCGCAGAGGGTATCCGCGCCAGCACATGGCTCACCGGGTTGCCGTCCACCAGGATGATGCGCTTGTCGCCACTGACGATTTCAGGCACGTACCGCTGTGCGGTGCATGTCTCTGGCCGTAATCGGTGAGTGTCTCAAAGATGACGTTGGCGTTGTTGTCGCCCTTCTTCAGCGTGAAAATCGACCGCCCGCCCATACCGTCCAGCGGTTTGACCACAATGTGGCCCAGTTCGGCCAGAAAGGCCCGCAGATCGGCCATGGAGCGCGTGATCACCGTATCCGGGCAACAATCCGGGAACCAGGCGGTGTAAACCCTTTTCGTTGATGTCCCGCGACCTGGGACGATTGACCACCAGCACACCGGCCTGTTCGGCGCGCTCCAGCAGATAGGTGGTATAGATGTATTCGGTGTCGAAGGGCGGATCCTTGCGCATCAGAATCAGGTCCAGCTCCTCAAGCGGCATGTCGGCTGGTTCAGCGAGTTCAAACCAGTCAGCGTTGCTGTCGGTCACCGTCAGCGCACGGGCACGGCCCTGGGCAACGCCCCGTCGCAGTCTGAGGTCCGATTGCTCGAAGTACCGTAGTCCATAGCCGCGGCGCTGTGCTTCGAGCAACATGGCCAGGGTGGTGTCTTTGGCCGGGGTGATGGATGTGATCGGATCCATGACGACGCCGAGCAGCGGCTTGCGCATTGATGTAGAACTCCGTTATCTCGTCGGTTTTGCGACGCTGTGCCTATTCTGGCCCGCTCGTGCTGAAATGGCACGGAAGCCGGGGGTATCATCCGCTGGCGGGTGTGTTGGTCGGGCGGAGTCCACGCACCGGCATCCGGGCGACATTTGGCCGGGGTAGTCAAAAGCTGGCAAATCGCTTGGCAGGGATGGGCTGAGCCGGGATGGTTATGTTAAAAGTTCAAACTGCGGCGGGCGGTATTGCGCCTGACCTGGAGAACCCTGTGACAGAGAGTCCCGCGCCGTCCATGCACGGGCTGAAAGTGCTGGTTATCGACGATAGCAAAACCATCCGGCGCACTGCCGAGACTTTGCTGTCGAAGGAGGGCTGCACGGTGTATACGGCCGTGGACGGCTTCGACGCCCTCGCCAAGATCGCCGACTATCGGCCTGACGTCATCTTCGTCGACATCATGATGCCCCGGCTGGATGGTTATCAGACCTGCTCGCTGATCAAGCACAACCGTACTTTCCGCGATACTCCGGTGATCATGCTGTCCAGCAAGGATGGTCTGTTTGACCGGGCACGGGGCCGTATTGTCGGCTCGGAACACTATCTCACCAAGCCGTTCACCAAGGATGAACTGCTGGGTGCGATCACGTCTCAGGTTGCGAGGTAGGCAGAAACCGCTATGGCACTGGTACTGATCGCCGATGATTCACCCACCGACCAGCACATCCTGTCGCGGGCGCTGCAGAAGGAAGGGTTTGAAACGGTCATGGCACAGGATGGCGAGGAGGCCATTCGGCTTGCCGAACAGCGCACGCCCGATGTGATTCTCATGGATATCGTGATGCCAGGCATGAACGGCTATCAGGCAACCCGGCGTCTGGCCCAGAGTCCGTCGACTGCGTCGATTCCAATCGTCATCGTATCCACCAAAACGCAGGATGCTGATCGCGCCTGGGGATTACGGCAGGGTGCAGTCAGTTATCTGACCAAGCCCGTGTCGGACGACGACCTGGTGGCCGCCGTGCGGAAAGCACTGCAGCGCTGATGGTGGCGACGGCGACAACCAGCCTGCGGACGCTTCGGGAGCATCCCTTCGATCTCCTGCAGGAGATCGAGCGACGGAGCCGGGCTGCGGCTGCCGGGGCGCACGGTGATGACACCGGCCTGGCGGAATGGGTTGGCGTCGGCTTTCGACTGGGGCAGGAAAACTTTGTGGTCGCGCGCGATGAAGTACGCGAAGTATTGATGGTGCCGCCAGCCATCACCCGCGTGCCGGGTGCGAAACCCTGGGTACGGGGCATTGCGAATGTCCGGGGCCATCTGTTGCCGCTGGTTGATCTGCGGGAATTTCTCGGCTCTGGTGTCGGTGGTACGGGTCGCAGTGCACGGGCGCTTGTAGCCAACAGCAGTGAGTTTCCAGTGGGCCTGGTGGTCGATGAGGTCTTTGGTTTCCGGCGCTTTGTGGATCGCGAGTTGGCCGATGAGTCACCCGCGACGGCAATTCGCGCCGACAGATTTCTGACCGGCAATTTCCAGCGTGGCGGGGAAGTGTGGCCGGTTTTCAGCCTGACGCGTCTGCTGGAGGCCCGTGAATTTCAGCGGGCAGCCGACAATTGAACCCACGCGTACACCTGAGCGAGTGAGCGAATGACAGTACAAACCGGCGGATTCCGATTGCTGCCCACCATGAGTGTGGTCCTGGTCCTGTTGCTGGTCGGAGTGCTTGCGCTCCTGGCCCTGAAGCCAGGCGGACTGGCGGGCAATGGGGTCAGCAGCGGGGTTGCCATGCCTGGTGCCGCTGCCTATATCGAGTCGCAGGCCGCCTACCGGCACGCGACCAGCGCGATGCGTGGCGAGCCGGCTGGCTTCAAGGCACTGGCAGCCACAAACAGGCGTATCGCCGCGGCAGATCTCTCAGGCGTCAGCGATGACAACAAGCGGCTCCTTGAGCAGGTGCGTGCCAATATCGGCACCATCGAGGCCGGACAAACCGAGTTGACGGGTCTGCGTTCTGCTGCAGGTCGCCTGGACCAGTTGCTGCCCCGGCTTACTGGCCAGATCGACGCGCTGGAGGCAACTGGTGTCGTGCGGGGTCAGCCGGCGGCGATTGCCCAACTGGAGCGTCTGCGGGTTCTGGCCGATAGCGTACGGCGCGATGTTGGCGCCCTCTCCCAGGGTACGGCGTCGGCTGAAGCCCGCAATCCGGCTTTGCTGGACGCGGATCTTGCGATCTCCCAGATCGTGCGCGGCCTCGCCGAGGGTGATCCGGATCTCGGATTGAAGACCATGGCTGGTGCCGATGCCATTGCTGCTGTCGACGGGCTGCGTCAGCAGTCGGCCGATCTCAGCAAGACGCTTCGGGACGTGCTGGCCAACAGCGATCGCCTGGGTGCACTCCGTCAGGCCATGGGGCAGCTTGAAACGCTGGTGGGTCGACTGCCAGCCGATATCGACACACTGGCAACCAGTGCACCGTCGAGCATCTACCAGCTGGCAAGCATGGTGTTACTGGTGCTGGGCATCATTCTCGCGTTGGCCTTGCTCTGGGTGTATCGCCGGGTCGCAGACACCGGCCGCGCCACAGCCCAGCAAACCGTACAGAACGACCGCAATCAGCGGGCCATCATGACCTTGCTGGATGAAATGAGCAGTCTGGCCGACGGCGATCTCACGGTGCACGCCACGGTTACGGAAGACATCACTGGCGCCATCGCCGACTCCATCAACTATGCGATCGAGGCACTGCGGGAGCTGGTTACCACCATTAATGAGAGTGCAATTCTCGTTGATGGCGCCGCCAAGCAGACCGAAGGCTCTGCGCGTCAGCTCGCTGCCGCACGTGAGGCCCAATCCAAACAGATCGAGTCAGCGTCGCGGGCCATCGGGCGCATGGCGTCGTCGATTGAAGAGGTGTCAGGCAATGCTGAACGTTCCTCGGACGTTGCCCGACATTCGGTCGACGTGGCCCACAAGGGTGGTGATGCCGTGCGCCGCACGATCGAGGGCATGAACGCCATCCGCGAGACCATCCAGGAGACCTCAAAGCGGATCAAGCGCCTTGGCGAGAGTTCGCAGGAAATCGGCAATATCGTTGAACTGATCAATGATATTGCTGACCAGACCAATATCCTTGCGCTCAATGCTGCCATTCAGGCGTCGATGGCCGGTGAGGCCGGGCGCGGATTTGCGGTTGTTGCCGATGAGGTGCAGCGACTCGCCGAGCGCTCTGCCAATGCGACCCGGCAGATCGAATTCCTGGTGCGCACGATTCAGACCGATACCAACGAGGCCATCGTCTCGATGGAGCGCAGCACAACCGATGTCGTTGGCGGCGCATTGTTGGCAGAAAATGCCGGCGCAGCCCTTGAGGAGATCGAGCAGGTATCCAACCAGATCGCGTCGTTGGTGCAGAACATTTCCAGTTCAGCGCGGGAGCAGGGCAAGGCTGCTTCCGCGGTCACTCGTAGCATGGATGTACTGCAGGAGATCAACTCGGAAACTGCGGCAAGCACCAGTGCGACCACCAATGCCATCAGCAAACTGGCTGAACTGGCGACCCAGTTGCGGCGCTCGGTAGCGGGCTTCCGGCTGCCGCCGGTCACCTCGGCGGTTCGCTCCCTGGTCAGCGGACTGACTGGCGAATCGCGGGTATTGAAGGATGCAGACGACCCTTTTGATCCGGGCGTTCCGGAGGATGATGAAGCGGGAAACGGTGACGATCAGCCGCATTCGCAAACCGCCCGGTTCACCGAACCGGTTTCCTTCGTGAGCAAGCGCACCGCCTGATCGTGGCTGGATTTTCCGACTCCAGCGCCGCCCAGATGGGTATCAGCGATCCGGTACGGGAGCCCTTGCTGCTCGTGGCCGACGAGTTGGCCATTACGCTGAATGAAGCGCGGGCGGCTCTTGAGCAATACGCAGAAGGTGAAATCGGGAATCAGCCTCTGGAGCGCTGCACGGCGCTGCTGCATACCGCGCGCGGTGTCCTGCAGATTACCGAGACCTGGGGTGCCAGTCTGCTCGCTGAAGAAATGGAGCAGACCTGCCGGCATCTGATGAAGTCCCGGCGTGATGTTCAGAGCGATGATGCGATTGAAGCGTTGTCGCGGGCTGCAGTGCAGTTGCCGGCCTACGTTGAGCGTATCCGGGACGGTGGTCGCGACGTACCGCTGGTCTTGCTGCCGCTGCTGAACGACCTGAGAGTGGCCCGCGGGCGACCACTGCTTTCGGAAAGTACCTTGCTGCTGCTGAATATCGCGCCAGGTGCAGTCGGTGGCCCACGTACGGTTCCGTCTCAAAACCGGCCAACGCCGACCACAGCGCCGGCGCCATCCACATCGAAGGCTTCCGCCACGGAAGATGCCGCAGGGCTGGCCCGGAAACTGCGGCCTCGATTCCAGCTTGCACTGCTCGGCTGGATTCGCGGCGAGAGCGGCAGCGATTCGTTAATGCGCCTGCAGGATGTCGTCAACCGGCTGGAGTTGGTGTCGCGCAACGAGGTAGTGCAACAACTCTGGTGGGTCTGTGGCGGCGTGCTGGAAGCGCTGGCCGACCGCGGGCTGGAGTCCGGTGTGTCACTCAAGCGGCTGATCGGCCAGGCCGACCGCGAGATGAAGCGGCTACAGACCGACGGCGAGCAGAAGTTTGCCAAACAGCCGCCCGTTGAACTGGTCAACAACCTGCTCTATTACGTTGCCCGTGCTACCAGTACCGGCCAGCGCATTGTCGCCATCCGTGAGGCCTTCAACCTGTCCGGGCTGATACCTGGCGACGAGCAGATTGAAGCGGCACGCCAGAATCTCGCAGCGCCCAGCGTGAAGCTCATGCAGACCGTGGCGGCCGCGATTCGCGAGGATCTGGCTCGCGTCAAGGACGTGCTCGACATCTATGTCCGTACCGGCATGGAACGTGTTGAGGAGCTGGCGCCGCAAATTGAACTGTTGAAGAAGATCGGCGACACCCTGGGGGTACTCGGCCTGGGCGAACTTCGCGAAGTCGTGCAGGCACGGCGGGTCGATCTGGAAGCACTTGTGGCAGGCCAGAGCGTGCCCGATGAACAGGCTCTGGTCGCCATGGCCGCGGCCTTGCTCGATGTTGAGGATCGCCTGGAACACCAGCTTATCGCGCTGATCAATCCGGGCGGTGTGGGCGAAACGGTTGAAGCTCCGGCTGACGGAGGGCCAGAGAACGCCGACCGCGTCGTCGTCACACAGGCCGTGATGCGCGAGTGCCTCGCCAATCTCTCGCGCGTGAAGGAAGCGATCAGTCTCGTTACGGAACGGGCAGGTGATGGCGCTGCTCTGGACTCTATCCCGGCATTGCTTCGGGGAATCACTGCCGCGCTGATTGTGGCGGAGAAAGAGCCGGCCGCACGTATAGCAGAGCGCATTGCGGCGGCTGCCAGCGAAGTAGTGCAGCGTGGCGTTGGCATGGTCAGGTCCGATCGTCGGGGTTCGGGTCTGGCACAGGAATCCCGGGCCGCACTTGAGCGACTGGCAGACGCCATTGTCAGCCTTGAGTACTACATGGAAACGCTACAGGCCGGGCGTCGCGAGCCCCGCTGGATGCTCGAAAATGCAGCACGGTGCCTGGATGCACTGGTGCTGCCGCCGGCCGTACCAGGTGCTGAAATCGCCAGCGGCAGCGACCTGTCTGCCGACGACCTGCCTGCGACGCAGGTCATAGACCGTTCCGCAACCGGACTGCCTGACGAACTGCCTGATGATTTTCCGGTGGATTTCCCACTGCCCGACGCTGCGGCATCAACCGGTTGGCAGGGCCCCTCCGCCGACCGTCCGGTCGTGGCGGATACGGGACAGGACATCGATCCCGATATTCTTGAACTGTTCATTGAGGAAGCGCGTGAGGCCATTGATGCCATCGATATCAGTTTCCCGGCCTGGGAGCTGAACGAAGGTGATCGCGAAGCACTGCTGGTTGTACGTCGCGCCTTTCATACGCTCAAGGGCAGCGGCCGCATGGTTGGTGCCGAGCTTATCGGCGATTACTGCTGGAGCGTTGAACGCCTGCTGAACCGGGTGGTCGATACCACGGTAGCCCGTACGCCGGAGCTGATGGACTATCTGCGCCGGGCAATTCCCGTGGTTGCCGAACTGCTGGAGCAACTGGAGGTCGGTGCGGCGCCGGCGACGGACATCCGCAGTCTGATGGCTGAGGCCGACAAGCTCGCTCAGGTTACGTTGCCGGAGTCGGAAGCGGTTGCAGACAGCGACGCAACGGAAGTTCTGCCGGGTCTGGACCAGATCCTTGCCAGTGATGCAGCCACCGCTCCGGAAGCTGACGTTGAATCTGGCGACGAAGCGGGCGAGACCCAGTTGGGCAGCGAAGATGCCACTCTGGTGGCGCGCCTGCCGCCCAGACACGATCCGACCCTGCAATTGGGTCCTGATGACGCCACGCTGCTCGCCCCGTCGTTGTCATCCGTTTCGACGTCAACTGCGGAATCGATGGGCATTGATCCGGTGTTGCTCGATATTCTGTCGCGCGAGGTTGCGGTTCATCTGGCCACGATCCGCGATTTTGTGGCGAAGGCGGGCGAGGCCACTTCCCAGTCATTGCCAGAGCGAATTTTCAGGGCCGGCCACACTTTGCACGGCAGCCTGACCATGGCCGGCGTCAAAACGGCCGTGGCCGTTGCCGAGCCATTGAATGATCTCTTCGGTGTGTTGTACACCGCGAGATTGCCTGCTGACACTGCCATCATCACAGCGACCAGTGACACCGCCAATCTGGTTGCGCGCATCGTTGAGCAGTTGCAGGATACCGGTTCAGCGCTGGCGATCGCCCCGGACCTCCAGCAAGAAGTGACCGCGCTGACAGCAAGACTCAAGGCCCTGCTGAGCCAGGCGGGTGAGCGGGCCGCTGCCCTTTCTGACGATTCTGGCGACGGGCTTGCCGATACCGGCGCCATTTCTGTTCTGGCTCCGATTCCGGGCGATGTCGGGTTGGGCGATGGCGGGCTGGGTGATGCTGATCTGAGCGACGCTGATCTGTCTGCCGCAGATGATGCAGAGGCTGGCGCTGATGATGATTTTGCGGCGGCTTCACCCTGGGCAGCACAGCCGGCAGAAAGTGGCCTTGATAGCCTGCCAACGGACGTCGACGCCGATCTCCCCGAGATATTCCCGATCGAATCAATCTCGTCGGACAATGATGAGGCGACGGACGGTGTAGGCGATCCGGATGCCGGTCTCGACGATCAGACCCTGCGCTTGGCCGCGGTTGACCTGCTCGCCGACGAGCCCTCCTCCGATGAATCCGTGTCCGATGAATCCGGGGCAGATGAACCACCGGCCGACGAACCGCAAGTGGTGCCCACCTTTGAGGTGTCCACGCCCGAATCTGTCACACCCGGACGGCCGGCAGAAATACCAGGCGACGTGCCTGCGACGACGACAGTCGTGGGCTGGGATGCGGAAGTTGCAGAAATTTTTGCCGAGGAGGCTGGCGAGATCCTGGAGGTTGCCGATCAGGCAGTGGCCCGGCTCGCGGCCCGACAGGATGAGGAATCGGCACTCGCAGAACTGCAGCGTGGATTGCATACGCTGAAGGGCGGCGCGCGGATGGCCGGCCTCGCGGCAATGGGCGACCTGAGCCACGATCTTGAAACGCTGCTGTTGCGCATGGCTGAAGGTTTGCTGCCGAGGGCGCAGGCAACCTACGGTCTGGTACAGGCAGCGCTCGACGAACTGCATGTTCTGCGTGACAACATCCCCGCCGGTATCGCTGCTACGCCATCGACTACCTTGCTGAGTCGCCTGGAGGCGGCTCTGCGCGGTGACGCCGCCGCGCCGCCCGCCATTGAAACTGCAGTCGCGGCAGCAGAGTCAGAACCAGAGTCGACGCCAGAGCCAGAGTTCGAACCAGAATCAGAACTTGAGCCAGAGCCAGAGCCAGAGCCAGAGCCTGAGGCTGAGCCCGAACCTGAGCCCGAACCTGAGTACGTGCCCGAGCCTAAAGCAGAGCAGGAACCTGTGTCGGAGGCTGCTGCGGACCCATCGCCGCTTCCGCCAGCAATTCCGCCGCCGTCACCACCACCGGCACTGGAGCGCCTCGGGGAACTGGCTCGCGCGCTGAAGGCGCCACCTACGCCGGAATTGCCGCGTTCACCCCCTGCATTGCCACCAGGCGTTGACAGTGGTTTGGGTGTTCCACCGTTCCAGGTCAGCCGCCCGGTACCTGATGCCACACCGTCGCGGGCGACGGCCAGTCGCGAACGGGCGGTTGAGCCGCGTGATATTGCCCGCGTCGATGCGAGCGTGCTGGACCAGCTGTTGAACGGCGCAGGTGAGATCAGTATTGCCAACTCGCGGCTGACACAACAGCTCTCACAGATTCAGTTCAACCTCGAGGAACTGAACCGGACTGTAGTCCGGTTGCGGGATCAGCTACGCAATCTGGAGATTGAAACAGAGGCGCAGATTCTTTACCGGCACCAGGAAGAGCAGGAAGAGCATTCCGGTTTCGATCCGCTGGAACTTGACCGTTATTCCAGCATCCAGCAGTTATCGCGCGGTCTTGCCGAGACTGCCAATGACGTCAACAGCCTGAAGGACCTGTTGCAGAACCTGAGTGCGGATACCGAGGGCCTGCTGGTGCAGCAGGCGCGCACGACAACCGAGCTGCAGGACCAGCTCATGCGAACCCGCATGGTGCCGTTTGACCAGCACGGCTCACGGCTGTCGCGCCTGGTCCGGCAGACTGCCAAGGATCAGGGCAAACAGGCAGACCTGGTCATTGTAGGCAGCGGTGATCTGGACCGGCAGGTACTGGAGAAGATGCTGCCGCCGTTCGAGCACATGTTGCGCAATGCTGTCATCCACGGTCTGGAATCACCGGTGGAACGTGAAGCGCTGGGCAAGCCACCAGCCGGCACGATTCGCATCACGATTCATCGCGAGGGCGCCGAAGTCGTTATCGACATTGCTGACGACGGTCGTGGCCTGGACGTCATGGCCATACGCGAAAAGGCGATCGAACTCGGCTTCGTCGATCGGGATACGAGCCTCACCGACGAGGAGGCGATGCAGTTCATTTTGCGTTCGGGCTTCAGCACGGCCGATCAACTCACCCAGGCTGCCGGTCGTGGTATCGGCATGGATGTGGTGGCCAACCAGGTTGCCAAGCTTGGCGGTACCCTGTCGATCAGCTCGACGCGCGGCAAGGGCACCACGTTCACGCTGCGCTTGCCGTTCACGCTGGCTGTGACCCAGGCGCTGATCGTGCGTGCCGGTACCGAGATGTATGCGCTGCCACTGCCGACGGTCGAGGGCATTATCCGGATCGCACGTACCGAGTTTGAGGCTCGTATGGCACGCCCGGAGCCATCCATTGAATATGGCGGTCAGCGGTATTTCTTCCGTCACCTGGGTCAGTTTCTAGGCCTGGGGCCGTCGCGATTGCCAGACGAGCAGGAGCGCGTGTCGATCATCCTCGTACGAGCGGGTGACAATTCAAGCGCGCTGATTACCGACGAAATGCAGGATAGTCGCGAAATCGTCGTGAAGCCGGTGGGCGCCCAGCTTGCCACTATCCGCGGGATTTCCGGCGCGACGATTCTCGGCGACGGGCGCATCGTGGTGATTCTTGATGTGGGCGCACTGGTGCGTTCGGCGCGACCCTCACCCGATTTGCCACCGCCCGAGGCCGTGCCGGAAAAGAGAAAAATTACGGCGCTGGTGGTCGATGACTCGATCACGATGCGGCGCGTTACGCAGCGGCTGCTGGAGCGCAATGGCTTTCATGTAGTAACGGCCAAGGACGGTGTAGAGGCGATTTCCGTGCTTCAGGATCACCGGCCGGACATCATCCTGCTGGACGTGGAAATGCCACGGATGGATGGCTATGAATTTGCCCGGCATGTACGCAACGATGCCAGCGTGGCCGAAGTGCCGATCATCATGGTCACCTCCCGCGTCAGCGAGAAGCATCGCGCACGGGCCATCGAGATCGGCGTGAACGACTATCTCGGCAAGCCGTACCAGGAACGGGAGTTGTTGCAGGCCGTTCATCAGCAGTTGGCGGTGCCATGAGTGCCGCCCAGGACGAGCTTTACAGCCTGCTCGTGCCACTTAATCAGGAGCGGCTGATTCTGCCGCGTGCCTGCGTGGCCGAGGTCGTGCGCTTTGCTCCATTGCAGATTCCGGATCAGGCGCCGCCATGGTTTCGCGGTTTGCTGCCGTGGAACGGCCGCCAGGTGCCGGTCATATCCTTCGAGGAACTCGCCGGTCTGACGCCGGCCGATCCCGGCGGACGCACCCGTGTGGCGATTCTCAATGCAATAGGTGGACGCCTGTCGACAGGCTTCTTCGGCCTGCTCACGGAGGGATTTCCACAACTCGTGCGAGTCAATCGCCATGTATTGCAGCCGGCTGTACGACAGTCGTGGCCCGAAAATGGCCCGGTGATCTGCCAGATCCGGATGATCAACGAGTATCCGTTGATCCCCGACCTTGAAGTGATCGAAGACCTGATCGAGGCTGCCTTGCAGCCAGGCGAGGAAATCCTGTCGTAGGCGCGCCTTCAGGCAACTATCGACTTTAATTGCACTTCGTAGCCCGCGGCATCCCGGCGGGTGTCTTGTCGTCCTGGCGTGCGGCACGCCTTTTCGGCCGACAAGACACCCGCCATGCTGCCGCTCGCTGTGGAGGTGATTGAACACCCATCGACCTCGAGAACAACGCGAATCCCTACAGTGCAGCGGGTCGGCGGTGCTCCTGGGTCAGGAGTTGCCCAGGTCGCCGGCCGCGAATTGCAGGGCCGCGAGTGCGGCCAGCGGTGCCGTTTCCGTGCGCAGGATCCGCGGCCCCAGGCGCAGGCCTTTGAACCCGTTGGCTATCAGCGTCTGGATTTCCACCTCGGCAAACCCACCTTCCGGCCCGATGGCAAGCGCGACGGCCTGGCTGCCTTCTAGCAGAGCCAGCAAGCCGCTGTCGCCCTCTGGATCTAGCGACAGGCGCGCGCAGCCGGACGCCAGGCCAGCGATGGCATCTACCAGTGACAGGGGAAGGCGCACTTCCGGTACGATGGATCTGCCGCATTGCTCGCAGGCGCCAACCACGATTCTTTGCCAGTGAGCCTGGCGCGCAATAGCCCGCTCGGCGTCCAGACGCACGACTGATCGCTGGGCCAGAACCGGTTGTATGAAGTGCACACCGAGTTCCGTGGCCTTTGCATCACTACATCCATGCGGGCGCCACGACTGACGCCTTGCAGGAGGCTGATCTTGAGCGGGGACTCACGGTCAACTGAATGGCCGGCGCCAATATTGGCGGTGACGCCGGTTCGCGCCACCACCTGCAGCACGGCCTCATAGTCGATGCCGGAGCCGTCGAACAGGATGATAGGATCGCCGGCGGCCAGTCGCAGTACGCGCACGATGTGGGTTACCGCGGCTTCAGGCAGTTTGTGGATGGTTCCGGTGCGCAAAGTGGCCGGTGTATAAATTCGGGGGCGTTGCATGCGGCGATTATCACCGAAGCGACCGGTCATCAGAATGCGGCCACCGCCCTTGCCGCGGCTTAATCTCAGTGCCGGCACAGGGCTGTTCAGCGGGGCACGGCAGCTATCGTCGCCCCATCAGGATGCGCGCCCGCCAGGCGTGGAGCCTGAGTTGATCATCATTCATGGCATATCCCTGCCGCCAGGGTCCTTTGGCGGACCGGCAATCGACGAGCTTTTCACCGGTCGGCTTGACCACGCAGCGCATCCGTACTTCCTGCAGATTGCCGGGTTGAAAGTGTCGAGCCACCTGCTGATTCGTCGCAACGGCGAGATTGTGCAATACGTGCCGCTGCACCAGCGGGCCTGGCATGCCGGGCAGTCGATCTGGCGCGGACGCAAGCAGTGCAATGATTTTTCCGTGGGTATAGAACTGGAGGGCGTCGACGACCTGCCCTACACGCCCGAACAGTACCGCCGGCTGGCCACGGTCATCCGACTTATGCGGCTCCGCCTGCCGTCGCTGAGTACCGCCGACATTGTCGGTCACAGTGACGTAGCGCCCGGCCGCAAGACTGATCCCGGCCCGGCCTTCGACTGGGCCCGTCTGCGCAGGTTGCTGGCGACACGGGGCCCGGCAAGCGCCCGGGGCAGGAAGATCCAGACCCGAAAATCACGTGCCGGCAAGCCCCGCTAGAATGCTCCCATGAATTTTCTTGCACTGCTGCTGGGGCTTGCGCTGGAACGGATGCTGACTCACCTGTTTAGGCTGTGTGAGTTCCGCTGGCTGAACCCGTTGTTCGACGCCTGCCTGCGCCGGCTCAAGAAGCAGAGCCACTTTGCGGGCGGTGCAGCGGTTGCTGCTGTCAAACCAGCCAGTCGTTGGTCTGCTGTTGCGATAACGGTGCTACTGGCCGTCGTGCTGGTGTTGCCGGTGGCCGTTCTGTCCGCGGTCCTATATGACGAGATGCTGCGGATTCCGTATTTTCTGTTTGCCGTGGTGGTATTGCTCTTTTCGCTGGGGCCACGGGATCTGGATGACGAGGTTGAAGACTACCTGACCGCCCTGGAAACCGGAGATGAGCCGGCCCGGTTACGTATCGCGGCGCAGTTGCTTGAGGTGCCGTCGCCGACTGTAGAGGTGGCGAGTAATGAATCCATAGAACGCGCCATCTACGTCCAGGCGAACAACAGGATCTTCGGTGTTGTCTTCTGGTTTCTGGTGCTCGGGCCCAGTGGGGCCTGGGCGTTCCGGGTTCTGGATCTGCTTCGACATCGCGTAGAGATGAATGCGGAAGCGGTAGATGCCATGGCAATAGATGCCGTTGCGCTGAATGCCGTGCGCACAGTGCACGGCGTGCTGGCCTGGCCCCCGTCACGACTGCTGTCATTGGGCTATGCACTGGCTGGAAACTTTGAAGATGCCATGGCGAGTTGGCGCAATGGCGCCCGCAAAGCGGCACTACCGCTGGCCGAAGGCTCTACAGAGACCATGGCCCGCGTCGGCACGGCGGCCTCCGGTCGAGGTATGCCGGACGCCAGCGACCCGCTCGAGGCCATGGACAGGGTTCGGGGCGCGCGCGCACTGGTATTGCGCACCCTGTGGATGATCTGGTGCCCGGTCATCGCCGTGCTGACGCTGTATGACTGGCTTTCCTGATATCGCCGGGTGGCGGCTGCCGGGCATACGCATCCTGTCTGTCATCGGTGTTCTGGTGCTGGTCGCACTGCTTGCAGTCGCGGGGTGCGACGCGCCCGACAGGCCGCCCGGACCTTCATCCGTATCAGAAGCGATTGCCGACCAACCCGCGCGGGAGCTACCTGCGCGCCGCATCGTCGCGTTGTCACCGCATCTCACGGAGCTGGCCTACGCTGCTGGTGCAGGTCAGTGGCTCGTGGCCGTGGTGGCGTTCAGCAACGAGCCGCCGGCTGCACGGGCATTGCCCCGGGTGGGTGACGCCTTCCGCCTCGATCTGGAGGCGCTGGCGACTGTTCGCCCGGATCTGATACTGGGGTGGCCGAGCGGCAACTCACCGGCAGCACTGGATCGCCTGCGGCGGCTCGGCTACCGCGTTGTAGAACTCGAACCGCGGCAGCTGGCCGATATCGGCGACCAGATCGAGCTGATCGGCCGACTGGCCGGTACCGAGCCTGCAGCAGCCACAGCGGCCCGGCACTGGCGTGAAGGCCTGGCCGCGCTGCGCGCCCGGTATAGCGGCGCAAAGCCGGGCCGGGTCTTCTACCAGATCGCAGCGCGTCCGTTGATCACCGTCAACCGGGACCACTTCATCGGTCAGGCCATCCGGCTCTGTGGCGGCGTGAATGTGTATGCGGATGTTCCGGGTATGGCCCCGGTTGTCAGCATCGAATCAGTGATTGCGGCAGCGCCAGACATTATCGTTGCGAGCGACTACACACCGGGTCCCGGGCGTTCGGCCACAGACTCGCCTGTCGACATGTGGCGTTCCTGGGCAAATTTACCCGCAGTGGCAAATCATCGGTTGATCGTTGTCGACCCGGGACTGCTCGCGGTACCCGGACCACGGATGCTGGAAGGCATCCGACAGCTCTGTGTTGCACTGAACGGCTAAAGCCGCTTCTGCGGAAGGCCTTCCTGGCACTTTGGACACCAGAAGGTGCCGCGCTTCATGGTGCCCAGTCGCGCGAATCGAATGGGTGTGCCGCATACATAGCACGGCAGATCCTCACGACCGTAAACCCGGCGGCGTTGCGGAAGTCGGGTGCTGAGTGAAAGCAGTGATTCCAGTTCCTGAAGTGACAGATCAGCCAGGCGCGTGCCGGGAGTCAGATGTGCCTGAAACAACAGTTCGCTTTTGCGCACATTGCCTATTCCGGCAGCAATATGCTGGTCAACCAGGATATCGATCAACAAGGTGCCTGGCGGACACAGGGCCTGAACGCGATGGGCAAGTGATGTAAGCCGTGCTGCGGCTGATTGCCCGCCTGCGGTCGCGGGGCCTAGCAATTCGACCTCGGCCGCGTTGAAGCAGGCGAAGACCTCACCATCAACAATCATGGCCATGGACAACTGTCCGCCGGGCTGGTCATCGCTGTCGTGGTTTTCCTGGCCATCCGGGTAGCGATGCCAGCTACCGTAGTCGCCCAGTCGAGACCGTAATGTCTGGCCGTCGGCGAAATTCAGATTCAGACATTGGTCAGCGGTGGTGACTGAGGTGATCGTGATGCCGGTCAGCGACGGACAGGGTTGATCACCGAGCAAGACGCGTTCAGCCCGATGACCAGGCAGGCAGCTGCCGAGATAATCAGCCAGTGCACGTTCGTTGTCGTGCGCAGTCATTGTCCTACTTTGTTGGTGCCCTGGTCTGTATCTGGTCGGTGGCTGGCTTCGATCGGGGTTGCCACGTCACCTCACGGCCATTATCCAGCCGGCAGAGCACGCGAGATATGACGAACAGCAGATCTGAAAGGCGGTTCAGGTAGCGCACCGATTCCGGGTTTACCGGTTCATCACGCTGCAGGGTGATTACCCGACGCTCGGCACGCCGGCACACGGCCCGCGCTACGTGACAGGCGGCAGCAGCCGGAGAGCCGCCAGGCAATACGAACTCCTTGAGCGGGGGCAGGTCCTTGTTGAGGCCGTCCAGCACATGTTCCAGATCGCTGCTGTCGCCAGCCAGCATCACCTCGCGGCCCGGCACCGACAGTTCGCCACCCAGGTCGAACAGGCGGTGCTGGATTGCGCTCAGGCTGTTGCTGATTGCTGTTGTTACACCTGGTGTCGCCAGTACAACACCGATGCACGCATTCAATTCGTCAACGGTGCCAAAGGCCTCGACCCGTGAGCAGTCCTTGGGCACACGATCGCCGGTACCCAGGCCGGTAGTGCCATCGTCGCCGGTACGCGTGTAGATCTTGGAGAGGCGGTTACCCATTATCTTTCCCGGAGCTCGATCTTTCCCGGAGCTCTTTTCTGGACGTCTTCGATTCAATGTTAGCCTGGCAGAGTCTACGCCGGCTGATACCTCTAGCGTCAGAAATCCAGACGGAAGCCCGCATAGACATTGCGGCGCGGGGTGTTGTACCCGTAGACCTCCGCATAGTGTTCGTTCAGGGCATTCTCCAGGCGGGCATAAACCTGCGTCTGTTTGGCAACGCGGTAAGACGCCGCGATGCCCAGCAGGTAATAGTTCTGCAGATTGATGGTGCGGGTGCCGAAGGGTGGTGCGACCTCGAAGTAGGTGTCGTACTGGTGCCCCGTGTAGTTCAGATTGGCGTTGAGTTGCGCCCGGGTTTCCAGAAAGCGCCAGTTAACGTTGAAGCTGGCCGAGTTTTGTGGACGGCGAATTTCCCGGGTCTGTAGCCCGGAGCCGGCATCGGGTTGGGTTGCGTCGACGTACGTATAGGAGCCCGAAACGTTCAGATCGTCTGCGATACGGGCGTTTAGTACGGCTTCAACCCCCCGTCGATGGCTTTTTCCCTCCAGGTTCGCGGCTGTAAAAAGCGAACTGGTGGGGTCAAAGACGAAACCGTCGATTTCGTCTTTCAGGTCTTCGTGAAAGTAGGTGGCTCCAGCGGTGAACCGGTCGCCAAACCGGCTGGCAAGCAACTGCTGCTCGAAGCCCAGCTCCCAGCCTGTGGAAGTTTCCGGCTTGAGATCAGGGTTGCCGACAAACTGATCGGCATAGAAGCCGTAACGCTCGCTGAAGGTCGGCGCCTTCTGGCCGGTTCCAAAACTTGCGTGCAGCCGCGTGCCGGTGGTTTCGGTGGACCAGGTGGTGGTGACACGGGCCGTGCTGACGCTGTCAAAGTCACTATTGTGGTCGTACCGTCCGCTCAATGACACCGATAACCGGTCCACCGGGGTCAACAGCAGCTCGAGAACCGCCGCCGAAGTTTCCAGGTTCTGGTCCTGGTTGGGATCGCCAAATGGTGTTGCCGTGCCGCGCTGACTGAACTCCTCGCGCTCATGTTCCAGCGCGAGGGTAACGGCATTGCCGGTGTTGTTCATCGCACGGGGCACACCGCGGGAATCGGCACCAAAATGCCAGGTCGTCTGGTAGTACACGCCGTATTTGTCGGCAGCCATGGAGCCGTTGGCACCGAACTCATTGCGGTTATCTGAATCGGTTGTGGTCCAGGCGGTCCGCAAGCGCTGTGTCCACTGGCCATCCATCAGGGACAGTGAGCCCCCCGCACGGAAGTACCCCAGGCCCACGTCCGTGACGTCTGCACTGTCGGCGGGGAGGCCGGTAACCACGAAATCAGTGGTGTCATAGGCCTTGGTCGTGCCGGTATACCGGCCGATAAAGTCCAGGGCCAGATTGGTTGCCGGGTTACCAGCCAGTGTTAGCGTGGCTGTGGTGTTCCTGTAGCCATCCTTCTCGTCGCCCGTCAGCGAATTGTTGATGCCGTCCGAATCCACATGCGACACGGAGAATCCGGTACGCGTACCGAGCAGCTTGCCCGACAGTCGGGCGCCGCCTGACCAGGTGTTGAACGAACCCGCCTCGGCAAAGCCCTGCGTAGAGACCGCATCGGTTGGTTGGCGGGTAATCACATTCACGACGCCCGACAGCGCGTCACTGCCCCACAAGGCGCTTTGTGGTCCGCGAACGACTTCGATACGTTCGATGTCCCAGGTTGTCAGATTCTCAAATGCAAATTCATCATTGCCGGCCGGGTCATTGGCCTCAATGCCGTCGATGAGGACCAGCAACTGATTGGCCTCGGCGCCACGCACCCGCACCTGGGTCTGTGATCCGACGCCACCGGACCGGCTGACTGCGAAGCCGGGTATATCGGCAAGCAGATCAATGGCGAACACGGATTGACGGGCCTCGATCTGTTCCCGGTCGATGACCGAGACGGAACTGCCGACCGCAGCCAGGGGCATCGGTATGCGTGAGGCGGTGACAATGATGGTTTCCGGCAGGCCCTCGGCATGGAGCGGGGGAACTGGCCAAGGTGGCCAGCATGACAAAAGGCACAACAGCAGCGACGACGACAGATTTATGCACAAAGCTCTCCCGTGACGCGCTCACACCCGAGCGCGATTGCGCCGGGTCGCAGGAGGAGTAGCAACAGCGACAAACTGTCGAAGGCCGACACGTGCCTTGAAACCGTACGGGCAGCAGGGCTCGTGCCGTCAGTTGAGTCTCCACCCGAGACCTGACGATCCGATGACACCTGCCGGCCGGTATACGGGCTCGCGCGGGGAAACGATGGTCTGGCGCGTAGTTCTTGATGCGTCGTGCGCGCCTGCATCGCTCCGGGATCATCGCCTTCCCAGGCCGCAAGGCCCAGTGGCTCGTGTGATGATCCTTATCCTGCGCTTACCGTTGCGGGGCAGCGGCGGCGTTGTCGACCCGTGGTTCGAGTTGTCGACGCACCGCACTTCCCAGTTAAACCCTTCGATCTGGCAGACCGTCAGGCACCGGCAGGAACGGTAGGGAAGGTAGTCGGCGGGCGCTGCAACGTCAAGCCGCGATGCTGCGTGTTTGGTTCAGCTTGCTGTTTCGAGATGGCGTGTGACCTGAGCGACTTCGTCGGGACTGCCGAGAATGACCGGTGTGCGCTGATGAATGTCGGTGGGTTGCACGTCAAGAATGCGCTCGCCGGGCGCGGCCAGTGCCTGGCCACCCGCTTGTTCGACGAGCCAGGCCATCGGATTGGCTTCATACATCAGGCGCAGTTTGCCGTTGGGCGCTTTGGCGGTGGGCGGATACAGGAAGACGCCGCCCTTCAGCAGGATGCGATGCACGTCCGCCACCATGGCGCCCGCATAACGGCCAGAGTAGGTCTGTTCCTGAGCCCAACCCAGATAGCGCTGGTAGCCCTCCGGAAAACCCAGACGATTGCCCTCGTTGACGGAGTAACTCCTGGCGGCCTGGGGAATTCGCAGGCCTTCCTGCACAAGAATAAAAGCGCCGATAGCAGGATCCAGCACGAAGAGATCCACGCCGAGCCCGATCGTCAGAGCGAAGACGGTTGATGGGCCGTAGAGAATGTAGCCGGCTGCTACCTGGTTGCGGCCAGGCTGCAGCAGGGAATCTTCGGCTCTGGATGACCGCCGATCCTGCCGCAGGATGCTGAAGATCGTGCCAACCGACCCCGCCACGTCGAGGTTGGAGGAGCCGTCGAGCGGATCGAAGAGCACGCAATACCGTTGCTCGCCCTGTGTATCGTGCCGCAGGATGACCGGTTCCTCGTTCTCCTCCGAAGCCACTATGGCCACGCCCTGGCGGCTGCCCAGCGTCCGCAGCAGGTTTCATTGGCAATGACATCCAGCTTTGCTGCTGCTCCCCCTGCACGTTTTCGCTACCGGCAGCGCCCAGCACGTCGGTCAGTCGGGCCCGGCGTACCTGGGCGCCGACCATGGCGGAAATCGACATCGCCGACAGGATCCACGACAGGGTGCCCATGGCTTCCGGATAGCGGGTCTGTTGCTGCAGGATGTGGCCCTGCAGGGTGATGAATTCGCGACTGTCATACATGGGGCCATAGCTTGCCATGGCAGAATGGGCGCGGGTATCGGAGTGAGACTTATGTCAGCAATACGTCATCGTTTACTGTTTGTTCCGTTGCTCGTCTCGATTGGCGTTGTGGCGATGTTCGGTTTTTCGTCGGCGCAAAGCGCTGACACTGGTGCTGCCCCGCTTAAATCGTCGGCGGCAACTGCTCCGGCGGCCAGTGGCAAGGCCCGCGTGGCGAAGGGTGAAATTGTGGCGCACGCCAACTCAAAATTCAGCGCCGCCGAACTGGCAAAAATGCGTCCCCACTACAACAAGCTGAAGCCGAGCATTCACAGCAACACCGACTAGCCCAGTCGCGCTGCTGGTGGTGGTGCCGCTCAGGGCGGCAATGACTGGCCGCGGGTCTCTACAACCAGCGGGATGAAGAACAGGCCCACCAGCGGCACAAAGGCCACGGCAAACAAGGCGTTGAGGATAACTGCAGGAGAGCCGGCACCGGCCGCAGCTACTGCGCCGACCACATAGGGCCCTGTCGCGGCAACGACTCTGCCGATGTTGTAGCAGAAGCCCGCTCCCGTGGCCCGCAGGCGGGTCGGAAACAGTTCCGGCAGGTAGTACGTGAAGCTGCCGAACACGCCGAACACGCTCAAACCGATGAAGAAGTAGAGATACAGGCGCATCTTGTCGGGAATATCCAGGCCGAATGTGGCCATGATCGACACGGTGGCAACCGCGAAATAAATCGCAAACATGGGTCGTCGACCAAAGTGCTTCGCGATGGGTACCGTGAGCAGGGTGCCAATCAGCCCGCCGATGTTGAATGAGGTGGTGGCGATGGTCTTCCAGCTTTCGATCAGTGCGCTGGTGGCCAGCGGATCCAGACCCGCGGCAACAGCCGCTGCGCGACCGAGGGTGGCGCTGACAACCGGAATAAACGCGTTGCAGCTCCACCAGGTGAGCAGTGCCACAAAGGTCATCAGCAGTGCACTGCGCGTTCGGGGCCAGAAGACGGGCGAGAACAGTTCCCGGATGCGGGGACGGGCGCCGCGTCGGGCCGCCTCAAGCCAGCGGTCCGGCTCCTTGATGTGCAGACGCACGAAAAAGGCGAGTGAGGCTGGCAGCAGGCCAAACAGCAGCACGAATCGCCAGCTCATCTCGGGCTGATCCAGCATGAGGTTGCCGGCAACCAGGGCATTGATGCCAGTGGCCAGAAACAGGCCAAAAGGCGCGGCGGTGTACAACAGTGCACCTGCCTCAACCCGATTTTCCTCATCGACAACTTCGGCCACCATCGCGGCACCCGCAGCCCATTCGCCACCGATACCGATGCTGGCAATCAGGCGACAGGCGGTGAGTTGCCAGATGTCCTGGACGAAGGCACAGGCGGCAGTGCCAAACGCATAGAGCAGCATGGTGATCATCAGGGTCCGGCGGCGGCCGAAGCGGTCGCTGATCGGGCCGAATATCACACCGCCAACGGCCCAGCCGATCAGAAACAGCGAGGTGAGCAGTCCAGTCCAGTACAGCGTGGCGGCGCGCGCTTCAGGCGAACCCAGCGGCAGTTGAAGCAGGGTCGGTACGGCGTTGGGTGCTACGTAGTTGAAAAGCAGGCCGTCGAAGACATCGAAGCCCCACCCCAGCCACGCGGCGGCGATGACTATCCACTGATAACGGGTGAAACGCAGCATCGGATGCGCATGTTAGCAGCAGCCGCAGCATCTGCCAGCCGGCAATGATACAACCCCGGTTTGACCTATCCCCCGGGAGGGGATAATGTGGCTGCCTGAAGTGCTGGAGTCCGCTCGATGTCTGCTGCCAGGTCAGCCGTACGAATTGCTGCCAAGGACGTTGCCAAAGACGCCGGCAAGGACACCGTGAAAAGCCCGCCGGCCCACCACGGCGCTGCCACGCACCGCAGCCATCGTGACGTGCTGAACCGGCTACGCCGTGCAACCGGGCACTTGCAGACCATCAGCGGCATGATTGAGTCCGGTCGCGACTGTGCCGATATTGCCCAGCAGATGCATGCGGTAATCCGGGCGCTTGAGGAAGCGAAGTCCACGCTGATCCACGACCACATCGAACACTGCCTCGAAGAAGCGATCGGTCCGGTGAGCCGCGATCAGCGCGTGACAATCGAGGGTTTCAAAAAAATCAGTCGTTATCTGTAGCCCACACTACTGAGGTCACGGACATGATGCGCACAGCACTGGACTGGCTGGGTTTCGGCGAGAAAGGGCACGCCGTCGGTCATGTCCATCATGGGCATGACCACGACGACGGTCATGGCCACACCCACGGTGTCATCGACCCCACCATAGCGACCACCGACCGGGGTATCTGGGCCATCAAGTGGTCTTTCGTCATACTGGCAAGTACCGCAATCCTGCAGGTTGTTGTCGTGCTGATTTCCGGCAGCGTGGCGCTGCTGGCCGACACCATTCACAACGTGGGCGATGCAGCCACGGCGATTCCGCTGTGGATTGCCTTCGTGTTCGCCCGGCGCAAGCCCAGCGATCAGTTCACCTATGGACTCGGACGAGTCGAAGACCTGGCCGGCATGACCATCGTCGCGCTGATCCTGTTCAGTGCGCTGGTGGCCGGTTACCAGACCATTGATCGCCTGATCAATCCACAGGAGATTCATTTTCTGTGGGCAGTGGCGGCGGCAGGGGTTGTCGGTTTTCTGGGTAACGAAGCGGTCGCAATATTTCGCATTCGCGTTGGTCGCGAGATCAATAGCGCCGCACTCATCGCCGATGGCTATCACGCGCGCGTGGACGGTCTCACCAGTCTGGCTGTTGTAGCGGGAGCCATCGGCGTCTGGCTGGGGTTTCCGCTGGCCGATCCGATTGTTGGAGGCATCATCACCATCCTGATCTTTGGCATCGTCTGGCAGTCAGCCCGGGCGGTGTTTGTACGTGCCCTGGACGGTGTTGAGCCGGAATTCACGGCACTACTGCGCCACACCGGTGAACATGTACCGGGCGTTCGCGGCTTGCAGAACGTACGCACCCGCTGGGTTGGTCACCACATGCATGCAGAAGCAGATGTGGTGGTGGATGATTCGATGCTGGTTCGGGAGGCCGCGATAATTACCGAGAACCTGAAGAAGCAGGCGGAGAAACATCTGCCGGCACTGGCCTCACTGCGGCTCGCATTGGCGACGGGCATCGATCCCGATGAGGCCGGCAGGGCGCAGCGTAACCCCGCACCGCCTCACGATCACGGCGACACCGCACACGACCACGACCATCACGAACACCATCACGGCGACGACGATCACGTTCACTGAGGTTCCGCCAGAACCCTGTCGGTCCAGCGATCAGTGGCTGACGGCCAGCACCTCGGAGGAGCGTGCCGTGGCCGGGTCGAAGCGAACCGGGCGTCCATCCCGCAGCCAGATCAGCAGCGCAAAAGCGAAGATCGCGAGGTTGGCGATGCCAGTCAGTATGACCGGCCCGGAAATCATCCAATGGTCATACAGGTAACCACCGGCCAGACTGGTGACCAGTATCCCGGCAGCACCACACAGGCTGGCGAAGCCGATCACCGAGCCGCGAACATTGATTGGTGTCTCCTGTCCCAGCAGGCCGGTCACAGACTGGATCACACTCATCTGTCCGATTCCTACCAGCACCGCGCCGACGTAGCCGGGACCGCTAAACGGATGTTCCTGCAGCCCCAGGAGTGTGTAGCCGATACCGGCAATCAGCAGCGCCGCACACACACAGGCAAGGCGATTGAAGCGGTCGATGAGAATGCCGGCCACCGGCGCCCATAGCAGTGACGAACCGGTAATCGCCGCGATCATGATGCCAGCCTGTTTGAGTGCTGCCGCTGAATCAAGGCCCTCATTGCGGCCTACCTGCTGCAGCCACAGTGAAACAAATACAGCGACCAGCGTCAGATCTGCGCGCGCCACGAACGATCCGGCGTAGCACACCACCAGCCGGGCATTTTCGCGTCCCTGTGACACGCCGATCGCAAACGCTCTGGGCATGCTGACCTTGATGGCGCGACCCGTCGGGGTGCCGCCTTTGAGTCCGAGCTGCATGACGATGGCCGTGGTCAACGCGAGGAATGCCATCACCAGCAGCATGTAGCGGCCTGCATCGGCCGCGTTAGCACCCCTGGACTGAAAAAAAGTGGGCAGCCATGGAAGGATCAGGCCGGCTGCGATGCCCACCCCAAGTCCGTTCAGGAAGCCGGTGGTGCCGGCGAGCTTGCCGCGGGATGTTTCGGCCGGGTAGTCAGCGGCTGTTACGGCAATCATGACTCCGGTTGCAGATATACCCACGGCATAGACAAGTCGATAAAGATAAAGATCGAGTTCAGTCTGTGCGGTCGAATACAGGGCGAAGCCGCCGGCTGCGATCAGCACGCCCAGGGCAAACAACGGGCGTCGTCCGAAGCGGTCGGACAATGCGCCGACGACACCGATCAGCAGCAAGGCCACCACCTCGTGCATCGTCATCAGATAACCCGTGATCTGACCCTGCTGTTCCGGTGGTATGCCGATAATTTCGGTCAGCACATAAGGCTGCGCGATGCTCAGGAAGGCCACGATCGGCATGATCATCAGATGCAGATACATGAAGGTCCATGCATTGGTGCCGGACATGCCCGGCGCAAACTCAAGCGGGCCAATGTGATAGTTGCGGACCTGGTTCAACGGGCGTCCTTCCTGAAATGCCGTGCCGCACTCTGATGTCGCGTCTGCAACCAAGTCAACCCGTAGCATGACCACCAGTCGCACGAACTTATGTATGGCCAGGACCGGATTTCAGCACCCTGATCGCGTCAGACACCGGTAATTCCCCATTTCTGCCAGCGGGTCTGGCGGCCCGCCTGCAGGTCTGGCACCGTAGCCTGTACATGCAAGGCATTCGGCCCCTCATTGGCGTGATTTCTGATCGACGTACCCTTGGGCACCATGCCTTTCAGGTACAGGGCGAGAAGTATCTTGTTGCAATCGCCGCCGGATCAGCCGGCTACCCGGTTGGTCTGCCAGCATTCGGCCCGTCAATGGCTGACCAGTTCGATGTACGCGCGGTGCTGGACTCACTGGATGGCATCTTGCTGACCGGGTCACCATCAAATGTTGAGCCTGCTCGTTACCAGGGAACTGCAAGCAAACCCGGCACGCTGCATGATCCCGAACGTGACCGGGCTGCTTTCGCCCTGATTCCGGAAGTTGTTCGTCGGGGCATGCCGCTTTTTGCCCTGTGTCGCGGCTTTCAGGAACTGAACGTGGCCTTCGGCGGTACGCTGCACCAGGAGGTTCACAATGTTCCCGGCTATCTCACCCACCGCGCAGACAAAAATGCGCCGGTTGAAGTGCAGTATGGTCCGGCGCACGAAGTGCGGTTCACGCCAGGGGGATTGCTGGCACAACTCACCGGCCACAACACCGCAATCGTGAATTCGGTGCACTCACAAGGTATCGATCGGCTCGGCACGGGTCTGACCGTTGAAGCCACCGCGCCTGACGGTCTGATCGAAGCCGTTGTTGTGGCAGGTGCGCCGGGTTTCACACTGGGCGTGCAATGGCACCCCGAGTGGAATATACGCGACGATGAAATATCGATGGCAATTTTTGTGGCGTTTGGTGACGCCTGTCGAAAGTACCGTAAATGAGTACCAGCAACACGAAAGCCGGTCATATGAACGAAGAGAAACTCCGTGAGTGGCTGACGGAAAACCGCATTGACGAAGTGGAGGCGGTAGTGCCTGACATGGCGGGTGTCGCTCGCGGCAAATACATGCCTGCACGAAAATTTGTCGAGCAGGGAGGTATGCGACTGCCCGAATCGGTATTCATCCAGTCGGTAACCGGCGAATACATCGACGACTATCTGGACGATGGCATTGTAGATCCGGCCGACCGCGACATGGTTGCGAAGCCGGACCTGAACACACTGAGGCTCGTGCCCTGGGGTGAAGAACCCACCTGCTGCGTCATTCACGATTGCTATACCCACGAAGATGAGCCGATCGATATCGCGCCGCGCCAGGTCCTGCGCCGGATCGAGGCAATGTTTCTGGCACACGGTCTGCAGCCCATCGTGGCGCCCGAAATCGAGTTTTATCTGGTCAAGCGCAATACCGATCCGGACTATCCGCTGGAGCCGCCCATCGGGCGGTCCGGGCGCAAGGAAACGGTGCGTCAGCCCTACAGCATGGATGCCGTTGATGAATTCGAGCCGTTTATCGAAGATATCTACGACTATTGCGAGGTGCAGCGCCTGCACGTCGACAACCTGGCCCATGAAACAGGTACCGCTCAACTGGAGATCAATTTCCAGCACGGCGATCCGGTCGAACTCTCTGATCAGATGTTTCTGTTCAAGCGCACCACCCGTGAAGCAGCGATGCGTCATGAAATCTACGCCACCTTCATGGCCAAGCCGATGGAGAACGAACCCGGCAGCTCGATGCACTGGCATATCAGCCTGAAGCGCGAGGATGGCAGCAACGCCTTTTCCAACGCGGATGGTTCCGAGAGCGAGACGTTTCGAAACTTTATTGGTGGCATGCAGAAATACGGCCCGGAAACCACAATCTTTCTGGCGCCATACGTCAATTCATATCGCCGGTTCACACGCTACATGTCGGCGCCGATCAATCTGGAATGGGGTTACGACAACCGTACAGTCGGATTGCGCGTCCCGCAGTCCGACCCCAACAACCGGCGCATTGAGAACCGCATTGCTGGTGCAGATGTGAACCCCTATCTGGCCATTGCCGCGTCACTGGCAGCCGGCCTGTTGGGGCTGGAAGAGGGTTTGCAGCCGGGCTATCCCGAACAGGGGAATGCGTACAAGCGGCCCTTCGCCTTGCCCGGCAGCCTGTCGGATGCGCTCGACAGGCTGGAACGCAGCCAGAAGTTGCGGGCGAAACTGGGTGAGCGCTTTGTCAGTATCTACAGCGCGATGAAGCGTCAGGAATACCAGGCGTATTTCGAGGTGATTTCACCCTGGGAGCGCGAATTTCTTCTGCTGAATGTCTGATTGAATCCATTGCAATGAACAAGCAGCTCAAGAAATGGCAAGAGGATGACCGGCAGCATTTCCTGCACCCGTTTACCGATCATCGGGAACTGGGCAAGCACGGAACACGCGTCATTACGAGTGCCAGTGGTGTGTATATCCACGAAGCGGGAGGGCGCCCGATTCTGGACGGCATGTCGGGCTTGTGGTGTGTCAATCTGGGTTATGGTCGCGAAGAACTCATACAGGCTGCCACCCGCCAGCTGCGTGAGCTGCCGTACTACAACAGTTTCTTTCAGTGCACACATCCGCCGGCCATCGATCTGGCCCGGGAGCTTTGCGCGCTGGCACCGCCGGGCTTCGATCGAGTGTTCTTCACCAACTCCGGATCGGAAGCCAACGACACTGTCATTCGCCTGGTGCGCTACTACTGGAGCCTGCTTGGCCAGCCAAACAGGCAGATCATCATTGCCCGCCGGAACGGCTACCACGGCAGCACGGTAGGTGCTGCCAGTCTGTCCGGGATGCCGTGGATGCACGCACAGGCCGGGTTACCGATACCGAACATCCTGCATATAGAACAACCCTGGTGGTTTGGACTGGCGGGAGCAGATAACAAAGTACCTGATCCTGCAACTTTCGGCCGAAGGATCGCCGGCCAGCTTGCGACGGCAATCGAGGAAGCGGGCGCCGACAAGGTGGCGGCATTTATTGCTGAACCAGTGCAGGGCGCTGGTGGCGCGATCATTCCGCCCGACACCTATTGGCCGGAGATCCAGCGCATCTGTGATCACTACGGGGTTCTGCTGGTTGCCGATGAAGTCATCACCGGAATAGGCCGTCTGGGGCGCTGGTTCGGCAGCCAGTACTACGACACCCGACCGGACCTGATGTCGTTTGCCAAGGGTGTGACCTCCGGATACCAGCCGCTGGGTGGCGTTCTGGTTGGCAATCGGGTGGCCGATTTGCTGGTTGAAAAGGGTGGCGAGTTCTATCACGGGTTTACGTATTCGGGGCATCCGGTGGCCTGTGCCGTTGCACTGGCTGCACTCAAGGTGATGCGTGACGAAAAGGTGGTGGAGCGGGTGCATGACGCGGTGATACCGGCGTTCAGCCATCGCTGGCAGAAGCTTGCCGCACATCCGCTGGTCGGTGAGGCACGCTCTGTCGGGCTGATTGGCGGTCTGGAACTGGTGCCCAACAAATCCAGCCGCCAGCGTTTTGCCAAGGAACTGAAGGTCGGAGAGCGTTGTCGCGATTTCTGTATCGAAGAAGGCCTGGTGATGCGGGCGGTTGGCGATACCATGGTTGTTGCACCACCCTTTGTGATCTCTGACTCCCAACTGGATGAGCTGGTGGAGAAGGCGTGGCGGGCTTTGGACCGTACGGCCAGATCGCTGGCAGGATGAACACAGCCGCAAGCGACTATCCGCCATCGTGGTATCTGGCCACAGCGAATGGTCTTGCAGACTACCCGTCGCTCAAGGGCACAGTTTCCACCGACATCTGTGTCGTTGGTGGCGGCTATACTGGCTTGTCGACCGCCCTGCATCTGGCCGAGCGTGGCTATTCTGTCGTTCTGCTCGAAAGCAATCGCGTTGGCTGGGGCGCATCGGGGCGCAATGGCGGACAGATCGGCACGGGCCAGCGCATTGGTGAGTCAGAGCTGGAGCAGCAGTTCGGCGCCGGCACGGCACTACAACTTTTCGACCTGGCAAATGCCGGGCGGGAATTGGTCAAGGATCTGGTGCAACGGCACGCAATCGACTGCGATCTGCGTTTTGGTCAGGTCATCTGCGCCGCCAAACCATCGCACCTTGGCGATCTTGAGGCACGGGCAGCCAAACTGGCACGTGACTACGCGTATCCGCATCAACGCATGCTTGATCTGCCGGAATTGCGTTCACTGGTCGACAGTCCGGTGTATTACGGGGGCGTTCTGGATAGCGGTGCGGTACATCTGCATCCGCTGAACCTGGCATTGGGCCTGGCCAGGGCCGCCGTTGCCGCCGGCGTGCAGCTTCATGAGCAGTCAGCAGCTACCGGATACACCGGCACAAATCCGGTCCTGGTCCGCACCGCAGCCGGTGTAGTGCGTGCCCGCTATCTGGTACTGGCCTGCAATGGTTATCTGGGCGGCCTGCAGCCACAGATTGCCGACTACATCTTGCCCATCAACAATTTTCTGCTGGCTACGGCGCCACTGGGTTCAGCGGCCAGCGGTCTGATCGCTGAACCGGGCTGTGCGCACGACACGCTGTTTGTGGTGAACTACTTCCGACGTTCGCTCGATGGACGTCTGATCTTCGGTGGCGGGGAAACGTATCGGCGCCGCTATCCTGCGGATCTCAAGGCCTTTGTGCGTCGCCGACTGTTACGGGTGTTTCCCCAGCTTGCGGGCGTGCCTGTCGACTATGCGTGGGGTGGTACGGTGGCGGTCACGATGAGCCGGCTGCCACATTTGGGGCGACTGGCACCAGACGTCTACTTTGCGCAGGGCTACTCAGGCCATGGCATTGCCACGGCCACACTGGCCGGGCAGTTAATGGCCGAGGCCATTGCCGGTACCAACGAGCGCTTCGATGTGTTCGCACGTGTGGCTCCGCGACGCTTGCCTGGTGGCACGCTGTTGCGTCGGCCGGGTCTCGTATTGGGCATGTTGTGGTTCGCCTTGCGCGACCGCTTGTAGCAGGCCAGGCGAGCTGCAAATCCCCACTCAGATCTTCGCGGCGTGAACTCCCCAGAGCTCGGCGATCGAGGCGGCACGAGTGTCCTTGACCTGGCGGAATGCCTTGCGGGCCTCCGCACTGTTTTTCAGCTGGACATCCGCACGGCCAATCAGCATCCAGGCATCGTCGGCATTGGCACCCGGCTTGGCCAGCCCACGCTTGGCAGCCGCCAGCGCCTTCTCGGCCTGGCCATAACTCAACAATACTTCGCCCAGAATGATCTGGGCCTGACCGGATGGCGACCTGTCGGCAGCACTTTGGAGTTGGGCCAGGGTTGGTTCCTGGGCTGCAGCCCGCTTCATTGCATCGGCCAGAATACGCTGGCTTCGTGACTCCTCATCCGGACCGAACGCCTTCTTTTTAATGCAACCCTCCATGAACGACACTGCCTCGGCAGGCAGGCCGGACTGCATGGCAACAATGGCTGCCTCACTGCAATCCTTGCCATTGTCCAGGATGTCCAGTTCGCTCATCAGACGATAGACGTTCAGCGCAGTTCGGTCGTCACCTTGTGCTTTGCGCCGCAGCTCGCTGGACAGCAACCGCCAGTTATCCTGGCTGGGATAAAGCTTGACCAGCAGCTGCGTGACCTGGTTGGCGCCCTTGCTGTCGTCCAGGTTGTTGTAGCTCTTGAGCAGGATGCGCAGCCAGTTCTCGGCTGGCTGGCCGGCAATCTTGATAGCGTTGTTGACAGCGGCTACGGCTGCCTTGTCGTTGCCCGACATCTGGTAGGCCTGACCCACCATTGCCTGCATGGCTGCATCCCGCCCACCGATGGCCTTGAGGTAGCGGTTGCCGTATTCGATAACCTTGTTGAGATTTCGCGGCGCCTGGAAATAGAGCTGGGCAAGTGTCTTGACACGATCATTGACCTTGCCGGCCGGCATGGCGCTGGAATTGAGGCTCTTTTCGTAGGCGGCGGCAGCCGCATCGTAGTTGCGCTGCTTCAGATAGACAAAGCCATACGCCTCATTGATCAGATATTGCTCGTAAGCTGTCTTGCCGGATGCGCTGTCAGCGGTCTTGAGCTTTTCCAGTGCCTCCGTAACACGCCCCTTCTTGGCCGCTTCCAGGCCCGCATTGAGCGGATCTCCCACCTTTTTGCTGATTTCAGACTTCTGGGCATAAGCCGGGGTCGGGGCGAGCAGGCCGCCAGTTAGCAGGCTGGCGCCTGCCGCGACCGAGATTGCGAACAGAAAGTTTTTTAACATCGACCGCATCCTACACATCATCATATTTGGCCGTTACAACTGAGAGGCATGAATCGACCAGAGTTTTGCCAGCTGGGCAAAATCCGGGCTTTTTACCAGTTCAAAAGTCTTGATGGCCTCAGGCCCGTTTCCAGTCAGGATATAGGCTCGACCCAGGGCCAGTTCAGCTTCATCGAGATTTTTGACGCCGCCTTTGGCAATGCCACGCTTGATTGCCTCAACGGCCTTGGCCGGCTGATCGTAGCTCAGATAAGTCTCACCGAGCTTCACATCCGGCTCGCCGACGGTGGCCGCTACGGCTTCCTTCTCGAACTCGGGCAGGCTCTTCCGGTCAGTGTCTGCCAGTCGATGTGCCTCATCAAGCAAGGCCTTGCTCTTGGCCTTGTCACCGCTATTTTCGAGAACGCCTGATGAGTAGCCCTTTTCCAGGTAGTGCACGGCTTCGCCAGGGAAGCCGCGCTGAATCGCCACGGCTGCGGCTTCGCTGAAGTTATCCGCCTGATCCATTGCATCAACGGCATCCATCAGCCGGAAAACCTGAATGATCTGGCGATCCTTGTTGGCGGCCCGTGTCAACTGTTCCTGGAGCAGTACCGCCCAGTGTTCCTTGCGAGGGTAATACCGTACGAGGTCCATCGTGACATCGACCGTTGCGGCATTGTTATTCAGCTTGGAGAAGGCGCTCTGCTCAACCAGTAGCCAGCTCTCCTCGGGCTTCTCGCCAGCCGCTTTGGTGAGATCGACGGCCTCTTTCATGTAGTCGGCCGCTTCCTGGAAGTTGTCGCCGAAATAGGCCGACTGGCCCACCAGACCCAGCATCAGCGGATCACGGGTCCCCGTCGCTTCCAGCCAGCGCTTGCCATACTCACCCGACTTGGCAAGGTTGCGGGGCTGCGTTTGCAGGAAAATTTGTGATAGCAGCCGCAAGCGGTCGTTAACCTGCTCGGGGGGAAGCAAGCCTGAGTCCAGACCTCGTTCGTAGGCCTTTGCAGCGTCATTGAATTTCTGCTGCTTGAGGGACACAAACCCTGATAGTTCGTCGAGCTGGAACTGCTCGAAGGGCGACTTGTTGTCGACCGCTTCCGCCTTCTGCAACTCAACCTCGGCCGCAGGGAAATCGTTCTTGTTGGCGAGTTCCAGCGCTTCCTTCAGTGGCTTCAGGACCTTTGGGTTCATCTTGGGCGCTTTGGCCTTGGCGGCATAAGCATCAGTGGCCGGCGCTACGCTGATGACAGTGCCCACAAGCAGTACTGCCGCAAGACTCAAGGCTGCTGTAAATTTAGCGTTCATTCTCACCATTGCTCCAAAATGCCAGGCGCCAGCCGCAGCGTCCTTGTTTCAGTTTAGATTGTCCGTCGACCCGGATGTTCCGTCGACTGGCTGAATGCGCCCTGAACACTCTCCGGAAAATACCGGAATGGCGGGCGATATTCGTCTGGGAGTCGCTACTCGAACTGCTCGTCGCCAACCAGGCCCATCTTCTCGATATGGTTGCGCTGGGCGCTGGCAAGTACCTGATCCACGATATTGTACTTGACGCGCGCATCCGGTTTTATGGCCACCTGAGGTTGTGGCACCTTGTCGGATTCGGCCCTGAAATAGCCATCGAGTATCGCGAGGCTGGGCACGGGCGTGCCGTTCCACGTGATCGTACCGTCGTAGTCGATATTGATCGTAATCATTTCCGGCGGCACATCCGGCGGATTTGCATTCGGTGGTGGCATGTCCAGCTTCACCGCGTGGGTCATGATCGGTAGCGTGACAATCAGCATGACGATGAGCACGAGCATGACGTCGATCAACGGCGTCATGTTCATCTCGATCATCGGTGCCTTGTCGCCTTCAATAACTCCCGATGTACCTACCGACATTGACATGGTTACTGTGTCCTTTACGCTGCCAAATGCACGCGCTGTTAGCGGACGCCGCCGCGGTCGGGTTCGGAAATGAAGCCCACTTTCTGGATGCCGCCCTTGCGCAGCGCGAGGATTATCCGCCCCACGTGCTCATAGCGTACGTTCAGGTCGCCACGCACATGGATTTCCGGTTGGGGAACTGTGGTGGCAGCCTGCCGTATCAAGTCGGCCAAGGCCTGCTGGTTAGGTACGCGGCCGTCTTTCCAGTAAATATTGCCCTGGGCGTCCACTGCGATCGTTATGTTTTCGGGTGTGGTGACCGTGGGGATATTGGACGCCTTGGGCAGATCCAGTTTCACCGTCTTCGTAATCACCGGGACGGTGATCAGGAAGATGATGAGTATGACCAGCATCACATCCACCATGGGCGTGACGTTGATGTCCGACATTGCTCCGCCGGCCCCATCATCGTCCACCTTGACGTTCAAACCCATCGTGCTGCTCCGGAAATACGCGCTGCGTTACTTCTTGTGACCGATCGCGCCGCCACTGATGAGGGTGGCGTACAGATCGTTCGTGAAGTAACGGAACTGATCGAGAATTGCCTTGTTCCGACGCAACAGCCAGTTGTAGCCGAGCACGGCTGGCACTGCCACGGCAAGTCCGAGGGCCGTCATGATCAGTGCTTCACCAACGGGTCCGGCAACCTTGTCGATACTCGCCTGCCCGGCAACACCAATCGCGATGAGTGCGTGATAGATGCCCCAAACCGTACCGAACAAACCGACGAAAGGAGCTGTAGAACCTACGGAGGCAAGGAAGGACAGACCACGCTGCAGATCGTTGTTGACGCGATCCACGTTCTGCTGAAGCTTGGCGGCGATCCATTCGGTCAGCGGCACCTTCTGGGTCAGATTGCCATCGGTATGTTCGCTGGCGTTGATGCCGCTTTCGACCATGGCGCGGAAAAGATTGCCCTTGCCGGTGAGTTTTTCCAGACCGTCGTTCAGTGAGTTGCCAGTCCAGAAGTTTCGGCTGGCTTCTTTCGCCTGACGCAGCAGGCGGGCCTGCTCCCAGAGCTTGACCAGAATGATGAACCATGAGTACAGGGACATCGCTGCCAGGATGAACAGGGTGCCTTTGGACACGAAATCGCCCTGTGCCCAGAGTTCGGCGAGGCCGTAGGGGTTGTCTGCCTGTGCGGGCCCACTGGTGTCGACGGGCGGCATGCTGTCGAGCGGCGTCAGATCCAGGCCTCCGGTGTCCGGCATGGAACTGGCATCTGGCAGGGTGCTGGGATCTATGGTGCCTCCCAATGTCGGGTCCGTTGACGAATCCATGGGGATCGTGCCATCGGGCACCTGGACACTGGTGCCTGCGTCCGTGTTCTGTGCCAGCTGAATGTTGTCGCCTGCCATTGGTCGCCTACCTTCTAGTGTTGCCCCGGGATCCCCGGACTGAAAATCAACCCTCGATCTTGAACGTTACCTTGATCGAGTTCCACATTGCCACTGCTTTGCCATCTTCCGAGCCGGGCGTAAATCGCCAGGCACGCAAGGCATGCTTTAGTGCCGCCTCATCGAGTCGCGCAAAGCCGCTGCTCTTCTGTACTTTTGCATCCTGAACCTTGCCGTCGGCGCCAACCAGTACAGAGATTATTACCGAGCCTTCTTCGCCGAGACGGCGCGAGGTCGGCGGGTATCCGGGCTGGAATCGCCCGCGGTACCTCGGATCGATCGTCGGTGCCTTTTTCACCACGGCCTTGACGGGCGGCGGGGGCGCGGGCTTGCTGGTTGTGGCGACCAAAGCCGTCGTCTGTTGCGTCGGGACCAGCGTCTCCACAACAAAATCGGGTGGTGGTACATAAGGCGGCGGCGTCTCAAGTGCCGGAGGTGGCGGAGGCGGCTCGTCCTCCTTGGTCACCTCTTCGATGATATCTGCCTGGATGATGGTCGGCGCGCGTTCCGCGTCGATCTTGGCCAGGCTGGTTACCAGTGCCCACACCAGCAACAAATGAAAAATAACAATAATGACCAGGATGGTCGACTTGCGACCGCCACTGCCTAGCCCGGTATCAAAGGTACTTTCCATGAATGCTCAACGTTTTCAGTTTTGATCGCCGGTATTGGCGACCGGCCCCACTGCGACTGAATTCATGCCGGCTTCTTCAGTTCCGTATCCGGCATCGACTCTTTTTCAGAGCAGAAGCCAGCTTACGGGACCAGCTTCTTTTGGGTCCAGGATCCCCCCACGGCCCAACGGCGCAAATTTACCCGATCTTTCCCGTGATTGCACATGTCCATCAATTCATCCAACTTGGGGCATGGTGGTATTGGCTGCCAGTTTACGCACCCGGCAGGCTGACCCAGCGTTCAATCCAGTCTGCTCAAGGGTGCTCCCGTGCTGTCTAGACAAGTGGTCTGGTGCACCCGCAACTGGGACAATACGCCGTTCCACGGGATTTCGAATACATGAATCTGAAGAAGTCAAAGCCGACATTCCTGCTGGTGGCAGCGACTCTGGGGAGTATTGTCATGAGCGGTGTGGGTGGTTGTACCTCGGCGCTCGACAAAAGCGCAGATTTTGATCGCCATCGCTTCAGCGGACTGGTTCAGCCATTCGACAAGCCCGGTACCATCTATTTTGATGTGAAATTCACATCGGAGTTCCCGGAGGACGATCCGGTCGCCGACGCTGCGCGACAGACCTGGCTGGCGGCATGGCTGGTCCAGCGGCGGCTTTGCGCGGCTGGCTTTGACGTAGTTCAGCGCCGGTCCTTTGATTATCTTGAGGACAATCCCGCCGGCTACGACCAGCGTTGGGAGGTTCAATGCCGGCCGCCGCTATTGAAGTAGCACGCGCGTGCCCCGTTCGACGTGCCAGCGACGGGTGAACCCGGCGTTGAGTTCCAGTACACCGACGACCGGGCCACCTGAACTGATGGTGGTCGTTGAGTAGGGTTTGGTGTTCCGCGCAATATGCCCGATGGTGCCATCGTCCCGCACGAAAACGATGTCCAGCGGGAGGATGGTGTTCTTCATCCACATCGCCAGTTCAACCGGCGACTCATGATCGAAATACATGCCTTCGAATTCAGGCAAGGACGTGACGAACATCAGACCTTGCGCCTGCTGGGCACGGGTGTGGGCCAGGTACACATCTATGAGCAGGCAGCGCGGCCCGGCTGTTTCCAGCAGGATTTGACCCCGGGGAACGCCCTCGACGAGGCGGGCCGGACTCAAGGCTGTGGCCGGGCCGGCGGCCAGGGCTGACGCCAGGACCAGCAGCCCTGTCAGACTGGCGAACCAGCTGGATCTAAGTCGCATCAACGATCACCCGGCCGGCGAATTGCAGATCACCGAGCGTCAGGGATGCCGCGTCGCGTATGGCAGGCAGGGCGCCTACGCAATACACGATCCCGTCGATGCGCAATTCCGAGGCACCATGTTGTTGGCGCACGTCGTCGATCCGGGTCCAGCACCGGCCAAAACCCCCACTGCTGAAGAAGCGGCCCGATGGATCGATAATGGTGACATTGGCCGGTGTTTCATGTCCTGCCAGCTTGTCCGGCGGGCCATCTATGCTGATCTGGATTGAAAGCCGACCGCTGCCCGCCAACTCGTGGGCGAAAAACAGACGCACGCCCCGGCCATCGGGGCGGGCCATGCCATTGCAGTAGAGGCCATCGCCAGTCCAGTCGGCAGCGACAGTCACCGCGCCGAAAATCTGGCCGCGCAGAAAGCCCGTCGGCTCCAGCGTGCACGGCAGGTTCAAATCTTCAGCAGTACCCGGGCCAGCGATTGGCCCCGTAGTCCGGTCGGCGCGCGACTGTGGCGCCGGCAGGTCCTGGGTCAGAGTCACGCCGGCGATTGCCAGGACCAGTGCGGTCCCCAACCACTGGCTGAGCCACTTCAGGGTCGGATTCATGGTCGCCAATGCTATGCGACCCGGCCGGGAAATGTGACTTATTGCGCAGCCACCCTCCGGCTTCGCCGGTAACGTCTGGTGGGAGCAGTGGGCTCATTTTGCCGGGGTACGAAGTCGTTGGGGATTGGTGTGCAACAGCATATGAGTTCGCTGATTATTGATCGGCGGCCACGCTCATCGCGTTTGCGCTTCCAGAGCAAGTTCGTGGAGGCTGATTTCCGGCGTGTCTACGCCGAGGCCAACTATCCCAAAACCCGCACAATTCTCATCCTGGTTGCGGCCGCCATGTTCTTTGGTTTGATCCTGGCTGTCGTTGACGAGAAGCTGAGTTGGCCGACGGCGGCATTCGTGCTGGGCATCGCATTGCCGTTGCTGATGGCTACCCTGGTCCTTTCCTACAAGGAGGACTCCTACGCCAGCTATCAGATCCTGCTGGCGGCGACCGCCCTCTGTATCGGGCTGGTCAGCACATCGATCACCGCCCGGGCCAGTTTGCATGGTGAACCCTTCTACTTCGGGGCCGAGGTTGCCTGGGTTTTTGTAATCTGGCTCGCGCTGGGGCTGCACTTCTGGTACGCAGCGGCGATCAGCATGGTGATCTCTGCCTGTTACTGCTGGGGAATGGTCAACTGGCATTTTCCAATGCCGGAGATCGTATTTTCGAGTCTGACACTGCTCGGCGTGAACATCATTGGCGCCTACTGCTGCTTTCAGCTTGAGGTGGCCGTGCGCCATGCATTTACCGAATCACGCATGCTCAACGATCTTGCGGAGCGGGACGGATTGACCGGCCTGTACAACCGGCGCCGCTATGACCGGGATGTGGAAAAGCTCTGGCGACAATCGCGGCGCGACCAGACCCAGTTAACCCTGCTGCTGGTGGATATCGACCATTTCAAGGCATTTAACGACCTTTACGGACATCAGGCTGGAGATGACGCATTGAAGCGAGTGGCTGATGTCATTGCCAGTTGCGCCCAGCGACCACTGGATTTTGCGGCGCGCTTCGGCGGCGAGGAATTCGCGCTGGTGCTCTTCGGCCCAGCGCAGGACTTCGGGCGCGAGATAGCAGAAACATTGCGTCGCAGCGTTGAGGCCCTGGCAATTCGGCACGCCGAGTCGACGACGGGCGCCTGGCTGACTGTCAGCGTGGGGGTGGCAATTGTCAGCCCGGGCAATGAGCGCAGTCTCGCGGGCGCTATACAGCTTGCGGACGAATGTCTGTATCAGGCCAAGGAAGACGGCCGGAATCGTGTGGTTATCAAGGAATCAAAGAACGCCCACATCCAGACCGGACGTTTCCGCGCCACGCGGAAGCAGGCCAGCGCTTAGGAGCGTCTACCAGCTACCGACGTTGGCCATCGACTGCCACGGCTCACTGGGTGGCAGTGCCTTGCCCTTCTGCAGGAGTTCAATCGAGATGCCGTCTGGCGATCGTACAAAGGCCATATAGCCTTCGCGAGGTGGACGGTTGATGGTGACGCCCCTGGCCATCAAATGGCTGCACAGCGCGTAAATATCGTCGACTTCGTAGGCCAGGTGACCAAAATTCCGGCCACCCGTGTAGGTCTCCGGATCCCAGTTCCAGGTCAGTTCTATAAAGTTGGATTCGTCGGCCGGCGCAGCAAGGAACACCAGCGTAAAACGCCCGCGGTCGTTGTCGTAACGGCGTACTTCACGCAGGCCCAGTCCCTCGCAATAAAACTCAAGGGACGCGGGGAGGTCAGAGACCCTGACCATCGTATGCAGGTATTTCACTAGAATGTCACCAATGTCATTGCGCCGTATCTTGTACGTCCCCGGCGTCCGTGCCAAGCCGCCACCCGAAATACATCGCGTGCTGCTCTGGCGCTGCGTACTCGAGGGCATACGCCGCGCTGACCCGATGGTGGCCAAAGAGATGGCCGCAGCCCCGGATTGCCTGCACATGGTGCTCTGGGGACATCTGATGTACCAGAGCTGGCGCGATTCCGCTCTTGACGAACCTGGCATTGCCGCACTATTTGCCGATGACCAACCATCGACGGAGAGCATTCGGGAAATTTTTGGCTGGCGACGACGTGCCGAGTTTCTCGCACATCGTCTGGGCGACCGTATACCCCGGTTGATCAATCTTCTCGCAGGGGACAACACGCGCCTGAATATTGCGGATTCCCAGCGTTACTTTGCCAATGTCGACGGCATTGGTGACCGCATTCGCGGGCTTCTGCGGGCCGAGCTTCGGCGCGCCTGGCAGTCGGGCGACCACGTTCTCCTGATGGCGCACAGCTTTGGCTCAGTCATTGCGTGGGACACGCTGTGGACCCTGCGGGAGGAAGCGGGGCCGGTCGACCTGTTCCTGACGCTTGGCAGCCCGTTGGGTACCCGCTTTGTACGGCAACGACTGCTAGGCGCCAGTGGTACCGGCGTCGATCGCTACCCGCGGGGTATCAGAGAGTGGAGAAACCTGGCAGCAATCGGTGGCCTGCCCGCACTGGGACATCGTTTCGCCGACGATTTTGCCGAAATGCGTGAGTTGGGGCTGGTTGACTCGATTACGGACCGGACGGATCTGATCAATCCGTTTCGTGGTCCGGAGGGGCTCAACGTGCACAAGTGCTACGCCTACTTTGTGAATGCACTCACGGGAGCGGCAATCGCTGCGTGGTGGCGTTCGGCTTAGAGCCAAAAAAAAGCGCCCGCGGCAACTGCCGCGGGCGCTCTGACCGGCTGACTTGACTGCGTTTAGCTGACTTTGCGCTTGCGCCGCAGCCAGGCACCCATGCCCAGCAGCGCCAGCGACCAGATGTCCAGCGCGCTGCTGCCACCGGGCAGCACACCGCCGCCGACACCGCCGCCAGTGCTTGGGGCTGCGTCCACCATGACGGTGGTCGTGCCAGTGGCGGTACTGCCGTCGCCGTCAGTCACCGTGATGACACAGCTATCGGCGCCGGTGAAGCCTGTATTCGGCGTGTACGTTACCGCGGTGTTGCTGCTGTTCAGGCTGCAACTGCCACCCGCGCCGTTGGTCGTCACAGCGAATGTGTGCTGTGCCAATGCACCGTTACCGGCGGTGACGGTTAGTGCCCTGGGCGAGGAGGGCAGGCCCGCCGTGGTTGTGACACTGAGGTCGGCCAGTGCGGGCGTTGCGTCCGCAATGGTCACCGTCACGGTGCCCGTGGCGGTCTCCGGCGTGCCGGGGTCGCCGTCGGTGATGACGTAGTCGAACTGGTCAGTGCCCGCGAAGAACGTCGCATTCGGCGTGTAGGTCACCGTGGTGCCGGCGACAGTGACCGTGCCCTTGCTCGCGCCGCTTGCGGTAACCGTGCTGGTCGGATCGCCGAGGTTGTTGCCGGAGATGGCCGCAACGTTGATGGTTCCGGGCTTTGTGTTCGGATTAACACCAACCGTGGAGATCGGACCAATCGAACCGGGACCGGCTACGGGCACGGTGTTGCTGACCGTGACGGTTACGGTAGCGCTGTCGGTTACCGTGCCATCGGTGATCTGGTAGGTGCACACCTCTGTGTACGTCGGTGAGCCTGCCGCAGTGGTGGCGGGTGTGTAGGTGATGCTCGCCTGGGCGGCCGGGCCGTCTGCGCCAGGGGCAAAGGTGCCGCCCTGGTCACAGGAACCCACTTGAGTGATGGTCACATCCCCGGTGAAGCCAGTGTCGTTGCCGCCAACATTGATGGTGACGGGCTTGTTGCGCGTGGTTGCGCCCGTATCGTCGTTGGCGCCGCCCTGGAGGATTGTGACCGTGACCGTGGCGGTGCTGGTAGTGGCGCCGCTGGTCGCCGTGTATTCGAAGGTATCCGTACCGGTCGCACCGACATCCGCGGTGTACTCGATACGAAGCTGATCCATGTTGCCCGGGTTGGTACCGGTGATGGTCGCGGTACCCTTGCCCGCCGGAGTGGCAATGGCCAGGGTGACGGGATCCGTCAAGGCCACGTCGTTGGCCAGTACATCGATTGAAGTCGCCACCGTCGGCAGCGCGTTGGCCGTGTCGTCAACCGCGTGCGGCAGGGCGTCGAAGATCAGGTAGGCACCGTTGGGCGTCGTGATGTCGTTGCTGGTTGCGATGGTCAGCTGACCGCCCGTGCCGGTATTGTCCGACACGACCGTCCAGATGTCGAAGGCGCCGTCGCCCGCATCGCAGCCACCACCGCCCGCCGTGGTGGTCAGCGTGCGCGGCCCGCCAGTAGAGACATCGTCACCACCGAGGGTCCGTACTACGCAGTTGGCGTTGCCACCAACGTTGTAGGCCACCGAGCTTTCGTCAACGAAGTTGGCGCCGAGGCTGGTGTTTGCGCAGCCATTGGCGCCGACACCGGCGAGGAAGTTGCCCTCGATGCAGGTATAGGCGCTCGCAGCAGTGGTGGAGTTCACTGTGTTGAGAACCAGATCAGTGACCGAGTCACCGATGACCATGGGGGCGTCGGCGTTGCTGCTGAGGCTTGAAGCAGCGTTAAAGTTGCCTACCGACGACAGCACGCCCGTGGCCGGGTTCCAGTCCCACACCGCTGTGGACGGCGAAACATGGGTGCCCATGAAGGTGCCTGGCTTGATGCAGTTCGTACCGACGGCGTAGTTCGTGCAGCCATCCCAGCGCAGGGTGCTTACCGTGGTTCCACTCAATTGGTGGTAGGAAACCAGCTTGACCGGGAAGGCTTGTGCGGTGCTGACGAATGTCAGCGCTGCCAGCGCTACCAGGGAAAAAAATGTCTTATTCACAAAAACTGTCCTCGATGAATGTTGATGGAGCGCTGCGTTACTTGCTGGCTGCGCCGCCGAAGAAATATTCCAGGCCGATGTTCACCGACGAAAGGTCGCCAACATCGGCATCGAACCAGTCCAGATCGGCGCGGAGGCCGAGGTTGTCGCTGACCTTTAGCAGCATTCCGCCGCCGAACACCAGACCGCGCTCGGAGGAAGTGCCGATGTTGGTGCCGTTGAGTACCAGTTCATCGTCGAAGTTGTAGTAGCCACCCTTCACGTAGGCCTGGAACCCCTCAATGGTCGTCGGGATGTAGACCAGACCCTGTGCCGACCAGCCGTCGAAGGACAGCTTGAGCTCTCCTTCCGGCAGTGAATCACCCTTCTGCTTGTCCTTGAAATTACTGGTGTCGTGGTAGGCGGCTTCCACGGCCAACCAGTTGTTCAGCGGATATTGGCCGTAGACCTTGACGCCAACCGAACTGTCGTCGATGAACTTGTTGCCCAGTACACCTGAAGGCGTTGCATCGCCCTTGAAGTTGCCAACGGCCGCAGCGATGCCGATGCGTGGCTCCAGCACACTGTCCGCCGCCTGGACGGTGACGCTTGCCAGCGCTGTTACGCTCCCCAACGTTAGCAATCCCAATATTGCAGAAGGTTTCATTCCAAAGATCTCCTTAAAGGCGGTTGAATGCAGCCGCCCATCCGGATTTCCGGTTTTCCCGGAAACCCGGATGAGCCCATTTTTATCTATTTAACGGCCCCACCGAAGCGTACCTTGGCTGTGAGTCCAAAGGTCCGCAGGCTCGGGTAGCTGATTGACATGCGCAGCGGCGGGAAGTCGTCAAAGTTGACGCCTCTATGACTGCTGTTCCCGTTACCGAGCTGTGCCTGCAAGTCGGAGTCGCTGGTCCAGCAGATGTCCGATTGTCGAGATTGGCTTGTCGTTGTCCAGCAGGCTGCGGACCCAGATCGAGACCGTGTAGCGCGGGAATCGACGCCGATGTTGAAGTTGACGTTCGTGTGGGCCGGAATCCAGTCTGATTGGGTCGTTGCTGGTATAGATCTTGCCGGTGTAACTGGCGGAGATGCCTGCTTTCAGCTGCCAGTCGCCGACGATCTGGTGCTGGTAATCCAGCGAGGCACTGGTCGTCCACTCCGGCTGGCGCATCTGGGTGTTACCCGAGACATCGCCTGAGAGTTCGCGGGTACAGGCCGGCCTTGGCGTCCTGATCGGCCGTGGGCAGGCCTCTGGATGGCCGAGGGCGTGCAGCTGGGCCTGTTGGTGTAGAAGCTTGGGAACAGCGCAAAGGTGTCCTGTCGCGCGTTCTTCAACTGTGAGTCGGTATAGGCCGCAGTCACATGACCAAACAGGTTGTCCGTGATACCGATGTCGGCAGTAAGCTCCCAGCCAAACACGTGGGCATCGCCGGCGTTGACATTCTCAGGCCCCGAGGCTGGGTGAACTGAAGTCCGGTGCCCGGGTCCGTGCTGGTCAACTGACGTAGCACGATGTCGCGCCAGTCGTTGAAGAACATGGCCATGTCGATGCGGATGTGTGCCGGTCCGGCGTGAAGCCCTTTATACCGATCTCGTAGGCGGTAATCTTCTCCGGATCGAAGGCGTTGACGAGCACTATTTCCCCTGGTCGTACCGCCGTCGATGACGGGTACGGTCGGTGACACGCTGATGCCATCGGCCCTTCGCCATAGGCGATGGAACCGTAGTCATCCAGCCACTCATCCAGCGTGTACTTCAGCCCCACGCGACCGGTGGTGGTGTCGAACAAAGCGAACGCCGTCGGAAGCTGTACGGCCCTCGGCTGTGCGCAGATCCCAGTAGTCGTCGCCGCGCAGGCCGATCCTGATTATTGAATTACCGTTCGCCATCGCCACAGGTCGCATAGGTGTAACCGGTGGATTCCTTGTGGTCACGTGTAGCGCAGTTCGGCGCGCGCCGTCAGCCGTCGGTGACTTCGAAGTCGCTGGAGCCGAAAAACCGACCACGATCGTTCGTTTTTCGTATGAGCCGATGCGGCTCAACGGGTCAGTGGCCTGCCAGGGCTTAAGACGTCTGAAATAAACGCCGCCGACGGTGAGGTTGGTGCTGGTGAGCTACCGGGTCATGCCGATGTCGCCGCCTGCGGCCCGGATTGCTGGGAGCGGCTGCGTCGCGATCGGATTACCTTTGATAATTTTCTTGTGTGAAATGGAAGTAGTACGCACCTACCTGCCAGCTCAGGCGCTGGTCGTGCGGCTGTTGGCGGACTTCCTGCGGCTCCTTATCTGTCGTAGACGGAGCCTTCCTCCGGTCAATGAAACTCCATGGGGGCTCGCGACCAGGTGAGCGGGTCCTCGCAAAGCCGGAGGATTGAAGTTGTTGAGGGGCAGTAGCGAAGGGCAGTTGGCGTCGCCGGAGCTTCTTCTCGAAATCTGACACGGAACTCTGCTTGGTGTGCGAGTAGCCATTGTTGAGGCTAGGCTGCCAAGGTCGGTATCCCAGGCGATATCTGAGCTGGTGCGCGTCACGTCGTGGTCCTCACCGGTCGCCAGGGCATTCTTCGGCATGCCGTCCCGGCGTACCGGAGTTGGGTATGGTTCCGGGGTTCGGGAACTGGCTGCCGTCGAGCATATCCGGCAGTGTCTGCGCCGATCTGGCCGCACCAGTTCTGCATGCGTTCGGCCAGACTACCGCCAACGTCTTTGCTGGTCTGCAGTACCTTGGGCTCGCAGTTGGTGAGAATGCCGCCTACGGCCGACTCATCGATCTCGTCGTTGGAGCGTAGAAGCCGAGGCTGACATCCAGGCTGTCGGCCACCGCCAGCGCAGCTTGCCGAGGTAGGTGCGTGGTAGACGTGGCGTCGGGCGACGCCGGGCCCTTGCGGGGCCAGCGTTGTCGTAGGAGCCGTCCCACTCATCATAGAGGGCGGCAACTCTCGGCTGGTCACGGTGTTGTTCAGCATGGCTGCCGAAGACCGGACCACTCACCTGGCCACTCCTTACTTTCTGGCGGCCGTGGTTGCCGACCTTCGCCCAGCATCTTCGATTCGAAGACCTCGCTCGGTGCCGTGGTCACGTAGCCGATGGCGCTGCCGAAGGTGCCTGTGGTTGAGCTTTGCGGCCCTTCAGGACCTCGATGCGCTCGATGTCGAGCTGGCTGAAATTCAGGCCCTCTCGGCCAGAGACGTAGATGCCGTCAACGAAGACAGCCGCGGCGTTCGCCGGAGATCCGGCACGATGCCGCGGATGACCGGCGTGGCAGGTTTTCGCCCAGGGATTAAAAACGACAGGCCGGGAGTCAGGCTGGCGATGTCCTGCAGGTTGTTGATGCCCTGCGCTTCGATGGCCTCGGTGTCGAAGGTCGTAATGGCGAGCGCCATCCATGAGTTTCTTCGCCCTGACGTCGTGCAGTAACGACGATCTCGGCGATCTCCTGGGCCCAGGCGGGCGGCACAGCCGCGACCACCGCCAGGCCCAGAAAGGCCACCGCAGCCCGGCTCCGATTGAACTTCGCGATTTTGACTCCCAACTAACACTGGATAAAAAGTACGACGCTTTAAAAGACATTCACGGGGGCCGTGATGCGCCTGATTCGCCAATTAAAGCCTTCCGCGCGTACCCCGCCTACGCTGCGCGGAAACTTAGCGCACTCGTGGCTGGCGAACAAGCGCAATTCGCGGACCCTTGAGGATCTCGATGCGCCCGCTGTCGAGCTCGTTGAAGTTGCAGGCCGTAGCGACTGGTGGCGCAGATGATCCAGACCGTCGAGTCAAAGACGTGCTGAGGGGCCATGCGGCGAATGACTCGCATGGCGGGTGTTCGCCGCAAGCCGCTGCAGTGCAATGCCGGCCGCAAAATCACGCTTAAAAGTGCTATCGCTGCGTAATAGCAGGTAATGCGAATATGTCAAACCAAACTTACGGATTTGTAACCCTGGTGTAGACTCAAGTCAGCTGTACGAAAAAGGAATTCAGCTTGTAGCTGGCACACAGTGCATACAGCGGGGACAGGGGGTCTGGTCAACAACGCCCGGAAGCGCTTGCGAAAAAGGCGCACAGAAGAAACAGCCAGATGACCCGTAAAACGGCAAGCTTTTTGGACGTTTCATTAATTACTAATACTCTGTTTGGAGAATTCAGCGAGAAAGCTACTATTACTGCAAGCACTGCTGGCTCCGGCGGCCCAGCCAGCGCCATGGTCGTCACTCTGATCCTCGTACCACCAGCTTAGTGGTACCACCGTTAGCACCCTGCGCTGGGATGGCTGCACGGACTTCGCCATCGGTACGAACTGCATCAACCCTGCCACCTTCATGGGCACCTATATTGCGCCATCAACGGCGGTAGGGACTGAACCCGACAACGGCGTGCTGTCGTCAGTCGGCGACTTCAACTCCGCATCGAGCCTGGGCAGCAACTCCGTGGCGCCGATGGTTATCGGTGACTCGGTTACCAACCTGACGATTGACACGGTAAACGCGACCACCACGGCGACTGCCTATTCCTGCATCGAGGGCAACTTCCTCGCGGGTGTCGGTGCCAATGGCTGCGCCAATACCGGACTGGGTGGTAACTTCTTCAACGAAACCACAGTTGCCTACAACGTCGGTGGCAACGCCAACTGCGTGCAGCGCACCATCGGTGGTGACGATACCGCTTCCGAAGGCAACGTACGTACGCTGACCACCACCGCCGGCGGTGGTGGCTGCGATGCGGGCGACGGCGCCTTCGACCTGTGGACGGTAGTGCAGGATAACCTTGGTACTGGCGGTACGCTGATCATCGCGACCAGCAACGACATCACGACACCCGGTGGTGCTTACCTGACGTTCTCCTCCGCTCAAGTCGTTCCGCTGCCGGGCGCCATCTGGCTGCTCGGTTCGGCCCTCGGCCTGGTAGGTGTGCGGCGCTGGCGTCGGACTGCCTGATCGCCTAAATGATTCCATCCAGGAGTCAAGAGAAACCCCGCCAACTGGCGGGGTTTTTTTTGACTCCGACCGGGCGCACCGAACGGATCTGATCAGTCCGTTTGACGGTCCGGATTTTCAGTTTCCCGGATCGACATCATTGGTCTGAATGATGATATCGATACGCCGATTCCTGGCGCGCCCGGCAGCGGTGTCATTGCTGGCAATCGGCTGGTCTTCGCCGTAACCACGCGATGAAATTGGCTGACCAGGCACCGCGACATCGGCAGCGATGCGGTTGGCGACTGCACGGGCTCGCTCGGTGGACAGCCGCAGGTTGGCCTCTGCACTGCCGGACGCATCGGTGTGACCCTCAACCACAATCGTTGCCCCCGGGTACAGGCTGAGCGCGTCACTGACCTTCTTCAGCAGCGGCTGTGACCGCTTTTGCAGCTGCGCGGAGCCGGTGCCAAACGACAGGCCGGTCAGGCGCAACACCACGTTATTGTTCTGGCGCAAGACCACGCCTTCATCCGGTGCAAACATCGACTGCAGGCGCGCAAACTGTTCCCCGGCCCTCTGCCGCGATTCCAGCGTCATGACCAGTTGCTGACGCTCAGTCGCAGCGCCGCCAAGCTTCTGGTCCATCTCGCGGAGCTCATCTTCCAGGCTCTGCACCTGGCGCTCGCGCCCGGCCAGTGCCTTCTCCGCGGTTTCCGCGCGAGTTCTGAGTGCTTCGGTGCCATCTATCAGGGCGGCAACGGCTGGGGCATCGCCGACTACAGGCACGGGCTTGAGGCCGGCGGCCGTAGCCACGCGCTCAGCAACCGATTCCAGTTCTAGTAACACGTCCTCGCCGCTGCGGTCACTGCGATCAATCTGCATGGCCAGCTCGGCGATACGGGTGGCATGCAGGCTTCCAGCCGGGCGGCTTCGATCGCGGTTGCAGCTTGCTCCGGTGCGGCCCGATGTCTGGCGAGATCGGCTTCCGCGGCTTCGAGCTTCTGCCGGGCGCTGGCCAGTGTGCGTGGTGCGTAGCGTTCAGCACGGACCTTTTCCGCAGACATGAGTTGCAATCGAACGGTCGCCAGATACTGGTTGCGCAGGGCCTCCAGTTGGGTATCGCGAAACGCTCCCTCGATGTTGGCGCTGCGCTTGGCTGCCGCCGCGACATTACCTTGCTCAAGCTTTCGCTCGGCTGCTGCCAGGTCTTTCTCGGCCCGGGCCCAGCGGTCGGCGGCATAACGCGGGGCCTCGGCCGTGCGGGCGGCGTCGCGGGCGGCCCGGGCACCATCGAGCACGTCGGCCATGGTAGCCAAAGGTATCGCCGTTACCAGAATGCCCAGCACCAGTAGAGGGAGCCAAGGACTATGTTGCATACAGACTTCTCACTCGGTGGTTGAAGCGAAGCGTATCTATAGCATTGCGCGGAGATTCTGTGGAATCGCGCACAGAACCGGTAGAGCTATTTGCCTAACGTTCGGCCCATGCGAGCGAAGTACTACACCCGCTTCCTGCTGCACCCGGAGGGTCCGGGTTTCGCCGACGAATACACCGGCGTGGTTGAGGTTAGTCACGCGGTAGACCAGGTTCTGGAGCCGAAGGAGATCGAGGCACTGCTCGCCCAGAACTTCCAGCGCGACGAAGACGAAGTCGAGTTGCTCAACTGGTCACGAATTCACTAGGTGCCTGCAATACACCGATTTCTGACGTTCTAGTGGTGGACCGATTCTGAAGATTCCCCCTGTATTGGCCCGGCTTTGCGCCGGGCCTTTTTTTTGGCTCACCACCCAACTCCCCGCACACCCCAGCCGCTGTACATGATTGGCGTGGTTCCAGGTCCGACACGCCGCCGCGCTGATCCTGGATAACAAGTCCGATCGGGTACCCGGATTCCCGGAAGTAAGAGCAGTGCACTTTTTTTTGGCAGTGCTCTGGCAAGTACAATAGCCGGTTGCCGGAATCGCTGAGACACCATGACCTCTTTGTATCTCGATAGTACGCTGGATGACGAAGCCCGCAGGCACCGGTTGTATGCGGGCGATGTGTTTGTGTATTCCCCAACGGCAGCATCTCTGGAGTTCTGTGAATTTGCCCGACAGATGGTACGGGAGGCATTTGGTGATCGCGATCCGGAACTGGCCCAGCACGACATGCCAGTCACCGAATTTGCTGCGTTGCTGGCTGAGCTGAAGCCGCGCTTCATTCATCATCCGGAATCAAAGCGGCTGATTCGCGACATGCTGCTGGCCCATGGTTGCTCCGCTCAGGACACCTACTTCGATGTGCCGCGCCTGCGGACTTCCACCAGCGACAGTTACCTCACCACTGGCATCGCCTATGCCTTTCATCCCCATCGGGACACCTGGTACTCCGCGCCCTTGTGCCAGTTGAACTGGTGGATGCCGGTTTTCGATGTGGCGCCGAATAATGTGATGGCTTTTCATCCGCAGCACTGGGGGCGCCCGGTTGCGAACAGTTCGGCTGGCTATGACTACCAGCGCTGGAACGCAACGAGCCGCTTTAATGCTGCTCAGCATATTGGCAAGGACACCCGGGAGCAGCCCAGACCGCTGGAACCCGTTGCTGCCGAGCCTGATTTGCGCGTGGTGGCGCCGGTCGGTGGAGTAATGATTTTTTCCGGTGCCCAACTCCACTCGTCGATTCCCAATACCTCTGGCCGTACACGCTTCAGTATCGACTTCCGGACCGTGCATCGCCACGACGCCGAGTCTCTCCGGGGAGCACCTAATATCGATTCGCGCAGTACCGGAACTTCCATGCCGGACTACCTGCGCATCGATGACCTGACCAACCTTCCCCCCGCCATCATTGACCGGTACCTGCCAGGACACCCCCAGCCCGTGCGAGAATGAGGGTATGACAAACTTCAAAGGCATCCCGGTCGAAAGCGGCGAGAAATATACGACCAGTGCGGGATTCTCTGCCATCCGGAATGGCGTAAAACGTCGCGCTGATCAGGCGGATGCAGCAACTGCCGAAAATCCTCGCAAACCGGACTGGCTACGCGTACGGCTGGTTTCCGGCGGTCGATTTGCCGACGTGCAACGCACCGTCAGGGAACACCGGCTGGCAACCGTCTGCGAAGAATCCATGTGCCCGAATATTGGCGAATGCTGGGGTGCAGGCACTGCCACGATCATGTTGATGGGCCACGTCTGCACACGCGCCTGCCGATTCTGCGCGGTGGACACCGGGAACCCCCGCGGCTGGCTGGATCGCGAAGAACCGCAGAACGCTGCCCGCTCAGTGCAGTTGATGGGCCTCAAGTACATCGTGCTGACCTCGGTAGATCGCGACGACCTGCCGGACGGCGGCGCTCAACACTACGCCGACTGCGTACGTGCAATTCGACAGCTCAATCCGGAAACTGCGGTCGAGGCACTCACCCCGGATTTCGCCGGCAACCTTGATGCGGTTGAGACCGTCGTCAAATCAGGCGTCGCCGTCTTTGCCCACAATCTGAAACGGTACGCCGGTTGACGCCGGCAGTGCGTGATCCTCGCGCCACGTACGATCAGTCGCTGGCGGTGCTGGCACATGCCCGGGGCATCGGTATGATCACGGACCAGAATCAGCCCGTGCTGATCAAGAGCAGCCTAATGCTTGGTCTGGGTGAGACTGCTGACGAAGTTGCTGATGCCATGGACGATTTACGTGCAGCCGGCGTTGACTTGTTGACGCTCGGCCAGTACCTGCGCCCCACCGCCAATCATCTGCCCGTGCACAAGTTCGTGACCCCGGCCGAGTTCAGTGAGTATCGGCAGTTGGGTCTTGCCAAAGGCTTTCGGGAGGTGGTTGCCGGACCACTGGTGCGCTCCAGCTATCGGGCCGAGCGCGCACTTGAAGGCAACAATGCCGGGCTGGGTGAGGCCAATATTTCGCGTCCGCAGGGTACTTGATGGTGCAGTTCCTATTTGACTATGGCCTGTTTCTGGCCAAGGCCGTTACCGTCGTGGTGGCTGTGGCCGCAGCCGCGATCATTGTGTTGTCCATCAGCTTCTCCAAGAAGGGCTCATCCGAAGGCAGCCTGACCGTTGAAAAACTTAACGAGAGATACCGTGACTTGCGCGAGCAGTTGCGGCAGTCGCTGCTCGACAAAGCGGGCCGCAAGAAGGCGCTGAAACAGGAGAAGAAGCAGAAGAAGGCGGAGCAGAAGGCGAGAAGCAGCGGGTCGGAGTCGCGTCGTCGTGTTTACGTGCTGGATTTCAAAGGTGATATTCGCGCGACCGGTGTCGCTGCGCTACGCGAGGAGATCACCGCCATTCTCGGTATTGCCACACCTGGCGACGAAGTGGTGTTGCGTCTGGAGAATTTTGGCGGCGCGGTGCATGAGCATGGCCTGGCCGCATCCCAGCTGAAGCGGTTGCGCAACCGGGATATCCCGCTCACCGCTGCGGTCGACAAGGGGGCTGCCAGTGGCGGTTACCTGATGGCTTGCATCGCCAACAAGATTATCGCCGCACCCTTTGCCGTGATCGGCTCCATCGGCGTGATAGCCCAGGTGCCCAATTTTCATCGTGCTCTGGATGCCCGCGGCGTTGATTTCGAGCAGGTGACTGCGGGCCGCTATAAACGCACCGTCACCATGTTTGGTCAAAATACGGATGCCGACCGGGACAAGCTGCGCGCTGAGCTTGAAGATGTTCACAATTTGTTCAAGCAGATGGTGACAGCACATCGACCAGCTCTGGATATAGAAGCTGTGGCAACGGGTGAGCACTGGTATGGGTCGCAGGCTCATGGGCTGAACCTGGTCGATGCCATCGAAACCAGCGACGACTACCTGCAGCGCGCGGCCGAGGATGCCGACCTGTTTCGCGTCTGCTACAAAGCGCACGTAACCCTGCAACAACGCGTATTGTCGACAATCAGTTCCGGTGCCGACGAACTGGCGGCCTGGCTATCGCAGCGCGACCGGCAGAGCCGCTTTCCCTGACACAACCGCGGTCCGGACCGACCTTTGGCCGGAGCTGTTTCCCCGCAAGACTGGCTCCCGGGCAGTTCTGGCCCGATAATCCAGCCATGACAACAACAAGTCCCAGGACGATCGCACTTCTGCTTGCTGTGCTGTGGCTGACCGGCTGCGCCCTGCCGCTCGTTTCTGAATCTGAACTGGAGTCGGCATCTAGCCAGCAGTTTCAGGAGATGCGGGCCCAGATTCCTGTGTCTACGGATGTAAAAACCCGTGCCTATGTCAATTGCGTGGCGTCGGCGATCGTTGCCCAGCTCGAGAAGCCATACTCAGACAAGGATTGGGATGTGGAGATTTTCGATTCCGATCAGGTCAATGCCTTTGCCATGCCGGGTGGACGCATTGGTGTATTTACCGGGATCCTGAAAGTGGCTGATAACCAGGATCAGCTTGCAGCCGTAATCGGCCACGAAGTTGCCCATGTGACCCAGCAGCATTCGTTGAAGAGGGCGAATCGGGAGATGACTACGCAGGCCGGCGTCATCGCCGGTACGGCCGTATTGGGTGGTGGTCCCGGCGTGGGCGATGTTGTAGCCATGGGTGCGCAGCTCGGCTTGAGTCTGCCATACAGTCGCAGCAATGAAACCGAGGCTGATACCGTCGGCCTCGACTACATGGCTTCTGCCGGATTCAATCCTGCGGAGAGCATCCAGTTGTGGAAGAACATGGCAAAGCAAACCAAAGTGGGGCCGCCTGAGTTTTTATCAACACATCCGGCCGGCGACAGCCGGATCCAGGATCTGGTCAAACAGTTGCCGGCCGCACTGAAGTTGTATAACGAGGCGCAGGCGGCCGGCCGGCGTCCCACATGTCAGCATGTCGTTGAGCAGGCAGTCGGAGGTGCAAATGTACAGATGCAGACAGCAGGGGCTAGTCGCGGCTTCCTGGTCAGGCACACCTGGTGCTGTTTATTGCGCTCAATATCACAGGTTGTGCGCTATTCGAGACGCCTGAGTGGGCTCGACACAGCGCTCCGGTGGCGCAGATGCCGGCAGAGCAGCCGCCTATAGTCAGCGACCGCTTCGAGTTGCTGCCCGACACGGATGTGCGTGGGCGAGGTGCAAGTGATCGTCGCCCGCTATGAAGACACATTCATCGACATTGCCCGCGCCTACGACCTGGCCTACGACGAACTCACACATGCCAACCCTGATGTCGATCCCTGGCTACCTGGTGCTGGTACCCGGATCGTATTGCCCACCCAACATGTGCTGCCGGATGCGCCACGCGAGGGCATCGTGCTGAACATCGGCAGCAAGCGGATTTTCTACTATCCGAAAGTAGCGGCTGGAGAGACCCCCGTGGTGATCACACACCCGGTTGGTATCGGGCGTGAGGGCTGGTCTACGCCTATTGGTGTCACCAAGGTTGTGTCGAAGGCCAAGGACCCTGTCTGGACCGTGCCCGCTTCCATTCGCAAAGAGCACGCGGAAGCCGGAGATCCGCTACCCGCACGGGTGGCGGCTGGCCCGGACAATCCGCTGGGTGCCTATGCCATGCGTCTGGGTTTCCCCTCGTACCTGATACATGGCACGAACAAGCCGTCGGGTATCGGCATGCGGGTCAGTCATGGTTGCATCCAACTGTTTCCTGAGGATATCGAGTCGCTGTTCAGTCAGGTTCCGGTCGGCACCCGGGTGCAGATCGTCAATGAGCCACGGCTGCTTGGCTGGCAAAACGGCAACCTGTACCTGGAGGTCCATCCGGCGCTGGAGGATGACGGTCGCAACCACGACAAGGCCCTTGAGGCCCGCGTCAAGCGGGAATTGAAGCGCAAGCCGGCCAACGACAGTACGTCGTCGGCGACGGTGGTGGATCAGTCATTGCTTGCTGCCACCATCGCCGAGAATCGTGGTTTCCCGGTACGGTTGCTGGCTCCCGCTGCCGATGCCAGCACGGTGGTTGCTGGTGCACGCCTGGTGCGTAACGTGGTGACACATCCCGAGAAGTCCGACGATGCGGCTGATGCGAGTGCCAGTACAGGCAGCGTCGCCCGGCCATAGAAGTTGGCAGCGTGAACTGCTGCGCCGGTCGACCTGTGGATTACTTTGAAGCATGGTTGCGCGGCCGGTTGCTGGCGCCGGTGCTACACTACGCCGCGTTGTTAACTGCGGATGCGCGCAACGTTGCCCGAACTCTCAGGAGCCGGGATTCGAGTTATTGAATCTCCTGCCGGCGAGGAGCCGATTCCGCTCCGCCGCGAAACTGTCACCGCCTTCATTGGACCTGCTCCTCGCGGTCCCGCCAACATCCCCGTCGCCATCGAAAGCATTGCAGAATTCGCCGGCGATTCGGCTCGCCGCTGAGCGCAGTCGTCCTCGAGGGATCCTTGCCGCTTCGACAACGGTGGCCAACGCGCTATCGTTGTCCGCATACCCCTTGCACGGGTGGCTCGACTCGACTCACCCTTCCCGGGCCCGGCGGCTTGCTGGAGCTCGACGCCATCAATCCCGGACCCCTTGGAATACCTGCGTGTTGCCGTTGACTACGACGGTATTCCGCCGGACGACTTGTGGCGCTTCAATCTGACGATCCAGCGGGACCCGGTCGCCGTTCAACTCCTGGTTGAGAGCAGGAGATCTGGCGAGCAGTGACGGCTGCTGCAGACAACGAGGCCTATGTCAGTGATGCCCTGGCAGGGTCTGCTCTTGTTCGCCTGCGCGGTGAACCGCCACGGGTGCGTCCGTCGATGACCCCGGGTGCCGATGGCATTGGCCCGGTGCGTTACGTCGATGCGTGCATGGAATCGCGTACTGCCTCGCCGCCCACCGACTACGACCTGATCGGTTCTCCCGCCGACAGTACCGGTATACATGCACTGGAACTGGTGGCCAATGTCGATCTGGTTTGCCTGTTGTCGGGCTCTCCGGCGTGCTGACGTTGGTCCGGTCGGAATCTTGCGTCGAGCGTTATTGCGCCCGACGCAGCCATCCTGCTGGATCCGCCCGGCCACTGGTCCCGGGTTGCCGACGTCGCCGCCAGTCAGCAGGACCCGGTTTTCACCAGCCCCAACGTGGTGACGTATTTCACGGCTTGCTGAACTGGCTCCTGATGGCCGTCAACTGCGTAGCCTCAGCGCCCTGGGCGCCATTGCCGGCATGCTGGCGTCGCACAATCCTGCGGAGACAGCCTTGCTGCGCTCGAAAGTGCGCGGCAATGGAACCCGAGGCTGATGAGGTGGCATTGCTGAAAACACGTGGCGTCATCAAAGAGGCCATGGTCGGCCGCACCCGGCCCATTTCACTCTTGTGGTGATGTCACGGCTGGTACGCAGCCGCAGCGTGCGCCGAATGGCAGCAACTGAGCGTGCGTCGCAGAGCTGTACGACGGCCGGAACCATTGCACGCAGCACGTGGTGGGCGGCTGTTCAACAACCGGGTACCGACACGTGCGGCGGTGGCAACTCAGGTGGCTTGTTACCTGAAGGACGCAACCGCGGCCGGTTTTCTGACCAGCAATCTTGCCGGGCACGAGCGCAAAGTCCGGGCAAGCCGTGGTACGTGTGGTGTGACGAGGATACGAATGCGCACCAGAACGGCCTGTCGTTTGTGGTGGGCATGGCACTCAGCAGGCCTGGAGAGTTTGCAGCATTTCGGTTCGATCACGATGCGGCGTGAGGCCGGGTCGATGGAATGGCCTGGCAAACCAACTCCCGGTTTGGTAACCTCAGGCCAGTTCGGGGTCACAGCCGGCACCGGGATCGCACAGGAGTCACGCTGCGAGAATGATGCCACCGGTATAAACGACGTTCATGAAAGTCTCCGAATCAAATGCCGGAGCAATTCCTGTGCCGAGTCTTCGCAGGAGTTTTTCAACTCGGTCGACACTGCCATAGCTTCGAACCGGCTTGCTGTCGAGGACCATACGGCGCACTACGTTAATCTCCTCACCTGCCAGCGCGCCGGAAACTTGCACGATTCCACCGATGTGGGCCTGGGCCTCAGACCGCTGGCCCTCATGCTGGCGGATGCGGCCGACGCTGCAACGGAGGACGCGCGGAACACAGCTTTGCGACGACTGGGAGACGTGGCGCTGTTTGTCTCCGGGTTCCTGGCCGAAGGGTTACAGCGCAGGTCAGTTGGTATTGGCTATTACGTGCGGATGGGCGGTGGCGCCTATGGCACACTGGCTACCTTATTGGCTACCAGTCCGCGAGGTCGGGCATTTGCACCGGTATTCGCCGAACTCTCACAGAAGTTTGCCGATGTGGTTGACGTGCTTAACGAGGTGCTGGGCGACGCCCGGTACGCAGCCAATAATGCCTGCGACCAGGATGTACTCAGGCTTTATGAGACGTGGCTGACTACCGGCAGCCAACGGTCTGCCCGACTCCTTCGTCAGTTGGGTATCCAGCCGGCCCGGCAGCCGGGTCTGACGCGCAAGCACTAGAGTTCTGGTGCGAAGATCATGATCGCGCCAACATCAAATCAGCATTCCGAACTACTTCCGGCCCTGCAGGGGTATCTAGGCCAGCTCTATGATGTGCCTGTGCCGCAGGATGTGCGCGATTACCTCGTCACCGACCGGGCCATTCTTGACGCCCTGACCGCCGGTAGCCGACGGAGGTACAGCGCCGAGCAGCTGCTGGTGATGGAAGACGGCGACAGTGTTGACCTCGCGTTGTTCATCGACAGCGAGGTGCTGGACCGGCTTGCCGCCACAGACCCTCGCGAGCACTTGTCGGGTGCCAACCTGGCAGACTACTGGACGCTGCTCGAAGGAATCAGTCATTTTCACTACATGGCCTGGAACGCGGCACTGGACAAGCCGGTGACCCTGCTGGAGCTGGAAATGCAGGCCGAGGTCGACAAATATGTCAGCACACGTTTTCTGCTGTTAAGCCAACCGGGGTCGGCGCTGGGCGCGCCACTGATGCAACGGCTGTTTGATGAGCCAGCGCTGGATGTGGCCCTGGACGCGGACGAAATCGACCGATACAAGGTGGCGAGTACCCTGGCAGAACGCTACTGCGCGAGCCTGGAGGCGCGTTTTCCGCCGCTGACTTTCACACCGGCAATGCTGCGCGAGTTGCGCAAGTTCTACAGGCTCTCGCAGACTGCCAAGATTGCCCGGATCCGTGCCGGTGGAATTGCCTGAGCGTCAGCCCCTCTGTCGAAGCGCCAGCCGCTTTGCCGCGGCAAGGCGCATTCCGCTAAGCTCGTCATGAGTTCCACCAGCAGGAGTGCTTTCAGGCGCGATGTCGATCGGAGCAGCACCAGAAAACAGCGAGCCAGGTGGCCATTCCACCAGCGCTGCCGACTGGCATGTCTACATGGTTCGCTGTGCCGGTGGGTCGCTTTACACCGGTATTGCCCGTAATGTCAGCAAACGTGTTGCCCAGCATAATGCCGGGACTGGCGCTGCCTACACCAGGGCACGACGCCCGGTGGTGCTGGTACACCAGGAGCCCGCACCGGACCGCGGCTCGGCACTGCGCCGGGAAGCGGCTATCAAGCGCTTGCCGGCAAGTGCCAAACGAATTTTGTCAGGAGGCTGAATGTTGCCCAATTCCGTCGTGACGCGAACCGGACAGATGTGGAAGCTGGTACTTGCCATCGTGCTGATGGTGTATGGCAGTTTCGCGCCACTGTGGCCAGCACTGGCTACATCCTGGACCCTTGGCACGATCATCTTCTGCGTCGGCTACGCCTTCGGCGTGTGGTACATCGTTTGTCCCAAGTGTCGCAACCGGTGGTTCTGGTCGGCTGCACTGGACGCCCGGTTGTATGGGCCGCGGTTCAATACACCGGATTGCCCGTTGTCCAAGCAGAGCTTAAGGTCCTGAGCACGCCGTGCTTATAGCGGTGGCCGCACACGTTGCAGAATGAACTCGCGATCCAGGTGCTGGCCGACCGGATAATCGTATTCACCAATCTTCGCGAAGCCGTGCCGCGAGTAGAGTCGTTGTGCGCCGCCGTTGCCCGACCAGACGCCGATGTAGAGCGGATGGTGACCATGCTCCTGCAGCCACGCCAGGCCAACCATCAACAACCTTGTTCCCAGACCTCGACCCTGGGCTGAGGCGCGCAGATAGAGCTGGCGGATTTCGCCGGCCATTTCGGACTGGTTGGGCACTGGCAGTTTGCAGGGACCGGCACTGATGAAGCCAGTCGGTCTGCCGTCCGCCCCGATAGCCAGCCAGATAGCAACGGCTGGATCCTGGAGTATCTGCCGGTAGTGTTCCGCAGACTGTTCCTCGCGAAGGTATGTGCTGAGATCCTCGTGCCGGTAGAGATGACCAAAGGTCTCGACGAAGGTTTCAGTCGCCAGCAACGATAGCGCCTCAGCATCCCGGACGGTCGCGCGTTTGATTTCCGGATCTGCTTGCCCTGTCATCGGACCCTCGTATGCTGGCGCCGCTCAGCCGCCGGCCAGGAACATCCGGTAGGTTGAGTTCGAGCTTTCGTCCCAGAAGTCATAGCCAGTGGATTGCAGATGTTCCAGAAAGGGCTGAATGTCGGATTCCGGGACCTGAAAACCTGCCAGAACCCTGCCGTAGTCCGAGCCGGGATTGGTGTAGTGAAACAGGCTGATATTCCACCGACTCCCCAACGTCTTCAGAAATTCACGCAGCGCGCCCGGCCGTTCGGGAAACTGAAAACGGTACACATGCTCGTCCTTGAGGCCAGCGGCAAGCCCGCCAACCATGTGACGTACATGCAGTTTGGCCACCTCGTCGTCGCTCAGGTCAGATACCGGGTAGCCCAGCTTTTCCAGACGCGCGATAAGCAGTGCGCGCTCCGCTCCCCGGTGAGACCCACACCAACAAAGATGCGCGCCCGGGCCGGATCGCTGTAGCGATAGTTGAATTCGGTGATGTAGCGTTGGCCAATGGTTTCGCCAAGCAAGGAAACTGCCGGCCTGCTCCGGGATCTGTACGGCCAGCAGGCCTCACGGTTCTCACCGATACCCGCACGCTCGGCGATGTAGCGCAGGCGGTCGAAATTCATGTTCGCGCCACTGTTGATGGCCACCAGCGTCTCACCCGTGCATTGTGTTGAGGCTACATACCGTTTGATCCCTGCCACGGCGAGCGCACCCGCCGGTTCCATCACGGCTCTGGTGTCCTCAAAAACATCGCGAATGGCCGCGCACACTTCGTCGTTGGTTACCAGGATGATGTCGTCAACAACTTCCCGGCAGATCCGGTACGGCTCCGTACCGGCCTGTCGGACAGCTACGCCATCGACAAAGATACCGACACGATCGAGGCTTACCGGGTACCCGGCCTTCAGTGCTGAATACATCGTCGGAGATTCTTCAGGCTCTACACCTATGATCCGGATTTCCGGGTACAGGGCCTTCACGTACAGCCCGATACCGCTGATCAGCCCGCCACCTCCGGCAGGTACAAAAATGGCATCGATGGTGCCGCGCTGCTGGCGCAGGATTTCCATGCCCACCGTGCCCTGGCCCGCAATGACATCAGGGTCATCGAACGGATGCACGAAGATCAACCCTTCGGAACTGACCAGCTCCTGTGCCCGAGCATAGGCGTCATCGTAAGTGATGCCGTGCAGGACCACATCGGCTCCCATGGCGCGTACTGCATCGACTTTTATTGTGGGTGTGGTTATTGGCATCACAACCACAGCACGAATACCCAGTGCCCGCCCGGCAAGTGCCACGCCCTGGCCGTGATTGCCAGCCGAGCTGCATATGACGCCGGCCGCTTTTTCGTCAGCCGAAAGCTGTGCAAGCTTGTTGTAAGCCCCGCGCAACTTGAACGAGAAGACCGGTTGCAGATCTTCCCGCTTCAGGAGTATGTGGTTGACGAGCCGTGCGGAGAGGCGCGGCGCAGTCTCCAGTGGGGTCTCTATGGCCACGTCATAGACGCGGGCCTTGAGAATCCGTTCAAGATAATTTTCGATCACGTTGCAAAGGGTAGCCCAGAGACGGGCCTTTTATGTACTTTTAGCAGCGAGGCACAGCGTCCGGCACTTGCGGCCGGCTATATTCAGGGCGCCGCCAGCAAGTCCTTGAGATTTTTGGTGAGTTGCCCGGCCTTGAACGGGGGCAGGGTGTAAACCCACCCGCCGAACCGTGCATTGAGTGCGCTGGCTTGTTTGGCTGCATCCTGGGCCGCGCTGTCCGGGGAGCCCTGTGGTGGTTTGCCGGCAGACGCACTGAAACTGAAGCGTGTCCCCTGTGGCAGTTGCCATGCAGTGGCTTCCACCACGAGGCCATCTGTGGTGACGAAGCGGGCAACCACCGGTTTGCCCGGCGCTTCACCCAGGCTGTCCCGTGTCTGCACGTCTTCAAGTTGCAAGTCAGCCAGTGCGCCCGCGATCCCGTTGGTGACGCCCGGATAGCTCAGGCTGCGACCTTTGGGAATCCCGGTCACATCGAACTGAATATTGATATTGCCAGCATCCCCGGAATCAGCGTCTGCCGAGTCCGGGTGTCGGGTGATTCGCAGTGGTTCAGTCCCTGGATGAGTGATGGTGATCGACGCGACGCGTGATGCGGGGATGTCCATCAGAGACCTGGACAGCCATTCTCCGGTAGTTTTCCCTATGTCGAAGCGGCCGCTGACCAGCCAGCTCTGCGCTTCCCCAACACGCCGCATGTACGTGGAATCGCTACCGCCCGGCCCGGGCAAGCCAATGATCACGTCGATCGGCTGTTTGGATCCCGCCAGCGTGAGTCGCATGCCACGAGCCTTGGCTGCGTTCATGTCCTGCACACCGAGCCGGCTGTAGTACGCCGGATCGGATGTCTTTTCCTCAATGACACGCGCTTCGGCAAGTGCGAGCAGATTCTTGCGCAAGCGAGCCACATCCGCGGGATAGTCGTGGCGCTCTTTCACCGTCCACCGATCTGCGCCGCGCTCCAGGGTGGCGATCACCCGACCCGCTTCTGTACCGGTTGCCGGGCTGGTTTGAATCACTCACCGGGTCATCGGGGGCGGTCACGATGAGCTGGTTGATATCGTTGATCCCGGCCTTCGCCGGGAAACAGTAGCGTCGTTGACGAAGTCCTGGTCTGCTCGCCCGTCAACGCGATGCCAACCAGCACGACGAGGATCGCCAGGGTGACCAGCAGTGCGGAAAGTGTACGGCGATTCATTGGCTTGGGCTTGTCGGTGTTTTGGCCGTGGCTCCGATGGTGGTGCCACCCGACGTGGTCTGCGAAGAAGTCCGGCGCCGCGCACGTCGCCGGAATACCACCAGAATCAAGCTGATGATTGAAACCAGCAGCGGCACCAGGACAATGTTGATGATCTTGAGGGTGGTGCCTCAGCCGTTCGATATCCTCGTCGAGTTCCGTTGTACCTGACGCAACTCCTTGCGCAACTCCAGCCGGCGAACCTGAAAGCGATCGATCTCGGCCTGCTGCTGCGGGGAAAGGATGGTTGCACCTTGATCGGTTCGACTGGCCTGGAGCTCTCCCAGCCGTGATTCGGTTTCGTCGAGTTCTGACTGCAAGCGTTTCTCCGCGGTGCGAAACCGGGCTTCAGCCGCCCGCCGCAGGTCCTGAACCCGCGTAAACGGCCGCTGAAAAGTTGCCCGGCTGCGTATCCCGATCAGATCGCTGCTGCCGAGGAGATTGTCCAGGGCGTTAATGACGAGGTCGCCATTGTTGGCGAAGGCGGTGTTCAGATGCTGGCCCAGAATGTTCTGGGTCTGTACCCACAGCCGGTCGGCAAGCAGGTCCGTATCGGCAACCACCACGACATTGACGGACGTCGCGGCGGTATCCAGGTGGCCAGGCCGCTGGTCGCCTGGAAAGGCACTTTTGAGCTTGCCGGCTATGCGTGCTGCCAGCGTATAGCGTTCGCCGGTGGGCGCAAAATCCGTCCGCAGCGCCGTCGGATCCGACGCCAGCATGATCTGGTTGGTCGGAATCAGACCCGCCTTGTCGCTGGACCGGATCAACGGCGTGAAAGTTGGCAGGTCCCCGCGCTTTGTAGCGTCATGCGGCTTGCTGTCCCCGGTCTGAACTATATGACCGGCAAACGCGAGATTGATGGCATTGAGGCCGTTGGTGATGACATCGTCCTGGTCAAGTCCGGTCTGGTCGACACCGATGATCCCCAGATGGCGAACTGGTTGCCCGTTTGTGCCGCTCACAGTCAGGGCATAGCGGTCGTCCCCAACGATAGTCCCGGGGTCCATGCTGATGCCCCATGCCTTGAACAACTTGTTGAGGCTGGACGCTTTGCCGTCATCGCCGGCGGCGGCACCAGACATCGGATCGCTGCTGTCGATCTCGGAGTAGGGGTCGACGAAGATCAGTGCCCGTCCGCCGTGGAGCACGAACTGGTCTATCGCATAGAGCGCCTCGTCCGAAAGCTTCTTCGGATGTACCAGCATCAATACCTGCACGTCTCTGCTGTCGGCATCTTTGCCGCTATTGGTGAGGGCGGTTTCGGCGGGCGCATTGAGTCCGGCCAGATCCGGTTGCAGGATCTTCAGATCGAATAACTGGCGAACCTGCTCCGCAACGACCCACGCTGGCCTCACCTGCTGGGTCATGGGGTCGAAGCCGGCGGTCATCGGCAAGTCCGAAAGCAGGCCGACCACCGGCTTCTTCGGATGGGCGAGGGTATAGACCAGCTTCGCCAGGTCGTATTCCAGAAACGACTCGCGGTTGGGATCCAGGAAGGGAATGATCTGCTGGTCGCCGACGCTGTTTGTAGCGGCGATACCAAAGTAGATGGGGTCGGCATTGTTGCCCAGGTTGATGGGTCGTAGCCCGAAGCTGGTAGCGCGGTCTTCCTCTTCGGAGAACGGCAAGGGATCGATGATGGTCAGCTTGAGTTTGCCATTGGAGAGGCTGGCGAACTCCGTCAGCATCTCGCGGACTCGGCCGGCGTACGTGCGGAGCTGGGGTACATCCGTTGTAGCCTTGTCGGAGAAATACAGATAGACATTCAGTGGCTCGGGAATGTGGCCGACGATATTTCGTGTGCCGGTCGAGAGCGTATAGAGATGGTTGGATGTCAGGTCGAGTCGCGCGGATGGCAGCAGGCTGGTCAAGGTCACCCCAGCCAGGAAAATCACGGCCAGGATTACCAGTCCCGCACGACCGAGCCGGCGTTTGTTGCCGGTGGTCATCTGTGACTGGTTGTTGCCTGTGGGCATCCTAGTCGGCTTTCTTCAGGTCCAGAACGATGGTCGTGGCAATGAGCCAGACCACGATAACCAGCAGGAAATACAACACATCCCGCACGTCCAGCATGCCCTTGCTGATGGCCGCGTAGTGCGTCAGGAAAGACAGGCTGGCAACTGCATTCAGCCATCGGCCTGGCAGCCATCCGGAAAAAACGTCCATGACCAGGGGGAAGCCAGCCAGCATGAACAGAAAGCAGATAACCACGGTAATGATGAAGGCCACGACCTGGTTGCGGTTGGCTGCCGATATGCACGATCCAATGGCCAGGAACGCGCCAGCCATCAGCAGGCTGCCAAGATAGGTTGCCAGGATGACGCCGTTGTCAGGATCGCCCAGATAATTGACGGTGATCCAGATCGGGAAGGTCAGAGCCAGGGCCACAACAATAAACAGCCAGGCGGCCAGATACTTGCCGAGTACGGCCTGCCAGAGCGTGACCGGCAAGGTCATCAGCAGTTCGATGCTGCCGCTTTTGCGCTCTTCGGCCCACAGGCGCATGGCAATCGCCGGCACCAGGAACAGATAAAGCCATGGATGAAAATTGAAGAATGGCGTCAGGTCGGCCTGTCCTCGTTCGTAGAACCCGCCCAGATAAAAGGTAAAAACACCCGCCAGCGCCAGAAATATCACGATAAAAACATAGGCAAGCGGTGTCGCGAAATAGCTGCGAAGTTCCCGCCCCGCGATGCTGCGTACTGCGCCCATCAGGATTGTGCTGTCCGATGGTCGCCGGTGGTCATTTCGCGGAAGACTTCGTCCAGCCGACCGGCCTCCAGGATGAGTTGTTCGATTGGCCAGTGGCGCTCGGCCGCCAGCGCGCCAATGACCGGGAGCAATAGTGTGCCGGCACGCGGTAGTGCGGTGACGGCACGACCATGCCCGTCGACGACAGTTTCCCGGACGTCGGGGAGTGCATTGAGTTCGTTAACGATCGCAGGCAGATCTGCAGCCGGTTGCAGGCGCAGGGTAACGGCATTGTGGTAGCGCGACCGTTGAATCAGGTCGGCGGGCTTTTCGTCAGCCACAATGCGGCCCTCGGCGATGATGATCGCCCGTGTGCATACCGCATCCACTTCTTCGAGGATGTGTGTAGAGATCACGATGACTTTGCCCGGCGCCATTGTGCGAATAAGGTCCCGCACTTCGTGTTTCTGATTCGGGTCCAGGCCATCGGTAGGTTCGTCCAGAATGAGCACCGGCGGATCGTGCAGAATGGCCTGGGCCAGTCCGACCCGCCGCTTGAAACCCTTTGACAGGGTTTCTATAGGCTGGTGCAGCACTTCGCCGAGCTGGAGGCGGTTGATGACGTCTGCATAGCGACGCTGAAAATCTGTCGTGGTCAGTCGGCGGATGCGACCAATGAATCGCAGGAAATCGGCTGGCGTCATTTCGCCATAGCTGGGCGCGCCCTCTGGCAGGTAACCGAGTCGCTGCTTGGCTGCTACGGGCTGCGTTGCCACTGAAAATCCACAGATCTCGGCGTGGCCGGCTGTTGCGGCCACGAAACCCGCCAGCATGCGCATCGTGGTGGTCTTGCCGGCGCCGTTGGGGCCCAGGAAGCCGAGAACTTCACCTGGTTGAACACGAAAGGAGATGTTGTCGACGGCGGTTCGACTGCCGAAGATTTTCGTTAGCCCTTCTACTGCGATCATCGTGTAGACATTCGTCTGACGGCGCGGGTGTTCGTTATTGTCCACGCAGGGCCGCACCCCGCAAGAAAAATTAAGCAGTCGTAATGCGCGGAAGCGGAGGGATCAGCCCAGGGTGAGCTGGCTCCGTTTCTCACAGCAATTTGCCATCGGCGTCGATCAGCTGGATGGTGTCGAATCCAAGTTCTTTAAGGCCCGGCTCGACAAGCTGCCTGTCACCCACGACCACCCAAACCAGATCGTCAGGCTTGAGATAGGTGTGTGCCGCCTGATTGACCTCTGCCGTAGTGACGCTGCGGATGTCGCTTGCATAGTTGTTCCAGTAGTTATCCGGCAAGCCAAACTCGACCAGTGCGCTGATGGACTTCAGTACCGCGCCGCCAGTTTCCCACTGACCTGGCAACGACAGGGTGCTACTGCGCTTCACAATGGCAACTTCGTCGGCCGTTGCTGGCCGGTCGCCAACAATCGACGTGAACTCATCGCGAATCTCCCTGACCGCCTCGCTGGTCTTGTCGGACTGCACCGGAGCGTAGGCGAGCAGTGGACGTTGGCCCCTGGCGTCATAGGCGAAAGAGTAACTGCCGTAGGACCAATGCTTCGTTTCGCGCAGGTTCATGTTGAGTCGCGAGGTGAACTGGCCGCCCAGCACGTCGTTCATCATTTCGATCGCCAGGTCGTCAGGCGTCGAGCGCGGTGGAATCAGCTGGCCGGCGATGATCACCGACTGGTCGGCGCCAGGCTTGTCCAGCAGGTACAGCGTCCGGTTGGGCTTCTGCGTCACCAGCGGAATCTTCTTTGCAGGGATATCCCCGGCTTGCCACTTGCCCAGCAGCCGCTCCAGTTGCGGTGCCAGGCTCGCGATGGTCACGGGGCCAACGGCGATCAGCGTGGCGTGATTCGGACGGAACCACTGATCATGAAATTGCTTGAGGTCCGCACGCGTCAGCGCGGCAAGCGTCTCGGCTGTGCCGGTGCCGGTCAGTGGCTGGGAGTAGGCATGCCCCGTCCCGTAGAGAAGTCCGGGAACCACCCGCAACGCCATCGACATCGGCTGGGTTTTTTCCTGACTCAGGGCCGCCAGATACACCTTGCGCAGCCGCTCCAGTTCCTCGGGCGGGAACGACGGGTTCAGCAGTACATCGGCAAAGATCTCCAGCGACGGTTCCAGCTTGTCGGCCAGTGCAGACAGGTTTACCGACGAGGTATCGAGGGTTGATCCAGCGCCCAGATTGGCGCCGAGCAGGGCCAGCTCTTCACTGATCTGGAGTGCACTGCGTTTGCTGGTGCCTTCATCCAGCATCGCCATTGTCAGGTTCGCGGTGCCAGGTCGTGCGAACTGATCGGCCGCGTAGCCAGCGTCCATGACCAGCCGGAGGTTCACCACCGGGACTCCCGGCCGGTCGACCACAATCAGTTTCATGCCATTGCTGAGTGTGGCTCTTTCAAAAGCCGGAAAGTGCACTGGCACCTCACCCACAGGCATGGGGACGGCGCTGCGGTCGGCTCCGGTCGGGTCGGCATGAAGCGTTTTGGCCGGCACCACGTTGAGCACGAAAGGTGCAGCCGTGATCCACTTTGCGACCACCGCCTTCAGATCATCCGCCGTGGCAGCTTCCATGATCTCGTAACCCTTCTTCCACGCGTCGGGAGAGCCGCCGTAAACCATGCTCTCGGCCAGCACACCTGACTTGCCCGAGAAGCCGCCAACTTTTTCCAGCCCGCGGATGAACGCCGCACGATGCTGGGTTTTCACCCGTTCCAGTTCCCTGGTAGTGGGGCCGGATTTCTTGAACCGCGCAAGCTCCTCCTCCACCTCGGTTTCCAGCGTTGCCAGGCTGACACCCGGCAGGGCGGACACCTGCAGATAGGTGATGCCGGCAATTTCCAGGGGCAGGGTGCCGACTTCCACGTCGGATGCAACCTGCTCGCGATACACAAGGCGTTCGTACAGGCGCGAATTCTTGTCACCGGCCAGGACTGCCGCTGCGAGTTCCAGCAGGTAGGCATCACGGCTACCCCAGCGTGGTCCGGTCCAGGCAAGGTGCAGGCGGGCCTGGGCCACGCGGTCTTGCTGGACTTCGCGCCGGATCCGGTCGTGCGAAGGAATCCATTGCTCGAAACGTGAGATCGGCGGCCCTGGCGGAATGTCGCCAAAATACCTGGTCGCCCTGGCAAACGCATCGTCGGTGTCCACATCACCGGCAATCACAACGACAGCATTGTTCGGGCCGTAGTAGGTCGCAAACCACTTGTGCACATCATCCAGGCTGGCCGCATTCAGGTCATCCATTGAACCGATGGTTGGCCAGGAGTAGGGGTGATTGGGGGGGAACAGCTGCGCCAGAATTGCCTCGAATACCTTTCCATAGGGCTGGTTGTCACCCTGGCGCTTTTCGTTCTGGACCACGCCCCGCTGTTCGTCAAGCTTCGCCTGGGTAATCGCACCCTGAAAGTGCCCCATGCGATCCGACTCCAGCCACAACGCAGTGTCCAGCGCGTTCTTCGGTACGGTCTGGAAGTAGTTGGTGCGATCGAAAAAGGTGGTTCCATTCAGATCCGTCGCGCCCATGTCCTGCAGCGTGTTCAGATAGTCGCCCTTGAGATTCTCTGAGCCCTGGAACATCAGATGCTCGAAGAGATGCGCAAAACCGGTGCGGCCCCGTACCTCGTTTTTCGAGCCCACGTGATACCAGACATTGACGGCGACGATTGGCGCCTTGTGATCCTCATGGACAATTACCGTCAGCCCGTTGTCCAGCTTGCGCATGGTGTACGGGATATCGACCGGAGGTGGCGCAGGTGTTGCACCGTTGGCGATCGCCGACACGATCAATGCCATTGAAACGACAAAGCTTCGTGCAAAGCGGGTGGGTGTTGGGCGCGGCAGATCAACCATGGGAATTAATCCGGGATTCAACGACAGGATGCCGGATTCTAGCCGTTCCTTGCTGACCGTAGCAGCGGCGTCAGTTGCGAACTCTGGATGCTGCACTCTGTAGCCCGCGGCATCCCGGCGGGACATCCCTTCCGCCTGGCGTGCGGCACGCCTTTTCGGCGGAAGGGACACCTGCACGCTGCTGCTCGCTGTGGAGGTGAAAGAGTTTTCATCGGTCCGGACGACAACATGGACGCCTACGCTGCAGCGGGTCGGCGGTAAGTCGGGGTCTACGTAGGCCGCGCTGAAAATGCCACAATATGCGGATGACGCGTCGCACGCTGTATCCGCCCGTGGAGCCCTTTGATTCGGGTTATCTACCAGCCGACGGACCTCACGAGGTCTACTATGAACAGTGCGGCAATCCGCGTGGTGCCGGTGCTGTTTCTTCACGGCGGTCCCTGGCGGTGGGGGCGATGTGGCACCGCGTCGTTTTTTCGATCCGCTGCGGTACCGGATCATCCTGATGGATCAGCGCGGCAGTGGTCAGTCGCCCTCACGCCGAATTGAACCAGAACACCACGTGGGACCTCATTGCCGATATTGAGCGTTTGCGCGACCAGCTCGGGATTGACCGCTGGCAGATATTTGGCGGGTCGTGGGGCAGCACGCTCGCGCTGTTGTATGCCGAGACTCATCCGAATCGTGTGACTGAAATGGTACTGAGGGGTATTTTCCTGTTGCGGCCGGCAGAGATTGCGTGGTTCTACCAGTACGGGGCCAGCGAACTGTATCCGGACGCCTGGGAACCATTTCGGGACTTCATTCCGGAGAATGAGCGGCACGACATGCTCCACGCCTACCATCGCCGGCTGACCGGAGATGACCCGCAACTCGCCCTGAGGCCGCACGGCGCTGGTCGATCTGGGGAGGGGAGCACCAGTCATCTGTTGAGTTCCGACACCGCCGTCGAACGCTTTGGTGCCGACCGGTTTGCACTGGCATTTGCCCGGATCGAGGCCCACTATTTCGTCAATCAGCCTTTGTTTCAGCGCCAGACCAGATTTTGCGTGACGTGGGTCGATTGCGGAGATCCCGGCCGTCATCGTGCAGGGCCGCTATGATTTAGTGTGTCCGCTGACCAGTGCCTGGGATCTGCACCGCCACTGGCCTGAGGCAGCGCTGCGCATCGTACCGGATGCGGGCCATTCGGCCTTCGAACCCGGGATCGTGCACGAACTGATCACTGCCACCGACAACTTTTCCCGCACACCTTGAGCTAGGACAGCCTGATGGACCACCAGAGCGTGCTGATCACCAATGCCCAAATCTGCAACGAGGGCCGTGTGACATCTGGTGATGTGCTCATACGTCGTGGTCGTATCGATCGGGTGGCCCGTCAGATACCTGCCGGCCGTGTCGACCGGATTATCGATGCCGGTGGCAAGTACCTGCTGCCGGGTTTTATCGATGACCAGGTTCACTTCCGCGAGCCCGGTCTGACGCACAAGGCTGATATCGCCGCTGAGTCGGCCGCCGCAGTCGCTGGTGGCATCACCAGCTACATGGATATGCCAAACACGATTCCCAATGTCACCAGTCGTGCGGTGTTGATGGACAAGTATCGCCTGGCTCGCGGCCGTTCACGCGCGAATTTTTCATTCTATTTTGGCGCTGCGAACGACAATCTCGATGAAATACGTTCCCTGCAGCCCGGCGATTGCTGTGGCGTGAAAGTCTTCATGGGGGCTTCCACCGGCAACATGCTTGTGGATAACCCCGAGACCCTGGAGCTGATCTTCGCCGAATGCCCCACGCTGATTGCCACACACTGCGAGGACACGCCGACCATCAAGGCCAACGAGGAGCGGTTTCGACAGGAGTACGGGGACAATGTGCCGTTTTCGGCCCACCCTCAGATCCGTTCGGCAGAGGCCTGCTGGAAGTCGACCGTGCTGGCGACCACGCTGGCCAAACGACACAATACACGGCTGCATGTACTGCATATATCCACAGCCAAAGAGCTGGAACTGTTTCAGCCAGGGCCACTGAACGGCAAGCGTATTACCGCGGAAGCCTGCGTCCACATGCTGCATTTCGATGACAGCGACTATGCCGCCAAGGGCGCCTTCATCAAGTGCAATCCGGCGATCAAGACCGCTGCCGATCGCGAGGCGCTGCTGGCCGGGCTGATCGACGGACGGCTGGAAGTGATCGCCACTGATCATGCACCACACACCCTTGCCGAGAAGAGTGAAAGCTATTTCAAGGCACCGTCAGGCCTGCCACTGGTGCAGTACGCCTTGCTGATGCTGCTCGAACATGTGCACGACGGACGGCTGCCGCTGGAATTGATTGTCGAGAAAACCAGCCATCGGGTTGCCGACCTGTTTGCGATCCGTGACCGGGGCTATATCCGGGAAGGCTACTTCGCCGACCTGGTGCTGGTGGATAACACCAGCAAGATCACCGTTCGTCGCGAGGATGTGTTGTCCAAGTGCGGGTGGTCGCCGCTGGAAGGCACAACCTTCAGGTCGTCCATCGTCATGACAATTGTGAATGGCGTTGTGGCTTACGAAAACGGCCGGGTCACAGAGGCAGTGGCTGGTCAGCGGCTGGACTGCGGCGGCCGGTAGTATTTCCTGAAGATGCACCTTCAAGAGACGGCGTAGACGACAGAAGGAAGAATCATGCGATACAGAGTGCTGGGCCTCAGTGGCCTGCGCGTGTCCGAGCTTTGCCTGGGTGCGATGACCTTTGGGGAGGAGTTCGGTATCGGCGTGGCAGCCACGGAAGCTCGCCGGGTCTATGACGAGTTTCGTGCGGCAGGCGGTAATTTCATCGACACCGCCAATATCTATAACCGGGGTAGCAGTGAACGCATTCTCGGCGAATTCATTCGGGAAGGGCGCGAAAAGCTCGTACTGGCCAGCAAGTACACACTGAGCTCCGACCCGGCTGATCCCAATGCGGGCGGCAGTCATCGCAAGAACCTGATGCAGTCACTGGACGCGAGTTTGCGACGTCTGGGTACCGACTATCTTGATGTGTACTGGGTGCACGGCTGGGATCGTCGCACCGACCTGGCAAGCCTGATGCGCGCACTCGACGATCAGGTGCGTGCGGGCAAGATTCTGCATGTGGGCATTTCCAATGCACCAGCCTGGGTGGTCGCGACGGCCAACACCCTGGCAACCGAACGCGGTCTGACGCCATTCAGTGCGCTCCAGCTTCACTACAATCTGATCGAACGCAATATCGAAGCCGATTTTCTGCCGATGGCAACGGCCATGAACATTGCTGTCACGGCATGGAGTCCGCTGGCTGGCGGACTGCTTACCGGCAAGTACAAGGAATCCGGTGCCAGCGGCCGCCTGGCCGGCCCGCGCGGAGCCCGTACCTTGACATCGCGCAATCAGGAAGTGGCCACGGCGGTTGCGAAGATCGCGGCACGTATCGACTGCCGGCCGTCTGTATTGGCGCTTGCCTGGCTGATGCAGCGGGGCAACGGCGGTGTCATTCCCATCATTGGCGCCCGCACGGTTGAACAACTCCGCGAGAATCTGACGTGCACGGGTTTGCGTTTGAGTCCGGAGATGATCACGGAGCTGGATAATCTCGCCCCGCCACCGCCAACCTATCCGGCCTCACTGCTTGGCAGCGAGTTCTTCCAGGACATGATGTACGGCGCTGTGCGCCAGCAGATCGACTGGCCTGCCTCCTGACTCACGTCGTACCGGAATATGGGGTCTATCAAACGATGAAATATCCGAAGCTCAGCATCTTCCTGATTCTGATCCTGGCCGTCGTGCTCTGGGTATGGATTTCCGGTATGGAAGGCACGCGTTCACGCGCCGATCTGGCTCCGGTTGCCAACGTCCCCGGCCACGGCGCGGTCCTGGTGATCGGCGGGACGCGTAACACGGGACTGGAGGTTGTTCGCCTGTTGCGGGCCCGTGGTGATGACGTGGTGGTGCTGGTCCGGCCGGCGTCGGATGCCACTGCTGCCGAGGCCCTGGGTGCGCGTGTTTTTCGCGGAGACGCCCTGGTTCCCGCTGATCTGAATGCTGCGCTGGCCACCGAGCCGTTTCGCGCCATCGTGTCCACGCTGGGTGTGACCAGCACGTCCGCGCCGCGCCCGGATTTCGATGGCAACCGGAATGCGATTGATGCAGCCCGGCTGGCTGGTGTGAAGCGCTATGTACTGATCACCGTGATCGGTGCCGGAGATTCACGTGATTCTGCGCCGGCGCCGGCCCGCTACTTTTTGCGGAAGGTGATCCCGGAGAAGACCAAGGCCGAGGACTACCTGAAGACCAGTGGCCTCGACTACACGATCATTCGTCCTGGCGGGTTGCTCAACGGCGAGGCCGAAGGCAAGGCTTACCTGACCGAAGACACGGCCTCCATGAGCTGGATCCGGCGCGCCGACCTGGCACGCCTCATGGTCCAGGCCCTGGATGACCCCCGGTCTATCGACAAGACCTATCACGCTTTCGACCCGGACCGCACGCGCTTCTGGTCCATGTTTATGAACTGAAATTCCGGTCTGGGAGGCGGTCCGCAGTCGCCGTCCCGATTGTCTGGTTAATATTGGCGGATGCATTCATCAGACAGCCGGAATTTCCGTTTCCATCTGCCACACCGCAGGCACCTGCTGGCGCTCGCGGTATTGCTCAGTTCAGCAGCGGTTGCTGCCGACCCGGCACCAACCGCTGCTGAAGAGTTGATAGTCACCGGCACACGGCTGGCAGCCGACGAGGCTGTTCTGCCCAACGCCACGACGGTTCTTGACCGGTTTGACATCGAGGCGCGCAATCCTGCCGTGGCATCCGATCTGCTGCGCGATGTTCCCGGACTCCATGTGAATCAGCCAGGCGCCGGTGGAGTGACGCAGATATTCATTCGCGGCAGCGAGCCAAACTTTACGGTCTTTATGCTCGATGGCATCAAGGTGAACGACCCCAACAACACCCGCGGTGGTTCTTTTGATCTGGCCTCCCTGAATCTGGCCAATATCGAACGTGTAGAGATCGTGCGTGGTCCCCAGTCGTCCATTTACGGATCAGACGGGCTGGCTGGCGTTATCAATTTCATCAGTCAGCCTGGTGGAGACCATCTGTCCGCCAATGTGGAAGTCGAGGCAGGCGGCGACGAGTTCCGGCGGGGTACCATCCAGGCCGGCGGCCCTGTCGGCCGTGACGTGCGGTTTTCACTGCAGGCCACCAGCCGGGACGATGGCGAGGCGGTACCAGGCAGTACCTACGAAGCCGATACGGTATCGGGAAGGCTGCGGATAACACCGGCTGACAATATGGTCGCCAATGTCTATGCGCGTTATGCGAGCATGGACAGTTCGAGTTTTCCCGAGCAGAGTGGTGGTCCGGATCTGGCCGTTCTTCGCACGCTGGATCACGCGGAGGCCGACGATTACAGTCTGGGTACCGACCTCGACTGGACATTGAACGATGTCTGGTCGGTTCAGGCTGTGGCCTCCCTTTACGACCGCAGTGACGAGTACGCATCGCCGGGTATATCGCCAGGCGACCAGGTTCCGCCCAACGGGGCTGCCAACGAACTCGACCGCTACAACGCGGCGTTGCGGACTACCGTGCGGCCTGGCAATCGCCTGGTAGCAACCTTTGGGGTGGATTTTCAGCGGGAATCCGGAGACTCCGAGGGTTACGTCGACTTCGGGCCTGGCATCCGGATCCCGAACGACTTTGCACTGGACCGGGACATCGTCGGTGTTTTCGCCGAAGGCCGGTACCTGGTGGGCGATCAACTGGTTCTTCAAGGCAGCATACGCCACGATGATCCCGACGAGGTCAGTGGCGAGACCACCGGCAAACTGGGAGCCGTATACACCCTCGGCAATGGCACGACGCGGCTGCGTGCCAACTGGGGTTCCGGCTTCAAGCTGCCCAGCTTCTTTGCACTCGGCAGTCCGCTGGTCGGCGAGCCGACGCTAAAGCCCGAGACCAGTCGTAGCGTCGAGCTTGGCGTTACCCAGACACTGCTCGACGGCGCTGCTGAAGTCGGCGTTACGGTGTTCGACAACGATTACAGGAACCTCATCGACTTCGATCCCGACACCTTCAAAAATGTAAATCGGGATGCCGTAACAACTCGCGGCGCGGAGTTCAGCGGCCAATGGGCGCTGTCGTCGACACTTGCCTTGCGCGGACAGGCAACCTGGACCGATATCGACGTCAAGCACACTGATCGCGAATTGCTGCAGCGACCGGACTGGCGCGGCGGGGCGGGTTTGCGCTGGACGCCGACCGAGCGCTGGCTGCTCGATCTCAACTGGTTGTATGTGGGCGATGTGCTGGACTCATCGATCCCGACCGGCATCCTGACCTTGAATGCCTGGAACCGGGTCGACGCGAATGCAAGCTGGGTCGTCACGCCCCGGCTCAAGCTGACACTGGCGGTCGATAACCTGCTGGATAGCAATTACCAGGAAGCCGTTGGTTTCCCGGCAGCCGGCATTCGACCGCGGCTTGGTGTGCGGTATCTGTTCGGTGCCCTGCCGTGATTCGCGTACTCAATCTGTTGTTCGCGGTGCTGTTCGCGTTGTCGGCAGCGCTGCAATACAACGATCCGGACCCGGTGCAATGGGCACTCGAATACCTTGCAGCCGCCGGCCTGGCCGTGGCGATGGCCTGGCGAGCCAGCCTGGGCGAACAGGTGCGCTTCCTCGTAGGCACCGTTGCCGTCCTGCTCGCGGTCGTTACCTTCGTGTGGATGCTGGACTGGGCGCCGGGTATGCGCGAATTCATTGCGCGGGGAGATCTGTCCCTGCTGGTTGCCTCGATGCACGCAGGTGATCCCGTCATCGAGGAAGGCCGTGAGTTTCTCGGCCTTGCCATTGTTTTTGTCTACAGTCTTTGTGTGATCTTCAGCTTCCGGCGACGCCGGCCCGGTTAGAGGTCAGCTTGCACAAACGGGAGCTAACCGCGTCCGCGGGTGCCAGCTTTTGAACATAAGATGTTGTCTTTTAAACATAATCCAGCCGTAGTTGCCGGGTAATTGCTGCGATCTGGGCAGAAGCTCAATTTCGGTGGACAAGCGGCCTGGCCGGGCGTAATTTTGCGTTAAACCGTATGCACTAATTTGCTACTGCAAATTCCCGATCACACGATATAACAGGGAAAACACCACAATGATCTCCATGGCTCGACTTGCCGCTGCAGGCACCGCATTGGCGACCTTTGCCATGCTGGGTTCAAGTATCGCCAGCGCCGCACCGGTTTCCGTGATGTGTCCGGGAACGGCCAGCACTGCCGATCGCGAATTTACGATCACAACGGATCCGGGCAGCGCAGTCTGCCTGGCCTCGGCGCCTGGCAATCTGAATGGCAACAGCGACGCGATCAACGCGCTTGGTTACATCACGCTGGACAAGACCGACGACCTCACTACCGGTGCGTTGCCCCAATCGCTGACCGCAACGCCACCAACCGGCGGACTCAGCGGCACCTTTTCGATCAATGCTCCCGGCTATACCAATCTGGTGATTGCCTTCAAATCCGGCCAGGGAACACTTGATCCCGACTGGGCCGCGTTCACGTTGCCGGATGGAGTTACCTCGGGGACCTGGGCAATCAGCGGTCAACAGGCGCTGTCTCACGCCAATCTTTATGGTCAGGTCGTGCCGGTTCCGGCTGCCGTCTGGCTCTTCGGTTCCGCCATCGGTTTGCTGGGTCTGGCCCGGCGCAACGGCGATCTAGATCTTGCCGGTACTCGCGAGGCGCTCGATATCCGCGCGTTGTAATTCACTGAACTCCTGTCGGCTCGGTATCCGGGTATTGGCACCGTCCAGCAGCAGATTGGCAGGGCGAAACACCGTGTCGCCATACCGTTCGGCATAGGCCTGAAAGGGTTGACGCACCAGCACATTCGACAGGCCGGTCTTGCGACGTCGTTCGCGCAGTGCGCCCAGATCGATGGTTGCATTGGCCACCATGGACTCGCCGCCAGGTGAGGCCTCGACCATGATCTGGCCGTAGTAATCGACTATCTTCGACATGCCGGTGGTTGATTCCGCAGGAATCGGGCAGTGAGTGAGAGAAGCCGAGTTGGCTGAGACCACGTAGGCAATATTCTCTGCAGCCCGCGCCCGCCGGCCAATCTCTTTGGTCGTGACCGAGGGGCTGCCGATCTCGCTGGACGAATGCACATAGATCTCCGCACCACGCATGGCAGTCATCCGTGCAATTTCCGGATACTGGATTTCTTCGGAGGCGATGGCGGCAAGGCGACCAATCGGCGTGTCGGCAACCGGAAATACACCGTCCAGTCCATAAATTTCGACATAACGGTCCCATACGTCATACGGCGTTGGCCCCGACAGGGAAATCATCCGGCGATAGCGCAGCACGGTCTCGCGGTTTGGCGCAATGATGAAGCAGCTCTGGAAGTAGAGCTCCGGGAAGTTCGGGTCCACCTCGTAGGCGTTGCCCGCCAGGTAGACATCGGATCGTTCGGCAATGTCGGCCAGGGTCCGGTACTCGGGTCCATCGATGGCGAGGGCTGCCTTGTTCCGCCGAACCGCTACGGATTCACCAAGCGGGAAGCCGGTCAGGAAGTATTCCGGCAGCACGACCAGTCGTACATCGATACCGCTGAACTGATGAACAAAGGCTTTGCTGGCCGCTACCGATTTGCCAACGTGGGCCAGCGTTGTCGCCATTCGCGCGCGGGCAGCCGGTCGATCCGGGCAGTCATTGACGCAGGCAGTGGTGAGCTGGAGCGCGAGCGCTGCGTAGCGTTCGGGCGGTGGATTCTGGCCGCTGATCTGGCCGCTGATCTGGCCGTGATTCGGACTCTGGTCGGGGTTCGGCTTTTGAGACATATGCAGCTCTGCGTCAGGAGTGTTATAGAAGGCCCATTGTTTCATCCCCGGACCCGTTTTAGTCAATTGCCGCACAGTTGCGTCGGATGACGTCAACTGGCGGCTTGCCAAGCGGATCTGCTATGTATAATCCCGAGCCGCATGCAACCTACAAACACCAAAAACCCCGACTACTTCCATAAGGTCGTGGACTGCCAGTGGGCGTGTCCGGCACACACCGATGTGCCGGGCTATATCCGCCTGATCGCCCAGGGCCAGTACACCGAAGCCTTCATGCTCAATCGGGAGTCCAATGTATTTCCGGGCATCCTGGGTCGGGTTTGCGACCGGCCTTGTGAGCCGGCCTGCCGCCGGACCCGGGTGGAAGACAAACCGGTCGCCATTTGCCGCCTTAAACGCGTTGCAGCGGATCTGACGGACGACTATGCAAACCTCCTGCCTAAAGCACCTGCCCAAAAGAACGGCAAGCGGGTGGCCTGTGTCGGTGCTGGTCCCGCCTCACTGACAATCGCCAACGACCTGCTGCCATTGGGCTATGAGGTTGTGATTTTCGAGGGGCTGAAGGTGCCGGGCGGACTGATGCGCTCGAACATTCCTTCGTTCCGGTTGCCGGCTGAGGTTCTGGATCGGGAAATCGATGACATCGTCGGCATGGGCGCGGAGTTGAAGCTCGGCCATCGTATCGACAGCATGAAGCAGTTGCTTGCTGAGGGTTTCGACGCGATCTTCGTCGGAACTGGCGCACCCAAGGGCAAGGAACTGAAGCTGCCCGGACGCTACGATGATCCGGCGCATGTACACATCGGCATCGACTGGCTGGAATCCGTGGCTTTCGAGCACACGAAGTCGATCGGCAAAAAAGTCCTGATCATCGGTGTGGGCAACACCGCCATGGATTGTTGCCGTACGTCTTTGCGACTGGGTGCCGACACCGTCAAGGTAATGGCGCGCAAGCCACGGCAGTTTTTCAAGGCATCGCCCTGGGAACTGGAAGACGCCGAGGAAGAGCACGTCGAGATCATCATTAACCGGTCACCCAAGGCGTATGTCACCGAAGGCGGCAAGTTGAAAGGCATGCTGTTTGACGTGATGGAATACGACATTGATGCCCGCGGCCGGATTACGGCCGAACGCATTGTCGGTGAGGAAATCCTGCCTGCTGACGACATTGTGCTCGCCATCGGTCAGGAAAACGCCTTCCCATGGATCGAACGGGACCTGGGCGTCGAATTCGACAAATGGGATGTACCGAAAATAGACGAACAAACCTTTGAGTCCACGCTGCCAGGCGTATTTTTCGGCGGCGATTCGGCTTTCGGTCCCAAGAACATCATCTGGGCGGTGGAGCACGGTCACCAGGCCGCGATATCCATTCACAAGCACTGTCACGATGAACCCCTGACAGATCGCCTGCCCGACGGCATGAATCTGAGCCCTTCGAAGATGGGTATGCGCGAATGGGCCTACAGCAACCACTACGACAGTGCCGAACGCCGCCTGATGCCGCACGTCGGCCTCAAGGAGCGCTTCAAGAAACTTGATGTGGAGGTTGAACTGGGCTTCACGGCTGAACAGGTGGCCGAAGAAGTTGAGCGTTGCCTGAATTGCGATCTGCAAACCGTATTTACCGACAAGCTGTGCATCGAGTGTGATGCCTGTATCGATATTTGCCCGGTGGACTGTCTGACGATAACACCGGGCGGCACTGAGGAAGACTTGCGCGGCCGGCTGACAGCGCCCGCGGTGAATCTGACGCAGGCGCTGTTTGTATCCGGGCCGTTGCCACAAACCGGCCGCATCATGGTCAAGGACGAAGACCTGTGTGTGCATTGTGGACTGTGTGCAGAACGCTGTCCGACAGCGGCGTGGGACATGCAGCAATTCACGTTATTGCGGCCCAGGGCAGTCGATGAGGCGAACCGGCCGACACCCGGCAAGCGGCGGTTTGGTACCTGATGGCCACGCACAGTCAAAAGCCCGGCAACAACGATTTCACGCTGAAAATTGCCAACGTCAACGGCACGGGTTCTGCCAGTGCCAACTCGTTGCTGATGAAGTCGTTGTTCAGGATGGGCATTCCCGTATGCGGGAAGAATTATTTTCCATCCAATATCCAGGGGTTGCCGACCTGGTACGAGATTCGGGTCAGTGAAGCCGGACACCTGGCGCGCTCCGGACGCGTCGACCTGATGGTCGCCATGAATGCCGAGACCTATCGCAAGGACCACGCTGAAGTGGCGCCGGGCGGGTATCTCATTTACGACTCCACCTGGCCGCGAAACCAGTTGTTCAATCGTACCGATATCCAGATCATCGGCGTGCCGTTGAGTCGCATTTGCAACGAGAGTTTCGACAAGGCCCGGGCCCGCATCCTGATGAAGAACATCATGTATGTGGGTGTGCTGGTCGCGCTGCTTGACCTCGACATGCGCGTAATAAAGCAATTGCTGAACGAGCAGTTTGCCGCCAAAGCCAATTTGCTGGAAGCCAATCAGCGGGCGATCGATCTGGGCTACGCCTATGCCAAGGAGAATTTCAGCTGTCCCTTGCCATTCAAGGCGCAGACGCTGGACAAGACGCGCGATCACATCATGATCGACGGCAATACCACGGCCGGACTCGGTTGCCTGTATGCCGGCGCCACTGTGGGTGCCTGGTATCCAATCACACCATCTACTTCGCTCATGGATGCCTTCAAGAAGTTCTGCGAGAAATATCGCAAGGACCCGGAAACCGGTCATGCCAGGTACTGCATCATTCAGGCAGAGGACGAACTGGCTGCGATCGGCATGGTGCTGGGGGCAAGCTGGAACGGTGCCCGTGCCTTTACACCGACGAGCGGGCCGGGCATTTCATTGATGAACGAATTTCTGGGGTACGGGTACTTCACGGAAATTCCAGCGGTTATTTTCGATGTGCAGCGTTGCGGACCGTCGACGGGGATGCCAACGCGCACGCAGCAGGCCGACATCATGGCGTGTGCCTATGCATCCCATGGCGATACGCGCCATGTGCTGCTGTTTCCGGCCAATCCGGAAGAAGCCTTTTACCAGGCAGTGCAGGCATTCGACCTGGCTGAGCGCCTGCAGACACCCGTCATCGTGCTCACTGATCTCGACATTGGCATGAACGACTGGATGTGTCGTGATTTGCAGTGGGACGACAGCTACCAGCCCGACCGGGGCAAGGTCCTCAGTGCCGGGCAGATCGCTGATCTGCCGCGTTTCAACCGGTATCTGGATACCGATGGCGATGGTATTGCCGCCCGGACTTTGCCCGGAACCCACCCAAAAGGTGCTTACTTCACCCGGGGATCAGGGCACAACATGTATGGCGCCTACACCGAGGATGCTGCCGAATACCAGGCGGTCGTGGATCGGTTGCGCAGAAAATTCGATACTGCCAGGGAACTGGTTCCGACGCCGGAGATTCAGGTGTCGGACAAGTACAGCAGCGGTCTGCTGACCGTTGGCTCCTGTGACTACGCCGTGAAGGAAGCCCGGGCCCTGCTGAGCGATGCCGGGGTCAACCTGAACTACATGCGGGTCAAGGCCTTTCCGTTTGGCAAGGCTGTACAGGAATATCTGGACAGTCACGATCGCATCTACGTGGTGGAGCAAAATCGCGATGCCCAGCTCCGCAGCCTGTTGTTGCTGGAGACGCGCGTCGATCCGAACAAGCTGATCTCCATCCTGCACTATGACGGGTTGCCGATTCTGGCCAGTTCGGTGGTTGATGGCGTGAACGAGGATCTTGCCCGGGGGAAGGCCGCATGAGCTTTGCTGGCAAACCAAAGGTCGCTCATCCAGCACTGCCACGCAATGAGCTTCAGCTGACAGTACGCGATTATGAAGGAGCCATGTCGACGTTGTGCGCCGGCTGTGGTCATGACTCGATTACCGGTGCGATCATGCAGGCTGCATTCGAGTTGTCGATCCCGCCGCACCGGATGGCCAAACTGTCCGGCATCGGCTGCTCATCCAAAACACCTGCCTATTTCGCCAGTACGTCGCACGGCTTCAACACGGTTCACGGCCGCATGCCGTCGGTGGCGACTGGTGCAAATGCCGCGAACCAGGATCTGCTTTATATTGGCATCTCTGGCGATGGCGACACCTTGTCCATGAAGTTGGGTCAGTTCCTGCATGCAGTACGGCGTAACCTGAACGTGCTGTACCTGATCGAGAACAATGGCGTGTATGGCCGACGAAGGGCCAGTTTTCTCGTCCGCTGACGTTGGTTCGAAGGCCAAAAGGGGCGAAGCCAACCAGCAGCCGCCGATCGATCCGGCGCTGACCCTGCTAGCCACTGGCGCTACATTCATTGCGCGCAGTTTTTCCGGTGACCGGCAGCAACTGGTGCCGCTGATCAAGGCCGGAATGAAACATCGCGGCCTCGCGGTGATCGACATAATCTCGCCGTGTGTGACTTTCAATGACCACGAAGGATCCACCAAGAGCTACAGGTACCGTAAGCATTCGATGTCTGCCATCTATACGGACTTTGTGCCGCCGGAGAGGTGGAGCCGAGTACAACAACGGCGAAGCGATGCCGGTGCGGTTGCACGACGGCAGCCGAATCGTTTGCGCAAGGCCGACGGTGCCTTTGATCCGACCGACCGGGTTGCGGCGTTCAGTACATATCCAGCAGCGGCAACAGGCTGGCGAAATTCTTTACCGGGATGCTCATCTGACGAAACAAGCCCGACATGCGAAATAGCCAACACCCCGCCGGGCCCGCTCGCCGCCTGTCTGCCGTTTGCATCTGTCCTGGTACCAAGGCCCTGGCGTCACTGCAAAACCGGTTTGCTAGCCGGATCGAGGGCGTGTTGTTTTCGCAGGCTGAAGCACCGCCAGCTACCACGTTGCCCGCCGGATCGTTGTTGGCATTATCGGTGGGACAGTCGTGCTGGTGGGTGTGGTGCTGCTGGTCACGCCCGGGCCCGGGATCCTGATTATTGCAGCGGGACTGGCCATACTCGCTATCGAGTTTGCGTGGGCAAAGGCATGGCTCAGCAAGATCAAGGAAAGCGTCACGCCTGCCGGACGGGAGGCCCTGCTAATCCATGTACGTACCATTTGGGTACAGATGTTCAGACGCAAGGGTCCCGACGACTGAACAGTCGGCGCAGCAGCCCGATAAAAACTGTCAGCCATGCGACAAGTGTAACCAACAAAATCGGCGGCAGGAATTTGAGGAAATCCGACACATCGCGTTGATCAGTTGATAAGGTGCACGCGGCATACATCCCCAGTGGAAAAACTGCACCCCAGTAGAGCGGGTCGTATTCCAGAGGAAATCGCATACATGGCGCCAGACGCCAGTATCGGCAACCTGGGAATCCACCAGGTGCCCGTTGCCCAATAGAACACGGTGAACCGCTTTCAGGAATGGCAGTAGCGATTCCAGATACGGAGCCGCCGGCGCGTTCATGATCAGCTGTGCTCCTGCGAGGGTCGAAATCGCCATTGCGCCCATATTGATCCAGTAGGGTGGCGACAGGTCACCGGGCAGAAACCTGAAGAACGCGTAGCGATAGAAGATCAGCGACATCATCCAGATGTAGAGCATTCCTCCCCACAACCACATCGACAGGGCGAAGAAATTCAGCTCCAGCCGGAAGGGCTGACCGAGGCGCGCCGCAAGAAGGGCGCTGAGTACAGCGACGGATTGGGTGGCCACTACCGCCAGCAACCAGGCGCCGCTGATCCCCTTGTCGAGGGTCGGTTTGTTTTCCTTGATCGTTACTGCGGTGAGGATCGTGTAGGTGAATCCCACCCAGAGGATGACCGTGAATATCCAAAAGCCGACGCCGATCCGGTCGGCATTTGCAAGGATCACGAACTGGCTGCCAAGAATGGCAGTTGCAGCCACTGTGGTCAGAAATCCCGGACCCTGCTGATGGTCAGTCAGGTCGCTAAAGAATCGTGACGGGTAGTATGCCGCGCGCAGCAGGCTCAGCACCCACAACGTGACGTAGCAGGCAATATTGAGGTAGAACAACAGACGGGCCAGAAGCGCCAGTCCGAACATCTCCGCCGCGAGTGAAACGATGCCTGTGGCCATGACCATGCCGAAGTAAGCTGGCGACAGGCTCGCGCAGAGTGATCCGGACAAATCTATGGGTACTATCCGTATTGTGCGGTGACTGCTCTTCACCCTATAAGGCCCAGGAATATGAATGAAATACATACTCCCCGCATAGAGGATTCGCCTGCTCTACCTTCTGCCGCGACGCGCATGCTCAGCATGTCGACCCTGGCCTTTGGGGTGAGTTTCGCCGTCTGGACCATTTTCTCGATCATCGGGATTCGCATTCAACGCGATCTGGGGCTGTCTGAAGCGGAATTCGGCTTGCTGATCTCCATGCCGGTACTGTCTGGTTCAATATCCCGCCTGTTCCTCGGCATGGCCAGCGATCGTTTCGGCGGCCGTATTGTAACGACGGTTACGATGTTGGTGAGTGCAGCGTCGGTCTGGCTGATGACGTGGGCCCATTCGTATCCGCAATTTCTGCTGGCGGGTCTCGGCCTTGGCCTGGCCGGGGGCACTTTTGCGACTGGCATCGCGTTTCTGTCGCGCTGGTATCCGCGTGAGCGTCACGGTACCGCCTTTGGCCTGTTTGGCGTGGGCAACGTTGGCGCAGCGATCACCAACTTCGGTGCACCCTTCTTGCTGGTTGCAGTGGGGTGGCAAGGCACTGCGCGGGTGTACGCCGTAGTCGTTGCTGTGGCGGCGGTTGTGTACTACCTGACGACCCGTGACGATCCGGAAACCATACGTCGACGGGAGTCCGGCGCCGGTGGTGCCACGATTGGCGAGCAGCTTTCGCCTCTGCGCAGCACCCGCGTATGGCGATTTTCCCTATATTACTTTTTGTTCTTTGGCGGCTTCGTGGCGCTGGCCTCGTGGTTGCCACGCTATTACATGGCGGTTTATCAGCTCGACGTGGTCACGGCCGGTATGCTCACGGCGATCTTTTCGTTTGCTGCTGCAGTATTTCGCGCCTTCGGCGGATACCTGTCTGACGTGTTTGGTGCCCGCACCGTACTTTACTGGTCGTTCTGGGCCTGTATGGGTTGTTTGCTGATACTCGCCTATCCCCCGACTACGTACATTATTGAGGGAATTGAAGGGACGATCACGTTCCGTTTGAGCACGCATATCCGGATGTTCGTGGTGTTGACCTTCGTTCTTGGCTTTTTCATGTCTTTGGGCATGGCCGCGGTGTTCAAGCATATTCCTTCATATTTTCCGTCGTCGGTTGGCTCGGTTGGCGGTCTGGTCGGCATGGTCGGCGGTCTGGGCGGGTTTTTCCTCCCGGTTATTTTCGGCATCATTAACGATGTCACCAATATCTGGACCACTGCCTTCATGGCCCTGTTTGGCGTAGTGTCCATCTGCCTGCTGTGGATGCATATCGTGGTTATCAGATTGGCGCAGCGTTTTGACAGGGATAATGCCGAAATGGAAATCCGGAAATCAGGAGCGAGTACATGAGCCAGTTTCTTGACCAGCTCATGTTCTTTCGTCGTGAAAAGACCGCCTTTGCCGACGGGCATGGTGTCACGACCAATCAGAGCCGCCGCTGGGAAGACTCCTATCGGCAGCGCTGGCAGCACGACAAGATTGTACGGTCCACACATGGCGTGAATTGCACGGGCTCATGCTCGTGGAAAATTTACGTCAAGAACGGGCTTGTTACCTGGGAAACCCAGCAAACCGACTATCCGCGCACACGTCCGGGCATGCCCAATCATGAACCGCGGGGCTGTTCGCGCGGTGCCAGTTTCTCCTGGTACATATACAGCGCCAACCGGGTGAAGTATCCGATGATCCGGCGGCGGCTGGTCGAACTGTGGCGTGCCGCGCGTGGTGAACATGCAGATCCGGTCGAAGCATGGCGGTCAATACAGGACGATGCTGCCAAGGTTTCCAGCTATCAGAAGCGGCGTGGTCTCGGCGGGTTTGTGCGTGCGCGATGGGAAGAAGTCAACGAAATCATTGCGGCGGCCAACGTCTACACGGCCGAGAAATGGGGGCCGGACAGGGTGGTCGGCTTTTCGCCGATTCCGGCCATGTCGATGGTTTCCTATGCAGCCGGAACACGCTACCTGTCGCTGATTGGCGGCACCTGCCTGAGCTTTTACGACTGGTACTGTGATCTGCCGCCAGCCAGCCCCCAGACCTGGGGCGAGCAGACAGATGTGCCGGAATCCGCCGACTGGTTCAATTCCACTTTCCTGATGATGTGGGGCTCCAACGTGCCGCAGACGCGGACGCCCGATGCGCATTTCATGACCGAGGCACGCTATCGCGGCACCAAGGTGGTCACTGTTTCTCCCGACTATTCCGAAGCGTCCAAGTTCGGGGATATCTGGCTCCATCCGAAACAGGGCAGCGACTCCGCCATGTCGATGGCCATGGGCCACGTCATATTCAAGGAGTGGCATATAGAGGGCCATAGCGATTATTTCGATGACTATGTGCGCCGCTATACCGACCTGCCGAATCTCGTACTGCTCGAGGAATCGCCAACTGGCGTGTTGGCGCCTGGTCGCTACCTGCGCGCTTCCGATCTGACGGGCAAGGCCGGTCAGGAGAATAACCCCGAGTGGAAAACACTGGCCTTCGATGAAGTCAGCGACCGCATCGTTGTGCCACGTGGCTCCATCGGCTTTCGATGGGGTGAGAGCGAAAAGCGCTGGAATCTGGAAGCGCGTGAAGCCGACGGTGCCGAAACGAAGCTCGCGCTGAGTCAGATTGGCCATGCCGATGGCACGGTGGATGTCGGCTTTCCGTACTTTGGTGGCGGAGGCAATGCCTTCTGGGCGCAGACGGAGCACAGCTCCATACAGGTGCGCAAGGTTCCTGTTCGTCAGGTTCGTCTGGGAGACGGTCGATCAGTGCTGGTTGCGTCGGTGTTCGATCTGCTGGCAGCCAATTACGGTATTGATCGCGGTCTAGGTGGTGACAACGTCGCTTCCAGCTACGACGACGACGTCCCCTACACACCGGCGTGGCAGGAACGCATAACCGGTGTGCCACGGGACAGGGTCATCACCGTGGCGCGCCAGTTTGCCGAGAACGCACACAAGACGCACGGCAAGTCGATGATCATCATCGGTGCTGGCATGAACCACTGGTACCACATGGACATGGGGTATCGGGGCATCATCAAGATGCTGATGATGTGTGGTTGTGTCGGTGTGTCCGGTGGTGGCTGGGCACATTACGTGGGGCAGGAGAAGCTGCGGCCACAGACGGGTTGGCAGCCACTGGCTTTTGCCCTGGATTGGCATCGGCCACCCCGCCACATGAACGGCACTTCATTTTTCTACAGCCACACCAGCCAATGGAAGTATGAAAAGCTGGATGTCAGCGAAATCCTGTCTCCACTGGCTGATCCCGCGCAGTGGGGCGGCGCCATGCTCGACTACAACGTGCGCGCCGAACGCATGGGGTGGCTTCCGTCTTCACCGCAATTTGGCTGCAATCCACTCCAACTTGGCCGTGAGATGGCAGCATCAGGCAAAAAGGTTGATGAATATGTGGTTGACCGGATCAAGAGTGGCGAACTGACGTTTGCCTGCGAAGATCCGGACGATCCGGCAAATTTCCCCCGCAACCTGTTTGTCTGGCGATCAAATATCCTGGGTTCGTCCGGCAAGGGCCACGAGTATTTCCTTCGTCATCTGCTCGGTACCGAGAATGGTGTGCAGGGCAAGGATCTGGGTGACGAAGTCGAGCGCCATCCCAAGGAAGTTCGCTGGCGCGATCCGGTCCACGGCAAACTCGATCTGCTGGTGACGCTGGACTTCCGCATGTCGACGACGTGCATGTATTCCGACATCGTGTTGCCGACGGCAACCTGGTACGAAAAGGACGATCTGAATACATCCGACATGCACCCCTTCATCCACCCGCTGACGGCGGCCGTGGACCCGGTTTGGGAATCACGTTCGGATTTCGAGATTTACAAAGGCATCGCCAAGCGCTTTTCAGAACTCTCGGAAGGTCATCTGGGCCTGGAAACCGATATCGTTACCCTGCCTTTGCTGCACGATACGCCCGCTGAATTGGGTCAGGCGATCGATATCGCTGACTGGAAACGCGGGGAATGCGAACCGGTTCCGGGCAAGACGATGCCGGCAATACTGGCCATCCAACGGGACTATCCGGCAACGTACGACAAGTTCACGTCGCTGGGGCCGTTGATGGACCAGTTGGGCAACGGCGGCAAGGGGATGCAGTGGACGACCACGGAGGAGGTCGACGCGCTTGGTGATCTGAATGGCCGGCACCGTGGAGACGGGGTCAACGGTGGTCGTCCAAAGATCGAGACTGCACGGCATGCCTGCGAAACAATTCTCATGCTGGCCCCGGAGACCAACGGCAAGGTTGCCGTCAAGGCGTGGGAGTCGCTGTCCAATGTGACCGGACGAGAACACGCACACCTGGTTCAAGGACATGCTGGAGAAAAGATCCGGTTTGCAGACCTGATCGCACAGCCACGCAAGATCTACAGTTCGCCAATCTGGTCGGGAATCGAGTCCGCCAGCGTGTCGTACAACGCCGGCTGGACCAACGTCAACGAACTCATACCATGGCGTACGCTGACCGGTCGCCAGCAGTTCTATCAGGATCACCCGTGGATGCGGGCATTCGGCGAGCAACTGTGTGTTTACAAGCCTCCGGTCGACCTCAAGACCATCGAGCCGATCAAGGGGCAGCGTGGCAACGGCAACCCGGAGATCGTGCTGAACTTCATCACGCCGCACCAGAAGTGGGGCATACACAGTACCTATACCGACAACCTGCTCATGTTGACGCTGTCGCGTGGCGGACCGGTCGTCTGGATATCCGAGACCGATGCGGCTCGCGCCAACATCGTGGACAACGACTGGGTCGAGGCCTACAACATCAATGGCGCACTTACGGCCCGGGCAGTCGTCAGCCAGCGGGTTCCTGAAGGCATGTCAATGATGTATCACGCGCAGGAAAAGATCGTGAATACACCGGGCTCCGAGATAACCGGCAACCGCGGCGGCATTCACAATTCAACGACCCGCACGGTGCTCAAGCCCACGCACATGATTGGCGGCTATGCCCAGTACAGTTACGGATTCAATTACTACGGAACTGTGGGCTCCAATCGTGATGAGTTCATCATCTTGCGCAAGATGAGCAAGATCGACTGGATGGACGACGGGGACATTGCCGACGCCATGCAAGCAGGGAAAGTACGATGAAAATTCGCGCACAGATCGGCAAGGTGCTGAACCTGGACAAGTGCATTGGCTGTCACACGTGCTCCGTTACCTGCAAGAACGTGTGGACATCACGTGAAGGGATGCACTACGCGTGGTTCAACAACGTTGAAACCAAACCCGGCATTGGCTATCCGAAGGAATGGGAGAACCAGGATCGCTGGAATGGTGGCTGGGTGCGGGATACCAAGGGCCGCCTCAAGCCCAGGATTGGAGGGCGCTGGAGAGTCCTGGCAAATATTTTTGCCAACCCCGACATGCCGTCCATTGACGACTACTACGAGCCCTGGGATTACGACTACCAGCATATGCAGGCGGCCCCGGATGCCAAGACGATGCCGACGGCGAGGCCACGCTCGGTCGTTTCCGGCAAGCGGATGGAAAAAATCGAATGGGGTCCCAACTGGGAAGAGATTCTCGGAACCGAATTCAAGCACCGGTCCAAAGACTACAACTTCGAAGGTGTGCAGAAAGATATCTACGGGCAGTTTGAAAATACATTCATGATGTATCTGCCGCGACTTTGCGAGCACTGCCTGAACCCCACGTGCGTTGCCGCGTGTCCCTCGGGAGCGATCTACAAGCGCGAAGAAGACGGCATTGTGCTGATCGACCAGGACAAGTGTCGCGGCTGGCGCATGTGCGTGTCCGGCTGCCCGTACAAGAAGATTTACTACAACTGGAAATCCGGAAAGTCGGAGAAATGCACGTTCTGTTATCCGCGTATTGAAGTCGGCCAGCCGACGGTATGTTCGGAAACCTGTGTCGGCCGGATACGCTATCTGGGAGTCATGCTGTACGACGCGGATCGCATCGCCGAGGCCGCCAGTACTGCCAACGAACAGGATCTTTACCAGGCACAGCTCGATATATTTCTGGACCCGTATGATCCGGAGGTTATTGCGGAAGCTCGCCTGCAGGGTATTCCGGAGGATTGGCTGGTGGCCGCCAGGGCGTCGCCGGTATACAAAATGGCGGTTGAGTGGAAGGTGGCCTTTCCGCTGCATCCAGAGTACCGCACGCTGCCGATGGTCTGGTATTGCCCACCCCTGTCGCCCATACAGTCGGCGGCCGAAGCCGGCAAGATCGGCTACAACGGCGAGATTCCCGATGTAGACGCACTACGGATTCCGGTGCGCTACCTGGCGAACCTGTTGACCGCTGGTGAAGAGCAGCCGATTGTTCTGGCGCTAGAGCGTATGCTGGCAATGCGTGCTTTCATGCGCGGTCGGCATGTGGACGGTGAGGAGCGTACGCAGGTTCTGGGGCGGGTCGGCATGACTGTCGAGATGGTCGAGGATATGTATCGCTACATGGCCATTGCAGACTACGAAGATCGTTTTGTCATTCCGACCAACAAGCGTGAATATGCGAATTCCATCTACGACGGCTTCAGTGAGCGCGGTGGTTGCGGATTCACCTTCGGCAGCGGCTGCGACTATACGGGCCAGTCCAATGCCGATGTGTTTGGCGGCAAGGCCAACAGCCGACGAAAGTTCTTCCCGATCCGTGTCGAGCCAGCCAGTGACAGCCAGACGGCCAAGGAACCAGAAAACACGGCGTGGCGCGGCTGATGGATGGGTCGCGTACATTGCGCGTACTGGCCCGTCTGATGGCCTATCCGGAGCAATCGCTGCTTGATGCCGTACCACAAATGATCGATGTGTTGCGTGCAGAAGAGTGGTTCTCGCCAACGTTGACTGAACAGCTTGCAACGTACATGTGCAGTATTGCTGCACGACCGATAACTGAAGTGCAGGAAGAGTACGTGGCCTTGTTCGATCGTGGTCGCGCGCTGTCACTGCATCTGTTCGAGCATGTCCACGGCGAATCGCGCGATCGCGGTCAGGCCATGGTGGATCTGCTGGAACTGTATCGCGACGGCGGGCTGGAACTCGATGCCCGCGAACTGCCGGACTATCTGCCGTTGATGCTGGAGTATCTGTCCACGCGGCCCCGTCCGGAGACGCAGGAGTTGCTCGGCGATGCCATGGGGGTTGTCGTGCTCCTGGGCGCGCGCCTTGCCGAGCGAAAATCGGACTATGCACTGCTTTTTTCTGCACTGGAGGCAGTGGTGGGCAGTCCACCCGATGCTGATGCGCTGAAGCGGAGGGTGGCAGCAGAGGGTCCTGACGAAACGATCGAACGTATGGACGACATCTGGCAGGAGGAGCAGGTTTCGTTCATGGGCAACAAGGATCCTGCAGGCGGTTGCAGTGCGGATCGCCCGTTACCCCGGAATCCGATTGTTGATGCCGGGATCGCGGTGCGTGTAGAGAATCCGGCCGCGGTACCGGCCGGTACCGAGGCCACTAATCGAAGGTAGGGCAGCGTGGAAAACTTCATCAATCAACTGTTGTTCGGCGTGTATCCCTATATTGCCGGAACGATTTTTATCTTTGGCTCGCTGTTGCGCTTCGAGCGCGGCCAGTACACATGGCGAGCGATGTCGAGTCAGATGCTGACACCGCGCTCGGCCACATTCCGCCATGCGAGCGTGGCCTTTCATGTGGGCATCTTGCTGCTCTTCTTTGGTCACCTGGTTGGGCTGCTGACGCCCAGTTGGTTGTACGAGGCCTTCGGGCTAACTGCTTCTGTGAAGCAGTTGGCGGCAATGATCGCCGGCGGAATCTTCGGCTTGCTTTGCCTGTACGGCATAACGTACTTGCTATGGCGGCGCCTGTTTGTTCCTGCAGTACGCATCAACAGTGCGGCGATGGATACCTTCATCATCTGTCTGATCTGGCTGCAACTGGTGACCGGGCTGGGTACGATCATCGTGTCGACCGGCCATCTTGATGGGCAAACGATGCAGCAGCTTGCCCATTGGGCGCAGCATATTGTGACCTTCAGGTCTGGCGCCCACGAGTTCCTGAATGGCGTGGCCTGGCCCTACAAGACCCACATCTTTCTCGGCATGATCATGTTCACGTCGTTCCCGTTCAGCAGATTGGTGCATGTCTGGAGTTGGCCCTGGGCTTATACGCGGCGTAGCTACCAGGTTGTGCGACAACATTGAACCGGCAAGCAGGTATCTGAATGGATCGCGAAACGCTGGATGTGAGTGAGCCGGTGGCTGCTTCCGGTCTTCCGGAAGCAGCAATACGGATCAGGGTGAACAACCGGGTTATCGATCTGGCCGAAATCGACCGTGAGGTCCAGTATCACCCGGCAGGCAGTCTGGTTGATGCCCGCCGGCGTGCGGCACAGGCGCTGACCATACGCGAGTTGTTGCTGGCCGAGGCCAGTCGCCAGGGAATTGTTGACGGTGGATCCGGCAAGACGGAGGCGGCAGACGAGGCACTGGATGAAGCGCGCATACGGATACTCATTGACCGCTTCGTTGTCGTTCCGGAACCGACCGAGGCCAACTGCAGGCGCTACTATGATTCCAATCCGGACCGCATGCGCACGGCCGACCGGCACGAGGTTTCGCATATCCTGATTCCGGCACCGCCGGACGATGCCGAAATTCGCGCTACTGCAAGGAAAGTCGCCATGGAGTTGTCGGCGATCCTGCGTCAGGAGCCGCAGCGCTTTCTGGAACTGGCGCGGGAAAAGTCGAGCTGCCCGTCGCGTGAGGATGGCGGCTATCTGGGCATGATCGGGCGGGGACAGACTGCTCCGGAGTTTGAAAAGGCGCTATCGAGGTTGGCGACCGGCATCGTGCCCGAATATCCTGTCGAAACCCGTTACGGCTTTCATGTCGTGCTGATCCATGCGCGATTTGCCGGTGAACAACTCAGCTTCGAAAACTGTCGCGAAAGAATTGCCGAGTATTTGCACGAGCATGTGCGACGTCGGGCAATCAGCCAGTACATTCGACTGCTGGCTGCCGATCACGATATCGAAGGCATCGATCTCGATGCTGCCACCAATCCGCTGGTGCAATAGAAGCCGATCGGACTTGCTATCCGGCGTTGTCACGGCGGCGTGTCGGGGTCGGGGAGGTCTGTGTCGGGCAATCTTCGGTCGGACATCCTGTCCGCCCTCGAATCAAGCGCGCCTCGCTCAAGAGCCATCCATGGCTCGCTCGGCGCGCAGAGCCCGACACAGACCTCCCCGACCCCGACACGCCGCACATCGTTCGTAGCCGGAAGCACGACGACAGTGAATAGCGGCTGGGGTGTGCGGGGGGTTGGTCGACGGGTTTGCAGGACCAAGCGGGCAGGATAGCCCGCCGCCAGTCCGAGTTAAGAGAGCGAAGGCCATGGATGGCCGTAGCGAACCCGGGCCCGCTCACAAACCCCCCCCACACCCCCGCCGCCGCGCTAAACACGGCGACGGCCAATGGCTCTTTCGTCTTGCCCAATCTCCCGGCTGGCTTCACCGGAGTCCCGCGAATGAAAAAAAAGAGCCCGCGGGCCGAGCGCATTGCTCCAGCCGGGGCTCTTCAGCGCCAGGATCCGTGGGGGGATCGGATCCCGGCTCTTGCCAAGGCTTGGCGGATACTGGCCTGGCCAGCGCTGCGCCCGTCCCGTCGGCCCTAAAGCTTGGGCCTGACCGTCCATCTGTAGCGCCCATAGCAGGGGAAGTGGGGTTATGGCGCCGCAGAAAGCACTTGATATTACGAGCAATGCACGGGGCGTGCCAACTATCGTGCTATTAAAAACAATAGCTTACGCGCATTCGAGGTCACGGAAAATCGGTAGTCACGGAAAGCTGTGAGCCTGTATCACGGGAATCCGTGTACTCTGTCGCCATGCCGGAGACTGACATTTACCACGCAATTTTCCGCCGGATTCCGGTAGTCGCTGCGCTGCTGGATCCCGAGGGGTGCTTCCTGGACGTTAGCGATGCATGGGTCAGCCGAACCGGACATACCCTGTCGGCCTTGCGGGGCCGGCGACCGGAGGACATCGCGACCGAGGCCGCTGCATCCCGGATTCGCGATGAGTTGCGACCGCGCATACGCCGGACGGGGCGGCTGGAAAACGTGCCCGTCGAGATTGTGACGCCCACCGGCCAGATTCTTGAACTGCTGGCCACCAGCCTTGCGGAGTACGACACAGACGGCAGGTTCCTGTATTCGCTGTCCGTGTTTACGGAACTCTCGGATCGTGCCCGGCTGGAACGCCGCTACCGTGATCTCTACCAGTCCACGCCAGCGATGCTGCATACGATTGACGAAGATGGACGGTTGACCGACATCAGCGATCACTGGCTGCAGACGCTGGGTTATTCGCGCAACGAGGTGTTGGGCAGGTCGATTCTGGACTTCATGAGTGCGGTCTCCAGACAGCCACTGGTCGGCCGCTTGCGCGAGATCATCAATCGCGGCGACATCGAGAATGAGCCGCGACAAATGGTGACGCGCAGTGGCGAGGTGCGTGACGTACTGATGTCGTCGCGCACCGAGCGGGACGCGCGCAACTCGGTCATCCGGTCGCTGGTCGCCAGTATCGACGTTACCGAGCGTAATCGGGCCGAAGCACGTCTCAAGGAAGCCTACGGCGAAATCGCACGACTCAAGGAAGAGCTGGAACGGGAGCGTGATTACCTGCGCGAAGAGGTGCGGGTGTCGATGAACCTCGGTCGTATTGTCGGCGACAGTCCGGCACTGCACGCGATGCTTGCCCGGATAGAGGCCGTGGCCGATACGCCGGCAAGTGTACTGATCGTCGGTGAAACCGGTACCGGCAAGGAGCTTGTGGCCCACGCGATTCACTCGCGCAGCAGCCGGGCGGATGGGCCATTGGTCAAGGTCAACTGCGCGTCGATTCCTGATGAATTGTTCGAAAGCGAGTTCTTCGGCCATGTTCGCGGTGCATTTACGGGCGCCCATCGCGACCGGGTGGGCCGCTTTCAACTGGCCGACGGCGGTACGATATTTCTCGACGAAGTCGGAGAGATTCCGCTGGCCCTTCAGGGCAAGCTGTTGCGGGTGCTTCAGGAGCGGGAGTTCGAGCGTGTCGGCGACGATGCCACTCGCGTTGTAGATGTGCGGGTCATCGCCGCCACCAACAAGAATCTGGAAAAGGCCGTGGAGGCAGGATTGTTCCGGGAAGATCTCTACTACCGGCTTGGCGTATTTCCCGTTCATGTACCCCCCCTGCGGCGCCGCGCAGCCGACGTCGTCCAGCTGGCCGTACATTTTCTCGCCCAGGTCAGTCGTGAGTTTGGCCGGTCGTGCCCGTCCTTTACCCAGGCGCAGGTCGAAGCGTTGCAGCGCTATACCTGGCCGGGCAATGTGCGAGAGTTGAAAAATGTGATTGAGCGGGCCGTCATACTTTCAACGGGCGATACCCTGCGTCTCGATTTGCCGCAGATCGCCCCGAGGTCAGATACCGAAACCCGGCCACCAGGCAACCCGGCACCGGATGGTGCGCAAGACCCTGGTGGCACGACCATACTCACCGATGCCCAGATGCGGGAGCGGCAGCGTAGCAATCTTGTGGCCGCCCTCGAAGCGGCATCCTGGCGCATCTCCGGTCAGGGTGGGGCCGCCGAATTACTGGGTATGCGTCCATCCACGCTATCGGACCGGATGAAAAGCCTGAAGATCAGACGGCCGGGCCAGCCCGTATAATCCCGGCATGGCAAACCTGATCACCCTGAGTCGCCTGCTGCTGCTCGTTGTTGTCATTGCCATCGCCTATCAACCACCCGGGGTGCTGCAGCTATTCAATGTCCCGCTGCTGATTCTGGTGTTCGTAACCGATGGCCTGGATGGCTATGTTGCCCGTCGCCTGAATGAGACCAGCCAGTTCGGCGCCATGTTCGATATTGCGGGCGACCGCATCGTCGAACTCAGCATGTGGGTGGTGCTGGCTCACCTGCATATTGTCCCCGTCTGGGTGCCGCTGGTATTTGTTGTTCGCGGCACGATAGTGGATGCCATTCGAGCCAGTCAGACCAGCAATCGGCGGGAAAGTCCGTTTCAGTTCATGGAGACGCCAGTGGGGAAATGGCTGGTGGCCGGCCGTTTCATGCGAGCGTTCTATGCCGTACTCAAAGCGACAACCTTTTGCTGGTTACTGCTGATGCAGCCGCTGCCGACGATCGCACCGGTCCTTTGGCAGGAGTACGGCCAAGGTGCAACAGTTATCGGTTCCTTGCTGGTGCTCCTGGCTGTTCTGGTGTGCGTCATCCGGGGTCTTCCGGTGATAGTGGAGTTCGTATACACCGAACGCCGAACCATACTTGGCAGCCTTGTTCGCCCCGGGGTTACCGGCCAGTAGGCTTGGCGCTGGTAATTTTTGACATCGACGGTACCCTGGTTGCCGGTGCCAGTACCGAGCGGCGACTGTTTGCCGGCCTGCTGCGAGGAGGCTGGTTGAGGCCCCCCCAGCTGCTGGCCTTTCTGGCCTTCAGCCTGCGCCATGTCACCGACTATGGCCGCCATACCATGAAGAAGAACAAGGCTTATCTGGCCGGCCTCAATTGTGCCGCTGTAGAGCAGTGGACCTCGACATGGGTACAAGGTGCCGCTCCGTACTGGTGGTACTGGCCGGCGGTGCAGCGATTGCGACAGCATCAGGCAGCAGGAGACCGGGTGGTGTTGATGTCTGGTACGCCACAGTTTCTGGCGGAAGCCATCGCTATCGTGTTGGCTGGCAATTGCGATTCGCAGAAATTCCGGGAGCAGTTGCCGCACAGGGTTACGGGTACCCGCCTTGCTGCTGCAGATGGAATATTCCTGCGCCATCCGCCGCTGGTACATCCGTTCGGCGAGACCAAGCAACAACTCGCCAGCGCCATGTGCGCAGAACTGGGCATCCCGCTGCAAGACGTGTATGCCTACGCCGATTCGGCGTATGACCTGCCGCTATTGCGTGCAGTCGGACATCCGGTTGCCGTACGTCCCGACAAGCAATTGCGGCAAGCCGCCAGCGCTGCCGGCTGGGAAATTTTGGGAAAGCGCTGACGCATGACACCGGTTCCGGCACAATCGCACCTGCCGCGGTGTTATCTTCGCGGCGCGATCCACAAGTGCAAAGCTGCGTTGGCGTTTGCAACGTCGCGTCATCAATCTGGCCACCATATGGGCCATTGGTCGGACATGGCCATGAGGAGAGTTTCGCTGCACAGGCACGGTCGGGAGCTGATACCAGGACTGGTGCTGGTAGTCAGTGTTGTTTTGTTTGGCACGGGCTGGCCGTCGCCGGCCGTCTGCCAGACCGCCGGGCAATCCGAACTGCCCGCATCGGTTAAAAAGGCTCTTGTCCGTTACAAGATTCCGGAGACTTCAGTCAGTGCCTATGTTGCCCAGGTCGGTTCCACAGCACCTGTGCTCGCCGTCAATGCCGATATTCCACGCAATCCGGCTTCCGTCATCAAACTGGTCACCACATACGCCGCACTGGAGGCGCTGGGGCCGGCGTATCAATGGCGTACGGAAGCCTATCTGGATGGCCGGATAGAAGGCGGCAAGCTCAATGGGGATTTGTTGCTGAAGGGCTATGGCGACCCCTACCTGGTGACTGAGCGGCTATGGCTGCTGGAGCGCGAGTTGCGCAATCACGGCCTGCGCGTGATTGACGGCGATCTGGTCATTGACGACACCTGGTTTGCCCGGGAGGAACTGGATCCCGGCGCCTTCGACGGGCAGCCGTACCGGGCATACAACGTCCTGCCCAGTGCCCTGCTCGTGAATTTTCAGGCCATCAATTTCATATTTCGGCCAGACCCGGCCCGCGGGCGGGTGGAGGTCCTTGCCGATCCGGCGCTGGGCAATCTGGAAATTCGCAACCAGATGCGGCTGATCCGCGGTAGTTGCGGAGCCAGCAAGAGCGGGATCAGCATGGTTGTCGGCAACGATCCGGTCCATCCGCGCGTTACGTCATTTCCGGTGCCCTGGCCAGCAAGTGCCCGGAGTACCAGTTGCTGCGATCCGTCCTGGACGGGCCCAGCTATGCCTACGGCGTGTTTCGCAGTTTGTGGGAGGAGCAGGGCGGACGATTGACGGGCATTTTTCGCCACGGGCAGGTTCCGCCTGGCAAGGTACCCGAGGTGACCTTTCTGTCGCCGCCACTGGCTGAAATCATCCGGCCGGTCAACAAGTTCAGCAATAACGTGATGAGCCGGCAAATTTTCCTGACCATGGGTGCGGAAATGTATGGGCCGCCAGGCACAATCGACAAGGGTCAGCGTGCCACTCTGGCGACTCTTGCCAAGCAGGGGCTGAATTTTCCCGAATTGAATCTGGGCAACGGCGCCGGGCTTGCCCGGGAGACGCGCATTTCGGCCCGTAGTCTCGGCAACCTGCTGCTCACCGCGCGCCGGAGCCGGTTCAATGCCGAATTCCAGGCTTCACTATCGCTAGCCGGGCTTGATGGCACCACTCGCCGCCGCTTCCGCCGGGATCCGGCCGCCGGGGAAATGCACCTGAAAACCGGTACGCTGAATGGCGTCACCTCGATTGCGGGCTACGTCCGCAGCCAATCCAGGCCGGAATATGTGGTCGTGCTGGTGGTCAACGAGGCCCGAGCCACCTGGGGTGGTGGCCAGGAAGCACAGAACGCGCTCCTCGCATGGGTGCATCAGCGGTAGAATCTCCCATAGCCTGCTCAAGCCCGGACCGGTAAAGCCGGGATCGGGAGCCAGGTTTGGACGGTTCGCCAATACCAGCCTGGCGCCGGAATTCAGCCGCCGCAATCTGAGAGTTACGATGAAACTAGTCACTGCAATCATCAAGCCATTCCGCCTGGACGACGTACGCAATGCGCTTGCGGAGGTCGGCGTCAATGGAATGACGGTTACCGAGGTCAAGGGATTCGGCCGCCAGCGTGGACACACGGAGCTATACCGTGGGGCCGAGTACGTGGTCGACTTTCTGCCCAAATCCAAGGTCGAAGTTGCGGTCAGCGATGACCTGGTTGAGCGCGTGATCGAAGCGATCAGCGCGGCAGCCCGCACTGGCAAGGTCGGGGACGGCAAGATTTTTGTCACGGATCTGCATCAATCCTTGCGAATCCGCACCGGAGAAACCGGCGACAACGCATTGTAGTAGTCAGTTCCTGATCGCGGCTTCCTGGCACTGCGCGCGCCGGCGAGGTTCCAGGACACGCTTCCAGAGACGAAGGGCCAGCAGTACCGCGAGTACTGCAATATAAACAAGCGGCTCGCGCACATCCTTTTTCACCAGCCAGTAGAAGTGCCAGCAGCCAAGGACGGCCACGACGTACACCATCTTGTGCAGGGTCAACCAGCGCGTCCCTAGTCGTCGTTGCCAGCCCTTCGTCGACGTCGCTGCCAATGGCATCAGGAGCAGGAAGGCCACGAAGCCGACGGTAATGAACGGCCGTTTCACGATGTCCTCGACGATCACTGGCAGATCCAGCGAGCGATCCAGGAGGAAGTACGTCACGAAGTGCAATGCCAGATAGCCAAAGCTCCATAGCCCCAGCAGACGCCGGAATTGCAACGGCCAGGATTTGCCCAGGATCCAGCGCAGTGGCGTCATGGCCAGCGTCATCAGCAGCAGCCGCAATCCCCAGATGCCCAGTTCATCCCTGATGACCAGTTGCGGGTTGGGTCCCAGCCGGAGGCTGCCAATTTCCATGAGACGCAGCGCCAGGTAAATCAGCGGCAGCGCACAGGCCATATGCGCCAGTGGGCGCCAAACATCCGAACCTGACGTTGGGTGGGCATATCGGGCGCGCCGATCTGGAAATCTAGAAGTTCTGGCGCAGATCGAGACCCTGATACAGCGAGGCCACCTGGTCGGCATAGCCGTTGAAGGGCAGGGTGGGCTGGCGACCGGCAAACAATGCGCTAAGTCCCGATCCCACTCGCCGCTCCGAGGCCTGACTCCAGCGCGGATGATCGACTGCCGGATTCACATTGGCGTAGAAGCCATATTCACTGGGCGCCGACAGGTTCCAGGTGGTCGGTGGCTGTTGCTCCGTGAAGCTGATACGCACGATCGACTTGATCCCTTTAAAGCCGTATTTCCACGGCACGATCAGTCGCAGCGGGGCACCATTCTGGTTGGGCAGTTCGACGCCATATACACCCACAACCAGCAGCGTCAGCGGGTGCATGGCCTCGGCGATGGTCAGCCCCTCTTCATACGGCCAATCCAGAATCGGATACTTTTGCCCGGGCATTTCTGCTGGCCGGATTACAGTTTCAAACGCCACGTACTTTGCCTTTGATGTGGGCTTGAACCGCTTCAGTACGTTTGCAAGCGGCACACCAACCCAGGGGACTACCATCGACCACGCCTCGACGCACCGATGACGATAGATGCGGTCTTCCAGCGCATGAGGCTTCAAGAGGCTGTCGAAATCGAAGCTGCCGGTTATCTCGGCTTCACCGTCGATCTCGACCGTCCAGGGCCTGGGCTGAAACTTTGCAGACTTTTCGGCGGGGCTGCCTTTGTCAGTGCCAAACTCGTAGAAATTGTTGTAGCTCGTTATTTCCTCAAAAGTGTTCGGCGGTTCCGTGGTGCTGTACGGACTTTTGGCGACATCGCCAAGTCGTTTGTAGCGGGCAGGGATTTCATTTCCGGTTGCTGCAGCCTTCGACAATTGCGCAGCGGACAGCAGGCCCCCGGCACCCATGAAACCCGCAGAACGCAGCAATGTCCGGCGACTGAAGAAGTGCTGCTCCGCCGTAATCTCGGACGGTTTGATGTCGTTGGCTTTGCTGATGGTGTGCTTCCTGATACGCATAGGAATTCCTGATTGGCCGTATTGACGGGGTATTCGCTAAACAGGACCATCCAGATGTCGTATTTCTTACGACCGCAGGTACCTGGACTGTTAATTCCCGGGCTAGCGCGGCTTGCCGCGATACACACCATTCAGATCCCAGTCGTCGTCCACGTACCGTACAGCAAAACCATCCTGTGCGAGGATTGCTGCTGCTGCGGGGTCGCTGACATAACGTGCGAGATACTTTTGCACCGAACCCGCCGACTGACTGAAGTCTGCCTGGTAGCGGTCGAAAATGCCGGACAGGAAGGCGATCTTTCGAGACACGTCGAAGCGGTTGCGCGTTCCGTCGTTTGCGAAGGCGCGAGCTGCGGCGTCCAGTTCGGACTCCAGTTGGTCCGCCGAGTAGACTTGACTCGAGAGGCGCGGGCAGGACAGGGAGGCGCACACTATCGCAAAGTGCACGCGCGGATCACCGAGCAGCCTCAGTTGCCTGTTCTCGAGTTCGTCCAGCGTGGTTTGAGTGCCCAGCAGGTTGTACTTGCGCCGCTTGAAGTAGCTGTAACGTCCGAATATCGATGATGGTGAGTAGCCGTTCAGAATGCCCTGGATGGCCAGCGCATTGTAGGCATTGATCAGAAAGGCGAGGTGTGTGGCCTGGTCGTCCAGATCATCGTGACGTGTATTGGCGAGGCTGGACACATAGCGTTCGAAGGCCGGATCCGCGCGGATACCATCGTAGTCAACGAAACCATGGCGGACATTGCGCAGCAATACGCCGCTGAGATCGGCCGTCGCTGGCAGGGCCGCCGGCAAGGATATGCTGACAAGGCATAGCAAGAGCAGGGGAATGACACGGTAGAGCATGCAGTATTCTAGGCTGATTGTCCGGATGTGCGCACGTCGGCGGAGCCTGTTGGCCGTGTTGTGCCTGGCTATGGTGGCTTGTGCAGCCACCCCGCGTGCTCCGGCCGGTAGCTGCATGCAGCAGGCGGTCGACACGCTCGACCTCGACGGCCTGACGGATAGCCGGAAGCATTGCCTGGCCAGTGGCACGATCACGCAGCTTTGCGGGCAAACATCCGCGTGGATGGCCGGCTATGCCAAGGAAATGGCTGATCTTCTGGGCCCGGGAGATTTCTCGCGGCAGGATTTGCGCGCGGATCGTGCTGGACGCACCTGTGGTACACGGAATTTTGACAGTCAATCGCTGGTGCTGTGTTGCGCCGCTGCCGGCTATTAGTCGCGCTCAGGTTCCGACGCCGGTATCGAGGAGGGCTGCTGTAGCGCCTGCCCGCTGTTGTCATCGCCGGCGTCTGTGATTGGATCCTTCTTTGCCTGCTTGAGTTTTGCCGGTGCATAACGGAAGTCGTGCCTGTAGATCAACCCGTCAGTGGCAACTGGCACGCCGCTGACATAGCGAGGTCGGTAGATTGCGTTGGATATGGCATCGCTCACACGCCCTTCGATGAGGTTGGCCGGGTCGGCCTCCACAATGGTGACGTCGCTAACCTGGCCCAGTTCATTGACGCTGTACCGCGCCGTGACATATCCAGGCTCCAGTTTTTTGGCCGTTGGTGGCGATGCCGTTCGCGCCGGTACGGGAAATATGGATGGCGGCACCGCGCCAACGATACGGGCTGGCTGGGCGAAGTACCGATTTCGCGTCGCTTCAAGATCGGGTGCTGCGGACAAGACCTGCCAGGCCTCCTCGTAAATCTTGCGGGAGGTGTTTCGCTTGCCCCATAGCTGATAGAGATCGCCAAGCTCAACGAGGATGTGTGCGCGTTGGCTGGTATCCGGAGGTTGCTGCTGATCGACGATGTCGAGCGCCTGACGCAATGATGCAGCGCTCTTTGGCAGTAGGGTTTCCGGGCCCTGCTGGCTGTCCGGATCAACCGGCAGCAAAGCCTGCTGTCGATAGGTGCTGGCGATGGCCAGCAGCGGTTCCACGAGAGCGGGCGAATCTTTTCCGGAACGATCTTCCACCAGCCGCTCGGTGTGCTGATAGGCAAGCCGTGCGGACTCAGCCTGAAGGGTATGACTGTACCAGCGACCGATCTTGTCGAGTGCCGGGATCAATTCCGGATTGTCCGGACCCAGGTTGCGTTGTTGCGCGTAGAGCTGGGCCTCCTGCTGACGATTGGCTTCCTCGAGGTCGCCAAGGCCCAGATACGCTTCAGTCAGGCCGTCGCGAATCGGGTTCTGGGCAAGATTGTAAAAGCCTTCGTTCACATGATTGACATGCAGGGCCCGCTCGAACATTTTGGCGGCCTGTTGATACTGTTCGTTCGCAAGGTAGGTTGCTCCGAGCCCGGACAGTGGCCGTGACAATTCTGGCGACAGGAATCCCAGGTGCTGCTCCACAACGACCAGGGCTGCCTTGAAATTGGTTTCTGCGTCTGACCGGTTACCGGCACGAAGTTGAGCTGTGGCCAGATCGCTGAGCGCATTGGCGAACGCGGTGCTGTCCGGACCGTCGCGCACCCGCGCAAGATCTACGAGTTGCGAGGCGACCTGCGTCGCTTCCTCATGTCGACCCTCAGCCATCAGGTTCCGGAAGCGTTCCCGCGTCGCAGCCAGTTGATCCGATTCTGGCTTGAGGTCGGGAATGCTGCGGGCAGTCGGGTGTTCTTCTGTTGCTGTAGCGTCTGCTGGTATTTCTGCGGACGGTTTTTCGGGGCTTTGACCCCACACCGCAGTTGCAGCGATCAATAACGCGAGGCACAAGGTGCCAGGCGGACGGGCCCACTCGCGACAGCTTGTTTCACGGGCATGCGGCATGGCCGAAAGCTACACCACCAAAGCCTTGTACGCATCGTTCCTGCCGGCTTTGACCGGGTACCCGGCAGGAACGATGCAGGCGAGCCTGTTTGATGGCATTATTATCGGCCTGACGACGTGCGAAATCACCCGGGAGATCCATAACGATGTTGTCGCGGAACAAGTCACTTGAGATGCCCTCGTCCGCTGACGCGTTGCCCGGACGCTCGATACCGATGGCGGTGCCTCCGCAGCACTTCGTCAATGGTCATCCGCTGACCGGACCCTTCCCGGAGGCCATGCGCCGGGCACTCTTCGGCCTTGGTTGCTTCTGGGGTGCTGAGCGTAAATTCTGGGAAATCCCGGGGGTCTATTCAACAGCAGCGGGTTATGCTGCCGGAATCACGCCGAACCCCACCTATGAAGAAGTTTGCAGCGGACGCACCGGACACAACGAGGTGGTGCTGGTGATTTACGATCCTGCCGCGATCAGTTACGAGCAGCTACTGAACGTGTTTTGGGAGTCGCACGATCCGACTCAGGGGATGCGTCAGGGAAATGATGTCGGTACTCAATACCGCTCGGGAATCTACTGGTTCGACGAAGCCCAGCGCGTACTGGCTGAGCGATCCAGAGCCGCATTTGAGGCACGCCTGGAGGTGGCCGGCTTCGGACGCATTACCAGTGAGATCCTTCCGGCACCACAGTTCTACTATGCCGAGGCCTACCATCAGCAGTACCTCGCAAAGAATCCGGGTGGCTATTGCGGGCTCGGCGGTACGGGCGTGACTTGCGCAGTATGATGGTTTTGCATCGTCTATCGATGCGCTTGAATCACAATTGCAAGTAGACGGCGACAAACGCAAACAGGCCAACGAAAATCAGGCCGATCGAGATGACGTAAACGGGTGTTTCGCCGGGCACCTTGCCCATGACACGGATGGATGCAAATGGTGCATCCCACATGTAGTTCAGAAATGCCCGGTATTGCCATACCGATACGGCAATAACCACGATGCCCGCTCCGATCAGGAAGAGGCCGACATAGCGCGGCGTGTTGCTGACAGCGGCCGTGTGATTCGCGAAGCCGGCGACCCGTTCGAAGAACTGCACGATCGTAAAGCCAAAGCCGATCAGGGCAACTGCTGTCCGTATCCAGGCCATCATGGTCCGCTCGGCACTCAGGCGCGTACGTATCCATGCAAAATGGCTATCAACGGCAGCTCCTGTGGTGAATTGCTGATCGTGCCCGGGCTTTTGATCGGTCATGGCGTATTTTCCAGTGCAGGCCGGGCTCCATCGTACCGATGTCGCGGAACCACCGCCTCGTTATGGGCTTCACCGCCCGTCGTTTGCAAAACTGTGACCGCCGCCGCGCGGCGGCCGACGGCGCTGAATAATATGGCAACAGTGCCTGCCGGCCGGATGTCGGCCGCAAGGGTTTTTCTGTGCTCCTGAAACGTCTGAAAATTGATACCGCCAACCTCGAGTGCGGTATGTACGTTGCACAGCTTGATCGGCCGTGGCTGGAAACGCCATTCCTGTTCCAGGGGTTCGAGATTCGCGATGACAAGGACCTGCAACAGATTCGCCATTACTGCCAGCATGTCTATGTCGACGCTACCCGCGGCTCGATGCCCACGAACAAGGTGCTGGCCGCGCGCCGCCGGGAAGATCAGTATGCGCAGTCGCTGGCAACACCTGCCAAGCGCTTGCAACATCCACCGCCGCGTAACCTGCAACGCCGGTTGTTCGACGCCATCGCACGTCTTGATCGCAGTGGGCGGTTGGCTACCTTCTTTCAGATCCGACACTACAGGAACCTGGTGTCTACACGCGTTGAGGCACCCAAGGCCGTGCTGGCCTATGACGCTGCCGCACGGGTGTTGATCAATGCGCTGGAGCAGTTTCAGCAGGGGAAGCCACTGGATGCGGCGCGATTGAAGGCGGTAACCATCCCGCTGATCGACAGCATCCTGCGCAACCAGGATGCGATGGCATGGTTGGTGTGCCTGCGCAAGCGCGAACCGGACGATACGCAACGTTCCATTGGCAGTGCCGTGTGGGCGGTCATCCTCGGTCGTCATCTGGGCTTTGACCGCGCCGGCCTGCAGATCCTTGCGTTGGGCGGGATGTTGCTGGATCTTGGTAATGCCAGGTTGCCCGGCAATGTTCTGGCCAAGACAGGTCCGCTGGACGAAACAGAGCGTGCCATCGTCCGTAAGCATGTGGCGGTGGGGCTTGGCCTAGTGAAGGCGACGTCGGGCCTCAATGCCGATGTCATCGCAATGATTCAGCACCATCATGAACGACATGACGGTTCGGGTTATCCGGCGGGATTGGCGGGTACGGATATTCCGGTCTTTGGCCGTATTGCCGGGCTGGTTGACTGTTTCGATGCCATGACAACCAAGCGGCCCTACGCAGCGGCTCGTTCACCCTATGACGCCATCAGGGAACTGAACAGTCAGTCCGGGACCGTTTTCCAGAAAGAGCTGATCGAGCATTTTGTGCAAGCCGTTGGCATGTTTCCCACCGGGTCGTTGGTGGAGCTCAATACCGGGGAGGTCGCCCTGGTCATCGAACAGAATCGCGTGCGCCGCCTGCGCCCGAAGCTGATGCTGTTGCTGGATTCCGCCAAACGCCCGGTCGGTCGCCAGGTTGTCCTGGACCTGAAGCAGAAACCCGCAGGTGTCGCTGAGGGGGACGCCTGCTGGATATTGCACGGCCTGGAGCCTGGCGCCTACGGGCTCGATCCCAAGGACTATTTCGGCAACCATTTCCGTTGACGCGGACTACGGATCCAGCCAGTCCATCTGGAGCCCGGACTGCGACGGCACCTGGAACCGGGAAACATTCAACGAAGCTGACGAGCGGCGCGTGAATCCATGGCGCCGGCAGGCGGCGCTGAAGCGCTGGGCCAGCAGTGTCGCCAGTGGGCCTGCGCCGCGCATTCGCCGACCGAACTGTACGTCGTTGAGCTTGCCGCCGCGTGTTTGCCGTATCAGGCTCAGTACTTTGGCTGCCTTCAAGGGATATTGTGCCTGCAGCCATTCGCTGAAGATCGGTTCAACTTCATGCGGCAGACGCAGGAGCACATAGCCCGCGTACCGGGCGCCAGCGTCCGCGGCAGCCGCCAGAATTCTCTCCAGCTCATGGTCGTTCAGACCTGGAATCATCGGTGCAGCAAGTACGCCACACGGAATGCCGGCGGCATTCAGCCGTCGCAGGATCTCGATCCGGCGTCGCGGTGCTGCCGTACGCGGTTCCATACGCCGTTTCAGTTCGTCGTCCAGCGTGGTCACGCTGATCAGAACATCCACCAGATTATCCCGGGCCAGATCTTCGAGTATGTCGATATCCCGTTCCACCAGGGCTGACTTGCTGATCACACTGACGGGATGCCGGAATTCGGCAAGCACGGTGAGGAGCTCACGGGTAATGCCCAGTTCCCGTTCGGCTGGTTGGTATGCATCAGTGTTGGAACCCAGGGTAATCGGGCGGCAGCGGTAGCCCGGCTTCGACAATTCGCGCCGCAGGGTGGCGGCAGCATCCGGTTTGGTGATGATGCGTTGTTCGAAGTCCAGTCCCGGGGACAGGTCCAGATAGGCGTGCGACGGCCGTGCGTAGCAATAGACGCAGCCGTGTTCGCAGCCACGATAGGGGTTGATGGACTGCTCGAAGGGAATATCGGGCGACTGGTTGCGCGAGATGATGCTACGAATTTTCTCGGGAATCAGTTCGGTGTCAGGACCCCGGCAGAGTTCATCGTCGGCCCGCCCGTTATTCATCGAGTCTGTGGGCGGCACTTGCTGGATTTTCTGGCGTGCAAATCGCCCCGGAGGACGCGTAGCGACGCCGCGGCCTCGAATAGTCGATCCAGGAGCCTGTGCCACAACTACGCTACGGCTGGTCCCGCCGGATAATCACGTCGACGCGCCCGCGCGGACCAAAAAACCACGAGCCCAGCCAGCTTACCAGGCTCACGATGATGGAGCCCCAGAAGGCTGGCCAGAATCCAGCCACATGAAATCCCGGAAGTATCCAGGCGACCAGCGCCAGCATTGCCGCATTGACGAACAGCAGGAACAGGCCAAGCGTAACGATAGTGATCGGCAAGGTCAGAATCACGGCCACGGGCCTCACCACGGCATTGATGATGCCAAGCAGGACGGCGGTGATAAGTAGCCACGCACCACTGTCGAATCCCAGGCCGCTGATCAGCGCGGAGGCGACCCACAAACCGAGCGCCGCTAACAGGGCTCTGATGAGAAAACGATCCACGGACAGCACCTCTACATTGGCCGGAAGCCCAGCCTACCGGGTTGCATCCAACAGGGCCAATTCGCAGGCGGGCCTTTCGTTGCTAAGCGGTAGCTTCAGGCGCGACAACCCCCGGAAGGCCTTGCGTTGCGCCGGAGTTCAACGGGAGCGTAAGCGTGACCCGCAGGCCTGGCTTGTTGTCGTTTAGCTCAAGCTTGCCGCCGTGATGGTGGGCGATCGCATTGACCAGGGCAAGCCCGAGTCCGCTGCCCGGCACGCCAGTAACACTGGCGGACCGGTAGAAACGATCAAGGACCTTGTCGTACTCATCCGGCGGAATACCAGGACCGCGATCGGCAACCGAGATACGGATCTGGTCATCCAGCTGGTGGGACTCAAGCACCACAACCGTACCCGACTCGCTATATTTGATCGCGTTGTCGAGCAGGTTGCACAGTGCCTGGAACAACAGATCGCGATCGCCCCGTACGTTGCCGCTGCCACCACCAAGCTGAACGGAGATATCCTTTTCTTCGCCGACCGCCTGGTACAGTTCACAGGCATCGCCGAGCAGCGTCCGCAGATCTATGCTTTCCCATTCCTGTTCGAGTGTTCCCGATCTCGATGCGGGCGATGCGCAACAAGGCCCTGAATGTCGCCAACAGGTGATCCGCGTCGCTCATGGCCGCGCCCAGATCTTCGCGCAACTCGTCATCCAGATCCGGCCGTGCCGCCACGCGCTCCAGGCGCCCGCGGAGTCGGGTGAGCGGCGTACGGAGATCGTGGGCAATATTGTCGGCTACCGATCTGACGCCTTCCATCAGGGAGTCAATTCGATCCAGCATCGCATTCAGGTTGCCGGACAGCTGATCGAACTCGTCGTTGACGCCGCGCACGGGCATGCGTCGCTGCAGGCGACCCGCCATGATTTCGCGACTGGCGCGATTGATGGCCTCGATGCGGCGCATGACGCTGTAGCTCATCAGAAAGCCACCAAACAGGGCCAGCGCAAAGCCCGCCGCCAAGCGCCCAGCGAAATGTTTCGTTGATCAGGTGCGGGTGGCGTCGAGGCGGTTTCTGGTCCTGGGCAACCAGCAGGTGCCGGTCAGCCCGCAATGAGACGGCGCGTCCGCGAATTCTGGTCGTTCTGCCCTGTCCGTCGCTGCGGGCCAGGTTGTACCATCCGCCACTATCTGGTGACTCCGCAGGCCAGGACTGCAGGTTGCCAGCCAGGCGCGCGCCGTCCCGGTCGATGAGCAGATAGTAGGTTGGCGTACCGACGTTGCTGGCCATGCGTTGCTGGATGACGCGCGCCAATCCGGGCAGCCCCGCTGGCCATACTCGGTTACCAGGCCCTGAATTTCCTCATTGAGGATTGAATTGGTCTGTTCCTCGAGGTAACCGACGGTCACCCACCATACGACCCTGATCAGCACCAGGGCCGATGCGCCGAAGATCCCCATGTACCACCAGGCAAGCTGGAAGGTGGAGGTCCTGATCAGCCTAAGCGGATTCACTCAATTTGTACCCGCCCCACGGACGGTGTGAATCAGGGTGCCTCAAAGCCCTTGTCGATTTTTCGGCGCAGCCGGCTGATGTGCACATCGATCACATTGGTCTGTGGATCGAAGTGGTAGTCCCAGACATTTTCAAGCAGCATGGTGCGAGTCACGACCTGGTCACGATTGCGCATCAGGTATTCGAGAAGACGGAACCTCACGCGGCTGCAGGTTGATGTTCTGTCCGGCGCGGTGTACATCGCGACTTAGCAGGTTGATGTGCAGGTCGGCAACCTGGAACTCGGTTGGTTCTTCGCTGCCCTCGCGCGCAGGGCGTCGGGTAATTGCCTCCAGCCTGGCCATGAGTTCGGCAAAGGCGAATGGCTTGCCGATGTAGTCATCGGCACCGGCACGCAGGCCTTTGACCTTGTCTTCGACCTCGCCAAGCGCGCTCAGTATGAGTGCCGGCGTCGAATTGTCGGACGCCCGCAGTGTGCGCAGAATGGTCAGGCCATCCACGCCGGGCAGCATGCGGTCAACGATCAGTGCGTCGTAGTCGCCTGTAGTGGCGAGAGGCCGTCTTTACCGTCCGTCGCGTGATCGACGGTATGGCCAGCCTCCCTGAGGCCACCAAGGATAAAGCCGGCGACACCGGCATCGTCTTCAATTACCAGGATTCGCATAGGTGAATGATAGCCGGGCTGACAAGAAAACGGGCCGGGAGCTTGCGCTCGCCGGCCCGTGAAAGCACTCGTCTTTAACCTGTCTTCGCGAGACTGGCCGGGGGGAACGGCGTCATCTCGTTCGTCAGTAGGGCCAATCTAGCGGTTGGCACCTGTACTGCCGGTGGCGGAAATCTTAAGCAATTGGTAACTTGGGAGCCCCTGGCGCTGAAGGCCAGAAGCCGCAGCAATGCAGCTTGCGAGCGTACGCTGGTCTTGTCAAAAATCCGGCCCAGATGGGTTTTGGCCGTATTTCTGCTGATCGCCAGATAGGCGGATACCTCTGGCAGTGAACGACCGTTGAGCAGCGCCTGGCACACCCGGGTCTCGGCGCGGGTCAGTCCGTAGGTCTCGCGGAGGGTCGCCGGGAACGACTTGTAACTGGTCCGCCATCGCCGGTAGATGGTGGCAACGGCGGCACTGCCGATGGGCGGTGCGCTGGCGCCAATCGGGCGTTGTAGTGGCGCGAACACCACCTTGTACGGGCGATGGCCACCAGGGCGCGCAATGACAACCGGGTTTGCCTCTGGCCTGGCGTTGCGTCCACGTGCCTTGGCGGGTGACAGCGCCACGCCCAGCGCGGCCTCCAGGTCAGCGTTGGCAGCCGGGTCGGCAGCGTGCAGGCGTCCATTGACGACAGTCAGCGGTCATGATTCGCAAACAATTCCGTGGCCCGGCGGTTAATCCATCGTGACGCGCCCATTGTGATCAAACACCACGATGCCGTCGGGTGCCATGTCGACCACTGCTGTCATCTGGGCCTGGCCATCGCGGGCCACCGCCAACTCCCGGCCCAGAATCAGGCTACGTTGCAAATGGGTCAGAAGTTGCTGGCTGACGAACGTCTTGTCTGCCGTTTGAAAGGGTGGATCGCGGTCAGTGCGGCCAAGCGTAAGGAATGCCGAGACGTCGTCTCTTGTGGTTATGCAACTCAGCAAAAAGTGCTCTAGGGACCATGGTTTGCACAGATGCGAGTAGTAGGCATTCCTGTGCTGTGCCTCCCTGCTGATAATGTCATCGCCCAGCTGCACACTACCGGGTCGCAGTGTTTGCATGGCTGTCCAATACGGATCATCCCCATCGTGGAACAGGCGCGTAGACAGTTGCTCGTCGAAGTCATCGCCGATGCCACCACTGACAACGAATGAGCGGTGGGGGTCGGTGTGGTCGACGTATATGACGATAGCCACGCGGCAACCGGAAGTGACCGCGAGTTCTTCGGCGAAAGTCTGCCAGGATGAAGGGCGCATGGCAGTTTCATAGCCAAGGCCGATCAGCTGTGACAGCTTTGTAGTACCGAATTGCAGCGTCGTTGCGACGAGACCGCGCCCCCTGCCCAGACTGGCCGAACCGTGACGATACGTCAGGTCACGACCGGCAACTTGTTGTTGTTAAAAAGTGTTATTGCTGGATTGCATTGTTTGCGCACCAATCTCCTGATACTCGACGCAACTGCGGAGGTATGTCAAGCAGAGGCCGAAACCGGTTCACGCAGCCAGATCAGACGCAGTTCTCAAGGACTGATCAAGCTGGTGCTGCGGCATCGTGACGGCGTCGGCCCGCAAGGCGCGCAGGATGTCCCCGCGACGAGCCGGCTGCCAGAGCATCGGACCTGTTGGCAGGGCTCGACCCGCGCTGTCACTCAAAATGGCAATCAATGGCCGCGTTGGTGCATCAGGAACCTGCCATCGCACCACCCCCAGCCGCCCGTCAGAAATCTGCAACCAGGAGCCTGTGGGATACAGGCCCAGCGTGCGCATAAAGCTGCGTACGATCGCCGTGTCGAATTTTCGCTCGCTAAGGCCGTTTACGACCCGCATGGCGTCGTGTGGTGCCACGGCACGAGCGTAACGCCGATCCTGCAGCATGGCGTCATAGGTATCGACTACACCTGCCAGCCGGGCTGGCAGCGGTAGCTGCGTACCATGGAGGCCACGCGGATAACCGCTGCCGTCCAGTCGCTCGTGGTGACCCAGTACCGCATCTTCCACCGATTCCGGGAGTACTGCGGCGGATCGCACCATGTAGAGACCGCGCCGTACATGGCGTTCCACGAATTGGCGCTCATGGCCGGTCAACGGCTGACACTTCGCCAGAATGGTGACCGGTACGGAGACCTTCCCGATATCCAGCAGCAGTCCGGCCAACGCCAGTTCGCTGATCGTGGTGTGTCCGAAACCAAGCTTCTGGCCAGCCATGGCCATGAGTACTGCGGACCCGATGGCGCGACGATACAAAAACGCTACCTTGAGTTCCGTGGCAATCAGCCAGGGCAGGGTGTCGGTATCGGCCAGCAAGCTTGTGACTACGGGTTCAAGGGCGCGCCGGAGCCGGGTGATCGGCAATTCACGGGCCTGGCGCAATTCCTGCACCGCATCGGCAAAGACATGACCGAGCTCATGCAGTTCGCGGCGTTGTCGGGCCACTGGCGTGTCGATGTCGCTGGTCGACAGGGCCGCAATGCAACTGGTCAGTCCGGTACCAAATTCCTCAACAATCCCGGTCTCACCTTCGTCATGCTCGGATAATGCCGGATCGACATATACATATGCGCAGATGCTCTGTAGTTCCGCGATTTGCTCGGGCTGACTGAGCAAAAAGCCATGCGCATGAAACGTGGTGTGTAGCCACGACCGGTCGAGTTCGGCCACATACATGCCGAGCTGCAAGCGGGCGCAGTCCACCGGGATCAGGCGTGGGGGCGGGATATTGGCCATCTGATTGTTTTTTTTCTACTGGCACCGCCAATGTAACAGCAGCTGCACGCTCAGAGTGTGACCAGGCTCACGGGCGTGATCACGCCGATTATGGCAATTCCGGCGAATCGACGGATTGCAGGTACGTTGCAATGGCCTGCCGGTCGGTCGGCGTGAGGTGGCCGGTATTGTCATCAATGACGGCCCCCATCGTAGAACCTACAAAATCGCCGTCCGGCAGTATGCCGATCTCCAGAAACAGTTCGATTTCGCTGGTGGACCAGCGACCGATACCGGTAATGCGGTTCTGCGTGATATCCGGAACCTTGTCGCCCTCGGGGCCGTCCGGATTGCCGCTGAGTTCGCGTTTCTGGTCGACTGCTCCCAGCAAGTTGCGGGGCGTATGGCACTCACCGCAGTGGCCCAGATGCCGAACCACGTAGGCGCCACGGTTCCAGCCTGGCGTTTTGGTGTTGTCCGGTTCGAAGCGCTGTGGCCGAAAGTTCAGCAGGTTCCAGCCATACATGACGGGTCGAAACGACAAGTACCAAGGCAGGTCATGCGGAGGTATGACCTGTCGTACGGGCGGCAGGCTGCGCAGATAGGCGGCGATGGCCCGGACATCGGCATCGCTAAGGCCCGTGTAAGACGGGTATGGAAACACCGGATAGTAAAAGCTGCCATCCGGCGTGCGGCCGTCGCGCAAGGCATGCTCGAAGTCTTCGTCGGTCCAGTTCCTGAGGCCGGTGTCCGGATCGGGCGTCAGATTGGGCGAATAGAAGGTTCCGAAAGGTGTGTCCAGGGCCCGACCGCCCGCCAGCGGTATTGCCCCGGGCTTGTCAGCCGTATGACAGGTCAGGCAACCACCGGCGTAGGTCAGATATTGGCCGCGCTCGATGAGGGATGATGCGTCAGCGAGCGCCGCCTGTGTGCCGACGACCAGGAGCACCATGGCCAACATACCTGGCCAACATGCCATTCTCATCATCGATCCGGCTCGTGAGTTCGTCAGCGTTGTTTCCAATCAGATTGCCTGCATCAGTGCACTCAATCCTTGGGTTTGCGGTAGCGATCGTGGCATGCCTTGCATGACTCACCGACTGCCTTGAAGGCAGCCATCGAGGCGGCCTTGTCGTTGGCTGCGACGGCATCGCGCAACTGGCCAGTTGACTTCGTGAGCTTGACCATAATTTCGTCGAATTGGGTACGGTCTTCCCAGATGAGTGGCAACGCCCTGGTGTCTGCGCCGCCCGAATCAGCCGGGAATACCGTTTTGGCGTTCTCGGCCAGAGCCGCCAATGCGTCTGCGTGGCCCTTCACCTGGTCCGGGTGGTCAACCTTGCCGGTGACGAGCAACAGGACGGCGTTCACGTGGGCCGCCATACCGTCCATTACCGCCTGGCGATACTTGATTGCATCTGCCGGTGCAGTAGCAGCGGTGGCGATCGCCGGCAAGCCGGCAAACAGGCAGGTGGCGATTAGCGGCAGGGCAAGTCGGCGCATGGTAAACCTCCAGATTTGGCGAGTGATTGTCCGATGGACAGCGTCAAGCATAGCAAGTGGCAATCCGGCACACCCGGATAGTTGGCCGGGCTTGCCTGAAACGGCAGGTCCATTCAACGACAGGTCCAGCGGTTTGCATCGCAGTTCGTCCGGGAGACATCGCTGGAAGGTTGCTGCGTGTTGTCGCACTGGCTATCGAGTGGCGTCATGTGGCCGCCGATGATCAGCGCGGTTATACGCTGACTGCCGTCAGCGCAACGGGTGACAACTGCTGTTACACCGGTTGCGTATGCCGGCCCGTCCCGCAGGCGACGGCTACTACGATACGGCAACAGTGCCGCACCATTGCCCAGGCGCGGATAGACCGTCAGGTTCAATGTACTTTCGGTTGGAGGACTGGTGTCTTCCTGTGATGAGGCCGGCGACCGGGTGCTTGTGTTCCAGGGATCTGTAACCTGATCGCTGGACTCTGTTGGCAGCCTTTTCTCGGTGGTCTGGGCAGTAACGTCTGATGCGGTGACCAGCAAACAGGCGACCAGCAAACAGGGAATCATGCCGATAACGCGTCTCATATCGACTCAGTCGTTACCGTCCAGATAGCTGCTCACATCCCTGACAATCGTACTGCCGGCTTCGTCAGCTGCCATATGGCCCACACCCGGATAAGTGATGACCTTGATATCGGGGGCGTTAACCAGCATGTGGCGCAACTCCTCGGCCTGCGCCACTGGCGCCTGCGGATTCTTCTCACCCCACAGTATCAGGGTGGGCACACGGATTGCGGCCGTTACCTTTTCCAGATCAGCACTTGAGTAGCTGCGCAGGCGCGCAAGAATCGCTGGCCTCTGGCCCTCGCGCAACCACATTTCATACCACTGGTCGATCAGCTTGTCAGTGACCTTCGACGGATCTCCAAAGCGGCTTTTCAGCATGAATTTGGCCAGAGCCCGCGGCGTGATGTATTCCAGGATATTGAAGACCCGGGGAATCTGCCCCCGACCGGCACGCTGTACGGCACGTCCTTCAAGAGCGCCCGGACTCAGCAATATCAGGTGGTCGACCCGATCCGGGTGGCGTGCCGCGTAGTGCATGGCAACCGTACCACCCAGCGAAGTGCCGCCGATCGTGAAACGCTGCAGTCCAAGTGCATCAACGAAGCGCTCAGTGAGTTGCACCGTGCGTTCGAGGCTGTAGTCGCCGGACGGGTCCGGCCCGGTGAGGCCGTGTCCGGTCATATCAAACCGCAGCACCCGATGCTTGCTCTTGAGCGCTTCGGTCCAGCTATCCCAACTCAGGAGGCTGCCGAAGTTCGCGTGAATCAGAACAATCGGTGGGCCGCTCCCTTCGTCGCGATAGTGCATCCGCACACCGTCGATATTCAGAAAACGGGAGGGGGAGGTGGTGTACCTGGCTTCCAGAACCTCGGCCGGAATGTCGCGATACACCCACGCAGCGATCAGCAGCGCTATGGCGCCGACCAGCACCACCACGCCCAGCCCATAGCCCACTCTGCGCAGCCATTTCATGGTGGGAGACTACACAAGCCCTAGGCGCACATGGTGGCTTTCAGCTCAGGTTGCCCGGCTGCGGAACTGCGCCAGACCCAGGATGCCGATAGCTGAACCCAATAACCAGATGGCTGCCGGCAGCGGGACTGCGGAAAAGTTCATCTGCAGACCTGCAGTACCGCCGGCAGCGGTCCACTCCGGCGACTCCAGTGTCAGGGTGCTGCCATCCCAGCTCGCGACCAGCAGATCGTAATCCGAAATGGACTGCGGAGCTCCGGCAATTACGTCGTCGCCAGCCATTATGCGACTGAAGGTCAAACCCGAGTAGGTAATGGAGCTGTCATCGATGAAGTTGTCGCCCCAGAGATAGTTTCCGCACATGTTTGCGCCCACCAGGGCGCCGAAGCCGCCGCTCACGCATTCATAGGCGGTGGAGCCGGCAGCGCTGCCGTTCACGATGTTCAGATCCGTGATGAGGCGGTCGAAATGGCGACTCATCGCGGTGGGGCCACTGGCTATGCGCAGGTGAGTGACGCCCGAGCCGGAGAGCTCGGCTGTGTCGGTGTCGTACCAGTAAGTGGGTGTCGCAATACTGCCGATATCACCGGCGAAGGCGGGTCCCGGATTTATGCCTGACGAAGATGGTGAACCGGAACGGCCGAAATAGTGTGTATCAAGAGCGAGCTGGACGACGGAGGCTTGGCTCGCGGCCGCTGCGCCGAGTAGTGCAATGGCAAGGATGATTCTTTTCATAATGTATTTTCCGGGTTGCCGTCGAAGCAACATACATTGGAGGCTTCGCGCTTGCCAATCGGCAGACGCAAAAAAAGGGCCGCAAATGCGGCCCCTGTTTCGTACCTCAGATCGTTGAGGACAGTGTTTTTATTACGCTCAGTTCTTCATCTTGTCGGCAGCGTCATTCATCTTGTCAGCAGCATCGTCCATCGCGTCGCCGGCGCTATCCATTGCCGAAGAGGCGGCATCGGATGCGGCATCAGACATGTCCGATGCGGCGTCGCCCATTGACGAAGCAGCGTCACTGGAAGCTGCGCTAGCAGCATCTGCAGCCGCACCAGCAGCGTCTTTCGCAGCGTCGGCTGCCTGCGAGGCACTATCCATTGCCTTGTTGGCAGCCTCGGCAGCCTTGTCGGCGGGCTTGCCACCACAACCAGCAAGTAGCAGCAGCGCCATCGGCACGGCCAGCCACGCCTGACGAATCATTGTGTTCATCCGTATTCTCCTGTAATCAGAATTTTCCAAGGACCAAACTTCAGAGGCCTCGGAAACGGCCACCCTATGGCCGCCGTATGCCCTGCGGATCACCCCATCCGAACGAGCGCCGACTGCCTCAAGTTCCCATTCCCTCTGCACCACCTGTCATCGACAGGTGGCGCAAAGCATACACAAAAACATGAAACGGAGCCTGAAGACACGCGCAATCGCCCGGTCGCTCAACACCGACCAGAACGAGGAAGTTAGCGACACATATTGACGAAACGTCGCTAAAGGCGCAGCTTATGGCCTCCAGTGCTTTCGGAGCCGGCTCTCCCTTCTGCCGGTGTGTGTGCCTGCCTGTGCCTCGTATCAACGCGACAAGTATCGAAGAGCACGTGCGCGTGCAAACGGCACGCATTCTGGACGCGGCCGGCCAGCTGTTTCGCGAGAAGGGCTATCGGTGTACCGACATGGACGATATCGCGAGTGCCGTTGGGCTGGCACGTAACTCGCTATACCGGTATTACGGCAACAAGGATTTCATCCTTCTCGCCTGCGTTGCGCGGGACATGGAAGCCTATCTGGCAGAGATGAAGTCGATGGGTGACTTGTATACAGATACGGCCGACCGGATTGGTGCATGGCTGGATCTGCAGATCGATTTTGCGACGAGTCCGGCCCATGCCACGCTCGAATTCATGGCGGAAATTCGTAGCGATGCGCCACGCCTTCAACAGCAGGTCATGAAGTTGCACGATGCACCGGCCACTGTGCTCAACACTGCCGTTGCCGAGAGTCTCAGGGGCAAGCGGCGAGATGCGGGCCTGGTTGCTGCCCTTGTTCGTGGCCTGGTCGAGGTTGCGGCAGGTCAGGCACAACTACGCGTCGACAAGTCCCTGGTGAAGCGCGAACTCCATCGCGCTGTGACTTGCCTGCTGGGAAATTGAAGATTTTCATTAACGCCGTCGATACAGGGTATTCGCTTTGAACTCTCCAAAAAACCTGAAGCCACTGCTGTTTGTTCTTTTCATGGGTGTGCTGGTGGGCGCACTGGATCTGGCCATCATCGGTCCGGCAATGCCGGCGATACAGGCTGATTTCGATATCGACACACGCTCCCTGGCCTGGATTTTCAATATCTACATCCTGTTCCAGCTCGTTGGAACACCGCTGATGTCAAAGCTTTCCGACCGCTTTGGCCGGCGCTCAATCTATGTTGTGAATCTGGCGTTGTTCGGGCTTGGATCGCTGATTCTAGTGGTGGCTCCGTCCTTCAGTGTGTTGCTCCTGGGGCGGGCAATTCAGGGCTTTGGCGCCGGTGGCATATTTCCGGTTGCCAGTGCCGTAATTGGTGACTCTTTTCCGCCGGAACGCCGCGGCCCGACCCTCGGACTGCTAGGTGCTGTCTTCGGCATTGCTTTTTTGATCGGTCCGATCCTTGGTGGTGTTCTGCTGCGCTTTTCCTGGAATTGGCTGTTCCTCATCAATCTGCCGATCGTTGCAGTCCTGATCTGGCAATCGCTGCGGCTGTTGCCGGGCTCGGGGGCTGCAAAACGCAAGCCGTTTGATGCGGCCGGGGCCTTGTCCCTGTCACTTCTGCTGGCCTGTATTGCCATCATATTCACCGAAATGGATACCGCGAATATTGTGGCCAGCCTCACTTCCATGCCGATTGCGCCGTTCGTTGTTCTGGGGATCGTGGCCGCACCGATTTTCTGGCGTGCCGAGCGTCGGGCAGCAGACCCGATTGTGCCGCCAAGACTGCTGGGTTCCATGCAGATGAAGTTGACCGTGGCGATTGCCATCGGTGCCGGTACTCTGGAAGCGGGTACCGCCTTCTTTCCTGCACTGGCTGTTCAGGCCCTTGGTGTTACCGACTACAACGCCAGCCTGCTCATGCTGCCATCCGTGCTGGCGACTACTGTTGGCGCGCCTCTGATGGGGCGGCTGCTTAATGTGTTCGGATCCCGCGTGATCGTACAGCTTGGACTTGCCGGTGTGTCAATCGGCGCACTTGTCTACGCCCTTAGCGACCTGACTGTTGCCATCTTCGTGATTGGCGGAATTATCGGCGGGTTCGGCTTTTCAGCGCTGCTGGGCGCACCGCTCAGATTCATCGTTCTGAACGAGGCGTCGGCGGCTGATCGGGGCTCGGCACAGGGACTGCTGACCGTATTCATGTCAGTCGGCCTGCTGGCCGGGGCAGCAGTCATTGGTGGTGTCGCAGCTTCACAGGGTGGTGGTGCTGCCGGATACCAGCTCGCATTGTTGATTCTGGGCTCCCTGACCGCCTTGCTTGCTGTCGCCGGATTCGCGCTGAAGTCCCGCAGTGCCGAGCAGGTGGTCGAGACGGTGCCGTCGTAGGGGAGTCACGCGCCGGGGAGAAATCAGCCACGATCGATATACTGCGCACGAAACTGCGAGTCGTGGGAATTTTGCGGTGAACTACTGGCTGATGAAATCGGAACCATCCGTTTACGGTATCGACCATCTGAAGTCTGATCGTCGAACCAGTTGGGGCGGTGTACGCAACTACCAGGTGCGCAACATGTTTCGTGATGAGTTTGCCAGGGGCGACCTGGCGTTCTTCTATCACTCAAGTTGCGCGAAACCCGGGATCGTCGGATCCATGAAGATTGCCGGTCGTGCATACCCTGATCCGACGCAGTTTGACCAGAAATCGGAGTACTACGACAGCAGGAGTCGCCCGGACGAGCCCACATGGCTTGCCGTCGATGTACAGTTTGGCAGCAAGTTTGCGAGCCCGCTTGGCCTTGACGTCCTTCGCACTGTGCCAGCACTCGCGGACATGTTGGTCCTGCGACGGGGTAATCGTCTGTCCGTCACCCCGGTGACCGGCGCGGAAGCAAAAATCATTCTTGCGATGTCCGGCAGCGGATGATTTTTCAGGCCTTGTCTGAAGCCAGATTCAGAATCTGCTGGCGAACATCATTGATTTCAGCGGCGCGTGAAGCGCCGCTGGCAGTTCTGCATCTTGGTGTTCGAGGGCAGTCGTTGCTGCGTGGGCAGATCACACTTGCCGGGTAGTCCAGTGCGGTACCGACCCATGCAATATTCAACACCCTCCCGGCGGCGCGAATCGAGTCCGCGGCCGCTGTCGGAACGGCTGCCTGGCCTCCTTGACGCCGGCACGCGCGGCTAACGCTGGCAACCACTTCGTCGGCATCAATGCCCTGCGACTCCAGCGCTGGAACCAGATCGATTCCGACCGACAAGACGTGCGGGTTGCCGGCCATGTCTTTGGTTCGCACCGAATGGCAGCAGTAGAGAAGTGAGCGGGTGCCGTCCATTAGCACCGAGATCTGGGAGGATGGCTGGGCCTTCCGCTCCTGCTCAAGCATGCGGAACACGGCCCAGTGTGGACAGGGATCGGAAACCATCGCGAGATTGCCCCACGGTAGCGGAATGCCGTTACCCCGATACACAGCCCGTAGAAACCCGGGTGGATACGCATCAAAGAAATGCCAGTGACGATAGGGGGATACGGCTGTCATCCGACGCATGATCACGGCCGGCGTCAATTCAAGACGCATGCCGGCGTTCACCTGATAGCTCTCACGGGTCAGAAAGCGCCGGAACGGCCGCTTGGGGCATAACAGGGACCCGGCAAAGAAGCTGCACTCGAAATCCCGCCACGCAAACAGTGCGTCCTGTGCGTTCATGCCGGTCGCGTTCTGTTCCGCCCCGGTCGGGCTCCCGCCCATTTCACCACCGGTTGCATGGGCAGACTTCAGACCGTCACCGCCGTGCAGAACCTTGTGGGCAAGGTGTGCGGCCAGGTCGAACTTCAGGCGTGCCGGATCTTTCTGCAACTGCCGGTTCATGTAAATACTTGCCGGCGGTTCGAAGAACGAACGGAACATGCTGCGGACTTCGCGGTCGTTGTCCCGGGCAAGCAAGGTCCGCCGGTCAAACCAGTGAATTGCTATGCCGTGACGTTTACAGAGGTGTAGCAGGTCGTCGACGGTCAGTGGAAACCGTCGCTCGCCGATTTCCTCGGCGGATCGCTCCAGATCGGGAAAGTCATTCTGTGCCATCTCCTGGTAGGAGCGAATCAGAAGATGGGCAAACTGGCGGGCCGAGGTCCCCGTCTGGACCAGCAGTTCCGGAATTGCCGCTTCAAGCAGATCCCTGGAAAACAGGAATCCGGGTTCCAATGGAACCCGTGTGACGCCACCGTGCCTGGGTGGGGGAGGCCCTGGGCTGACTTCGGGATTTTCGTCGAGAAACCAGCGGGTCTCTTTCTGAAAAACAGACGCAAGTAGATCAAGCAATTCGTGCGATGGAATACGCTGACCGGTCTCGATCATGCTCAGGTATGAAACGGAGGGGGCCAGGTCGGCGTCGAGTTGTATGCACCGCGCCGACAGATCCTGAAGCGTCAAGCCATTGCGTTTACGCAACCCGCGGATCTTGGGCCCCAGAAAGTGACTTTTACGAAGGAGCCCGGACATTTGCTTTGTAAATGGCACCCAAGCGGCAGACCGCTACAAGCTTGTGAAATTTACAATGTGAAATTTTCGATGTGAAATTTACCGCGAGACTAATCGTAGACTGGGTCAATGGAAACAGCAAGAACCACTACAGCAGGAAATATTCCGGCAAAAAAAGCCACGGCCAGACCGGCTGACGGCGCGCCGGCCATGGTGCAGGCCGCCATCCCGGAGGATGCCAAAGGTGCATTTGGCGAGCGCGCATTGTCTCTGGCGGCCTTCCTGCACCGGAACTTCAACCGCCGTCGGGTAGACCTGCTGGCCGCGCGTCGGCACCGGCAGGCATTGCTGGACGCAGGCAACCTGCCGGACTTTCTGCCCGACAACCGGGGCATTCGGGCTGACTCATGGCGGGTGGCTCCGGTGCCGCCTGATCTGGAAGACCGCAGGGTGGAGATAACCGGCCCGGTCGAACGCAAGATGATGATCAATGCGCTGAATTCCAGGGCGCTCACCTTTATGGCCGACTTTGAGGACTCCTGCGCGCCGACCTGGCACAACATCGCGCACGGTCAGCAGAACCTCAAGGACGCGACCGATCGCACCATCAGTTTCAACGACCCGCGAACCGGCAAGCAATACCGTCTGAACGAGCAGACTGCAACGTTGCTCGTTCGCCCTCGTGGCTGGCACCTGCCGGAGAAGCATGTGCTGGTCGATGGGGAAGCCATCTCGGCCTCCTTGTTCGATTTCGCTGTGTATCTGGCCAACAACCATGAGGCGTTGGCTGCTCGTGGTACGGGTCCGTATTTTTATCTGCCGAAACTGGAGAGTCATCTCGAAGCCCGGTTGTGGAACGATGTCTTTGTCAGTGCGCAGGACTGGCTGGGCATGAAACGCGGAACGATCAAGGCCACCGTCCTGATCGAGACGATTCTGGCGGCCTTCGAGATGGACGAAATCCTTTACGAGTTGCGTGAGCACTCTGCTGGCCTCAATTGTGGCCGCTGGGACTATATTTTCAGTTACATCAAGAAATTCCGGAACCGTGGTGACTTTGTGTTGCCGGACCGTGGCAGCGTGTCGATGGACCGGCACTTCCTGCAGTCCTACGTAGACCTGCTGATACGGACCTGCCATCGGCGTGGGGCGCATGCCATGGGCGGCATGGCAGCGCAGATACCGATCAAGAACGATCCGTCTGCCAATGAGGCAGCGATGGCCCGAGTGCGGGCCGACAAGTTACGCGAGGCCAGGGCCGGTCACGACGGGACATGGATCGCCCATCCTGGACTGGCCGAGATTGCACTGGATGCCTTCAACTCGGTCATGACCGGACCCAACCAGCTTGAGGTTATGCGTGACGATGCTGCAGTGACCGCTGCAGATTTGCTGGAAGTTCCCGATGGCGCGATTACCGATGAGGGTTTTCGTCACAATATCCGGGTGGGCGTGCAGTACGTTGAAGCCTGGCTCGGCGGCCAGGGCTGTGTTCCCCTCTATCACCTCATGGAAGACGCAGCGACAGCCGAGATTTCGAGAGCGCAGATCTGGCAATGGATCCGTCACGGCGCACAAACGACCGACGGTCAGCTGATAACGGCTGCCCGCTTCGATAGCGCACTGAAGGAAGAACTGGCCGTAATCGTCAGTGAAGTGGGCGGAGAGCGCTTCGCAAGCGGCCACTTCGAGGCCGCTGCGGCATTGTTCGGCGACATGATTCGTCAGCCCGAATTTGATGAGTTTCTGACCTTGCCAGCGTACGAGAAGCTGCCCTGACGGCAAGTGGCGTTAGCACCTGCCGCAACAACACCGGTCATTGAGCCACTACTTTTTACACCTACATGAACCAACGGGAAAGACGGCCATGAGCCAGTCCGCAAACCGAACGAACAATCACGCCTTGACGCCCGGCAACTGCAGCGCGACTGGCAGGACAGTCCTCGATGGAAGGGCATTGAGCGTCCTTACAGCGCCGAAGATGTGGTCAGGCTGCGCGGCTCCATCCACATTGAGCACAGCCTGGCCAGGCTCGGTGCCGAGAAACTCTCTGGCGACTGCTGCATTCGGAGCCGGTGGTGGCAGGGCTGGGCGCACTGACCGGCAATCAGGCGGTCGAGGAGGTGCAGGCAGGACTCAAAGCGATCTATTGCTCGGGCTGGCAGGTGGCTGGCGACGGCAACAGCAGCGGTGAGATGTATCCGGACCAGAGTCTGTATGCAGTGGACTCGGTGCCCAAAATAGTGGAACGCATCAACAATGCCTTGCTACGTACCGATCAGATTCACCACATGAACGGCGATACGGAAATCGACTGGCTGGCACCGATTGTCGCCGACGCGGAGGCCGGCTTTGGCGGTAATCTGAATGCCTTCGAGCTGATGAAGGCCATGATCCGCGCAGGTGCTTCCGGTGTGCATTTCGAGGATCAGTTGTCATCTGCCAAAAATGCCTGCGGACACATGGGGGGCAAGGTTCTGGTGCCTACCCAGGATGCATCAACAAGCTTGTGGCCGCGAGACTTGCCGCCGACGTCATGGGTGTGCCTACCATTCTTGTTGCACGCACCGATGCGGATGCGGCCAATCTGCTGCAGGCAGACTACGACAAGCGCGATCACAAGTTCCTGACCGGTGGCCGTACCGGTGACGGCTTTTTCGAGGTACGCGCAGGGCTTGAACAGGCTGTCGATCGTGGCTTGTCGTATGCACCCTATGCGGATCTGCTGTGGTGTGAAACATCCAAGCCGGATCTCGCCCAGGCGGAACAATTCGCCAAGGCTATTCATGCCAGATTTCCCGGCAAATTGCTGGCCTACAACTGCTCGCCGTCCTTCAACTGGAAGGCCAAGTTGCCACCGGAAGCCTTGAAGGAATTTCGTGAGCGCCTGGCAGAGATGGGCTATCGCTTTCAGTTCATAACACTGGCGGGCTGGCATGCACTGAATCTTTCGATGTTCGAGCTGTCGCGAGCCTACAAGCAGTCCGGGATGCTGGCGTACTCGGAACTTCAGGAACGTGAATTTGCCAACGAAAAACATGGATTCCGCGCGGCCAAGCATCAGGCCTTTGTTGGTACCGGCTATTTCGATGCTGTGCAGACCGTGATTTCCGGTGAAACGTCGACGACCGCAATGAAGGGCAGCACGGAGGCGGAACAGTTCCATGGGAGCGTGGCCAGCTAGCGCGCCGGACCAGTCCGCCAGCCAGGCAGCTATCGGAGTGGCAACAACCGGTCCCTGCGCGCGCCGGACGGCTGCCGCGATCTTCAGTGCGTTCGAAGATTATCACCGGACATTCGGCAGCATCACCCGGCGGGCGCAGCGGCGCTTTCTGGATCGCGAGTGGCAGCATGGCCAGCGCGATGCCGTGGAGCGTATCGAACTCTACGATCACCGGGTAGAAAAGTGTCTGGCTGACCTGATCTGCCAACTCGGAGGCCACATCGCCGAACGTGAGATGTGGCGTGAGATAAAGCTGGAGTTGGCCAGTCTCATCGTCGCCTGTCCTGACCGGAAGTTTTACGCCACTTTCTTCAACTCGCTCACGCGCAAGGTCTTCAATACGGTTGGTGTGAACCATGAGGTGGAGTTCACCAGTATTGCGGATGAAGAGCGTGGAGCCGCTGTGTCGTCGCAACCCGGCGAATTGCCGATCCGTGCCGCTGGATCGGGAATGACCATTTTGCAGGCCGTCGAAACCCTGTTGTCCGGCGCTCCCTGGAAACATTGCTATGTCGATTGTGGCGCCGCCAGTCAATTTGTAGCCGGGGAAATCAGCGCGGTTCTGGTTGCTCGCGGACTGTCTGGCGATGGCGGGGAGCAGGCCAGCCAGCATGCATCTGGCCAGAACCGGGGAGGCGTGAACCAGACCGGCCTGCACCTCGAAATCCTGGAGGCCGTTTTCTACAGATCCACTCGCGCGTATCTGGTGGGTCGGGTCTGCGGTCCCGCATGGGTATTGCCATTGGTGATCGCGTTCGCACATCCGGCGGAAGGGGTCATGGTTGATTCCGTGATGATGTCGGAATACGAAGTGCGACCACTCTTCGGCTTCTCACGTTCCTATTTTCATGCGGATCTGCCCGACGTCGAGCCGGCAGTACGTTATCTGAGTGAAATCATGCCAGGCAAGCCCAGGGACGAGATCTACACCGTGCTGGGCCGGGCAAAACAGGGCAAGACCGAACGTTTTCGCAGCCTGTTTCGCCATCTGGCAACATCTACCGACTCCTTTGTACATGCCGAGGGCGTACGCGGCATGGTGATGATCGTTTTCACGATGTATTCCTCCGAGCTGGTGTTCAAGGTTATCCGCGATCGTTTTGCCGAGCCCAAGAATGCATCTCGTGATGAAGTGATGCAGAAGTACAAGTTTGTGTTCCAGCACGACCGTGCGGGCCGGTTGATTGATGCACAGGAATTCCGGCAGCTGCGTTTTCCAAAAGCCCGGTTCGCAGCCCCATTGCTGGAGGAACTGCTGAATTCGGCGGCAGATACTTGCAGGGTCGACGGCGACGATCTCATCATCAGCCACTGTTACATGGAACGGCGCATGAAGCCGCTGGATGTTTTTGTGCGGGATGCGTCCCCGGATGCTGCCCGGCGGGCGATCCGGGACTACGGCCAGGCGATTCGCGATCTGGCCTTGAGCAATGTGTTCCCTGGCGATCTGCTGTTGAAGAACTTTGGTGTTTCCAGACATGGACGGGTCGTGTTCTACGACTACGATGAATTGTGCCTCGTTACCGAATGTTCGTTCCGCGATTTACCCTCGGCACGGGACGACGAGGATGAAATGCGGGCCGATCCGTGGTTTTTCGTGGGGGCCACCGATGTGTTTCCGGAGCAATTCCTGGATTTCCTGGGTCTGCGCGGTGACCTGCGCGACGAGTTCGTCCGGGAGCACGGAGATCTGCTGACCGCAGAGTTCTGGCGCCGGCTGAAGGCCGATCATGTTGCCGAAAAGCTTATGGAAGTGGTGCCGTATACGCGGCGGAGGGTGGTCGGCACGTCCTCCTGACACGACCTGCCCTGATGGCTACCTGCCGGACGCCATAGCCACAGAAATTCGCCTATCCTGTTTCGCCCGCCACTTTTCCCGGCGTATTCATGGCGATTTCAGGAGTTCCGGATGGCTGCTTCCGTGCCACGCGACCGTTTGATCCTCCTGGTCGGTCTCATCACCTATGGCATGGGGCAATCCCTGCTGTTTGTGATCTTCACCCCGCTGGCGCGCCAGTTGGGTCTCGAAGAATGGCAGCTCGGTTTCATCATTGCGGCTTCCAACGTAATGCTGGCCTTCTCGGCGCCACGCTGGGGGCGAGCCAGTCAGCGCCTTGGTCGTCGGACGGTCTACCTGATCGGGCTGACGGGATATGCCATTGGCTACGGGTTGCTGGCGTTCGGGGTGCAGTTGGGGCTGATGGGCATCGTGACCTCCGGCGCGCTGTTTGGCCTGCTGTTGATTCTGCGTCTTGCCTACGGGATCGTTGTGGGGGGGATCAATCCGGCGGCCACGGCCTATATTGCTGATACCACCGACGAAGGATCCCGCGCACAGGGGATGGCGCTGGTTGCGATGGCGGGCGGGCTGGGAACCATTATTGGCCCGGCTTTCGGTGGGGCGCTGGGTGTATTCGATCCGGTATTGCCGATGTATGTCGCTGCGGCTCTGGCTGCCGGTGCCGGTATGTGGGCGTGGAAAGCGCTGCCGGAGCCACCACGAAAGGTTGGTGCCCGGCAGGACCTCCGCTTGCGCGTCGCCGATCCGCGCATCCTGCCGTACCTGGTGGGCTGGGCGGTGGTCTTTGGTGTCTTCACCGGGGTGCAGACGATTACAGCGAGCTGGATTGCCGACCGGTATGGAGTCACGAATCTCGGTCAGGCGCAGCGCACGATGATGATTGCGCTGCTGTCGATGGCGTTCGTCACAGTGTTTGTGCAGGCAGTGGTTCTGCAGCGCTGGAAGGCGACACCGGCCACGATGCTCAGGACCGGGTTTGCGATCGCGCTGACGGCCGGGCTCTTGCTGCTGGCCTTTGGTCCGGGACTGCTGTCGCTGTATGTCAGTTATGGGCTGTTCTGGAGCTGAGCTTCGGCTTTACGGCCCCGGGTCTGAATGCGGCAGGCAGTCTCAGCGTGTTACCGGAAGAGCAGGGTGCGGTTGCAGGTCTGTTGTCTGCGGCGCCGACCATTGGCATGATTTTCGGGCCGATCCTCTGCGGACTGGTGTACTCGCTGCTGCCGGTCCTGCCGATGCTCGGTGGTGCTCTGCTGACCGCCGCACTCGGTATCTGGTTTTGTTTGTCGCGGTGCCAGACCCTCGTCCTGCAGTAACGGCTTAAGGCGCCATCGACAGCATTCGCGCCTGAACGCCTTCCTGCAGGGGAAGACCCTATTTGGCGCGGAGCATGCGCATGCCATTCAGGGTGACCACCAGCGTGGCGCCCACGTCGGCCAGTACAGCCAGCCAGAGACTCGCAAGGCCGGGGATTGCCAACGCGAGGATCACCAGCTTGAGGCCCAGACTCCAGTGCGATGTTCTGTTTGACGACCCGGCGCGTCAGCCGACTGATGCGCAGGGCCTGCGGAAGTGCGTGCAGATTGTCCTGCATCAGGACGATATCCGCAGTTTCCATGGCCTGCGCCGTTCGGCGCCGCCCATGGCAATGCCGACATCTGCCTGTGCCAGTGCGGGTGCATCGTTGATGCCGTCGCCGATCATCGCAACCTTGCCTTGCGCCTGAAGTTCCCGAACAACGTTCTGCTTGTTCTCCGGCAGCAGTTCGGCACGAACAGCATCGATCCCGCCGATTTGCCGGGCGATAGACTCGGCCACATTGCGATTGTCGCCGGTCAGCATGACTGTTTTCAGGTTCGGGACGGAGGCATGCAATTCCTTCAGCATGGCCTCGCTATCCGGTCGCGGTTCGTCCTCTACACCGATGTAGCCGACCATACGCTCGCCGCGACCCACCAGCATCACGGTTTTGCCCGGCCTGCAGGCTGGCGGCTTCAGCGCAGACTTCATCAGCGCAATCGGGGCCGTGGGCAAAAAGGTCGTGAGTGCCCACTGCAATGCGCTCACCAGCCAATTCGCCAGACACGCCGCGGCCCAGATGGGCGGTGACGTTCATCGCCTGCGGCAGGCGATTGGCGACGCCGCGATCCCGCGCGGAGATGACAACCGCCTGTGCCAGCGGATGTTCGGAAGCAGTCTCGACCGTGGCTGCCACGGCCATTACGTCTTCGCAGACGTCACAGTCATCGTTGGCGGCGACCGGATGGGCGCAGTCGCGGCGCGGATTGCCGTAACGGCCGGACGGCCGGCTGTGAGTGTGCCGGTCTTGTCGAAGGCGATGATGTTGATGCTGGCAAGCCGGTCAAGCTGAGCGCCGCCCTTTACGAGGACGCCAAGCTGGGCGAGCCGCGTCAGCGCGCTGACCACTGTGACCGGGATACTGATGACCAGTGCGCAGGGACAGGCGATGATCAACATGGCGAGGCCGCGATACAACCAGCCGTGTGTGCCGTCGGGCAGATCCAGGAACGGCTGGTTAAAGACCAGCACGGGCACGGCAACCAGCAAGGCTGCCAGGGCCACCACCAGCAGTGTGTACCAGCGGGCAAAGCGGTCGATGAAGCGCTCAGCCGGCGTACGCTCAGCCAGCGCACGCTCCACCATCCGGGCAATGCGTGTAATTGTCGAGGAACCTGCAGTGCGCAGCACTTCAGCCGTGAGTGCGCCGGGGCCGTTGATCGTGCCGGCCAGCACGTCATCGCCAATACCGCGGTCTACAGGAATGCTTTCCCCGGTGACGGCAGCCTGGTTGATACTGGATATACCGGCAGGATCCGGCCATCAAGCGGAATGCGCTCGCCGGGCTTGACCAGCACATGCGCACCGATCGGCACCGCGGCGGTCGGACGCCGGCGCTGGTGATAATGCACTTCGGCCCCGGCCGAGTCTGACTGAGGCGCCGACTTCGGCGCGTGCCCGTGGTCATGTTGCTGTCCATGGTCGTGCTGCTCATGGTCATGCTGTTTATGGGCATCCTGTCCATGGTCATGCTGTTCATGGTCATGCTCATGGTCATGGTCGTGACCGGCACCGGTACACGCCGCTCCGTGTTTGTGTTCGGCGTGCGCGGGTTCGTCGTGGCTTTCACGGTGCTCCTCCAGTACCGTCGCTTCGTCGGGTTGCAGCGACAACAGACTGCGGAGCGCGTCTCGCGACCGCTCGGCGCTATAGGCTTCCAGGGCTTCTCCCAGCGTAAACAGCAACACAACGGCCGCGGCTTCCCCGGTTTCACCAATAGCGACGGCGCCGACAGTGGCGATACCCATCAAAAGATCAATCGTCACATGGCGGGCCACCAGCAGCGATCGCAGACCCTTGACCAGAATTGGCGCACCGACTACTACCACAGTGGCCAGCAAGGCAGCCTCGAGCAGCGGCCATACAACAGACATCCCAACCACACCGGCGACGATCAACAGCAGTGAGGCTGCCAATGCGATCTGGGTTCGTCGTTCGCTGACAAGGTAGCGCAGGAAGCCGCCGAAACCGCGCAGTTCGGGCCGTGGCGCCTGGGGCGCTTCCGTTCCGTCCCCGATGCGATAACCCAGCGTCTTGACGCGCGCTTCGATCTGGTCGCGGCTGGCAGAACCTGTGGCTTCCAGCGTTTCTGTGGTGAAGTCAACGCGGACAGAGTCGATGCCGGGCACTGTCTTCACGGCCTGCTCAATCGTGAGGGCGCAACTGCCACAATCCATTCCCTGGATCTTCAGGCGAATGGCCGGCGATACGGTGGCGTTCATCGAAATCTGCTCCTTCGGAGGCCGGAATCCCGGCTGTACGATGACGATGTTGCACCTTAAAGAGGGCTTGAAGGTCAAGGGACTGTGCTGGCAATGCAGCAGCCTCACGGCAACAAGTTCCGGCAGGCACAGGTCCGAAAACGGCCAGCCATGCCTGGCTGGCCGCGCATAATGCATGGCATGCCAGCGCATGAGATCCCGTCCGTTCCAGAGGCTGATCGCTACTATCGGGCGTTGGTGGCGCACGATGCCCGCTTCGATGGCCGGTTTTACGTCGCGGTCACTTCCACCGGCATCTACTGTCGCCCCGTGTGTAGGGTGCGGACGCCCAAACGCAGCAACTGCCGGTTCTTTCTGCAGCCTGCTGCAGCGGAACGTGCCGGTTTCCGGCCTTGTTTGCGTTGCAGGCCCGAACTGGCTCCCGGCCTGTCGCTGCAGGATTCATCGAAAACCCTGGCCGGTCAGACGGCGTTATTGATCGAGCGTGCCGCTGTGGCGGGCGAGGATCCGTACATGCCGGCTATCGCGAAACGGTTGGGCGTCACTGATCGGCACCTCCGACGCATTTTCCTCGAGGTGCATGGCGTTTCGCCCATAGAATTTCTGACGACACGCCGCCTCCTGCTGGCCAAGCAACTCCTGACCGACACCCGCATGCCGGTGACGCAGGTGGCACTGGCCAGCGGCTTCGCAAGCGTGCGTCGCTTCAATGCAGTCTTCAGGGCCCGCTATCGGCTGAGCCCGTCTGAATTACGTGGCGAAGGTCTGCAGAATCGGCACCCGCAGGATCCGGCGGCATCAGGCGAGCTGGTGTCGGTGCGTCTGGGCTACCGGCCGCCGTACGACATTGACGGCACGCTGGAGTTTTTCCGTACGAGGTCGTTGCCTGGTGTTGAGACAGTCGCCGGAAGTACCTTGCGCCGCACACTCGCGCTTCGCCATCAGGGGCAACTTCTGCAAGGCTGGGTCGGCCTCCGTTTTGTGCCGGACCGGCACGAGGTCTGGTTGGTACCGTCGCCTGCACTGGTCCCTGCCATCGGTTTGCTGTTGGCCAGGGCACGGCAGGCACTGGATCTGGATGCTGATCCGGCACTCATCGATCCGGTGCTGGCTACGTGTTCCGGTGCGTGAGTGCGCAGAAGCCGTGGCGGGACTGCGGGTAGTCGGTGGCATGGATGGCTTCGAGATTGCCGTGCGCGTGATTCTTGGTCAGCAGGTCAGCGTTGCGGCAGCGCGCACCCTGACTGGACGACTGGTCGAGCGCTTTGGTACCAGGATCCAGACGCCCTACAAGGACCTGAACCGGTTGTTTCCGGATGCGACGACACTGGCTGTCGCCCGTCCGGACGACGTGGGTGTGCTCGGCATAGTCCGGCAACGCGTGCGCGCCATGCAGGCTCTGGCTGTTGAAGTTGCCGAAGGCCGGCTCTGTTTGCAGCGGGGAGCGCCCCTGGACGCCAACATGACCGCACTACGCGCCTTGCCGGGGATCGGCGAGTGGACCGCCGAATTGATCGCGATGCGTGCCTTGGCGTGGCCCGATGCCTTCCCGGCCACCGATATAGGTGTGTTGAACGCACTGGGTACCCGTGATGTCCGACAGGTCAGGGCGCGTGCCGAAGCCTGGCGGCCCTGGCGAGCCTACGCAGTCGCCCGATTGTGGCGGTCGCTGGCAGCCTGAATGTTTCAAGCGTGATCAGGAGACAGGCGCATGTCAGTACAAGTCGATGAACAACACAGATACGAGGCCCAGGCCCGTTTCCACTCGCCGCTTGGCCCGCTCACCGCCGTTGCAACGGGCAAAGGTCTGGCGGGTCTGTGGTTCGACGGTCAGGCACACCACCCCGGCGAACTGGTCGCTCCCGTTGATGCGCAGCATCCGGTACTGGTACAACTTGACCATGAGCTGGCCGGTTACTGGCGTGATGGCCGTCAGTCATTCTCGGTTCCTCTGGACCTCCGTGGTACGCCATTCCAGAGAGCCGTCTGGGCGGCATTGCGCCGGATCATGCCTGGCAAGACCAGCAGCTATACCGCCGTTGCAGAGAGGGCGGGTTCGCCGGGCGCGTCGCGCGCAGCAGGTGCAGCCATTGGCCGGAATCCGGTCAGCATCGTCGTGCCGTGTCACCGCGTCCTGGGCAGCAATGGCGATTTGACCGGCTATGCGGGCGGCCTGGATCGCAAGCGGGCCCTGTTGTGTCTGGAAGGCGTGCTTGCCAGGCCGGTCACTCGTGCAGGCTAGCAGCGGATCAGGGAACCAGCTCACCATCCGGCGCGCTCTCCAGGGCCAGAAAGAACTGGGCAAAAAGAAATGCATTCTCGCCATGGGCAGAGAAAACGTGGCCTTCTGAAGTTATCTCTACGTGTGGTTCGGTGTGTGCCTCGCAACCGGCTTCCGAGTCGGCAATCTCCCGCAGTGCGAGTGCAATACGCGGATCGTCGCCTGGTATCAGCACACTGTAGCCATCCGGCTCCCGCCACACATGAATATGCCGCCCACGTAGCACGTCCAGTGACTTGCTCTTGCGCATCGACGCCAGGTTGCAGCCCATTCGTTTCATCAGTGCAGTGAGTGAAGCCGCATCATCCTGCGGGGTGCTGCTGTGACCACAAACCCTGTCAATGAGTCGCCGGTACAGGCGACGCGCGCCGTCAGCGGCCGGTAAATGGTCAGACATCTCTCGCAGGAAGACCTCGAGCTCGTGCCGCAACACCAGCAGTTCAGTCAGGCGCCGCTCGATTTCCAGGAAGCGGTCTTCAGCGATGCGCGCCACGTTCTGTGTCTTGCGACCATTGCGACGGGTCGCGGCTTTGCCGGAACCGGATTTGCCGGGGGCACTCTTTACGGTGTCGTTTTGGCCGGCCACCAGAAATTGCCGAATATCATCCAGGGAGAAGCCAAGACGTTTTGCGCGATTGATGAAGAGCAGCGTACGCTCCGCGTCCTCGTCATATACCCGATAACCTGAGGAGGTGCGCCGGTGAGGCACCAGCAATCCCTCTTTCTCGTAGTAGCGCAACACGGAAGGCGCCACTCGAGCCCGCTTTGCCAACGTACCGATGGTGTATTCGCGACGACTTGTACTTGCCATGCTCGGGTTCCGGAGCCTACAGACGATTGATTGATGTGCCTGGTGAGCTGCGTATGGCTGCGGCCGCAGCCGGCCTTGGCGCGCGCTGCATCAACTGTAGCCGCACGCGCGAGCGTAACTCCCATGCGGCGTTTGCCGCGGACTTCCGGCTTGCCGAATAATCTCAGCCCCGTATCGGGTTCAGTCAATGCAGCAGCCAATTCCGTGAACTCCAGACTACCAGTATCGCCAGCCACCAGCAGTGCGCACGATGCCGATGGCCCATGTTGTGCGATGTTCGGCACCGGCAGGCCCAGTATGGCGCGTACATGCAACGCGAATTGTGAAAGATCCTGGGAAGTCAGGGTCACCAGGCCAGTATCGTGCGGGCGGGGCGATACTTCGCTGAACCACACTTTCTCCTGCTGCACGAACAATTCGATACCGAAAACGCCGTAACCGCCGAGGTTTTCGGTAACGGTGGCCGCAATACGCTGACTTTTCCGAAGCGCGTCATCGCTCATCGGTTGAGGTTGCCAGGATTCACGGTAGTCGCCATCAATCTGCAAGTGGCCGATGGGTTCGCAGAACGATGTGCCGGCAGCATGCCGTACGGTGAGTAGCGTGACTTCATAGTCGAAGTCGATGAAGCCTTCAACGATCACGCGGCCGGCACCGGCACGTCCGGCGCTCTGGGCCAGCTCCCATGCCTGACGGATGTCTGCTGCGGAATGCACCGTGCTCTGCCCCTTGCCGGAGCTGGACATCACGGGTTTCACGATGCAGGGGTAGCCGATTGCTGTGACAGCCGCAGCCAGGTCCTCAAAAGTGTCGGCGAACTGAAACGGTGATGTGGCCAGGCCGAGCGTTTCAGCCGCCAGTCGCCGAATACCTTCCCGATCCATCGTCAGGCGCGCGGCGCGGGCGGTAGGAATTACCTTGAATCCGTCGGCCTCCAGTGCCAGCAGTTCGCCAGTGGCGATAGCCTCGATTTCCGGCACCACGAAATGTGGTTGCTCCTGCTCAATAATCTGCCGAAGTGCGCGGGGATCAAGCATGTCGATTACATGACTGCGGTGCGCCACCTGCATTGCCGGTGCGTTGGCGTAGCGATCCACGGCGATCACTTCGACGCCAAAACGCTGTGCCTCTATCGTAACTTCCTTGCCCAGCTCTCCCGCACCGAGCAGCAGCAGCCGGGTTGCGCCGGTAGTCAGCGGTGTGCCAATGCGGGTCATGGAGCCGGTTTGCTGAAGGACGCCATGCGTTTACATCTTCTGACCGGGAATCGGCATGATGCGGTCAACAAAGGCCAGCATGGCAGCCGCCGTTTCTTTCGGTGCTTCTTCCTGGACGTAGTGTCCGGACGTGGGAACAAGTACCGCTGTATTCAACGGCAGCATTGCCTTCAGTTCGTCGAATTCGCCAGCAGGCTTGCCACGATCCTGCGCTCCCCACACGATCAGGGACGGTACCTTGAGTTGTGGCAACAGCCGGACTTCATCGGCGTCACTGTATTGACCCATCAGAGCGGTCATGCCACGCAAATAACCCTCGCTCCTGGCAGTCAGGCTGAGATCCCTCACCACGTCGTCAGTCACTATCGAGGGATTCACGAATGATCGCCGCAGAAAGTTGCTGCGAAATTCCGGATCACCGAACAGTTTGGCCTGAAGGCGCGGGAACGGAAACACCAGGTATTTCGCTATTGGCGGCACGCCGGTGGTGATGATCCCCGGATTCATGACTACAAGACCAATCACGTCCGGCGACTGCAAGGCTACGCGTAACGCAATCGCGCCGCCAGTGAATGTCCGCCCACGACCACGCGGTGCAGGTCCAGAGATTTAATGAGGTCGGCTGCAATTTCTGCCTGATGCTGATTGCCGTAGTCAAGGGCGCCGGTTTGTCGGACAGCCCGAAACCCGGCATATCGCAGGCAACCACGTAATAGCGGTCCGTGAGAAGTGGTGCCAGAAGCCGGAAGCTCTGCAGGGAGTTGGCGAAGCCGTGCAGCAGCAGCGCCGTTGGTTTGTCGGGGCCGGGCTGACCCCAGGTGCGATAACGCAGGTCAAGTCCATCGACGCGAACAAAGCGGTCGGCCGGACCGGCGAGGTTTGCTGCCGGCACCTCCTGTACGCCGGTGGGCCAGTAGGCATACACCACCACCGCGAACCAGATCAGTGCAATTCCGCCTGCCAGACCGATGAGCATTCGTCCGAGCCACTTCATGGTGGGTGAAATCCCGGTGTATCGTATGGAAAATTGCTGCCAGCACCATGCTAGCACCAGTCCCGATTCCGGATATCCGGTTCGTCAACCAGGAACCTGCATTATGAAACTTGCCGCCATTGACTCTGTCCGTCAATACATTGATGCGCTCGACCGACGCGGCCGTGTGCTGCATATCGAAGCGATGGATCAGGATCAGTATGAGGTGACGGCATTTGCCTACCGCCTTATTGAAAAGTTTGGTATCGAAGACGCGCCGGCTTTCATCGTTGATCGGGTGCGCATCAACGGACAATGGCGGGACGGACCGCTGGTGGCCAATGCCTATGGGCGCTGGCCCGACGAAGCCGAGCTGTTCGGCGTAGCAAATATCACCAATGATTATCGCGAGATGTATCACGCTGTGCTACGCGCACTCGAGCATCGACTCGACAGCAGTGGCAACTGGCAGCGTATCCCGCCGGTGGAAATCAGCGACGCCAGCCAGGCGCCCTGCAAGCAGGTCATCCTCAAAGGTGACGCCATCGACATCGAGAAATTTGCCTGGCTGCACAACAATCCGGCAGACGGCGGCCGCTACATCAACATTACGTCGGTGATCATGGATGACCCGGAGTTTGGCAAGAACACCGGAACCTATCGCTGCCAGGTTCGGGGGCCGCAACGGATCAGTGTTAATCCGGAGCCCAGCCAGCATGGCTGGCGCATTCTCAACTCCATGCGCAAGCGGGGCGACAAGGTGGCCAGGGTCGCCGTGGTGATGGGCGCCGATCCGTTTACCTTCTGTGCCAGCAGCACAAAGATGGCTGGCTTTCAGGAAGATGAACTGGAGTTTGCCGGCGGTATGCGTGGCAAGGCACTGGAAGTTGTGAAGTGCGAGACCAGCGACATCCGGGTGCCAGCGCATGCCGAAATGGTCATCGAAGGGTTGGTCCCGCTGGACAAGGGGCTGGACGAAGGCCCCTACGGTGAAATGTATGGTTATCAGGGCCCGATGAAGCCCAATAACTTCTATATGGATATCCAGTGCATCACGCACCGCGAGAAGCCGTGGATTCTCAATTCGTTCACCGGGCTGACATGCGACATGCCGCGTGCGCCGCAAACCGCTGCCAACTTCTTCAAGTACCGGCAATTGATATCCGGACTCACCGGTTTGATTTCGCCGCGCGGCGCCAATGGTGTCGTGGTGATCAGCATCGACAAGCGGTTGCCGGGTGAAGGTATGGCAGCCGGCCAGTGTCTGGCTGCCAACGCCGGCCTCAACAAGGTGGTGATCGTGGTTGACAAGGATATCGATATCCTCAATCCCAGCCAGATCCTGCACGCACTCGCTGCTCGCTGGCAGCCATCAGCCAGCCTGATGATTCCGCAGACCCAGATGATGATGCCGGATCCGAGTCGTCCGCACTGGGCGTTGTCCAGCAAGATGGTGATTGATGCCACACGCCAACTTGAGTCGGAAGGTGGTCCGAAGCAATGGCCACCGTTGAACATTGATCTGTTGGTCAAGGGCGCGCCAGACTGCTTCGCGATGGTCGACCGTAAATGGAATGAATACATGAAGGACTTCGGCCGGGTTCCTGATTGATGCATTTGCCAGTGACCAGGGGCCGGCGCTGGATATTGCCTTCCCTGGGCGCATTGCTGCTGGTGATCGTTGCTGCCGGAGCGGCATTCTGGTGGTGGGGACTGCACACGCCCGTCTACCCCCTTCCGGAGTTGACCGGGACTGTGGTGGAGCGACGCCTGGAGTTTGGTGGTCTGTCGCGCTCGTTTCTGGTGTATGTACCGCGCAAGGTGGTCAGGCCAACATCAGTAGTGCTCGTACTGCACGGATCCGGTGGTACTGCGCAGCGGATGCGTCGCGATACGGGGTGGGCTTTCGAGGAGATTGCCGATCGCGATGGCGTCCTGATCGTCTACCCGCAAGGGCACCAGAAACGCTGGCAGGACTGCCGGCGCGTACTCCAGGAGTCCACCCCGGAACCCGGCATCGATGATGTGGGCTTCCTGCGCGCCGTGGTTGCCAGACTGGCAGGTGATCCCGCCCTGGAAGGGCGTCAAATTGACGCAGACCAGGTATTTGCCGCCGGCTTCTCCAATGGCGGCCAGATGGCGTTCCGCCTCGCCCTGGAAGCCCCCGATTTTGTTACCGGGATCGCCGCCATCGCTGCGAGCCTGCCCACGAGTGCCAATTTCAATTGCCATGCCAGCGGTCAGGCCGTTGCCGTGCTGTTGATTGATGGCGATGATGACCCGGTCAGTCCTTATGAAGGCGGCGAAATCCGGTCGCTTGGCCCCTTCAATCGCCGCGGTGCCGTACGCCCGGTGGAAGCAACTGCGGAATACTTCAGCCAGCTGGCGGGTTATGCGGATCCACCGTTCGAGCATCGCTATCCGGACGCCGATGCCCGGGATGGGACTGTGGCAAGTCGTCGCGTCTGGTCGGTCGAGAATCGACCGGAAATCGACCTGATTACGATTTATGGAGGCGGTCACACCATTCCCCACCCTATAAAACGCATGCCCCGCATTTTTGGCCGTACCAGCCACGATTTTTCCGCGGCCGAGGAGATCTGGCGATTCTTCGGCCGACAGTTGCTTAGTGGCGGTCAACCTGACTAGTATCAGTCTACGTTTTCCGGATCACCCCTTAATCCCCCTGTTTACATGGCACGGAGTATGACCATGATCAAAACCTTGCAAACTACGAACCCGAAGACGTTCGCCAGAAGTCTTCTTGCGGCCAGTGCGGCCGCCTTCTTGCTGACGGCCAGCCTGTCAGCAGTTCAGGCCGCAGAGCCGGCGATGGAGGGCATGGACCACTCCAAGATGGAGGGCATGGACCACTCCAAAATGGACCATTCGATGAGCACGGAGCGCGATGCCGAAGGCCGCAGCATGTACGGCATGAAGCATCAGATGGATCCGGCACTGACCAAGGAACTGCGCGAGAAGATTGCGCTGTACAAGAACTACAGCGATGCAGAGATTGCGCTGTCGATGGACATGATGGGCTCGGAGTACGCCTGGTACATCAGTCCGCCGACCCTGAAAGGCAAGCAGGGCGTGCTGATCCTGACGCACGGTTTCCGCGAGATTGGTGACGAGCTCTTCAGGAAGCAGGTTCAGCCCATTGGCGATATTTTCCCGACCGCAATTGGCGTCGGCATGGCGATGATGATGTCGCAGCACATTCAGGTGGCGCTCGACGATCTGAAGGAAGCCGGTGCCAAGGAAATAGTTGTAGTACCGGTGACATCTACCGCCAACAACGAACTGTTTCGCCAGTGGATGTACATCTTCGGCCAACAGGCCAAGCCTGAATTCGCGAGCGTTCCCAGGTACACACGGACGCCAAACTGCTGTTCGTCAAGCCGCCTGGCGACGATCCGCTGATCGCCGAGATCCTGATCGACAATGCGAATGAGCTCAGCACCAATCCGTCCAAGGAACTGGTGATCATCGCCGGTCACGGTCCTTCAGGTGCCAAGGACAACGCTGATGAGCTCAAGCTGCTGGCTAACCTGGCCAAGATCGTCAAGCAGGACGGCGGATTTGCTGATGTGGTTGGCATGACCTTGCAGGACGATGCGCCACCGCAGATCCGTCAGGCCAACGTGCAGAAAATGCGCGACAAGATCGAGGCCGCGACCAAGAAGGGTCAACATGTCATCGTGGTGACCAACCTGATTTCGGCACGTTCGATTCAGTCCAAACTGCGCAAGGACCTGTCCGGACTGACATATGACTTCAGCTCCAAGGGCTTCATCAACCACCCCAACTTCATGAAGTGGATGACCGAATCGATCCGGCATCAGTTCGAGATGAACCCTGTTGCTGCCAACTAGGCGTCGCTGACGCCACAGCGCCTACGATGTAATCGGCGGCGATATTCCCTGCGGGAGTGTCGCCGCTTTTTTTTGTGCTGGCTGAACGGGTTGGCCATGCCCGACATTTCCGCGACTGAAGCGGCCACGCAATTCCTCCGTCAGCGGTTGCTTAGTGGCGGGCAAGCTGACTAGTATTGGTTCGCATTTTCCGGATCGCCTCTTGTCTCCTGTTTACATGGCACGGAGTATGACCATGATCAAAATCTTGCAAACGACGAGCCTGAAGACGTTCACCAGAAGTATTTTCGCAGTTGGGGTGGCGGCCTTCATGCTGGCGGCCAGCGTTTCGGTGGTTCAGGCCGCAGAGCCGGCGATGGATGGCATGGACCACTCCAAAATGGACCATTCGATGAGCACGGAGCGCGATGCCGAAGGCCGCAGCCTGTACGGCATGAAGCACCAGATGGATCCGGCGCTGATAAAGGAGCTGCGCGAGAAAGTTGGCCTGTACAAGAACTACAGCGATGCAGAGATTGCGCTGTCAATGGACATGATGGGCTCGGAGTATGCCTGGTACATCAGTCCGCCTGACGTAAAGGCCAAGCAGGGTGTGTTGATCCTGACGCACGGCTTCCGGGAGGTTGGCGACGAGCTCTTCAGGAAGCAGGTTCAGCCGCTCGGTAATATTTTTCCCACCGCACTGGGCGTCGGCATGGCGATGATGATGTCGCAGCACATCCAGGTGGCGCTTGACGATCTGACCGAAGCCGGGGCCAGGAAAATTGTTGTGGTTCCCGTGGCGTCCACCGCCAACAACGGGCTGTATCGCCAGTGGATGTACATATTCGGTCGTGAGGCCAGGTCGGATTACGCGAGTGTTCCCCGCGTACACACGGACGCCGAGCTGTTGTTCGTCAAGCCGCCTGGTGACGATCCGCTGGTCGCCGAGATCCTGATCGACAATGCGAATGAGTTCAGCACCAATCCGTCCAGGGAGCTGGTGATCATTGCCAGTCATGGTCCTTCAGGAGTGGAAGACAACGTTGACGAGCTCAAGCTGCTGGCCAATCTGGCCAAGATTGTGAAGCAGGACGGTGGATTTGCCGAAGTGGTCGGCATGACCCTGCAGGATGATGCGCCACCGCAGATCCGCCAGGCCAACGTGCAGAAAATGCGCGACAAGATCGAGGCTGCGACCAGGAAGGGCCAACACGTCATCGTCGTGACCAACCTGATTTCGGCGCGTTCGATTCAGGCAAAATTGCGCAAGGACCTGTACGGGCTGACCTATGACTTCAGTTCAAAGGGCTTGATCAACCATCCCAACTTCATGAAGTGGATGGGTGAGTCGGTCCGGCGTACGTTCCAGATGAACCCTGTTGCCGCCAATCATGCGCTGCCGACGCCGTAGCTTGAAATGCGGTTAGTGAAGCCAAAGCTGTATGCCAGAAGTCTTCCTGCAGCCAGTACGGCCGCCTTTTTGCTGACGGTCAGCCTGTCGGTGGTTCAGGCCGCCGAGCCGGCGATGGAGGGCATGGGCCACTCCAGGATGGACCATTCAATGAGCACGGAGCGCGATGCCGAAGGCCGCAGCCTGTATGGCATGAAGCATCAGATGGACCCGGCGCTGATGCAGGAACTGCGCGACAAGGTTGCCCTGTACAAGAACAACAGCGATGCAGAGATTGCGCTGTCGATGAACATGATGGGCTCGGAGTATGCCTGGTACATCAGCCCCGCAGATCTGAAGGGCAAGCAGGGTGTGCTGATCCTGACGCACGGTTTCCGCGAGATTGGTGACGAGCTCTTCAGGAAGCAGGTTCAGCCCATTGGCGATATTTTCCCAACCTCTCTGGGTATCGGCATGGCCATGATGATGTCGCAGCACATTCAGGTGGCGCTCGACGATCTGACAGAGGCTGGTGCCAGGGAAATTGCAATCGTGCCTGTGACGTCTACCGCCAACAACGAGCTGTTTCGCCAGTGGATGTACATCTTCGGCCAACAGGCCAAGCCTGAATTCGCGAGCGTTCCCCAGGTACACACGGACGCCAAACTGCTGTTCGTCAAGCCGCCTGGCGACGATCCGCTGATCGCCGAGATCCTGATCGACAATGCGAATGAGCTCAGCACCAATCCGTCCAGGGAGCTGGTGATCATTGCCAGTCACGGTCTTTCAAGAGCGAAAGACAACGCTGACGAGCTCAGGATCCTCGGTAACCTGGCCAGGATCGTCAAGCAGGACGGTGGCTTTGCCGAGGTGGTTGGCATGACCTTGCAGGATGATGCGCCACCGCCGATCCGTCAGGCCAACGTGCAGAAAATGCGTGACAAAATCGAGGCTGCTACCAGGGAATGGTCAACAAGTCATCGTGGTGACCAACCTGATCTCTGGACGTTTGATTCAAGCCAAATTGCGCAAGGACCTGTCTGGTCTGGAGTATGCATTCAATTCCAGGGTCTTCATCAACCACCCCAACTTCATGAAGTGGATGACCGAATCGATCCGGCATCAGTTCGAGATGAACCCTGTTGCCGCCAGCCAGGTGCCTGACGCCTGAGGCATCAAGATGCGCTGGAGGCTGACACGCCTGCTGCTGATCCTGCTCCTGGGTTTCGCCGGGGTAGTCGCCTTGTCGTGGTGGCAGGATCCGTTGTACTGGAGTCGCTGGCTGGATGTGATGACACACCAGTCGCCGGACTACATGAACTTTCGGCCGACAGCCAGTGTAGGTGGCGACCCGATCCGCGAGATACCCGCGGCGGCGGATGATGATGCCCGGACCATTGCGCCGGCTGCGCTGCGGGAGGCCGAACAGTACGCGGCTGAATTCGATTCCTATGCGCTAATCGTGGTTCACCATGGGGTGGTTCAGACCGAGTGGTACGCGCCTGGGTGGTCGCCGGAGCGCCTGACACAATCCCAGTCGATGATGAAGACACTGGCCGCCCTGACCGTCGGTTTGGCGATTGCCGATGGATACATCAAGTCTGTTGACGAGCCGGTATCCAGCTATCTGCCTGAATGGGCTGGCGACCCTCGTGGTGCAATACGTATTCGCGATCTGCTGCAGATGGCGAGCGGGCTGGCGCAGTCACGCTTTACCTTCAATCCCTTTGCTGAAGACTCGGTTTTTCGGGTGCTGGTCAGTTCCGACCGGCCAGCTGAGTATTTGCGCATTCGGGCTGCGATGGCCCCGGGCCGCGAGTTTGACTACAACGATATGGATGCCGCTCTGGTCGGCCTGATCGTGCAACGGGCAACAGGAATGCCATGGCAACGCTGGCTCGATCAAAAGATCTGGCGGCCGATGGGAGGGGCCCCGGGGAAAGTATGGCTGGACAGGGATGCCGCCGACCCCCCAGATCCTGTTACTGGCAGTGTCTCCGGCGATGGTCCGCTCGCGATGACCGCCTGTTGCATGCTGGCGCGATGCGATGGACTGGGCGCGAGTGGGTCTGATGATGAAAGACAACGGTCTGGTGGGTGATGTACAGGTTGTGCCTGCGCAATGGATCGCGGCCATGACAACGCCATCACCGGAGTTTGCCGGCTATGGCTACTTCACCTGGCTTGGCACTGGCATGACCGGTTATTCAAAGGGGCCAAGTGACCGCGAGCGACCCCAGTCCGAGCCCTTTCTCGTTCCGGATCTCTACATGCTTCTGGGCCGCGGTGGTCAGCGGGTTTATGTGTCGCCGGCGCTGGATTTGATCGTTGTGCGTCTGGGGCCGCACAACGGCAATACGCCACTCAAGGCCGGCTGGGACAATGCCCGGCTGCCCAATACGATTATTCGAGGCATCAAGCCAGGATAACCGGATGCAAAAAAGGGCCGGCGCCTTACAGCACCGACCCTTCATTGTTTAGTCTTTGATGAACTGCCGTTGGCAGCTCTGACTCAGTCAGGGCTTCAGCCGGTCTTCCATTCACCGCCCTGGAAGCCACAGCCGATCTCGAGACCACCTGGGTCGCCTTCATAATAGGTGCGTGTTCCGGCATCGCCCATGTCACAAACGCCCACGCGTCCTTCGGTGGCGCAGGCGCCATCAGCGTATACGGCACTGCTGTTGTCGTCGGTTTTTCCCAGCTCGGTACACTTCGCGGCATCGGTGGGTGCGTCACACACCTTGAACGGGCCGGCGAACATGTTTTGCTGGACATAGTTGCAATGACCCGCGCCGTCTGCGGCAGACGCCGCCAGTGGGCTGAGGGCCAGTACCGCAATTGCTGCAATCAGAGTGGACTTCATGTTTGGGATTCTCCTGCCGTCAGTGCGGCTTGCGAAAGTTCGACGCGGTTGATAATGGCACGCAGAATGGCTGGAATCCATAGCTGCCCTGCGGTCCTCAGTCGCGGGTTTGCAGGTACTTTTGGGGCAGTGCATAGGCCATCAGGTAGTCAGAACTGCGATTGTCATTGACGGCCGGACCGCTAGCGCCCGCAACAACCAGAAACTGGCGTCCGTTGCGTTCATAGGTTATTGGTGCAAACCGGGCGGGTGCCGGTAGCGGCATGGACCAGACTTCGTGCGCGGTTTCGGTGTCGAATGCGAGCAAACGCTGGCTGCCGGGCACGCCGATGAATGTTAATTGACCGGCAGTGATCAGTGGGCTGCCGGCAAGTGGTCCGCTCCATTTCGATGGCGATCGGGCCAGGACGGACTTCATCACACTACCGGCCGTGGTGAGGGGCACCTGCCAGTGGACTCCGCCATTTGCCAGGTCAACGCCCACCAGTATCGACCAGGGCGGCGCGGTGCATGGCAGGCCGGCAGGCCCGAGGAAAAGTTGTGGCCTGGTGCCGGTTGAAGCGGGTGTGTAGTAGATGCCCACACGCGGAAGGCTGGTGATCAGAAGGTTGCGCGCGGGATCGAAGGCGACTCCATGCCATGGCGTGTCGTCGAGCGACCCGGGAAATTCAATCCATGGTTGGTCATCCTCCAAAGACGCAATCGCGGAGCTGTCGGGAACGATACGCCGGGCCCCGACTATCTGGTCACGACAGCGCGTTTCGTCCCAGAACGTTAATCCCCAGGCGTCATCCGGCGTCAGATCCGGGCCAGTCAGTCTGGACCCGGTGACCGGCAGGAGGGGGGTGCCGGTGGTCCTGTCCAGGACCAGGGTCATCGCCTGGGCCGTGACAATGGCGACAGCCGGCATGCGTTTGTTACCCAGAGAAATATCGACCAGCAGCGGTTTTGATGGTTTGTAGTGGTTCCGACTGGAACTCATCGGGAATCGCCACAGGAGATCGCCAGTGTCTGCATGCAGGGCCAGCAAGATATCTGGCGTTGCCGCCACAACCAGATTTCGATCGGCATCAGCGACCAGCTGAGGGCTGTAGGCCGAAGCCGGGCCTTGCAGGGTGCTGGTCCAGCGGGGTGTGCCGCTGCGTGCGTCCACTGCCACGAGCATCTGGTGGCTGGGGTTGTCTGGTGTTTCGTCGTTGTAGCTAACCACGATGAGGTTGCCGATGACCACCGGAAGGGTGTCGCCAATCGATGTGTGATGAACGGCCGCTGGCGCGTGGTCGGCCGCCAGCAGCGCTGTGAGATCAACCTGGCCCTGGTTGCCGAAATCGACACAGCGCTTGCCGGTCGTTGCGTCAAGGGCAAGCAGTCGACCATCGCCGGTGCCTGCCAGTATCCGGTGAGCACATGATGGGGCACTACTTGCGGATGCTGCCGGGTCGTGCCAGTAACTGATGCTCCGGCACGATTGCGCCTGCGGCGCCATGGTGCCACCCGGCGCAGAAGCGGCACCACTCGTGCGATTTATGGCTGGTGGTAGTGTAGCCCGCCAGCGTTCGGCACCCGTTGCCGGGTCCAGCGCAACCACTTGATTGCTGCCGGTACAGCTCAGCAAGGCGCCACCGGCCGCGTCGGGCAGCAGTTGCGGTGCCGCACTGGCGTCAGTCACGGCCAGATTCGCTGCCGCCGCCGGCTTGTTGCCACGATTGCTGTTTTGCCAGTTCCAAACCTCTTCCAGTCGCCATACATTTCTGGTGTCGATCTGGGCCAATGTGGAGTAGTGGTTTCCGCCGGGATCCCTTTGCCAGGATTCATTTGCGCGGGAACTGGTCGCCTGGGAATTTCTGCCGGTGACACTGGTGGTGCCGGATTTCGGGAGCGATTGCGCGCGGGTGGATTCGCCGGCACCTGACTGGTCAGTGGCCATCAGCAACGCCACGGCCAGTACGGCTGCCGCCACCCACGTGCCCGACCGTAGTGCCAACCGGTGATGCACCACAATGGCAGTGAATTGCCGATAGAGAATCGCGGCGGGTGGAACCTTGGGTAACCGGGGGCTGTTCATTGGTCGCAATCGGCCTGGATGCGGACCCGTCTCTGACGGATTAGCCTAACAAAAGTATCGGGTTGTGGGATCATGTCGTTCAAAGTTAACACGCTGGCACTGCAACATACCTGGAGACCGAATGGCCAACGACATGCACAGAAACAGTGAGTCGGCGATAGCCGTATACGTCGATTTCGAGAATCTTGCGCTGGGCGTGCAGGACACCAAGGCAGGGCGTTTCGATATCGAACTTGTACTGAAGCGGCTGCTCGAAAAAGGCCGCATTGTAGCCAAGCGCGCCTACTGTGACTGGACCCGTTACCGTCAGTTCATGCAGGAATTCCACAAGCAGGGTTTCGAGATGATCGACATTCCCCAGACCAAGATGAGCGGCAAGAACAGTGCCGACATCCGCATGGTCGTTGATGCACTCGACCTGTGCTATGCGAAGGGCCATATCGATACTTTTGTACTGTTGACCGGCGACAGCGACTTTTCGCCGCTGGTGTCCAAGCTCAAGGAGAATGACAAGCGCGTCATTGGATGTGGTGTACGCAATTCAACGTCCGATCTGCTGGCATCGAACTGCGACGAGTTCATTTTCTACGATGACCTGATCACCGTATCGAACCGGCCGCGCACACGGGCAAAACCGGCGAAGAACAAGGAGCAGGAAGAGGCTCTGGACAAAGTCGCGAGTACAGTCGAATCATTGTCGCGGGACTACGATCCGCTATGGGGGTCACTGGTTAAACAGACCGTGCGGCGCGTGTATCCGGGATTCAACGAAACGGTGTACGGCTACAGAAGCTTCTCCGAATTGCTGGAAGATGCCGCCAAACAGGGCATTCTGGATCTGGAATTCGACGAACAGCGGGGCAACTACAAAGTCCGCTCGCGGGGCGGATAACAGCCCCTGAAGGCATTCTTAGTCGCTATCGGCGGCTACCTGTTCGAGTTTGTTGCTGGCTGAACGGTACAGCAGTGGCGCCACCGTTATCTTTGGATACCGGTTATGTAATCGGGCTGCCTCGGCAACGACAAATTCTTCAGGGCTGTTGATTGCGAACAGGTCGCTCCAGTGGTCGAAATGCTGTTCGGCCGCCGCCCGTTCCCCAACCGGCGGACTCAGTCATTCGTGCGACAAAGGCTTCGCGATTGCCGGTGAGTTCAGGCATTCGGCAGTCTCGTGGCCGATGACGGCGATTGCGGACGCACCGGCTACACCAACTGCCCATGAGACTTTGAAGGGATCCCGTTTCAGGCTTGCCGCCCCGGTCCGCAAGACGATGGCAAATCCGGCAGGCAAGTGCCATTCCGGCTCCGACTCGAAGCAGGTACTGAGCAGAATCTGCGGCTGGTTATTTCCCGACGTTGCTGTCTTCGAATCAGGCGATGGCTGGTCGTGCAGGTTTTGCAGCCGCAGCAGTGTCGCTACCGGCGTGTTCCTGTAGGCCGGCAGAATATCGCTACTGCTGTGCACTGGAATAAGCATTGGCACGTTCCTTGTTTCGCGAATCGCGCGCCAGTGTAAGCGAATCCGGCGGCAACGCATCGAAGGTATCGGCGGCAAGGCCGACGCCTGCTTCGGCAAAATAGTTGTAGGTGACATCAGCGCCCGCGGTGAGTATTGGTTGCTGCTCATCGGCCCAGACGTAGGTGGCGCTGATCAGTCCGGCAAAGTCACGCCGGCGTAATTGCTCGCAGGCCGCAACCTTTGCTTCCATGTCCGGGACCGCCAGCATCACGACCTTCACCTTGTCGAGGTGCAGTCGGTGCCAGAGCAGTGGATCTTCGGCATCGGCGTAGACCACACGCCGGCCTTCGCTGAGATGCCGCTTGACCTTGCCAAGGTCGCTATCAAGGCCTACTACCTTCAGTCCCATCTCCCGCACATGGTTGTAGGCACCTGTTCCGACGCGGCCCATGCCAACCACGACCACTTCCGCTCTTCCAAGCGAGATCGGCTCTTCATCCGGGTGACGGCTGCGCCGCTCGAAAAAGCGCAGGAATCGTTCCAGCACGGCATAGATATCATGTGCGTAGCGATTCAGGGGCGCGGCTATCGCGAACGAGACGGCAATGGCAATTGCAGTTGCCGCTTCCCACTCTATTGGTACCAACTCCCGCTCCACGGCGCCCGCCATCACAATCAGGCCGAATTCGCTGTAGGTGGCCAGACTGACTCCCGCGAGAAAGCCGGTGCGGGCGGACAGGCCGAAAGCCAGCAACAAAAAGAAGAACAACAGGACCTTGAGCGGCAACAACACGATCGGAATGGCAGCCAATTCAAGCGTATGCATATCCGGCAAACCTGTGAGTCCGATGCTCAGAAAGAACCCGACCAGGAACAGTTCTTTCATTCCCCACAATGAATCGCTGAGTTCGACGGCGCGCGAGTGGTTGGCCAGGATCATGCCGATGAGCAGGGCGCCCAGTTCGCCGGACAGGCCAATGGCCTCAAAGCCGTACCCGCCAAGTCCGATAGCCAGAAGACCACCCAGCAGAACGAGCAATACGCCGTGTCCGGCCAGATCCAGCAGCTTTCGCAGAACTGGCTGGGTGAGCGGCAGCAGTAATGCGAGCCCTGCTGTCCAGGTCAGCGTACCGCTGTCGTTGATGCTCAGAATGCCAATGGCAATGATGTCCTGCACGATCAGGATGCCGATGATCACGCGGCCGTGGAAGCCGCGGATTTCGCGTCGTTCTTCGAGGATTTTTGCAGCCAGAACGGTGCTGGAAAAAGCCAGCGTACCGGCCAGCACCAGCGTTACCGGCACCGTGAAACCTGCCCTGCCTGACCACGGCCTGACGATTGCCAGCACGGCCACACCAAATTGCAGTAGCGCCACGCCCCACACTTCGGCACGAATGAGATGCTGGATCCGCAGTTTCAGTCCCACGGAGAACAGCAGCAGCAGTACGCCAACGTGGGCAATCTCCTCCAGGCCGGGCACGCGCTCTATCCCGGCAGCGTTGAGCAGAAATCCCGCACTCAGAAAACCAACGAGCGGCGGCAGGCCAATCTGGCGTGCCAGAAGACCCAGAGCGAAAGCGGCAGCTATCCATATGGCGAGCATTGGCCCCCATCTTGGCGCAATATTGGCCAATGCAAAAGCGACATACACTCACCCGCTGGCTGGTACGGGCTGGTGTTCTGATTCTGGTGGTGTGCCTGTACGCCGTTGCCGGATTTCTGGGAGCACCCCTCCTGATCGACAGCCAGGCCAGAAAATTCGTCCAGGCCACCTATGGCCGTGAGCTGAGTATCGGCAAAATCCGTGTCAATCCGTTCACTCTGAGCGTCGATGTCGAAAAATTCGCAATGCCGGACGCTGATGGCGGTCCCTTGCTGGGCTTCGACCATTTACTGATCAACCTGGACGTCAATTCGATCTGGCGTCGTGCTCTGTCCTTCCATGCCATTGCACTGGATGGGTTGGCTGTAAACGCTGTGGTTCGCCCAGGTGGCGCATTTAATCTGGCCGATCTGCAGGCGATTGCAGACGGCAATGCCGCGACGGAACCCGTTGCACCGGGCAAGGCCAATGCGCCGCTGCCAAGGATAGTTATAGATGATCTGCAGCTGAATAACGGGCAGATTCACTTCGAGGATCGGAACCGATCCAGGCCATTCATCACGACGGTCTCGCCTCTGACTTTTCGACTGAGCAACTTCAGTACCTTTGCCGATGGCGAGCGCTATACGCTCAACGCCCGCGTGTTCGATACCGGACAGCTCGCCTGGCGTGGATCGCTCACCGCGCAACCACTTGCTTCGCAGGGTGAGTTCAGTCTGAGCAATATTCCGCTGCCGCGGTTGGCGGCTTTTCTCGGTGATGCCTTGCCCGTGACACTGACCAGCGGGCTGGCTTCCCTGCGTGGCGACTATCGCCTGACGGCCGACGATTTCATGGTGGTTGACGGCGAGGGGAGCATTGCCACCCTGGCAGTTCGGCCCCGGGGCGTGGAGGTGGATTACATCAGCCTCGACAAGGTGGTGGCCTCTGGCCTGAAGTTGTCTGTGGCAGCTCAGAAGGCCGAGATTGGCGAACTGGCTGTTGATGGCGGACGCGTACAAGCGTGGTTGTCGCCCGAAGGTAATCTGAATCTGTCGGCACTGGCTGGTCCGCCGTCGGACAGTGATGCCACGCCTGCGGCTAAATCCTGGCAAGTGGGCGTGCCCAGCCTGAAGCTCGACAGACTCGCTGTGAGCATTGAGGATCGAAGCCTGAACCCGGCAGCAGTGCTGGATCTGCAACCACTGCAGATCACGGTCAAGGGGTTCTCGACGAAGCCGGGGACTTCGGTCGACGTGCAGGCGATCGCCACGATCAATGGTACGGGCCGTGCAACCGTATCTGCCAGAAGTGATCTGGAATCACTGTCCACCACTGCTGATTTTGAGCTGTCGGATCTGAATCTGGCCATGCTTCAGCCGTACATCGCCCAGCAAACCAGCATGACACTGACCGAAGGTGCCCTGGCTGCCAAAGGGCGGGTTACGTACGCTGACGCACAGCCCGCCGCAAAGATTGTTTTTGACGGTGATGTGGCCATCACCGACCTGCGCACGATTGACAATGCGCTGCGTGAAGACTTTGTGAAATGGGCACAACTTGGTGTCCGGGGCATCCATTACCAGTCAGCACCGCAAGGCTTGCGTATCCGCACGATCGATGTTCGCAGCCCTTATGCGCGCGTCATCATTGCGCCGGACGGCACAACCAATATCGCTGCAATCCTGGCCGGGTCCGACGCGCCAACAACATCGGCACCAGCAACATCGGCACCAGCGGCGGCTGCACCAAAGGACGGCGCGCTGCCGTTTCCAACCCGGATCGGCACTGTCAGCATAACCAACGGATCTGCCCGCTTTGCTGATTTCACGACCAAGCCGAATTTCGACATTGGTCTGGAGAAACTGAAAGGCACCATTGCCGGCCTGTCGTCCGATCCCGGGTCGCGCGCTACGGTTGAAGTCGATGGCCAGGTAGATGAATTTTCGCCAGTCACGATCCGCGGTGACGTCAATCCACTCGCTGCCGAGACCTTTCTGGACATGTCGATGACGCTGGGCAATGTGGAACTGGCGTCGTTCACGCCGTATTCCGGGCGCTTTGCCGGGTACTCCATACGCCAGGGAAAACTGTCCGCAGATCTGAATTACAAGATCAAGGACCGCAGACTTGATGCTGACCACAAGTTTGTGATCAACCAGCTTCAGCTCGGCGACAAGGTCGAGAGCCCGGATGCAACATCGCTGCCGTTGAAACTCGCGGTTGCATTGCTTAAGGACCAGAACGGTGTCATCGACCTGGACTTGCCGGTGACCGGTGATATTGACGATCCCCGGTTCCGGATTGGACCCATCGTCTGGAAGGTGTTTGTCAATCTGATCAAGAAGGCAGTTACGGCGCCTTTCGCCCTGCTGGGCAAACTGGTGGGCGGTGGTGAGGAAATAAACCTGATTGAGTTCCCGGCAGGGGACGCCACGCTCGACTCTGGCAACGTGGAGCGCATTGCCTCGCTCGTCAAGGCCATGACTGAACGGCCAGGTTTGAGTCTCAATGTGCCTGCCACGTACAACCATGCGGCCGATGTGCCGGTGCTGACAGAGGCAGCATTCGAACAGAAGCTGATCCGATTCCGGGAGGCACAGCTGGCTGCACGGAAGAAGCCGGTGACCGAGCTGAACTACGCAGCGGTCACCAACGATCCCGAGACGTATCGGAAGCTCCTTGAAGATGTGTATCTAGATGAACACGGGCAGAAATTCAGCCCGCCCGAACCGGCTGCCGGGAATGTCGGTCAGAATTCAGATGACACTCAGACCACAATGATATCCGCGCTGGAAAGTGCATTGCGTTCACGGATCAACGTTGATGATGCCACGCTGTTTGCCCTGGCCAGATCCCGTGCGCTCGCTGTGCAGGAGCGTTTGCTGACTGATACCGGCATTGACCCCGGCCGGGTATTTCTCACTGCACCAGTGGAAGGAAAGGCTGATCAGTCGGGGGTGATCCTGGAACTCGGGCTGCGCTAGCCTGAAAAGCCTTGAGCGTTCGCGGCGGATAGCTCCTTCTACGGTTTCAGAAAGCCGAAGCGCTGCAGAATGTCCTGTCCTTCGGCCGAGCGGACGAAGGCAATAAAATCCCTTCCGGCGTCGGGCTGACGGCTGAAACGCACCACCGCGATGGGGTAGACGATCGGCTGCACGGTGGCCACGTTCGCCACGATGCGCACCTTGCCAGGAACAACCCGTACATCCGTTGCATAGACAAATCCGGCATCAACTTCAGCCCGGGCCACGTAGGCCAGACTCTGGCGCACACTTTGCGTCGTGACCAGCCTGGGCTGGATCCCGGCCCACAGGCCCTGAGCGCGCAAGGCGTCGCGACTGTAGCGCCCGACCGGCACGATCTCGGGATTACTGATCGCGATACGCCCGACATCGGGCCTGGTGATATCGCTCAGCGACTGCAGCTGGCCCGAACCCGGTTGAGACGGGTTGTCTGCCGGCTCGATCAGTACCAGGGTGTTGCGGGCGAAATTGGTCCGACTGTCGTCAATGATCAGGCGGCTGGCCTGCGCCTGGTCCATGGTTTCTTCGTCAGCCGATGCGAAAACATCCACTGGCGCACCGTTGTCGATTTGTTGCAGCAACTGGCCGGAGCCTGCCAGGTTCAGGATGATGCGAACGCCCGGCCTGCGGGCTTCGTAGGCAGTGGCCGTGGCACGAAATGCATCTGTGAGACTGGCTGCCGCAGAAACGGTCAGGTCTGCGGCAGTGGCGGGAGTTGCTGCTACATTCAGTGCCAGCAACAAGGTGGTAATGAACCAGGTCAGGCTATTAAATATGGCCACCTTCCCGGAATCCATGCCGCGGCGTTTGCCGACCATGACGCTGACCTGACACGATACTTTCCCCGGCATCACGGAACTCTCGAAAAATCTGCCAATGACCGAGTTCATCCTGACCACTGTTCTGCTGACTGGCAAGATTGCCGGCGTGGCGACCGCAATTGCGCTGCTGACCGGCGTGGCAGCCGCCTGGGCGATGCATCGCTGTGAATTCATCGGCCGTTCCCTGGTCGACGCCTTGCTGATGCTGCCGATGGTGCTGCCACCCACAGTGCTGGGTTATTACCTGCTGACGGCGCTGGGTCGCAAAAGCCCGCTCGGCCGCTGGCTGGAGCAAACCCTGGACATACGCCTGATATTTACCTGGCAAGGTGCAGTGATTGCCGCGGCGATCGTGGCCTTTCCACTGGTTTACCAGGGCGCGCGCGCCGCTCTGCAGGGGGTGGATCCGCAGCTGGAGAATGCAGCGCGAACTTTGGGCGCAGGCGAGTTTCGCGTCTTTGGTCGTGTAACGCTGCCCCTGGCATGGCCTGGCGTGCTGGCGGGGGCCATGCTGGCCTTTGCGCGTGCGATGGGTGAGTTCGGTGCCACATTGATGGTGGCCGGCAGCCTGCCGGGCAAGACGCAGACACTGGCTCTGGCAATCTATGACTCGGTACAGGCTGGCAGGGATGCCGAAGCATTACTGCTCGTCGGCATCACCTCGCTGGTCTGTGTGCTGATACTTGTGGTGGCTGCACGCGTGCTGCGGACTCGTCACCCATGACGCTTCAGGTAGACATTCGCCGGACGCTCCGCAGTCCGGGGCGGGAGTTTCATCTCAACGTCAATTTCACGACCACAACACCCCTGGTTGTGATCTTTGGTCATTCGGGCTCCGGCAAATCCGTGACGATGCAGGCCATTGCCGGCTTGCTGCGACCAGATAACGGGCGGATTGTGGTTGGTGGCGATACGGTTTTCGATAGCAGCCAACAAATCGATATCCCGGCGCGACGGCGAGGGGTTGGCTACGTATTCCAGGACTATGCGCTGTTTCCACATCTGAGCGTTGCTGCCAATGTGGCCTTTGGCATGGCTGGCGATGCGCGCGCCGTGGCCGGGCTACTACGGTCCTTTGCGATCGAGGAGCTGGCCGACAGCTTTCCCGCGCAGCTGTCCGGCGGCCAGCGCCAGCGGGTGGCGCTGGCCCGGGCACTGGCGCCACGTCCCCGTTTGTTGTTGCTGGACGAGCCGTTCGCGGCGCTGGACCCGTTGTTACGCGACGAGATGCGCGTGGAGCTGTTGCAAGCGGTGCAGGTCTGGAACATCCCCGTGGTGATCATCAGCCACGATCCGGCCGATGCCGATTTTTTCCCGGGTCAGCGTGTCACCTTCAGGGACGGGCAGATCGAGGGCGGGCTGTCGGGCGACGGCTGAATTGCCAGGGCAGTGGATTGACTCCCCGCTGGAATCCTGTATTGTCCGCGTCGCTATACAAGCTTTCGTCCGGTCAGCTCGTTCATCCTGAGCCTTTCGACCTGCTTCCCAAACCAGAAGGCCACTTCAATATCCTGCCTCTACCGGACCAGAGGAGCACGCTGTCGGTGCATTGGCGCAAGCCAATCACAGGCCGGTACCCCTGCAGGCTGGTGAGGACTACGACTACATGTCATTTGAAACTCTCGGGTTAAAGCCCGAACTGCTGCGTGCCATTGCGGAACTCGGCTACACCACTCCTACGCCGGTTCAGAGCCAGGCGATTCCCGAAGTTCTGGCTGGCCGCGATCTGCTTGCAGGCGCCCAGACTGGTACCGGCAAGACCGCCGGCTTCACCCTGCCCATTCTGCAGCGGCTGACCGCGTCGGGTATCGAGCGCGGCCGCACACCACGTGTACTGGTGCTGGTGCCCACCCGCGAACTCGCCGCCCAGGTGGCGAAAGTGTGAAGACCTACGGCAAATATGTGCCGGTGTCCGTCACTGTGGTTTTCGGCGGCGTGGGCTTTCATCCGCAGGCCGAGAGCTTGCGCCGCGGCACCGATATCGTTGTGGCAACACCCGGTCGGCTGCTCGACCATGTTCAGCAACGCACCATAGACCTGAGTCGTATCGAGGTCCTGGTGCTGGACGAAGCCGACCGCATGCTCGACATGGGATTCATCCGCGATATTCGCCGGGTCCTGAAGCTGCTGCCGGCCAAGCGGCAGAACCTGATGTTCTCGGCAACTTATTCCAACGATATCCGCGAACTGGCCAGCGGTTTGCTGCACAACCCGGTAAACATCGAGGTGGCCCGGCGTAATGCCGCCATCGAACTGGTGACGCAGCAGGTGCATGAGATCCGCAAGGAAGACAAGCGGCGTCTACTGTCGCATCTGATCCGCAATAGCGACTGGAGCCAGGTGCTGGTCTTCACCCGCACCAAGCACGGCGCGAACCGGCTCACGAAGCAACTGGAAGACGACGGCATCAATGCCTCCGCCATCCACGGCAACAAGAGTCAGTCAGCCCGTACCAAGGCACTGGCAGATTTCAAGGGTGGGCGCATCACGGCACTGGTCGCGACCGAGGTTGCAGCGCGCGGCCTGGACATCAACCAGCTACCCTGTGTCGTCAATTTCGAATTGCCCAATGTTCCGGAAGACTACGTGCACCGGATCGGGCGCACCGGCCGGGCCGGTGCTACCGGGCTGGCGCTTTCGCTGGTATCCGGTGAAGAGCGCGGCTTGCTCAGGGATATTGAGCGGTTGCTCGGCCGACCCGTTCAGCGGGCCCAGTTGCCGAAGATCTCTGAACCGCCGGTACGACCCGGTCGCCCCGTCGAGGCAGATTCAGCCGCCGACCGGGGGAATGGTCATGCCAACGGTCGTGGGGGTGGGCAACGGGGTGAAGGTGGTCCACGCAACGGCAACAGCAACGGACACAATCAGCGTCGCAGCAGCCGTGGGCGGCGTACCTTCAGCCGGGGCGCTACCCCGTAGCAGAGCCTCCCGCAGGAACGCCTTCACCGCCCTGAATGCCAAGGCCGCGCGTGAAGGCGCTTCCACGACTGCTATTGACGCACTGTCGTGTCTGCGGCAGGTTTAGGCTTCAGTTTGCTGCGGGCGGCTAATTCCATGTTGTCAGGCGGTGCGTGTCGCACCCTGTGCTTCCTTCCATTGCTATGGCTGTTTTCAGGCTCGTTAGTGGTCGAGGCTGCTCCGGCGGACCCGATTACACCGGCAGATCGCGCGGCCTGTTCTGCGCTGACGGTAATGGATCTTCAGGAAGCCACCAGCATCAATACCCGTCTCACTGCTGCCACCGTTCTGCCTGCGAAGGATGACCAGCCGGCGCTTTGCCGAATCAACGGTCTTGCAGATCCGCAAGTCGGCTTTGAAGTCCGGCTGCCACTGCAAGGCTGGAACGGCAGACTGCTGGTTACCGGTTGCTCAAACCTGTGCGGAATTATCCAGGTGCAGGGTATGGAAGATGCCCTGGCGCGTGGTTATGCCACGGCGACTACCGATATGGGTCACCAAACAGGTGATACCGGATGCGACGTGGGCCTGGAACAATCCGGCGCTTGAAGTTGATATGGGTCATCGCGCCACGCACGTCACCACGGTCGCTGCCAAGCAAATCGTTGCCAACTACTATGGTGACCCGGCCCGGTTTGCGTATTTCCGTGGATGCTCTACCGGTGGCCGCCAGGCATTGGTGAGCGCCGAGCGGTATCCGGCCGACTTCAACGGGATAATTGCCGGCGCACCGTTCAACCAGTTGTTGTCGGTTCCGTATATGGCCTGGGCCATGGCGTCCAATACCGGTGCCGATGGCCAACCTGTTCTGAAAGCCAAAGATCTTTCGTTGCTGGGAAGGGCAGTACTGGATGCCTGCGATGCAGACGGTGACGGCTTCATCAACGACCCGGAGTCCTGTGGATTCCGGCCGGCGAGTCTTGCCTGCACATCGAATGATCCGGCCGGTCGCGTTTGCCTGAGTGCTGCCCAGGTGGAAGCCGCAGAGCGAATCTATGCGGGACCATCCCATGGTCCGGCAGGGAACGGGCGCGAAGCAGGTTCAGAAAGTCCATGGCCAGCCGGTGGCGCATCGCTCGGCAGTGAATTCCATGTGGGAGAAGTCGCTGTTGGCACCACCCGGTCAGCAGCCATTCTTTGCCACGATCGTCCACAACTGGCTGCAGTATCTGGCCTTCGAGCCGGATCCCCCGATCGCGTCGCCGGCGTCGCCGTTGCCGGCGATCGACTTCGGTGCCGGCCCGGAACAGTTCGCTGCCAGCAATGCCGTCATCGGGTTCAAAGGGAACCTGAGCCGGTTCCGCGATCTGGGTGGTCGCCTCATCATCTATCACGGCTGGGCCGATCAGAGTCTGATGCCGGCCCATACGCTGGCGTACTGGCGCGAAGCCGGACAGCAGTTCGCCCGGTCCGGTCAGAATCAGGAACAACGCAACCCGAATCTGCTTGATGAATTTGCCCGGCTGTTCATGGTCCCGGGCATGCTCCATTGTGGCGGCGGGCCCGGCGCGACGGATATCGACTACCTCACCGCTCTCGAACGCTGGGTGGAACACGATCAGCCGCCCGTGAGTCTGCTCGCCTACAAGGTGAAAGATGCTGTACCCACGTTTGTGCGCCAGCCACGTTTCCCGCCGCCTCCGGAGACCGTGGAGTACACGCGTCGGATTTTTTCCTACGGCTCGGCGAAGCACCAGATCGATCAGCCACAGAGCCCGTAACGACTGTTGATCGGGTCAACGGCAGCCGGGTTGCGGTCGTTCGTGCCGGTGGCCGAAGGCTGAGCTGCAACTTCGTCTAGACTGCTGACCCGGATTCCATTTGCAGGTGTTCTGTCATGCCTATGCGATATTCCAACTCACGCAAGATCACTCGTCTGCTCGGTAGCCTGTTGGTGAGTGTGGTTCTGGTGATGGCTGCCGGCTATTCAATCCAGTCCAGTGCGGCGCCTGCTCTGGCTTCTGACAGCCCCACCATCCTGCTCACAGGTTCGAATCGCGGCGTGGGTCTTGCGCTGGTCAAGGAGTATGCCTCGCACGGGTGGAATGTAATCGCCAGTTGTCGTTCGCCACGCAAAGCAGCAGAGCTGAATGCGCTGGCGGCTGCCAATCCAAAAATTCATGTGGAACAACTTGATGTCACCGACGTTGGGCAGATCAACAAACTGGCGGCAAAGTACCGGGGTGTGCCGATTGACGTGCTGTTCAACAACGCCGGCTGGCTCGGGACGCCCATCGGGAAGCAGCAATTCGGCAACCTCGACAAGCAACTGTTTGTGGATGTGATGCTTACCAATGTCTACGGTCCGCTGAAACTTGCCGAAGCATTTGTCTCCAATGTGGAAGCCAGCAAGCAGAAGAAGATCATTGGCATGACCAGCGGTCTGGGTTCTTTAACCTTGATGGGCCGCATGTCGCGCTTCTACGACTATCAGATGAGCAAAGCGGCGATGAACATGGGCATGCGGGCGCTGCGCAACGACCTCAAGGGGCGCGGCATCGCAGTGGGAATCGTGGCGCCAGGCATGGTTGATACCGACATGCTGGAAGAATCAGGCTATTCCGGCAAGGCACTGACTCCGGCAGAAAGTGCTGCCGGGCTCTACAAGCTTGTTGCGGCACTCACGCCCGAAGACAAAGGCCTGCCGGTCAATGTCGATGGCAAGGTTATTCCCTGGTAAGGACAACATGCTTCGATTCGTGAGGATGCTGTGAATATCAGTCGTCGCCATCTGCTGCTGGGATCGGCTGGTGTCGTGGGTGGTGGGCTCGTTCTCGGCTGGTTGAAGCCGGATCCGCAAGACCGTCCTTTGTCAGACCACCAGTCGGGAATCAACCCGAACGCCTGGCTTCAGATCCGCCCGGACGGCGCCATCATCCTGCAGGTCGACAAGATCGAAATGGGGCAGGGCGTAATGACCGCGTACATTACCTTGCTTGCCGAAGAGCTGGACGTACCGCCATCGCGGATTACGCCCAAAATGGCACCGGTTCACCCGCTGTTTCAGGATCCGGCCCAGCTGACGGGTGAGAGCCGTAGTGTGGCGAGCCGCTGGTTGCCACTCCGTGAAACGGGCGCCCGTGCGCGCCAGATGTTGTTGGCCGCTGCTGCCGGGCAATGGCAGGTGGATCCCGCAACACTGCAGACCGATGGTGGCGGCATGGTGGTTGATGCAAGCAGCCGTCGTGCGTCGTATGCAGAGCTGGCCGACGCGGCGGCGCTACTGCCGGTACCGGACACCGTAACGCTGCGCCAGCCCGAACAGTTCCGCTGGATCGGCACCAGCGTGCCGCGGCCCGATGTGCCGCCTAAAGTTCTGGGCCAGGCGAGCTATGGCATCGACACAAGATTGCCGGGCATGAAAGTGGCGGTGATACGGCGGCCACCGCGCATTCAGGCGGCGGTGCGCAGCTACGACGTCAGCAAAGCACGAGGCATGCCGGGTGTATTTGAAATACTGCCGATCCACAGCGGTATTGCGGTGGTTGCTGATGGTTACTGGCAGGCGCGGCAGCAGGCTGCGGCGGCCATCGGCGCTGAGTGGGAGCTCGGGCCGCTGTCTGGTGTCAGCACCACCTCGGTCAAACGCGAACGCGGCGCGGCAGCTCGCCAGTCATGGGCACCGTGTCCGCAATGACGGTGATCCGGAGCAGGCCTCTCGCAAGTGCTGCCCGTGTGCTGGAAGCAGAGTACTGGCTGCCGTACCTGGCGCACGCCACGATGGAGCCGATGAATGCCACGCCTGGTTTCACGATGGTGGCTGCGAAGCCTGGATTCCCAATCAGTCGCCGGACATTGCGCCGTCAGTTGATCTGTGACGCTACCGACCTGCCGCGTGCCGCCAAAGTGACGGTGCACCCACTCTATGTGGGGCAGCCGGCCGTCGCGCAACTGCGACTACGGGTGAAGCAGCAGAAATCGCGTATGCCGTACCGGCACCTGTAAAGCTGATCTGGAGTCGCGAGGATGACATGCAGCACGGGCTGTTCAGGGAAGCAACACTGTACCGCATGCGCGGCGGCCTGGACGCTTCGGGCCAGCCGGTGGTCTGGCAGCATCGTCTGGTGGCGGCCAGCCTCAATCGCTCGATATTTCCCTGACTGCGGCCCTGCTGGCACCGAGTGATGCCGAAATCGTTGGTCAGCGGATTTGCTTCAACCACGGCGCCGCTGGCCGACAAGCCTGCTGGGCTTCCGCCCGCAGCCCGCACGGGTGCCGGTGCAGCAGCCCTAAGCACAATTCCCAATGTGCGCGTTGAACTGGCAGAGTAATCCTGGCGTGCCGGTGGCAATCTGGCGTTCTGTGGCGCACTTCTACACCACTTTTTGTGATCGAGAGCTTCATCGACGAACTGGCGACTGCGGCCGGCGCAGATCCGGCAGCCAGGCGAGGTGCATCTCGGCCCATGCGCCGCGACACCTGGTGGTGCTGGATCTGGTGCTTGAGAAATCCGGTTGGCAGACCTGCAGCCAGCCGCCGCCAAGGCCGGTTTCTATGGCAAGGCGATACAGAGGCCTTCGGCACCATCGTTGCCCAGGTCGCCGAAGTGTCCATGAAGCAGAGGGACAGATCCGCGTTCTACTCGTGTGACCCAGCGTGGTCGATTGCGGAACGGCTGTTAATCCTGACATCGTCCGTCAGCAGCAGATTGAGTGGGCGGGATCATCTTCTGGCCTGCCTGCGCCCCATGGCGAGATCAATCTGGACGACGGTGCGGTCAGGGAAAGTAACTTCCACGACTAACACGGCGTTGCGGCCGGCCGGATGCGCCGACACGATGTGCATATCGTGCCGTCGGTGGAGCCACCCGCGGTGGGTGAGCCGGGCGTGCCACCGATCGCACCGGCAGTTGCGAACGCTGTGTTTGCTGCTACCGGGCAACGATTGGTGAACGCTTCCGCTGCGCCGCGTAGCGAATCCCCACAGAAGATGCTTCAGACATATTTGACTGTAACGTATTGTAGCCTGCGGCATCCTGGCAGGGAAATCCCTTCCGCCTGGCGTGCGGCACGCCTTTTCGGCGGAAGGACACACCCGCCACGCTGCCGCTCGCCGCTGTGGAGGTGAACGAGTTCCCATCGATATCCCGCTCACCGGACGGCACGCGCGGGCAACAAAGTGCAACAGAGACCGAGCACCCCTGTTGAATGGTCCCCGCTACAGGCTTTTGACGAGCAACGCCACCGCACTGACTGCCGACAGAACCAGGACGGCAATGCGGGTGTAGCCGCCATCCAGAAGCCGGGCGAACGGCGCTGCAATGCAGAGGCCCAGCAAGTAACCGGGCATCAACATTAGAGCGAGCTTCGCTTCGTGAAGGCCGAACCGGCCCACAGCCGCGAGAAATACCAGAATGATGATCGATGAGGCGGCATAGACAAAAGCCAGTGTCGGCCGCAACTGCGGTCCTTCGCGATCCTGGTAGAGCAGTGCAATCGGCGGTGCACCAACACCGCTGGAGGCGCCCATCGCACCAGCGAGTATTGCCGCCAGTGACAGGCTACGGCGGTTGAAAGGCAGCCTTACACCCACTGCAGTAATGGCCACTGCAATCAGAATCACTACCGCAAAAATCAGACCCACTTCACTGGCCGGGATGGATGCCAGCGCGAGTGCTCCGATGCCACAGCCAATCACCAGGCTGGGTAATAGTGTTTTCAGGTCGGTATAGGCGATGTGGCGCCGGCCGTGCCAGGCCATCGGCACTGTGAGTGCCATGCTGGCCAGCACCGGCGGGGCGGGCACCAGGCCAAGGTCGATCAGTGCGAGGAGGGGAACCACGAGGATGCCCGTGCCCATGCCGGTCGCGGCCTGGAGCACGGCGCCAACAACAATCACGCCGGTGCTTGCCAGCAGCATGAGACCGGTCATTGCGTCTTCAACAGCATGCACTCCAGGGCTTCGGCACTACTCTCATTACTTAGCGCATGATGAATCCATGGTGGCACATGGGCGACGGTACCCGGCTCGATGCACCCGCTGTACTGCAAGTGGTCGCCCCAATACAGGCGACCCACACCATTCAGGATGACGATCAGGTGAGACGTGCGTGCCCCGGGATACGTCAGCTTCGATGCTCCCGGTGTCAAAGTGAACGAATCGTGGTCCGTATCAGGCACGTTGGTCGGCAGATGAGTGAGACTGGAGAAGCTGTCCGGAAGTAGCGCCTGGGCCAGATCGGGGGATAGCTGGTCGTTGGGGAAGCAGCGAACGCCATCAATTCCCCAGTCGTCAACAAGCTTTGCCATGACCGAAATTATTGCATGTGTGCGCGCAATTGATTTGCTCCGGCTATGTATTCCGGCCGTGCGCTTCCGCAATGTGTTTCCGGGAGATGCCCTAGCGGAATCCGACGCGCTTGCGGCGCTTGCGCTGGCGAATTTCCCGGTAGAGTGCCGTGGTTTCCAGTTCGACGCCGTTGGGCCATACCAGCAGGTTTTGTCCGCGGTTGAGCTTCAGGCGCCGAAACATCCGCACATCGCGCAGCGATTCCAGCGACCACGGCTTGAGCTGATCTTCGAGATCAACCGCACCCTCTGTGCCGTCGGCATAGGCGAGCCAGAGTTGATAACGTTCCAGGGGCCAGGCAGCAATGAGACGTGCGATCATGTGGACTGATCGTGCGCCGTTCGGGCGAGCGCCAACAACCCGCTAATCTCTAAAAGCCGGTGCATTCAGCGAATGCACTGCCTGTCTTGCTACACAGTCAGCGTACTACGAAGACGCCTTGCGCCCGATTCGCCAGCCCGCACCCGCTCCTCACCAGGGCTTCCACTTCGTCCCAGGATTCAGCACCCGGCCCCGAATCGCGGTTGGTCGAGTTACGCACCACGATCGTTTCGTGGCCGCCGGAACGCAGCGAGCGGATATTGTCGGGACTGTCCTCCAGATACAGGTCGGCACCCACGGCGGCTTTGTCGCGCATGAAACACAGGTCCCAATACGGAATGCCGTGCCCCTCAAGCCAGTCGGTGGTCTGGCGAATGGCTTCCTTGTGGAACCAGCGGATGTACAGCCGGTGGGTGATGATGCGAATCCGGATGTCCGGCAGCGTGGTCAGTCGGCGCAGTGCCGCCGGTGCGCCGGCCACCGGTGGCAACCGGGCGAAGAGTTCGCGTTCCTTGACGGCAAAGCGATGCAGGGAATCGTAGCCGCCGGCAGCATCCAGGCCCCATTCACTGAAGCCATAGGAGATCTCGTCGGTCAACGTCTGTTCGGGTACCCCGAGCCACTCGGCGGCAATGGGCTTCAGTCCGCCGGCGAAGTCGGCCACAACGCCATCCAGATCAACACCCAGAACGAAGTGCGGTGCCGGGGCCGCGGGATTGTCGGCAGGAGTTTTTGGCAATGCAGGATATTCCTGGTGAGATGAATCAGAGCCACAGTCCGGGCGATGGCCGGAAGAGCTGAATTGTAAAGCCATTCAATGCTCCGACGCCGCTTTCCCGGTGCATCAAACAGGCGTAGAGTTTAATCCACAAGAACAAAACCAGCCCCCGGAGAGTGTCATGTACATCTGCGGAATTCGGCTCAGCAAAACCTCCAGATACCCGCTGCTTGCAACGCTGGTCGCTACATTGCTTGCCAGCGTTACACCGAGCGCGCTTGCAATCACCATAACCGCTTCCCAGGACGCCAACGTGCTGGCCAATGCCCTGTTAAGTGCGACAAACACCGGAATTGTCGTCAGCAGCATCACACTGTCGGGTCATCAGGACAATTTCAACGCATTCGGCACGCCCAATACGGTGACTTCGTCAGGTACCTACAGCAATGCCTCAGGTACTTATGGAATCGGGCCGGGTGTGGTGCTTAGCACTGGTGGTGTTGATGGACTCTCCTTTGGAGGGCAAACACTGGTATCGGGATACGGTGATGGTCCCAACAGCACTGACAGTAACGCATGGGCATTTGGTACCACGGAATTTCCGCCGCCTCCGCCCGATCCACAGAATCCGCAGGCCAATGGCATTCCAGCGACGGCCGCCCAGGAACTGCTGCTGGATCCGATCACAGGTGATCCGGCTACACAGACCTTTTACGATCACTTCGATGTGACCGAGTTGGTGATCAACTTCGATATGCAACCCGGCTTTGATCGGGTCGCCTTCAACATTGTTTTTGGGTCGGAGGAATACCCGGAGTTCCAGCAATCCGATTTCGTTGACGGCTTTGGAATGTTCCTGAACGGCGTCAATATCGCCCGGGTTGGCGGGTTGCCGGTTAACATCAATCACCCGGATGTCATGGACATTGCCGGCACAGAGCTTGACGGAGTGCTGGCGCCTGGTGGCAACCCTGTGCTGACGTTTGGCGGTCTTGTTAACCCGTCTGCCAATACGCTTCGCTTCATAGTGGCGGATACCTCCGACGCAATCTATGACACCACCGTCTACTTTTCCGCATTAACCGGCGTGGTGGCTCCCGTCGTGCCACTCCCGGCCTCGGTATGGCTGCTGGTGACCGCTGTTCTGCCGGTGCTGCTCCGTTTGCGCCGCCGCCGACGCCGGCACACGACATAAGTGACCAGCGGTCATTCGCACCCGATGAGTGGATATAAGCCACTGAAATATATAGATCTTTTCCGGAAAAGCTGAACGCAGTTCACGGTCGTCGATCGACGACTCGCCTAATGTCTCCGCCATGGAAAGGCACTCTGGAGACCAACCCGTGAATTGCCCCGACTCTCGCGCACCATGTTGCCGGAGGCCGCGTGGGCGCCAACGTGGTTACACGATGATCGAACTCATGTTCACCGTGGCCATCGCCGCACTCGTTACTGGTCTCGCCGTTCCCAACTTTCGCGATTTCGTACTGAATAACCGTGCTGCCGAGGAAGCCAATGCACTGGTCGGTGCCCTGGCCCTGGCGCGCAGTGAGTCGGTGACCCGCGGTATTCCGGTATCCGTCTGCGCCAGTACCGACAACGCCACCTGCGCCGGTGCCACTGATTGGTCTACCGGCTGGATCGTGTTTACCGATGCCAATGCGCCGCTCGGTGCGGTCGACGGTGGTGCTGAACCGGACACTGTGTTGCGGGCACTCCCGGCCCTGCGCACCGGATCGGCACTAACGGCTAACGCGAACTTTGTCAGCTATGCCGCAAACGGCTTCCTGGCTACCGCCGCCGGCATCAACTTCGCGCTCGACATCGACCAATGCACCGGTGACCACAACCGGAACATCACTGTCAACCCGCAGGGACGGGCGGCCGTAGCGCACGCCCCCTGTACCTGAGCTACAACGGATCTGACTCATGGGAAATTCACGCAAGAATCAGACGGGTACCACCCTGATCGAGGTACTCATCACGGTCGTGCTGGTCTCCATCGGGCTGCTCGGACTGGCCGGATTGCAACTCATGACCGTGCAGAACACCAACAGCGCTGCCGAGCGCTTCGAGGCAACGACATTGGCTCGCGACATCCTGGAACGTATGCGGGCCAACCGTCAGCAGGCATTGAATGGTCTTTACAATCTGGCAATGGGCGATGCCCCCGGCGGTGCCGGTATGGTCGGTGATGACCTGAATGAATGGATTGCAGCCGTAGGTGTACTGCCGACTGGCGATGGTTCCATCGATGTCGTGAATGGTGTAGTCACGATCCAGGTCCAGTGGACTGATGCCTCGGATGCCAACACCGGCGATACACGCGACATGTCGGTCTTCCTGAGATCGGAGCTGTGATGGATATCCGGACGCAATCTGCAGCCGTACGTCAGCGCGGCATTGGTCTGGTCGAGATCATGATCTCGCTGGTACTGGGATTGATGGTCACCGGCGCGATCGTACAGATCTATCTCACGACAAAACGTCAGAATGACATGCAGACCGGCCTTACCGGGCGCCAGGAATCTGCGCGCTTTGCCGCACAGATCATCCAGCAGGATGCCCAGATGGCAGGTTTCAGAGGGTGCCTGCGGGATGTTGGTACGGTCGTGAATGCGCTGAACAACTCCAATAACTTCCTCTACAACTTCGGCCAGCATGTAGTGGGCTTTGAGAATGCCGGCGGGTTGCCTGCATCCATCACCGGTGTGGTCGCTGGTACCGATGTGCTGACGTTGCGCACCCTGGATGATCCAGGCGACATCACGCTGACCGCTGGCATGGCGGCCAACACTGACGATCCGGTGATTGCAGCCGGTCTGGCGCCGGCTCCACTGGCCGCAGGCGATTTTGCGCTGATCGCGGATTGCACGGGTGCCGCGGTATTCCAGGTGAATTCCTATAACGCCGCCTCCGGTGTGCTCAGCCATGTTGTGGCGGGTACCCCGGGCAACAGCACACTCAGTCTCGGCCGTCGCTTTGCTGCCGGTGCGCAGATTTTCCGTATGCGAACGACGACGTACTTTATCCGCGACAGTGCCAACGGCAGTGGCCCCGCCCTCTGGCGCCGCGTTGGCCTGGATCCGGCGCAGGAACTGGCGGAAGGCATCGAGAACATGCAGGTGCTCTACGGTGAAGACACTGATGGCAACCAGTCGCCGGATATTTATCGCACCGCAGACACGGTTACCGACTGGAGCCAGGTAGTCAGCCTGCAGGTGGCGCTGCTGGCGGCAAGTACCGATGGTCGTGTGGCCGATGAAGACACCCGTACCTTTAATCTGCTTGGTGAAGTCGTGGACCCGACGGCTGGCGGCACAGTTAACGATGGCCGGCTGCGTCGGGTTGTGTCGTTCACGGTCGCTGTGAGAAATCGCTTGTCATGAACATGTACGAGAAAAGACCCGCATATCTGCCCGATGGCGAACGCGGTGCTGCAATGGTAATCGCCCTGGTCATGCTGGTGGTGCTGACCTTGCTCGCCACTGCAAGTGCCCGCATGACATTGATGGAAGAGCGCATGACCGGCAATACGCAGGACCGGAACATCGCTTTTCAGGCAGCGGAAGCTGGTCTGCGTGCTGGTGAGGCAGAAGCGCAGGTACCGGTTTTGCCAGCTTTCACCGTCAACACCGGTGGGCTTTATGTGCCGGCGGCTCTGGGCACCGCCCCCGTATGGGAAACCGTCGACTGGGGTGACCCCACCGACGTGCTGACATTCGACGCACTTGCCACAGCGCCAGGCGCACTGCCTGAGGCTTCATCGGCCTATGTGGTAGAGCAACTACCGCGGGTTTCAACGCCAGGCGAAAGTCTGGCGGCCGACACCTCAGTGGACGAAGCAACCTTTTATCGCGTGACTTCCCGTGGTGTCGGCGTGAGCGGCAATGCCGTCGTGACGCTGCAATCGACTTTTAAACGCTGAGATGCGGCCCGCAATCAAGGGCTGGAGGCTGAACATGGAACGTTTGAACCGGACAAGGATGTCCACCTTTTTGGGTGGCATGTTGCTGGCACTGAGTCAGGCCGGCAACGCGGTAACCATTGCCGAGACACCGCTGTTCATCAGTACAGGCGTGACACCAAACGTCATGCTGATGGTCGACAACTCCGGCTCGATGGAAAGCATCATCTGGGCCAAGGGGTTTGACTCCACCGCGACCTATACGGACTGGAGCCCGATCCTGCTGAGAAGCGGCGACTGTACTTACGGCACCAACTATGGCGAGGGATGGGATTCGCTGACCGGATCCATCAACTATTCCACACTGACCAATTCACGGTATCGCGGTACTTGTGGCGGGCAAGCCCCGCCGAACCCTAAGACTTGCCCTGCCGGACAGACTCGCGGCGTCACTGCCAGTGGTTTGATCACCAAGTGCCTGAAACTGCCCAACCCGGCCGGCGGCAGCACGCGTTATACCGGCAACTACCTCAACTACCTTTTTGAGACCTATGCCGACGGCACGGACCTCACGACGGGGCTCATTCCCAACGACTACCGCATGAACGTGGCCCGGAACGTGGCTACCAATGTCGTCAATGACAATACCAACCTGCGGATGGGCCTCACGGCTTTCAATACTGACGAAGGTGGGCGAATCCTGCAGGCTTGCGATACCGGCAACACCAATGCGCTCAAGACGTCCATTGCCGGGCTGACGGCCACCACCTGGACGCCGTTGGGTGAAGCGCTCTATGAGGTCACGCGGTACTTCCGCGGTATGTCGAGTTTCTACAACAGTGGCGTGAACTATACGAGTCCGATCCGGTATCGCTGTCAAAAGAACTTCCTGATCATCATTACGGACGGCTATCCAACCAAGGACACACACTTTCCGAACAATGACCCGGCAGACGTGGCGGATACCACGCGCTCGCTGCCCGACTGGGATGGGCTCTCTCCGGCGACGACAGCAGCCCAGTACCCCAACTTTCCGTCAGGCTCCGACGGCTTCTCCCCCAGCGGCAGCAGTACCGATGAGGGCTATACCCTGTACCTGGATGATCTGGCCAAGTTTGCCTACGACATCGACATGCGTACGGGTCCCGATGACACCGGCGTCAGCTTTGATGACCCGGATGATGCACAACAGAATCTGATCACCTATACGGTCGGCTTTGCCGTTGCCAACCAGATGATGGCAGACGCCGCGGCCAACGGTACCGGCTTGTATTTTCAAGCCGGCGACGAGGATGAGCTGACCGCAGCGCTGCAAGCTGCGCTGGCGGACATCGATGCACGAACCAGTTCGGCGGCATCCGTGGCTACCAACTCCACGCGACTCGCCTCGGATACCTTTATCTATCAGGCACGCTTTTCCAGCTCCGATTGGGGCGGGCAGCTCCTGGCCTATCCGATCGGTTCCGCTGGTGAAATCGCCACCCTGGATGTCAATGGCATTCCGCAGCTCGGTACAGTGTCCGGCTGGAACGCCGCAAAAGTGGTGCCCGTGCCGGCAGCACGAAATATCGTGACCTATGATCCTGGCACCGGCACTGGCATGGACTTCCAGTGGGCCTCGCTAACCCCGGCGCAACAGCTGGAACTGGACCAGGACATCAGCGGCAACAACGACGGGTTGGGGCAGAAGCGACTGGATTATCTGCGAGGCGTCAAGTCCGATGAATCGCCGAATGGTGCGGCGTTCCGTGTACGCAGCTCAGCGCTGGGCGACATCATCAACTCCGACCCTACCTTTGTTGGCGAGCAGAACTACGGCTTCGACATGCTGCCAGGCGGAGAAGGCTCGTCCTATCAGACATTCCGCCAGAGTGCGGCATACAAGGGCCGAACCCCTATGGTCTATGTTGCTGCCAACGACGGCATGCTCCACGGGTTCGATGCCAAGACCGGTGTGGAGATGCTTGCCTTCATGCCCAATGTGGTCTATCCGGAGCTCCGCTTCCTGACCGATCCCAGCTTCAATACCAATCACCGGCTGATCAACGACGGAGCCCCGCGGGCACTCGACGCCTATTTGGGCGGCGGGTGGAAAACAGTATTGCTGGGCACGCTGGGTGGTGGCGGCAAAGGCGTGTATGCCCTGGATATAACCGACCCGGACGGCTTCTCTGCGAGCGACGTCATGTGGGAATTTACGTCCGCCAATGATTCCAATATGGGTGTTGCCATTCCCCAGGCCACTATCGCGCGCATGGCCAACGGTAAATGGGCGGCAATTGTCCCCAATGGTTACAACAGTGGCGGCAATGCTGTGCTGTTCATCCTTGATCTGGAAACCGGCGCCAAGCTGAAGGAAATCGATACCGGAATTGCTGGCGACAACGGCCTTTCTACGGCGACGCCGGTCGACGTTGACGGTGACCGGATCACCGACTACATCTACGCTGGCGACCTTAAAGGCAATATGTGGAAGTTTGACGTGACTTCCTCCAGTACCAGCGACTGGAAGATCGCCTTCTCTGGTGCGCCGTTGTATACGGCCTGCAGCGCCGATCCCTGCACTGCCGCCAATCGCCAGCCAATCACTGCACGTCCCGAGGTAGGCATCAGCCCGCCGGCCGGGTATTTCGTGTACTTCGGTACCGGCCGGTACTTCGCGGTGGGCGACAACGGAGTTGGCACAGGCGCCAACACCGTCTACGCGATTCGCGACAAGAACGAAAAGGGTACCGCCGTTGAAGTCCTGCCGACGGCTGGCCGGTCTGCCATGGTTCAGCAGTCGGTACTCAACGAACAGCTGCTGACTTTCGGCGCCTACAGTGAGGGAGTGCGGGTAACCACCAACAATCCCATTACCGATGGCGACGATGGCTGGTATCTGGATCTACCAACGTCCGGCGAGCGGCAGGTAAGTTCACCAATCCTGCGTGGGGGTCGCCTGATCTTCACCACAGTCATTCCGTCTGGCGACGAATGTTCGGCCGGTGGTGAGTCATGGTTGATGGAAATTGATGCGCTGTCCGGTTCACGACTGACTGAATCGCCATTCGATCTCAACCGTGACCGGTCCTTTGACGTTCTCGACTTTGTGCGCCTGGATCCCAACGATCCAAACAGTCCGCTGGTGGCTGTCAGTGGCCGTCAATCCAAGCAGGGCATCATCAAAACGCCAGGTATCGTTACTGATGATCGCATTGAGTACAAATATGCATCCGGCAGCGCAGGCGGTATTGATACGACTATCGAAAGCGCGGGCAGGCAGCGAGGCCGCCAGTCCTGGCGCGAAATCCAGTGAGGAGTTTGACAATGCGGATGGCAGGTATAACGACGGCCGGGCTGCTCTGTGGATTGGCGCTAACAGGTAGCGCGATTGCAGCGGCGCCGCCCAACGAACCCATAGAAACGAAGATCGAGGCAGTTAATGTGGCTGGTCGCGAGTTCGATGCCGCTGGCCACTCCTGGGCGCTGTCCAGCACCGTTGTGTTTCAGGTGCCAGGAAAGAAGCGGGCATCGCTCAGCGATGTCGACGTCGGGGATCGTGTGCTGATTGAGCTGGTCAATCCCGATGCCGAAGTGCCGGTAGTACGTGTACTTACCGTACTTCCGGATTGACGGGGTCACGAGTGCCACGCACAGCCGGCTACAGGCAAAGAATCAGGAGTGACCTCATGAATAACCGCGCAAGAAGTCAGGGTTTTACGCTGATAGAGCTGATGGTCGTCGTGGTCATTGCCAGCATACTGGCAATGATCGCTGTGCCGACCTACCAGCAAAGCGTCATCAAGAGCCGGCGTGCCGATGGCCGCGTCGTGCTGAACAACACAGCGCAGCGACTGGAGCGCTGCTACTCGCAGTTTGGCAGCTACGACGCCGCTGGTTGCGGCATTTCCGATGGTGACACCATCGCCTCACCCGAGGGCTTCTATACAGTGACTGTCGGCGTGCCCGATGCCGCCAATTACACTCTTACCGCCGCGCCGGACGGGCCCCAGGCCGACGATGCGAAGTGCGGTGATCTGGGCCTGGATAATACTGGAGTCCGCACGATCACCGGCACCGATACACTGGAGCACTGCTGGTAGGAATACCTTCAGCAGGCATCAGCCCGCCGATTTCGTCAGCTCCGCCAGCGTGGTAACCGGCGCGTCGCACACGGTGCCACGACACACATAAGCGAGTACCCCGGTATCAGGCGCTTCCTTGCTTGCCAGCGCAACTGGCAGGTCACGGGCGTCGGATGGCAGGCCAAAAATCAAACGTCGCGGGTTGTATGCCGCTGCAAGCGTGGTCGTCCACGCGGGAAGCTGGTTGACTTCACCTCGCACGATCACCAGTTCCGGCGGTTCCAGATACTCATCCAGTGCGTTCAGCAATGAGGCATGTGCCTGCGGATACTCCCGCATGGAAGCCCAGCCAGCTTTCAACGTACGTTCGGCGGCATCCAGGTATCGTGGCTCGACCAGCAGCCAGCCAAGCCGGGCCAGTGCACAGGCCGCTACACCGTTGCCCGATGGCAGCGACTCATCCGCCATTGGCTTGGAGCGATGGAGCAGCGTCTCGTGGTCGTGACTCGTAAACCAGAAGCCACCATTGTCGCGGTCTTCAAAGCGCTCCAGCAGGCCATCGGCCAGTGCGACCGCAAACTGAAGATGCGCCGTAGTCCAGCGGGTCTGCAACAACTCAACAATCCCGTCCAGCAGAAAAGCATAATCGTCCAGATAGGCGTTGAGGCGGGCGCGACCGTTCTTGTAGGTGGCCTTGAGTTGCCCGTCCGTGAACACGCGACTGCGCAGCAGGTCGACGGCAGCGGCGGCAGCGTCCGCGTGGTCCGGCCGCTCCAGAGCCCGTGCCGAGATGGCGAGCCCGCGGATCATCAGGCCATTCCAGCTGCTCAGGATTTTGTCGTCCAGACCGGGCCAGACCCGTGAGTTGCGGGCCGACAGCAGCTTTGCGCGACCGGACATCAGCAGCCTGCGCACCGTGGAAACCGGTTGCGCAGTTGATTTTGCGACCTGTTCGATCGTCTGGTACACACGCAGATGCCAGGCGTGGACCTGGTGATGCGGCTCTTCGAAATTGGATGGTCGATCAAGACCGAAGCGCGGCGCCAGCACGGCATATTCGTCGGCGTTTACCAGCGCCTGCACCTGCTTCGGCGTCCAGACATAGAACTTGCCTTCCTGGCCTTCGGAGTCCGCATCCAGGCTGGCGTAGAAGCCACCTTCAGGCGAGCGCATATCGCGGAGTACCCAGTCCGCTGTTTCGCGTGCGACCGTCCGGTATGTTTCGTCGCCGCTGATCTGAAATAGCTGGGCATACAGCGCCAGCAGCGGACCATTGTCGTAAAGCATTTTCTCGAAATGCGGGATGGTCCAGCTCGCGTCAACAGAATAGCGACAGAAGCCCCCACCCAGATGATCATAGATTCCGCCTTCAGCCATTCGCTGCAGCGTCAGTGCCGAAAAGTACAATGCGTCCTTGTCGGGCTTTTCGTCGTGTGCGGTACGGCGCCAGTCGCGGAGCAGGCGGTCTATGGTCGTGGGATGGGGGAATTTCGGCGCACCGCCAAATCCGCCGTGTTCACGGTCGATCTGCTGCCCTGTACTGGTCCGAAAATCAGCAAGCGGCTGCCGGTCCAGTACCGGCGTTGAGCCGGAGGCACCCGATACATCGCGCGCCTCGAGCCGGGCAAAGGTTTCACGCAATGCGTCCGCCTGTCCCTGAACGTCGGCGGCACGTTCGCGGTAAAAGTCGGCGACGCGTTCCAGTACCTGCCGGAAGGAGGGCATGCCGTACTTCGTGGTATTCGGGAAATAGGTACCCCCGAAGAATGGCACCTGATCGGTGGGTGTCAGGAACATCGTGAGTGGCCACCCGCCGCCGCGCTGGGCAATGATCTGGTGGGCAAGCTGATAAATCCTGTCGAGATCAGGGCGCTCTTCGCGATCGACCTTGATGTTGACGAACAGTCGATTCATCAGTTCTGCCGTTGCCGGATCCTCGAAGGATTCATGAGCCATCACATGGCACCAGTGACAGGCGGAATAGCCGATGGACAGCAATATCGGCTTGTTTTCCGCCCGCGCTTTGGCCAGCGCTGCCTCGTTCCAGGGATGCCAGTCGACCGGGTTATCGGCGTGTTGCAGCAGGTAGGGACTGGTTTCGTTGACAAGTTGATTCATGCTGCTCACGTTACCCGAAATTGGCTACCATGCGGGCGTTGTGCACATTGGGCCCTATCACATCGATCCGCCGGTGATCCTGGCACCCATGGCCGGGGTGACTGACAAACCGTTCAGGCAACTCTGCCGACGCCTGGGCGCAGGTCTGGCGGTGTCGGAGATGACGACGTCGGAGCCGCGATTGTGGTCAACCCGGAAATCACGTTTGCGCATGGATCACTCGGGCGAAGCAGGCCCCATAAGTGTGCAATTGGCGGGAACTGATCCGCAGGTATTGGCGAACGCGGCGCGACACAACGTGGCGTTGGGCACCCAGATCATCGATATCAATATGGGTTGTCCGGCGAAGAAGGTGTGCAATGTGGCCGCCGGATCGGCGCTGCTGAGGGATGAAGCATTGGTGGCCGCAATCCTGGCAGCCGTTGTTACCGCGGTGCCGGTTCCGGTAACGCTGAAGATCCGCACGGGCTATCGACCGGAAGAGCGCAACGCGGTGCGTATAGCCCGTATTGCCGAAGCCGAAGGTGTTGCTGCCATCGCAGTACATGGCCGCACGCGTCAGGATTTTTTCCAGGGCAACGCAGAGTACGAGACGGTAACTGCGGTGAAGGCAGCGGTACGGATTCCGGTGGTCGTCAATGGCGATATCAACAATCCGGCTGCAGCGGCCGACGTTCTGCGCCAGACGGGCTGCGATGCGTTGATGCTCGGCCGAGCGGCGCTGGGGCGGCCCTGGATCTTCCGCGAGATTGCCCACTTTATGGAGGCTGGCACGGAACTGGAGCCCCCATCGGCTGCGGAAGTGCAGGCGATTTTGCTGGATCACCTGGACGAGCTGTACAGCTTCTACGGCGATCACATGGGCGTCCGCATCGCCCGCAAACACCTGGGATGGTACTGTCGGGATCTGCCCGGGGGATCAGCATTCAGAGCCAGCGTTAATCGGGTAGAGTCACCAACAGAGCAGTTCGAGCTGACCAGGGCATTTCTGTCGGAAGATACTTGTACACGGGAGTTCAACGATGAGCTATCTCACATTCCGTCGATCGATACTCGGCTTTCTGATCGTTCTGGTTTCCCTGGCTGGAGCCAGGGCCATTGCTGAAGAACCCGCTGAGGTACTCGTATTTGGTGGTACCGGGCAACTGGGCACTGAAATCGTTCAGCGACTGGTGGCACGCGGCGACCAGGTTACGGTGTACACGCGGTCCGGATCCGACCGGTCACTGCTTGATGGCATGCCGGTGAAGTACATCGAAGGTGACCTGATGAAACCAGCGGAAGTCACGGCGGCTTTCAAACACCAGCATTTCGACGCCGTGATTATTGCCGTGCGGGTTGAAGACGGCGACATCCATTTCTACGAAAAGGGCCTGACACCGCTGGTTGCTGCGGCCAAAGCCACCGGTGTGGGACGGATCATTCACAGCAGCGCGGTGGGTGCAGGGGCGAACGTGCAGAATTTCCAGAATCTGGGCTGGGAGAAGGTACCCGGACTGCTGGATCGGTTGAAGGATCAGGGAGTCGGTGAGGCCCTGGTTCGCAATAGCGGCATCCCGTGGACCATCATCCGCAACACACGGGTGTACCCCGCCGGTACCCCGGCTACCGGCAAGGCCGTGCTCACTGAAGACGGCACCGTCATTGATCCCTTGACCCGCGCTGATCTTGCAGCCCTTACCGTGGGCTGTCTTGCCGATGCCGCCTGCATCGGCAAGACATACCACGTGCGTGATCCATCGCTGACCTGGCCACCTCCGCAACGCCGCGCCCCGTAGGACCCTTCCTACAGCAAGTCAGCCGCCGCAAGTGAGATGCGCTCTGCTGGTCTGACAGTATTCGTCACGCCGTAGCCCCAAGCTCTTACGTGAAAGCGAAATTCACGAGGAGAGAGGGTTATGGCTGAATGGCGATTGTATATTTCACTGGCAAGCGTTTGTGCCTTGCTGGGCCTTGCCGGTTGTGCTTCAACGCCGATGCCGGATGCCGAGATGGCACGTGCTTCAGCGAGTGTTGCCCAGGCGCGCCAGTCTGGTGCCGGAGAGGCAGCACCGATGGAACTCAGGTCCGCTGAGGACAACTTGCGTAATGCACGCTCGGCTGTAACCAGCAAGAAGGCAGATCGCGCCAGGGCGTTGGCAGAAAAAGCGGAACTCGATGCCGAGCTCGCTCAGGCCAAGTTGCGGCGCCAGCAGGCTGAGAGGGCTGCGGCTGAGGTACAGGCAGCAACCGATAGCCTGCGCCAGGAGTCCGAGCGATCCATGAATACCAGTCCGGCTAACAGTAGCCCGGCAAGGGAGGCTCCATGAAGAGCATTGAATCCACGGAAATCACCGGCGCTGGTTCACCAGCGGGTCGGACCACACTGGGTGTAGCGATACTTGCAATTGGCGGTCTGGTAGCTGGCGGACTGACTGGTTGCGCCACCACGGCGACGCCTTCACCTCAACTGGAAAAGGCGCGCAGCGAAGTACAGGCGGCGTCGCAGGATCCGGATGCCGCCAGGGCGGGCGGGGTCAGGCTGGCCACGGCACAAGAAGCTCTGGAAAAGGCTGAATCGGCCTTTGACAAGGGCAACCATACAGCCGAGGACAACTACGCCTACTCGGCAACACGAAATGCCCAGATCGCGCGTGAGCAAGCAGCGGCATCCAGGGCACGCAAAGCCGTCGAAGCCGGCGAAGCAGAACGGAATCGCGTGGTGATTGAGTCGCGCAGTCGTGAGGCCGAGAAGGCTCGAAGCGAGACGGCCCGGCTCAAGGCCGAGCTTGCCGAGTTGAAGGCCAAGCAGACCGATCGCGGCATGGTTCTGACCCTTGGCGATGTACTGTTTGATACCAACAAGGCGACAGTACGTGCTGGTGCGATTAGTAACCTGCAACGGCTTGCCTCGGTGATGCAGGAACAAACCGGACTCAAGGTGATCGTTGAAGGTCATACCGACAGCACCGGAGCGGCGGAATACAACCGGGAGCTGTCCATGCGTCGAGCTCAGGCCGTTGCCAACGTCCTGATGCGGTCCGGCGTCGCTGCCGATCGTGTTCGACCGATTGGCCTGGGCGAAGACTTCCCGGTGGCATCGAATGACACGGCGACCGGGCGGCAGCAGAATCGTCGCGTGGAAGTGGTGTTTTCGGACGAGGGCGGCAAGTTTGCCCCGGGCGCCGAACGACGCAGCTTTTAAGCCGTAGCCGAAGTGCCTTAAGGCGAAGTTATTCAGCGTGCGATTATCTGAGCGGAGGGGCCCGGGGTGGTATCCCTCCGCTTCAGACCATAGACTCGAACCGGGGGCTGTCTGCCGGAAATCTGCCTGGCGCGCCCCTTGTATCGAGCTATAGAGGAGTCGCGCAATGAGCCTGTCCCGTAACATGGCAGTTGCTGCCGTTTCACTCACCTGGGTTGCTGCCAGTATCAGCCCCGCCGATGCGCAGTTTGGCGGCTTTGCCGACAAGCTGAAGCGCAAAATCGAACAACGCATAGATCGCACGACGGACCAGCAGGTCGATAAAACCCTGGACCAGGCGGAAAAATGCATCACGGGCGATGAGGCCTGCCTGAAGGCACAAGCGGACGCCGCAGCCGCTTCGCCGCCAGCTCAGCCAGCCAGCCCCACAACCAGCGCGCCAGCCGGCACTGCCAGCAGTCCGGCAGCGAGCGCCGCCGTCGACAAGCCTGGCGATGGCATCTGGCGCAACTACGACTATGTCCCAGGTCGGGACGTGTGGTTTTCGTCGGATTTCAGCGATGACCGGGTGGGCCGCTTTCCGGCAAATCTGGAGTTTGTGAAAGGCAATGCCGAAGTGGTTGAGCGAAACGGCGTTCGGATGCTGGAGTTCAAGTCCACTACCAGTTTCAACGTCAACCTGCCTGACAAACTGCCAGCCGATTTCAGTCTGGAGGTCACAGCCCAGACAGCCGCGCCCAATATTGGCATCGATATGTTTTTCAGCGAACTGAAGACGTCGATGGCACGTTATCCCAGCAACTATTTGATACTGGGGCGGGATTCGGGAATCTACTTTGGCGGCAGCGCCAAATCAGCTGGCAACAATCTGTGGCGTGCAGCGACCGAGCTTGTGCCATTTCGCTTTCAGGCCGACGGCGATTACGCGATCCTCTATGCTGGCAGCGAACGCACTGCCAACATGCCCAATGCCACCTTCGATCGCACCAACAAGATCCATTTTCGCGTGCACGCCAATGAGCAACGACCTGCCTATATCCAGTTCATTCAGGTCGCAGTAGGTGTTGACGACCTCTACGGTGCTCTGGAGAAAACAGGGAACTTCACGACCCGCGGCATTCTGTTTGCCTACGACAGCGATCGCCTGCAGCCAGAGTCCACGCCCACACTCGAGCAGCTCTACGATGCCCTCAACAAGCATGCCGACCTGGCTGTCATCATTGAAGGCCACACCGATGACAGGGGCGAGGCGGACTATAACCAGAAACTGTCAGCGCGAAGGGCTGCCGCTGTGGTCGACTGGTTGACAGGCCGTGGCATTTCCAGTGCGCGGCTGCAGTCCGTTGGCAAGGGCGAAGCAGAGCCTGCTGTCAGCAATGCCACTGCCGAAGGTCGTGAACAGAATAGGCGCGTGGTAATCCGGCGCACCAGCTGAGCCACAGCGTCGCAACGGACAACCACAGTCGTGGCTAGTCTTGCGGGGGAATCTGTAACCCGGCCTTGATGCGTGTGCGAATGACCTCGCTGTTGAGTTCGTGGTTTTCTTCAGTTCGTGCGATCGGCCGATCGGCCCAGTGATCTTCTGGCCAGGTGCGGTAGGCCTGGTAAATCGGCGCGTGTATGGCCGTGTTCACTTCAGCCAGGAAGTTCATCCCCTCGGCATGGTAATCGAGATATGGCCGTGCACGACGCTGACGCAGGCTCTCCATGTCGATCTCGCAGGTCACCATGGTCTCGTTGGAGGTTTCAGCCGCAACCATCACCTGCCCGTTAAAGTCGATAATCTGCGATTGGCCAGTGCACAGGTCGACTGGATGGCTGCCGCCTTCAATCGGCCCGTTGTTGGCCATCGCCAGATAGGCGACATTCTCGTAAGCGCGCACGCGGCGTGCCAGGGTCCAGCCACCGGTATCGCTGCGCCAGGGTGTGCGTGTTTCCGAGGTCAGATGCAAAAATATTTCAGCACCCCGCAGCGCCAGACACCGCGTTACTTCGGGAAAGTTGATGTCGTAGCAGATCAGGGTACCGATTTTGCCCAGTGGCGTGTCGAGGACCGGGAACAACGCATCCGGACCACCCATGCGCTGCACGTATTCCGAGTAGACGTCGCCCGGCCTCGTCTTGGTCGTCTGTGAGTAGAGCTTGTGGTAACGATGCACAACGTCGCCATCGGGGCCGACAATCACCGCCGTATTCCAGTACCGCCCTGGCCAGTCGGGCATGTACTCGTACACCATGAAGGCGATATAGGCGTTGGTTTCCCTGGCGATCCGACCCATTGCTGCGGTTTCCGGGCCGGGCACGCGAACGGCTGCGTCGATCCAGCTTTCTACCGGCACACCGCCGGCAAAGCCATGCAGACTGAACTCCGGCAGGACAAACAGCCGGCTCTTCCAATACCGGGATCCCGACAGGATCAGCTCCGCATGATGGTCGATATTTTCCTGCAGCTTTTCCCGATGAAGCACACCCCGATCGTCGAACACCCGCTGAATGCGGGGCTGAATGACGGTGAGATTAAAAGCCATTAGCGTCTCCGTGTTTGCCCTGAGTCGATCCTTGCAATGGTGTCAGTCAGGCGCTGACGCGCTATGGATTGTGCCGACTGACCCCTGGGAATGCTGGCCAACGTATTTGCAGGCAGAAATTCGAAGTCGCGATACGACTCGTAGTACGCCTGGAAAGGTTGACGCGCGAGCAGGTTGGTCATGCCGGCCAGGCTCCTCTCGGATCTGAGAGCGGATACATCAACCTTGCCGGCCGCTTGTGATTCGCCGAAACCTGCGGCATCCAGAACTTCGCCACGTGGACCCACAACCTTGCTCATGCCATCGGTAGAAGATTCCGGCAGGCCTATCGAGCGAATTCCGGCGGTATTGGCGGAGACCACGTAAGCCAGATTTTCCAGGGCGCGGGCACGCTTTGCCAGGTCTTTCATGGTTAGCTCGACACTGCCGACCTCCGATGAGGAATGGCAGAAAATCTCTGCACCGCGCATGGCGAGACACCGTGCGAGTTCAGGGTACAGAATCTCTTCCGATGCAATACATGCCAACCGGCCGATCTCCGTATCGACAACCGGAAAGACACCGTCCAGTCCGTAGCGCGCTACATACTTGTCCCAGACATCGTAAGGGGTCGGTGTGTACAAGGAGATCAGTCGTCGGTAGCGCAGAATCAGGTCACCCGACGGCGCGATGATGAAGCTCGTTTGAAAATAGAGTTCGGGGAAATGCGGATCTGTTTCATAGGCATTGCCACTGAGGTACACACCGCTGGACTGGGCAATACGACCGAGCGATTCATATTCAGGACCATCGGGATCCAGGGCAGCCTTGCTCTTCCATTCTGCAAAGCTTTCTCCCAACGGAAACCCGGTCAGGAAGTATTCCGGCAGAACCACCAGCTTGACCGGTCGCCCGTTAAAAACCTTGAGAAATGCAGTGGTATCCCGAACGGCCTCGCCGAAACGCTCAATCGACCTGGCAATCCGTTGCCGCGCACTCTGCGGGTCGTCCCGGTTCACCGAATCGCAGGCCAACTGGAGTGCCAGCGCGGTGTAGCGAGCGATTCCGCCGTCCGGGGCAGTCTGCGGGCCAGCGGCCGACGCGTCGGTAGTCCGGGTTGATGCCAGCACGGCAGATCCAACGGCCGCTCCCACCAGGACGTCACGCCGGCTGAGGGCCTTTGCACTCCTGGTATCCGACTGACTATCAGACATTTATTGCACCCTACCTTTATATACTGCGAAAAAGTTAGTCTTGCATTCTGGCTACTTTCGGCACAGGCAACCAGTTGTACGGACGTGGTGGACGTTCACTTGCAAAGGGGACCAGGGCATGAATCCAGTCAATCGACGTCACGTGGTGATGGGGCTGGGTGCTCTGTCGCTGATATCTTCCCGGTTGCGTGCTGCTACGCGACAGTGGGATGTAGTGATTGTAGGGGCCGGACTCTCCGGTTTGAGAGCGGCGCTGGATCTGGAGGCCCAGGGGCTCTCGGTGAAGGTACTGGAGGCACGGAACCGCGTTGGTGGTCGACTGTATACGCTCGATGATGTACCGGGCGCACCCGAGGCCGGCGGCAGTGTTATCGGTGGTTTCTACGCGCGGGTACAGGACACCATCACCCGATTCGGACTGAAGCTGGAGCCGATGCGCCCACGGGAGCCGGTCGAATATGATCAGGCGCATCTGACCGAACGGGTCGCGCTCTACCTGAACGGCAAATACGTGACGGCCGATGCCTGGCCGGATGATCCGAACAATCCCTTCCCGACCAGATTGCGGGCACAGATGCCCTGGAACTTCACTCTTGCCGCCCTCGCGCCAGAAGATCCGCTGAAAAATCTGGATGACTGGTTGCAACCCGCGGCAACCCGCTACGATGAGCCGCTGGCCAGTACGCTGAAACGTGCCGGCATTCCGGATGCAGCCATCAAGCTTGGCGTCGGAGAGAATCAGATCTATGGCCGGTCCCCGACCGGGGTCTCCACACTGCACCTGTACCAGTTGCTGACCTGGGCCACTCACCAGAGCCTGGCGAAAGGCTTGTTCCATGTCGCCGGTGGCAATCAGCGGATACCGGAAGCCATGGCTGCGGCGCTGAAGGAGCCGGTCACATTGTCTTGCCCGGTCAACGCCATCCACGACCGCGGCGATGGCGTTACCGTGGAAACTGCCAATGGTGTTTTTGAAGCCGGACGGCTCGTCGTGACGCTGCCGGCCCCCGCATTGCGCCGAATCAGGATTACCCCGGAACTGCCTGCGACACAGAGGCGGGGTATAGACACCCTGAGCTACAGCACAACAACCCAGGTGCTGTTTCGTGTTGAAGAGCCTTATTGGGAGCAGGATGGTCTGCCGCCGACGCTGTGGACAGATACCGATATCGGGCAGCTGCTGGCTTATCCCTACGGTCCTGATGGTGCGACCAGATCCGCTGCCGTGTGGCTATCCGGCGCGGATGCCCTCGAAGCCGACAAGCTGTCGCCAGAAGATCTGGTGAAACGCAGCATGGCCGTATTGAAGCGGATTCGTCCCAGGGCTGCCAAGGCGCTCACTCCCCTCAAGGTCTTCTCGTGGCAGAAGGAACGTTACACGGGCGGTACCTGGGCCTCCTGGGCCCCTGGCCAGATCAGTGCTTTTGCCAACGAAATCGGCCAGCGCCACGGTCGCATTCATTTTGCCGGCGAACACACCGCACGACTGGAGCGTGGCATGGAAGGCGCGATGGAGTCTTCAGACCGGGTGGTCCTGGAGATCCTTGAGCGTACACTCTAGAGATCCGGGCAGAATTCACCCGATACAATAATCGAGCCACTCTGACTTCAACCCTACAGAGCGCGGGGTCGTTGCAATGATGCCGAACGAGGTGAGCCTCGGGACGAAGCCGCTGTCTCTTCGTCTCTGTCTGGGATGGGGGATCGGCACGTTCGGCGTTTCCGTAATGTTCAATTCCGTAAACCTGCTGTTGCAACGTTTCGCAACGGACTTCCTGGGGATTGCGGCGGCGACATTCGGACTCATCTACCTGATAACGAAGATCTACGACGCGGTGTCTGATCCGCTGATGGGCTGGATCTCGGACCGGACCCGATCGAGGTTCGGCCGGCGCCGGCCGTATCTGGTGCTGGGCGGGCAGCTTTGCGCTGTAGCCATCATCGCGCTTTTCAATGCGCCGACCGTCGAGGAGACGCCGAACCCGGCGCTGATCCTTGGGCTATTACTGATTCTTTACTCCACGGGCTACACGGTATTCAACGTTCCCTACCTGGCGATGCCGGTGGAGATGACGACGGACTACATGGAGCGCTCGCGGCTGGTGTCGTTCCGGGTCTATGCGATTGGCTTCGGCAGTCTGGCGGGCTTGTGGGCAGCGCCTTCGCTGATTGCATTCTTCGGCGGCGGGCAGGCAGGTCATGTGACCCTGGCGTGGGTATACGGTGTCCTTATCCTGGCTGCCAGTCTCCTCAGTTTCTGGATGACGCGAGGTGCTCGAGCGACCGTGCGCAGTACCCGGGAGGCCTTGCCACGCAAGGAACAGCTTCGGCTGATTGCGTCCAACAAGCCGTTCCTTATCCTGGTCTCGGTGAAGTTCTGCCACCTGGCGTCGCTGGCGGTGGCACAGGCAGCGTATGTGTACTTTGTGGTGTACGTACTGGACGAGGGTTACTACGCCGTTGGGCTGCTGGGTCTTGCCAATGCAACCGGTGTGCTGATCGGCACACCAGTCTGGTATGTGCTGGCCAGGCGCCTGCGCAACAAACGCAACCTGTACATGGCAGCCTCCCTGCTGGCGGCTGTGGTTTTGTCCACCTGGCTGCTGGCAACGTCCGGGGAGCAGATCGGCGTGACGATGTTTCGCCAGCTTCTTTACGGGATGGCTACGGGCGGCTCGCTGATGTTTGGCCTGTCGATGCTACCGGATGCCATTGCCCAGGATGCAGCGCGTTCAGGGATGCGTCGCGAGGGAGTCTTCGCCGGTATTTTCTCGATGGCGGAGAAGATGGCGTTCGCAGTCGGCGGATCGGCCAGCGGATTGCTGCTGGGCGCAATGGGCTACATCTCGTCCACCACAGGTACTGCAGCACAGCCGGACAGTGCCATTTTGGCGGTCTATCTGTGCGTCTCGGTTTTGCCGGCGGGGTTGCTGGTGCTGAGTGTGCTGCTGCTCACGCAGTATAATTTGGGCGAGGAGGAGGTTCGCCGGTCCTCCGTCCTGGCAGCGGGCGGCACGTTGAATTGAACGGACGAATTGAACGGATGAATTGCAGGGAGTTGTGTTGTGGCAAGAAATATCCAGCATGAGCTTCTGACCACACCGAGCCCCGAGGTTCGGGCCCGGCAACGCTTCGTGCTCCAGTTCAAACGCGAAGTAGAAAGACTGCGACGCCGCGCAACCGCGCTATTCGACGATGACCATACCCGGGCGACTACCGGACAATCGGCCACCAATGAGGCTACTCAGGCGGCCATCGACCGGCTGTATGCCGATGACCTTTACCGCACGTTGTCCGCGCTGAAGCTCAGCGGCCAGCACATGATGTGGGATTCCATCAATGCTGCCCTCGTGGACGAGACCGAGCGACTCTCGGGGCTGTTCCGCCAGTACGCCGGGGCCAAAAGCAGGCTCGGTTCGCTGCACCTCGATCCGGCACTGGACGTTGGCGATGTGTGGCGTCGGGCGCGGATCCATCTGCAGCCGGATGGCTACCAGGCCGACACAGCGGCGGATGATTTGCGGGCCGGAGCCCTGTATGAAGAAGGTGGTGCTTTGTACTCGCGTGGTCAAAGCGTGGGTACCCGCGAGAGCAAAGCTGAATGCGCCATCCGCTTTATTCACGAGTGGCAACCCGGCTTCCGGCCGACAAAGATTCTGGACATGGGCTGTTCGGCCGGCGCCTCGACCATCCCTTATGCGCTGGTCTTCCCGGATGCGGTAGTTCATGGGGTGGATCTGTTCCCGGCATTACTTCGCTATGCCCACGCCAAGGCCGAATCTCTGGGCGCGGCAGTACATTTTCATCAGGCGAATATTGAATCGACGCCGTTTCCGGCCGGAAGCTTTGATCTCGTCGTGTCCCACAACGCGATGCATGAAATGTCGCGTGAGACCTGCGCTGCGATGTTCAGGGAGAGCTACCGGCTGCTCGCGCCAGGCGGCTTGTGTGTTCACCAGGACCTGCCGGTACGCTCCAGCGACCTGAGTCCGCTGCGCCGGGCAGATCTGTTGTACGAACAGTGGTTCAACGGCGAATTGTTCTGGACAGACTATCTCGACCGGGATTGCGATGCCTGCCTGGATGCGGCGGGATTCCCGCCCGCCGGGCCCGACTCAGACCTGCGAAAGTCCGGGCTCTTTGCTCAGCTCGACGGCACGATGACGTGGTATTTCGCTGCTGCCCGCAAGCCTCCAGTCGCATGAAGCCGAACATCAACGACGACCCGCTGAAGTATATTGACCAGCGTCCGGTCTTTTCCGCCGCGCCTGGCGTCGACCGGCTGTTTGCCGTGTGTATGGCGCTGACCGAGCAGCTGGCAGTTGCCAATGAACGACATGACACGTTGATCCGCGTACTGTCCTCTAAGGGTCTTGTGACGCCGGAAGAGCTGGAGGCATATATGCCAGATGCCACTGTCGAAGCAGCACGCGAGGCGCAACACGCGCAGTTGATCAAGCGCGTCCTGCAGATTCTCGATCTTGAGATCGATGAACGGGAAAGCGACGCCAGCTAGCGATTAGCGCGATGCCGGCGCAACGGCGGGCGGGCACACCACCTTGAACATTTCCAGGGTTACCGTCATGTCTTGGGTCGGCGTCTTCCCGAGCGGCGCCAATTCGCGGGTGAATAATCGCCAATGCGTGTCGCGCCACGCGGCAATAGGCCGGATAGCCGCCCCTTCGTGGCGACTGTATTCTTCGGTAACTTCGTTGTAGGGCAGCTCGATCGATCGCGTGGTCTGGATAACACCGCGTGGCACTAGCTTCTCGTCGACGACCACGGAATAGCCCCCCACGACGGGGCGCAGAGCCGGGGTGTGCGCGTACAGCCACGGTGACGTGGTGGTGATGGTTTTCTCGCCGTCCATCACCAGCCTGGTCAGTACCGGGGTCATCGCGCTGGTTTCGCCGAAGCGGCGCGTGCGTACATTCTGGGAGGCGGGCACGCCCAGTGTGGCAGCACACCGGGCCCAGTAAGCCCTGGTCGCTGGCGTCGGCGGCACTTCACTCGCCACGGCCACGGTACCCAGACAAGTGAGTACCGTGGCCAGCGCTGATGTTTGCCAGAATTTCATGTGCAGAACTTCAGTTCAAACGCCTTTTATTCAAAACGAATAGGTCAGATTCACGCCGACCTGCCGTTTGGCCGCCAGCGGCAGGAAGAAGGCTCGCTCCAGGGTTGTTGAGCCTGGCACATTGTCCTGTGCCGGATTGGCGTTGGTATATTGCGGCACATTTAGGTTCAGCTGGTCGACGTACCGCGTGACGCTGGAGGGCGTGCGGTCGTCCGTCAGGTTCTTGACGAACAGTTGCGCAGTCCAATGGTCGGTATCAACGCCAAAGCTCAGGTTGAGCAGCTCCTGGGCGCCCGTATCCACCAGATTGAAGATCTGAGCGTACTTTTTGCTGGTATACGAGGCATCCGCCCGAATATAGCCAGTGCCCCAGCCACCCAACGGGAAGCTGTACTTGCCGAACACGCTGCCCTGATGCTTCGGTACGCCGAACAGACTCTTGCCGGCGAGTGACGTATTGCCGAACAACTGACCGGCCTCCGAATCCACGAGTTCCTTGAATTTCGCATCGGTGTAGGCATAGGTCAGTCCAGCGTTCAGATTGTCTGTCACCATGCCGTTCAGCTCGAGTTCCAGTCCCTTGATCTCGGACTTGGCGGCATTGGTGATGTACGACTGGGTACCTCCGGTTGGAAACGTGAAGGCTGTCGTAATCTGCTGATCGGTCCAGTCGATGTAGTAGGCCGCGACGTTAACGGTTAGCCGGCCATCCATCAGCGAGTTCTTGGTGCCAATCTCATAGGTCCACGCGCTTTCCGGATCAGCCAGACGGATATCGGGCGGGAAACGCGGGTCGGCATTGATTACGCCGGGTTTGTTGCCTTCTGCGACATTGATATAGACAGTCGTTTCGGGTGTGATCTTGTAGCTCGACGTGATGCGTGGCGACCAGGTGTCGTACTCGTCTTCACTCAGGGGTGGAGTGCGGACGGCATTGAAGTTGCCTACGGTGTCACGAGCGAAGCGCAACTCGGCGGTCACGTCCCAACGGTCGGTGATGTTGTAACCAAGGGAACCAAAGGCCGCTACGTTGTCAACCCGGCTTTCGCCGCTGTTCACAGTGGGCGCGGTGGGCAGAAAATGCTGCTCCTCCAGATCGCGGCGGCTCTCGTAGTAGTAGACCCCGCCCATCCAGCTCAGACGCTGTTCACCATTGGACTGGATACGCAACTCGGTTTGCCATTCGGTCCGGTCGGTAATCTCCAGGCGCATGACGCCGCCAGTCCGGACCGGGTCGGTCGCCGTTCGGCTGTAGCCAGGGGCGCCGGGTACGGTAGTCGGTGCGATGGCCGTGGCGCCTTCGTATGTGGAGTCGTATCCGTAGCGCTGTTCCGTGTTGAACAGGCCGCTGCTGGAGACGATCTTGAAGGAGTCGAAGTCCCACTCCAGCTGGGCCGCGAGCCGGGTCGAATCGCGATCGATGCCATCGGTGCCCTGCAGTCCGGCAATATCCAGCGTGGTGTTGGTTTGCTTCAGTACTTCTCCGCAGTAGTACTGTCGGGGCGCGTTAAGGTAGCAATTGTTGGCAAACCGGCTCTGCAAGGTTATGGCGGCGGCACCGTCGTCATCGCTGGTGACGCCGCCGCTCAGGATTGCCGAAAACATGCCGCCGGTATTGTATTCAAGCGAAGCGTTGAAGTTCTTTGATTCCTCTTCACCTACGCGCCTGTTATCCAGGGTATTGCGGTACATACCGTCGAATGTGTAGTACCGCCCCTGCACCATGTAGTACAGCTTGTCCTTGATGAGCGGCCCCCGTGACAGGACGTTGGCCTCATAGTCGCCAAACTGGGCGGCCCGCAGGCTGATCTTGTTCTCTGGTGTGTTGCTGCCCTTCTTGGTGATGAAATTGATGGCACCGGCAAATGTGGCTCGACCAAACTGTGCAGCCTGTGGACCCTTGATGATCTCGACCCGTTCGACGACGTCCATCGGAAAGGACAGAATCGAATCAGAGTAGAGGATGCCATCGATGAATACCGACGCATTGCCGTCGCCGAGAATGTTGGACATCCCGCGAATAACCGGTCGGCTGACGCCGCCCTGTACGCCGTAGCGATTAACCTTCTCGAAGGCGAAGCCCGGCGTCATGTGGGCGAGATCAAAGAGATCACGGGTGTCGGTCTCCTGCAACGTGGCCGAGTTGAACACCGAGACCGATAGCGGCACGTCCTGCAATCGCTCCTCAACCTTGCGGGCTGTGACGATGATCTCGTCAGGCGCCAGGGGCCGTGCCGATGGTCTCGTCCGGCTGGCTGCCTGTGCGGTGGTTTGAGCCTGAGCTGACGTGTCATTCTGGGCCTGTGCATGTGCCAGCCCAATCCCGAGTGTCATCGAAACGGTGAGCGCTGCCATGTAGCGTATGTCTGTCACGTTCTTCATTAGAGAATACCCCCTTGAGAAATGTCACATTCGATGTATCAATGCGATGGTGTAGCCGCTGCCGGGCCGGTTGCCGATGCAGCGAGCTCCGCGGTCAAATCCTCGATCAAAAGCTTCTCGTAAAAGTCTTGAGCCTCGCGAGCAGCGGTGGCCAGCAGGCTGGTCATTTCCTGGTGCGTCGCTTCGATCTTGCAACCGTGGAAACTGCCTCTGAGCACATCGCGCACATACGCCACGCGCGCGGCTTGCCGCCCGCCGCGAGCAGCTTTTAGCCAGTACTGCTCGACCAGGCAGAAATCCGTCGGCGCGCCGTCCCGGGCGTTGCTCACAAACAGCCCGTACACGAATTGCGCCTGCGGGTAGCCGCCATCGGCCGCCTTGCGCATCTCGGTAATGGCGCGCTGGTTCTGCTTGCCATAGAAAAGCGCGCGGGCCAGCTGATAGCGGGCGCGAGCGTTATCCGGATGAGCCTTCACTTCGGCGTTGCAGGCGGCGATCGCTGCGTTGATATCCATATCCTTGCGTTCAACGCCCGGCGCCACCTTGTCCGGATCTTCCGGGTGTGAGGCGAGTCGATCACATTGGCCAATGGAATCGGCTGCCAGCAACGCGCCGGAGCCGAGCTGCAGTGTCAGTGCGAGAAGCAGGAGTCGTAATGTCACGGGATTACCACCTTTCGGCGCTCGACGGCGCCTCTCCTCGATAGGCCTGCAACTCCGGCGGCAGGATGGGGTCGTACGCAGGCCACCAATGGAATGGCCGCTCGGGCTCCACATAAGTGGTGGTGAGCTGGCCGCCCTTGGTGCGAAAAAAATAGAGATTGCCGGTCTGCGTGCCGTATGGCCCATGCGCCTTGGCCGCGGGTCGCCAGAAATAGGCGCCTGGTCGCATGACGCCGCGGTTGCCGTGTACTTCGCCGGCCAGCAGGTACATCTCTTCAACCGTGGGATGCACCTCGGATCGCTCCGCCCAGCGCAACGGCAGTGTGCCCAGAAGCCACGTGGTGTCGAGCGAAACGGGATCCTGATAAAGCAGCTTGCGGGCCGCACCCGGTGGAAATTCAGGATGGAAATTTCCGGTGTAGGGCACAGTGAGCGCATCCAGGTGTGCCACTACGCGCTGGTCGTCGTATTTGCCGGTAGACGTGGCAGCCCGCTGGGGCGTGCCGGAAAAGAACGCCAGCACGATTGTCTCGGCGGTTACGAGCCATTTGCCGCCGTCGAAGCCGTCCGGAAAATGAGCATAGCTGGAGTCGACGAAGTCGCGGCCGCCGATCTGCAGCGCCCCTTCAAGTACAAAAAATTCCTCATCCACCGTCAGCGCCCCACCCGGATGCTGCCAGCCGGCCGGGTAGCGCAGCAGCAGGCTGCAGGCGCCGGTTTCATCATCAACACTGAGCACACGGCATGCCACCCCGGGTTTCACCGCTGCCACCGGTTCGGTGCTCCACGGCAGTCGCTGGGTCTGCACAAATTCGATCCAGGATCGCGCCACAATCAATCTCCTTGTTGGCCCGCGGCCCTGGTAGCCCGCAGGGGTGTGCGCTGGTCGGTACCTTCCGTGAGTACTCGCATAAGCCGGGCAACCGATTCCTCGGCAGCCTGCCGTCCCCGCTCACGTAGCTCGCTGTCTGCTGCCATGCCGTCGAGCATGTCGTGAGTCAGCAGACCGGCGTTCATCAGAGCGGCTTCGAGTGCGAGGCGATGCAGGCGCTCGGCATGCAGTTGCGAGCACAGCTCGAAGAGCAGGCCAGCAAGTCGACCGGTATCCAAAGCGGGAGGTGACGGAATCATGCTGGTTTTTCCGCTTGCAGGACTGCCCATGGAAAGTGCCACTCGGAGCGCGCCGGCCAGGCCAGGACATCGAGGCGGCCGGCATCGCGCTCGTCGAAGGCAACCCATCGGGCGTTGACCAGGCCGGCGCGACCTGCCATGGCTGGCAGATCGGCCCGCATCATCGGTGGCATGAAAGGCTCGTTATTGCGGACACCATGCTCGATCATGGCCAGGTCGCGAAAGCGGTCACCTGTGAACTGAAAATCGAGAAAGCGCAATGCGCCGCCCGGTCTCAGGATGCGCGCCGCTTCACTAAACAGGTCGGGCAATACCTCCGCCGGAATCTCGTGCACGAGCATGGTCGACGTCACCAGATCCGTAGAACCCGTCTCCAGGCTGGTTGCCGTGGCATTGGCCTGCCGGAACTCGATCGCCAGACCTTGCTGGCCAGCACGACGTGCGGCAAGTCGCAGGCACGGCGCCGCCAGATCTATACCGATGACCTCGGCATCCGGAAATTTCTTTTTGAATGGCCAGGTTGATTTGCCAAACCCGCAGCCGAGATCGACGATGCGGCGCCAGTCCCGCGTCGGGAGTGCTGTTTCGGCGAACAGGCGATGAAACTTGTAGTCATCGTTGTCACCGAGCATCACGAGTTGAGCCCCTAGCTCATAAACCGCCGCGGCGCGATCGTGCGACCAGACGCCGCCGGGCTGCAGGTGAATGTCCCACTCGGTGTACCAGCCTGGCAGGCGCACTGCAGGGTCAAGCGTCAGGCGCGCCGGCGCGACAGGCGTCATGTCTGCCGGCTCATTCAGCGGGACGGCGTCGTCAACCGCGCGCCACAGCATTTTCTGGGTGCCGCGTTCCATCCAGGCGAACCAGGGATAGCCTGGCAGGGCGTGGACCCGACGGGCGAGCTGCTCAATATCGCCCGGACCGTCGCTCGAATCCGGTGTCGCGGTAGTGTCGCGGCTCTCATCGAACTCGCGGCGTACCTGCGGGTAGAGCGTGTCGGCCCAACGACGTCGCAAGGTGAGCACGATATCGAGTGCAGCTTGCTGGTCGAGCGTGTCAGCCATGGTGTGAGTCCCACAGTTCGATACGTTCACCAGTGGCGCCCCGCACGGTAGTGGCGACGCGTGTCGCGAGGCCGCGAGCATTGAAGCTGACCATGGCCATGCCCGGCGGCAGGGTATCCGGTGCAGTCAAGCGCGGCAGCGTCGCAGCCGGGTACTGGTCGAGCTCCACCAGCGTCCCGGAGGGCATTTTCACCAGCCCATGGCGGTGCTCGGTATCCGGCGCCAGGTTGTTGGCTTCGGAAATGACCCGCACCCGGGTCGATACCGGCGGATCTGTCGTATTGCTGAACGGAGCGTAGGTGCTGAACAGCGCGTCAAGGTTCGGGCCGCCGGCAACGACGATGAAAACGCGGCCCACGTAGGATTGCGCGGTCGCCAGATTCAGGCCGCTGCCCGGACCAACCTCGGTGAAATACAGGCACTCGCCGCCAGGGCCCCTCACCTGCATGGCGCGGATCATCGGGAACCGTTGCAGGCTGGCTGGTGCGCCGATGATGCGAAATGGCGAGTCGGCGAGCGCTCTCGCCAGACCCTCGACATCCTGCACAACAAACTCGGACACGTTCCAGCCATGTGTTGTGAGCGAACGCCAGCCTGTGGCGTTCCGGGATTCAATGAAATGCAGATGCACCGGTTCACGGCTGGCCGGGCCAAGGGTCAGCATGCTGGCGCCGGCAATGGCCGGAGCCAGCCAGGCCGTTGCGGCTGCAGCCGCTACCACACCGCGTGACACGACCCGATAGCCCAGCCAGCGGGTATACGATTCCTCGATGATGCGCAGATCAGGCGCTGTGTAAGTCACCGAGCGAATGTCCAGCAGCTCAGGCATTCGACACCTGCACTTCGTCTGGCTCACTCAGTTCTTCAAGCTCGATGGCGGCGCGCCGGTAATGGCCCATGCCGAGGGCTACCAGCACCAGCGCTATGGCGCCGATAGTGACGGCTTCAATCGTCATGGCGTAGCGCAAGTGTCCGGGATCGCCAAACAGATCGGTCATCACACCAACCGGCGGCGGACCCAGCAACTGGCCAAACACGCCGATGAAGAGGTAATAGACGGCGACCGCCTGTGACTTCATCTGGCCCGGCGCGATCAGTGTGAGCGAGGCCGGTCCCGCTGCAGCTGCCGCTGCCTGACCGGTGAAGGCGAGCAGCAAGGCACACACCGAGAGTTCAGCAGTCGGCATCACCGGGTACAAGGCAAATCCCGGTACGGCAAGCACCAGGCCCACCCACAGTGCACGCAATGTTGCATCCCGCCGGCCAGCTGCCAGCCAGCGCCTTGTCAGATACACACCCAGCAGCGTACCGATGGGCCCGCCGATGAAGAACAGCGTGCCGGTAGCGATGCCGACCTCGCGGACCTCCCAGCCCCAGGTGCGGTCGAACAGCGCGACGTTCCAGAACGCCAGCGAGCCCATCGTGACTACCGCTGCCGAGCCGACAAACAAGGTGCCAAATGCACGCCAGCGGTGCCGGATGTAGCTGAGCGCTGCACTGAAGGGGGCGTGGCTGCCTGGTGCCGCATCCAGGCCGCGAACGACCTGATCCGTCCGTCGCGGTTCGCGAATCGTGAACATCATGCCGGACAGCAGGAACCCGGGCAGTCCGACGCACAGGAAAGCCATCTGCCAGGGGCGCAGCTGGCCAACTACCGGCAGGACCAACGCTGGCATCTCCATGATCATCTGGACCAGCGGCCCGCCGAACAGGAACGCGGAGCCCGCGCCAAGAAACGTGCCGGCCATGAACAGGCTGATGGCTGGTGCCCGGTTGGCCCGCGGAAAATAGTCGCTGATCAGCGATATGGCGCACGGCGCAATCGTCGCCTCGCCGAGGCCGACCCCCATCCGGGCGCCAAACAGCGGCACAAAACTTTTGACCAGGCCGGCGGCCGCGGTCATGGTGCACCACAAGGCAATGCCGGCGGCCAGGATGCCGCGCCGGCTGACGCGGTCTGCGAGCCAGCCAATCGGGATACCGACAAAGACATAGAAGATGCCGAAGGCCGGACCGAGCAGCAGCCCTACTTCAAAATCCGTGAGTTGCAGGTCCGCCTTGATCGGCGCAACCAGCAGGCTGGGCAGAAACCGGTCGATATACGACACGATCTGGGTCACCATCAGCAGCACGACGACGTACCACGCATAGCGTCGGGACCCAACCGGCATTGCGGCCACAGGTAAAATCGCGACGCTTGCTACGCTCTGGCTCAATGCATGCAGCCCCCCGGTGCAGTAGCGGATACTGCGTCGCAGTTGCCGGGAATCCAAACGATTTGAATTGGCGAGAAGTGTGAAAATTGGTCACACTACTGCGATGAAGCGCCTTCCCTCAATGCAGACGCTGCGCGCCTTTGAGGCTGCGGCGCGCCATGAGAACTATTCGGCCGCAGCGGCAGAGCTTGGCGTTACCCACGGCGCCATCAGCCACCGCATCCGCGAGTTCGAGTCACAGCTCGGTATCAGTCTGTTCCGGCGCGTAGGCCGGGCCATGTTGCCCTCACGCGAGGCCGTCACGCTGCTGGTGCATGTCCGCGAAGCCCTGACTTTGCTGGAGCGGTCATTGCCAAACGACCCGTTGGGCCAACCGGGCCGGCTGGTAATCGGTGTACACCCGGCCCTGGCGACCCGCTGGCTGGTCAAGCGGCTGGGAGCATTTTCATCGCGGTTCCCACGCGCCACTGTGGAGGTCCGCTCCACAGCGGATCTGCAGGACTTCCTCAGCCATGGCGTCGACGTCGCCATTCGTTATGGCAGTGGCGATTGGCCGAATGCGGCGAGTGAACGCATCGCCGGTGAGGTGCTGTTTCCGGTCTGTAGTCCGGCGTATCGGGAGGTACATCGGCTGAAGAAGCCGCAGGACCTGTCGCATTGCCGCCTCTTGCGGCATGCCTGGCAACCCTGGGGGCCATGGCTGCGCGCCGCGCAGCTCAAGATAGACGAACCGGGCGAGGGCCTGCTTGTGAGCGACTCGGCGATGCTGCTTGAAGCGGCAGTCGCGGGCGAGGGTGTCGCTCTGGCACGAAGCTTGTTCGCGGCCGATGATCTGGCCAATGGTCGATTGATTCGCCCCTTCGAGGGTGCGATTGAGGATCAATTTTCCTACTACGTTCTGTGGCACGCTGGCGCGGCGCTCAACAGTCTGTCGAGTGCCTTTCGTGCGTGGCTGCAAGTGGTTCTGGCTACCGAACCAGCACGACCGCTGCGGAGTTGAAGTCGCGTCGTCGTCGTCAGTCTGATTCCGTTGCGGTATGACGATGCGAGTACGGTAATCAGGCTCAGCGTGGTATTCATCGATATGGCGTTTTCCGGTTACTTGTGGGTGCTGTTGGTTGGGCACGACATCGCTGTGAATCAGCAAAAAGTCGTCCCGCAAAAGACCCAACCGATGACAAACAGCAGACTTCGAAAATCATGAATCAGGAACGGCGAAAAGCGACTGGATTGCCGCATGAATCGGCTATCTGGTAATCGTCGGGCGGTGAGCGTCACGCAGACGTACGGATTTGCACCGCGGCCATTATGTGTTAAACAGTCACTTGCATTCTTATCAGAATAATGCTTGTTGCTTTGACGCCACATGGAGTACCGTCAATGAATTCCGTCGCAGCCCGAATTCGCTACATCCTCTGTTTGCTACCCCTGCCACTCGTCGCCACGTTGTTGTTGCCGGCCACGGTTGTGGCCCAGACACCATCGTCGGATTCATCCTCCGCGATTGCTGAAATCATTGTTACGGCCCAGCGCCGTGAGCAGCAGGTGCAGGATGTTCCCCTGGCCATTACGGCCTACAGCGCCGACCAGCTCGAGCGCTTGCAGGTCACTGATGCCCTGGATGCCGCCCATCTAGTCCCCAACATGATCGGGCACAACAATACGGGACTCGGCACTGCCAATGCCTATACCTTGCGGGGACTGGGAAACTCCGAATCCATTGCCACCTTTGACCCGCCGGTCGGCAGCTATATCGATGACATTTATGTCGCCCGACAGAACGCCAATAACTTCACGCTCTTCGATGTAGACCGCATCGAGGTGCTGCGCGGACCGCAGGGCACCCTGTTTGGCCGCAATACCACAGGCGGCGCTGTGCGCATCATCATGAAAAAGCCTGCCGAAGAGTTCGGTGGCTTTATCGAAGGCGGGTTCGGTGAATTCGATCGCTACAACGTCCGCGGCAGTGTTGATCTGCCGATTTCTGACCGCGTGTTCAGCAAACTGTCGGCGTATTACATCAACGACGACGGCTATGTGAAGAACCAGACGACGGGTGAAACGCTGAACAGTGAGGACAACTACGGATTCCGTGGCGCCATTCGCTGGCTGGCCAACGATGATGTCACTGTTGATCTGTCCGTCGACTACGAGGACGAAGACAAAATCAACATCGTCAACCTGAAAAGCGGCAGCGAGCGAATCAGCCACACCGGGTTCTCCGAGAACGGCGGTGCACTCTCATCGTTCTTTACAGGAGACAAGCGGAATTATGGCCTGGGCAACGAGGTTGAAGCCTTCAATGCCCAGATGAATATTGACTGGAAGACATCTGCCGGCACCTTGAGCGCCATCACGGGCTGGCGTGACTTTACGCAGGAATTCGCCCTGGACTTCACCGATGGCAACGTGAAAAACCGGGCAAATTTTGGTCAGCCGCCGTCACCCTACGGTGGCTTTCTGGTCGCCAACGACAGCAAGCACGAGCAGTTTTCCCAGGAGTTCAAGTTCGCCGGCAACATCGGTGACGACCTGGAGTACGTCACCGGTGTCTACTACCTGGATGAATACAACAAGACGGACTTCGGTGATCTGCTGGATTTCGATCTGGGCCTGACGGCTCCACCGTTCCAGCCCAATGGCAGCTTTTTCCCGCTGGTTCTGGCCGACCGGATAATGAAGAACAACACGAAGAGCTGGGCCGTCTATGCACAGGCTGACTACACTTTCCTGGAGCATTGGACCGCAACGCTGGGCGTGCGCTACACGGATGAGAAGAAGGACGTTTCCTTCTCTGACAACCAGCCTTGCCAGTCATCCCAGTCGTGCTTTCAGGATGCAAACGGCGACGGGATCTCAGACAACGATCTCAGCTCCGTCAACATGGACAACCTGAACGCCATCAACCCGTCCCTGGCCAATATTCCGCGGGACCAGGATGTGCAGCTGTGGACGCCGCGCCTGGCGTTGCAGTACACAGTGAATGATGACCTCAATTTCTACGCGTCCGCCACCCGAGGCTTCAAGTCCGGCGGTTGGAACGCGCGAGGCACTACGCCTGACCAGCTCATTCCTTTCGGCCCGGAGAAGGTCTGGTCCTACGAACTGGGTATGCGTTCAGAATGGTTTGACGGGCAGTTGCGCGCCAATTTGACGGCGTACTACATGGATGTGTCGGATTTCCAGATACCCACCGGGTATCAGCCGCCCAGTGGCCAGGTGGTGTTCATCACCCGGAACTATGCGGATCTGAAGAGCAAGGGTCTTGAAGCCGAGTTCATCGCCCAGCCGATCGACAACCTGACCATCCTTTTGAGTGGCGGTATCGGTGATGCCGACTACAAGAAGCTGAACCCGGTTGTGCTCCAGCAGCAGCAGGATTGTCAAAACGGGGTAACTTCGAGTTGCGGTACCGGCATCATCGACCCGAATGGCAATATCGCCCCCGTACTGCGGGTACCGGACTACACACTCACCTTCGGTGGCAGCTATGTTTGGGCATTGAGTTCGACCTACGACCTGATTCCGAGTGCTTATCTTTACTCGGTGGGCGAGAACAACGTTTACAGCGCCGGTCTGCCCCAGTTCATCTCCGACGGCTACACGACTTACGACGCCTCGCTGGAGCTGGCCAACCGGACACAGAACTGGTCAGTCGTCGCCCAGTGCAAGAACTGTAACGATCGGACCATGCTGGTATCGGGCCTGGCAAACCAGCCCTACTACCAGGATCCGCGTACCTGGAATATCACCTTCAAGAAGAATTTCGGCGCCCGGTAAGTAGTTGGATGCGACCGGCGCAGGAGCGGCTAAGTCTGCTCCTGCGCCGGTAGTCTGACCGGACTTCGCGCACGCGGATCACCACCGCCAGCAGAAACACCAGTCCGTTCGCTGCACTGATCGCGACAACCGGTGCGTGCGGCCCCAGCTTGTCGAAAAGCACACCCCCACCAGCCGACAGGGCCAGGATGCCGACCGCGCCAAACAGGGTCTGAAGGCCAAAGACCGAACCTCTGATGTCGGCCTCTGCTTCCTGGGCCAGCAGTACCGATGAGCTGAGTATCGTGCTGGACTGACCGATACCCAGACACAGCAGGGCCGGAATCGCCGCGGGCGCGAGAATATCGTCCAGCGACGCCACCCAGCCGTAGCCGATGGCGGCCAGCAGAAAGCCGATACACAGCAAGGTCAGCCGATCGATACGGTCGGCTATGAGGCCGAAGATCGGTGCCCAGATCATCGACGCGACCAGGGCCATGCCGGTGATCATGCCCGCCCGGCCAACCGCCTCATCCGGTGAAGCTGACGCACTGGTGGCGGCCTGCACGATCCATAGCGCGAGAAACAGACTGATCACTGCCATGTCTGCCCGCGCGGCAAAGGCACCAACATAAGATACGGCGATGCGTGGATTGCGGGCGGCGGCCAGACCATCGCGCAGTAGTTCGACAACAGTGGCGCCTTTGCGCACTGCCACGGGTGGCCCAGGCTTCAGACCCAGCATGACGATGGCCGCGAGCAGGGCGAGGCACGCGATCGTCCAGTATGCGTAGTGGCCAGCCCGCAACGCGTCAGCGCCGCTGGCAGAGAAGATATTGGGTGCGGCGTAAAACGCCGGCAGACGGGTCAGGAAAACGAAGAACAACACGGCCCCGATACCGTTGAGCAGAAAGGCCAGGCCGGTGAGCTTCCCGCGGGAGTCCTCGTGGGCATAGTCGGCCAGGACTGCCGCCAGCATTGCAGACAGGGCAGCCAGCGCCAGACCAAACACCAGTCGGTAGGCGGTCAGCTCCAGCACTGACTCGGCGGTCGGATACAGTACATAGGCCAGCGCCAGCAATATGAAGCCAAGGACATAGACGGGCCGACGGCCGAGGCGATCAGACACCGCGCCCCACCAACCGATCACGCCGAGCGCCAGGATCTCCTGCCAGAACTGCAGGTTGCCTGACACGGTGCCCTGCTCATCCTTCGGCAATCCCAGATTGACCTCGAGCAGATAGGGGGTCAGCGTGGTGAGGTAGGTGAACAGGCCAATACTGATGAATGCGGCAAACAGGTAAGCCAGGGCATGTCGTGGCCGCACGCCGGGGGCCAGCCTGATCGGCCCCAGGCGGTGGCTGGTTCGTCCGATGGAGTCAGTCATTCGGCTACCTGTCTGATTGCAGCACAGTATGCTGCGCTTTCAAGCGGGGTTCAGGGTCAAGGCGGTTTCTTGACCTTCAACCTCGGATTAGGGTCTACGATGACCTGCTTGCAGGGACTGACGGAGCACTCCACATGTTGGGAGTCGACGATCGGCTGGTAACGCCAGCCACGATGAAGTGGGTCAAGGTTGGCCTGGTGGCTGGTCTGGCGACGATACCGACGACGATCGCACTTTATTATGTGCTCGGCCTCAGCGTCGACGCAGCGCTTGATGGTACCAATCTGATTCAGAGCTGGTTGTGGCTCCTTGTCGGCCTCGTTCTGCTCAAGGCCGGCCTGGCCTGGTTGTTCCGTACTGGCCAGTTCCGCGCCTCCAGCGAGGCCAAGCTCAACGTCCGCGACCAGATCTACCAGCAAGTCGTGAAGCTGGGACCGGGATTGCTGGGCAAGCGACGCACCGGTGAGGTTGCCAACACGGCGACTGAAGGCGTCGAATACCTCGACTACTATTTCAGTGTCTACTTCGTACAGATCTGGGTCGCCATAGCGATCCCGTTCTTCCTCTGTGCGGCCATTTTTTCGATTGACTGGGTTGTAGGCCTCTGGACGCTGGCCGGTGTGCCACTGACACCGCTGTTTGTGGGCTCCTCCGCCCGCGGTTTCCGCCGGATCAGCAAGCAGAACGAAGAAGTCAAAAACCGCAACAGCTCCCAGTACCTGGATTCGATCCAGGGCATGAGCACGCTCAAGATGTTCAACGAGGGCCTGCGGCGTGGCAAACAGATGGAAGACGGCAACGAAGTTCAGCGGCGCCTGACCATGAAATTGCTGGCGGTTGCACAGTTCCAGTTCGTGTTTCTGGAGCTGGGGTTTGCGCTGTTTTCGACGGCGGTAGCGATGGGCGTCGCCCTGTACCGCTGGTCCGGCGGTTTCATGTCCCCCGGGGAAGTCGTCGCGGTGGTACTGCTCAGCCTGGAGTTCAGCCGGACACTGCTGCTGATCGGTGAATTCTTCTTTGCTGGCGCACTCGGCCGTGAAGTGGCGGCGAAAGTGATTGAATTCCTGAACGAGAAGGCGCCGGTGATTGCCGGCCTGGGACGCAATCCGGGAGCAAAGCCGGACAAAGCTGTCCACATCGAATTCAGGAACGTCAGTTTCAGTTATCCGGGGGCCGATGTCCCGGCACTCGAGAATCTGAGTTTCAATCTGGAGCCCAACGAGACGGTGGCGCTGATCGGACGTAGCGGATCCGGCAAGACCACGGTGACCAATCTGTTGCTGCGCACCCTTGAGCCGGAATCCGGCACGATCCTGTTCGATGGCATTCCAGCAAAGGATCTGGCGCTCGACTGGATTCGTCAGCAGATTGCACTGGTGCCACAGGATCCGTTCCTCTTCTACGGGACGATTGCGGAGAATCTGCGGGTGGCCAGGGAAAATGCGACCGAGGACGAACTCATCGCAGCCACCAGGTCAGCGGAGCTTTACGACTACATCCGGTCTACGCCGGACGGATTCAATACCCGCGTTGGTGACCAGGGTATGGCGCTCAGCGGCGGACAAGCCCAGCGCCTGGCCATCGCCCGTGCCTTCCTGAAGGATGCGCCAATCGTGGTGCTGGATGAGCCGACATCGCAGATCGACGTGGAAACCGAGACGCTGTTGAATCGGGCACTGGCGCGGCTTACCGAAAACAAGACCGTGCTGCTGATAGCCCACCGCCTCAGCACCATTGAGCAGGCGGATCGCATCATCGTCCTCGAAGGCGGGCGCCTGGCGGAAAGCGGCACACGGCAGCAGCTGCTGGCGGCGGGCGGGATCTATGCCGGGATGATCAACACCAAGCGTGCCATCGAGCAACAGTCTCGGGGCCAGCGTTCATCACAGGATCCATCCCGAGGCCCGGTACAGGGCCCAACATGGGGAAGCAACCCCGTGGAGAGTGCAACATGAGCGTGGAAGCAACTGCCGGCGAACTTCCCGGCACGGAGCGGGCAGAGACTGCCAGCATCAGCAATCGGCAAGTCATGCGACGCCTGCTGACTTACATGAAGCCATTCAACGCGATCATGTTTGTGTCCCTGGTTGCTCGCGTGACCAAGATCGTGTCCCAGGCAGCCGTTCTGGGTATTGCGGCCGCCAGTGTCGGTATCTACATAGAGTCGGCCGAGCCCGGCGTGGTCAACTGGCCCGTGATCTGGACCCAGGTCAAGTGGATCGCCATCGTCGGCACGATCGTTGGCTTTGCTTCCTATCTCGAGAACTACACCGGCCACTATGTCGCTTTCCGGATTCTGGCCACCCTGCGCGACAAGTTCTACTACGCGATGCTGCCACTGGCGCCGGCCCGGACCGCGAAATTACAGTCTGGTGATGCGGTCAGTCGGGTGATGACCGACTGCGAACAGGTGGAACCCTTTATGCGCACACGATTGCGCCGGCAGTGGCTGCGATCTCGGTGCCCATCATCCTGCTGACCTGGTGTTACTCGGTGCATCCGACGCTGATGTGGGCGTTATTGCCTTTTTATCTGGCGACAACCTTTGTCCTGCCCTTTCTGGTCTCACGGTTGGGCGGCGACGGGATTCGCTATCGCGAAAAGCTTGGTGAAGTGAATGCATTTGTCGCTGACAGTATCCAGGGTGTGCGGGACACCGTGGCCTTTGGTTACGAAAAGCGACGTGCGCGTGAACTCTGGGAACGGGGCGCGAGCATGCAGGAGGGCCAGGAAAAGCTCTACGGCGCCGATGCCACCCAGCGTGCGCTGGCCGAGATCTTCATCACTACAGGAATCCTGGCATCAGCCTGGGTTGGTATCAATCTGGCATTGGCCGGTGAGATTTCGACACTGGTGGAACTGCCGGCCGTCATTGCTGTGTCGATCGTCGGCTTTTACGTCTCGGTGGGCATGGCCAACAATTACACGGATTTCCGTGTATCGATGATTGCAGCCAAGCGTCTGTTCTCCATGATGGATCAACCGCCGGCCGTCACTGACCGCGAGCACGGTGCCACCCGTGTGGGCGTTGAAGCCGGCCTGCGCTTTTCCAACGTACACTTTGAATACGATGCGGACGATGTGCTGTGGAGCCGGCAGAAGAAGGTTTTCGATGGCTTTTCGCTGGAAATCGCGCCGGGCCGGCACGTGGCGCTGGTCGGTCCCAGCGGTACCGGCAAATCGACAGTCGTAAACCTGCTGCTGCGCCAGTGGGATCCGCAGCGTGGCGAGATCCATATCGGCAATCGGCCACTGCAGGACTTCTCGCTGAACGAGTTGCAGAAGTTCTTCGCGGTGGTCTCCCAGCGCAGTTACATATTCAACGAGTCCATACGCGACAACATCCGGCTGGGGCGTCACGATGCATCCCAGGCCGAGATAGAAGCGGCGGCGCGCGGTGCCGGGCTCGCCGACTGGGTTGCGACCCTGCCGGAAGGTTACGACACGCCTTGTGGCGAGCGTGGCGGCAAACTCTCCGGTGGCCAACGCCAGCGTGTGGCAATTGCCCGTGCGATCCTCAAGGATGCACCGATCGTGCTGCTCGACGAAGCTACCTCCAGCCTGGATGTGGAAACGGAGCAGGGCGTGATGCGGGCAGTCCGGCACCTGAGTCAGGGACGTACCACGCTCACAATCGCCCATCGTCTGTCGACCATCATGGATAGCGACGAAATCCTCGTAATGCTGGAAGGTCGCATCGCCGAGCGCGGCACTCACCAGGAGCTGATCGAAAAAGGTGGCTGGTACGCACGCATGTTCGAGATCCAGAAGGACGAAGTCGACGCCACCCTGGTACCTGCCTGAAGTCGCGCCTGCGGGCGGTACTGCCGCATAATCGGGGGCATGAGCCGTTGTCGGGTTGCTAGTCTCCTGCTTGCTGCATTGCTCGCGGCCTGCGCGCCCACGGACGACCGTGTGCTGCCCGGAACGGTGGAGCGGCAACGCCTGGAACTGGTCGCCGACGCAACTGAAACCATCGTCGAGCTCCCGGTACGGGAAGGTGACCGTATCGCCAGGGGCACCCTGGTGCTTGCCAGGACGATGCCATCACGGCCTCGCAGCTCGAGCAGTCGCAAGCACAGGTCGCGGAGGCCCGGGCGGCTCTGGACGAACTCCTCAACGGTCCACGCGCGACAACGGTGCGGGCGGCGGTCGCCCGTCGTGATGGTGCCCGCAGTGTGCGCAATGATGCGGTCCGCGAAAGGGACCGGTTGCTGGCGCTGGTATCCCGAAACCTCGTGAGTCGTGCCGAGGCAGACCGACAAACTGCTGTGGCTGCCAATGCGGAGGCCAGTCTGGGCGCGGCAGAGGCGGAGTTACGCGAACTTCAGGAGGGTACCCGCCCCGAACAGATTGAACGGGCGCGGCAGACGCTGGAGCAGGCCAGTGCGCGACTGAAGGAGCAGCAAACTACCCAAAGCCGGCTCGAACTGCGGGCGCCGCGCGATGTCATCGTCGATGCGTTGCCCTATCGCGTGGGCGAGAAGCCCGTCCGTGGCGCCACAGTGGCGGTGTTACTGGAAACCGGGGCACCCTTTGCCCGTGTGTACGTGCCGGAGCCGATACGGGCCACCGTCCGCGTTGGCGACCCGGCCACTATCCGCATCGACGGCGTGAGCGGTACTTTTAACGGGCATATCCGGTATCTGGCCACCGATGCTGAATTCACGCCTTACTACGCATTGAACAAGGGTGACCGTGTGCGGCTGGTTTACCGCGCCGAGGTAGTGATTGACGGCGATGATGCCCTTGAATTGCCGGCAGGGCTGCCACTTGATGTGATCTTGCAATCTCCCGGCGCGCCCTGAGGTGGCAATGGCCGAGCCGGCAATTACGGCGCGGAATCTTACCCGGCGGTTCGGCGAGAAAACCGCCGTCGACCATATCAATCTCAGTATTCCGGCCGGTCGCATCTACGGGTTTCTTGGGCCGAATGGCTCGGGGAAGTCGACAACCCTGCGCATGATGTGCGGCCTGTTGCTGCCTACCGAGGGCAGCGCCACGGTTCTGGGTCTCGACGTGATCAGGGAGCCGGAAGCCATTCGTCGCCGTCTGGGCTACATGCCACAACGCTTTTCCCTGTGGAACGATCTCAGCGTTCTGGAGAACCTCCGGTTCATGGCCAAGATACTTGGCGTGCCTGCAGGCACCGGGAGTGAGCGCATCAGGAGTCGGCTTGAGACCTACGGCCTGTACGACGTGCGTAACCAGCGTGCGGGAACAATGAGTGGCGGTCAGCGTCAACGACTGGCGCTGGCAGTAACCACGCTGCATGAACCGGATCTGCTGCTGCTCGATGAGCCCACCAGTGCTGTAGACCCGCAGAGTCGTCGCGATTTCTGGCAACAGCTGTTCAATCTGGCGAATGGTGGCACGACAATTCTTGTTTCCACTCACTACATGGATGAGGCGGAACGTTGCCATGGCCTTGCGATCCTCGCCGAGGGTCGCCTGGTGGCGGAGGGCTCCCCGGACACGCTGACCGCAAGCATTGGCGTCGATGTTCTGGAGGTAACTGGCGAGGAGCTTTCTGAAGCCCGGGCGGTGCTGGCACGATTGCCCTGGATTCAGGGTTCGGCACAACTTGGCACGCGGCTGCACGTTCTGGCAGACAAGGGTGATCGGGATTCCGCCGCCGGAATCCGCAACGCGTTGGCCGGTGAGGGGATCAGCGTCCAGGTTGAGCCGACGACCGCGTCGCTGGAGGATGTCTTTGTGGTCGCTACAGCGCGTCGGGAATCAACCATGCCGGATTCATTATCGACATGAGTGGCAGTTTCCGCAGATTGTGGGCGGTGGCGACCAAGGAGACTGTACAGCTTCGACGTGACCGGCTGACTTTCGGCATGATCGTGGGCCTGCCGATCCTGTTGATCATGCTCTTTGGCTACGCCATCAACTTCGACGTACGTGGTCTGCACACCGCGGTACTTGATGCTGCCGGTTCATCAATGTCCAGGGAGCTTATGGCACAACTTGAGGCGACACAGGTCGTGACAGTCGTCGCTTACCCGCGCGGGGATCTGGAACTTGCCCAACTGATGCGTTCCGGTGAAGTCACTGTTGGCATTGTCATTCCGGAGGATTTCGAGCGGCGTTTGCAGTCTACGAGCCGACCGGTGGTGCAGATCCTGGTCGATGGCAGTCAACCGACCCTGAGCAATGTCGTCGAGCGACTGGCCACGGTGCCGATACTCATGCGGCATGGCGTTGATGCGAACAGGCTGCAGGTCCGTCGCATCAGCGTACAGACGCTGTTCAATCCGGAGCGACGTACTGCGGTGCAGGTGGTCCCGGCCCTGATTGGCGTCATCCTGTCGATGACCATGGTGATTTTCACGGCTGGCGCCATTGTCCGTGAGCGCGAGCATGGCAACCTGGAACTGCTGATCACCACACCGTTGGGGCGCTCTGAACTGATGATCGGCAAATTGTTGCCCTATGTGGCGATAGGACTGCTGCAGACGACGCTGGTGCTGGTGGTAGGCAGCCTGCTGTTTGATGTTCCCGTTATCGGCAGTCTGTTTGCCTTCTATGTGGCGGCCCTCATGTTCATTGCCGCGACTCTGGCAATGGGCCTGTTCGTGTCAACGCTGGCGCAAACGCAATTCCAGTCGTTTCAATTGGCCTATATAACGATACTGCCGTCGATTTTGCTGTCGGGCTTCATGTTTCCGTTTGATGGCATGCCGAAGTTTGCCCAGGGCATTGCCCAGTTCCTGCCACTGACCCATTTCAACGTCATGGTGCGCGGCATCCTGTTGCGTGGCGCGGCACTGGTGGATCTGTGGGTGCCGGCAGTGAAGCTGACCGCCTTTTTTATCGTCATGATGATCGTCGCCGTCATGCGGTTCAAAAAGCGTCTCGACTGAAGCCGCGGCTGCGGACTGGTCAGAGTGGCGTGGAGAAGTTGAGTTCGAAGCGCAAAACGACAACCAGTGCGTTGTCGAGTTCAGGGTTGGTGCCCGGGTTGATGATGTACTGGATATCCGGCTGCAGTGTGAGCCAGTCAGTGATCTTCGCGCTGTACGTGAGTTCGACGTTGGTCTCGTGGCGATCGGTTGCCAGGCCATCCTGCTGCCGGGCATCGCGGTAGTCGTCGCCGGTTACGCCGATGGCGAAGGCCAGTCCGAACTCGTCATCAGGTCGCGAGTTAATCAGGCCTGCTACGGTGACGCCGGTACCGATAGAGGTCTGGATCGGATTGAAGCGCTGATCCGCCTGCCCGACACGCAACCAGCCTGCCACGCTACGCTCTACGCCGGACCCTTCGCCACGCCAGAGATACCGGTCGGCCAGGGCGTACCAGCCGTTATTGCCATCGTCCTGCGGTCCGCCCGGGTTAGTGAGGCGGTCGAAGTCGGCAGTGTAAGTCCACGCGCCAAGTGCCAGCTTGCGCCAGTCGCCACGGACATACCCCAGCTCGCCAACAATCAGCGCGCCATCCTCGGACGACAGGTCGATCTCGTTGCTGCCCGGGTCATCGGGATCGCCCGGAACACCGTCGAGGATTGCCAATTGCGCATAGGCGCCTGACCCGAACCCGGTGCGCAGTCGCAAGGACAGGGACGAAACCGGAAATATCGACGGACCATTCAGGCCGGTCTGGCCGAGATCGGTACCCATGCCGTGAGCACCGTTGACGAACAGCGATGCGGTATCCACCGCGTCGAATTCCGAATTCAGGTCATAAAGACCAAATCGTGCGGAAAAGCCGTTGTTCGCCGAGGCCCAGTCGAGCCATGCCTCGAACAGGCGCAAGCCACGGGGCGCGTCAATACTGCTGACGATGTGCATGTCACCGACGTATTCAGCACTGAACTCGGCGGAATTGTTGTTCAGCACGTACAGCAGACCGGACAGGCCGCTTATGCCAAAAATACTGCCGGGAGCGGCCTCGATCTGCAGATCGAGGTTGTCGATGTAGGTCCCGCCGGTGCGCTGGCCTCCGTCGAGGTTGCGTATGGGTTCGCCGGTATACACGGCATTGAAGACGATCCCGGTACTCGTATCGGCAGCTTCGCCGAGGGCGACTTCAGTAGCCAATAGCAGGGCGATACACGACCAGATGGCCGTGAGGCAAATATGGGCTGATTTCATTCGACTATCCGGCGGGAGACGCGCGAGAATCTATCAAGCATGAAACTCTATCAAACCTGAGCGGGGCACCATAACCCGTGCCCGTCGTATTGGCCACCAGACGATTGATCGTGCGGCAGTTTGCCACGGAAGATGCGGCTGCACTTCACCTTGTGTGCGGCGACCGCCGCACCATGCGTCTGGTCGGTGACGGCTATGTGTTGAGTCGGGATCGCTGCGCTCAATGGATCAACGAGTCGCTGATCGACTACGCCACTGCAGGCTATGGCGCGTGGGCAGTAAGCCTGGCGGATGATCCGGCGATCGTCGGCTATTGCGGGATCGTAGCCGCCCCCCGACGCCGCGATCCGGAAATCATCTATGCCCTGCGACCTCTGTGGTGGGGGCAGGGGCTGGCCAGCGAACTGGTCCGCGCATTGATTGAGCATGGTTTCGCCACTTGCGGACTGCGTCGGCTGGTGGCCACGATCCGGCCGGAGAATCACGCCTCGGTGCGTGTCGTCGAGAAGGCCGGCATGCACTGCGCCGGCGAAGAACTGGCGGCGGAGGGCATACTCATGCTGGTTTATGCACTCGATGCACCTGCATCCTGAGTGCGGGAACCTGACCTTCTATTTCAGGCTTCTGCGGGTCACTCTTCGGGGTCGCCTTCGGCACCCCACTTTTGGCGATGCGCCTGCTCGGCCGCGGCCCGTACACCTTCATGCCGACGCTGTAGAAGCAGAGTCGACGGGTCGCAGACCCGGGCGCGGATCACACCCAGGTCGACGGCAGCATCAAACAGGCTCGGATACCAGCTACGCCAGTTCGGCAGCAGACTCTCGACCTGTTCGCGAAGGTTCATGGCAGGCCCGACTCTAGTGTGGACCGTACTTGAGCGCTACTGTGAAGCGCTCAGATTCCCAGTTTACCCAAAGCATCGGCGACCTGGCCCAGGGTGCTGGCCAGCTTCGGGTATTCGGCTTTGAAACGCAGCATCAGTTCGCGGAGATGGGCTTCAGGCGCCATGACCGCATCGGTGGGCCGGCCTGCGGTATCCGTTGCAACCTGTGCCGGAACATCAGCCACGACGCGCTCCAGCAACGCTCGTGATTCAGCGTCCAGCGTGGTGGCTGATTTCAATTCCCGGTCAAGTTCGGCGAGCAATTGATGTAGTCGTTTCTGATCCATATTCCCCGGTCCATAGGCGTGATGCGGTGCAGTTTTGCGAAGGCACAGGTGCCGACGCAGAGACGGGGTAATTATGCATGGACTAGCGTCGCTGCGGACGAGGCTTTAGTCGCCGGGTCGGTTCGGCCTGGAGTGGATCTTCCGGCCAGTAGTGACGCGGATAACGGCCTTTCAGCTCCTTGCGCACTTCGTGATAGGTGGTATGCCAGAAACTCTGCAGATCCCGGGTGACCTGTATCGGTCGCCGCGCCGGGGACAACAGCTTGAGCAGAACCGCCGTCTGGCCACCCGCGATCCGCGGCGTGGTTTCCAGTCCGAAGACCTCCTGCAGCCGAACGGAGAGGCTGGGCGTGGGTCCATCGAGGTAGTCGAGCGCCACTCGCGAACCGCTGGGTACGGTCAGATGCGTTGGTGCCAGAGCGTCCAGTTGCGTTTGTTGCGGCCAGGACAGCCGGCTCTGCAAGGCGGCACGAAGGTCCAGTTGCGCGAGATGACTGGTGCGCGTGATGCCAGTGAGCCACGGGGCGAGCCAGCTATCCAGCGTTGCCAGCAGCGAGTCGTCACTGACGTCAGGCCACGCCGGGTCCAGTGCTTTCAGGAGCATTACCCGCGCCTGCCATTGGCGCAGCTCCGTGGTCCATGGGAGGGCCCGCAGACCCAGATCCCGAAGCCCCGTCAGCATGGCAGCGGTGAGCTGGTCTGCACCCGGGGTGTCCAGCGGTGCGCTCGCCAGCAGAAGAGCGCCCAGCCGGTGTTCCCGGCTGGCAACCACACTTTGCAGCCCGCTGTCCCAGCGCACATCGGCTGTCACCATCATGGCATCGGCAAAATGTTCGTTGATCTCGGCCGCGGTGACGGCAGCGGCCAGCTCGATGCGGGCATCCTTGCCGCTGCCTTCCAGGTCTGCAACGACGAGAAACTCCGCTTTGGAAAGTGCCGTCGGGCCGGCAAAACCGGCGCCGCGTCCATTGCTGAGCAGATATCGCCCGGAGTCCGGCTCGCGGCTCCTGGCGATGCGGTCCGGATAGGCCAGCGCCAGCAGCCAGCCGACTTCATCAACGGCCAGGTGCGTATCGCCATCCGTACCCAGTTGACGCGAGAAGGCAGCAGCCGACCGGCGCACGCTATGGATCGTGTTGCGGTCGACTTCAGCAGGCATGGATGCACTGTCATCGTGGACAAGCAGTTCCAGACGGGTGCGCAGGTCCGGATCCCGTTCACCAGGCCGACCCCGCAGCGGGTCCCGCTCGCTGAGTAGCGCTGCCAGGGCGCAACCCGTAGCGCTGATGCCGCTGGCACGTGCTGCCAGCAACATCCGGGCAAGACGTGGATGCGTGCCAAGGGCCAGCATGTCGAGCCCACGCGGCGTCAGCCGATCATCAGTATCCAGTGCGCCCAGCGTTCGCAGCAGCTCCTGTCCCTGGGCCAGCGCGCCGGGTGGCGGTGGTGTCAGCCAGGTCAGCGCAGCCGTGTCGCGAGCCCCCCACGAGGCCAGTTCCAGGGCCAGCGAGCTCAGATCGGCGGTAGCAATTTCAGGTGGGGTATGCGGCAGCAAAGTGCGATGTTCCGACTCGGTCCAGAGACGTATGCAGACGCCGGGCGCGAGCCGTCCAGCCCGGCCGCGACGCTGATCGGCTGAGGCGAGAGAGATTCGGGCGGTTGTCAGCCGGCTCATCCCGCTGCGGGGATCGAACCGGGCGCGACGTTCCAGACCACTGTCGATGACAACCCGAACGCCCTCGATCGTGAGGCTGGTTTCAGCAATGTTGGTGGCGAGCACCACCTTGCGCTGACCTGGTGGTGCGGGCTTTAGCGCGAGATCCTGTGCCTCCCGACCCAGGTCGCCGTACAGGCAATGAATCCGGACATTGGCCGGCAGGTCAGCATCTTTCAGCGCTTTGTCAGCACGGCGAATCTCGGCGATACCCGGCAGAAAAACCAGCAGATCGCCTGACTCTGCAGCAATTGCGTGCCGGATGGCGGTAACGGCGAGGCGGTCGACCGGCGCGCTTGTCGCCCGCTCCAGATAGCGGGTACTGACCGGGAAGCTCAGTCCGGGAGCGCTGATGACCGGGGCATTGTCCAGCAGGCGTGCCAGTGCAGCACTATCCAGCGTGGCCGACATCACCAGGACGCGCAGGTCCGTGCGCAGGTGGCGCTGGGCGTCCAGTACGAAGGCCAGACCTGTGTCTGCGTGCAGACTGCGCTCGTGGAATTCGTCGAAGATTACCAGGCCTGTATTTTCCAGCGCCGGGTCGTGCTGCAGTTGCCGGGTCAGGATCCCTTCGGTCACAACTTCGATACGCGTACGTTTGCTGATGCGTGTATCCAGACGCATTCGATAGCCCACAGTGTCGCCAACGACCTCACCCAGACTGGTGGCCATGCGAGCGGCCACGGCACGAGCGGCCAAGCGCCGCGGCTCGAGCACAAGAATCCGGCGGCCTGCAAGCCAGGGCGCGTCCAGCAGCGCGAGCGGCACGACGGTACTTTTACCGGCACCGGGCGGTGCTTGCAGCAATACACGATTCCGGTCAGCCAGTGCGGCCAGCAGATCCGGGAGCGCTGTTGCGACAGGCAGTGTGGTTCCGGCGGCTTTCATCGGGCCGCAGTCTAGTACCATACGCATCTCATGTTCGTGTATCCCCATATCGACCCGATCGCCGTGCATCTGGGACCAGTGGCCATCCGCTGGTACGGCATCACGTACCTGATCGGCTTTGTGGCGGCCTGGTATCTGGGCCGACGAAGAGCGGCCCGTTCAGACTCACCTGTTACGGCTGTTCAGGTCGATGATCTGATCTTTTACGGTGCTTTGGGTGTGCTGCTCGGTGGCCGTATCGGTTACATGTTGTTCTACGGATTCGACCAGCTGCAGGAAAACCCCCTGAACCTGTTCCGGATCTGGGAAGGCGGGATGTCGTTCCATGGCGGCCTGCTCGGGGTATTAACCGCGTTGGCGCTATATGCCCGGCGGCTGAAGACGCCCTTTTTCCGGCTGACGGATTTTGTGGCGCCACTGGTACCGATCGGACTGGGTGCGGGGCGCATCGCCAACTTCATCAACGATGAGCTGTGGGGTGCACCAACGACAGTGCCCTGGGCATTCATTGTCGATGGCGTTCCCCGCCATCCAACCCAGCTTTACGAAGCGGGGCTTGAAGGGTTGACGCTGTTCGTGATTCTCTGGGTGTATTCGTCGAAACCGCGGCCCACGATGGCAGTGTCCGGACTCTTCCTGCTGGGCTATGGATTGTTTCGTTGTGCGGTGGAATTCCTGCGGCTGCCTGACGCGCAGATCGGCTATCTGGCTTTCGGCTGGGTCACCATGGGGCAGGTGCTGACCGTGCCGATGATCATTGGCGGTGTTGTTTTGCTCATTCTGGCCTACCGGCGTGAACCGGCGGCAATGCGCTCGCGGTATCCACAGAACTAGCGCTGGAACCGTCACCCCATGCGCCAATATCTCGATTTGTTGCGACACGTGCGCGAGTATGGCGTCCGCAAAGCGGACCGCACCGGCACCGGCACCCTGTCAGTTTTCGGCTATCAGATGCGATTCGATCTGGCCGACGGATTTCCGGCTGTCACGACCAAGAAGATCCATTTCAAGTCCATCATTCATGAGCTGCTCTGGTTTCTCAATGGCGACACCAATATCGCCTACCTGCGTGAGAACGGCGTCAGCATCTGGGACGAATGGGCTGACGAGAACGGCGATCTGGGGCCGGTATACGGAGCGCAGTGGCGTTCATGGCCCACACCCGGCGGTACGCATATTGATCAGTTGCAGGCGGCTGTCGACCTGATTCGCAATGATCCTGATTCCCGGCGAATCATCGTCAGCGCCTGGAATGTGGCCGAGTTACCGAAAATGGCATTGGCGCCTTGTCACGCGCTGTTCCAGTTCTGGGTCGCGGACGGGCGACTCTCGTGTCAGCTCTATCAGCGCAGTGCTGACGTTTTTCTGGGCGTTCCCTTCAATATCGCGTCCTATGCGCTGCTGACTCACCTTGTGGCCGCTGAGTGTGAACTGAAGATTGGAGAGTTCATCTGGACCGGGGGAGATTGCCACCTTTACCTGAACCATCTGGATCAATCGGGCGAGCAACTCAAGCGCGACCCGCTGCCACTGCCCCGCCTGAATTTGCGGCGTCGTGCGGGCTCATTGTTTGACTATCGCTACGAAGACATCGAGATCGTGGATTACCGGTCACATCCGGCAATCCGTGCCCCCATCGCGGTCTAGGTCGCACGATCCCCTCAGGCAGTAGCCGCTCCTCAGGGGCGTTGACAGGCGATGCTGGTGGTTTCCGGCACACCGTCCAGGCGCACGGCGGTAAGCCGCCTGCCCCACACACAGCCGGTGTCGAGCCCCAGCAGATTATCGTCGATCAATAATCCCAGTGAGGCCCAGTGGCCGAATACCATCCGGACCCCGGCCGATTTGCGGCCCGGCAGTTCAAACCACGGGTGCAGCCCCGGTGGTTGCGATCCGGGTGGACCGGTTTCCTCGAGATTGAGAGTGCCATCAGCCCGGCAGTAGCGCACACGAGTCAGGCAGTTGGTGATGAATCGCAAGCGCTCCTGACCCACCAGTTGGGGTGACCATCGTGCGGGCTGGTCGCCGTAGAGATCGCGGATATATCCGGCACACCCGGGCCCCTGCAGCACCTGTTCGACTTCCGCCGACAATTTCATCGTCAACGGCGCGTCCCACTCAGGCACAACGCCCGCATGAACCATCAGGGTATTGAGTTCCGGGCGGTAGTACGCGAGCGGACGCTGCCGCAGCCACTCCACCAGCTCCTGCCCGTCGGGCGCATCGATTACATCGGTCAGTTCGCGGCTGTTGTGGGCCCGGGTCCGATTACCGTAGGCCAGCGCGATCAGATGCAGATCATGGTTGCCGAGGACGACTGTGGCGCGATCTCCCAGTGAACGTACCAGTCGCAGGGTTGCCAGTGAGCGCGGGCCGCGATTGACCAGATCGCCTGTCAGCCAGAGTTCGTCGCTTGAGGTGTCAAAGTGCAGCGCGTCCAGCAGACGCTCGAGTTCATCGCAGCAGCCCTGAACGTCGCCTATGGCGTAGATCGCCATACGAGCTGCCTAGTGCAATACGCCGGGCACCGCGAGCCGGAAGCAGGGAATCTCCGCTCGAAATTGCGTGCCGTCGTCGGTCCGCATGCCGTAACTGCCTTCCATCGTGCCCACGGGCGTTTCAATTACCGCACCGCTGGAGTAGCGATGCTGCTGGCCGGGGAGAATATGCGGTTGCTCGCCGACGACGCCTTCTCCCTGGACTTCCTGCACCTTGCCGTTGGCATCGGTGATGATCCAGTGGCGATTGACCAGCCGCGCCGGCTGGGAACCGGTATTGCGGATCGCTACCGTATACGCAAACACATAGCGCTCGCCATCGGGTTCGGACTGATCGGGGAGATACAGTGTTTCTACCGTTATCTGGATACTGGTGTGACTGACTGGTTTACTCATTTTGTGCCGTTATTCTGGGAGACGGGTTGTCGGATTGGCAAGGGCTGCCAGCCGCAGCCAGGCCTGGGGCGCCAATTGTTCCGGTCGGTCGCCGTCGTCCAGGTCGACCGAGCGAATTTCTGCGGGGGTCAGCAGGCCGCGCAGACCATTGCTGAGCCGCTTGCGACGCATGGTAAATGCCTGTGCTACGAGCTGGTCGGCGCGGGCCAGCACAGCGTCATCCGCCAGGGGTTGGGCATGTGGTTTGAGCCGCAGCATTACTGATTCCACCTTTGGTGCCGGCCGAAAGCTGCCTGGCTGGATGTCAAACAGCCGCTCAACCGAACACCGCAAGGCGATGGCGATCGTCAGTCGGCCGTAAACCTTGTTGCCGGGTTCGCTGACCATGCGGTCGCCGACCTCCTTTTGCAGCATCACATGCAGATCCGAGAACGCCGTACCCTGATCCAGCAGATGAAAGAGCAGCGGGGTCGATATGTTGTACGGCAGATTGGCAGCCAGGCGCATGGCATTGCCGCTGACCAGTTGGCGAAAGTCGAACTGCAATGCATTCGCACAGTGAATTCTGAAACGATCGGAATCCGTACTGTGCCTGGTCTCGGCACTGCTGCTGGTGTTGGCCGCGAGTCCCGCGGCAATGCGCTGCGGTAGTTCCCGCGCCAGATCGGTGTCGATCTCGATCGCGTCCAGCCTCACGCCGGCGGCCAGCAGCGGCACGGTCAGCGCGCCACGCCCCGGCCCGATTTCGACGAAGTGTTCGCCCGGCCGGGGTCCGATCGCGGCGATGATCTTGCGAATGATATTGCCGTCGACAAGAAAGTTCTGGCCTAGGTGCTTGCGCGCTTTCATCTGGGTGCGCACCAGCTGTCTACAGCGACGAGGTCATTGTAGATGTTGCTGGCGTGACATTTATCGATGATGAACGGGCTGTAGAGCGGACCATGCTGATCGCGAGTTCAACGGCGGCGTGCAGGCTGCCTGCATCTGCGCGGCCAGTACCGGCGAGATCCAGGGCCGTGCCATGGTCGACCGAAGTACGAATGATCGGCAAGCCCAGCGTCACGTTGACGGCATGACCGAAGCCACGGTGCTTCAGAACCGGCAGGCCCTGGTCGTGGTACATGGCCAGCACCGCGTCGACACCGACGAGATTCGACTCTATAAAAGCCGTGTCGGCCGGTAACGGGCCGACGACCGACACGCCACTGGCGCGCAGCCGGGCGATTGCCGGGCCGATCTCCCGGATTTCTTCATCGCCCAGATGACCGGACTCTCCAGCGTGGGGATTGAGACCAAGAACGACAATCTTCGGGCTGCTGATGCCGAACCGTCGACGCAGCCCGTCATCCAGAATACGTGCCGTCGTTTCGACTCGCGCCTGAGTAATCGCTGCGGGTACGGCCGACAGCGGCAGATGCGTCGTGCACAGCGCAACGCGGAGTTCGGCCGCTACCAGCAACATGACCGGAACCGGGCTGTTGGTGAGCTCCGCCAGAAATTCCGTGTGGCCGGTAAACGGCGTACCGCTGTCGTTGATCACCGCCTTGTGTACCGGCGCAGTAACGAGTGCCTCGAACTGGCCCCGCTGGCAACCGACACTGCCCTGCCTGATCAACTCCAGCACCCACGGACCGTTCTGTACATCGAGTCGGCCCGGCACCACAGGAACTTTCACTGGCACATCGGCGACTACCAGCCGGCCCGCACGTGCCTCTTCGGGTGCCGAGTGCGGATTGAACTCGGCGATGCCAATCCGCAGACCCATGGCACGGGCCCGACTGGCCAGCAAACGGCTGTCGCCAAGCACCACAAGTTCCGCCGGCCACGGCCGGCGTGCCAGATCCAGAATCAGATCGGGTCCGATACCAGCGGGCTCGCCGGTGGTAACAGCAATGCGAGGTGTGGCAGGAGACATTGTCTGGGGGGCTGGAGCTCGATGCGAAACGGTGGCTACATCCGGTACTCGACGAAGGCCTCGTCACGTAGCCGACGGGTCCAGAGGTCGACTTCATCGGCCAGTTTGCTGTTGCGTATGGCCAGAATGGCTTCCTGCTTTTGCCGGTCGGCCGTGGCGTCATACACGCGCCGCTCCAGAACCTCCGCGATGTGCCAGCCATACTGCGTTTTGAAGGGCTCACTGATCTCGTTGGGCTTGAGCTGGTCCAGTTGTGCCTGAAAGACTGGAACAAAGCTGCCCGGACCGGTCCAGCCCAGATCACCGCCCTCGACTGCAGATTGAGGATCCTCGGATACCGCCTTGGCCACAGCGGCAAAGTCCTCGCCGCCGAGAATCCGCGCGCGAATCTGCTTGAGCTGCTGCTCGGCTGCGCTGTCGTCCATGAGTTCGTTGGGGGTCAGCAGGATATGACGGGCGTGTGTCTGGTTTTCCATGATCGCCGCGTCGCCGCGGCGATCCACGAGTTTGATCAGATGGAAGCCGCTGGCATTGCGTATGGGTTCGCTGACCTGACCCTTGGCAAGACCGGGAACCACGTCGGCAAATATGCTCGGCAGTTCATTGCCCCGCAGCCAGTCCAGGCTACCGCCTTCAAGTGCCTGCTGACCGCTGGAGTAGCTTACGGCCAGTTTGGCGAAGTCTTCGCCGTTCTGGAGGCGCTGGTAGACCTCATTCGCCAGCTTTTCCGCCGTCTCGATCTGTGTTGGGCTGGCGTTGGCCGGGATGCCGATCAGAATATGGGAGAGCAGGTATTCTTCGCGCTGGCTCGCCTTGCCCTGCTGCCTGGCAAGATAGGAGTCCACTTCTACCGGTGTCACATTGATCCGCTGCAGTACGTCCCGCTGACGCAACTGGTCGATCGTGATCTGATCGCGCAGCTCACGCCGGTAGGTAGCGTAATCCACACCTTCGCGGGCCAGAAGGCCCGGCAATTCCGACAGCGTGGTGTTGTTGCGCTGGGCAATGGTGCCCAGCGCCTGGTTCAGTGCCTCGTCGGAAACCTGAATGCCGAGCTTTGCGGCCCGTTGCAGCTGAAGCTGCTGGATGATGAGGCGATCCAGAACCTGGTGCTGCAACATCTCCTGCGGTGGAAGCTGGGTACCCTGCTGCTGCAGGCGGGTGACAATTCTCGCGGTCTCATCGTGCAATTCACTCTTCAGGACCACGCCGTCGTTAACCAGCGCCGCAATACCGTCGAGCAACTCGCCGGTACTGCTGAGTTCCCGGGTTTGGGCGTGTATGGCCAGGCTGGCCAGCAGCAGGCTGACCAGGACCAGGCCGTGGAAAACGATGGCGGAAAGCCCGTACGAAGAGAGCAGATGTTGAGGCCGGGTGCGCGGCGGGATGGCAAGCATCAGCATGAGTCAAAGTGCGTCAATATTGATCGAATCGATCGTAGCCCAGAGTACCACGGTCAAGCATGCTCTCTGCAGCACTGCCCGAGCTGCCGAAGCCCTTCAATAGCAGTTGCAGCGTAACTGCTGAATCAGATTCACCGTCGCGGTTGCTGAGGTTGCGCCGCGCCACCAGCCGGACGCCCCAGCAGCACGTGGAATATTCAAGTCCCACAAAGCGTTCCAGCGCCTGATTGTCCAGCAGGGAGTAGTCGTAGCGTCCGACGATGCTCCAGCTTTTGCCCAGCGGCCAGGCGCCCGCGATGTCGATTTCGCGCACTGTATCGCGCCGAAAACGGTATGACACATTCAGTACCCGATACTCGTCCGGCTGGTACAGCACCCGGGCCTCGGCCAGTCGCGTCACGTGGTCATCGGAGTCCCACTGGTAGCCCAGATCCACCTTCCACCGGTCGTTGAAATTCATGCCGAGTTCGGCGAGGTAGTCCGAGGCGCTGTCGTTGCTGGGTACGTCGCCTGGCAGCACGACATCGCGCGAACTGAAATACTGCGTTTCACCAATCGTGGCCGTCAGAAACTGCGAGCCGTCGCTGGCACGGACCAGACGGGTGGTCAGGCCGAGATTGAGCTGATCCGTGTCGCTGAGCCTGTCCAGACCTACGTAGCGCTTGCGGCGAAACAGCTGTACCAGATTGAAATCCGGTTCGATGGTGTCAAAGACGGGCAGGTCGCTCTGATCCTTGAACGGAATGTGGACGAACTGGGCACGCGGTTCCAGCGTTTGCAGCCACTTGCCGCCGTCGCCCCATACGCGTTCCAGGACAGTGCGCAGATCCAGGCTGTAGATGGGAACGGCCCGGCCCGGCTTGTCGTTGTCGCCCGGGGCCACATTGCCCAGATCGTAGGTCGTCAGGTCCAGACCCACATAGGGTTCCATCTGAAAAGGACCCATCTGGAACGGCAGGGAGACTTCGGGCAGTGCATGGGCACGCAGGCCCGTGACCCCGGTATCCCGGTCAAAATAGGTCAATTCGGATTGCAGGCCGAGATCCAGGCCAAAAGGTGCGTTGGGCCAGTGCCCGTTGAGAGCGAGCTGTGGCAGGCGACGGTAAGGCCTGTCGTCCGGAGCAATGGCCTCGTCCAGCGTTTCGTAGTCCTCAACGCGCAATAGTGCAAACCAGGTTTCGTTGAATAGCTCGAAATCCATCCGACGCCGCAGATGAGTCTGGCTGGTATTGGACAGGCCGCTATACAGGTCCTCGTAGTAGGTGGAATCGGTGACATCTGTGGCATCTATCGTATTGCGCCACCCGGCCGGCAGTAGCGACCGGTTGAACCAGTAGAGCAGCCCGCGATTCTGGTCCGTGACATCGTCGTTGGGGAGGAATTCGCCGGCCAGCAGCCCGTTGGTGTTGCCGCTCAGATATCGAAATTCCCCCTTGGTCTGAATGCCACGCCGTGACATGTAGTGTGGGGTCAGGGTTGCATCGTAATTGGGGGCAAGATTGAAATACCACGGCTGTGCGTACTCAATGCCCCGTTGGGCACTGTTGCCCACGTCCGGCAACAACAGCCCGGACTTGCGCTGGTTGTCCACAGGATAGGTCAGGTACGGGGTGTACAGAATGGGCACGCCCTTGAACTCCAGCCGGGCGTTTCTGGCCGTGGCGGTTCCGGTTTTTCGATTGACCTTTAGTGAACTCGCCCGCAGCAGCCAGTCGTCCTTGCCACGAGCACAGGTTGTATAGGTCACGTTGGACAGCGAGAGCTGCTCGTTGGCCTGCAGTGAAATATTGTCGGCAGATCCTCTGGCTGGCAGGGAGTAAAGGTCGTACTCAGCCCCGTCGACGCTAAAGAGCTGGCTGTTGGTGTTGTAACGGGCGATGTCACCGAGCACCCTGGTCGCCGGATCGCGATACTCGACCCGGCCGGAGACGGACAGGTCCCCGGAGTCGCGATCAAAGCGCGCTTCATCTGCGGCGATTTCGCGATTCCCCTGACGTACCACCAGGGGGCTCTTGAATATGGCAGGGCCTTTGAGGTCGACTTCAATGTCGCCGGTGATGATGTCGACCACTTCGCTGGTGGCATCGGCCGGCGATGACGTATCGAAACTGGTCAGCGCCGACTGAATTCCCGCGCGGGTCAGGGGCGGTGGGGCTGGTATCGGGCAGCCGAATACCGGGGCGGGCGGGGAGTCAGCTTCGGCACCGTGGGCGACGGTCGCAGCGGTCCACAGCAGAATGATAAGCAGGCTGCGGCGCAAGAGTCCCCCAGATCGGTAATCGTCGTGCAGGCGGGAAGTATAGCGGGCGCAGGCTCATCCCGTTTGGCCTTACCATTCTGCCCATGCATGCACTGATTCTGGCAGCCGGCCGCGGCGAAAGGCTGCGCCCCCTGACCAACGACCTGCCCAAACCCCTGCTACCGGTTGGTGGGCGGCCCCTGATCGACTACCACATCGAGGCTCTAGGCCAGGCCGGCGTCCGGGAGCTGGTTGTCAACCTGTCGTGGCACGGCGACAAGCTTCGTCGTTATCTGGGTGACGGCAATCGTTATGGTGTCAGCATCGCCTTCAGCGACGAGGGGCCGGAGCCCCTGGAAACCGGCGGTGGCATCTGGCACGCGCTGCCCTTGCTCGGTGACCGCCCGTTCTGGGTCGTCAACGGCGATATCGCCTGCGACTACGGCTTTTCATTGGCTGACCTTCGGCCTGGTGTGCTGGCGCATCTGGTGCTGGTAACCAATCCCCCCCACAACGCCAATGGAGACTTCTGCCTGGATGGCGAGCTGGTAACGGTGCCTCCGGCTGATGGTATCCGGGGCCTGCCAAGCTTCACTTTCGCGGGAATTTCGATCCTGTCGCCGGCATTGTTCGATGGCTGTACAGTCGGACGCTTTCCGCTTGCCCCGCTGCTGCGACGGGCTGCGACTCGAGGGCAGGTGACGGGCGAGCTTCATACAGGACGGTGGACTGATGTCGGAACGCCGGAGCGGCTTCGGGCCATCGATGCTGAACTCCGGGCGCTTCGCCCTGCGTCGTCGTAGCAGCTGCGGCTTCAGCCGCGATCTGAAGCGTGCTCTGTAGCCCGCGACTTGGCCGGCGAGTGCACTCCGTAGCCCGCGGCATCCCGGCGGGAAATCCTTCCGCCTGGCGTGCGGCACGCTCTTTTCGGCGGAAGGGACACCGCCACGCTGCCGCTCGCTGTGGAGGTGATCGAAGTCCTATCGACACCGACGGCACGCGGCCTACGGAGTGCCTGCGAGATCGAGCGAGCCTGACAGCGGTACTGCGAGGCTAGGTTGCAGCCTGAAGGCCGAGCGTGTTCAGGAGAATGTCAGCCAGCGCTGTACCCACGGCGTCGAGGCCGGTGGGTGCGCCAAGGGCTTCAGCGATGTCGCCGTGAGTCCCGGCTGACCGCAGGAATTGATGCCGGAGAAGGGTGCGAGATCGTTGTGCACGTTCAGGGCGAGTCCGTGATAGGTGCAGCCGCGGCGAACGCGCAGGCCGATGCTGGCCAGCAGCCCCGTCGACGTAGACACCAGGTGCTTCCCGGCGGGCCAGTGCCCGTATGCCCCACGGTTCGACCAGGGCAATGACCGAGTTTTCCAGCGCTGATACCACGTCACGAATGCCACAGCCGGCACGCGCAAGATCCAGGAGCAGGTAAATGACCAGTTGTCCGGGGCCGTGATACGTGATCTGCCGCCGCGATCGGTCTGCACAACCGGAATCTGGCCCGCTGACAACAGATGTCTGGCCTGGCCGTTCAGTCCTTGGGTGTATACCGGTGGATGCTGGAGCAGCCAGATTTCGTCAGGCGACTCCGGGCCGCGTTGCGCGGTGAAATCGCGCATTTCTTTCCAGGTAGAGACGTAGTCGCTCAGCCCGTCGCGGTGTCGGACTATCACGGGTGGAGGCAAGCTGGCGGCCGGGTTATTCATTGTCTGGCCGTTTGATCAAAGCAGGAACAAAACCCGCTCGCTACCACTGAGTGCGCGGTAAATGTCATCGAGCTGTGCCTTGCTGGTGGCCGTAAACGTCACGGTCACGGCCAGGTAACGTGCATTGCGGCTGGGTCGGCTGCTGACCTGGTCCAGGGTCGTCGAACCGGTGTGAGTGCGCACGATCTCTACAACAAACTGTTCAAAGTCGGGCTGATTGTTGCCCATCACCTTGAGCGGGAAACTGCAGGGGAACTCCAGCAGGCTTTCGTCGTTCACGCCGGAACGCCGACCGATCGGGCTGCCTTGAAGGCTGCAGCGACCTTGCGCCATATCGGGCCAGGGGTGCCATTGCCAACAGGCTGATCATCAAGTGTTACCACCGGGACTACGCCGCGTGTGGCGGAGGCGATCCAGATCTCGTCGGCGTGCCGCAGCCGGGACTCGGGAATGAGTTCGTCATTGCAGCCAAGCCCGCACTCGCGTGCCAGCGCGAAGATCGAGTCAGTGGTTGTGCCGGGGAGTACCTCCGGGCCTGAGGGTCGCCGGATCAGCGTGCCGCGCTCGACGATAATGACCGAGCTTGCCGAGCCTTCCGTCAGCTGACCATTGCGCAGCAGCAGGGCTTCGCCGGCGCCAGCCTGTCGGGCCTTCTGGCGAGCCAGGACGTTGGCGAGCAGTGCCGTGGATTTGATGTCGCAGCGACTCCAGCGCTCGTCCTGACAGGTAATTGCCCGGATTCCATGTTGATCGGGATGCGGCTCCGGGATCGGTGTCACCATGCCAAATACCGTTGGTGGCACGTGTTCGCCGGGAAACGAGTGATCGCGTCCGATGTCTGCGCCGCGACTCACCTGCAGATAGACAGCGACGTTGCCGCCGCCATTGCGCTCAATGAGCTCGCTGATCAGCGATTGCCAGTCAGTACGGGAGTAGGGGTTCCGGATTTCTATCGCGGCGAGGCTGCGTTCCAGACGATTGAGATGCGCCTCAAGGAGGAAACTGCAACCGGCAAACACCGGAATTACCTCGTAGACCGCATCGCCGTAGAGGAAAGCACGATCCAGCGGAGAGACGCGCACCTCGGACAGCGGCATGAACGCGCCATTGAACCAGGTGGTGGGCAGAGGTGCAGCCATTGTCGGTAGTCTCATTCAAACCAGAGCAGCGCAGAGTCACGTGCCTGCTGCCAGAGGGAGCCGGTGGGGACCGCATGCAGGGGATAGACACCAGCCTCCGCGATGGTTTTGCCATCCAGGCTGACCCGGACCTTGCCGAGTTCAACAGCGGGATCCAGCGGCGCGATGACCTTGGCAGGCAAGGTATAGACCGGCTCCAGCTTGTCGGCACTGCCGCGCGGTACAGTCACCCAGACGTCCCGGTTCACACCGATATCGGTGATTTCCTGCTCGCCTTTCCACACCCGGGTTTCGGCCAGCGGCTTGCCGGCCGGCAGCAGCAGCTTCGTCTCATAGAACCGGAAGCCGTAATTGAGAAGTGCCTGGGAGTCCTGTTCCCGGGCACGAGTACTATCGGTGCCCAGTACGATGGAGATCAGCCGCATCCCGTCCCGCTTGGCCGACGAGACCAGACAGTAACCGGCAGCATCCGTATGCCCCGTCTTCATGCCGTCCACGGTCGAATCACGCGATAGCAACCCGTTGCGATTTCCCTGGGTGATTCCGTTCCACGTGAATTCCTTCTGGGAATACCAGCCGTAGTATTCCGGGAAATCGCTGATGAGGGCATTCGCCATTTTGAGAATGTCAGTCGCCGTGGTGTAGTGATCTGGATCCGGAAGCCCGGTGGCATTGCGAAAATTCGTGTGGGTCATGCCCAGTTCTTTTGCGTAGACATTCATCAGGTCGGCGAAAGCAGACTCACTGCCGGAAACGTGCTCGGCCAGTGCCACACTGGCATCGTTGCCCGACTGAATGATCGTGCCCTGAAGCAGGACCGACAGCGGAACCCGATCGCCCAGCTTGACGAACGATCGCGACCCTTCAGTGCGCCACGCTGCTTCGCTGATCAATACCGGGTCGTCGAGGCTGACCCGCTTGTCACGGATGCTGCGGAAAACGACGTAGGCCGTCATCAGTTTGGTAATGCTCGCGGGCTCGATACGCTGGTCAGGATCCAGGCTGGCCAGAACGCGGCCACTGTTGTGGTCTGCCAGCAGATAGGACTTTGCCGAGATTGTCGGGGGCGGGGGCACTACCGTGCCGTCGGCTGCCAGTGCGATGTTGGCGCCGGCATTCAGCAAGAACAGACAGACCAGCAGTCTCAAAATCATTGGAACGAACTCCTGTAACAGAAAATTCCGGCGACCAGCCCACGATCAGCTTTGACAGCGTGTCAGGGAGGTACGGAGGACTCCGTGACGAGCCGGGGGTTGGCAATACGCAGCGAGGCCACCCGCGAGGCCAGCGCATCGTATTCGTTGGAATCCTCTATAGGTCCGATACGGACCCGGTACATGGCCGGATTGCTGCCATCATCGTAGCGGATGACCACGTTGCTGACACCATTTGACTCCAGTTGTGCCTTGAGGCGGCTGGCATTGGTCTGGTCGCCGAAGGCGCCAACCTGCATGAACAGACGCTCGACCGGAACGGGAGTCGGCACCACGATGGATTCTGCAGACGAACTTGCCGGTGCAACTGAAGCAATCTGGCTGTTTTTGTTGATCGATTCCAGGACCACAGGTGCGGCGCTCGACAATCCGGCGATCACTTCGACTTCCACCTTGCACGTGCCGGCATCGACCATGCCCAGTTCTTTGGCAGCGGCATAGGACAAATCGATAATCCGGTCATTCACGAACGGCCCGCGGTCGTTCACGGTGACGACGACGCTGCGCCCCGATTCCAGGTTGGTAACGCGCACCATCGACGGCAGCGGCAGGGTTTTGTGGGCGGCGGTCAGGCCGTACATGTCGTAGACGGCGCCGCTGGATGTACGCCGGCCGTGGAACGGTTCGCCATACCAGGAAGCAATGCCCTTCTCCCGATAGCCCTCGCTGTTCGGCATGACGAAATAGCGCTTGCCGAAGACTTCGTAGAAGGGCGGGTTGCCAGCGCTCGGCCGCGCCGAGGAATCTGTTTTGGTGCTGTCGCCGGATCCGGTAGTCGACGCTGCCTTGTCACCAGTTGTTGATGGGGCACCCGTTGAGCGATCAGCGGATCCCGCCGCGTTGCCCTTGTCGTCGTGCCATCCCGTAGCAACACAGCCGGTCAATATGGTGCCCAGGCTGCCGCACAAGACCCACCACAGAGCGCACCGGGCCAGGATTTTCATGCGAGTAGTGTCATGGGGCATTGTTTACCGAGCTATGCGTTGCATCGTTACCGACGCCGGCAGAAATGGCCTCACTCAACTGAAACACAGCGAGTGCGTACATTGTGCTGCGGTTGTATCGGGTGATCGTGTAATAGTTCTGGAAGCCCACCCAGTATTCGGTACCGTCCTGGCCATCCATCGTGACGAGCATGGCCGGCGCTTGTGTCCGGCGAGTCGGTGGTGAATGACGCCCTGGCGAGCCAGCGACCCTACGGTATCTTTCAGCTCAAGCACACCTTGAGCTGGCGGAGTATAGCCGTAACTTCAACCGTTGCGCACGCGTAGCCACCGGCTGACCGCACCGCCAGTTGTGCACCTTGAAGTAGTTGGCGACGCTCGCCGTGATGTCGTTCTGGAAGATCCCGCGGCGACCATCGCCATCGCCAATCCCACACGGCAAAATTCAGGTAACTGCTGGGAATGAACTGCGGCGGACCCAGTGCGCCGGCGTAGGCATAAAATCTTACGTTGATATCCAGTTCGTTCCTCGCGAACCAGCAGAAACAGGTTGCGCAACTCGCGGCGAAGAAGTCGCTGCGTGGCGGATAGTCGAAGGCCAGCGTCGACGGTGCGAAGCTACAGCGGGAAAGGTTCCGGTCAGGTGCCATAAAGGTTTCGACACCGAGGATGGCAGTGATCACGCATTCGGCCAGACTCCGGTGCTGGCAGACACCTGGCGCAATCTACGCGGGGAGCATGTTCGCGGTAAATCGCTACCGGCACTGATACGTCGGGGCGTCAGGAAGATGCCGCGGTACTCGGACCAGGGCTTGACCTTCTCTGCCGGACGGCTGATGGCGTCCAGAATGCTTTGTCGTGATTCCACGCCTGAGCCTTCCGGACGCGGGCCGCTTCAAGAAGCCTTGCCACCAGTTGATCATGAACGCCTGGACATCGGCCGGCTCGGAGTCAGGCAAAGCTGCCGGCGTTGGCAGCAACGTGGTGGCGGTAACCGAGGTCAGCGCAACAATAGATGCCGCTGCTCGCTCCGGCCAATTGAGGACGGGATCATCGAGCGACAAGTTTCCGGTGAAGTTTGAATGGACATCAGAATACCGAAACCCGCCGTTCACCATCGATGGCGCGCAGCGCTGACCAGCGGCAGGACGCCGACGACGAATCCTGCCATGACCATTGCTGCTGTATTGACGAACACATAAAGAAGAACGTGATGCTGAGGCCCCGGCCGGCAAGCGCAGTAGGTGTCCAGTGCATTTGCGGCAATATAAGGTCGCGACCAACGATCAACGAAAAAATTACAGGGACAACAACGTCAAGGGCAAAAACAACAATCCCGAATTCTCGATGACGGCAGATAATCATGTGTCGTTCAGGCGAGTCGAAGTTGGCCCTGCGTGCAGGTAAGCCCTTGCCAAACGCCACCCGAACCTATAGCAATTCGACTGAATGATGTGACCAACCGGCGCCGAGCGGAGGTCGCTCTCGGGGTTGAGCAGAGTCAGAATGCGCTTGCGCTGGTAATCGTGCATGACAAGCCACAGGGCCGGCATGGCCGCGCCAGCCAGCGCAATGTCCTGGGAATGTAAGCGCCAGCTCAAACCTGCCAGAAACACCACCACGCTGCCAGAAAGTACGATCAGGATGGCGGTGCCGGTTCGGCTGGACGGATCGCTATCAATCCGATGGGCAGCGCCAGCATTGTATGATCAGAGCAATGCCCCGAACGATGGCGGCAGCGACGATCGTCAACCAGCAACACAAAAGGTCGGTGGCACACAGGTTTCGCGTTTCCGGGCTGAAACGGACACCGAGGTCCAGCCCAGCGCTGGGCTCCCTTGCCGATATCGCCGGCAAACCAGAACCAGCAACAACAGACCGACGGTATACCGAAGTGGCGATGCGTCGCAGCCACGCCGGGTCGATTTGCATAGCCATGACGAGCAAGGCTGAATGCCACCAGCATACGCATTTTGCAGCCGCGATCGAAGAGTTCGTCGATTTGCTGGCCTTCGGCGCTGTAAAGCGCCAGCAGGCCGACCAGCAGCAGCCGCGCCGCCAATCCCGGCCAGCAACCAGGTGTCCAGGTGCATGAAGCGCAACAGTCGCCGGCGAGCCTGCTCGACCCGGTGACGGGGTTCAGAGCTGTTGCCCGTATCAGGGTGTACTCATCCTGCGTCTTTCATCGGCGTTTCAGGTGCGCCGCCAGGGTACCTTCCATCACGGCCAGCGCGATCGGCGCTGCCACCACCGCTGCCACCCTCGCCATTCTCAATAGCTGCGACAGCTTGATACGCGGGTCATCCAGCGGCGCGAATGCCACAACAGTACGCCGGTCACGGCGCCTTTCGTCGACTTCCTGGCATCGCGTATTTCTGGTTTTGCGCAGCGGCGTAGAAACCTGTGCCGTCCCCGCTCTTGCGCGGCAACCGGCCAGGGCGCACGCATGCCACCGCATCCTGTACCCCGTGGTCCCTGCACCTTGACCGCCGTGCATGCCTTCGATAATAGCGTCCCAATATGCGGGTCGGTTTCCGGAATCGGGGGCAGGGTTTCGGTGCCTGGTATTCAACCTGGCCGGTGGCACAGGATCCCGCGTGCCTTTCGTGACAGCGTGGGCTCGAAGCTTGCTGCCCGCGCGCGGCGATAGTCGCGGTGGCATGGGCGAGCTGCAGCGGCGTGACCAGCACATAGCCACAGCCATGACCACCGGCAATCACGGTTTCACCCGGAAACCACACCTGATTGGCGGCGGCGCTGCCGAAAGTGGTGATTTTTCCAGGCGGGCGTGGGCACCGGCCGGATTGTTCGCCGCCGATATCCAGCCCGGTTACGGCACCCGGAGCCGAAGGTCTTCAGGAAGCCGGCCATTCGATCAGCCTGCCAGGCCCTGGGCGGCGGTATAGAAGTAGACATCGCAGGATTGTTCGATGGCGCTGTACAGGTCACGCTGCCGCCCGGCGCCACGGGCTTCCTGATCACGGTAGCGTGACTGCTGCAGGCAGGAAAAGCTGAAGGAACCGCGGCGAAGCTACGTTTTCCAGCGTCATGACGCCGTAGTGCAGACAGCCAGGCCAGCGATCAGCCCGATCGTGGAACCGGAGCGGATACTGTCGCGCACCAGTGCAGTTGAACAACGAGTCGATGTCTGCTGAAGCGCAAGATATGCCCGGCAGCTGAGTCACACTGATCGCATTCAGGTCATACGCCGGTGTGCTGGCCAGGGCCAGTACTTCGCCGTTGTGCGGGTCGATGGCCACCGCGGCCCCTCGCCAGCCCTGCAGTGCCGTGTCTGCGGCCAGTTGGGTCTTGAGGTCAATCGTAAGAATGACATCGCGGCCCGGCAGCGACGGCACGCGATCAGCAACTGCATTTTGCGTCCGTGCATTGACGACCACGTCTTCGTGACCGGAAGTGCCATGTAACGCTGCTTCGAAACTGCGCTCTGCGAAACCTTTGCCGATAGCCGTTTGTGCGGCGTATGCCGCCGTATCCAGAGTCTTTTTGTCGCCATCGCTGATGCCTCCAACATCAATAACCCAGAACATGCGCTGCGGCCGGCCATACGGATAGCTGCGACAGCCAGAGCCACAGGCGCGGATGTGAAACACCCGGAAACTGCAGCCGCCGCGCTGAATACCGCCAGTTCGCCATCGGTGAACGCTCGGCGACCACCGTATCGAGAAGCTGCGGCGGCTGGCAATCTGCTCCTTTAGTTCCAGGTATCCTCTTCGTCGATGATCCCGGTAGCGACCAGACGCTTCAGGGTATCCGCCATGTCCGGGACCTGCTCACGCGTCATTTCAAGCTGATAGCTGGGCGTGTTTTCCGCCAGCACCTGCTCGTTCCGGTCCAGGATCAGCCCACGGATCGGCGGAATCGGTTGCACGCGAATCCGGTTGCCGCTGGACTGGGCGGAAAAGTACTCGAACTGGTTGATCTGCAGCTGTACAAGACGAGCGACGACCAGGCCCGTGAGGCTGAGCACGGCAACGAGCGCAACCAGCAAACGGCCCGTAAAGAGCTGTTGCTCCCGCCAGTGGTCCTTGATGCGTAGCGTCCGTGCCATGCCGCAGGTTGCCAGTTAAAGGGAAGCTGTCATCAGTTAAAGCTTGAGTCGCGTCTTTCGAGTCGTTCTCTGAAGCGGTCCATGGCCGCCATGGCCACCGGCCATAACAGCGCGCCGGCCAGCACGGGTCCCCAGCGTCCTGGACTGAAGTCGGCCCGACCGCTGGCACCGTCGATCCAGAGCACGGCAAAGGCCTCAAGCGTCAACAGCGCAAACACCGACAACGTCAGCTGCCACAGAGGGAACACCCGCATCTGCAAGTGCAGCTTCAACACGACGTAGGCAACCAGAGACAGGGAGAAGGCATGCTGCCCAAGCAGCGAGCCGTGAGCCACGTCTACGATCAGGCCAACCGTGAATGCACTGAACACACCGAATCGGCCCGGCCACATCAGGCACCAGTAAATCACTACCATTGTGGTCCAGGATGGCCGCAGCGGTTGCAGCGCAACCGGGAGCGACAACAATTCGGCAGCCAGGGCGAGCAGGACAAGTAACCAGACTGGCCAGCGCGGTGCACTCATTCGCCGGGATCCTCCGCTGGTGGGGCGTCGTCAGCGGACTGGAAAACCAGCAGAACTTCCCGCAGCCGGTCCAGAGCGGCGGCCGGTGTGGCGGTGACGTCAAGAAAGGCATCATTCGAAGACCCGTCGACACGGTTGATCGTGCCAACCGGGTAACCGCCCGGAAAGGCGCCGCCCAGACCGGAAGTCACCAGCTGATCGCCAGGTTTGATGTCGGCATTACGAGTCAGGTAGGGCAGGGATAACCGGTCAAGATCGCCAGTTCCAACGGCAATGGTACGCAGGCCATTGCGGACGATCTCAACCGGCACCGCATGATCCGGGTCGGTAATCAGGATGGCTTCCGAGCTGTTGACCTGATCCCGGGTGATCTGTCCGACGACGCCGCGGGCGTCAATCAGTGCCTGGCCCTTGTAGGCGCCATCCTTGCTGCCCCGGTTCAGAATGATCCGGTGACGTAGCGGATCCATGTCCACAGCCAGAATTTCCCCAACGACGACGCGATCGGGGATGCGCGCCCTGGAGTCAAGCAGGGCCCGAAGGCGGGCATTCTCGGCTTCCAGCGTGGCAAGGCGCTGCAGCTCTGCGCTGTCTTTCAATGACTGACTGCGCAGTGTTGAATTCTCGGTGATCAGATGTTCGCGAAGTGCCAGGTTTTCACGCATCCAGTGGAGTCCGGCAGCGGGCGAGTCGATGGCGACTTGCAACGGGTACATCGCAGCACCCAGCCAGGTGCGGACCTGTTCCATATAAGTGCCGCGGTGGTCGAGAAACATCAGCGCCAGTGACAACAGCGCGGTAAGAAAGAAGCGCAGGCCCGGACTGACATTCCGGTAGGCCCGCCCTTCACTGTCAACTGTCTGAATTGGAGCCATGCTTCATTAGCACAGCGCAGAAATGAGGCGTGGCCCCATTTACGCTTTACTCCAGGCCAAGCGTGGAGGGGGGGACCTCGTCCAGCAACTCCAGGATACGGCCACCGCCACGGGCCACGCAGGTCAGTGGTTCCTCGGCAACGACTACCGGCAGGCCGGTTTCTTCCATCAGCAGCTTGTCGATGTGCCGAAGCAGCGCGCCCCCCCCGGTGAGCACGATGCCGCGGTCGGCAACATCAGCACCCAACTCGGGTGGTGTCTGCTCCAGCGCCTGTTTCACCGCTTGTACGATGCCTTGCAGAGGTTCCTGCAGGGCTTCCAGAATTTCATTGCTGTTCAGGCTGAAGCTGCGCGGCACGCCCTCGGACAGATTGCGGCCCTTCACCGAGATCTCCTTGACCTCGTCGCCGGGAAAGGCCGAGCCAATTTCCTTCTTGATGCGTTCTGCCGTGGCGTCGCCAATCAGGATGCCGTAATTCCGCCGCACGTAGTTGATGATGGCTTCGTCGAATTTGTCGCCACCGATCCGGGCCGAGGCGGCATACACGATGCCATTCAGCGAGATCACCGCAACTTCAGTGGTGCCGCCGCCGATATCCAGCACCATCGAGCCACGGGCTCGTGTACCGGCATGCCGGCGCCAACGGCGGCTGCCATGGGTTCTTCCACCAGCTACATTTGCGGGCACCAGCGCCTTCGGTCGATTCCCGGTCGCGCGGCGTTCGACCCGGGTGGAGCCATAAGGAACACACACAACGATTGCGGACTCGGCCTGAAATAGCGACCGGGCAGGGCCCTGCGAATGAAGTGTTGAGCATCTTTTCCGTCACGGTGAAGTCGGCGATGACGCCGTCCTTCAGAGGCCGGATGGCGGTATCAATGTTGCCTGGGTACGGCCGAGCATGTTCTTGGCCTGCAGGCCAACCGCCTTCGACGATCTTGCCGCCCCGGCCCGGCCCCTCCCGAATCGCGACCACGGAGGGGTTCATCGAGCACGATGCCCCGTCCGGCAAGATAGATCAGGCATTGCGGTGCCGAGGTCAATCGAAAGGTCGTGGAAAAGTATCCCTTCAGCCTTTCTAACATGGCTTTGTATGCATGGTGGCCTGTGCCCGGCGAGAACTGCCTCCAGAAGCTCGTTAGCGTAGCAACGAGGGTCGTACCAGCAACAGCGCGGTGGCGATGCCGGGCCCGATCAAAAGCGCGACCGGCATCACGAACCACAGTGAAACTGACCCGCCAGAACGTCGAACAGATTGCCCACCCGGCCCGCCTGAGCTGGGCCAGGATGAAATCGACGGTGTCGTCGAAAAGCTGGGCCGTATCGTTGATCGCCGGGATCAGCTACAGGCGGTTGATACCAGTGCTGTCGTCCTGATGGCGCATCCGATGGACAAGTGCAGCAGCGCCTGCGAGCCGATGAAGTGACGGAAACCGACTGCCGCAGCTTCATCAGAAGAACAGCGAAGCCGTGCAGGATGGCCTGTATACAGTTCCGCGGGTCATCGAGTAGCTGCCCGGTTCACGCCACTTCCTGGATATTGCCCGCTCATGTCAGCACTTCCTGCCCGTCCCACGATCGTCCAGCTTGCCGGTGCCTTTGCGCGACCGCACCGTAAGCAGTCTTGAAACTCACGAGCGCTGCAATCGACCGGACTGAGGCCGCAGCGGGGACCTTGAACTGCTTTATTACGGTTGCGGCTGACGAAGCCCGGGCGGCGGCAGACCGGGCCGACGCGCAACTTGCCCGTGGCGAAGGCGGGCCGCTGACCGCATTCCCCTGGCCCACAAAGACATCTTCTGTACCGCCGGTATCCGGACGACCTGCGGTCACGCATGCTGGAGAATTTCATTTCCTGTATGACGCGGCTGTCGTTGAGCGACTGGCTGCCGCCGGGATGGTCACCGTCGGCAAACCAACATGGATGAATTTGCCATGGGCTCGTCGAACGAGACGAGCTGGTTTGGACCGGTGCGCAACCCCTGATCTGACCGTTCGCCGGGCGGTTCATCCGGTGGCTCGTCGGCCGCCGTTGCCGCAGGCCCAGCATCAGCAGCCACCGGCACTGGCTACCACCGCGGCTCCATACGTCAACTGGCGGCGCTGGTCGGCACTACCGGATTCAAGCCGACATACGGGCGCGTTTCCCGCTATGGCATGGTTGCTTTTGCTTCCAGCCTGGATCAGGCCGGCGTACTGGCCCTGACGGCGGAAGATGCGGCTTTGCTCAGCACTGCCATGGCCGGCTTCGACCCGCGCGACTCTACCTGTGCAGATGCGCCGGTGCCTGACTATGCGGCCAGCCTCGGTAGTTCCGCGGCCACGTCGCTGGCCGGTCGGCGCATCGGCATCCCCAAACAGTTTTTCGATGCGGGACTGGAGCCTGAATCGGCGGCCGCCGTTCGCGAGGCCTTGCGCGTCTTCGAGCAACTGGGCGCTACACTCGTCGAGTTGTCGCTACCCAGTCTGGCGTTGTCGGTCCCCACCTACTACATCGTTGCACCGGCCGAGTGCTCATCCAATCTGTCACGCTTTGATGGCGTGCGATTTGGCTACCGGCACCCGGATGCCACGACACTGGACGAGTTGTACTCCAGATCCCGCGGTACCGGCTTTGGCGCCGAAGTGAAGCGCCGCATCCTGACCGGCACCTACGTACTGTCGGCCGGCTACTACGACGCCTACTACCTGAAGGCACAGCAGTGCCGGCGCCTGATCGCTGATGACTTCCGCCGCTGCTTTGCCGACGTCGATCTGATTGCCGGCCCGACCACACCCACGCCCGCATTTCGTCTGGGCGAAAAGATCGATGATCCCGTACAGATGTATCTGAACGACATCTACACGATTCCGGTAAACCTCGCCGGATTGCCGGGCATTTCCGTGCCGTGCGGCTATCCGGGTGGATTGCCCATTGGCCTGCAACTGATCGGGCCGCATTTCGGCGAACAGGCACTGTTCAGTTTCGCCCACGCGTTCCAGCAGGAAACCGACTGGCACACACGGATGCCGCCGTCGTGAGCTGGGAGGTCGTTATCGGGTTGGAGATTCATGCCCAGCTTGCCACCAGAAGCAAGATCTTTTCCGGTTCCTCAACCGCCTATGGTGCCGAGCCGAATACGCAGGCAAATCTGGTCGATCTCGGATACCCGGGGGTGCTGCCGGTATTGAACACCGAAGCGGTGCGTATGGCTGCAATGTTTGGCCTGGCGATTGGTGCCACCGTGGCCCCACGCTCGGTGTTTGCGCGCAAGAACTATTTCTACCCCGATCTGCCGAAGGGGTACCAGATCAGTCAGTACGAGCTGCCGATCGTTCACGACGGGCAGCTTGTAATTGATCTGGACGATGGTACGACCAGGTCCATCCACGTGATTCGCGCTCATCTGGAGGAAGACGCGGGCAAGTCGCTGCATGAGCAGTTTGCCGGGCTGACGGGTATAGACCTCAACCGCGCCGGAACGCCGCTGCTGGTGATTGTCTCGGCACCCGATCTGCGCTCGGCGCGGGAGGCTGTGGCATACATGAAGAAAGTGCACCAGCTCGTGCGCTATCTGGGTATCTGTGACGGCAACATGCAGGAAGGGTCGTTCCGATGTGACGCGAACGTCTCGGTGCGTCGGACCGGTGCAGAACAACTTGGCACCCGCACGGAATCCAAAACCCTGAATTCCGTTCGCGTCATGGAGCGCCATCCTGTTTGAAGTCGATCGCCAGATCGAGGTTCTGGAAAGTGGTGGCACGGTGGTGCAGGAAACTCGTCTCTATGATCCTGATCGCGATGAGACCCGGCCCATGCGGAGCAAGGAAGAGGCCAATGATTACCGCTATTTTCCGGACCCGGATCTGCTGCCGGTGGTGCTGGATGAGGCCTATATCGAAGGCGTGCGCCGCCAGCTTCCGGAACTGCCTGATGCGCGACAGGCGCGGTGGGTACGGGAATTCAGCCTGAAGCCGGATGCGGCCGCCGTGCTGGCCGCGGAACCGGACAACGCTGCCCTGTTTGACGCGCTGGCGACGGCGTCAGGTCAGCCGGTGGCGGCTGCCAACACACTGCAGGGCCAGCTGTTTGGCCTGTTCAATGCGGAGCGCAGCGCCAGCAGTGTCAATGTGGCAGCAGTTGCCGCTGCCTTGCGCCTGACTGCCGACGGCGTGCTCTCCCGGAGTGGTGCCAAGGCCCTGATCGAAGAGTTTGCGTTTGCTGCGGGAAGTCCGGACCTCGAACAAATCGTGGAGCAACGGGGCCTGAAGCAGATCAGCGACAGCGGCGCCGTGGAGAAAATTGTCGACCAGGTGCTGGCAGCCAGCCCGACCCAGGTTGCCCAGTATCGGGCCGGCCAGGACAAGGTGCTGGGTTATCTGGTGGGCCAGGTGATGAAGGCCAGCGCCGGCAAGGCCAACCCTGCCCAGGTCAATGAACTGTTGAAGCAGAAGCTGGCCACCTGACAGTTTCATGATTTATTGGTCTGCGACGATTTCAATCTGCGATAGCTAGCGCTTTTCCGGGAGCAGAAAGATGGCGAAGAGGCTGGGTTGGCTCATTACGTTTCTCTACGGCATCCAGGCGATTCTGACGATCCAGATGCCGCGGACCGAGAAGACGGCACCGCTCCGTGAAGTGCTCCGAAGCTGGCATTATCTGCTTGGCATCCTGCTGTTCATTGCGCTCGTCTGGCGACTATGGGTCTGGTATCGCGAACGCGCGGTAACGGTCAGCGGCCGACTGTCGCCGACTGCCGCGCGCTTCACGCGACAACTCACGCTGGCAACGTATATCGTGCTGGCAGTCATGCCCATCCTCGGTATCGCCTCGGCGTGGACCGATGGGCTGACAGTCAGGTTAGGGCCTTTCCTGGCCTTGCCGGCACTGATGCCGGAAAGTCACGCGCTCTGGATGTTCTCCGGTTACTTTCATTCGGCCTTCGGTTTTGCCGCGACGCTGCTGAGCCTCGCGGCGCTGCTGACCGGTGCCTGGTTGTTGCTTCGTCGGGGCATCGGCCTGCTCGACGCCTTTCCGGCAGGTTTCGGGGTGCAGGTATGGATCACGGTGCTGGTAACGATCTATGCCTTTGCGACGTTCAAGGCACCGGCGCCGGGTATTTACGCGGTGGGCATCTACACGGCAATTTCGGTTGCCTGGTGGTTGTTTGCCCGCTGGATTGAGGGCCGTAGGGCCTCCATCGTCGCAGGGGGTGTCGCCGCTCCGGTCTGGAGACGCCCGACAGCACTGTCGCGGGTTGCCGGCATCAGTGTCGTGCTGGTTCTTGTCGGCCTTGCCAGCCTGTTGCCGTATTCGACATTCAGGGTGACGCCCTGGCCAGTGGGTGAAGTCATCGTTGCCGCTCCCGGGGTGACGTCGCATGCCGGGCCCGTTGTCACCGTGAAGATCGCACCCGAAACACCCTTCGAGGAGCAAGTACGCGCGAGTACATTCAAGTGGTGCCGTTTCTGTCACACGATGGAAAAAGGCGGCAAACATCTGGTGGGGCCAAACCTGTATGCGATTTTCGGTCAGCGCGCCGGTACAACACCGAACTACTATTTTTCGAAGGCCATGGCCGAGGCCGGCCGGCAAGGCCTCATATGGAACGACGAAACACTGGACAAGTTTCTGGCGGGACCAGACAAGTTCATACCAGGGACATCCATGATCATCTCCAGTGGTCCGGTGAAAACGCCGGAGGAGCGGGCCGCCGTGATCAACATTCTGAAGCGGGAACGATGCCGCAAACCCGATAGCGGCCTGCTACGCTAGCCACTATGGCTGACCTGCAGAACTGGACTACCGAGCGTATCGTCAGGCTGGCGGCGCTGGTTCTGCTGGGGCTGGCCTGCCTGCAGGTGATCCTGCCGTTTCTCGGTGCCTTGACCTGGGCCGCCATCATTGCCATCACCGTGTGGCCCGGCTTCGTATGGCTTTCCGGCAAGCTGGGCAATCGCCCCGTTCTTGCGGCCACTCTTTGCAGTCTCGGCCTGTTCGTTGTGCTCGTGGTGCCGTTCGCCATTCTCACGGCCAATATTGGTCAGGCGGTCCCGCAGCTTGCCACCATGTTGAAAAATCTCGCTCAGTCCATTGCCCCGGAACCCCGACTGGGTGACTGAACTGCCGTTCATCGGCGGTCAGATTCGTGATGTCTGGCTGGCGGGCCGTCGCCGATATGTCCGGCATGTTGAAAAAGACTTTGCCGGCAGCAGAACAGGCCGGAGTATGGGCGCTGGCCCAGGGTGCGAACCTGGCGCTGCGTTAATGGAGTTCCTCTTTGCGATCCTGATTGCAGGTGTCTTCCTGATCACCGCCGACCGGTCGTCCGATCTGGCCGAGCGGCTGGTTTCGCGGCTGAATATCGGCGAGCAGGGGCGAATGATTCCGCTGGTCGTGGCCACGGTACGCAGCGTGTCAATCGGTCTGGTAGGTACGGCAGCAGTTCAGGCCCTGGTCGCGTCGCTCGGCTTCGTGATCGCCGGCATGCCCGGCGTGGTGGTCCTCGGGTTCGCCACCTTCATGGTGGCATTGGTCCAGATACCGACGGTGCTGGTCTGGCTGCCCGCAGCGCTTTGGCTCTACTACAGCGGTGAGACCCGATCGGCGATCTTTCTGGGCATCTGGGGCATCTTGCTTGTCAATTCGGTAGACAATTTCCTGCGGCCCTATCTGATCAGTCGCGGCGCCAAGCTGCCCTTTGCACTGATTCTTATGGGCGTCCTGGGCGGCCTGCTGGCCTGGGGTGTCATCGGGCTGTTTATCGGTCCAACCATGCTGGCGGTGGCCTACTCGCTGATCCGGAGCTGGATCGGGACCGCGCGAGAAGCCGTCAACTTGCCGACGTCTTAGCATCACTTACCCACAAGATCGGCGATGTTCACGTCTGATTGATGTCCGGGGTTGCGCCTGGGCCGAACTCCCATTGCCTGCATTCCGGTGTCTGGATGCCGGTTTCTGATCAAGCACTTGTGAATATATAAAGCTTTCTTTATATTTCAATGCATGAATCTGGACCGGACTATCGACCAGCTAAGCGGGGCCGCCGAACCCAGTCGACTGCGTTTGCTGGTCACGCTGCTGGCAGGCGAGACGACGGTCGGGGACCTGGTGGCTGTGCTGGAGCAGAGCCAGCCCCGGGTGTCACGCCACTTGCGGCTGTTGGCCGAAGCAGGGTTGGTTGAATCCTTTCGCGAGGGCCGCTCGATCTTCTATCGCTGGACGGCACTTGGTCTCGCGGCCGGCGTTGCCAGTCCGGTTGCGGCACTGGCTGCCAGCAACGATCCGATTGTCGTCGCCGATCGTGCTCGCCAGCAGAAACTGGCCCGGCAGCGGGAAAAGGATGCCCTTCGCCGTGTTCTGCGTACCGGTCACCGGCGGGGATTGGTTGGCGTGGAACTGGACAAGCTGCCCGGGGCGTTGACGCCGGGCACCTCGGCAGACGTGCTGGTCATCGGTTGTGGGGCGGGTGAACTGCTGCAGTCCTTGTTGCCTCGGGTGCGGTTTGTCGTTGGTACCGAGTCATCTCCGGCCTTCCGCCAACTCGCCAGAGCCCGGCTGCACCATTGCGGGCAACCGCACTGGACAGTTCGGGAGCCCGAGGCAACGTGGCTGAGCTTTGCTGCCGGCAGCTTTGACCTGGTGGTGCTCGAAGCTTCGCCGTCAGCCATGACCGCGCTGGCCGGACTGCTGCGTGAGGGCCTGAGAGTATTGCGCCCGACAGGTCAACTGTTGATACACGGTCAATACTGCCCACTGACCGGGCTCTGGATCAGACGCTTGCTGGTCTGGGCCTCGCTGTTACCCATCGGCAATGGTTGCCAGGGCCCAGCCCTGATCGTGCGCTGTTTCTGGCCAATCGCGTTGTGGCAATCCCCGGCGACGAACCCAACACAAGGACTGGCACCAATGACTGACAGGCAATCCGCAAACGCCACGGCGGCACAGCTCACGAACGCACCGGTGCAGGTTTCCTTCGAGTTCTTTCCGCCGAAAACACCGGCTATGGAAGACGTGTTGTGGCAGTCGATCCAGAAGCTTGCACCGCTCAAGCCGCGTTTCGTTTCAGTGACCTATGGTGCGGATGGCTCAACCCGGGACCGTACCCATCGAATCGTGTCGCGAATTGCCGCCGAGACCGGACTTGTCAGTGCTCCGCATCTGACCTGCGTAGGTGCTGCCCGGGAGGAGATTCAGGACGTTGCACGTGTGTATCGCGACGAAGGCATCCGCCACATCGTCGCCCTGCGGGGAGACCCGCCGCAGGGAGCGACCCGTTACGATCCGCACCCCGGCGGTTATGCCTATGCAGCCGACCTGGTGCAGGGACTGCGTGAAGTATCGGACTTCGATATCTCGGTTGCGGCCTATCCGGAAGGGCACCCGGAAGCGCCTGACGCGGACTTCGATCTGGAAAACCTCCGGCGCAAGCTCGACGCCGGGGCCATTCGGGCCATCACGCAGTTCTTCTACGACACGGAGAACTTCCTTCGTTTCCGTGACCGGTGCGTCGCACGCGGAATCAATGCACCGATAGTGCCGGGCATTCTGCCCATCGCCAAATTTCGTCAGATGCTGAACTTTGCCAATCGGGCCGGTGCCGGCGTGCCGCGCTGGCTTCACGAACGCTTCGAAGGCCTGGATGACGATCCGGAGACCCAGCGCATGCTCGGGGTCAGCATCGCCATCGATCAGGTGGAGATGCTGCGCCGGCACGGCATCAGCGAATTTCACTTCTACACGCTGAACCGCGCCGAACTTACCTTTGCCATTTGTCACGCCCTCGGCGTGCGCCCGGACCCGGTAAGCCCGGGCGTGCCACCAGACTCAATCGGAAGTAAATCATGAATCAGCCGACCACCGCCGGCTTCCCGGCACTTGAACAGCTGCTCGCCAGGCGGATTGTTATTCTCGACGGTGCCATGGGCACCATGGTCCAGGCTCACGAACTCAACGAGCAGGATTACCGGGGCAAGCGCTTTGCAGACTCTGCACGGCCGCTGAAGGGCAACCATGATCTGCTCAGCATCACGCGGCCCGATGTGATTGGTGATATTCATCGCGCGTTTCTCGAAGCCGGTGCAGACGTCATCGAGACCAACACATTCAATTCCACTGCGCCCTCACTCGCTGATTACGGCCTGCAATCCTGCGTTGAGGAACTGAATCTGGCATCCGCCCGCCTGGCCCGCAGCGTGGCCGATGACGTGGCGAAAAAGTCCGGCCAGCCACGCTTCGTTGCCGGCGTGCTGGGGCCTACCAGCCGCACGGCTTCGATATCGCCAGACGTGAATGATCCTGGCTTTCGGAACGTCAGCTTCGATGAGCTGGTCGCCACTTATGCCATAGCCACCAAGGCGCTGCTCGAAGGTGGTGCCGACTTCATTCTGGTGGAGACAATTTTCGACACGCTGAATGCCAAGGCGGCGCTGTATGCGATTGCGACGACTGGCGAGAAGCTTGGCATCGTCGTTCCGGTGATGATTTCCGGAACAATCACCGATGCATCCGGCCGCACCCTGTCCGGGCAGACACCAGAGGCCTTCTGGAACTCGATGCGGCACATCTCGCCCTTCATCATCGGGTTCAACTGCGCTCTTGGAGCGAAAGAGCTGCGGCCACATATCAACGAGCTGTCGCGCATCGCCGATACTTACGTCAGCGTGCACCCCAATGCCGGCCTGCCCAATGCTTTCGGCGGCTACGACGACACGCCCGCCGCCATGGCATCAGTGCTGGGCGAGTTTGCTTCTGCCGGAATGCTGAACATGGTCGGCGGCTGCTGCGGCACGACCCCGGCCCATATCACTGCGATTCGCGACGCTGTATCCCGCCATCCACCGCGTTCCCTGCCGAAGATCGAGACCAAACTTCGGCTGTCCGGGCTGGAGCCTTTGAATATTGGCGAGGAGTCGCTGTTCGTCAACGTTGGTGAGCGGACCAACGTGGCTGGTTCAGCCCAGTTCCGCAAACTGATTGTGGCCGGTGATTACGCCAGCGCGCTGGCGGTCGCCCGCCAGCAGGTGGAGAGCGGCGCCCAGGTCGTTGATGTGAACATGGATGAGGGCATGCTGGACTCGGTAGCCGCCATGGACCGGTTCCTGAAGATCGTGGCCACCGAGCCGGACATCTCCCGGGTGCCGATCATGATCGACTCGTCCCGATGGAGCGTCCTTGAAACCGGACTCAAGTGCATTCAGGGCAAGTCGATCGTCAACTCCATCAGCCTGAAGGAAGGTGAAGAGCCGTTTCTCCATCAGGCCCGGGAAATCCGTCGTCATGGTGCGGCGGTAGTGGTAATGGCTTTCGATGAAGAGGGTCAGGCGGAAACCGCCGAGCGCAAGCTGGCCATCTGCGAACGTTGCTACCGCCTGCTGACAGAGAAAGTCGGGTTCCCCCCGGAAGACATCATCTTCGACCCCAATATCTTTGCGATTGCCACCGGCATCGAGGAGCACAACAACTACGGCGTGGCCTTTATAGAAGCCACACGCGCCATCAAAAAGCAGCTGCCACATGCACTGGTCAGTGGTGGTGTCAGCAATGTCTCCTTTTCGTTCCGTGGTAATGATGCCGTGCGCGAAGCCATGCACTCGGTGTTTCTCTATCACGCCATCCAGGCCGGGATGGATATGGGCATCGTCAATGCAGGGCAGCTGGGGATCTATGCGGAAATTGACCCCGAGCTACGCGACGCTGCCGAGGACGTGATCCTCAACCGGCGCCCGGATGCTACCGAGCGCTTGCTGGAACTTGCCAGTCGCTACCGGGAGTCGGCCAGTGGTGTGGCAAAGCCTGCTGCACAGGAATGGCGGAAGCTGCCACCAGGGCAACGCCTGTCGCACGCCCTGGTCAAAGGTATCGATGAGTTTATCGTGGCCGATACCGAAGAGGCGCGCCTGCTGGCCGACAAGCCACTGGACGTGATCGAAGGGCCGCTGATGGATGGCATGAACGTGGTCGGCGACCTGTTCGGTTCCGGCAAGATGTTCCTGCCGCAGGTGGTGAAATCCGCGCGCGTGATGAAGAAAGCTGTCGCCCACCTGATTCCCTTTATCGAGGCCGGAGAAACTACCGGCATCAAGAAGGTCGGCAAGATCGTCATGGCCACCGTGAAGGGCGATGTGCACGATATCGGCAAGAACATCGTCGGCGTGGTCCTTCAGTGCAACAACTTCGAAGTCATTGATCTCGGTGTCATGGTGCCGTGCGAACGCCTGCTTGAAACAGCACAGCGGGAGAATGCCGACATGATCGGCGTGTCCGGCCTGATTACTCCGTCGCTGGAGGAAATGGTGCATGTGGCCAAGGAGATGCAGCGGCAGGGCTTCACGCTGCCGTTGCTGATTGGTGGTGCCACGACGTCTCCGGCCCATACCTCGGTAAAGATCGATCCGCACTACGAAGGTCCGGTGGTCTACGTGAAGGATGCTTCCCGCGCAGTCGGCGTGGCCCAGAAACTGTCGAGTGATGCGGACCGGCCGGCGTACGTCGCCAGCGTCAAGGAAGATGCCCGCGTACGGCGCGAACGACACGGCCGGCGTTCCGAGGCAACGCCGTTGCTGTCACTGGCCGATGCCCGCGCCAACCGCAAAGCCATTGAGTGGACCACACCACCACCGGTTCCGACATTCACCGGAATCCGGGTGCTGGACGATATTCCGCTGCAGACGCTGGCGGATCAGATCGACTGGATGCCCTTGTTCAACGCCTACGCATTTCGTGGCACTTTCCCGGCCGTACTGACTGATGATGTAGTTGGCGAGGCGGCCAGCGACCTGTACGCGGATGCCCGAAAAATGCTGGACCGGATCATTGCCGAAAAGTGGCTGACCGCCAGGGCGATATTTGGCTTGTTCCCGGCCAACCGTGTTGGTGAGGACGATGTTGCGGTGTATGCCGATGAGCAGCGCTCGGGTCCGGTCACGATTCTCCATCATTTGCGCCAGCAGAAGCCGTTGGCGAACGATCTGCCCAATGCCTGCCTGGCAGACTTTATCGCCCCGCATTCGAGCGGTTTGCGTGATTATCTGGGGGCCTTCGTCGTCACTGCCGGCCTCGGAATCGATCCATACATCGCTGAATTCCAGCGCAACAATGATGACTACTCGGCGATTCTGCTCAAAGCCATGGCCGACCGGCTGGCCGAGGCTTGTGCGGAGTGGCTGCACGCAGAAGTGCGTCGTGTCCATTGGGGCTACGCCGCCACGGAGTCGCTGAGCAAAGAGGAACTGATAGCAGAGAAATATCGCGGTATCCGGCCGGCACCCGGTTATCCGGCCTGCCCTGACCATACCGAGAAAGCCACGCTGTGGAAGTTGCTGGATGCCGAGCAGAAGATCGGTGTGAAGCTCACCGAATCGTTCGTGATGATGCCGGCATCGTCGGTCAGTGGCTTTTACTATTCACATCCCGATTCCCGATATTTTGCGGTTGGTCGTATTGGCCGGGATCAGGTGCAGGACTATGCCGGGCGCAAGGGGATGGACCTGGCTACGGCCGAGCGCTGGCTGGCCTCGAATCTGGCTTATGATCCTGAGTGAAGCCCGCCAGCGAGCCCGGCTGGCGGGAAACAACAGCAAAGGCGCTCATCATGATCAAGTACAGTCTGTTTGCAGCTGTATTCCTGATGGCAGTATCGGCGGCGGTGCAGGCGCAGTCCTGCAACGGCCTGCCGGCCACTATCGTCGGCACCGACGGCAACGATGAGCTACGGGGCACGACCGGTGATGATGTAATTGCCGGACTGGCCGGCAATGATCGTATTCTGGGCGGTGATGGCAACGACATCATTTGCGGCGGCGATGGCGATGACGATCTGTACGGCGAAGGTGGTGACGACACGCTTTTGGGCGAAGGCGGCAACGATGTGCTGGTCGGAGACAATAGCGATGCTGTCGCCGGCAACGACAGTTGCGATGGCGGCACCGGTCGCGATAGCGCTGACCTGCAGTGCGAAAGCCGCCTCAACGTTGACGTCGAGGTTGTACTGCTCACATTGAAAACCAGTGACGGCCTGGCATTGCATGGCGCGCTGTATACCCCGATCAACGACGCCGCACCGGCCGGTCCACGACGAGTCGCCATTCTGGTCAGCCATGGTGCCATGGGTTCCTTCAGCAGCAGCGTGCCGAAGAGCTGGGGACTGTGGGGTGCGCCCGAGGGGTTCACGGTGCTGGCACTGGACCGTCGTGATGCTGGCGCCGACGGCGGTGGCGGAACAGTACTCTTCGAGGACGCGACGGGTATCGATCTGGGTGTGGGGATGAATCTGCTGGCGTCGCTGGGATATAGCCAGGTCTTTGTTGCCGGCCACAGCCAGGGTACCCAGAACGCGGCCATTTACCCTCGCTGACGGGCGATTCCCGCGTGGTTGCCGTCGGCCTGTTCGGCACCGTGGACGACGGTCGCAGCGTGGCAAGGGATCTGCTGTTTCGCGAAGATACACTGGGTCCTGACGACGGGTACCCGGGACTGGTAACGCTTAACAGGCAACTGGTAGCGAATGGCCAGGGTGACATCCTTCGCGACTACGACACGTTCTTCGGCGTACCCCTTGCGCGCACTCCGCGCAACTGGCTCAGCTTACTGGGGCCCCGACAGTTCTCGGTAGTCGAGCGCGAAATCACGAAACTTGGTGTGCCGGTATTGCTGATACGTGCCAATGGCGACAATTTCACTCCGGACCGGATGTCGCAGCATGTGCTGGCCGCAGCGCAGGCAGCCAGCGTCGATGCGACCTATATCGTGCTGCCGTTTATGGATCGCGAAGGAAACCCTGTTCCGCTGACCGACAATGGTGGCAATGCGCACGGCTTTGTAGGCGTGGAGCGCGGCATGGTCAGCGAGTCCGTCAACTGGCTGGGCAACCATGTGGCTGACGTCGCACTGCGGACGACCTCTGTCCGTGAACCACAGCCCGACGGAACCGGAAATTTCCCGCCGCTTGCGTACGTTGAAGCGCCAGAGACGGTCGATACGACCAAGTTTCGATTGCGGCTGGACGGATCAGCGAGTCAGGACATCGATGGTGACATCGTTGCCTGGTCGTGGGCACAAACCGGGGGCGAACCAGTCACCCTGAACGATCCCGTCAGCGCGACACCGACTTTCGGGAATCCGCGCAAGCCGACAACCCTGAGCTTCGAACTCACGGTAACGGACAATCGTGGGGCTACCGACACCGTTCCCGTGTCCCTGGAAGTTCAGGCTGCTCCTCCCGAAAGCCCGCCCCTGCCAGGCGGTACGTCGGCATTCTCAATACTGGAAATGCTGTTGTTGTCAGGACTGGTTGTGCAGTCCCGCCACCGATACCGGAACCTGCAGCGCGATCAGTAGCAGGGTGTCCGGCCGCGGTTCATGCGTGGGAGCACACCGGGCAGTCGGCTGACTTGGGGATGCCAATGCTGTGGGTGGCACCGCTCAGGCCGTCGTAGACCCACAGCCGGTTGCGAAGTCCGGATTCCAGGCCCAGCAGGAATTTGAGTGACTCGGTAGCCAGCAGCGTGCCTATGGTGCCTGCCACAGGCGCTAGAACGCCCTGGCCCGCGCAGTTGGCGAAGTTGTCGTCCTCATCGGAATAGAGGCAACGGTAGCAGGGGCTTTCGTTGTTGCCATTGTCGAACACAGCGACCTGGCCTTCGAAGCGAATCACGGCGCCACTGATCATCGGTTTGCGGGCCTGCACGCAGGCCAGGTTCAGGTTCAGCCGTGTGGGAAAATTATCGGTACAGTCGAGAACGAGGCTGCAGTTGCGAACGGCATCGCTCAACTCGTCTGTGTCCAGACGACGATTCAGCATGGTGACCTGCGGAGCCGGATTGGCGGCCCGCAGATACTCTGCGGTGGCGTCAGTCTTGAACTCGCCGACATCCGCTGCCCTGAACAGGATCTGGCGGGGCAGATTGGTGGCATCGACCCGGTCGAAGTCGTTGATGATCAGATGCCCTACGCCAGCGTTGGCCAGATACAGGCTGGCCACCGAACCGAGGCCTCCAAGGCCCACCACCAGAACACTGGCTGATTCCAGTCGCTGTTGACCACTTTCGCCGAACTGCGGAAGTGTCAGGTGACGGCTGTATCGCACGGGGTCGACCCTGCTCATGCGTCCCTGACCGGCAGCGTGCGACGGTTGTTCATGGCGGGGCACCGTACTGGGCTTCCGAGACCCGTGGCCGTCCTGCCAGGTCGCTGGCTGTCGCGATATTGCCGAAGCCGGCGCGTTTCAGCATGACCCGCACGTCGTCGCCTTGCCGGGAGCCGTGTTCCAGCAACAACCAGCCGCCGGGGATCAGATGGCGCGGTGCGGTGGTCGTCAATATCCGGTAGGGATCCAGCCCATCGTCGCCACCATCGAGTGCGAGACGGGGTTCGAATTGCAGTTCCGGGTCGGCGTCTGCCCACTCATGGGCAGCAACATACGGCGGGTTGGACACCAGCAGATGGAACTGTGTATTCGGGTTCTTGGTCGAGGGCAGGGCATCGAACCAGTCACCATGCTTGAAACTGACGTTCTTCAGTCCCAGCGTTTTGGCATTCCTGCGGGCGACCGTCAGTGCTGCTTTGCTGAAGTCTGTGGCCAGCACCTGGCATAGTGGCCGTTCGCTGGCGACCGCCAAAGCAATCGCACCGGCCCCGGTGCCCAGATCCACAATCCGCCAACTGGCATCGACCGGTATGCGTGCGAGCACACGCTCAACCAGCAACTCGGTCTCCGGACGCGGTACCAGCGTGTCGTCGGAGACTGCGAGCGACAGGGTCCAGAAGTCGCGCTTCTGTACCAGTTGTGCGACGGGTCGACGTCGTTCCCGCTCAGTCAGCAATGCTGCAAAGCGGGCCTCCACATCGGCTGGTACATCGTTCCAAAGTGATCGATAGAGCGTCTCACGGCTTTGGCCCATTGCATGGGCGAGCAGCAGTTCGGCATCCAGCCGCGGTGAGTTGCCAACGCCGCTCAGGCGTCGGGTACCGTCCCGCAGTAACTGATCCACTGTGCTCATGGAGGCTATGTTAGCCTGCCCGACCTGCATATCCCCTGATCTTTAATCTTCAAGGCCGTCTCATGGCAGCAAAATCCGCCCAGTTCGAAACCAAGGTCATACACGCCGGTGAAACCACCGATCCCGCCACCGGCGCCGTGATGCCGCCCATCGTGACCAGTACCACCTTCGAGTGGGAAGCACTGGGCCAGCCGCGTGAACATGTTTATACCCGCGCCTCCAATCCCACGCGCAACGCACTGGAGCGCTGCGTTGCCGAACTTGAAGGCGGTGTCCGCGGACTTGCCTATGCGTCGGGTCAGGCAGCCACAGCCGGCATCCTCGACTTGCTGGATGCGGGCAGCCATGTGATTGCCCCACTGGATTTCTATGGCGGCACGCGCCGGCTTTTCGATCAGGTGCGACGGCGTACCAGCGCGCTTGAACTCAGCTATGTCGACATGACGGATATCGCCGCGGTGTCCGCTGCGGTACGCCCGACGACCAGACTCATCTGGATCGAGACGCCCACCAATCCGCTATTGAAAATTACGGACATTGAGGCAGTTGTCGCCATCGCGCGAGAGCACAAGCTGTTGACCTGTGTGGACAACACCTTTGCAACATCCTGCTATCAGCGGCCGCTGGAACTCGGTGTCGATATCGTGATGCATTCCGCCACCAAGTATTTGGGCGGACATTCGGATGTATTGGGCGGTGTCAACGTGGTCAGGGACCTCGAACTGGGTCAGCAACTGCATCTGTTGCGCAGCGCATCGGGCGGTGTGCTCGGGCCTTTCGATTCCTACCTTGTGCTCCGTGGCATCAAGACTCTGGCGCTGCGCATGGAGCGCCATTGCGCGAATGCGCTGGCTGTCGCCCGGCATCTGGCGAAGCATCCGGCTGTTGCCCGGGTGTACTACCCGGGTCTGCCGGACCATCCGCAACACGCACTGGCAAAGCGTCAGATGGGGGCCTTTGGTGGCGTGGTCTCTTTTGAGATCAAGGGCAGTGCCAGTGCAGTGAAAGCTTTCATGGACCGGCTGCAGTTGTTCACGGTGGCCGAGAGCCTGGGTGCCGTGGAAAGTCTGGCTGGTCAGCCGGCCACCATGAGTCACTCCAGTGTGGCGGCTGACGTCCGGCAGAAAATGGGCATTGCGGATAACCTCGTGCGCTTATCCATCGGCATCGAGGGCATCGGCGATCTGCTGGCCGACCTGGATCATTCCCTGACCGCGAAGGATCAGCCGTAGAAGTAGCTGTCCGCCTCCGGAGGAACCTGGTTTGAACAAGTACCTCATCACGCGCGAAGAAATCGATGCTTTCGAAGGCATTGAAAAGACACATTTCCTCAACGACAACGCCAGGCGTGTCAACAAGTCCCTGGGGGATCTGACCGGACTCAGTGGTTTCGGTTTCCACCTTATCGAAGTCGCCCCGGGCCACGACTCGACCGAACTGCACAAACACCATTACGAGGATGAATGTGTCTACGTTCTTGACGGTGAAGCGGAGGCGACGATCGGCGAATCAGTCCACCACGTCAAAGCGGGTGACTTCATCGGGTACCGCGCCGGTGGCGATGCGCACAAGCTGAAAAATACCGGCTCGTCCGTACTTCGATGCATCGTGGTGGGGCAGCGCCTGGACCATGATGTGGGTGACTATCCGGCCCAACGGAAACGGATTTACCGCAACAAGGGTTTGCCCTGGAACCTCGTCGATCTGGACCAGATTTCCGAGCCTGCGGGAGGCAGGAAAATCTAGCGAATGCGGGTGGTTCATGTTCCTGGTTGATGCCTGCGCGCTGCCGGCAAATGCGCTTCTGGATCGCTATCGACACGGCGGTGCGCATACCGACTGTTACGTCACCAGCCATGCGGGCGACGTCTCGCTGGCGCGGTACGTGGCCGCCTTTTACACCACGCCGGTGTTCAAGGCAGAACGCCTGATCCTCAGGCTGCTGTTGTCGCGACCGTCCACCGATGCCGAAGCAGCGCAGCTTGGCGCGGGCACGCGCGACACCTTCGCCGCCTGGCGTGTTGAGGCTCGTGATGATACCCAGCTATTGCTCGCCGACCTTCGCGGCCGCACCCGTTCCTGGCTGATGGTTGTACCAGTGGATACGGGCAGTGGCACGAATACGCGTCTGTATTTCGGGTCGGCAGTCATTCCGCAGATGAAGTCGCCACACAGCCGGCCCTCACTGGGCCCGGTCTTCAGCGCCCTGATGGGCTTTCACAAACTCTATTCGCAGGTTTTGCTCTCGGCTGCCCGATCCCGCCTGGCTTGAGGATGCAGTCGCTCCTACCGGGCGCTGCGACCTGATTCGGCAGGTACGAAATCCTTCAGCACAGCCTGGGCAAGCGGATCCGGCGGCAACAAGCCCTGGCTCAGGATGAAATCGTGAAAACGCTGTTGGTTGAATGACTTGCCCAACGCAATTTCCACGCGGGCGCGCAAATCCAGCAACCGCTGGTAGCCATAGAAATAGCTGGTGGCCTGGCCGGGTGACCTGAAGGTATAGCGCTGCAGTTCCTGATCGGCAAATGCGTTGCTGATGACCACGTCATCTACAAGTACGCGTCGGGCCTCGTCCAGACTGATATCGCCAGACTGCAGACCCGGATCCAGAAAGGCCCGTGCCGCCCGCAGCAGCCGGAACTGCAGCGCGATCAACTGCCCGTCCAGCGGTAGATAGGGCTGGATTTCTGCTTCCGAATACAGTGCCCAGCCTTCGACATTCACGCTGTTGAAGGCAAACACGGCGCGAGCCAGCGAAACACCGTCTTCCAGCATGCGGGAAAACTGCAGTTCGTGACCGGGGCGTACTTCGTGGGCGGTGAGCGTCCATGAAGCCGCATCGAAACTGAAATCATCGAGCGCTTCACCAAGCGTTGTGCCATCTGTCGATGGCATGGTCAATGGCAAGACAAACTGGCCGCGTTCGCCGTGGTTATTGACGAAGGGTGGCGCCACCATATGGGGTGCGGGCTGGGCCGCACTTTCGGCCGGCGTGGCCAGACGAACGATGGCCTCGCGCTCCGGCAGGCTCACGAGTTTCTCGCGCTGGATGATCTTCTCAATGGCAGCCAGCCGGCTTTGATACAGCGCCAGCGTGTCGTCATTGCTGATCTGTGCCTGGCGCAAGGCCCGTATCACGTCGGGGTATGTCCTGGCATCCAGTTGCTTCTCGCGGGCTACCAG
>JAWKZI010000002.1:0-269283 GCA_041396045.1 Gammaproteobacteria bacterium | reverse complement strand
GCGGCCCCGCGCAAACAATCGGTCAAGTTCCGGCATGGACAGCGCAACCCGGGTCGGCCGCCCATGGTTGCACTGCTCGCTACGCGGCGTGCGTTCCATGTCTCGCAACAAGCTGTTCATTTCGGCGAGTCCTAGGCGACGGTTGGCCCTGATCGACGCATGGCAAGCGACGTCGGCCAGACAACGATCCAGAAACCCCAGCAATTCATCCACACCCGGATCTTCTGGCACGCCGGCCAGCATCCCGCGCACAATCGGTACCGGATCGGCGCCTTCGAGAATTGCCGGCACTGCTCTGACCAGCACCCGATCCGGGCCCGCACGCGAGATATCGAAGCCAATACATCGCATGGGCGCAGCACACTGTTCGGCATGATCTGCTTCAGCAGCTGTCACGGTAATCGTCACAGGCAACAGCAAGACCTGGGATTGCACATCCGATTTCCGGATAGCAGCCTTGTAGCGCTCGTAGGTTACCCGCTCATGGGCGGCATGCGCGTCGACGATGACCAGCCCATCGGTGGTCTCCGACAGGATATAAATACCGTGCAGCTGGGCAATCGCGAAGCCGAGCGGCGGCGTGGCACCACTGGCAGCCGCTTCCGGGGGCACTCCGGTATTACTTGCCAGGTTGACGGCCGGATACGGGTCGCCTGCTTCCTGCAACAAATGGCCGTATTGAGTGGACTTCGCCGCATAACGCGCCATTCCGGTAGCACCGGGCTGGTCCAGAGCAGCGGGAACCCCAGTATCTGCACCCACTCCCTGCCCTGTTGGTGCCCTCACTCCCAGTGCCGTTTCTACAGCTCGCCGGACAAAATCGCGCACACGTCCCGGATCGCGGAAACGAACTTCATGTTTGGCCGGATGGGCATTTACATCCACCCAGGCCGGATCCATGTCGATGTACAACACATAGGCCGGCCAGCGATTGCGATAAAGCACGTCGCGATAGGCGGCACGAACCGCGCCGGCCAGCAGCTTGTCACGAATCGCCCGGCCATTCAGGAACAGGTGCTGCAAGTCAGGCTGGCCACGCGCATGCGTCGGCTGTGCAATCCAGCCACGCAGCACCAGTCCGGCACGCTCCTCCTCAAGATGACGGGCGTTCGCCAGGAATTCCTCACCACAGAGCTGGCCCACTCGTGCCGCCATTTCATGTGTTGTGTCGGCACTGGCAAGGTCCATCACCAGTCGCTGGTTATGCGTAACCTTGAGGGCTACGGAACCGCGCGACAACGCGATTCGCTCAAGCGTGGCCCTGACATGGGAAAACTCGGTGCGTTCGCTGCGCAGAAACCGCCGTCGGGCCGGCGTGTTGTAGAAGAGATCCCGCACCTCCACCGTCGTCCCGACTGGATGCGCCGCCGGTAGCACGGGACCGGCATCAGCCGTCTCGCCGGTCAGCACAAATGCATCTGGCGAGTCACGGTGGCGCGATGTGAGTGTCAGCCTAGAAACCGATGCGATGCTCGGCAGTGCTTCGCCGCGGAATCCTAGAGTGGCGACCTGCTCAAGGTCGTCAAGAACTTCGATCTTGCTGGTGGCATGCCGCGCGAGCGCCAGCTGCAATTCATCCCGCGGAATGCCACCGCCATTGTCGCGGATGCGGCACAGGAAGACGCCAGGCGCATCCAGCTCCACCTCTATACGGGTGGCACCAGCATCCAGGCAGTTTTCCAGGAGCCCTTGACCACTGATGCCGGACGCTCCACCACCTCGCCCGCTGCGATTTGATTGATCAGGTGTGCCGGCAGTTGACGAATAGCCATACCGACATTCTTGCAAATGTAAGCGGGCGCTTACAGGCTTATTGGAATGCGCAGTTTCTGGCCTACCCGGACCGTATCGGATATCGCAGCCTGATTCGCCGCACGGCGACCGTTCAGCTGACGTTGCGCCGGCGATGCCGCAGGACACGTCGCCGCGCTGGATAACTACCTGCCTGGAAGCCGTCGACCACTCATTAGAAGTTGACGTAGAAAATGGCAGTGGGCGCGACGATGCGATTACGCTCGCCGCCGCCCGTTCGCGGATTGGCCTCAGGCAGTGGCGGAACACCGTCAAGAATCGCAGCCGCCAGTCGTCTTGAAAATATGACCGAAGCTTCTTCTCGTCGGTCGGATTGGAGATATAGGCCGTTTCAACCAGCACCACGGAACGTCCGGTGATTTCAGAACCATGAAAGGTGCCTGCTGAACCGTACTGTGATGCAATCGACCCAGATGGTGCATCTGCCCGAGAATTGCATTGCCAACCGCAATGCTGGAACTGATTGAAGCGTTTTGCGACAGGTCCATCAGGACCGAGGCCAGCACCGGGTCCTCTGTTGCTCAATTCAACGCCACCAATGAGTGCCGCATTTTCGCGGGCAGCAAGCCGGCGGGAGGCCTCATCACCGGCGGCCTTTGTCGGACAACACGTACACCGTGGACCCCCAAGGTGCCGTATTGTAAGCCGCGTCAGCATGTACCGACACGAACAGGTCAGCATTTGCACTACGGGCCTTTTCCACTGTTCACGCAAGCCCAGGAAACGATCATCGCTCAGCAAGTCAGTACGCCGCGCATCCCAGTTGCCTGTTCAATTGGGCTGAGCGAGCTTCTTGCTGATAGCGAAAGTGACACCTTCTCGCGAGTGCCCGACGGACCAAAAGGCCCTGACGCCCACCGTGGCCGGCATCAACCACCACAACGATGGTCCGCGGCGGCCTGGGCGAGGCTGGGACCGGCAGTGGTGCAACGGACGGCGTAGCGCCGGTTGGCGCTGGACCCGGAGTTGGAGTTGGGGTTGGGGTTGGGGTTGGGGTTGGACTTTGCAGCGGGGGCGGCCCGGAAGCTGTCCCTGCCCCGGTAGCAGCGACCCATGACACAGGACGAAGGTCGATCAGGAGACTGGGGCCATTGCCGTCAACGGTCTGGTTGGCACTGGGCCGAACCTCAGTGGCTACATCGAACACAATACGGAGGTTGCCGCCCGGTCGGTGTGCCACGCGGATTTTCTGAATAGTGCCTCCCCCTGCAGGCAGGGGCAGAGCGGTTGGCCCCAGGGCGGCGGTGGAGATGTCAATGACGACCCGGTTGGGGCTTGTCAGCGTAAATACGTCGTAGCGGGCAGCCTTGCTGGTCAATCGAAGTTCTACGTGGGTCGACAGCCCCTCAGGCGCAATGGCTATCGACTGAACGCGCAGGCGTTCGCCGTTGGAAGCCGCCAGCGTGGTCGCCGCCCAGAAAAAAGACAGGCCGACGAGGAACCCCCATAGCACTGGATGCCATGACCCCGGGCTGCGGGGCCTGGCGCGGAGCATTGGTCTCGCCAGATTGGTCACTGCTGTTGCGAAACCAGCTGGATACTGGCTTGCGGCTGGTTGCCGGGTCACGGCTCACCCCCTGGAACGTCCCTGTGCGGCGAGTATACGTAATACCGAATGGCTTCGGAACACTTTTGCCATATGAAATAGGTAGATAGCCGCCTTAGCTGCCAGCGAGATCAAATAGAGCCTCCAAGCTACTGGCGCAGCGCATCAAGGACACCCTGACCAATGCTTGAAGCGGCCTGGAGTTCTACCTGCCGCCCGGACGGCTCAGCCAGCGTCAGGTGGCAGCGCAAATCCGCTGCAGGCAACCTGCCGATTCCCCGCTCCGGCCATTCGACAAACAGCAGGATGCCAATGCCCGGCGCCTCAGCCAGGTAGTCGGAAAGCGCCAGATCGTCGACATCGGCCAGATTTTCCAGTCGATAGAGATCCACATGCACCAAGCGGTAACCCGTTATCGAATAGGGCTCTACGAGCGTGTAAGTCGGGCTGGGTACCCGCCCCTGATGACCCAATCCAGCCAGCACGGCGCGTGTGAGAGCGGTCTTGCCTGCACCCAGTTGACCCGTGAGGTACAGCACCAGCCGGTCAGGCTTGACTGCCCTCACAGCCCGGGCGAGCGATGCACCGAATTCGGTGGTCGCTGCCGGATCGGGCAGGAAGCGGTTCAGGGATTCAGCCATGGTCGCAGATTGCCCAACAGGTCAGTAGCCAGCAAGCCACGCTGACCGGCCTGGGCGGCCGCGTCACCCGCAATGCCGTGAACATGGGCAGCGGCCGCAGCCAGGTCATCAAACGAGTGCGCGGCTGCCAATCCCTGCGCGACAAACGCAGCGACGATACCCGTCAGTACGTCGCCCATGCCGGCTGTGGCCATGCCAGGATTGCCCGCAGCGATCAGCCAGCGGGTCGTGCCGTCTGCGCCGACCAGTGTGCCCTTGCCCTTCAGCAGGACAGTTCCGCCATAGCGTTCGATCAATGCGGTGAGCGCAGCCGGCCGGTCATACTGAATGTCGGCTGCTGACCGGCCCAGCAGCCGCGCTGCTTCACCCGGATGAGGGGTGATTATCCAGTCTGATCGTTGAATGTTCATGCCGGCGAGAAGGTTCAATGCATCCGCATCTACAACCAGCGGCAGCCGTGTGGCCAATACCGCATCAAGTATTGTTCGCGCCCACTCGTCCTGCCCGAGGCCAGGCCCTACGGCGATCACGGTGGCGCGCGACAACAACGGTTGTAATTCATCAACGGTACCGATCCCGTGCACCATCAGTTCCGGGCGCACCATTGCCAGCAGTTCTGCATGTGCGCGACGCGTCGCCACACTGACCAGGCCTGCACCTGAACGCAATGCGGCCTCGCCAGCCAGACGAACGGCGCCGCTCATGCCGGTATTGCCACCAATCACCAGCACATGGCCAAAGCGCCCCTTGTGATCGGTGGCAACCCTCTTTGGCAACAGTGGCAGCAGATCCTTGTGTGTGAACAGGCGTAGGGTCGCTGTGCCAGACAGGCCCGCCTGCTCGACCACCCCGGATGGAATACCGAGGTCTGCGAAGTGCAGTTCGCCCGTACAGGCCGGGCCTTCACCGACGAACAGGCCCAGCTTGTGACCCACAAAGGTCACGGTACAGTCAGCGCGGATGGCGCGAGGCAAAGGATGACCGGTGGTTGCGTCCAGTCCGGAGGGAATATCGACGGCGACAACCGGCGTAGCACTGGCATTGACCGCGTCAATTGCGGCGAGATAATCGCCGGTCACCGGTCGAGTCAGACCGATACCCAGCAGCGCGTCGATCACCAGATCGGCTTCGTCAGGCAATTTCTCCACGAAAGGTTGCAAGGTACCGCCATCGCTTGCATACGCCTGCCACGCTGCCGCCGCATCGCCAGTCAGGTTGGCCGGGTCTGCCAGCGCGCACACTTGAACATCGTGGCCGCTGCGCCGCGCAAGGCAGGCGACCAGATAACCGTCGCCACCGTTGTTGCCGCCGCCGCATAACACCAGCCAGCGCTGCGCCTCCGGCCAGCGGGCCTGGGCCACACTGCATACCGCATCGGCGGCACGCTGCATGAGTTCAAAACTGGCGATTCCGCAGTTCTCGCTCGCGGTTCGATCAAGTTTCCGTACTGCTTCCGGAGTCCAGACGCTGCTGGCTGCTTCTGACATACAGGTGATTATGCGGGTGATTCCGTCACTAACTATACTTCGCTCCATTCGTGGCCAGAGCTGTTGATCTGCCTCGTTAATTTGCCCCGCACTCTGGAGGTCTCCTTACCGATGTCTATTCCTGCTACTGAACTCGGGCAACTTGCCGTTCAGATCAAGGCCTGGGGCAATGAACTTGGTTTTCAGCAGATCGGAATCGCCGGCACCGCGCTTGCCGAAGCCGAGGCGCGGCTGGACGAATGGGTCTCGCGTGGGTTCCACGGCGAATTAAACTACATGACGGCCCACGGCCGGAAGCGCAGCCGCCCTGACGAACTGCTGCCAGGTACGGCGCGGGTAATTTCGGCACGGATGGACTACACAACGCCGCGTGCAGCACCTGCGCTGGAAGTCCTTGCCGACCGCAGTCGGGCTTATATCGCCCGGTATGCCCTCGGCCGCGACTACCACAAGATGATGCGGGTGAGACTGCGACGGCTCGCCGACCGAATCACGGCAGCGGGCGCCATGCACGGATTCCGCGCCTTCGTCGATAGTGCGCCGGTTCTGGAAAAGCCGCTGGCAGCCGCCGCAGGACTGGGTTGTGCAGGGCAAGCACACGAACCTCATCAATCGTCATGCAGGCTCGTGGTTTCTGCTGGGCGAGATCTACACCGATCTGCCGCTACCCGTAGACGAGCCGGTAGCGGATCACTGCGGAAGTTGTCACGCCTGCCTGGACGTTTGCCCTACAGGCGCAATTGTGGCGCCGTATGTGCTGGATGCCCGGCGCTGCATATCCTATTTCACGATCGAGTCGCGCGGCCCCATACCTGTTGAGTACCGGTCAAGTATGGGTAACCGGATTTTCGGCTGTGACGACTGTCAGCTTGTGTGCCCCTGGAACCGCTATGCCCAGCCGGGGGCAGAAGCGGACTTCGAACCCCGGCACGGGCTCGACTCTGTACAACTGACCGAGCTTTTCGCCTGGACGGAGGCGCAGTGGGCCGAGCGAACGGCAGGCAGTGCGCTGCGTCGTCCGGGATACCCGGGCTGGCTCAGAAATATCGCTGTTGCTCTGGGCAACGCGCCGTCGTCAGCCAGGGTCACGTCTGCGCTGCGTGATCGTGCCGATGACCCCTCGGACCTGGTGCGCGAGCATGTGGCCTGGGCACTGCGTCAACACGGCCTTAATTGAAACCACGTCCGTATCGAAGTTGAAGCGCGCCGCCTACAGATCGACCAGCTCATTGTCGATCAGTCGCGTACGTCCCAGATAGGCTGCAGCCAGTACAACCAGATGACGGCTGCCGCTGGACGGTCGTGTGAGGTCATCGGCGTTGCGAATCGCGAAATAGTCGGGGCGTATACCGGCCGCACGCAATTGCGCGGCGCCGCGTCTCTCCAGCGTGGCAAAGCTTGCGTGTCGAAGCGGCAGCTCGCCGGCAACATTCCGCAATTGCCTGGTAGAGCACAGGCGCGCGTTTGCGCTCCGCGGCGCCAAGGTACTGATTGCGTGAGCTCAATGCCAGGCCGTCCGGATCACGACTGGTAGGCACGGGCACGATCCGGACCGGCAGGTGCAGATCAGCCTGCAGCCTGCGGATAACCAGCAGTTGCTGGTAATCTTTTTGGCCAAACACCGCCGTGTCCGGCTGCACGATGTTAAAGAGCCGGGTCACCACCGATGCCACGCCAGCGAAATGCCCGGGCGGGATTTCCCGCACAGAATATCGGACAGCGCTGGTACGGTGATAGCCGTGCTGTCGCGTAGTCCGCACGGATAGATCTCGCCAACCGACGGTGCGAACACGAAATCAACACCTGCACGCGCCAGCGGCGACGGTCCTTCGCCAGAGTACGCGGGTAGGAGGTGAAGTCCTCACCAGGCCCGAATTGCGTGGGATTGACGAAAATGGAAACGACGACGTGCGCCGCAAGTGCCTGCGCCTGCTCAACGAGCGCAAGATGCCCGGCATGCAGATTGCCCATGGTTGGTACCAGGGCAATACCCTCGCCGCCCGCGCGCCAGGCGAGCAGCGCTTCTGAGATCAGCAACCTTGCGGATAGTCTTCAAACGCAGGCGATCAGGCTATGACCAGGCTAAATCAGGAGAAGCAGTGCTCGAGGGCAGATAACTACGATCCTTGACCGCCGCGACATAGGCTTGCAAGGCTTCGAGATGCGAGCCTCGGCCCTCCATATAGTTCTACGAACCGGGGCAATCTGCCCTGCGTAATACCGAGCATGTCGTAAGGACCAGAATCTGGCCATCAACGCCGGGTCCGGCCCAATGCCGATGACAGGCACATGCACCGCATCGCGCACGGCCTGTCCAAGTTCATTGGGCACACACTCCAGCAACAGGATATCAGCGCCACCTGCTCCAGTGCCACCGCATCCTCCAGCATCCGCTCTGCCTGAACCTGGCCCCGGCCCTGGACCTTGAAGCCGCCGAGCTTGTGCACCGACTGCGGGCGCAGCCCGAGATGGGCGCAAACCGGAATATCGTGGTTGGCCAGATGTTCGGACAATCTTGACCTGGCTGGCACCGCCTTCCAGCTTGACCATCATCGCGGCACCTTCCTGCATCAGACGCACCGCGTTATCCAGCGACTGGGCGGTTGTCGTATAGCTCATGAAAGGCATGTCGACCATGAGGAATGCACGGCCCAGTCCACGTCGGACCATCCGTGAGTGATAAATGATGTCTTGCACTGTTACTGGCACGGTGGTGTCGTGCCCCTGGATCACCATGCCCAGTGAATCGCCGACCAGCACCAGGTCGGTGCCCGCACGATCGACCAGCAGCGCGAAACTGGCATCGTAGGCTGTCAGGCACGCAATCGGCTCGCCGGCAGCCTTCATGGCACGCAGTGTCGAGATAGTGACTGGTGCTTCCGGAAGATCCCGTTGCTGTAGTTGTTTGTACATGCTCTTTATCCGAACGCTGACGCTGCTGGATTAAAAAAATGTCGACCGCTGCGCACCCGGTCGATCTGCTCGCGCAGCAAGCCGAAGTGGGCGTCATTATGTACCGGGTCGATTACCGCCGCATTCACGATCAGCAGGGGCGCTGCATCATAATCGTGAAAGAACCGTGCATACGCCTCGGTCAATCGCTCCAGGTAACGCCGCCCGATGCGTTGCTCGAAATCAATACCGCGACGGGCAATCCGAAACAGCAGCGTATCGACAGGTGCCTGCAGGTAAACCACGAGATCCGGCGCCGGGGCATCGATTTCTATGGACTCTGCGACCTTTTCGTACAGTGCGAGTTCCGCCTGGTCCAGATTAATCTCGGCAAACAGGCGGTCCTTGTCGAGCAGGAAATCAGAGATGCGCGTTTCGGCGAAAATATCGCTTTGTCTCAGTTGCTCAATCTGCTGTACGCGCTGGAACAGGAAAAACAGTTGCGTCGGCAACGATGCGCCGCGCGGATCACGATAAAACCGCTCCAGAAAGGGGTTGGTTTCGGGTTGCTCAAGCAACAGTTCGCCACCCATTGAATCGGCAAGACGACGCGCCAGGCTGGTCTTGCCCACCCCGATCGGTCCTTCGATAGCGATGTAACGGGAATTCCCCATGAATCAGGATAGTGCCACCAGCTGGCTGGCCCCTTTTAAGGTCTTGTTGACTGTGCGGCTTGCCTGATCGGGCTTTATTGTTGGTCAACCATGGCCGCGAGCTGCCGAACCTGGCCAAGCCCGGGAATCCACAGGGTTGGGGCCAACTCCAGCAGCGGGAACAATACAAAATTTCGGCTGGCAATGCCCGGGTGCGGCACAATCAGTCGTTCTGTTGCCAGGATCTCGTTGCCGTAGACAAGCAGGTCAAGGTCGATTCGACGAGGGCCCCAGCGAATACCGGCACTACGGTCCCTGCCCCGTCGGCGTTCGATTCCCAGCAAGCCGTCCAGCAGGTCCAGGGGCGGGAGTTGGGTCAGCAACCCGGCCACGGCATTTATATAGTCGGGCTGCGCCGGCGGGCCCAGTGGCGCACTCTGCATTAACGTGGAGCAGCTGACCAGGATTGAATCCGGCAATTCGCCAAGTGCTGCCAACGCAGCCTTAACCTGCTTCACCGGTTCGTCGAGGTTGCTGCCGAGGCCCACATAGGCGGGAATCCACGGCAGACCAGGCATTGGCTGGAACTCAGAGTGCCTGTTCCGCAGGGTGCGATCGATTGTCGCCCTGCCCACCGCGATGCTTGCCGTGAAATGCATGGCGCTGGTCGTCCGGTGACATCTCTTGCACGCGTGTCCACCAGTCAGCAAGTTCGGGTGTCACTTCGCCCAGCTCAGTCCGCAATACGAGCAGGTCGTAGGCGGCGCGAAAGCGCCGATGCTGAAGCAGGACAGCCGCCCTGCGGCCCTGGCGCCGATTAAAGCGTGGCTGAAGCTGGAGCATTTCCCGCATCGGCACAGAGAATCGTCGTGGCAAAGTGATGCGCTCGATTTGCTCACAGGTGACTTCGAGCCCGGCATCGATCAGTGCCTGGACTTCAGACATGCTGGCCTTTCGGCGTAGCTGTTTTGCACGCTCCTGTACCGGTCCCCACAGAAAAACACCAAACAGGAACATGGGTGTAACCGATTGACCGTCGGCAATGCGCTGATCGGTGTTCAAAAGCGCCCGCTCTATGAAGCGATTGCGCGGCCCACCAGAGGGATCGTTGCCGTCATCGGCCGCCAGCCAGGCAGCAGTGGCTGGAAACAGATGCTCGAACAACCCGTGCACGCGCAAGCGTCGGTAGCTGGCCAGCGCATGACCAGCCTGAAAGACCTTTAGAAACTCATCGAAGAGCCGCGCTGGCGGCACACTGTCGATCAGACTACCCAGTGTGCCCATGGGCAATGCAGCCTCCGGATGGATCGTCAAATCCAGTTTTGCAGCCAGACGCACAGCACGGATCATGCGCACCGGGTCTTCCCTGTAACGGGTCTCCGGATCCCCAATCAGGCGAATGCTGCCGGATTCGATATCCGCCATGCCGCCGACGAAATCCCGGATCGAGAAATCAGCAATGTTGTAGTACAGGGCATTGATCGTGAAGTCGCGTCGCCAGGCGTCCTCCTCGATCGATCCAAAGGAATTGTCCTTGATGATACGACCCGCGGCGTCGAGGACCTGGCGGTCTTCGCTTTCCAGATCCTCATTGCCCAGGCCACGAAAGGTCGCCACTTCGACAATTTCATCGCGGAATCGAACATGCACCAGCCGGAAGCGGCGGCCAATCAGCCGGGCATTGCTGAACAGGGCCCGGACTTCCTCCGGACTGGCATCGGTCGCTATATCGAAATCTTTGGGCTGGCGTTTCAACAACAGATCGCGCACGCCACCGCCAACAATGTATGCCTGGTAACCGCCATCTTTAAGGCGATAGAGTACTTTCAGCGCATTCCGGGAAATGTTCGCACGACTCACATGGTGTTCGGAGCGAGGAATGATCCGGGGCGATGCTGCGGGCGCGCCAAGGTTGTCGCCTGGGTTGTCGCCTGGGTTGTCGACGGGGTTGTCGGTGGGATTCATCAAGGATTTCGTCAATTCTGCTCCGGCTTGAGCCAGCGGGTTAGCTGCCTATAATAGCAGCCCCGCCATAGCGGCACAGTCACACGGCTCCCTTCGTCTAGCGGTTAGGACGCGGCCCTCTCAAGGCTGAAACACGAGTTCGATTCTCGTAGGGAGCGCCAGACCATCGACAGCCTACCGGTGTACACAAAGCAAACTGCTGGGGTTTTCCGCCGACTCGCGGCTGGAACTTACGATCTGTTGCTGTTGATTGCGGTGTGGATGTTCCTCACCTTGCTCATCGTGGTCGTCGACGGTGGCAAGGCAATTCCCTCTGGCAATCCGGCTTACCAGCTCTTGCTGCTGCTCACGGCGGCCTTTTTTTTCGTAACTTCGTGGCTGCGTGGCGGCCAGACCCTGGGCATGCGCGCGTGGCGTCTCAAGGTAGAACGGCAGTCCGGCGCCCCCCTTGACCTGAAGACCGGCGGCATCCGGTTCGCTGCCGGTGTGGTGTCCGTCCTGAGCTGTGGCCTCGGGTTGTTCTGGCTATGGATCGACCGGGACGCACTGACCTGGCACGACCGGCTGGCCGGAACCCGCGTCGTGCTGCTGCCCCGAAGAAAACCCTGACGGTTTAGCGGAGTCTTTGCATGGCCACCAGCGTGGCCAATGCAAGCAAAGCGGTAGGTAGCCACGCCACGACAATGGCATTGAGATTCCAGACCGCACCGCCATCCCCCAGCGTCCGGCTGACCAGAAACCATGTCAGCCCTATACCCAGACCAGCCAGCATGCGGCCGCCAGCGCCACCGGAGCGCAATGGACCCAGAACAAAGGGCAGTGCCAGAACGCACATCAGCGGAATGGCGAGCACCGAGGCAATGCGGCTCCAGAAGGCGACTTCGTAGTTGCGCGCGTCCAGCCCACTGCGTTTCAAGTACTGCACATAGCGCCAGAGTGCTGTCCCGCTCATGGTTTCCTGGCGGAGGACCGTCAGACTCAGCAGATCCGGATTGACCCCGTCAAGCGCCAGTGACCGCTCCATTCGACTGGCCACAACACCCGTGGGCGTAAAACGGCTTTCGGCATAGTTGTGCAGATACCAGCGTTGATTGTCTTCGGCACGGACCGAGTCGGCCATACCGATTGCCTCAAGCCCGCCGTTGCTGTTCAGTCGAAATACGTAGACCATACCAGCCGGGTGCTGATCGCTCGGCGGAACCACATTGAGAATGGTCGATTTATCCCGAATCCACGTGCCACCGCTGGAACTGACACCCGCCTGCCCAAACTTGGCAACTTCGCGTTGCTGGCGCGCATAGCGCTCCAGCGGTGGGGCGAGGTAGAGACTGACGAGAAAACCGACGACCGCGAGCAACACACCGGTAAGGAGCACCGCACGAGCCAGGTCCCGTGGAGACACGCCAGCAGTCTGCAGTACAACGAGCTCGCTGCGACTGGCAAGTGCGCCAAGACCCAGCAGCGCACCTAGCAGCGTGGCCATCGGCAGCAACTGGGCGAATATGGTTGGCATCTGTAACGCCACCCAGCCCAGAGCATCGAACAGGCCGTAGTCACCAACACCTATATCGTCGAGCTGGCTCACAAATTTGATAAAGGCGCCGAGACTCAGGAATACAGCGATCACAAGTCCGGTTGTGGCCAGAATCGATCGCAACAGATACCGCCGTATGATTCTCATAAGCCCTTGCTCATGACGCCATCACCGGGCGCTTTCTTCCCAGCCACGCCCGCCATGACCCGTGCTGGTAGACCAGCATGGCTGCAGCAACCAGCAGGAACAGCGCGTGCACCCACCACAGGCCGACCACCTCCGGAACTTGCCCGCGCTCCAGCCAGCCACGCCCTGCGGCCAGCAGGTTGGCGTAAATCAGGTAGACGAGCACTGCGGACGCCAGTCCGGAAAATCGCCCGCTGCGTGGTTCCGTACGCGCCAGCGGCACCGCAAGGATCGCGAGCACCAGCAAGGTCAGGGGGACGCCAATCCGCCACTGCAGCTCGGCCCGGTCTGCAGAGTCAGTCGAGCCAAGCAGGTCGCGCAGGGTCCGCGCTTCCGGTCTCACCTTGGGCGGCCCGCTGGCTGGCAGTTCAACTGGAATCCCGTGCTCCGCAAACTGCAGTATCCGGAATTTGGGATTTCCGGGCTCACCTTCGTAACGCCGGCCATGTGCGAAGGTCAGTATCCTCACGCCGTTGCCGGCATCCTCCTGCCAGGCTTCGTCGGCAACAATGACTTCAACCTTGTCACCTCGTCGCCGCTGAACGAAAACCTGGTGCAGATGGCCGTCTGGCGCCACCGACTCGGCATACAGCGCGGCTGCGCCGTCCGCAAAGCTGACAAAGCGACCCGGCACCAGCAGGCCAAGGCTGGCCTCGCGCTTGGCCTGGGTGCCAGTACTTCGACCTGGCGAAGGGCCGCCGGCGATATGACCAGAGCCAGCAGGCCCACCACCACTGCCAAAGCCACGCCCAGAGTCAGAATCGCGCGATAGAGCTGTGCAGGACCCACTCCCGCAGGCCATCATCGCGGCCATTTCACTGTCGTGATACAGCCTGGCCAGCGCCAGCATCACTGCCAGAAAGAAGCCGACCGGAATGAGGATCGTGAGGTACTGAATCGTGGTCAGACCCATGACTTCCAGAATGGCTGTGCGTGGCAACTTGTTGGCTGCCGCATCGCCGACGACCGAGGCAAACTGGTTGGTCATCAGAATCAGCAGCAGCACAATGGTGACCACGAGCCAGGCGTACAGGGACTCGCGCAACAGGTAACGATGAAGAATCCGGGGCATCTCAACGGCCGGGCTTGGCCCGCCCCCGGATGAATCGAGTACACTGATCGGCGTTCCGGACCGGGCGTTTCATCAGGATTTCAAGCTGACCATCCAAGCGTGCCTACACCTTGGTTTAGCGGCCGGACTGAGTCAAGCGCCCCTTAGGTTCGACCCATCAGCAAAACGCCGGCAGCAAGACTCCGGCAGCAAGACTAGACGCAGCAACAAGGGTGAATATGAAATTCCAGATACAGAATAATGCCGCCAACAAACAGAAAACCGAATGCGCCATCGTTCCGGTCTACAGCGATGGCGACCTGCCTGCGTCGGCCAAGAGCCTGGATGCCGCCGGAAATGGCCTCATATCCAGAGCGATCAAGAATCGCGATATCAGGAGTGCCGCCGGCGAGATGCTCCTGCTGACCGAAACGGCAGACCTCCCCGCCCGTCGAATCCTGCTGGTCAGCCTGGGCGACCGCAAAAAGCTGGATCGCAAAATCTGGCGCAAGGCGCTACATGGTGCCCTGACCGCGATTGCCCGCACCAGATATCGCGATGCAATCCTGTACCTGACTGGCGAGAGCGTCTCCGACGCCGATGCCTATAGACGCGCCCGGCTGGCTGTCGAAACCTGGCAATCGGTCAGCTACCGGTTCACGGCCATGAAATCCGAGCCGGACGACAGCAAAGTCCACTTGCAGAAGCTGGGTATTGCCGGGACCCGACGCGACAATCAATCAATGCGCCGGGGCGTCGCCCACGGCGAAGCAATCGGACGAGCTGTGGCACTGGCCAAAGATCTGGGTAACTTGCCAGCGAATGTCTGTACGCCCAGCTACCTGGTGGAGCGTGCCCGCACGCTTGCCAAAAGCGGCAAGAACCTGCACGTGCAGTCACTGACCGTGGCGGCGATCCGCAAGCTCCGGATGGGTGCCTTTCTGGCCGTGACACAAGGAGCCGCAGAGCCACCGCGCTTCATCGTGCTCCAGTACAACGGTGGTCGGGCGGCCGACAAGCCTGTGGTACTGGTCGGCAAGGGCATCACCTTTGACTCCGGCGGTATCTCGATCAAGCCTGCCGGCGCCATGGACGAGATGAAGTACGACATGTGCGGGGCTGCAACAGTTATCGGGGTCATGCAGGCAGTCACGGAACTGAAGCTGCCGATCAATGTGGTTGGCGTGGTACCAACGTGCGAAAACATGCCCAGTGGCACGGCAACACGACCCGGCGACATTGTCCGCACCATGTCTGGCCAGACTGTAGAAATCCTCAATACGGATGCAGAGGGCCGGCTGATTCTCTGTGACGCCCTTAATTACGCTTTGCGCTTCAAACCGGCCGCGCTGATTGATATAGCGACGCTGACCGGAGCTTGTCTCGTTGCCCTCGGACGGGTCCGCTCCGGACTGCTTGGTAACTCCGACAAACTGGTCAATGCACTGCTGGATGCCGGACAGGCCGCCGATGACCGCGCCTGGCGCCTGCCGCTGGATGACGACTATGCCGAATTGCTGAAAAGTCCGTTTGCCGATGTCGCCAACATCGGGGGACGGGATGCGGGCACCATTACGGCAGCCAGCTTTCTCTCCCGCTTCGTGGGCACGACTGAATGGGCCCACCTGGATATTGCGGGTACGGCATGGAATTCGGGCAGCAAAAAGGGCGGTACCGGGCGGCCCATTCCCTTGCTGATGGAGTTTCTGATCGACCGCAAATAGGGCGACACCAACACCTGTACGGATCTTCAGAAATCAATCCGACGATGTCTGCAACGCGAGTTTCGTTTTACGTATTGAGCAATGGCGGGCCGACGGCCCGCCTCGGCTTTGCCTGTCGGCTGGCAGAGAAGGCCTGGAAGCTGGACAACCGCATTTATGCCCATACGGCCGATGCTGACATGGCACGCCAGCTGGATAATCTGCTCTGGACGTTCAGACAGGGAAGCTTTGTCCCTCACGAGTTGCTGGTGTCTGGCGTGCAGCCGGTTGCGCCAATCACCATAGGCACTGATGGCAGCGACGGGGGCATGGCCGATCTGCTGATCAACCTCGGCAATACCGTTCCGGAATTCTACGATCGCTATGCTCGCATCGCCGAAATTGTCGATGGCAGCCCGGAAGGTCGCGAGGCTGGCCGGTCCCGTCATCGATACTACCGTGAACAGGGGCTGGCCCCGGAAACTCACGAGGTAAGTTGATGATCGACCGTACCCGCATTCCAGTGCTGACCGATGCAGTAGCCCGCCCGCGGCGCAGTGCCGTGGATGAAGTTGCTCGCCCTGCCCTGACGGAGTCCGAGTTGGCGGAACTGCAGTTGCGCATTGCCACGGGCAGTTTCATGTTGATCGAGAAATTGTTGCACCAGGCTTACAAGGAGATGGAGGCGACCCTCTTCGATGAAGTTGTCGGCCAGCTCAGGCACGAACTACCTGATCTGATAGACCAGGTGCTTCGCGAACATTTTGAAGAAGACATCAAGGAAGAATGAGTGACCGATGAATCGGCCGACAGCGCTCCCGCACCGCTTGACAAGGCCTATCAACCTGCCGACATAGAACAGCAGTGGTATGCCCGCTGGGAAGCTGCAGGCTACTTCACGCCATCCGGCCGTGGCCCGTCCTACTGCATCATGATTCCGCCGCCCAATGTGACAGGAACCCTGCACATGGGCCATGCGTTTCAACACACCCTCCAGGATGCACTGATCCGTTTCCACCGCATGCGTGGCTATAACACCCTGTGGCAACCCGGAACAGATCATGCCGGCATTGCGACACAAATGGTTGTTGAGCGGCAGTTAAACGCCGAAGGCAGCAGCCGTGTCGAACTCGGCCGGGAAGCGTTCGTCGAGCGCGTGTGGCAGTGGAAGCGTGAATCTGGCGGCACCATCACCCGGCAGATGCGCCGGCTGGGCAGTTCCGTGGACTGGTCGCGCGACCGCTTCACAATGGATGAAGGCCTCTCCCGTGCGGTTACAGAGGTTTTCGTGCGCCTGCATCGCGAAGGTCTGATCTATCGGGGCAAGCGACTTGTGAACTGGGACCCGGTACTGCACACGGCCCTCTCCGACCTGGAAGTGCAGTCGGAAGCCGAGCAGGGTCTCTATGGCACTTGCGTTATCCGCTGGCTGACGGCAGTGGACAACTCGTCGTGGCAACAACACGACCCGAGACAATGCTCGGCGATACCGCGGTGGCTGTGCATCCGGCTGACGAGCGCTACAAGGCATTCGTCGGGAAGCAGGTCCGCCTGCCGTTAACCAATCGCCTGATCCCGGTCATTGCCGACGACTACGTTGATCCCGAGTTCGGTTCGGGTTGCGTCAAGATCACACCAGGGCACGATTTCAACGACTACGAGATGGGCAAGCGTCACGACCTGCCTCTGATTAATGTTCTGGACCAGGATGCCAGGATCATCAGTCGGCCGGATGCTGCTGTGGATGGCTACGACCCGGCGCAGGCTCTGGCCGAAATTCCGGAGGCCCTGCGCGGCCTGGACCGCGTCGACGCGCGCCGGCAAATCGTCGAACTCCTGACGGCCATGCAACTCGTCGAGCGCATCGATGCCCACACCCTGCAGGTTCCACGCGGCGACCGTAGCAATGCCATTCTCGAGCCCTGGCTCACGGACCAGTGGTACGTAAAGATTGCACCACTGGCGGAACCGGCCATTGCCGCCGTTAAGGACGGACGAATTCGTTTCATCCCCGAGAACTGGGACAAGACCTACTACCAGTGGATGAACAACATCCAGGACTGGTGCATCAGCCGGCAGCTCTGGTGGGGACACCGGATCCCGGCGTGGTATGCCCGGGATGGACAGGTCTTTGTGGGACACACCGAGGAAGAAGTGCGCTCACAAAACCATCTGGGTGCTGACGTGGTGCTTCGTCAGGACGAGGATGTGCTCGACACGTGGTTTTCGTCGGCTTTGTGGCCCTTTTCGACACTCGGCTGGCCTGACGAAACACCCGAACTTCGAACCTACTACCCGACCAGCGTACTGGTAACCGGCTTCGACATTATCTTCTTCTGGGTTGCCCGAATGATCATGATGGGCCTGAAGTTTGTCGGCGAGGTCCCTTTCCGGGAGGTATACATCACCGGCCTCATCCGCGATGAGAATGGCGACAAGATGTCCAAGTCCAAGGGCAACATCATTGATCCACTCGACCTCATCGACGGCATTGACCTGCCCGGACTGATTGCCAAGCGAACCACGGGTCTCATGCAGCCACAACTGAAGCCCCGCATCGAAAAAGCCACGAAGAAGCAATTCCCCAACGGTATTCCTGACTACGGCAGCGATTCCTTGCGCTTCAGCTTCGCGGCGCTGGCCAGTCACGGGCGCGACATCCGTTTCGACCTGAACCGCATCGAGGGTTACCGGAATTTCTGCAACAAGATCTGGAATGCCGCGCGCTACGTGCTGATGAATGTCGAAAACCACGAACTGGCATCCGGTGCCACGGCGCTGGCCACCCCGGGCCTTGCCGATCGCTGGATCCTCTCCCGGCTCGGCAAAACCCTGGAGGCAGTCGCCGGCCATTTCGCCAGCTATCGCTTCGATCTCGCGGCCCGGTCACTTTATGAATTCATATGGAATGAGTACTGCGACTGGTACCTGGAACTGACCAAACCGATTTTGCAGAGCGCCGATGTTTCACCGCGAGAGCAATCGGTGACCCGTCGAACGCTGGTCACGGCGCTGGAGGCCCTGCTCCGTGCCAGCCATCCACTCATGCCCTACATCACTGAGGAAATCTGGCAGCGTGTCGGTCCGCTGGCCGGTGTCTGTGGCGACTCCATCATGACTCAGCCCTGGCCAGACCCTGCTTCGTTCCCCATGGATGACGAAGCCGAAGCTGAGCTCAAGTGGATTCAGGGCTTTATCCTGGCGGTGCGCCAGATCCGTGGCGAGATGAATATCTCACCTGCCAAGCGCATCCCCGTACTGCTCCGCTATGCAACAGAGCACGATCTGGGCATGTTGCGGACCCATGATCGATATCTGCGGGAGCTCGCAAGGCTTGCAGATATTGAAGTACTGGAACCTGGCATGAAAGTTCCACCGAGTGCAACGGCACTGGTGGGTGAACTCAGTGTGCTGGTACCCATGGCGGGGCTGATCGATGTCGCCGCGGAACAGGCACGACTGACAAAGAACCGGCAAAAGACCGCCGCCGACCTGGACAGAGTCGAACAGAAGTTGAATTCCGGAAGTTTTGCCAGCAACGCTCCTGCAGAAGTTGTCGCCAAGGAACAGCAGCGGCTGGAAGGCTTGCAACGAGACCTGGCCAAGCTGGACGCCCAGCTACAGCAACTCGCCTCGATCACGACACCGCCGTAGGAGCGGTTTCCACCGCGATCGATTGTCTTAACGCACTCCGTCGTCCGCGTGTCGTCGGTGAGTCGGGGTATCGCGTTGTTCTCGAGTCCGATGGGAGTTCAATCACCGACCCAGCGAGCGGCAGCGTGGCGGGTGTCTTGTCGGCCGAAAAGGCGTGCCGCACGCCAGGCGGAAGGGATTTCCCGCCGGGATGCCGCGGGCCACGGAGTGCATTCCCAAATCGAACACGGCTGAACACCGTGCCTACCGCGCCAGATGCCGGCGCAGAAAGGCACCGACTTCTGCAGAGGCCGCGGCTGCTTCCGGCACAGTCGGATTGCCCTGCCAGACGTGCCACATTCCATCCCACACATCGAGGGTGACATCCACGCCATCGCTGCGAGCCTTGCGCGCCAACCGTACACTGTCACTCAACAGCAGATCCCGCGTACCAACCTGAATCAGCAGCGGCGGGAATCCCTTCAGGTCAGCAAATATCGTGGACAACAAGGGATCGGCTGGATCTGCGCCGGCCATATAGAGGATCCGGTTGGATTTATCGGTAGTCTGGATGGGATCGAAGTTGGCCAGAGTAACGGCACTGTCGCCGGTGTTCGTCATGTCGGCGACCGGAGACATCACCACTACGGCTGCCGGCAGCGGGAGCCCGGCCTTACGCGCAGCAAGAACCAGTGCAACTGCAAGCTGTCCGCCTGCGGAATCGCCGATCACGCCGATATCGGCGGCCCTGTACCCGTGCTTGAGCAGCCAGCCATATGTGTGCAGTACATCGTCCAATGCCGCCGGGTACGGGTGTTCAGGCGCGAGACGGTACTCGACGGAAAGCACCGGGAGATCAGCGGCCGGACCGATGCGCAAGGGAATGCTGATGTCAGTCGATGCCGAACCGATAACAAAGCCACCGCCGTGAATGTAGAGCAGCATCTGCTTGTCATCGTGATTCGCTGCCTTGTCCGGTGTACCGGCTTTGCTACGCACCCAGTACGCCGGCACACCGCTGGCATCAATTTTTTCCATGCTGTAGTCGGTGCTGATGCGTCTGGCACCCTCGAGGAACATCTTGCCGAGGATCGTGCGGACGCGAGCAACTGTTGCCGGGTCTGACAGGTCTGAACTGCTGGTGCGACGGGGAGGCAAACTGCGCAGATACGCCTGCGCTTCAGGGCTGATGGACGCGGGTATCGGCATTTCGGTCGCCGCCGATATCGGGGTTAATGCCTGGCCGACGAGCAGCACTGCACCAAACCAGACACTTCTTGATTTTTTCACGACTACTCTCCCTCGCTGCATGTCTGGTTCGCTGGCGGCCGGGTTGGCTAGCGCAGTTCCGGCAGTGCCTCACCGTCCGGTACGAAACTGAGCGCCAGTCCATTGTTGCAATAGCGCAGTCCGGTCGGCTCAGGACCGTCCTTGAAGATATGGCCCTGGTGGCCACCGCATCGTGCGCAATGATATTCAGTACGAGGCACGATCATGCGGAAGTCACGCTTGCTCTCGATGTTCTCTGCAGCAGCCGGCTCGAAAAAGCTGGGCCACCCGGTACCGCTATCGAACTTGCCCGAGGTCCTGAATAGTGGTGCATGGCAGGCTGCACACACAAAAGTACCAGGGCGCTTTTCGTTATTCAGTGCACTGCTGAACGGCCGCTCGGTGTTTTCCTCAAACAGGACTCCAAACTGGTCGGGTTCAAGCACACTGCGATAACGATCAATGTGTTGTCGTTTGCTGTCTTTGGTATTGCTCATGGCTGCTGGCTCCTGCTGATTTATCGCCTGCACCGGAAGTATGGCGCAACCGGGCCAATTCTGTGCCCCAGTTCCCGACTCATCCCCTCTGGTTGCGGCAAGATGACATGGTATCTTCAGGCGGAACAGCCCGAGTGGAATCCAGCATGGCAGCTAATGTCACGGCCATCGCCGGCAAGGACCAGTTGCAGCATGGGCGGCAACTGGCTCACCAACTGGCGGCCCGGGCCGACACGGAAATCGGCCAGATAATCCTGGGCAAGCAGGCAGAAATCCGCCTGGCTATCACTTGCCTGCTGGCAGGTGGGCACCTGCTCATCGAAGATGTGCCTGGCGTTGGCAAAACACTACTGGCGCGTTCACTGGCTGGTGTACTCGGTTTATCGTTCCGGCGAATCCAGTTTACCAGTGACATGCTGCCGGCTGACATCATTGGCATGTCTATACTTGATCAGGCCACGACCACATTCCGCTTTCACCCCGGGCCCGTCTTTGCCCACGTCGTGCTCGCGGATGAAATCAATCGCGCCACTCCGAAGGCACAGGGTGCCCTGCTGGAAGCGATGGAAGAACACCAGGTTACGTACGACGGACATACCCATGCATTACCGGCTCCGTTCTTCGTGATCGCGACGCAGAATCCACTGCACCAGGCGGGTACTTTCCCTCTGCCGGAATCGCAGCTTGACCGCTTCCTGATGTGCATCGGGCTGGGGTATCCCGGCGAGGCGCTGGAGAGAAAGTTGCTGAAGGGCGATGACCGCCGCAACCTTCTCGGTGACCTTCAGCCCATTATCGATATCGCCGGCATCATGGCTGTGCGTGCCTGCGCACGGGAAGTTTTTCTGTCTGATGCACTTCTCGACTACGTACAGGCGCTGGTTCGCTATACGCGACAGTCTGCGCTTTTCGATCTTGGACTTTCGCCCCGCGGTGCGCAGGATCTCGTAAATGCAGCACGCTGCTGGGCACTTCTGCAGGGTCATCCCGGCGTTCACCCCGAAGATGTCAAGGCAGTTTTTGCGCCAGTGGCTGGCCATAGACTTCGCCCGCGTCAGGGGGGAATGGCGGCAATCCAGAACCCGGCACAGATAGTGCTGGAATCTGTCCCGATCCCCTGATACGGGATCAGGGCACGAAATCAGCGCGCCGGATCAGGCGGATCCTTCGCCAGTGACAGCACGACAACGTCATCGATTTCCCCGGTTCCTGAGGCGACGGGTGAGCCAGTGGCTCCGTCGGCGTCAGGGCACTGACGGTGACCTGATCGAGTTACACCAGCGGCGTGTTTACATCCTGCCAACACGAAGCGGGCTGGTGTTCAGCGTGGTGTTTTTCGCGATGCTGCTGGGTTCCCTGAATTACAGCAACAACATGGGTTTTGCCCTGGCCTTCATTTTGACGGCAGTGGGCGTCGTCAGCATCCATCATTGTCAGCGCAATCTGGCCGGCATGCGCGTGGCGGTTGGCCGTTGCCTGCCGGTATTCGCCGGGGAACTGCTGGAATGTGTCATCCACATCAGTAACCCCGGCCGTACCCCTCGCTGGCAGATCGCGGCAGGCCCGGCAACGGAACGCACGGTGGCGGTAGATCTGCCGGCAGGCGGGTCGGCGACGCTGAATCTGCGACTCCAGACGGAGGGCCGGGGCCATTGGCTTTGCCCGCCCATCCGCCTGAGTACACGACACCCGCTTGGCCTGTTCGAATCCTGGGTTGTGGTGCATCCGTCGCGCGAGCTTCTGGTTTACCCCCAACCGGCCGACACCGCCGGAATGCCACCACCCTTGACTGGTTCAGATCCCGAAGATGCCGGGGAGAATGTCCGGGGCACGGACGAATTTGTGGGATTGCGACCCCCTGTTCCCGGCGAGCCATTGTCACGAATAGCGTGGAAGGCGTGGGCGCGCTCTGGTGTGCTGCTGGCCAAGGACTATCGCAGCGGCGCAGGCGCCTCCTGGCTGGATTGGGCTGCGCTGCCAGCGCGCGATCCGGAGCAGCGATTGTCCATGTTGACGCGGCTGGTTATCGACACCGAGATGTGTGGCCAGCCGTTTGGCCTGCGACTGCCCGGCGTCGAACTGCCCGTTGGCACGGGCGCTGCGCATTACCACCAGTGCCTGACAGCGCTAGCAACCTGGGAAGCGCCGTGAGGATACCTGCACATGAGTGGGAGGCTCCGCCCGGCACGCCACTGCCAGCCGGCGGAAGTCATACCTCCAGCGGGCAACTCATCTGGCTGACACTACTGATAGGTGTCGCCACCATCCCGCATGCGGGAACAGCGGCGCCGTGGGTACTGGTGGCACTACTGATAGCTGTAGTCTGGCGCCTGGGCGCGGCGCTGCGACGATGGCCACTGCCCGGCACAGCTTTCCGCGTGATCCTGACTATTGTCGGCTCGCTGGGGATTGTGATTGATTATCGGCGGATATCGGGACTCGATGCCGGCTCAGCGCTGCTCATACTGATGCTGGCACTGAAACTGCTGGAGACCCATTCTGCCCGTGATCGCAGCATCATTATTCTGATCGCCTGGTTTGTTCTCTTCGCGAGCTTCCTGCGGGAGCAATCGCTGATTTCCGTTCCCCAGCTTGCAGCAGGCGTTGTGATCGGAACACTGGCGCTGGCACAAAGTGCCAGACCGGCCGCGCTTTTGACCACGACACGCGGCCTGCAGACGACTGGACGACTGCTGCTGCATGCCCTGCCACTGGCATTGGCGCTTTTCCTGCTGTTCCCCCGACTGCCTGGCCCGTTCTGGGCACTGCCCAAGCAGAGTGACGCCGCCCAAACCGGACTGACAGATCAGATGAGTCCTGGCGATATCACGGCGCTCGCGCAATCCGATGAAGTGGCGTTTCGGGTACGATTCAATGGACCAACGCCCAAACCAGCCGAGCTTTATTGGCGTGGTCCGGTGCTGGAAAAGTTTGATGGTCGTAGCTGGCGAGCGCGCCCCGATTCGGTGCGCAACCTGCAGGCAGCACCCGCAGATTATGAGCCAACTGTCGTCGCCGGCCAGCCCGTCTACCACTACGAAATCACGCTGGAAGCCAATCAGAGACGTTGGCTGCTGCCGCTCGAAACTCCGATCGCCTGGGATGCACCAGGCAGCCGGCTTACCGGCACCCTGGAACTTCTGAGTAAACACCCGGTGGACAGTCGCATGGCCTGGCGTGGCGAGTCGATTGCTGCAGGCGAATTCAACCACAGCACAAGACCGGATCCCGCCAACCTTGAGCTTGGCAAGAACATGAATGCACGCAGCATCGAGTTGGGTCAGACACTGCGTCGTGCCGCCTCTTCCGATGAAGCTTACCTGCGTCAGATCCTGCGCATGTTCCGTGAGCAGGCGTTCTTTTACACGCTGAAACCGCCGGCACTGCGCAACAATCCAGTGGATGAATTTCTGTTTACGACCCGTGCCGGGTTCTGCGAACACTACGCATCAGCCTTCGCCTTGTTGGCCCGCAGTGCCGGTATACCAGCCAGGGTTGTAGCCGGTTATCAGGGAGGGCAACAGAATCCGGTTGCGGACTACTTGATTGTCCGGCAATCCGATGCCCATGCCTGGACGGAGGTCTGGCTGAATGGCCGCTGGATCCGCTACGACCCAACGGCTGCAGTAGCACCAGAACGCATTGAAAACGGACTCGAAGCAGCCTTCCCGGACACATCCCGCAACAGCTTGCCGCTGCTGGGAACCGGCCCCTGGCTTGAGCGCCTGGCGTTGAGCTGGGACGCCATCAATGCCACCTGGGACCGCTGGGTGCTGGCGTTTGGCCCGGATCAGCAGGCCGCCTTGCTGCAGCGTCTGGGTATAAAGGCGCCCTCGCTACGGGATATTGCGCTGGTCTGTGCACTGGCGGTCTGTGTCATGCTGGCTCTGTTCAGCTTGCTCGGCATGCGCGCCAGGCCGGACCGCTCAGATCCGGTCGACATGGCCTGGCAACGACTCTGCCGGCGCCTCGGCAAGCTGACCCGACCGCGACAGGCAGAGGAAGGCCCCAGTGAGTATGCGGCAGCGGTCGCGGCTCTGCGGCCGGACCTGGAAAAAACGATTCTGGCGATCGCCAATGAATATCTTCATTTGCGTTACGACACTACACCGACTCCGGCACAAATCCGGGCATTCAGTCAACGGGTGCGGAAGTTGCATCTCCCGACGGTACCCGTACCCGGGTGAGGAGTACCAGGCCGGCAATAAACAGCACAAGAATCGACAGGATGCCGATGCGCTGACTACCAGCAAGCAGCGCGGCTGTGCCGGCCAGCACCGGGCCGAGTATCGACGAGAACTTGCCCAGCATATTGAAGAATCCAAAGTACTCGCCGCTTTTTTCGGGTGGAATCAACCGTGCATAGAGCGACCGACTCAAGGACTGCACGCCTCCCTGCACCAGACCGATGGTTACAGCCAGGCCGTAGAACTGTGGGGCTGTGGTCAGAAACACTGCCAGAAAGGTTGCGACCACATATATGACGAGGCCAAGGTAGATGGCGTTCTTGGTACCCAGCCGGTCGCCCAGCAGGCCGAAGCCGATGGCGGCCGGAAAGCCGATGAAGTTGGTCAGCAGGATAGCGGCGGTCACGTCCGTGGTAGACAGCCCCTGTGAAAGGCCGTAGTCAACGGCCATCTTGATGATCGTATAAACCCCGTCGATATACAGCCAGTAAGCCACCAGGAACCAGACGACATTCCGTTCGGAACCGATCGATCGCAGGGTGCTGCGCAGTGCGCGCAAGCCAGCCCTGAAGGTGCCGGCAACCGGCAGTGGCGAGGTGCCGCGTTCCCGGACCCACAGCATCAACGGCACCGTGAAGACTGCCCACCAGATACCGACCAGCACGAACGTTACGCGCATGGCAGCCGTCTGACTTTCAAGTCCGAAGGTATGCGGACTGGCCAACATCAACACGCTGAGTGTGAACAGCAGCGCGCCACCCAGGTAGCCGAGGCCGTAGCCAAGCGCCGATACCCGATCGAAGGTTGCCGGCTCGGCGACATCAACCAGCATGGCATCGTAGAGGCTGTTCGCAGAGAAAAAGCCGACTGAAGCCACCACAAAACAAAACATTGCATAAGGCCAGCCACCCGGCACAGCCGTAGCGAGCAATCCGGTTGCCAGCACGCCCAGCATCGTAAAGAACGCAATCCAGGGTTTGCGACGACGCGCTTGGTCACTCATCGCACCCAGCAGCGGCGCCAGCAGTACAACCACCAGGCTGGACACGCCATTGGCCACGCCCAGACGAAAGGTTGTCACCGTACTGGGTGCGCCATCGTTCCAGTACCCACCCAGCATGACCGGTACGAAGGCCGTGAGCACGGCGAGCGCAAATGCCGAATTTCCCCAGTCATAGAGTGCCCAGGCCAGTACCGGCCTGTTGCGCCAGAGTTTGCGGTTCATCGGCCCTTAGCGCCGGGGTGTGCAGCGATGAACAAGAACCACGGCGTCCTCGGTGCCACCCTGCACGCGGTAATATCCGCGCCGGCGACCCAGGAGCTCAAAACCGGCCTTTTCGTAGAGATGCAGCGCCGGGACATTGGACGGTCGGACCTCCAGGTACATGCGCTCTGCACCCGCGCTTCGAGCCAGATCCAGCAGATGTTCCAGTAGTCGCCGGGCATGGCCCATTCGGCGAGCCGAACCCGCCAGGACCAGGTTGAGCAGATGCGCCTCACCGGCTGCAATCGACATGATGCCGTAGCCGATAACGCGGCCGCTGTGTTCGACCACCAGGCTCGTATAGCCGGCCAACAGACAATCGCGAAAAATCCCGGGGCTCCACGGAAATTTGTAGGCCGCCTGCTCGATCGTCGCTACCGACGGCAGGTCTGACTGCTGCATCTCGCGAATGATGGCCGGGACCGGCAGCAGTTCAGCACTCATTTCGGGTCACTGGGCGCTGTCATGCGGGCTTGGCAACATCGCTTGCAGGCATCACTGTAGTACGTCACCACCAACTGCATTGCCACCGGAATTGCCGCGTGGATCTACTGTGGCCATGGCGAGGCACAGATCCTCCCACGACTTGCGCTTCTGGCCGGGACTGCGTAGCAGATAGGCCGGGTGGTAGGTCACTACCACCGGAATTCCGTCCGGCCCGTAACGGTGCACGCGCCCGCGCAACTTGCCAATCGGTGTTACGTCCCGCAGCAGATTCTGTGCAGCGATGCGTCCAACGGTGAGGATCAGGCGCGGTTGGATCAGAGCAATTTGCCGCTGCAGATACTGTTCACAAGTTGCTGCCTCCTCCGGCTTCGGATCCCTGTTCTCTGGTGGCCGGCACTTCAGAATATTCGCAATGTAGACCTGCTGCCGACTCAGGCCTACCGCCTGCAACATTTCGTTCAGCAATTGGCCGGCCCGACCGACGAAAGGCTCGCCCTGGCGATCTTCTTCCGCTCCCGGAGCCTCACCGATCACCAGCCAGCGCGCCTGCCGGTTACCAACACCGAACACCACCTGGGTACGGCACTTGTGCAACTCGCACTTCGTACAGGCCAGCGCTTCCTGCTCCAGACGTTGCCATTCCTGCCCTGATGTATCGCTGCTTTCAGTTATCGAGGCTCGCCGGCTCCTCCACACGGGGATGCCCATCGCCTCAAGCACCACCAGTTGACGTTCGGAAATAGCCATTGACAAGCGCTAGGCCTCGTCGTGGCGCTGTGCGCGACTCGACAGTCGACGCTGTCGACGCCAGATGGCAACGGCAACCCGGAAATTGCATACAACGATGCGATCACGAAGCAAACGATGGGTGGATTCAGTGAGATCAGCACAAAAATCAAGGGAATGACCAGCACGTAGCCGAAGGAGATCCGGCCGCGCGGACCCAGTTCCTTGAAACTGTAGTACGCGAGACGGGAAACCATCAGGACTCCGGCGCACACGGTAATCGCCGTACTCAGGGCCAAAGCGGGCAGCCCGTCGACTCCGTGTGTGGCGGCGACCCATACCATGCTGGCAACCAGGCCGGCAGCCGAAGGGCTTGGCAAGCCTTCAAAAAACGCCGATCGATGGCTCGTGCGCCCACGTTGAATCGAGCCAGCCGGAGTGCCGCAGCTACGGCATAGACGAAGGCAGCCAGCCAGCCGAGCTTGCCCCACGCCCAACCGTATTCCGCAAGGGCCTTAAGGCCCCACTGGTAAACAATGATTGCCGGCGCCATACCAAACGCCACCATGTCGGCCAGGCTGTCGTACTGTTTGCCAAACTCTGATTCGGTATGCGTCAGGCGAGCCAGCCGACCGTCCAATCCATCCAGTACAGCGGCTATAAATACCGCGATGCAGGCTGGCGTGTAATTGCCGTCGATAGAGGCCACGATGCCGTAGAAGCCGGCAAACAGCGTGCCGGTGGTGAGTAAATTGGGCAACAGGTAGATGGCCCGCCGCTTGTGGCCAGGCAGTTCGTCGCTGGGCTCTGGCTCTAGCATCGCTATTTATCCGCGCTTGCGCGACGTTGTACGTCGTGGCCTTCATTTTGCCACGGGCTGGCCAGCAGATACAGCGCGCGCCCAGTTGCCTCACACCCGCTTCTGCTGACGAGGACAAGCCTCAGGCAGCGGGCTAGAATGCGACGCCTTGCGCCAGAATCTCCGGGCGACTCTCTACGCCCTGCTCAGGAAGCCCAGAACGTATGCGACTGTCTCAACTCCCGCTCGCCACCCTGAAGGAAGTCCCGGCAGACGCCGAGATCGCCAGCCACCAGCTCATGCTTCGTGCCGGCCTGGTTCGTCGCCTGTCTGCCGGCCTGTTTACGTGGATGCCACTGGGTTTGCGCGTCCTGCGCAAGGTCGAGCGCATCATCCGTGAGGAAATGGACCGGGCCGGCGCACTGGAAATACTGATGCCTGCGGTGCAGCCGGCAGAACTGTGGCGTGAAACCGGACGCTGGGATGTCTACGGTGAATTGCTCCTGAAGATGCAGGATCGGCACCAACGCGACTATTGCTTTGCACCAACTGCCGAGGAAGTCGTTACGGATATTGCCCGGCGGGAATTGCGCAGCTACCGCCAGTTGCCAGTCAACTACTACCAGATCAACACCAAGTTCCGCGATGAAATCCGGCCCCGATTCGGCGTGATGCGCGCCCGCGAATTCATCATGAAGGACGCCTACTCGTTTCATCTCGACCAAACGTCCCTGGAGGCCACCTACGATCAGATGGCTACCGCCTACACCCGTATTTTCACGCGCCTCGGCCTGCACTTCCGCAAGGTTGACGCCGACGGCGGCGAAATCGGCGGCTCACGCTCCCAGGAATTTCATGTGCTGGCCGAGTCCGGTGAAGACCAGATCGCCTGGTGCGAAGGCGACAGCTATGCAGCCAACGTCGAGATGGCGGCCGCACTGGCGCCCGCCACCACGCGCGCTGCACCCGCACAGACGCTGGCCCGGGTGGCCACACCTGGTGTACGCACCATCGACGAAGTCGCTGCTTTCCTGCGGGTCAGTGCCGCACAGTGCGTAAAGACCCTGGTCGTCGAGGGCGACGACGGTCATCTGGTCGCCCTGCTGCTGCGGGGTGATCACGAACTGAATCCACTCAAGGCAGCGCGCGTACCCGGCGTTGCCAGTCCCCTGTGCCTGGCAACGCCGGAGCAGGTACTCGCTGCAACCGGAGCACCGGTCGGCGCGATTGGTCCTGTCGGCCTCTCGTTGCCGATCGTGGCGGATCACAGCGTGCTGATGCTGGCCGATTTCGTCTGCGGCGCCAATGCCGCGGACACGCACCTGACGGGCGTGAACTGGGAACGGGATCTGCCCGTTGTCACGGCATTCGACCTGCGGAATGCAGAGAGCGGCGATGTGAGCCCCGGAGGTGGTGGCGTCCTGACGCTCGCCCGGGGTATCGAAGTAGGTCATATCTTTCAGCTCGGCGAAAAGTACGCCAGCAGCATGCACGCCGTGGTTCTGGACCAGGACGGCAAGGAAAGAGTGATGACCATGGGATGCTACGGTATCGGCGTGTCCCGCATTGTTGGCGCTGCCATTGAGCAGAACCATGACGAGCACGGGATCCAGTGGCCCGAACCGATGAGCCCTTTTAATGTGATTCTGATCGAACTCAACCCCAAAAAGTCGGCTTCCGTCACGGCAGCTGTCAACAAGCTGTACAACGATTTGCAGATCGCGGGCCTTGAAGTTCTGCTGGATGACCGCGACGCCAGACCTGGTGTTAAATTTGCCGATGCGGATCTGGTGGGCATTCCCCACCGGCTGGTTGTTGGCGAACGAGGCGTCACAGCGGGCAAGGCGGAATATCGCCACCGGCGGACTGGCAACGAGGAACAGGTGGATCTGGCCAATGTCGTCGACTTCGTACTTGCGCACCGCCAAATTCCCGACCCTGGATGATGGATCGGGATCGCGGCTGCCCACCCCGCTGCGGCGTATCGCAACACTGATATTTCTGGCGATCGTGTGCGGGCTGTCATCCCCCACACTTCCAGCCGCCTCCAATGATCACGACCCTGTACTTCGAGAGAAGCTGCAAGCCGCACTGCTCGAACCTCTTTACTTTGAAGATCAGTTCGAGGCCGAGGTGTGGCTGACCGACATGGCGACACGTCTGGCGGACCGCGTACCGGATCCTGAAGAACGGCTTGAAATCCTGACGGCGGTGCACCGGGAGGCAGCACGCGTTGATCTGCCACCGGAAATGATTCTTGCCGTCATCGACGTGGAAAGTGGCTTCGAGCCGTATGCCGTCTCATCGGCGAACGCCCAGGGTCTGATGCAGGTGATGCGTTTCTGGCTGACTGAACTGAATATGCCCGGAACCGCGCTGCTGGATATTCGCGAGAATGTGCGGATGGGCTGTACGATTCTTCGCCACTATTACGACCTGGAAAATGGCAACTGGACACGTGCGCTCGCCCGCTACAACGGCAGTGTGGGTCGCCGCGAATATGCCGACAAGGTTTTTACCAGCCAGCGGACGCGCTGGTTCCAGCAATAGGACGAAGCAGGTCCGGGTCCTCAGGCCGAGCGGAAATCCTGCAATCCGACATGGGCAACGACCGGTTCATTGCTCTCACTGATCTCTGCTACGCGGGCCAATGGTGGACCGCCCCGCAACCACGCTGCCAGCTTGCTGACCGCCGATGGCGTTCCCACGGCCAGTACCTCCACACGGCCATCTGCAAGGTTGCGGGCGTATCCGCGTAATCCAAGCTCCCCGGCCATCCTGGCCGTGCTGGCTCTGAAGAAGACACCCTGAACCCGGCCGCTGATGAGAAAGCGTCTGGCCTCCTCGCTCTCTGATCCAACCTGACTCACAGGTGCTGATTCACGGGTCCTGATTCATGAACCCCCGGCAGACAGCTCGCGTACGAACGCACGCTAGTGGTCCGCCGTATCCTTGACCGGGACAGCGGGCAGTTTGCCATCTGGCTGATTGCCGTCTGCCTCACGCAATGAGCGACTGCGCAGCAGCGCTTCAATCGCGGATTCCTTGGCGCCCACTGCCAGTTTTCGCGCATTCCAGTACATGCGCCCCTGTAGCTGTACCTCTGCCTCTGCAAGTTTGAATTCAGCCGCCTGCAAGGCATCGCTATCCAGTTGTTCTGCGCCGGCCTCCTGGGCTGCCGCAATCGCCTGCCGCGCATCGCTCATTTCCTGCACGGGCGGCCCCGGTCCGGCGCACGCGCCCGTCAGGACGGCGGCAATGACTATCGTCGGCAATCGACATCGGCGAATAATGTACATGCGGAAGCAAGCTAGCCATCCAGCTGCCTGCGGTCAAGCCGTTCGTCGCAGTCACGTTAAGATGCCCGCCAACCTGTATACGTAGAGCGCCTCATGGCCGACATCCTCATTCTGTATTACTCCCGCCACGGCTCGGTTGCCAACCTGGCGGCACAGGTTGCCCGCGGGGTCAACAGTGTCAACGGCGCCGCTGCCCGGTTGCGCACAGTGCCGCCTGTGACTGCGGAAAATGGCCCCCGAGGGCCAGACATCCCGCCTAGCGGCCCGCCCTATGCGACGACCGCCGACCTGCTTGGCTGTGCAGGTCTGGTGTTGGGCAGCCCGACGCGTTTTGGCAACATGGCTGCGCCTCTCAATCATTTTCTGGACGGTACCGGGAGCGAATGGCTGGCCGGCACGCTGCGCGGCAAGCCGGCAGGTGTATTCACGTCAACGAATTCGATGCATGGCGGACAAGAGAGCACCCTGCTGACCATGGCCGTTCCTCTCCTGCACCATGGCATGTTGCTGGTCGGAATTCCGTTTACCGAACCAAGCCTGACGGCCACGCGTACGGGTGGCTCTCCCTACGGTGCTACTCACATCGCCCCCGAGCCTTCCGATACCAGTCTTAGTGACGATGAGACGCGGATTGCCCAGCACCTTGGCCGGCGGGTTGCCGAGGCGGCGTTACGTCTTGAGGGTTGGGAGCGGTGACACTTGATCGCCTGACCTCTGCGGGTTTGCTGGCACTTTGTGTCTGGTTGCTGATTTCACCACCAGCCAGTATTGCCACTGATCAAGCTACGCGACTGCTGATCGGCGGCCTGTGCGCGACACCGCTGCTGATCCTTATTGGCGCCGGCCTCAAACCGATTCGCCAGTGGGGTGTGTGGGTTGCCATTGTTCTGATCCCCTACTTCGCGCTCAGCGTGGGCACGTTTCTGGTTGAACCGGCCAAGAGGCTTGAAGGGGTGGCATTTGCAACGCTGATCGCCCTGGTGTTCTTCGGCGGCATTTTTGCGGCCAGGAGCCGCCCCTAGCAAACTGCCTGAACGGCCCGGATTTTCACCCGGGGTGCTATTGCTGACCCGGCTTCGCCAGCACACTGCGCACAAAGGGAATCGTCAGGTGCTTTTGTGCAGCCAGCGATGCGCGATCGAGGGCGTCGAGTACGCCAAACAGGCTGGCCGTGTCTCTGGGCGCATGATTCAAGAGGTACCGGGCGGTGTCTTCCGGCAACTCGAAGCCGCGGAAGCGCGCACGAATCTGTAGCGCTGCAAGCCGGCCGGCATCATCCAGCGTCTTCACGCGATACGCGCCTCCGGATTGCAGTCGTGATGACAGATCGCGTAGCCGGAAGTGAACCTCGGCCGGCGCAGAGCCACCACTGGCGATCAGACGCCCCCCCGTTCGCCGCAATTCTTCATATAGCCGAAAAATGGCAGCTTCAAAAGCCGCGTCGCCGGCAATACCATCGATGTCGTCCAGAGCCACAGCATCGAACACACCCAATCCGTCCAGAATGCCAGGCGGCAGACCATGACTACGGTGTAGCGGCACGTATGCTGCACGCTGACCACGATCCGTGGCGGCGGTAATGCAAGCCTGGAGCAGATGGGTGCGACCGGACCCGGGTGAACCCCATAACCACAGCATTTCAGTCCCCGGACCCGACGCAGGACTGCTGAGTTGATGGATGAGCAATTCGTTGCCGACAGCCACGAAGTTTTCGAACACGGCGTGATCTGCCAGCCGGATCTCAAGGGGGAGTTGCTGCATCAACAGCGGGCCACAACTGTTCCACGCCGAATCATGGGGAGTTCAATGCCGACCAAGGGCTTGTGCTGCCTTGAGCGACCAGCGCACGACATAGTCGAGACCGCTCACACAGGCCATGACGAGCACTGCTGAGCCCAGCGGGATCAGCAGGTTTTCCGGCGGCACACCAAACGCGCGGTTGGCAATTACCGCACCAAGAAACAGCAATTGGGCACCGGTATTAAGCTTGCTGGCCTTGCTCGGTTCCGGATGAACCGGGGCAACAATCACCTGGTAAATCAACCCACCCGTTACGATCACCACGTCCCTGACGACCACAACGGCCGTCAACCAGACTGGCACGAGTCCGATATGGGTGACGGTGACAAAGGTTGACACCAGCAGCAACTTGTCGGCCAGGATCCAGCAGGCCGCCCACCCGGCTTCGCCAGTTGAAACGCTTCGCAAGATAGCCGTCCAGTCCGTCGGATATTCCGGCAACACCGATCAGGAGCAACGCCGTGAGATCCCGGCCGTCGCTCAGCGCCACGACAATGGGCCAGACCAGAACCATGCGCAGGATGCAGATCAGGTTGGGAATCTGCGCAGCGCGCAACAACGGCTGTCTGGCCGCGGTAGCGCGTGGTTCGCTCACGGACCGTTCACCAGGCGATAGACCATACGCACCGTACCAGCACCGATTGAGGCACCGGCATCGCCGCTGACCTCCTCGGGTGTTGCAACCGGCTCCAGGATATCCTGGAGCGCAAATGCGTTTTCCAGTTGTCGTGTGTCGCCGCGAACCGCCACGTCGTAAACCAGCGTATCGCCCATCACCCTGATGAGCTCAACGTGCTGAATCACTGCGACATGCTGCAAGTAATTCTGCAAGCGACCATAGGCATCGAAGCTGTGCACGCCCTCAATTTGCAGATGCAGAAGCTGGCCGGATACGGCTGTGCCAGCGTAGCGGGCCGCCAGTCGATCCGCGAGTCCATTCACGCCGGCCGTGATGTCCCCCTGCCACTCTGCACGCTCGCCATTCTGAACCAGCGTCCAGCGCCAGGCAGCGGACTCGCCTCCTGGCGCCATACGGCCGACCAGCAACAGGTCAGCCCCTGCCGTGCGTAACGCCACGTCGGGGTCACTCAGCGGATCAACAGCCGTTGAGTCACCCGAAGCCGGTGCCCGGGCAACCAGCACCGGCACCCCGCGCATGGTCGCGACGTCCAGCACGCGTTGGCGCTCGACGTCACTATCGGCGTCGCTATCGCTGGCAGCCGGGCCGGCTGCCAGAGTGCCGGGATTGCGTTCTGCCGGCGGCAGTACGACCAGCGTCCGTGGGCGATCAGCGGCCCACACCGGCAGGCCGGCGGCATCAAGGCGCCGGCGCACCGCATCAGGATCGAAGCTGACCCGCACGAGATCACCAGAAATCGGCTGGTATTGCTGCACCAGGGCCGCAGCCGAGCCGATCGCCTGTCGCTGGACCGTAGTCACGGCTGGCGTGCTTTGCCCGGTGACCCGCACCAGAACCTCGTCCAGGGCACGCCCAAAGGCGGCGTTCAACTCGGCGGTACCCAGGCCATCCGTCGGAACCTGGGCAACATAGAGGTCGCTGACCGGGACAGCATAGGCCGGGGTGGCCAGCATCAGGCCAAGCAGGAGCAAAACACGAAGGCTATTCCGCCCGAAACTTCCGGATAGCCGGACTGCGTTGATCCGCCTGTATCCCGCGCGCTGCCCGATCGGCTTGGACTCTACACTCAACATTTACTTATTATAGCCACCCGCTCTGATGGCGAATGGGTACCTGATCCATGCCTACACGCGACCCCCTGACTTACAAGGATGCTGGCGTCGATATCGATGCCGGCGACGAACTTGTAGAGCGCATCAAGCCATTTGCGCGCAGCACCAATCGCCCCGGCGTTCTGGGTGGCGTTGGCGGCTTTGGCGGGCTCTTTGAAATTGACCTGCAACGCTGGCCACGACCTGTGCTGGTGGCAGGGACCGATGGCGTTGGCACCAAACTTAAGCTCGCCATCGAACTCGAGCGCTATGACACCATTGGCATCGACCTGGTCGCCATGTGTGCCAACGATGTAATCGTCCAGGGTGCCGAACCACTTTTTTTCCTTGACTACTATGCATCCGGGCGACTGTCGGTGGCTACCGCCGCGGCAGTCATCCGTGGCATTGCGACCGGTTGCCAACAGGCCGGTGCCGCTCTGCTCGGCGGTGAAACTGCCGAGCTGCCAAGAATGTATGCCGACCAGGACTTCGATCTGGCAGGTTTCTGTGTCGGCATCGTGAATCGCGACCAGATTATCGATGGCACAGGAATTCAGCCCGGCGATGTCATTCTGGGACTTGCATCATCCGGGCCACATTCAAACGGGTACTCACTGATTCACCGTGTGCTGGATATCAGCAAGACATCACTCGATACCGCATGGGAAGGCAGCACACTGGGAGCGGCCCTGCTGGCACCGACGCGCATTTACGTTCGCCCGTTGCTTGCGCTGATGACGAGCTGCCGGATTCAGGGCCTTGCGCATATCACCGGTGGCGGGCTGGCCGATAATGTCTCCCGCGTATTGCCCTCGTCGATAAATGCAGTCATTCGCCAAAGTGCCTGGCAGCGCCCTGCACTCTTCGACTGGCTGCAGTCAGAGGGCAATATTCCCGAAGCAGACCTGATTCGTACGTTTAACTGCGGTATCGGCATGGTGATATTCCTCCGGCCAGGCGATGCAGAGCAGGCACAGGAATTGCTGGAACAGGCTGGCGAGACGGTAACCCTCATCGGTGAAGTGACAGATGGCTCCGGGCAGGTGGACTTGAGGGCGTGACAGCAACTCCCCGGACGGTAGTCCTGGTATCCGGCGATGGCAGCAATCTTCAGGCGATAATCGACCAGACGCGAACCAGCGCGCTCCCCATTCAGCTCACAGGCGTTGTCAGCGACCGGCCAGGCGTGCGCGCACTCCAAAGAGCTCAGGCCGCCGGCTTGGCCGCAGTAACCGTGGACTTTTCTGCCGCCGGGACCCGGCAGGCTTTCGCAGCACAAATTGCCGACACACTTCAGCAAATGAATGCCGAGCTGGTTGTCCTTGCCGGTTTCATGCGTATCCTCCCCGACGACCTGGTGCAGCGCTATCAGGGTCGTATGCTGAATGTGCATCCATCACTGCTGCCCAGATATCCGGGCTTGCATACCTACAGTCGCGCATTGGCAGCCGGCGACGCCGTACATGGCACAACCGTACACTTTGTTATTCCGGAACTGGATGCCGGCCCGGCGATTCTGCAGTATCGCGTGCCGATACGACCCGGTGACACCGTGGACACGCTGCGCCACCGGGTGCAGATCGGCGAACATCTGATCTATCCAAAGGCCATTGCCTGGCTGGCGACCGGCCGAATTGCCCTGAAAGGCACCAAGGTCTGGATGGACGATGCGCCGCTGGCGCACCCGGTTGTTATCGACGAAGTTGGTCCTGAAGTACAGGCGTGCCGTCGGTGAGGCGGGTTAGCGCATGTTTACTCAGGCTCTGGGCAGGGTGACGCCGCGCTGCCCCTGATACTGCACCACCGCGATCCTTGTACGAAATTTCGCAGACCTCGTCGGATTCGAAGAACAGCATCTGCGCCACACCTTCATTGGCATAGATTCTGGCCGGCAGCGGCGTTGTATTGGAAAACTCCAGCGTCACATGCCCCTCCCATTCCGGCTCCAGTGGAGTTACGTTCACAATGATCCCGCATCTTGCGTAAGTCGACTTCCCAAGGCAGATCGTCAGCACGTTGCGGGGAATCCGGAAATACTCAACGGTGGACGCCAGTGCGAAGGAATTGGGAGGAATGATGCAAACGTCGGTATCCATGTCGACAAAGCTGTTCGGGTCGAACGCTTTCGGATCCACGATCGTCGAGTTGATATTGGTGAACACCTTGAACTGGCGTGCACAGCGCACATCGTAGCCGTAACTGGATGTACCAAAGGAAATGACCTGCCGGCCATCAACTGCCCGTACCTGGCCAGCCTCAAAAGGCTCAATCATCCGGTGTTGTTCGGCCATCCGCCGGATCCAGCCGTCTGGTCGTATGCTCATGGCCTGAACTCAATCAACTTTGGTTGTCATAATTCGTGACCGGCGTAACAGCCGGAAATCCCGCCAGACCGCACATTGTAGCGGTTGACAGAACCGGGTGCCGGCGCCCCGGGTCTTGATTTAGGGTGGCATAATCCTGCCTGGGGCCAGGTTATGGGGTGAGGCCGACGCCGCGGCTTGAGCCAATAGTCGCGAGGGCCAGGATTGGCCATCGGTGAGTAAGGGCACGGAGCGGATTCCTGGGCGTATGAAGTTTCTCAGCACTATGAAGGCAGAACGCTGCCTCACGCAGCTGTTTTCTGCCCTGACCCAGGTAGCAAAGAGGCGCTGAAGGCGCTCGACAGCCTGCGCAAAATCGGCAGCAATGCCATCCCGAAAATCATCGACAGCTTCGCGATGGCCGACAAGAACTATCGGGGCGCCTGGTGACAGTCCTCGCATCCATGCTGAACGACAAGACCTTCCCGCAATATGCGCAGGGACTGGGCCACGCGGACAAGGACTGTGTGGCCGGCGTTGCCAAGGCGCTCGCGATCTCGAATGACTACGATACGAACAAGCTCCTGGACCTCCTCGGCCAGGACAACGTGGTCAAGCCGGCCTTAATCGAAGTTCTGGGTATCGTTCGCAAGCGCTTGAATGCCCGAGGCTTACGACACGCCTATGACCTGGAGCCGCGGGAAAAGGCCGCCGTATTCAAAATCATCCGCGACATAGCCAGCCACGATCTGGTCCCCGACCTGGTGGCCCGGGTCGAGGCAAGGACCCCTCCGTTCGACTGAATATCATCGGCCTGCTGAGTCGTTTCGATCAGCCGGATGTGGCACAGGCACTGGAGCGTCAGCTGCAGGACCGGAACAAGATGGTTCGCAAGGCGGCGCTGGAGTCCCTGGCAAAGATGGGTGGCCAGCGCAATATTGCCTTGATCTGTTCGCTGCTCGCCGATCCGGAACTCGATGTTCAGGCCCGGGCTGTCGACCTCGTGGTCCAGCTCCGTCACCCGGACACCATGAAGTACCTGGTCAATGTACTGAAGGACGAGTCTGAATTTGCACGCCGTTCGGCGGTAGGGTCCTCAATGAAATCGCCGAGCCGGATACGATCAAGTACCTGTTGACGGCCCTCGAGGATGGTGACTGGTGGGTACGGTCACGCGCGTCGGATGCGCTGGCCAAAATCGGCGGGCCGAAAGTTATGGACGCGTTTCTGCAGCTCGTAGGAGAAAAAAACGACAATATCCGGCGATCGGCCATTGAAATCCTCAACCAGACCAAGGACGAACGGGCCGTGAGCCACCTGATCACAGCAACCCGCGACAAGGATTGGTGGGTTCGTGAGCGTGCTGCCGATGCACTGGCGGAGATTCGCAGCGAAAAGGCGGCGCCCGCACTACTTGAAATGCTCTCGGGCGATGCGCGCTCGGTGCCGGCCGCCTTGCGTGCATTGGGGCGGCTTGGCAGCACGGCAGTACTTCCGCAATTGCTGCCAATGCTCGACAGGCCGGAAAAGGACATTCGCATCGAAGCGGTGAACGCCATCGGCAAGCTGGCCGATTCTGCGTCGGCCGACACCGTAAAAAACCGCCTGAGGACTCTGGCAACCGGCGCGGACGAGACCATCGCCAAGGCTGCGGCACAGGCCATGACACGCATCGAGAGTATTGCGGCAACCGGCGACAACCGGCCCGGAGACCGAGTCGGCGACCGGCCAGGCGTTCAGGCTGAGACACCCGCGGAAGCTGCCAAAACGCTGCTCGTGGACAATGCGCGGGTCGACGACATGGTCAAGTCGTTTGACAAGGCAATCAAGCTGGACGTCAGCACGCTGAAGACTGGCGATGTCATCGAGGGACGCTACCGCTACATCGAGAAAATCGGCAAGGGTGCTTTCGGCACGGTGGTACTGGTCGAAGACGAAGTCGTGGACGAGCGGCTGATTCTCAAGTTCCTGAACCCCAACGTCAGCTCTGACGAAGAGATGATGAAGCGCTTCGTGCATGAACTGCGCTATTCCCGGAAGATCACTCATCGCAACGTGATCAGGATCTTTGATTTTGTGAGCCTGGGCGGCAACTACGCCATATCAATGGAGTATTTCCCCTCGCACACGCTTGGCGCGGAAATGTCGGGCCGCAAACCCCTGCCGTTCGACAAAACCAACAGCTGGGCACAGGACATTGCCAGCGGGATGGCCGTGGCTCACCAGGTTGGCGTCATTCACCGCGATCTGAAACCGGCAAATATCCTCATCAACGCGGATGGCTTGCTGAAAATCGTGGATTTTGGCGTGGCGGCAGCCGCCAGTTCCGGCGATACGCAACTGACCAAGACCGGCTACGTCATCGGCTCCCCGAAGTACATGGCACCTGAGCAGATTCTTGGCAAGAAGGTGGATCACCGTGCTGACATCTATAGCGTCGGCGTGATCGTCTACGAGATGCTCACAGGGACTCCACCCTATACCAAAGGTGATCACATGGCCGTCATGTACCAGCACGTACAGGGCAAGGCGAAGCTCTGCGAAGAACTGAATCCGGAGATTCCACCGGCCCTGGCCGCAGTGGTTCGCAAATGCATGGCGGTGGACAAGCTAAAGCGCTTCGATTCCATGGATGAACTGCGGGAAGCTTTGGAGCGGGCGGCCTGAGGCCGGCAGTACCCATGGCCCGTATTGACGCATTTTTGAAGCTCGGCCTCGCCCAGGGTTGTTCCGATATTCATCTGGCCGTGGGTGTACCGCCCATGTTGCGCATGCACGGCGATCTGATGCCAATCAAGTTCCGGGAACTTGGCGATACTGAACTCGACAGCTATGTCGACGAGATTCTCACGGCAGGTCAGAAAAAGCGCTTCGGCGATGGCCACGATCTGGATTTTTCCTATGTATCCGAGGATGGGGGCCGCTTCAGGGTCAACATTTTCCGCAAGGAAACCGGGATCGGTGCGACCTTCCGCTTCATCCCCGGCAATATTCCAACACTGGACAGCCTCGCCTTGCCGGCTGTTGTTGAAAAGCTCTGCGACTACCACCAGGGAATGATCCTGGTAACCGGTTCGACCGGCACCGGCAAATCCACCACGCTCGCCGCCATGATTGATCACCTGAACAGCACGCAGAACCTGAACATCATCAGCCTCGAAGACCCGATCGAGTTCATGCACCGGAGCAAGCAATCACAGATTATCCAGCGCGAACTGGGCACCCACCTCCCCAGTTTTGCCGAGGGTATCCGGGCTGCGCTGCGTGAAGATCCGGACGTGATCCTGGTCGGCGAGTTGCGCGATGCCGAAACGATCCAGATGGCCATGACCGCGGCCGAAACCGGCCACCTCGTTCTGGGCACGCTGCATACCACCGGTGCTGTCAAAACCATCGACCGGATCATCGATGCCCTCCCAGGCGACATGCGCGAACAGTCGAAGAGCTTTCTTGGGCAGAGCCTTAACGCGGTCATTACCCAGACGCTGGTTCGAACGCCGGATGGACGGGGCCGGAAGGCAATCGTCGAAATCATGATGATGACCCGCGCAATCGCCAAACTGATCATGACGGACCAGACCCATCAGATCCCGGCTCAACTGCAGACCGGCAAGGATCTGGGCATGCAGATGATGGATCAGGCGCTGCTGGATGCCATACAGCGCAAGCAGATTGACCCGGACGATGCTTTCCGCTTTGCCAGCGACAAGACGCTGTTTCAACGTTTCGTAACCGATACGTCGGTGCTGCCAAAATTCGAGATGGGTACGCCTTGAGCCAGATTGACGAGTATCTGCAGCAGGTTGTGATCCGCAATGGCTCGGATCTGCACTTCATTGCCGGCGAACCACCCCGGGCCAGAATCTACGGAGAATTGCAGATTCTGGCACCCGAGACGCTGACGGCCAGCCGCGTGGAAACATTGCTTCTGGAAATCATGTCGACCAAGTCGCGGGATGACTTCCAGCGACGCGACTCGACTGACTTCGCCTATTCACTGCAGAATCTGGCCCGCTTTCGTGTCAACGTATTTCGTCATGTGGCTGGCATGGGCGCTGTTCTTCGCGCGATTCCGTCAACTGCAAAGACCCTCGAAGACCTGAAAATGCCGTCCGTTGTTGCCCAGCTTTGCAAGCAGCCACAGGGCATGATTCTGGTTACCGGAAAAACCGGATCCGGAAAGTCCACAACACTGGCTGGAATGATTGATGAGATCAACCAGCAGATCAACGGACACATCCTGACCATCGAGGACCCCATCGAGTTTGTACATACCCGCAAGAAGTGCCTGATCAGCCAGCGTGAAATCGGCGTGCACAGCCCCAGCTTTGCCGCAGCACTCCACTCGGCATTGCGCGAAGACCCGGATGTGATTCTGGTTGGTGAGATGCGGGATCTGGAAACCGTGAGCATCGCCGTGACCGCTGCCGAGATGGGCATCCTGGTAATGGGTACCTTGCATACCAATGGCGCCGGCCAGACAGTCGACCGGATCGTGAACTCCTTTCCGACCGACAAGCAGCCGCATGTACGCACCATGCTGTCGACGTCGCTGCGCGGGGTTATTTCCCAGCAGCTGGTGCCGAAAAAAGGTGAACCGGGCCTGGTTGCCGCACTTGAAATCATGGTCAATACACCGGCTGTATCGAACCTGATCCGGCAAGGCAAGCTTGACCAGCTCGAATCGGCAATCCAGGGTGGCGGGCGAATCGGCATGCGCACCATGGACTCGGCCCTGAAAGACCTGCTGGATCAGGGCAGAATCACCGGCAAGGTTGCTTATGAGTCGGCCCTGGAAAAGCGCAAGTTCGAGGCCGTCAAGGATCAGACCTGAACTTCGGCCCGGATAGCGTCAACGGGATACCATCACCGGGACAGCTTCAACGGGACAGCCGCCAGCCTGACATGCCTGTCGTGGCCCGCCTATAATGCCGCGTGCCCATACCGTCCCCTACAGTTCCTGGCCAACCCGCTGCTTCGCGCAAGATTGTGGTTACGAGCGCGTTGCCCTATGCCAATGGTCCCATCCATATCGGCCACCTCGTCGAGTATGTTCAGACCGATATCTGGGTGCGTTACCAGCGCCTGCAGGGCCACAACGTCCTGTATCTCTGCGCCAGCGATGCGCACGGCACCCCCATCATGCTCAAGGCCCGGCAGGCAGGCATTACGCCGGAAGAACTTGTGGCTGGCTTTCATGAGGAACATCAAGAGACTTTTACGAAGTTTCATGTCGCCTTTGACAACTTCCACACCACGCACTCCGAGGAAAATCGCGTTCTGGTGGAGGAAATATTCCGGCGCCTCAATGACCGTGAGCTGATTCAGCAGCGGGTAATACAGCAGGCGTATGACGAGGAAGCCGGCATGTTTCTTCCGGACCGGTTCATACGCGGTGACTGCCCGGTATGTGGCACGGCCGACCAGTATGGCGACAGCTGCGAAAGCTGTGGTGCCACGTACTCGCCAGCGGAACTCAAGAATGCCCGCTCGGTGGTGTCGGGAACAGCGCCGATTGAGCGCGATTCCACCCATTACTTTTTCCGGCTGAACCAGTTTACCGACAGCCTGCGTCGCTGGCATGCCGGCGGACACGTACAGGACAGCGTGGCCCGCAAACTGGATGAATGGTTTTCAGCCGGCCTGCGTGATTGGGACATATCCCGGGATGCCCCCTACTTCGGTTTCCGCATACCTGGCACCGAGGACAAGTATTTCTATGTGTGGGTAGACGCACCGGTTGGCTACATGGCCAGCCACCAGAACTGGCTGACACGCACCGGCCAGCCGCAGGCGGGGTTTGATGCTGTCTGGGGTCCTGACAGCAGCACCGAACTCCATCACTTTCTCGGCAAGGACATCCTCTACTTTCACACCTTGTTCTGGCCGGCCCTGCTGGAAGGCGCTGGATATCGCCAGCCAACGCGCGTCCACGTGCACGGCTTTCTGACGGTCAACGGCCAGAAGATGTCGAAATCGCGAGGCACATTCATCGCGGCGAACACCTATCTTGAGCATCTGGATCCGGAGTATCTGCGCTACTACTACGCATACAAGCTCGGATCAGGCCTGGACGACATCGACCTCAATCTCGAGGACTTTGTGGCGCGCGTAAATGCCGACCTCGTTGGCAAAGTGGTGAACCTGGCCAGTCGCTGTGCCGGCTTCATCAGCCAGCGCTTTGCCGGCAGACTCGCCGATTCATTGGCTGAACCAGCGCTTCATGCCCGCTTTGTCACGGCCGGTACGGCCATCGGTGAAGCTTTCGATAACCGTGACTTCGGTCGCGCCATGCGTGAAACCATGCAGCTCGCCGATGCTGCCAACAAGTACATCGACGAGCAGAAACCATGGGTCCTGGCGCGTGATCCGGCCACGCTTCCAAAGGTCCAGGGCATCTGTACCCTGGGGCTTAATCTGTTTCGTATCCTGATGATCTACCTGTCCCCGGTGTTGCCGCGGGTTGCAGCACAGGCAACGGCCTTCCTGCGTGACAACCCGTGCAGCTGGCCAGACCGCTCCGAACCTCTGCTTGGAACGCAAATATCAGACTATGAACCCCTTTTGGTCCGGGTAGATCCGGCTGCTGTTTCCCGCATGGTGGAGTCTTCAATGGAACAACCCGTCGCCAAAACTGCATCGTCGCCAGCATCGGGGACCGCTCAGCCGACCGTTCCCGGGTCTTCAGAACCCGAGCAGTCGATTCCTGAAATCGATCTGGCCGACTTTCAGAAGGTCGATCTTCGTGTTGCAACAGTACTGCACGCCGAAGCTGTTGACGGGGCAGACAAGCTGGTACGGCTGACGCTGGATATTGGCACCGGACAACGCTCGGTGCTGTCCGGTATCAAGGCAGCTTATGCGCCGGCCGACCTGATTGGTCGCCAGGTCATTCTGGTCGCCAATCTGAAGCCACGCAAAATGCGCTTCGGCGTTTCACAGGGGATGGTGCTGGCGGCCGGCGATGGCAGCAACCTCTTTCTGATTGGACCGGACGGGTCGGCGCCCGCGGGATTGCGCGTGACCTGATGGCCGAACTGCTGTTGATTGCAGTTGCTGCCGCCACTATCGACAATTTCGTGCTGGCTCGCCTGCTCGGCCTGTGCCCGGTATTCTCCGCAGGCAGCGGGGCCGGCACTTCAGGCAACGGGCCGATCCATGCACTGAAGCTGGGCCTGGCGACCGCAATTGTAATGGCGATCAGTGGCGGTCTCGGGCAGCAATTGAATTACTGGATTCTGGTTCCCTGGAAGCTGCCCTACCTGCGGATACTCGGGCTGCTGGCAGTTACCGGCCTGACGGTGCAGGCAGTGAACAGCATCCTGGGACGTCTGGCTGCGCGTGGCAGCCGCACGGTACAACTGCCGGTGGTAACGATTCATTGTGCGGTTCTAGGAGTGGCATTGCTGACTACCGGGACCTCCACGTCGTCTGGTCCGGGCGCGACAGATACGCTACCCGGCGCCATTGCGCTGGGTATTGGCGCGGGACTGGGTTTCACCCTGGTGCTTTGCGTTTTCGCCAGCCTGCGAGCTCGTCTGGAACAGGCCGCGATACCTGCCCCATTGCGTGGGCCGGCAATTGCCCTGTTGACCGTCGGTATGATGGCACTCGCCTTTCTGGGATTTTCAGGCCTGAGCCTATCGGGTTCCGGCAGCTAGCGACGCCCGTCGGGGGCGCGGGGGAGACGATGAGCGATCCTGCTGCGATGACCTACGATCCACAACCTCGGCGACCGGTCTGGGGCGTCCATATTCCGCTCCGCAAGAATCGTTCAACCCAGCCCCCGTTACGCATTGCGCCGCTACCTGCCAAGGTCTGGATTTCTCTGGCCCAATGCCCTGGCGATATCGCGGTACCGCTCGTATCACCCGGGCAGAACGTCTTGTGTGGCGAACCCGTTGCCGAGACGCGCCGGATTGTTCCCGGCTTGCGGATCCATGCCTCGATCAGTGGCCGGGTCAGTGCTATCGATACCTTTGTCGTGGCAGGCAGCAGCAACCCGGTGCCTTGTGTCGTCATCGAGAGTGATGGTCGGGACAAGCGCTGGGACGGCTACACGGCTGGCATGGGCGCCTTGCCGGATAACGGCTCCGCGGCCAACGCGGCTGCCCGGGGCGAATGGCGGGCTGCCTTTCAACAGCGCGTTGCCGAGGGCGGTATCCTGGGCCTCGGCGGGGCGCTGTTCCCTACCGCTCAGAAATTGGCGCGCGCCGGCACTGGATCGATCCTGTTGCTCAATGGCGCCGAATGCGAATCATATATAAGTTGCGATGACATGCTGATTCGCGAGCGGGCCAGCCTGGTCGTGGCGGGTGCCCGTTTGTTGATGACGGCACTGGATGCGCCCCGGTGCGTGATTGCCGTGAAATCCGCCATGCCGGCCGCACGCATCGCACTGGTTGATGCATTGGCTGCCCTCGGAGACGAGCGCATCGTGACTTCGGTGGTGACATCGAAATACCCGTCCGGCGGTGAGCGCCAACTCGTCGAACTGATATTTGGCCGCGAGGTGCCTGCCGGCGGCCTCCCGCCTGATGTAGGTATCTTGTGTCAGAACGTAGCGACAGCAGCAGCAGTTGCCCAACTCTTCGAGCACGGTCAGCCGCTGATCTCCAGAATAGTGACCGTTACCGGCGGCGCGGTGACAGAACCCTGCAACGTCGAAGCGCGAATTGGCACGCCGGTGGCCGACCTCATTGCGCTCGCCGGTGGTTATCGACAGACGCCTGCCCGACTGATCATGGGCGGGCCGATGATGGGCATTGCCCTGCCTGCCGATACGCTGCCGATCACCAGTGCGACCAACTGCCTGATCGCGGCGACGGCAGATGAACTCGGCACGCCGCGGGACGAAATGCCGTGCATCCGCTGTGGCAAATGTGTGGATGCCTGCCCGGCGCGACTCTCGCCCCAGGAGCTCCTCATCGCCGTGCGGGCCGGGGCTAGTGGCGATTTGCTGACATTGGGAATTAACGAGTGCATTGAATGCGGTGCCTGTGATTACGTGTGTCCCAGCCATATCCCGCTGAGCGTGCAGTTTATCGCCGGCAAGACTCTGGTGAGTGGTTGATGCAGTTCGACACAATACCGCCACCACCGTGGCGGTCGCGCCTCACCGTCGGCACCATGATGCGCGCCGTATTGGTGGCGTTGCTGCCGGCGCTGATAACCCACGTGTGGTTTTACGGCCCCGGCATACTTCTGAATGCTGCTGTCGCGCTGCTGGCTGGCGTTCTGACTGAAGCCGCCTGTCTGCGTCTGGCGGGGAAATCAGCTGCACCTTTTCTCGCCGATGGCAGTGCGCTTGTCACGGCCGTCCTTTTTGCCTTCTGTCTGCCGCCGTTGTGCCCGTGGTGGGTCACCGCAACCGGCATGGTCTTTGCCATTGCGGTTGCCAAACACGCTTATGGCGGACTCGGCTACAACCTCTTCAATCCGGCAATGGCGGGCTTTGTTCTGGTGCTGGTCAGCTTCCCGGCCGCAATGACTGTCTGGCCGGCGCCGGATATCGGCGACCTGGACTATGTGCGCCCGGACACAGCGGCAACGATCCAGTACTGGTTAACCGGTACCTTTCCGGACGGCCTCAGTGTGGACGCCGTCGCCCGGGCCACTGTGCTGGATACGGCGAAGGATGGGCTCGCTTCCATGCGGACCATGGACGAAATCAGGATCAACCCCGTCTTCGGCGACTTCGGTGGCGCGGGCTGGGAGTGGATGAATAACTTCGTGGCGATTGGCGGATTCATGCTGCTGTTACTCGGCATCATTCGCTGGCAGACACCGACCGGCGTCCTGGGCGGGCTCCTCGGCATGGCAACGCTGGCGTGGCTCCTGGATCCGAATACACATCCATCGCCGGGTTTTCACCTGTTCAGCGGTGGCGCGATGCTCGCCGCCTTTTTTATAGCCACCGACCCGGTTTCTTCACCCACAACCGGACTGGGGCGGTTGATCTATGGCATTGGCATCGGGGTCCTGACGTTTGCGATTCGTACCTGGGGCAGTTACCCGGATGGCGTCGCGTTTTCAGTACTCCTGATGAACCTTGCTGTGCCTCTGGTCGATCGCTGGACACGACCGCGGGTCTACGGGCGAGCGACATGACCGGGAACACCAGCGAACAACCGTTGTCGGGCCCTTCCGCGACGGGCAGAGCCGCCCTCGGCGGCTACCTGCTGGTGGTCATCGTTGCGGCAGGTCTTGTGGGCGGCAGCTGGTGGCTTACGCGCGATCAAATTGCCAATAATGCAACCCGTCAAACCAGGGCAATGTTGGCTGCAGTACTTCCGGCGAGCCTCTATGACAACCATCCGGACCAGGATGTGGTGCTGCTATCGACCGGAGATGGTCAGCCGCTGCCGGTCTATCTGGCACGATTGGGCGGCATACCCACAGCAGCTGCACTCACGGTCATCGCCAGCAATGGTTTCGGCGGGCCCATAAAGTTGCTGGTCGGCATCGATGCAGCTGGCACAGTGCTGGGTGTGAGCATCCTGGAACAGCACGAAACCCCGGGCATAGGCGACGCGATCGAGCCTGACAAATCAACCTGGATCGCCACGTTTACTGGCCGATCGCTGGCTGACTCACCTGCCGGCCGTTGGGGTCTGAAGAGCGATGGTGGTAACTTCGATGCCATTGCCGGCGCCACAGTCAGCAGCCGCGCTGTTGTCAGTGGTGTGCGCCAGGCAGTGGAATACTTCGCGATTCACAAGTCACAGATACTTGCCTCCCATGAATCTGACCAGCACTGATACCAGCGTGGACGACCGCAGTACGCCGCGTGCGACCTGGCAGCTGGGGGTACTGATCGGCCTCTGTCCGTTGCTGGGGGCCAGCCGCAGTTTTGACGCCGGGCTCGCTCTCGGTCTTGGCTCCCTCGCCGTGCTCCTTTTCAGCAACATGTTTGCGGCCACGGTGGGCCGACTGCTGCCGCGACGTGGGCGTACCGCCGCGCTTCTGGCGCTGATCGGTGCGCTGGTCACTGCCGTAGATCTGCTGTTTCAGGCGTACGCGTTTTTGCAATACGAGGAGATCGGGCTGTTTGTGCCGCTGATCGTCATCAATTGCCTGATTCTCGACCGTGCCGGGTATTGGTCCGGCAGCCAGGGCTCATGGCGGGTTCTGGCCGGCGCGGTTGGTGACGCCTTGCGCCAGGGTCTGGTTTTTGTGCTGCTGCTTGCCGGTCTGGGTGCGCTGCGTGAAGTACTGGCACCGGCATTGTCCATTGCACTGCTGCCAGCCGGCGCACTGTTTCTGCTTGCCGGGCTGGTAGCGTTACGCCAATTGCTGGTGAACCGGCAATGACTCCACGGCAGCGAACCACGCTGTTCAAGCGGCTGCGGGAGGCAAACCCTCAACCGACAACCGAGCTGGTGTATCGGTCTCCATTTGAACTGTTGATTGCCGTGATTCTGTCGGCACAGGCAACCGACATCAGCGTCAACAAGGCAACGACGGGACTGTTTGCCGTCGCCAACACGCCGGCCGGCATCGCCGCGCTTGGTGAAGCCCGTCTGAAGCAGCACATACGAACCATCGGCCTGTTCAATACCAAGGCCCGGAACATTATCCGAACCTGTGAAATGCTCATGGAACTGCACCAGGGTGAAGTACCGCATGACCGTGCAGCACTTGAAGCGCTACCGGGGGTCGGCCGCAAGACCGCGAACGTGATACTGAACACTGCCTTCGGAGAACCGACCATTGCGGTGGATACCCACATATTTCGCGTCGCCAACCGTACCGGGCTGGCACCCGGCAACACACCACGGGCGGTGGAAGATGCGCTGATGGCCACCACACCCGCAGAGTTTCGTCGCGATGCGCACCACTGGCTGATTCTTCTGGGTCGATATATCTGCAAGGCCCGCCAGCCGGATTGTCCGCATTGCCCGATCAGCAGGGAATGTGAGTACCCTCACAAAACCCCAGCGGACGGGCCACTACGCCAGGCGCGACGCCATCGCTAGATGGCACTGTGGTAACACTGCCGGCGTGGCAGGAGAAGCATTGTGACTGACTACTACCTGGCGCTCGATCAGGGTGGCAGCAGCAGCCGGGCTCTGGTATTCAATCGTCGGGGTGAAATTGCAGCATCACACGGCGTTCCGATCGCTACGTTCCGCAACGATCAGGGCCATATAGACCACGACCCTGAAGAACTCGTTCGTTCCTTGCGGGAGGCCATCGACCACGCTTGCGGCCAGCTTCCTCCCGGAAGCCGCATAGAGGCCGCAGGGCTCGCTACCCAGCGCTCCAGCATGGTCTGCTGGCAGCGGCATTCCGGAACTGCGCTTTCACCTGTCATCTCCTGGCAGGACCGGCGGAATGCCGAATGGCTGGAACGCTTGCAGGAATATGCCGCTGAGATACGCACCCGAACCGGACTGACAATGACGCCCCATTACGGTGCCAGCAAGATGCGCTGGTGCCTGGACAATCTGCCGGCTGTTGCAGCGGCCCAGGCAGCTGGAGATCTGGTCATGGGACCGCTCGCGAGCTTTCTGACCTGCCGGTTGCTGAACGAACATCCGCTGGTAGTCGATCCATGTAATGCCGCACGGACTCAGCTATGGGATCTGGATACCCGCAACTGGTCGCCGCAGCTTCTGACACTGTTCGGCATTGACGCTGCAACCCTGCCAGACAGCGTGGACAACCGGTTCAGGTTTGGCACGCTGGCCACGCCGTTGGGGCCGGTACCTTTCACCGTGTTGACTGGCGATCAGTCTGCCGTGCCCTTTGCCGTCGGTCCGCTGGACCCGGGCCGCGCCTATCTGAATCTGGGCACCGGTGCATTTGCCCTGCGGACGGTAAGCGGAGCGCTACCGAAGGCACCACGATTGCTGGTCAGCCTGCTGTGGTCGGACCTCAGCCAACGTTGTTATGCACTGGAAGGCACGGTAAACGGCGCCGGCAGTGCATTGGACTGGCTGGCCGGGATCGAAGGCGTTGCAGCCGTCGATATGACCCGGCTAGCCGATGAGGCGGCAGAACTGGTGGCCGCCGGCCATTCGGCCGGACGGCAACCAACAATCATCCCGCTCTTTGTCAATGGTGTCTCCGGGCTGGGATCACCGTACTGGATTAGCGATCTGCAATCGCGGTTTATTGATGATAACGGAGCGACTACTGCCGGTATCCGTGCCCTCGCGGTTCTTGAAAGCATAGCCTTCCTGCTGCAGTCGAATCTGCTGGAGATGGCACCTCACACCGTGCCCCTTCAGGAAGTTCTGATTACCGGCGGGCTGTCGGCCAACGAATATCTGGTGCGTTGTATCGCAACGCTGTGTGGCGTTCCCGTAGCGCGTGCGAATGACCCGGAAGCAACGGCACGCGGGCTGGCGCGTCTGATTGCCGGTGACACCGCGCGGCAGTGGCCAAATGATCGGCTGGTACCGCTGGCGTTAACGCCGGTGCCTGGCCTTGAAGAGCGGTATCGCAGGTTCTGCACGCATCTGGACAGGGAGATTCGAGGGCCTGGTCACTAGCCACTACAGACATACCAGGCAGATATAACCTATTAATATTCAGCCAGTTGCGCGTAAATCCTCGATAATCTCACCAGCGCTGCGAGTCAGTTGCTCATGGGCGGCTTCCCGCCAGGTTTCTTTAAGCGCCGCGTCATACCAGTCTGCCATGGCCGGCAAGGCCAGCAGCCGCGTCGCATAGTCGTTCGCCTTGCCACTCAGCTGCAAGGCATAGGTCTGGACCCTGAAGGCGACTGGCGCATAGAAGGCATCCACAGCGCCAAACGAGGTACCAGCCAGGTAAGGGCCACCAAAACGATGCAATCCTTCTGTCCACAATTCGCCCAGACGGTCCAGCTCACGTTGCAGCGCCGGCGAGATTTCGTGGAGACGAATGCGCTGCCCGCAACTCATCGAACAAACACTGCGCAGCGTGCCAAAGCCAGTGTGCATTTCTGCGGCTGCACTGCGGGCCCAGGCCCGCGCAATGCCATCCGCCGGCCAAATTGCCGGATACCGTTCAGCGAGATATTCAACGATAGCCAGGGAATCCCAGACGACCGTCCCGGCATCGTGCAGACACGGCACAAGCCCGGTTGGCGAAAACTGCCGAAAGGCCGCCCGGTTGGAGTCCTTTCCGGGCGTAGCTTGCTGAACAAAAGCCTGCAGCCGTTCGTCAAACGGAATACCAAGGGTTTTCATCAGAACCCAGGGACGCAGCGACCAGGAAGAGTAGTTCTTGTTGGCAATGAACAGCGTGTACATGGTTGTGTGGAATCACGCGCAGAAGGCCGGCACCGATCGTTGATCGGTGCCGGCAATGTATCAGGACGTAGCCTTGCCCGCCTCGCAACTCTTCATAAACTCGCTTCGCTTCTTGCCGTTCAGCTTCTTGGCAGTGGCTTGCGTCTTGCACTGCTCCTGGGTGGGATGTTTGGCTTCGGCCGACGTACTGCTGTATGAGTCAGTTGCTTTGGTGGATGTCGGCGCCTTGTCGGCCGCGAACGCACTCGTTCCCATCAGAACCGCCAGTGCCAGGACGCTACCGATTGCAGTCGTTTTCATCGTCTGTCTCCGGGTAAAGGTATGAAGTCGTCTACATCGCTGCAGCTTGTTGCTGCATTGGCGCGAATATTTGCAGGTGCGACATTGCCGGAGACTCTGCAGGAAGCTTACGTTTACTTAACCCGGGTGAATGCCAGCTACTTCTTCTTTGGCAGGTACAGGTCGACAAGCGTGCCTTCGTAGGCTTCGGCGGCGAATGCCACCGTTTCCGACAACGTCGGATGAGGATGGATCGTGAGCCCGATGTCGGCAGCATCGCAACCCATCTCAATCGCCAGGCTAACCTCACTGATCAGTTCGCCGGCATTGGGACCGACAATGCCCGCACCAATTACCCTATGAGTATCCTTGTCGAACAGCAGCTTGGTGACCCCTTCGTCCCGATTCAGCCCCAGTGACCGGCCGCTCGCCGCCCACGGAAAGCTGCCCTTGCCGTAGGCGATACCCTGCGCCTTGGCCTCGGTTTCGGTGATGCCGACCCAAGCGACCTCCGGGTCCGTATAAGCGACCGAGGGGATCACCCGGGCATCGAAGGCCACCTTCATGCCGGCAGCAACCTCGGCGGCAACACGGCCTTCATGATTCGCCTTGTGGGCCAGCATTGGCTGACCAACGATATCGCCCACAGCAAATATGTGCGGCACGTTCGTGCGCATTTGCCGATCGACCTTTATGAAACCGTTGTCTGTCACTGTAACGCCGGCATTCTCGGCACCGATACGTTTGCCATTGGGCGAGCGGCCAACGGACATCAGTACCTGATCAAACACCTGGGTACCTGAGGTTTTGCCGTCAAAACTGACGTGCAGGCCGTCCTTGGCAGGCTTGATCTTCACGACTTTGGTACCCAGCAGGATCTGCTCGTAACGCTTGGCAATACGTTTTTGCAGTGGCCTGACCAGGTCCGGATCAGTGCCGGGCATCAATGCATCAGTCAGTTCAACGACAGAAATTTTTGTACCCAGTGCCGCATAGACAGTCGCCATTTCCAGGCCGATGATGCCGCCGCCCACGACCAGCATTGTCTTCGGGATGGCCTTGAGCTCCAGGGCACCGGTTGAATCGATGATGCGCGGGTCGTCGGGAAATCCAGGCAGCTTGACGGGTTCGGAACCGGCAGCAATCACGCAGGTTTTGAAAGCGATAACCTGCTTTTTGTCGCCATCACTGACTTCCAGATGATTCGCCGACAGAAAGCGCCCCGTACCCTTGACCACAGTTACCTTGCGCTGCCTGGCCAGGGTCGCCAATCCACCCGTCAGCTTGCCAACAATCTTGTCCTTCCAGCCACGAAGGGCATCGAGGTCGATTTTTGGCGACTCAAAGCGCAGACCGCATTCGGCCATAGACTCCGTTTCGTCGATAACGCGCGCCGCATGCAGCAGCGCCTTGGACGGAATACAGCCCACGTTAAGGCAAACACCACCAAGTTCCGGCCAGCGTTCAACCAGCGTGACGTTCAGGCCCAGATCAGCGGCCCGGAAAGCCGCCGGATACCCGCCCGGACCGGCGCCGAGCACCAGGACGTCGGCCTCGCGGTCTGCCTTGCCATCGTACTTCTTGCCATGGGTGGTTGCTTCGGCAGGCGCGGCTTTGCTTCCGCTTCCTTGCCCAGGATCCTTTGCTTCCGGTCTCCGGAGGGCGGCCGACGCAGATTCTGCAGAGCCGGTCTTCTTTTCGACTTTTTTGGACTCAGGCTTCGGAGCCGACGCTGAATCTGCTTTTGCGGCTGCTTCCAGACGTACGATCAACGACCCCTCGCTGACCTTGTCACCGGACTTGATCAGTACTTCCTTGATCACACCGGCATCCGGTGCCGGCACATCCATGGCCGCCTTGTCTGTTTCCACCGTGATCAGCGGTGACTCCGGTTGTACCGTATCGCCAGGCTTGACGTGAACCTCGATCACCTCAACGTCCTTGAAATCGCCGAGGTTCGGAACCTTTACATCAGTCAGTGCCATCGATCAGGCTTTCACCAGCTTTTCCACATCGGCCAGCAAGTCGACGAGAAAAGTGGAGAATCGAACGCCTGTCGCCCCGTCGATGACCCGATGGTCGTAAGACAGGGATAGCGGCACCAGCAACCGGGGCACAAACTTGTTCTTCAGCCATACGGGTCGGGTCTGAGCCCGGCCAATGCCGAGTATCGCCACTTCGGGCGCGTTGACGATCGGGGTGAAATAGGTCCCGCCGATTCCACCGAGACTGGAAACCGTGAAGGTCCCGCCCTGCATCTCTGCCGCTGATATTTTTCCGGCACGCGCCTTTTCAGACAATATGCCCAGTTCCTTCGCTATATCGAAGACATTCATCTGCTCGACATTGCGAATCACCGGGACGACCAAACCCTGGGGCGTATCAGCGGCAAAGCCGATGTGCCAGTAGTTCTTCATCACCAGGCTTGCGCCGTCTTCCGTCAATGAGCTGTTGAAGGCCGGGAACTCCTTCAGCGCCAGCACACAGGCACGTATGAAAAATGCCAGCGGCGTCAGTCTCGCACCTGCCAGTTCTGCCCCAGCCTTCAGCGCATTGCGCCGGGCTTCCAGATCGCTGATGTCCGCTTCGTCGTGCTGGGTGACGTGTGGAATATTGAGCCACGCGGCCTGCAGTCGCGGCCCGGAAATCTTCTGCACACGTGAAAGTGGCTTGACCTCGACCGGACCGAACTTGCCGAAATCAACGACTGGCACCTTCGGCAGCGCGGGCGCCGCACTGGCTGCGCCACTCATGATCGACTTGACGAAAGTCTTGATGTCATCGACGACCACGCGGCCCTTCTGGCCAGAACCCTTGACACGACCCAGATCGACACCGAGCTCGCGGGCAAACTTGCGCACCGAGGGGCTGGCATGGGCCTTGGCGAAATTGCTCTCGTCGATTGGTGGCAGGCTTCCGGACAGAGACGGGGCCCGTTTGGCAGTGTCCGCAGGCGCGGTCCGCGCAGGAGTAGCTTCGGGAGCAGCCTCGGGCGTGACTTTGGGCGTGTCTTTGGTCGCAACCCCTTCCTTTTCAGTCTTCTTTGCGGCTGCTTCAGTCTTCTTTGCGGCTGCTTGATCGTTGGCAGCTGAAGCCGCTGCTGCAGTGTCTTTGCCATCGCTGGCGCTTTCTTCAGCATCCAGGATCACGATCAGATCACCCTTGGACACTCGTCCGCCCTGCTCAACCTTCAGCTCCAGCACCGTACCCGCGCTAGGTGATGGCACCTCCATGGCGGCTTTTTCGGTTTCCAGGACCAGGAGCGGCTGCTCGACACTGACCACGTCACCGGCCTTGACGAGAATCTCGATAATCTCGACGTCCTTGAAGTCGCCGAGATCAGGAATGGTTACTTCACGCCGCGCCATGGACTTCTTTCATATGCGGATACACCCACTGTCTGTGCATGGCCTAGACAGTAACCGGGTTGGGCCGGGAAGGATCAATGCCAAGCTTCTTGATCGCCTCGACGACCGTCCTGGGTTCGATGGAGCCCTCATCCGCAAGGGACTTCAGGGCTGCAATCACTACGTACCGCGCATCAACCTCGAAGAAATCACGTAATGCCGCCCGTGAGTCACTGCGACCAAAGCCATCCGTGCCAAGAACTGTAAACCGCCCGGGAATCCAGGGGCGAATCTGCTCAGCCACGATGCGCATGTAATCGCTGGCCGCCACGAAGGGACCGCGGTCGGCAGGCAGCGTGCGTTCAATGAATGACTTGCGTGGCGTCTTGTCCGGGTTCAGCAGGTTCCAGCGATCGCAGTCGATGCCGTCGCGCCGCAGTTCGCTGAAACTGGTAACGCTCCAGACATCGGCAGGAATCTGCCAGTCCTTCTCGAGCATTTCAGCAGCGGCAATCACCTCGCGCAGAATCGTGCCGGCCCCCAGCAACTGCACGCGGAGCTTGCCACGGCCGCCGGATGACAGGCTGTACATGCCACGCAAAATGCCTTCATTGACACCTTCGGGCAACGCCGGCTGCGGGTAATTCTCATTCATCATGGTGATGTAATAGAAAATCCGCTCCTGCTCCACGTACATGCGCCGCAGGCCATCCTGGATGATCACCGCAAGCTCGTAACCAAAGGCCGGGTCGTAGGCTACACAGTTGGGAATTGTCGATGCCGCCAGATGGCTATGGCCGTCCTGATGCTGCAAACCCTCACCGGCCAGCGTTGTGCGACCCGCTGTACCGCCCATCAGAAAGCCCTTGGCCTGTATATCGCCAGCCGCCCAGATGAAATCACCGATGCGCTGGAAGCCAAACATCGAATAGAAGGTATAGAACGGAACGGTATACACGCCATGGTTCGCGTAAGCCGTGGCCGCTGCCATCCACGAGCAAAATGCGCCAGCCTCATTGATGCCCTCTTGCAGGATCTGGCCGGTACGCGCTTCGCGGTAGTACACGAGCTGCTCGGCATCCTGTGGCGTATAGAGCTGGCCCACTGAAGAATAGATGCCTACCTGCCGGAACATGCCTTCCATGCCGAAGGTTCGTGCCTCATCCGGGACGATCGGCACGACGTTCTTGCCGATGTTCTTGTCCCTGACCAGGGTCGAAAGTATCCGGACGAAGACCATCGTGGTTGACACGGCCCGCTCACCCGAACCCTCGAGCTGGCTGCTGAATGCGTCCAGCTCCGGCACGGTTAACGGTGCGATTCGCCCCTTGCGGGCTGGCAGATAGCCGCCGAGCTGCTTGCGCCGTTCCTTCAGGTAGCGAATCTCCTCGCTGTCCTCGGCCGGCAAATAGAATGGAATTTTCTCGATCTCGGCATCGGAGATCGGGATGTTGAAACGATCGCGCATCGCCTTCAGATCGTCGGTATCAAGCTTCTTCGCCTGGTGAGCGGTCATCTGACCCTCACCAGCGTCACCCATACCGTAACCCTTGACTGTCTTGGCGAGGATGACCACCGGGCGACCATCCTGTTTCATTGCCCGGTCGTAGGCGGCATAGACCTTGATGGCATCCAGGCCACCGCGGTTCAGACGATAGATTTCGTCATCCGAAAAATTGGCAACCATCTCCTTCAGTTCAGGATACTTGCCGAAAAAGTGTTCGCGCACATAGGCGCCACCACCGGCCTTGAAACTCTGGTACTCCCCGTCCACCGCTTCTTCCATCCGGCGACGGAGCAGACCCGAGGTGTCCCTGGCGAGCAACGGATCCCAGCGGGATCCCCATACAACCTTGATTACCGCCCAGCCGGCGCCCCTGAAGGCTGACTCCAGTTCCTGAATGATCTTGCCATTGCCGCGTACGGGACCATCGAGCCGCTGCAGATTGCAATTGATCACAAAGATCAGATTGTCCAGCTTCTCGCGCACCGGCATGGTGATGGCGCCCATCGATTCGGGTTCGTCCATCTCACCGTCACCCAGGAAGCACCAGACCTTGCGACCCTTGGTATCGGCGAGTCCGCGGTTTTCCAGGTAACGCATGAAGCGTGCCTGGTAAATGCTCATCATGGAGCCCAGCCCCATGGATACCGTCGGAAACTGCCAGAAATCCGGCATCAGCCACGGATGCGGGTAGGAAGACAGACCCTTGCCCTTGCCCGTCACTTCCTGGCGGAAGTTATCAAGCTGCTCGGCTGAAAGACGCCCTTCCAGGAAGGCCCTGGCATAAATTCCGGGCGATGAATGACCCTGGATGTAGATCAGGTCGCCGCCAAACTCTGCATTGGCTGCGCGCCAGAAATGATTGAAGCCGACTTCGTACAGCGTGGCAGCCGATGCGTAGGTGGCAATGTGGCCGCCAAACTCCGAACTCTGGCGGTTGGCCTGCACGACCATCGCCATTGCATTCCAGCGCAGGTACGCCTCCAGCCGGCGCTCGATAGCCCGGTTACCCGGATACTGCGGCTGCAGCCACAACGGGATGGTGTTTAGATAGGCCGTATTCGGCCGAAATGGCAGGTACGCACCTGATCGGCGCGCATGATCCACCATGTGATTCAGCAGATACTGAGCGCGATCCGGCCCGGTTGTGCGGAGCACGGAATCGATCGACTCGATCCAATCCCGGGTCTCTTCCGGATCCGGATCTTCAAATTGCCCAATAGAGTTGCTGGAATCGGCCACTGTGGCTCCGCTGATGCTGGACGACTTGCCCTATACTTCGGGCCCCAACATTAGAACCTCGAGGCAAGCGCGGCGTAAACAAATGATCGGCGTTTCACACAGAAGGGTCAAGCAGACCAGGACTGAGGTACTTTTGCCGCCGGCTCGATCATTCAGGATTTCACAGTCCAGCGAACGCATCAGCAATGCCCTGGTCGGCAAACTCGACCATCTGATCGTTATTGTGCCGCATCGTATTCCAACCAGCGTGTGGACTGCAGTTCCCGGTCTGAAGCAGCTCCAGTCCGTCTTCAAACGTCGTGCTACAGATGACAAGGAGCGCCCGCTGCATGGCACCCTGACAGGTGGTACGGGGGTGACCATCGGCGTTTTGCCCAAGCCTGAAAAAGGCAGCACAACCATGCTGCCGACTGCGTTTAACTTGCTGAGATTAGCTGGTGAAGTTGCTGCCGACAGCCTTGCGGACCAGCCACGATCCATCGGCATACTGGTTAGCGGGTTTACCACGCAAGACAGAGAACGCGTGATGACTGCCCTGCTGCTGGCGCTGGGCGCACGTGCCTGGAACTTGCCATCATTCCGCCGGAAGCCGGTACCACCAGCACTCAAGGTGGTTCAACTGCTGGGCCTTAAAAAACACCTCGACCTCAATCGCACGATGGCAGAGATCGACGCCGCAAATCTGGTCCGCTGGCTGACTGCACTGCCGGCCAACAAGCTGTCGACTACAGCCTACCGGGACATCCTCGCCTCGCTGGCTGCAACCTGCGGCTGGAGCTTCGACTGGTTGGGCGAAGACAAACTCAGAAAGCTGAATGCGGGGGCCTTTCTCGCTGTTGCTCAGGGGAATGGCACCTCCGACGCCGGCATCGCCCACCTGCGCTATCGACCCCGGAATACTTCATCCCGCAACAAGAAGACGAAGGGCACGGCACCTGCCACCAGGCGGCCCGACGTGGCGCTGGTCGGCAAAGGAATCATTTTTGATACCGGTGGCACGAATCTCAAGGCGGCGCCGCACATGCTGGACATGCATACGGATATGTCCGGCAGTGCCGTTGCACTTGCCGTACTGCTGGCGCTCACGGAGTTGAAGTCCCCGTTAAAAGTTGATTGCTGGCTCGCGATTACTGAAAACCGTACCGGACCCGCCGCGTACAAGCAGCGCGACGTCATCACTGCCAGCAACGGCGTGACTATTGAAGTCATGCATACAGATGCCGAGGGTCGTATGGTCCTGGCAGACACGCTTGCACTGGCAGGGCGTGAAAAGCCACAACTCATGCTCGACTACGCCACGCTGACTGGCGCGTGTGTTTACGCCCTGTCTGAACGGTTCAGCGGCGTATTCACCAACCGCGAAGCATTCAACGAACTGCTGATTCGGACCGGGCGCCTGGTTGGCGAACGAGTCTGGCCATTTCCGAATGATGCTGACTTCGACGACGACCTGAAGTCCAAGGCGGCGGATGTCGCCCAATGCGCTTCATCCGGTGAAGCAGACCAGATTCTGGCAACCCGCTTTCTGCAGCGTTTTGTACCCGATACCGCGCCGTGGATTCATATGGATCTGGCAGCCGCGTGGCGCAAGGATGGTCTGGCGCAAGTGCCGGGTGGCGCAACAGGATTTGGTGTGCGTTATACGCTGGCGTTGCTTCTGGACCATGCCGCCGAACTGAAAGAGCTTGCAGGATGACGGCTTCGTCCACCGACAGCCAGCGAAACGCAGCGGACTTTTCAGGGAACTCCGTGACCCCGGCATCGTCGCCATCATCAGTCATGAGTCGCCGCTTTCGCGGCTTCCTGCCGGTTGTGATCGACCTTGAAACGGGTGGCTTCAATTGCAAGACAGATGCCTTGCTGGAGATCGCAGCAGTCATCCTGCACATGGACGAAGATGGACGCCTGCACCGTAAGAAACGGTGGCTTGCCATGTAGAACCTTTTGAGGCGCCAATCTGGAACCCGCCGCACTGCAGGTGACCGGGATCGATCCGTTCCACCCGCTGCGACTGGCCAAACCCGAGCGCGAAGCACTGCAACACGTGTTTAAACCGGTTCGCGAGGCCATGAAAAGCACGGACTGCAAACGGGCAATTATTGTGGCCCACAACGCGCACTTCGACCTGGGGTTTCTTAACGAGACGATTGCCCGCACTGGCGTCAAACGCAGCCCGTTTCATCCCTTCAGCGTGCTCGACACGGCCACGCTCTGCGGCGTTGCCTTTGGCCAGACCGTACTGGCCCAGGCGGCAATGGCGGCAGGAATGGAATGGGACTCCGCCAGCGCACATTCAGCTATTTATGATGCCGAGCGCACAGCCGATCTTTTCTGCGAAATCGTCAATCGATTCAAACCCGTCTACGAATCCGCTATTCTGGCGAATGTTCGGGTTTCACCGGACATAAAGGGGAAAGCACCATGAATCCACTCAAGTCCGTTTCGGCTTCGATCATTGTCGGCCTGATACTGCTTGTCATCATCAGCGTGCTTCTGCCGGCCAGTTCCGGCGTTACCGTGAACCTCGCCAGCCTTGATCGCTGGCTGCACATCATTTCCGGCGTGATGTGGATCGGCCTGCTCTACTATTTCAATGTTGTGCAGATTCCTGGCATGGCCGCGGGTCTTGCCGACAAGGGTGGCCCCGGAAATGCCGGTATCGCCAAGTACATCGCACCGCGTGCGCTGCTCTGGTTTCGTTGGGGCGCTCTGGTTACTGTTTTGAGCGGCATCATGCTGATGGAGTTTGCCTACGGCGGTGGCGGCATGATGAAGGGGCTGTTGTTTCGTGATGGCTTCGAGACAATTGGTGTCGGTGGCTGGCTGGGCATCATCATGATGCTGAACGTCTGGTTCATTATCTGGCCCAATCAGAAAAAGATCCTTGGGGTCGTTGCGGCTACCGATGAGCAGAAAGCCAGTGCGCGCGGCACGGCCATGCTGGCGTCGCGTGTCAATTTCGTGCTCTCCATCCCGATGTTGATGGCGATGGGCGGCCAATCGCACGGCCTGCCCTTCTGATTCCTGAAAACGGGTATCGCTGATACCCCGGATCTGATTTCCCATGTCCACCAGAATGTCTGCTGAGCTGATTGCCCATATCACCGGATCGGTGCAGATAGCGCTGGCCGAAGATATAGGCAGCGGCGATCTCACCGCTGGTCTGGTACCCGGACAGCAGCAGGCACATGGTCGCATTGTTTCGCGCGACGCTGCCGTGATCTGTGGCCAGCCCTGGGTCAAGGAAGTCTTCCGTCAACTGGATCCGTCAATTGTCATTGAGTGGCACGTGGGTGAAGGTGACAGCGTCGGGTCTGAGCAGGTGCTGTGTGAAGTACAGGGGGCCGCACAACCATTGCTCACCGGCGAACGCACCGCGCTCAATTTTCTGCAGATCTTGTCTGCAGTGGCTTCGGCCACGCGCGTATGCGTCGACGCAATCAATGGCACACGCGCTCAAGTCCTGGATACCCGCAAGACGATTCCCGGCCTCAGACTCGCCCAGAAATATGCCGTGCGCATTGGTGGGGGTACCAATCACCGGATGGGTCTTTACGACGGCATTCTGGTCAAGGAAAACCACATTGTTGCGGCTGGCGGCATTACGTCAGCCGTACGTCGTGCTCGCGAACAAAGCGTAACGGTATTGCTGGAAGTCGAGGTAGAGAACCTGGCTCAGGCCGAAGAGGCGATGGCGGCAGGTGCCGACCGGCTGCTTCTGGACAATTTCGAGGTGCCGCGAATCCGGGACGCCGTTGCCCTTCGCGACCGCCTGTCGCCAAGGACGACGCTGGAAGCGTCCGGCGGCATCAACTTTGAAACGTTGAGACCAGTTGCCGAAACCGGCGTGGACTTCATATCAATCGGCGCGCTTACCAAGAATGTCCGCGCCGTCGATCTGTCGATGCGCTTTGAATTCCGATGACGGTTGAAACCGTCGCCTGCCCCCGCTGCGGCAAGGCGCCGGGGGTGTGCATCTGCGATCGGGTTGAACCGGTACAGACCAGGCTACGCATTGTCATCCTTCAGCATCCACAGGAAGACGATGCCGTACTGGGCACCGCAAAGCTCGTGACAGCAACGATCGCCAGGGCCGAGATCCGGGTTGGCCTTTCATGGGCATCTCTTGAGCATGCGGTTGGCGGCACCAAGCTCGACCGGAGCCGGTGGGCTGTGCTGGCAACAGCGAAACTGCCAGGCCCAATTCCGGCGGTTTCACAAAGCGACCCGGTTCTGCTCATGGATCGTCATGGCAAACTGCGTGATCTGCGGCGACATGGCCTGGATGGAATTATCGTCATCGACGGAACCTGGAGCCAGGCCAAAACCCTGTGGTGGCGCAATGCCTGGTTTCTGAAGTTGCCACGCCTTGTGCTCAAGCCTCGCGAAACATCAATGTACGGACGCCTGCGCAAATCGCCACGCAAGGAGTGGATGTCCACCCTGGAAGCAATTGCCGATGTACTTCCTGCGCTTGGCGAACCCGAGGCAGCCCGCGCAAACCTGCGCCGACTCCTCCGTACCCTGCTCCAGCGCGCCCGCGACACGCCGTAGTAGCGCCTCCAGACACTCCTACAGCGAGACCTTGCCGCTCAACATATCCACGTACATGCGGAAGTCGCCGATCAGGCTGTACAACGGGTGACTGAAGGTCGCCGGACGGTTTCGTTCAAAGTAGAAGTGCCCGATCCAGGCCGGACCATAGCCGGCGATCGGGAGCACGAACAGCCATCGCCACTCCGCACTGAGCACAGACCCGATCACGATCAGCAGGACCAGGGTCGTCCCGAGAAAATGCAGGCGCCGGCAACTACGGTTCTGATGGGCGCGCAAGTAGTCCGGGTAAAAGTCGGCAAACGATGAGTACAGTCTGACAGGTGTTGCCATCTCCATGCTCCGTCAGCGATTCAGTCGACATTGATCCGCAGATTTTCTGCCCCTGCGCCATGCCAGGCCACCGGCGTGCCAGCAGGCCCTCTTACGGTACCTGACTGCCGGCTATAACCGCCATGACAACGCGCTTCGGTTCTGAAATACCGTAACCCTGTGCATAGTCGACGCCCATGCCTCGCAGCATGGTGATGATTTCCTGATTCTCGGCCCATTCGGCGATGACCTTCTTGCCGGTAAGGTGGCCAATTTCATTGATGGACCGGACCATCTCGCGGTCGATCGGATCGTGCAGCATTTCCTTGACGAAGCTGCCGTCAATTTTCAGATAGTCGACCGGAAAGTGTTTCAGGTATCCGAATGACGACAGACCTGTGCCGAAGTCGTCCAGTGCAAACTTGCAACCAAGCTCCTTCAGCGCATTGATGAAGCGGCTTGCCTGCGCAAAGCTGGCGATTGCCGCCGTTTCCGTAATCTCGAAGCAGATCTTGCTGGCATCAAGCCCGCTGTGCTGGAACAACCTGATCACAAACGGCAGGAACTCGTTGTCGGCAAGACTGGCGCCGGACAAATTGATGGAGCACAGCGCAAGGCGCTCCCTCTCGTCCGCCTCGGATACCAACCAGCGAAATGCATGCTCGACAACCCACCGATCGATATTCGAGATCAGGCCGTAGCGCTCCGCTGCTGCAATAAACAGGTCGGGCGATACCAGGGCGCCTTGCTCATCACGCATGCGCAAAAGGATTTCGTAGTGGGAACCGGCTTCCTCCTCCTGCAATGGCTGGATCGCCATTCGGTAAAGTTCGAAGCGGTCATCCTCCAGCGCATTACTGATACGTGCTGCCCACTGCATTTCCCGGCGGCGACGCATCAAGTCGATATCGTTCTGCTTGTAGGTATGGATCCGGTTCCGGCCAGCCTCCTTGGCCGCCTGGCAGGCACTGTCGCCAGCTGTAATCAGGGTGGCAACATTTTCGTCCTCACCGGTAATGGGCACCACACCAATACTGACACCCAGCCGGAACGTCCGATCATCCCACGCGAAACGGTGCTCCTTGATCGCCTCGCGCAACATCTCGGCGGTGCGTACAGCTTCATCGGTGCTGCAGGCTTCCAGCAGCAAGCCGAACTCGTCGCCACCGAGCCGCGCCAGCGTATCCCGCCAGCGAATCTTGGCTTTCAGCAGCGCGCCAAGCTGGGTAAGAAGCGTGTCGCCGGCACCATGGCCGCAGGAGTCGTTGATGATCTTGAACTGATCCAGGTCGAGATACAGCAACACATAGGAAGTTTCGCGGGCCTTGGCACTTTTAAGTGACCGCTCGAGGCGACTTTCGAACTCGCGACGATTAACGAGCCCGGTCAACAGGTCATGACTGGCGTGATAGGACAAGCGCCGGTTCAGTTCCCGGGACTCGCTGACGTCGTGAAACACCAGAACAGCACCGGTAACATCGCCCCGGTCATTGCGAATTGGCGATGCCGTACTCTCGATATACAGTTCATTGCCATCGCGCCGGATCAGCAGCGATGGCCGCACTGACTTCACAGACCGGTTCCGCTTGATGGAACTCATCACCGGGTTTTCCAGTGGCTCGCAGGTTTCCTCGTGGAAGCCGCGGAAGATTTCGTCGGCATGCCGTCCACCAGCGTCATCCAGGTTCCAGCCGGTCAACTCCTCTGCTACCGGATTGATGTACTCAACGATACCGGCCTGGTCCGTTGTTACTACACCGTCACCGATCGACTGCAAGGTGATCTGCGCGCTTTCCTTTTCCCGAAACAGCGCCTCTTCATAGACCTTGTGTTCGGTGATATCTGTTTCCACGCCAACCAGACGTCGCAATCGGCCCTGATCGTCCATCAGGGCCTTGGCACGACAGGTAATCCAGCGCCATTCACCGTCCTTGCGCCGCATACGGTGCGTGTTCTCGAAGATTTCGGTATTTCCGGCCAGGTGATCGCGAAGACGCGCCTGCAGGCGTGCATAGTCGTCGACATGACAATACGGCGCCAGTCTGGCGCCGTGCGGGACAGTTCCTCGTCGGAGTAGCCCATCATCTGCTTCCAGCGTTCGGAATACTCGACACGGTTGTTCCGCGCATCGAAATCCCAGGTACCGTCGTTGACGGTGTTCTGCAGGAGTCGCTCCCGTTCATTGATTTCTGACAGCCGGACCGTCGTCCGGATGCGCTCCAGGCCAGAGGCCAGACTGGAGCCCAGCAGTTTCAAAGCAGGGTGTGTTCAACACTCCAGTTGGGTTGTGGATGACCGAAGAACAGGGCAAGAAAGCCAGCCCGCTGCCCATGGATATGCAAACCGATCATCAGCAAGGCGCCGCAACTCATCGCCTTGAGACGGGCAGCCTCGATTGCCTGCGCCGCCGGGGGTGAATCGACATTGATGATGCCGTGCACGCGCAAGTGACTCAGGTGCTTGTCCAGCCACGGCAGATCGTCGAGATTCAGTCCCGTAAGAACTTCCGGGTTGCAATTTGTGAACTCGCTGCGAGCGGCCAGCACCTGGCCAATGGATCGTCCGGCACTGTCCAGTAGCACGACCGCGGTCGCATCGCAGGCAGTGGCTTCACGCAATGTATCCAGCGCAACCGGCAGGAACGCATCAACCGTATCCTCGGCCAGGTTCTGCAGATCCACGGCGAGTTTGGTATAGATGATATCGAGGCCGCCGGCGGTGCGAGCACCGGCCGAGTCCTGCAGACCTGTCAATGTCAGGTGGTGTTCCATCTAATCCCTGCCCCCGGGCATATGCGCTGCATTTTGACAGGGATCATTCAGAACACCAACGACGCCGAGGTTCTCCTTGATGTTGAGCCGTTTCGCGGCTGGATTGGGCATAATCGCCTGCCGATGGCCAAGCCCCAATGACGGGGTGCCGTCAATGGGGGGGCGATGTCACTGGAAAATCTGCGCCGGTGGTGGACGCTGGACGCTGCTGCCGAATTGGAGAGTGCCGACAATCCTTTCAGCGCACTGACTGCGGGCCAACGACGGGACACGGGCCCGATGCTGGCACTGGCTTTTGGCTGGGGATTCCTGATTACCGGCTTGTACATCGGGGGCAGTCTGGGTGCCGGCCGGCCCTTCTGGCCGGCACTGGTCTGGAGTTCTTTCCTCGGCAATGGGGTCAACTTTGCCGTGGGCGCACTCGTTGGCTATATGGGCTATCGGACCGGCTGCAACAGCGGCCTGCTCTTTCGCCTGGTGTATGGCAACGTCGGCGCGATGGTGCCGGTACTGTTCCTCACTGTATTGCTGGTCTTCTGGCAGGGCATTGTGGTTGGCGCCTTCAGCTTCGCGTGGGTGCAAGACTTTTCATCGCCCTGGTTCTACGTCGTAGCTGTCATGGCAGGCCTGTTGTACACGGCGACCACCTACTTTGGGGTCCGCGGCCTGGAGAAGGTCGCATTGCCAGCTTCCCTCATACTGGTAGCCGTGCTGATCTATGCCGGCTGGTACAACGTGCATGCCGCCGGTGGCTGGGCAGCCTTTCTGGAGCTTTCCCGCAATACTGCGGCGCGTGCTCCCCTGACCAATATCCAGGCCGTAAATCTCGTCATAGGTTCGTGGATCGTCGGCGCTGTGGTGATGGCGGAATACACCCGTTTTGCGCGTCGCGCCTGGGTTGCCATTGCCATTCCGTTCATCGTACTGATCGTCACCCAGTTGATCCTGCAGTTTGTCGGCGCCATGGGCGGCGTCGTTTCTGGCAACTTTGACTTCACGGTATACATGCGCGCCGTGGGGCCCGTGGTGGCACTGTTTGGCCTGGTTTCAATCAGCTTCGCCCTCTGGACAACCGGCGATGCCAACCTCTACCTGCCGTCAATTCAGACTGCCAGTGTGTTCCGGCGACCCCAGCGCACGATGGTCATAATTTGCGGACTGGCCGGCACCCTGCTGGGCCTGGGTATTTATCAGCGCTTCATGGATTTCATCAATATCCTGGCAATGCTTGCGCCGCCACTGATCGGCCCGGTTATCGTCGATTACTACATCTGCAATCGCATGCAATTCCGTGCTGAATTACTCGAACATCTTCCCCGCTGGAATGCAGTTGCCGTGCTGGCCTTCGTGACTGGCGCTGTCAGCGCCTGGTTTGCCCCGGGCTGGATTGCCAACGGGTTGTTCGGCTTACTGGTCTCCATGGGCGTATATGCGGGCCTCTACGTCCTGGCCCGCCTTGCGGGTGTGCGATTGGGCCACGCCAGTGCGGTCGCAAAATCAGGCACCGTGTGACCGACTGGAATCTGCACTTTCTGGGTGTTGGCGACGCATCGTCTGCCCTGCAACTTGGTTCAGCCAGCGTCATGCTTGAGCGTGACGATGCGCCGCTGCTGATGATCGACTGTGGTCAGGAGGCTTTGTCGGCCTGCCTGGTGCACTACGGCCAGCCACCGCCGGCGATATTTATTACTCACGTCCACATGGATCATGTCGCCGGGCTGGAACGCCTGTTTGTCATCAACTACTTCGGCAAAGCCGGTCTCCCGCGTACGCGGTTGTTTGTTCCGGCAATGCTGGTATCACTGCTGCAGGGCCGCGTGGCTGAGTATCCGAACGTGGTTGCCGAAGGAACCGCCAATTTCTGGGACGCCTTCGAAATGGTTCCGCTGAACTACGGATTCTGGCATGCAAACCTCTGGTTCGATGTCTTTCCGGTTCGCCACCACGTTCCGGAAACTGCCTTTGGAATCTGCCTGCCTGGCAGCTTTCTGTTCACCGGCGACACACGCCCCATACCGGAGATCGTTGCCCGGTACGCCGACGGCCAGATGCCCCTGATTCACGACTGCGATCTTGAGGGCAATCCTTCGCACACGGGATTACCCGACCTGCTCCGCGAATATGACGCCGGGATCCACCGGCAGATGGTCGTGTATCACTATGCGTCGGCCGCCGATGGCGATGAACTGGCAAGGGCCGGGCTGCGCGTGGCACGGCCTGGAGACCGCCTCAACCTGCCATCGCCCCGCGACGCGCATGAGGCTCACGCCACCGCCATCCGGCAACGTACAAGGCGCTCCTCTGCAATAGGAGCGCCTCATGGTAACAGCTCAGGCGCGATCGATATCAATCGCGCCTGAAGGCGCCACTGCAGGTACCCCTGCGGCGGACCGTCCAGAAATGTGACTGAACAGCATCTTCAGCAGATGCAGAAAATTGTTTGTGGTCCAGTACAGAACCATCCCGGCAGGAAACGCATAAAGGAGCAGGAAGAACACACCGGTCATGGCATAGAGACGCCATCGCTGGGCTCTGCGTAACGCGGGTGCCAGGCTGGGATCCTCTTGCAGGTAGGCAGCACCTGTCGACAGAACTGCCATCAGCACTGGCAGCAGATTCAGATACCCACCCAGACCAGGTATCGCCAGTGGCAATGCCAAAACACGATCAGGAAGTGCCAGGTCAGGCACCCACAGAAAACGCGCGCCGCTCAGCCCGATGTGCTCGCCCAGCATGTCGAAGGCGGCAATGAACACCGGAATCTGCACCAGAAATCCAGCCAGGCTCTTGAATGTATAAAGCGGACTCACGCCGTGTTGCCGGTATATCTCCAGCGTACGGTTGTGGGCCGCCTCCCCTTTGAGCTCCCGCTTGACGGCCGCCAGTTCCGGGGCCAGCAGGCTCTGCTTTCGATTGACATCCGCCTGCCATCGCTCGGCGACCCACGTCAGCGGCCACATCAGGAACTTTACCGACAGCGACAGCAGCACGATAGCCAGGCCCCAGTTGCCGACCAGGCCTTGCCAGAATTCCAGAAGATGGCGAAGGCCCGTAGCAAGTACCCGCAGCCACTGCCACAATCCGGCATAGAGCATGTTGCCCAGTTCAGGCGCCACCCGTTGCAGATCAGCCGCCGCAATGGGCCCGCCATACACCCGCAGTTCGACAATACCGCCGTGACCACCCTCTCGTCCGAGGGTTACGCCCACCTGATCTGCCGCGCCTGCCTCCGTCGCCCTGTCATGCGTCACATCCGGGCGGTACTGCTGAAGCGGAGATCCGGCCTGCAACAGGATGGTCCAGAAGCGACCACGAATGCCTGTCCATTCGCCAGCAGGCAAGGTGGTGGAAGGTGCGACCGAGCCGTTGTCAGTGGCCTCTGCCGTGATATCAATCTGGTCGGTAGCGTTGATGGTGACAGCCCGCACCCGACTGTAGACACTCGCCAGCCCATCCAGTGGCGTGCCAGCCAGTGCCGGACCGCCGACGAGTTTGAGTCGGGCGCCCGGCGGCATCTGCAAGGACGCGAACAGCACTCGACCATCCTGATCCAGTCGATAGCGATGGATCAGGCGTATGCCGCGGAAAGGCCTCAGGGAAGTCAGAATAACCGTGGTTGCCCGATTGGCGCGACGGAGTACCGGCTCATACTCCAGATTGTCGAGTTCGCGCCCGGCTTCGTCGTCCCCGGCCACATCCCAGGCCAAACGGGCCTGGCCTGCTACCGGACCCAGTAACGTCTGCGGTTCGTCGCCAGCACTGCACGTGGAGTGACAGCTTTCCCAGCGTCCGGGCAAGCCCCCGCGAAGGTTGATCAACACCTGCTCGCGGTCACTGACCAGCGGCACGGCAGCCGCTGAAGCCGTTCCGGGGTGGAACTGACTGATGGCGCCAAGCACGGCGCAAAGCACTATCAGCAACGAGCGGGCAGTTGCCCTACCGGTAGAATCTGCGCATCGCACGCAGCGACTCCTCAATCAATGCCGCGTCAAGACGCCCGTTTGCCGGCGGCCGGTAATCCGGACCCAGCACCTCGGCAAAGCCGCCAGGTTCTGAAACCATCACCCGGTTCGGTTGCACGATCGCGTGGGCGACATAGCTGGCCGCAATGATCCAGTCCCATGACATACCGTCAAACAGGTTGTGGCCCACACTATAGTCCGATGGCGGGTTCGAGCAGTGGAACAGGCCCTCTAACAGGGTCGCCGGCAGATCGAAATGTGAGCTGCGATTCCTGAAAACCTGTGGCGGGCGACCCGGCCAGTGCATCATGAGCGTGGCGCGCAGTTGATACTGGCCAAAATTGCTTGCATGCCCGTAGTAACCAAGCCCCAGATCATCGAATTCATAGCCGTGATCGCTACTGATGATAACCAGGGTGTTGTCATCGAGACCCGCCGCCTTGAGCGAATCGAGCACACGGGCCATTTCGCCATCGACCAGATGCACGCCGCGCCGATATCTTTGCCATAGCCGGCGCGCCTTCTCCTTGCCCGTATACCGACTATCGTCCGGCAGGCGCTTGACACCAGCTGCGTCCACATCATCCTCTGACATCAGTGGCGGGTCGTAGTAGAGGAATGCCAAGAACGGCTGCTGGCCATCAGCAGACCTTTGACGCTTTGCCAGCCAGTCAAGCCAATCCGCTGTTACCTGCCGGTTCTTCACCACGCCACCCTGATCTGATTCCGGATTCAGTCCGGTCACACCGGCAAACACCGTGCGATCGATCAGGGTCGGACTCCCGTAGCCGACGGCACTGGAGGTCATCAACGCATAGTTATGGCGTCGGAATTCATCCATCAGCACGGGTGGCCGCTGGTTGTTGTAGAAGTCGTGCCAGTAGGTTCCCGGCAGGCCGTAAAACATCGAGAACAGCCCCATGCGGGATGAATTGCCACCGCTCCAGTGATTGGCGAAGACCTGGCCGTCGGCTGAAAAGTTCGCCAGCGCAGGTGTGGTTACCGCATCAATTGCATCCGGACGAAGCGCGTCTATAAGTACCCACACCACATTCAAGGGCCCATTTGAAGGCACACTCGAGGCCACATGCAGCGATTCGTCCGGGTCCCGCGTTTCGGGCACCGGGCACTGGAGCGGGTGCAGCGGGTAATTGATTTCCCCGGAGGCACTCACCGAACTCTCGCGCAACAGGTGGGCCTCCTGCACACGATCAGGATCCAGCCAACCGAGTCGCTCAAGCCTGCCTTTGGCGTGTACCGGGTAGTAGAGCGGCAACATGGCAGTAAAGCCCGTCACGGGGCTGTAGCCCACGGCATCTGCCCAGATATGCAGTCCCTGACTGCTTGTCCACAGCGTCAGTGCGACTGCAATCCACGGGCCAGCCTTCCTGGGCCGGGATCCGGATTGCCGGACAGCGAGCCACCGCCATATGCTGCCGGCCAGAACGGCTTCAAAGATCAGGCCGATGACCAGAATGATGGCGCTAAAGACCCATGTGGTACGGGTAAACAGCGTGGCCATGACCAGGCTCAAGTGAAAGCGGGTTCGACAAACAGATTGGTATCCAGCACCAGCAACGTGAGTCCGACGGTGCAGATGAGGACCGCGACCGACGTGATCAGTGATCGTGATGGCAAGATCGCTATCAAGGGCGCCAGAATCAGAAACGGCAAAGCGATGGCCAATACCGCCGAGTGCCCGGCCATGACGAGCGGAACATAAATCATCCCACCTCCCAGGCGTGCGGCTGTGACCAGGAGGGAAACGACCACAGTGGCAGATAGCGAAGGGCTACCAGCAGATACAGGCCGGCATTGGCAGCACAGAACCAACCTGCCCACCGATACAGTTCGCGGCGCTTCACGCGGCTGACGCCTGTTGTTTACGGGCAATCATCGCAATGGCTTTGCACCTGCCGCGCCACTGTTGCCAAGGTTATAGACCCAGTCGCGGCGCAGAGCCGGAAGGGCTGCCCGGAATTGTGGAGCATCGGCGAGTAACGTCCGGATACGATCGGACACACGGGCAATTTCGGCTGGCGGCAACACGGTACCGATTCTGGTGCGCACGAAGGACTCGAACGGCTCCATCCCGAGTTCTGTCCAGGGGTGTCATTGCGGGCCTTCGGGCACATCGATGTAGAGCACCGGCTTCTCCAGACCCAGGCCGTAGTCCTGGCCGGCGCCCGACCAGTCGGTAATCATCACATGTGAATCGAACAGTGAGTCGCCTCCACCCATCGCCTCAACCAACCGGAAGCGGGGATTGGCACGATGTTGCTCCACGATGTCGTCGATAACCCGGGGGAGTCATCCACCGCGTCTGGAGTGAGGGCGCAACGTCACCCGGAATCCCGCCTCCAGCAGCGTTGCCACCAACGGCCCACCACAGACCGGCAGAATGGTCTGCTCCCCCCACGACGGCGCCACAAGCACATGAATATCGCTATCACCATGGATTGCCGGAGGCTCACGCCGATTGGCCAGCAAGTCTTCCAGGCGACCATAACCATGCGGCAGCAACTGCTTCGGCTTCAGATCATGAAGTTCTTCACGCCGGCGAATCTCCCGCATCTGGTGTGGGCCCGCACAGAGAATCGTGTCGTAGCTGTCAAAGGAGTTGGCGCGATCAGCCATGTGCGTACTGGATCAATGAATGAAACATGTAAACCACATGAACCGGATGAATGGAGCGCTTCAGTTCCAGGTTGCCAAATCGAGTATTTGCGTGACCAGTACATCGGCATCCAGCTTCTGGACAGAAAAAGGATACGCCGAAGCCAACTGCCCACACAGAAGCCCTGAATCAGCGGTGACGTTTGATGAAGGCCAGGATCGGCAACTTCGGAACTGACGTACAGCACCGACTCGCCAAGCACGTCGGTCAGATGCCGGATGACCGGCGCAAAGTGATGCCAGTCCTGGGTACTTTCCGACAGGAATACGATTCGGCGTGAAGCACGCGCAGTGCGCTGGAAACGTCGGTACTCACGCCACTCGTGCCACCAGGACATCGGAATACAACCGGGAATCGCTCCGTCCGGCGGATCAGCTTATGAACGCCGTGAACCGGGGTTCATCTGATTGCCAGGCGAATCCATGGAATGCTCCTGGGGCGAATGATCTTGAAGCGAATGATCTTGGGGCTGGATCCTCGCGTCGCGAATCTGGCGACTCGTGACGACCCTCACTGGCACCGGCGCCATGACGATGCCCCTGACCCGAGACAAGCCGTTTCAGCTTGTACCAGTAGGTCTTCACCGTAAGGGCCATCGCGAAAATACCGACAATGGCTGACAGAATCATGCTGCCGGTGCTGGGATCCAGATAAGCGTGAGCGTCCGGGGCAAGACCAGCCAGAGCAGAAAAAAGCGCCAGACGTACCGCGGGAATTCGACTACCGTTCATTGGCGCTATATCATAGCGCAGCCCCGGCCATGCATGCCCGGTGGTTGGTACTTCGGGATACACCATGGTGCGCACTCGATCCAGATGCGCAGCATCATCAATCTCACCCCACACCAGGTCCGGAATCAGCGGGCAAGCCACTGACTGCTGCCGGGCTGCGGCAACCAGACAATCCGTTTCGTAGTCGTAAAGCAGTGAGGTTGTGAAAGCCCGCTCTGATACCACACATCCTGGCGTACAGGGGCAGCTGAAATTTTGCCTATGCCAACCAGTTCACCGGCAACACTGCCGAGTCGTTCCCGGTGCTTCGACATGTCGAGCAAGACACCCTCCCGCACTTCGACGTAGACCTCATCTCCGGCATCCGTAGCCCCGGAAATCAGAATGGCATCGGCCGCCGGGTGTTCCAGCAGGTGGGTCAGCGCGCGCGGTTCATACACCAGGTCTGATTCCAGCAGGAGGAATGGGCCCGACCAACTGCCGCGCGCAATACAACGAGTACATGCTCCCGGAATCGGCAAATCGTGGGTTGTGAATCGTCCGTAGCAAACCGGGATAACGCTGCGCCAGTGCCTCGTAATGTGGCGCACAGTGACCGGTAACAATCACGACGTCGTGAATCCCGGCCTGCACCAGGCGATCGATCGACTCCTCGACAATGGATCGCTCACCCAGCTTGAGAAAGCCCTTCGGATAGTTGCCGATAAGCCCGGTCAGGCGGGTACCGCGACCTGCCGCGAGGATTACCGCTGATCGGACCTTGCCGGCTGCCGCGGGTTCATCGGTATTGCTCACGACCGGTTACCCAGGATTGTGGTCAGCGCAGCACACAACCGCTGCAGATCGTCCGGTCGTATGTCACCCATGTGTGCAATCCTGAAAATCCGTGCACCCAGGTCGCCCTGCCCCGCGTAAATGACAAAGCCCTCCTTCTTCAGTGCCGTGTGCAACCGCTCGTAACCTTGATCAGAAGGTAGCAGCCACGACCACAACACCGACGAATAGTCCGCAGCCGGCAGCAGCGTGGCGACTCCACTGGCGCGGAGCGTGGCGCCGATGGTTGCGGCACGGGCACCATACAATTGCCGGCGCACTTCGAAGCCGCCGTCTTCGGCATGCTCAAGCAGTGCTTCGCGGAGTGCAAAGGCGATCTGTACCGGCAAGGTGAATGGCGAAAAGCCATCGCGATGCTGGCCCGCGTAATAGCCGCGCAAATCCAGATAGAGGCTGCCAGCCCGAAAGGCTGGCGACGACCACAGGGTATTCCGCGCCAGAACGAAGGACAGTCCTGCGACACCATGCAGGCACTTGTTGGCTGTACCGGCCAGCGCACCCAGTTCCCAGGTGCCGGCAGAAATCTGCTCGGCACCAAAACTGCTGACCGCATCCAGCAGGAGTGTGACGTTGAACTGGCGACAAAGATTGCCTATCTCGTTCAAGTCATTCAGCCGGCCGGTGGTGGTCTCGTGATGAACCACTGCCAGATGGGTGATGGCAGCGTCGGTTTCCAGGTGCTGACGCACCCGGTCCACATCGATCGCTTCAGTCCAGCCATGCGCCAGTACACGGTGAGGTTTGCCATGCACCTCCAGCATGCGTGCCATACGCTCACCGTAAACGCCATTGGCAACCACCAGGGTGGTTGTACTGTCAGGAGCAAATGTCGCCAGCATCCCCTCTACCGCACTGGTGCCGGAACCGGCCAGCGTGACAGCCCGGAAACTGTCGGCCATGCCGGGATGTACGGCGGCCAGACGCTGATTGATGTCCTGAATGAGATCGGCAAATTCACGTTCGCGATGACACCAGTCACCCCTGGTCAGTGCGGCCCGAACACGATCTGTCAACGTTACCGGGCCAGGATTAAGCAGGATCATGCGACTCGTGTTCATCAGACAGCAGACGATGCCAGCCAGCCCCTGAAACGTGCCGCCACATCAGCAGGCGCCATGGCCGGCCGCGGCAGATTCGCCATGACGCCGGGCACGACCGGGACATGTATAAAGCGCAATCCGGGAGTACGATTCATGAGGCTGGTCTCAAGTTCAGCCGGATCGGCAATGGTCGACACCAGCGGATAACCTGCGCTGGCAGCAAGACCACAAAAACTGATGCCAGCCGACACCGTGGCCTGCCCACCGGTCGATTCATGCTGGCCATTGTCGAGCAGCACATGCACGAGATTTGGCGGCAGCTCGGCACCCAGCGCGGACATGCCGCCCAAGTGCATAAGCGCAGCGCCGTCACCGTCAATCACGATTACCCGTCGCGTCGGCTGGGCAATCGCCAGGCCCAGTCCCAGACTGGCAGCACAGCCCATCGATCCGACCATGTAAAGCTGGTTCGCGAGGTCGCCAAGCGCGTACAGTTCACGACCAGTGAAGCCTGTCGTCGCGACTACGATGTCCTGCTTCCCTGCTGCAGCCTGGATTGCCTTCAGCATTTCATGCCGTTGGCTCCGCGCAGGCGGCGGCATCAAATCCTTTGGTTCTGGTCTGGCGGTGGTTGCAGCGGCAGCTGCAACACCAAGGCTTGCAGGGGCAACACTGCCTTTGCGCATCAACAGGGCAAAAGGCCGGTGAGCCGTCTGCAGATGAGTCATTGCCAGGTCCAGCACTGGATCGACCGCGGTGTCTTCGACGGGAAAGAATGACCAGGGTATATCCATCAATTCAAGTAGCCGGGGCGTGATCGCACCCATCAATTCATGCTGCGGTTCATCCGCTGCGCCGCCTGGTTCTCCACGCCAGGTAACGATAACCAGTACTGGCAGCCGGAACGTGTAGGTCAGCGACGTCAGCGGGTTGACTGCATTGCCGAGGCCGGAATTCTGAAACATGACTACCGACGGCAGCCCGCCCAGGGTTGCTCCAGCCGCAATGGCTACGGCCTCACCCTCCTGGGCGGCGCCAACGTAACGCAATTCAGGTGTCTTTATCGTGTAGTTGATGAACGGCGTCAGATACGAACACGGCACCCCTGTATACAGCCCAAAGCCGCGACGGCGCGCAGCCTGTACAAATCGCTCCGCTTCGATCACCGGAAATTTCCCGCCGCAACCACATCTTCCAGGCTGTCAACATCGAGCCAATGACCAGTGGTGTACAACACGCGCAGACGATCGCCCTGCTCTACCAACCGCGAGAGCAGGTGATGCAACTTCGCCATCCGGCTTTCAGGTTCGGCCACCAGTGCTGCCACGGTGGTTCTGAATTTCGACAGTACCGCGGCATTTACCCGCAGGAAGCCCATCCACTCGCCATGAATCATCTCTTCTGCCAGGTCTTCTGCCACGCGCTCCAGGAAAACCGGCTGATAGAAGTTTCTCCTGGAATAGGCCTGGGTGCAGCGAACGTAGTCAGCAGCCCGACCACGATTTACCGAGTCATGCCATTCGGTGTCGACGGTAATCGTCAGGTCATCATCGCTCTCGCGCAGCGAATCGAGAATATAGCGGTTGAAAATGACGTCACCGAAGGAGATGTACAGATCCATGCTGTCGTCAGTATCATCGCCGAGGGCCATGCTGAGTGACATTAACTCGCTGGTTTCGGCGTACTCGCTATTGTTCGTATAACTCAGTGCAGGCAAATCCACGGCGGCTGGCTTGTACCCACGGACAACCCGTATTCGTTTGATCCCGACCGCGTTGTAGGCAGCCACGATGTGCGACAACAAAGGCTGTCCGCGTACTCTCACCATGGTCTTCGGTCGCTGCTCCGTCAGTTCGCCCAGCGCCGAGCCACGCGATGCAGCCAGGATTACTGCCCGCGAACGAGCCTGTTGTCGCGGCAGATACCGCTCTTCGGCTTCCTGAAGCTCCGATGCGCCCTGCAGCCGGAACAGTTCCTTGACCGGCACAATGTGCTCTTCCACTGATCTCAGATTCTGCACACGGGCAATGGTCGCGGCAGTCTCCTGCATTGAGGCTACGGCGGAACGCAATACCTGGTTGGCCCAGATGGCAATGGAGAAGCCCGCCTCCCGAAACACATCGGTGGGTGTCGCGTAATACTTCGTCGGCACGATCACCACGGGTGAACGCCCCGCCCACTCCTTCTGGAATGCCAATACCTCAACCGGACGTGTCAGCGCGCTGTGAATCAGGATGCCATCGGAACCCGCGGCGTGATAGGCCTCGGCCCGGCGCAGCGCTTCACCCAGTCCCCAACCGGCAATGAAGGCTTCCACCCGGGTGATTATCGCGAAGTCATCGTCGGCCTGCGCATCCTTGCCAGCCTTTATCCGGCTGCAAAACTCATCAACGTCTGCAAGCTGCTGCTTGTCCCCGTCGATGAAGCTGTTGGTCTTGGGATAGAGTTTGTCTTCGATACAGACAGCAGCAATCCCGCGCTGCTCCAGCTTGCGAACCAGGCGCCGCACGTTATTGAAATTGCCGTAGCCGGTATCGCCGTCCAGCAGGATCGGGATAGTCGTTGCATCCGCCATGAACTCCAGCATTTCCAGGATCTGGGTCCAGCTCGCTTCGTTGGAGTCCCGCACGCCGTACTGAAACCGACAGCCGCCAGCCCATATGCCCACGAAATCCGGCTTCCTCAACTATTTTTGCGCTGATGCCACCATTGCGCTGAGCAGAGCACTCGTTCATTGCTGCCCCAGAAGTTGCCGGAACTGCGCGGTCTTGCGGATGGCCGGGGCACTCATACGCGGTAGCGGTATTCCTTGCCCGCCTCCCGTTCGATATCCGGCGGGTAACTCTGGCGCTTGTCAGCGTAATACTGACGCAGATGATCACCGTCCGAAGCCCGGTTGTAGGTGTAATACAGCACCCGACGCTGATCGTCGGATAGATTGGGGCCGGAGCGGTGTGGCACATAGGAATCAAAAAATACTGCGTCTCCGGGTTCTGCCTCTATCGCCAGCCACTCGATACCGGCAAGTTGCTCAGCCGTAAGCGGCTCCCACTCCGCCCCGATCAACCGCTGTCCCCGAAAATTGGTGGCTACCTCCAGGCAGCCGTTTTGCCGGGTACTGGGATCGATGGTTACCAGTGCCGTGATATGCAGCTTGGCATAGCGCGACCAGCCCGCCTGTATGTCCTGGTGCGGCTCGAAGCCGCCGCCGCCCGCCTGCTTGAAATTGATCTTGTCCTTGAACAGAACAACAGGCTCACCGAACAGCTGACTGCAACTCCCGGCCAATGACAAAGACTGGGCGACACCACGAAATCCGGCATGGAAGGGCATAAGGTCCTCGACCCGATTCAAAAGACGCCGCCCTTCGTCATCCTGCTCGAAGTACTTCATCCATTTGCCGGGGGTTTCCGCCCAACCCTGTACTTCGTCGGTCCACTGCCGGATCAGGGCCATCTCCTCGCGGCCGATCAATCCGGGAACGACGACGTAACCGTCGCGCCTGAACAATTCAACCTGTACGTCGTCGAGCGATCCCTGCCCAACGGCTCCTTCGGTTAATGAATTCGCCGTCACTACCTGACTGTGCCGGCCCGCGGCCGACAACCTCCCACAACACGAAAACGGGAATTGTACCGGACGCCGTTGGCAGCTTCCTCCACAGTTCAGCCGCCGTCCCTGGCAGTTGCATAGCGCTCGCCGTGGCGCAACAACTCATCGGTACCGATGGCATCATTCAGCCTCGAAAAATCCCACATCCGGTCGAGCATGTCGCGGGTAGTGCCGTTGGCCATCAGCGTCGCCAGGTAGTCGCTCGCCGCCCGACCTACAACGCGGACCATGGCACCCGGGAAGATGGCCAGACGGAATCCAAGGGCACCGAGTTCATCAATGGTCAGTAACGGGGTCTTGCCGCCCTCAACCATATTGGCCAGCAGAGCCACGCCCGCACCCAACTCGCGCCCGACCTGTGCCATCTGTTCAGAGCTCCGCAGCGCCTCGACAAACAAGACGTCGGCACCGGCCTCGGCATAAGCGTGGAGCACGGGCCAGTCCTGCTTCGAAACCATCCACGGTGATTGCGTCTGTGCGGGCCACGATGACGGTATCGGCGTGGGCGCGGGCGTCCTGGGCGGCTTTCAACTTGCCAACCATTTCCCCGCTGCTGATCAGCGATTTGCCATCCAGATGGCCGCACCGCTTGGGCATGGTCTGATCTTCGAGCTGTATGGCCGAGGCACCCCTCTTTTCGAGCAGCCGAACGGTACGTTGCACGTTCAGCGCATTGCCATAGCCATTGTCGGCATCAACGATCAGCGGCAAAGTCACGCGGTCACGAATATTGCCAACTGTGTCGGCCACCTCCGTCAGGGTCGTGAGCCCTATATCCGGGCGGCCCAGACGGGTAAATGCCACACTGGCACCGCTTACATAGGCACAGGAAAATCCTTCCTGCTCGATCAGCAGCGCCGTAAAGGCGTCGTAGCAACCAGGCGCGATAAAGGGCTTGTTGGCGAGCAGTTCCCGCAAGCGTCGTGCGTGCGACATCAGGGTCGTTCCTCCTTCAGGCGAAGCTTTAACCAGGGCATCAGGCCGCCAGCGGCGACCATCGGCAGCAGATGGGTCGGCAGACCGGGCAAGGTGTGTAGCCGACCGGTACGGCAGTTTTGCAGTTGGCCGACAACCGGATCCAGCCGCAGGAGATCACCCGCTGCAATCGCTGATGACTCGCTGAACACCAGGGCAGGAAGCCCGAAGTTCAGCGCGTTCCGATAGAAAATTCGGCCGAAAGACACCGCCAGAACGGCACCCACACCAAGATGCGTCAATGCCATGGCGGCCTGCTCCCGTGCCGAACCCACTCCAAAGTTACGACCGGCAACAATAATGTCGCCCGGACGAACGGCAGCCGCAAAGGACGGATCGGCGGCCTCCAGGCAATGTAGCGCCATGACCTCCATCGGTGCCTTGAAGTACAAACCGGGCGCCATGATGTCAGTGTTGATATTGTCGCCAAAAATCCAGGCGCGGCCCTCGACCGGCTTCACGCGAGAAACTCCCGGGGATCCGCAATCCGGCCAGCAACCGCTGATGCCGCCACTGTGTACGGTGAGGCCAGATAGACCTCGGCAGAGTTGGCGCCCATGCGACCGCGAAAATTCCGGTTGGTCGATGAGATACAGACTTCCTTCTCGCCCAGCACGCCGGCGCCCAGCGCAGCGCATGCGCCGCAACCGGTTGGCAGCAGATAGGCGCCGGCAGCCGTGAGCGTTGCGAGTGTGCCGTCGGCGGCAGCATCGATTGTGACCCGGGTTGAGGCCGGGGCGATCAGCAAGCGGGTGTTCCGGGCCACACGACGCCCCTTCAACACCTGCGCAACCATGTGCAGGTCTGACAACGTGGCGCCGACACAGGCACCAATATCTGCCTGATCCACAGACACGTTGCCAAAGGCGTCGACAGGCGCGGAATTCGCCGGAGAATGTGGTGCGGCGACCTGGGGTGCAAGCGCCTCGGCCGAGAACTGCCGCACTTCCACGTATCGGGCACCCGTATCGCTGCGCCAGGCAAGGCAGTCAGCGGCTGGCTCCCGGCCTGCCGCGATCAGCGCCTCTACCGTGGTCGCGTCGGCTTCCACCAGTCCGGAATCGGCGCCCAGTTCTGCAGACATATTGGTCAGCACCATACGCTCCCAGATCGACATCTCCTGGACGGTATCGCCACCGTATTCCAGAACCGTTCCGCTGTTTTCCATGCCAATCTCCCGGCAAAGGAACAGCATGATGTCCTTGGCAACCACGCCGGGAGCGAAGCGACCGTACCAGTTCAGCCTCAAGGTCTGCGGCACGGGAATCCAGATTTCACCGGTCACAACCACGCCGGTCATTTCGATGGCGCCAAAGCCGGCCATGAAGCAACCGAATGCGCCGCCCATGCTGGAATGGGAATCGCCACCAACGGCAAACATGCCCGGCTGAAGCAGACCCTGCTCCGCCAGAAGCACATGGCCAATACCACGCATATCGAAGAATTTCCGAATACCGAACTGCGCGGCAAAGTCCCGCGTGAGTTGCAGGATGGCCGCCGATTCCGCGTCCACGGCTGGAGTGAAATGATCTGAACACAGCACGATACGCTCGGGATCCCAGACGCCTGCGCCAAGTTCCCTGAGCCGCGGCCAGATACGACGCGGCCCGCCTGAATCCAGCAGCAGCGCCAGATCCACCTTGCAGGTGAGGATTTCACCGGGCTGGACCGCGGTCCGACCTGATGCACGAGCCAGGATCTTCTCGGTCAGTGTCATTGCAGAGGGTACAGCGCCAGCACTGGCGCTGGCCATTTCACGGCGGGTGGACACTGACTACCGGCTCCGCTCGATTGCGCGTCTGGCAATGCGATCAACCAGGGTCGGCGACAGCAGTTTCAGCCATTGAGCCATTCGGCCTCTGGGCGTCATCACCAACTCCCTGGCCCGCCGACGTATCGCCACCACGATCTGTTGCACACATTCTTCAACGCTCATCGCATTGGCAGGATCGATCGGATCAACGGGCACCGGCTGGCCGTCGGGCCCCGTGGCATTTTCCCGTATGCCAGTGGCAACAAAACCGGGATAGATCATTGTCACGGTCACGCCCGTGCCTGCAAGTTCGATGCGCAGACTGTCGAAGAAGCCACGCATCGCATGCTTGGAAGCGGCATAGCCGGAACGCGTTGGCACGCCGGTGAGAGACGTCAGACTGCCAATGCCCACGATTCGCCCCCGCGAGGCCTTCAGGTGTGGCAATGCATAGGCGGTGCAGTACACGGCGCCCATGTAGTTCACCTGCATGATCCGTGCGAGCATGGACAAGTCAGTGATGTCTTCAAATCGGGCCCACATGGTGGCGCCGGCATTGTTCACCAGCATGTCAATGCGACCACAGCGCGCGATAGTCTGTGAAATCAGATGCTGACAGTCCGTTTCCACGGCGACGTCCGTGGGGATGACTTCTATCGTTGCACCACGCTGACGACAGCGTTCTGCAACCATCTGAAGTTGATCGTGCTGGCGCGCTGCCAGGACCAGCGTGATGCCGGGCGCCGCCAGTTGCACAGCCAGCTCCGCTCCAATCCCCATGGACGCACCGGTAATCACCACGACGTTTGACGATTCGCGATCTGCTGAACGGTTGGTCACTGCTGGTGCCGATCGAGGCCCAGGCAATTGATGCCAAGGCGCTGAAAACGATCGCAGATGGACAGTGCCCGATTCGCATCATCGCTGCCAGGCTGATCAGCCGTTGCCAGGATCGCTGCATGTTCCGCCAGCAGAGCCAGCGCGAGCGCCCGCCCGAGGGTCAGCATGAAGCGCCGCGCGCCCCGTTGTTGCTCCGCCGAATCGGTTACTGCCGACAGCCAGCCGATGGCCGCATCGATAGCCGCAACGCTGGCGGCGACACTGCTCGCAACTTTCACTGCGGTTTCAGGTACAGGCTCGCGCCCAGACTCACCCGCGCTCTGGCCAGCCCTGAGGCAGCGCTCCCTGAGGGCTGTGATGCCCCCGATCAGCGCCGGACGGCGCAGCAGATCCAGCGACGGCACGTTGGTGGTGCCCTCCCATATGGGCAGCACCTGGCCGTCGCGAAGCGGTACGGGAATGCCGGTGTCCTCAATGTAACCCGCACCGCCAAAGGCCTCGATCAATTCGCTGAGGCCCGCCGCTGCCTGCTTGCCGGTGGTTGCCTTGACCAGCGGCGTCAGCAGGCCAAGGAGTGCCACCTCGCTGGCGGACAACTCCTGCCCTTCGTCACGACCCAGCGGCGCCACCAACTCAAAGGTCCAGCAGGAAGGCAGCGGCGGATTCAGCATCCACGTCATCCAGTGTTTCCAGTGCCGGGGGCTGCTCAGACAGCGGTGCCCGGAAGGCCACGTCGCTGCGAAGTCTTCGGCCAATCCCAGCTGCGAAACGGGAATGACGCTGCACACACTGTTCCACGTGCGGGTAATCACGGCATGGGCTCCATGGCACGCGTGCCGCCAGTGTCTTCATACAGTTGCACTGCAGTACCGTCCAGGGTGAGCTCGGCTGTAGGCACTTTGCGTGTTACCCATCTTGTCTTTAAGGCGTTCGATACGAATGCCGTTCAAGCTCTGCTTTGGCATCGCGGGTCTCAACATAGAACAGCGCGAGACCTCGACCGCCGGGCCCGTTGCCGTCAGGTCGCGCCAGAGTCAACGCCATGGCGGACGATGCGGCTGACGTGAACCATTTCTTGCCGTAGAGACGCCAGATGCCGTCACGCTGTTCGGCGCGCGTTCGTGACAAGCCCACATCGGAACCACCAGTGGCTTCGGTCATCCACTGGCCACTGGTCCAGAATGTTGCGGGGTCGCGGCTGGTCAGGTGGGGCACGGCGTGGTCAATCAAGGCCTGGTTGCCAGACGCCAGCAGGGTCCGGGCAGCGCCGTCGGTCATCGCGAGCGGGCAACTGTAGACATCGGTCACCGGATGAAACAGGTGCACCAGCAAGAACTGATGAATGCGCGACCACGACCCATGCGGTCGCTCCCGGGGCAAGGCGGTCAGGCCCAATCGGACTGCCAGTGCTTCAGCCTCACGCCACAACGGGGTCAGTTCAAGGTCATCAATCCGCGTGCCCCAGGGATCGAACGGTGTGAGTACCGGCAGGTTCAGCCGATCCTTGCACTGCATGTCCCACAAGGTGCCTGCCGCAAGACTGCCCAGTTCGTCCAGCCCCGGTGCAATTGCCTCGCGCACCGCTTGCGGCAATCGGCACCGAACATAGCTTCGTAACAACCAGTCATCGCGGATACCGTGACGAGGGCGCGGCGCCGGCTGCACAAAATTCTGTTCCATGGTCGTCATACCCTGGTCACGCCGTATCGATTACTGCTTCCGCTGGCACTGGCACGTAGCGGTACTGTTTTGTGAACCCACTGTTCGGGCGCAGTCCGGTGGCCGGCGCACGGCAGGACCCGGACATGGGTTTCCCGGATCGCAGCCAGTGCTGAATCGTCGATCTCGCCATGGCGCTCGGCATGGTCACGAATCAGCTTGCGCACCTGGGCAACCGTCAGGTCGCTGGCGACCAGAACCTCCTCGGCTGGTGAGGCCGCACGTCGCGGGCGAGTGGTTTTCAATACCGCATAGTCTTCGTCCATAACCTGATCGCGCGTCATCTTCAGCAGGGCCGCATGATCAGCCGCCGTAACCCCGGCTTTAGGCTGCAGCACCAGCATGAGGATCCGGGTATGTTCTTCGTCAATGGGTGTGACCGTAGCCACTACAACCGTCTCCGGATATCCGGGCTGCCGGTTGGTATTGCGCGACACCATGCCAACCACATCGAATTCCATCAGCAGGCCACGGTCCGGACTGGTTTCCCCCTGGGCATCCCAGGCAGCATGAAAGGCCCTGACATACCTGTGGTTCAGTTCGAGCGTTTCGATGGTTACACCCTTCGGCAACCACTTGCCGAATTCGTGAACGTAATGAACGTGGCAGGGATCGTTGTAGTTCTCCGCCATCCGCACATAGTTGAGACTTTTCTCGCGCGACAGAATCCCCACATGCCAGTCAGCCGGTTGCCGGAATTCCGGCAGGATATTGCGCAGAACCGGGCGCTCACCCTCAGCCAGATCTCCGACAAAAACAAAGATGAGACCAAAGTGCTCTTCGACCGGGTAGGCCGGAACGCGGGCCCTGGTCGGTGGGTCAGCCGGGTCAGCGATGCCGGACGGGATGAATATACAGCGGCCACTGAGCGTTGTACGCCCAGCCATGCTGCGGACAGTTCAGCACGCCGTCACGCAGCTGGCCGGCCGACAATGCGGCACCGCGGTGACTGCAGACATCACTCAGACAATGGGGGCTGCCGGCGGCGTCGCGAAACAGGACCAGGTCGCAACCGAGCATCGTCACCCGCAGCGGAGCGTCGGCGAGCTCTGTCGCAATGCAAGCCGCGTACCAATTGTTGATGAACATGTCGCGCCTCGTAGCCAGTCGGCACCATTCAGTATGAACCTTCAGGGCCGTGTCGTTCTAGACTGATGGATGCCCTTCAAGCTGCCGCCGGAAGACCTGCTGCGTGATCCGACTTACCGTCGGCTCTGGACCTCCATTCTGATCAGTTCATTTGGCGGCCAGCTCACGCTGCTGGCGATTCCGCTGACTGCTGCTGTCCTGCTACACGCCTCAGCCACCGAAATGGCCTGGCTGACGGCCACCGAAATCAGCGCCTTCGTTCTCCTCTCCCTGCCAGCTGGTGTCTGGCTCGACCGTATACCGAAGGTGCCCGTCTATATTGCCGGCGAGTCACTGCTTGCCGTCGCTGTGATAACCGTGCCTCTGGCCTGGTGGCTGGACTGGCTGTCGATGGAATGGCTCTATGTTGTCGGATTTGCCATTGGCGCTGTGCACACGCTCGCAGGCAGTGCGGCACAGATAGTGCTGACGCAGATCGTACCGCGCGAACGACTGGTGGAGGCCCACGCCAGAAACGCCCTGGCGAACTCCACGGCCGAAGTCGCCGGACCCGGTGCGGCTGGCGTCCTGATCAGCCTGAGCAGCGCGCCCATTGCTCTGGTCGCGAACGCGCTTTTGTTGACCTTTTCTGCATTGATCCTGCGCGGATTGAAGCTTGTAGAGGTCGTCGACAGTACTCAGCAGCGCTTCGGCGAGGCGCTGCGCACCGGCCTGAGCTTCGTCGTCCGTAACCGGCTGCTGGTCACCATGGCCGTCATCGTTGGCGGCTGGCAGTTTTGCCACAACGCTGCGCTGGTCGTGCAGATCCTGTTCGCCACTCGTGAGTTGGGCCTGACCGCTGGTGGTGTAGGGCTTTGCTATATCGGCCTCGGCGTCGGCACCATACTGTCCAGCATATTCGGCAGTCGCGTTGCCGTGCGTCTGGGTCCAGGCCCGACGCTGGTGCTGGGCATTGCAATCTGCGGATGCGGATGGCTGTTCGGTGCTCTTGCGCCACCAAACACGCTGGGACCGGCCTTCTTCAGCCTCATGCTGGTTGCTTTTGGAGCTGGCGCCACGCTGGTGTTCATTACCTTCCTGGCACTTCGCCAGTCAGCGACTCCGGCACCCCTGCTGGGAAGAATGACCAGCACGATGCGCTGGCTGATACTGCTGCCAGCGGCGCCCGGCGCCCTGCTGGGCGGCTGGATCGGCGAACATGTGGGCCTGCGTTACGCGCTGGCCTTTGCCGGCGTCATCGCGCTGGTGCTGAGTATTCTGGCCTGGCGTCAGCCGATCATCCGCAATATGCGCACGCTGCCGATGGCCGCCGGACCCCATCGGGCAGTGGACGCCCAAGGTGTGCCCGACACGCAACCGGGTGAATTCGTTCCCTAGCGGGTGGCGGCACAAAGGTTGACGGCAGATTCGGCGACAAATAGCCAGTCCTGATCATCAGGTGACTCCAGAGGTGAGCCCGGGTCTGCTGCCTGTACGCCACCAGACCGCGGATTGATCCAGCATATGGTTTTGTTTGACCCCAGATAGCGGATGGTGGATCGATACGGCAGATAGGCCAGAGTTGTGCCACCTGTCGTGCTTGTCGATTCCGCCACCGGAACCTCCAGATCGCTGCCCTCTGCGGCAGCCAGTGCCAGGCGCGGCGCCTGGCTCGGCCAATAGGCTGCATCTGTCAGGCGGTCCCACATTGTCGGCATGCGCTCTACCCGGACCTTTGAAGCGGCCAGATCTGTGGCAACCGGGTGCTGATCTGTGCGTTGCAGACGGGCCAGCAGGGTGCTGGCCACCGTCATGGCACGGGACGCCGGCGTGTCCATAGCATCCTGCCAGTCGGGTTCAAAGCGCCAGATCCGTTTGTTCCCGAAAACGTGGCCAACCGATCCGCCCAGCATCGACCACCACAGCTGTGACCGCAGGCATAGCCCGGTCGAATCTTCCTCCTCATATCGTCCCTCGATATAGATCGACGGTCTGGCCGGCACGCGCCGCCGGTCAAGTCGAATCTTCGCGGGGGTCAGTTCGCAATCGGAATACGTGCTGTTGACGTTAAGCCAGGGACGATCGTAGCAATCGACCGCCGACAGATTGCGTGAGCAGTGTGCAGTGTGCAGCGCTCCGGGAAGTACAGCGTTGATGCCCTGGTACACCGCTTCGACCTTGGCCATGGCACCGTAATGCGCCGCATCGACGTCGCCACCATGCACCCAGATCAGGTTGGGATAGGCAGCCAGCAACGTGCCCACGTATTTGCCATAGCGCCTCAGTGTGGCATCCGGGGTCCGCAACATCTGCTGACACCACCCTTCACTGCCGCACTCCCACCCCACATAGGCTGGTGCCAGCAAAACCAGGAAGTCGTAGTGCAGAGCCAGGTCAAGCACCGCACGAGCATGAGCAAAGTACTGTGGAGACGGACTCTCGAACGGCCGGCTCTCTGGAAACGGGAAATCGCCGTCCCGGTTCCGGGGACCGGAAAATTTCGGCTCAATGAGTTCTACAAGTATGGTGTTGAATCCCTCCGCCTTGCGGGCTGCGAGATATCTGTCGGCCTCATCCAGCGTCAAGGCCACAATCAGCGTCCACGGCGCGTCGCCAACAATCCGGAAATCGTGACCGGTGGAATCGATCAGTCGGGTGCCGTCAATGTGCAGCGGAAATCTAGAGGACTCTGGTGACGCCTCGCCTTGCGCCTGTATCACTCCGCCAATTGCCAATAGCGCAACCAGCAGGAATGGACGTAGCTGCAGTGCTTTTACCAAAGACCTTTGAGCTTCTCGGCCAGTTTCGCCACTTCATCGGGATCGGCCTGGCTCACCTCTGCATATTCGCTAAACCGTTCAGGAACCTTGATCGTTGCATCGATTCCCATTTGCTCACCCACCGTTGGAAATCCCTGCGGTCCTTTGGGGGCAGACGGATCCAGCACGAAGGCCTGACCGGCCCGGTTGATGATGATGTCACTGTACGGCTGCACGCGGGTCTGTATGGCCCACTCGATGGACGACAGGTCATAAGGGTTCACGTCCGGACCAACAACCACGGCAATCTTGGCGGTGCGTGGCCAGCGGCCAGCGGCCCCCCACAGGGCATGCAACACGTACTTGCCAAACTCCGGATGTGGCTTGCTGGCCCCGTCAACGTTGAGTTGCACCACGTAAGTCATGTTCGGCGTAATTGCGCAGTCCTTTACTTCGGGAATCTTGCGCTGCAGGTCCGACAGCATTTCACCCTCGATCGGAATCAACGCCAGATAGTTGTGATCGAAAGGCGGCATCATTTCAATGGTCGCGTACCACATCGGATTCTTCCGGTGCGTGATAGTCGTGATATCGAACAACGGAAAGATCTGGTGCTTGTCGTAGTAACCCACCGAATTGGAATGCCAGCCGATAATCTGCTGCGGCACATCGGGTTGAAAGACGCCTTCGATCACATACTCGGCAGTTGCCGGTACTTCCAGATCCACCGTCTCGCACTTGACCAGTTCCACCGGAGAACCACGCAGCCCGCCAGCGTAGTCATATTCATCAAGACCATAGGGAATGCCGGTGGCTGCTGCCATATGGATTGCCGGATCGCACTGGCAGGCGATGGCGATCTCCAGCGGCTTGCCCATGCGTTGTGCCTTGGCCAGATGCAGGCCAACATGGTTCATCGGCGGATTCCAGAAGGCGAATATCGACAGCTGCTTTTTCTGCTCGGTTTCCGTGTACTTGCCACCCTCCGGGTGCTTGCAGTTCCACAAACTCGTGAGCCGATACCAGCCAACATTGCGTACGCCCGTTTCCGGATCCTTGGTTACGACGACGCCACCGCAGATATAGGAAGCACCCTCCTTGCCCAGCCAGACATGCGGGATCTGCTTGTCGATAGAGACCTCTTCGCGGGGAATGATGACGTCCTTGCACGGCGCATTCTTGCGATCTATGAGCTTCGGCTTTTGCCAGGTGCTGCGATCAGCAAGGATCGCCGTATGCTTTACCTTGGCTTCGATCGGATCCCTGGTGTCGATGGTAAGCCCGGTGCGCTCACGGGTCCCGAATGGATTGAATATCACGGGCACGTCGGGCGTGTTGTAGCCCTCCAGGTTTTCCAGAATCAGCCCGGGGCCGTTGGTCTCGGCCAGCAGGCGCATCAGGGTTTGTAATTCGTTACTGCCCTGGGCGACATTCAACGGGGCTGTTACCCTTTTGAGCTGGCCCATTTCTTCGAGTTTCGCGAGGAACTCGCGCATGTCCCTGAAAGCCATTGCCTTGTACTCCGGTTGAAGTGCCGCCTGGAATCAAGTCGCAAACCTTAGCATGAGCAGGAGGGGTGCCTGCAGGGTGGTCGATAACCCTTGACCATTTTCTAGTAGTCTTGGATCTGCACCGGACGAACCGGATTCAGGAACCACACCATGGCAAAAAGTTCGAAGAAGGTAGCGATTGTCACTGGCTCGGCCACCGGCGTGGGCGCAGCCGCCGCAATCCTGCTGGCCGAACACGGCTGTAACGTGGTTATCAACTACACGCGCAGCAAGAAGGAAGCCGAGGAAACCGCGGCAACCTGTAGCGCCAAAGGCGCGGAAACGATTGTATTTCAGGCAGATGTATCCGATGACGATGCCTGCCAGACGATGGTCAGGGCCGCGGGCGACAAGTGGGGGCGCATCGATTACCTGGTCAACAACGCAGCCCGCACGAAATTCAATCCCTACAAAAAACTGGACGGCGTCAGCAAGCAGGACTTCCTGGATATTTACGCCGTGAACGTGGTGGGTGCCTACCAGATGGTCCGAGCCGTCGCGCCCTGGATGAAAAAGCAGGGGCACGGCTCCATCGTCAACGACTCTTCGATAGGTGGCGTCACCGGTATTGCATCGTCAATTCCCTACGCTGCCTCGAAGGCAGCCTTGAACCTGATGACCAAGTCCCTTGCCCACGTCCTGGCTCCGGAGATCAACATCAACACAGTGGTCCCCGGCATGATCCAGACGCGCTGGCTGAAAGGCGGCATGGGCGACGAACAATACGAAGCCATGATCAAGACGCAGGGCGATCTGCTGCCCCTGAAGAAGGTGGCTCAACCCGAAGATATTGCCGCTGTGCTGGTCTGGTTCCTCGAATCTGCTCACCTGATTACCGGCGAAACCCTGATCGTGGACAGCGGCATTCACATTGGCACACTTCCACCCTATTCAAGCGGCGACGCCTATTAGTGGCTGGATGCCCGTAGTGGCTGCATGCACGACCACGCCTTGCGGGTGGCACACATCTAAAGTGTCGTCTCCCACTTCCAGCCGAAACCTTTACGGCTGTCGATGAGCCGGATCCAGGCGGGTGTCAGACGCCAGAAAGGTGCTCGTTGCAGCCGGTCGGCAATCACCTTTTCATTCTGGTCACGGGGTTTTTCGAAGAGTCGCTGGACGTCAGGGAACTTGGCCAGATAGTAAGCGAGTGCCGACAACCGCTCCTCTCCTTCCAGGACAAAAGCCCGGCCATCGACCTGCAGTCCGATAACCTCGTTCCAGGTCTCCACATCATGATTTATTGCACCAGCAACCTGTGCATTGTGATGCAGATCGCGACCATGGCGCGTCTTCAAGTCGGTTACAAAATAGAGATTCAGGTCGTTGTCGCTGGCATAGAACACTGCAGCGGCCCACGGCATATGTTCGTGGACGGTCGCCAGCGTGATCGTACTGTGCCCGCTTATCAGTTCCCGGACCCGATCCAGATACCCTTCAGGCATGCCTGAACTCCTGCCGCTCTGATCTTGCTTTCAGCCTGGATTTACTTGTCTGCTTTACTTCTTTTAGCCGATTCACGTGCGCCTTTCCAGCGCTTCACAAGTCCACTCTCGATATCAAAAAGGTCCAGCACCCGGCCGACAGTGTGATTGAGCAAATCGTCGATAGTGTGAGGATCGTTATAGAAAGCCGGCATTGGCGGCGCGAGGATCGCCCCCATCTCCGCTGCCTGAAGCAGCAACCGGCAGTGACCGACGTGCAGCGGTGTTTCCCGCGGCATCACCACCAGTTTGCGCTGCTCCTTGAGAACCACATCGGCGGCGCGCACGACCAGGGTGTCGGCATACGAGGTTACGATCCCGGACAGTGTTTTCATGGAACATGGAGCGATGATCATCCCGCCGGTCCTGAACGATCCGCTGGCAATGGTCGCCGCCAGATTCTGGTCACTGTGAACTTTGTGAGCCAGAGCCTCCACATCTTTCAGCAGCCAGTCAGTTTCTAGCGAGATATTGAGCTTGCCACCGTTGCTGATGACCAGGTGAATTTCCGCCTTCGGGACTTCGCGCAGCGCCTCCAGCAAGCGAATGCCATAGATAGCGCCACTGGCGCCGGTAATCGCAACGATGAGCCGCATGGGAACTCCCGCAGAAGAGGTCGGTGGCATGATACTGGCCGGATTGCGGAGGTACCAGTTGAAGCGCGTTTACGCCACTCCATCCCTGTGGGAGGCTCGGGAGATCCTTGCCCTGCTCGAACAGCAGCGTATTCCCGTGACATTGCTTAACGAGCACTCGGCCGGCACGCCTGGCGTGCTGCCGTTCAATGCCCGCATGGCTGTGGATGCCGAGGTCTGGGTGCTGGACGCCAGCCTGGCCCCGCGCTGCGAGCGACTGATCGCGGAGTATCTGGCTGCTCTGGAGCGCGACCCTGCAGTGGATGAGTCTGGTTCAGGGCAGGATCGCACCGGAAACATCTCGTGGCGCTGTCCGTCCTGCGGCGAAAAAAGTCCCGCCAGCTTCGAACTGTGCTGGTCCTGCGGTCAGGGGCGACCACACAGTTAAAGCGCGCGAGTGGCTTCAGCCGCGAACCCTGGCGATCGTGCCTGACGGCACGCCTACGAGGACGACAGCCGGTCGATCTGTGCGGACCCGAACAGGAGTTCCCGGGCTTTGGCATCCGGTTTGAACTTTTCCGGGATGCCGTCCGAAAGGATCTTCCACGCCTCGGCAACTGCAGGCCGGGCCGCAATGGTTGCCACCCAGGCAGCAACTGCCGGCCAGTCTCCAGCCGATTCCTTGCGAATGTCCGAGCTGACAATCCACGGATAGGTAGCCATATCGGCAATGCCGTACTCGTCACCGGCAACATATGGAACGGTCGACAAGCGACTTTCCAGAACCTTGAGCAGCCGCTTCACCTCGTTCGTGTAGCGATTGATTCCGTAAGGGATCGGCTCCGGGGCATAGTGACGGAAATGATTGGCCTGGCCAAACATCGGCCCGACGCCAGCCATCTGGAACATCAGCCACTCCATCGTTGCGTACCGCCCGCGTGCGTCAGCCGGCAAGAACCGCCCCGTCTTCTCCGCGAGATACCAAAGAATGGCCCCGGACTCGAAAACCGAAAGTGGTTTTCCGTCAGCCGAATCGTGGTCGACAATCGCGGGAATTCGTCCATTCGGGCTGACGCGCAGAAACTCTGGCGCGAATTGTTCACCCTTGCCGATATTGATGTTGTGAGCCCGGTATTCCAGACCACATTCCACCAGCATCAGGTGAACCTTGCGACCATTGGGCGTGGGAAAGCTGTAAAGGTCGATCATGGCTTGCGAAACCGGACTACAAATTTATCCGTATTGATGCCCTTCATTTCGGGCGCAAAGAAGGCCTTCTGCCGATTGTCTGCCGGATTTCTCAGCACTGAACTTTCTCCGTCCAGTTTGAATCCGGCACGAGTGAACGCCGCCTTGGCGAATGCTTCCTCAATTCGATGCTGACCACGGGGATTCGTAGCAAAGCTGTTGCCGGTACCCACCGGGGCCGCGTGATCCACCACAACGACCCACGCACCTTTCTTCAGCGCCTTGTAGAGATCGGCCAGCACATCATCAACATCCGTACTGATCGAGTAGAAGTCGTGGAAAACCAGATTGATCATTGCGCCATCGAAGTAGTTGCCTGGCAGTTGCATGTCATTCAGCGGCTTGTCCCAACGCACGACATTGGGCAGTCGGTTGTTGGCCAGCCGCTCAACCACAGCCTTGCCACCGTTACGCTCCAGAACTGATGGCGGATTCTGCATGTATACCTGCCCCGTCGGCCCGACCACCCGCGACAGCAACTCCGCGTACCAACCACCGGCACTCATCATGTCGATGACTTTCTGTCCCGGTTCAATGCCGGAAAAGGCCAGCACGTCCGCAGGCTTGCGTTTCACATCCTGCTCGTGATCCTTGACCGGGCGATCCGGGTTGTTGATAGCGGCCTTGATTGCAGCCTCACGCACTGCAGGGCTCGCGGGCTTGTGCGTTGTGGTTCCGCTGCCAGCGCAGCCGACCAGCAGCAATGACAGACAGGCGGGATAGACGATGGTGCGAAAATTCATGGCGGCCTCCTTTTTGCAATCGCTTGCGGCATCGCCAGACTGGCGGCCGGACCCCGGTTCGGCATCATAAACAGGAGTCTAACCCATGGTCATCAAGTGGCTTGTGCGAACCACGGGCGGACCTTGCCCGGCTCACGATGGATGCGCCGGGTGATCAATCAACCATCGGCCAGATCTGCCCTGGCTGGGTCCCCGGAGCGTGTCCGGCTCTGGAAATTGCCTGGCGATTGATGGCGGAACAGGATGACTCCACTGGCGTCGTGCTACCCTTCCTGTCCTTCCCCGGGACGACTCAACAAGACTTTTAGGATCTTGTGGCAAGTTACTGATAATGCTTGAACTTCTAATGCAACCGGAGGCATGGGTCGCGTTTCTGACGCTGACTGCACTTGAACTTGTACTGGGCATCGACAACATCATTTTCATTTCGATTCTGGTCGATCGCCTGCCGCGCAGCCAACGGGACCTGGGCCGCCGTCTTGGCCTTTTTCTGGCGATGTTCATGCGTATCGCCCTGCTGCTGGTGCTGTCCTGGATCGTCGGTGCCACGGAAACCCTGTTCACCATACTTTCGCAGGAGATTTCCTGGCGCGACATCATCCTGATAGTCGGCGGGCTCTTTCTGTTGTGGAAAAGCACCCGGGAAATTCATCATCTGCTTGAGGACCGGGCCGACGACAGCAAGCCGGCCGTTGCGATGACATTCAGGACCGTGCTCCTGCAGATTATTCTGGTGGATATCGTGTTTTCGCTGGACTCCATCATTACCGCAGTGGGCATGGTTGATGAAGTCGCCATCATGATTGCTGCAGTCGTCGTCTCTGTGGGGCTTATGATGCTGTTTGCCTCCGCAATCGGCAATTTCGTCTCTGACCATCCGACGATCAAAATGCTCGCACTCGCGTTTCTGATTGTCGTCGGTGTCGCGTTGATCGCCGATGGCCTGAATACTCATGTACCCAAGGGCTACATCTACTTCGCAATGGCATTTTCCGTAATGGTCGAGATGCTCAATATCCGTCTGCGGAAAACATCCGCGTCTGCCAGGGAAAACTGAAATGACCATGGAAACCGCCCGCGACCTGTTTTCCTACCGCAAGTACTGGGCCAGCCGACTGACACCGGCACCAGTGCTGCCGATGTCCCGCGCCGAAATGGAAGTACTGGGCTGGGATGCCTGCGATGTCATCCTGGTTACTGGCGATGCCTATGTGGACCATCCCAGCTTTGGCATGGCCGTAGTCGGCCGACTGCTCGAAGCGCAGGGCTTTCGCGTGGGCATCATCTCGCAGCCTGCCTGGACCTCGACAGAAGCCTTCAAGGAACTTGGCGCACCCACGCTGTTCTTCGGTGTTACCGCCGGCAACATGGATTCGATGGTGAACCGGTTTACCGCGGATCGCAGGATTCGGTCCAACGACGCCTACACGCCAAATGGCGAAGCGGGTCGACGCCCGGATCACTCGGTCATTGTCTATTCACAGCGTTTGCGTGAAGCCTTCAAAGGTGTACCGCTGGTGATCGGCGGTATCGAGGCCAGCCTGCGCCGCGTCGCCCATTTCGACTACTGGTCCGATACCGTGCGGCGCTCCGTACTCTTCGACAGCAAGGCCGACCTGCTCGTCTATGGCAACGGCGAACGACAGATCGTTGAGATTGCCCATCGCATGGCGAAGGGCGAAATGATCGCTGACATCACCGACATCCGGGGCACCGCGTTCCCGGTCGGCGCCATGCCGGATGGGTGGACCGAAATTGACTCCAGCAGTATCGATGAACCGGGACAAATCGATCCGGCAAAAGACCCCTATGCGCACAAGGAGGTCCCGGCTGGCGGGTCGGCAGGCACGCCCGCGTGCGCATCCGGACCGGAAAAAACGAACGAATCGCAAGCTGAAAAAGTTGTGGTGTTTCAGCGGCGCGTACCCAAGGTTGACCGCTCGCGGAGTGTCGTACGGCTGCCATCATATGAAGCCGTGCGTGCGGATCCGGTGTTGTATGCCCATGCCTCACGCGTACTGCACCTGGAAACAAATCCCGGCAATGCGCGCGCCCTGATCCAGCGGCACGGTTCCCGCGACATCTGGTTGAACCCGCCGCCAATTCCACTGCAGACCAAGGAATTCGATAACGTTTACGAACTGCCCTACACGCGACTGCCCCACCCCGCTTACGGCGACGCGAAGATTCCTGCATGGGAGATGATCCGGTTCTCGGTCATCATCCAGCGGGGTTGCTTTGGTGGCTGCACGTTCTGCTCCATTACCGAACACGAAGGCCGCATTATTCAGAGCCGTTCCGAAGATTCGATTATTCGCGAGATCGAATCCATCCGGGACCACACGCCCGGTTTCACCGGCGTTATTTCCGATCTGGGCGGCCCGACTGCCAACATGTACCGGCTGGCCTGCAAGAGCCGCGAAATCGAATCTGCGTGTCGGCGGCCGTCGTGCGTGTACCCGGGCGTATGCCCGAACCTGAACACCGACCACTCGGCATTGATCAGCGTCTACAAACGTGCGCGAGAACTGCCTGGCGTGAAGAAGGTACTGGTCGCTTCAGGCGTGCGTTACGACCTGGCTGTGGAGTCGCCGGAATATATCCGTGAACTCGCCACCCACCATATCGGTGGCTACCTGAAGATTGCGCCGGAGCACACCGAAGAACGACCACTCAACAAAATGATGAAGCCCGGTATTGGCAGCTACCACCGCTTCAAGGAACTGTTTGAAAAGTATTCGAGTGCCGCCGGCAAGCGGCAATATCTGATCCCCTACTTCATTGCTGCCCACCCGGGCACCACCGACGAGGACATGCTGAACCTTGCCCTGTGGCTCAAGTCCAATGAATTGCGGGTGGACCAGGTGCAGAATTTTCTGCCTTCGCCGATGGCAACGGCAACTGCCATGTATCACTCCGGGAAGAACCCGCTGCGCCGCGTGACGCGCGACAGCGAGGCCGTTACTGTTCCAAAGGGCATCAAGGTGCGCCGGTTGCACAAGGCCTTTCTGCGTTATCACGATGCCAAAAACTGGCCGATGCTGCGAGAGGCGCTCAAACGCATGGGTCGCAGCGAATTGATTGGCAACAGCAAACAGCACCTGATACCAAGCTGGCAGCCCAAGGGTACGGGCCCAGCGGACAGTCCCACAAAAAGCCCGACTCGCGCCAGAAGCAACAGAAAACGTGTCTTCTGACAAATTCAGACAGACTTGAGACCCATGTTTGCGCTACCGTAAGGGCAACGGTTCATAGCCATAACAAGAATAATTGCATGCCCGTCACGCTAGAGATCGCTCCGGCACGTGCTGCCGATACAGCCGCTATTGCTGACATGTCCCGCCGGCTGGTTGAGGTGGGCCTGCCATGGACGTGGACACCTGCCCGGGTCGCCCGCCACCTGCACCATCCTGACTCGCTGGTCATCGCCGCCCGCATGACTGCCGGCAACGCGACACCAGCCGCCTTCGCCATCATGCATTTCGGCGACGAAATCGCCCATCTGAACCTGCTGGCAGTACACAGCCGCTGGCAACGCCGCGGCCTTGGCCGACGGCTGATGCTCTGGCTCGAACACACAGCCATAACCGCCGGGACCTTCACGATGAGCCTTGAGGTGCGTGCCAGGAATCCGGTTGCCCTGCTGTTCTACCGTGCGCTGGGATTCGAAGAGACGGGTCGCGTTCCCCGTTATTACAGTGGTCGCGAGGATGCGCTAAGACTCGCGAAAGATCTGCGTCACCCGATGGCGCCCGGTGAGCCGGCAACGACCAACGATGGCACCACTGCGCTCCCGTCAGCTCCGGAATGGCTGGCCGCGTTGCTCGACAAGCCGGCATCGGGCCACCAGTAAACTCCCATCACCCCGGCGTCACCGGTATAGACTGCGACCGATGCATGGTGATCCCGGCGCTGTAGACAACATCGTGGTCGGCGTTGCCGATCTGGATGTCGCGATTTCCCTGTGGGTCGAGACGTTCGGCCTGACGATCCTCAGGCGCCAGGACACCGCCGATGCCGATCTGGCCAGGATCTGGGGACTGCAAGCAGATGCCATCCCGCGTCAGGCACTTGTCGGAATGCCCGATGCTGTTCACGGCAGACTACATCTGGTCGAATTTGCTCATCCGAATGCGCCGGTGCGGGAGACTGCATTGGCAACCGACTGTTGCCCCAAAAGTCTTGACGTCCATACTGAAGACCTCCCTGACAGGATGCGACTGTTGCAGGCTCAAGGCCACCAGTTTCGCAGCCCGGTTCACCATGAGGTGTCATCACCCGGTGGTCTGCGCTTCCGCGAAGCGCACATGCCGGCACACGATGCATTGAATGTTGTGCTGCTCGAAGTTCTGGGCCAGCCGGTTTCCGTCTCGCCACAGGGTTTCGCCGCCATTGGGTTGCTGATCACCATCGTGCCGGATGCGGAGCTTGAGAAAACGTTCTATGCGTCCGTACTTGGACTCGAAAAGCTCATGCAGAACATCCTCGAAGGTCCGGAGGTCGAGGCAATGATCGGCTTGCCGCCTGGCGCAGCGCTGGATGCCAGTATCTGGGGCAACCCGGGCGATGCCCTGGGTCAGGTAGAAATAATCGAATATCGCGGCGTACGCGGCGCCAACCTGTATCCCCGTGCGCAACCGCCAGCAACCGGGATTCTTCAGATCGCGTTCAAAACTGCCAACCTGAGCGGACTGCGTCGTCGACTGCACGATTCCGGAACCGTGCGGGTGGAACACGGCACGGTCGAAACGCTGGCGATGCGCGGTGACACCTTGTCATTCACTACACCAGCCGGGTTGAAGGTAACCGCAACTGCGGCCTGAACGACAAGCTGCACCATCAGATCGACGTCTCCAGTTCCGCCAACTCAAAGCTGGCGTTCATGTAGCCGCCCACATAGACCTTGACGCAAATAAAGTCATCGGGCGTCACCCATAACTCTTCGGTCGGATGCTCCTTCTCCAGAGAACCTTCCAGCAGGAAGCGGTAATGGTCGGTCTCAAAGGTGCCTGCGTCGACCGTGATGGTTTCACGGCCTACATACTCAATTGAAAAATTGATGGGAAACAACATTGGTCCGGAACAGCCATCGTGCTCCGGCGATGACAGGTACACGCCGCGTGCTGGCTGTACTTTCTCCGGCCTGCCATGATCGAATCGTTCGAGATGTGTCGCATCACAGGTAATCGCATGAGCGCCGAATGACGGCGGCGTACCCTCGATGCATTGTGATACCCGGCCTGCCGGGATGCCCCAGGTCTGGCATTCACTTCGACCATCACGGAAATTGAACCAGCCGGCACCGAGGAACTGACCGTCCTGGTGCAGGCGGATATGGCAGTCCAGCGGTTGTCGGTCGCGGTCAACGGTATAGGTTACGTCACGGGTCACGATGCGGTCCGCTGCCAGGCCCTTGTCGATCTCGGAGACGGCCCGCAGGGTTCGTTGGCCATCCGGATACCAGGTGGTCATGAACCATTCCCGCCCGCGCTCCTCTCGCCTTCCGTCGCGCTCATACCAGTAGATCAGCTTGCCGCGGACATGGCGATTGCGTATTGGCTTGTGGACTGGACCATTGCTCATATCGGTATACCTCGAAAGACGCCAGAGCTGTCGCAATTATGGGTGAACCGGACGCCAATCCGGTTTATTCTGGCCCCGTGACTATCGATCCCTATCTCTGGCTGGTTGTGCTGCACGTCGTGCTCTTCGCCTATTGGCTTGGCGGCGATTTCGGCGTGTATGTCTGCTCACGGTATATCGCACGGCCGGACCTGCCGGTGGCAGAGCGGGAGCGCTTCCTCGAGGCCTTGATGGCCATCGACATCATGCCCCGTACCGCCATAGTGCTGCTGCCGGTAGTGGGCCTGCAACTTGCTGTAATGCGAGGCTCGGTAAATCTTGGCGTGAGCGGTCAGACTTTCGCGTGGTTGATTGGCCTGGTGTGGCTGACTGTGGTCTGGATGGCCTATCGGACACTTCGTCAGCCGTCGAACAGATATTGGCAACGCATTGACATCGGCTGGCGAATTCTGCTGATTGCCGGATTGCTCATTGTCGGCGTACAGTCATTGCGCTATTCGGCGCCAATCCACAGCAACTGGATCGCTGCCAAGGTAGTGGTCTATGCGCTGCTGCTGATCGTCGGCCTCTATCTCCGCGTCAGCATCCGTGGCTGGCGCGAAGGATTTGTGCGCTTGCGGGCCGGCGAGCGCAGCGCAGAGGTCGATGCCCTGTTTGTCGATGGCCACCGCAAGGCACGTTATGCGGCCTGGTTCTTCTGGTCGCTGATTGTTGCGATGGCCTGGCTCGGAATTACCCAGCCCTTTTAAGGGCACAATGATGAGGGAGCGCCGATAGTGCTATATCTGGTTTATCTGGAAGACATTGCGGACAACATGCGCATTCGCGAACCGCTGTTGAAGGAACACATGGCGAATATGTCGGCACACCTCAACGCCATCAAACTCGGCGGCCCGTTTATGCGTGAAGATGGCAGTGCACCAGCCGGCGGCATGCTGCTCATCGAAGCAGAGTCGAGGGAGCAGGTCGTCGACATCATCGATGCCGATCCTTACACCAGGGCCGGCCTGTGGCCGCACATACGTATTCATGCTTTTAAAGACCTGATCAACAGCTGGCAAAAGCCGACCTGAGCCGACGCTGGCATGTCTGCAAATATTCCAGCCGGCACCAACCGATCCAGTGAACTGGTTGAGGCTCTGCGCAACATTTTGGGCGCGCAATGCGTCATCACCAGCACTGAGGCATGCGAACTGCTGTCCGGCGATCTCTATTCCCAGGGAAAACCGGCTGCCGCCATCATCCGGCCATCCAGTACGCAAATGCTTGCCAGTGCGGCGGAACTGATTTCTGCCGCGGGCTATGCGCTGATCCCGCGTGGTGGCGGCATGTCCTATACCGGCGGCGCGTGCCCGGTATCGGAAGCCTCCATCGTGATTGATACGACAGACCTTCAGGACATCGTCAACTTCGATCCTGGCAACATGGTGGTGACCGTCGGAGCCGGTACCACCTGGGAAACAATCTACAAGCACTTGTCTCCCCACGGCTTGCGCCTTCCTTATTTCGGGACGTTTTCCGGACGTCGCGCCACCGTTGGTGGCGGCCTGTCCAATGGCGCCGTATTTCTCGGAACTTCCCGCTATGGCAGCGCTGCAGAGAACGTGCTGGGGCTGGAAATTGTGACTGCTGATGGCCGTATTCTGCAGACTGGCCAGGCCGGATTTCGCCACGGCAAACCGTTTTACCGGACACATGGTCCGGACCTGACCGGCCTGTTCGTGCATGACGGAGGCGCACTGGGCATCAAAACCGCAGCTACCTTCCGGCTGATCGAAATGCCGCGACATTCCGAATATCTGTCGAGTGCCTTTCCTGATGCGCGTACTGCGGCTACGGCACTGTCTGTAATCTCGCGCTCGGGTGCAGCTGAAGAAGCGTACGTCTTCGACTCCGAAACCACTTCGCGGAACATGGCGGGCAGCACCCTGAAGGGTGACATCGCCACCCTGGGCCGGGTCGTCAGCAATCAGAAGAACCTGCTGGCCGGCTTGAAAGCGGGCGCACGACTCATCGGTGCTGGTAAACGTCTGGTGCCAGAAGGCGCCTGGTCATTACATCTGGTTTGTGCCGGACGCAGTGAAGCGGCTGCCAAAGCCGATCTGGACCTGTGCAGGAACCTGCTCAACACGCAGGGCGGCAAGGAAATCCCCGCGTCCATTCCCGTAACTGTGCGTGCGGCGCCATTCAACAATCTCAATGCCGTGCTCGGGCCAGCCGGTGAGCGCTGGGTGGCTCTGAATGCCAAGGTACCCCATAGCGACGCACTGCAACTGATCGATGCTTTCAACCGGATGATCGAACCGCACAAGGCAACGCTCCACAAGGTTGGCGTGGAGTTGTCTACCCTGCTCACTACGATGCAGACACATGCCTTCAGCTTCGAAACCGTCTTTCACTGGCTCGACAGCTGGCTGCCGATGCATCGTGCGGTACCTGATCCCGAGCATCTCGCCAGACTCACCGAGCCACAGCCCAACCTGGCTGCACGGGAGATGGTTGCCCGGCTACGGCACGAAACCCTGGCGCTGTTCGACTCTCTGGGAGCCGCTTCCAACCAGCTGGGACGCACCTACAGTTACGCAAACAAACTGACTCCGGAAAACCGCGCGCTGCTCATGACACTCAAATCACAACTTGATCCGCAAGGCCTTATGAATCCCGGAGTACTTGGTCTTTCGGTCGGAAGCAGCGCCCCCACAAGTGACAGCACGCAGGTACCACCATGCTGATCCATGCCATCCTGGTGGCACATATTATTGTTGTGGGTTACTGGCTGGGTTCAGACCTGGTCATCAACAGTACCTTCCGCTACGTGTCACGAGCAGCATCAATGCCCTTCCAGGATCGGGACCGGCTGCTGGAGCATGTGCTGGATGTCGATCAGCACGTAAGGTATGCATTGATACTCCAGGTGTGGCTGGGAACCACGCTCGGCGCGCTGTTCGGATATTTTCCGGGCGGCATCCTGCTGGCCGGAACGGCAACACTGCTGGGAATCGCCTGGCTGGGCCTGGTCGAGTTCACCCATAGACTGAGAAAGCGTCCTGCAGGCCGTGCCCTGGGGGCGATCGACAGGACCATCCGGTATGTGGCGATAGCTGCCGGGGTACTGATCGCGATCGGTACGCTGGCGGGCTACCTTTCAGTGGCAGGATGGCTGGCCGTCAAGCTGGCCTTGTTTGCCGGCGTCATCGTCAGCGGGCTCGGCATACGTTTTGAACTTGTGCATTACTTCAAGGCATGGCACGAAATCAGGATCGAAGGATCCACCGACGAACGCGAGAAAATTCTGCGCCATCGCTACAAGACTTCAACCACTGTGCTGGTACTGCTCTGGATGTTTGTTGCAGCAATCGTCGCCGTGAGCGTACTCAAGCCGGATTGGGGCTAAGGGCCGGCATCGGCGCCCGTCCGGCTGCATCCTCACGCGACGCCAAGTCGGGCCAGCACTCGATCGGTAATATCAGCATAGGCGCCCCGCAGATGGTGGCCGCCTGGCAACCGGATTTTCTCAGCTCTGCCGTCGGGTACTGCAGGACAAACACTGTCCCGATCTTCCTCTCCGAAGATGCACATCGCCTTTGCGGGATCAAGCTTGACGATAGCTGGCAGCGTCGGCAATCCGGATTTGCGGGCATTAAACCAGTCCAGGGTTGAAAATTCGAACTGGGCATATCGTCCGGCGCTGATCAAAACGACAGCACCAATCCGGGCCTGCTGTTCTTTCGACAGATCATCAACCATCAGCGGTAGCGTATTCGCACCAAAACTGTAGCCAACCAGAGCCACGCGTGACTTCCCCCACGCCTTGCTGAAATGCGCAATGACGCGCGACAAGTCACTGGAGGCTTGTTGTGGACTCTTGGCCGACCAAAAATAATTCAGCGTGCTCCAGCCAACAACCGGTACACCCTGTGCTGCAAAAGTTCGGGCAAGCGTCTGGTCGAAGTCAGCCCAGCCACCGTCCCCGGACAAAAAGATGGCAAAGCTGTCAGTCGTTCTCGCGGCCGGATCAACCACGCTGACCAGGGGCAGATCGCTCACGCTGGAACTGGCAACACGGTTGCTCGCTGCTGTCGCCTGGATGTTCAGGAGGCAGTGCGCTGGCCATGGCGCGGTAGGCTTGCTCGAACTGCGGCCACCAGTTCCGGTAAACCGAGTAACCGTGACCGACTTTGGGCAATTCGACCAGGGTGGCACCATGAGTTTGCGCAACGAACGCACGCGTCTGGTCCGCACTAGCCACCTGATCCTGCAAGCCTTGCAGCACTACCCATGGCGCGCCCAGAGTGGCCGACGGTTCCACGATATAGCCTGAGTCCTTGCCGTTGGGATGAGACTTCAAACCAATGCTTTTACAGTAGGGCTTCTTGTTGTACAGCTCTGGCCCGAAGCCCAGGCTGATTGCACCCTTGAAACTGGCAGGTGACTGTGCCGCAGCGATATAGGCCAGCGTGGCGCCGGACGAATACCCCACCAGCACGGGCTGCATGTACTCCTTGAAAGCCTGACGCTTCTGCACGAACTGCGCCAGCATCTGTAGATCGACCGCCACGGAATGACACCGCTCATTCGGTATGGCATCGGTACGCTTGATATAGGCCGGTGTGTTGACGCCAAGCACCAGTGCGCCGGTCTTCGCAAGGCCATTGGCCATATCAACCACGCCGCTGTTCCAGCCGCCGTCGCCCGACAGGAAAATTGCCACACTGGTCGGCGTTCCGGCAGGCTGAACAATCGCGACATTGCCAATCGGCTTGAAGTTCAGCACGCCCGGCCCTGCCGGTGTGACCGGATCGGTCGGTGGCGACGCTGCAATGCTGGCGCCGACTGCCAGCCCAAGGACAGCCATCAGCACACCCGTTCCGTACAGAGTCCAGCTTGCCTTCATGATCATGCGCCGTTCAGCCACGACAAGATCAGTAATATAGTTCTCTGCAGGTGCCAGCGTGCATGTCGACTGCCGGCATTGCGAATTCTTAATCCGGATTCCGGTCAAGCAGTCGGGGCAGTTCCGGCATGCTGCTGAAGACGTCATGGGCACCAGCCGCCTTCAGACGGGACGTCGGCGTCAACCCCGCGAAGGCATACACCTGCATACCAGCGGCCCGTGCGGCCACGACCCCGGTGGGCGTGTCTTCGACTACGACGCACCGTTCCGGATTGGCACCGCAATCCCGCGCGGCGTGCAAGAACAGATCCGGCGCCGGCTTGGGAGCAGACACATCCTCCGACGAATACATTCGGTCGGTGAAGCGCCCGAGCAAACCGGTATGGCCGAGTTCGAAGCGCATCATGGAGCGACTGGCATTGGAAGCCACGCAGTACGGTACCGTCAGGGCATCCAGAACCGCTTCAACACCAGGCACCGCAACAAGATCCGCTTTGAGCACCGCGCGGAACCGCTGCTCAAGCGTGGTGACAAAGGCAGCAGGCGGCTCCCGGCCAAGGAGCTGCGCAATGACCGTGAGGCAGTCCGGCAGTGATCGACCGATAAACTGATCGACCGTCTGCTCAAATGTCAGGTGAATCCCGTGCTCCGCCAACCAGTCGGCCAGCACCTGATTCGCGAGACGCTCCGAGTCCACGAGCACACCGTCACAGTCGAAAATGACCAGTTCCGGCGGCGGAAGAATGGCCTCGCTTTGACCTGCTGGTTCTTGCATTGCAAACAGATTCTAACGCCCTGCAGATCCGGAACTTTCGACCTGGGTCCTGGTGAACCGTAGTACGGCCCCGGGCATTTCCACTGCCACGAACCCTGAGCCGACCAGACTTGCAGTCATGCTACCCGGCGGCAACCGGCTGTTGCCCTGGAACCACTTTCCATCACACCCCAAACGTGGCTTAAAACCGCAGGTCTTGACTAGTTGTATGTAAAAACGTCTAATGTCGTTGCGCTGACACCACGGCCAGTCTGAAGAATATTTCTGGTAGTGGGCCCGGCTTGGGGCAAATGCGCTTGTAACGAAAATTATCTCAATGGAGGCTACATTAATGAAGCGAATTGGAATTGCAGCTCTGAGCGCAGCCAGCCTGCTGGCGGCCGGCGCCGCCACTGCTGCTGCGCCGCAGTGGAACTATGGCCAGATCGGCTACATCCAGGGCGATGGCTTTGAAGACAGCGGTGAGTCCGATGGCTTCACGATTGACGCCAGCGTTGGTTTCCTCAACAACTGGCATTTTCAGTTGGGCTACCAGGACGGCACAATCAACGATAGTTTCGGCGATACCGATTTTGATGGATACAAGGCGACCCTGGGCTTCCATCAGGCCATCTCCAGCACCGGCAACACTGAACTCGTTGTCAACGCCAACTACTTTGATCTTACTTACGATGAAGACGGCACCTCGGCCGACATAGACACTGATGGCTACGGGCTGGGCTTCGGACTTCGTTCGATGATTTCGGACAAGGTTGAACTCGAAGGCATGATCAACTGGACCAAGGGCACCGTGGATCCGGATTTTGCGAGCAGCGAAGACTACACCAACACCTCACTGCAGGTTGGTGGTCGCTACCACTGGATCCCGAGTCTTTCGACCGGCATCACGCTGTATGTCAATGGCAACAATGACGCAGTGTCATTCTTTGGCGGCGACACGGCCGTGTTCGACGTGCGTTACAGCTTCGGCACCGGCTTCTAATACCGAAGTCCACAAGGCTGAAATCGCCCCGCCCCGTGCGGGGCGATTTTTTTGTGGCACTCTTCAAGGGTCTACACATGCAGTACACCATCGAAAAAGCCCGTCCGGCTGACCTTCCGGCCATCCTGGAAGTGATGCGTCATTTCAACATGCATCACGTGCCTTCGGCAGAAATGCCGAGCCTTGACCTGGATTGTTTTTTCGTCGCAAAACTTGAGGGCAAGATCATCGGAGCCGCCGGCTACACGATGCTCTCGCCGACCGAAGGCAAGACAACCCTGCTTGGCGTGAGCCCGGAACTATCCGGTCTCGGCATTGGCAAGGCGCTGCAGGTAGCGCGTCTTGAGGCCATGTATGCCCTCGGAGCGCAAACCGTGCTCACCAATGCTGACATTCCCGACACCATTGCCTGGTACAAGAAGCATTTTGGCTATCTTGAAATCGGCCGTCTGAAGAAGATCCACTCCTTCGGCCTGGAGCATGTCGATCACTGGACCACGATTCGCATGGATCTGGTTCGCTACATGCGCGAACGGGATGGCCGGGAAGCGCGCCGTGAGGCGCACATGCAACGGTACTCACCACATCCGCTGTCACCCTGGCCGCCGCTGATCATCAATGTCTGCCCGACCGGTATGATCCCGACGCGCCTCAGCACACCACATGTGCCGCTAACCGTGGACGAGATCATCCGGGACGCGATCGCCGTTGCCGATGCCGGTGCGCAGATGGTTCATCTGCACGCCCGCGACGAGACGACGGGTCAGCCCACGTCCGAAACCCGCTATTTCGAGCGCATTCTTACGGGCATCCGTCGTGAGCGTCCGGAGCTCATCTGTTGCGTGACAACCAGTGGCCGCAATTGGCCCGAGTTCGAACGGCGCAGCGAGGTCCTGCTGTTGAAGGGTGACGCACAGCCGGACATGGCCAGCCTGACGCTTGGCTCGCTGAATTTCCTCACGGGTCCGAGCAGCAACGCCATCCACACCATCGAGCGGCTGGCGATGTGCATGCGCGAAAACGACATCAAGCCCGAACTCGAGATTTTCGACAGTGGCATGATCAATCTGGCCAAGTATCTGGAACGCCACGGTATTCTGAGCGGCACGAAGTATTTCAACCTGCTCCTTGGCAATCTCAATACGGCTGCAGCAACGATTGGTGATCTGTCGCATCTGGTCGCTGCGCTGCCGGAGAATTCAGTCTGGTCTGCAGCAGGTCTGGGGTCATTCCAGTTGCCAATGAACGTCGCGGCGATTCTTGCCGGCGGCAATGTGCGTGTGGGTCTGGAAGACAATATTCACTATGACGCCGGACGGACCCGGCTGGCTACCAATGTCGAACTGGTGCAGCGCCTGGCCCGGATCGCTCAGGAGTTTGAGCGGCCGCTGGCAACCTGTGCACAGGTCCGAGAGATGCTTGGCCTTCGTCAGCGGCCACTAGCCGCATGACGGGGGCCTTGCCGGTCAGCTATACGACGTTTCACGGGCCGAGCCTTGCCGCTCCCTTCGCTGCTGTAGCAGCAGAATTTCCGGAACCCGCCGGAATTGCCGTGCCAAGCGCGCAACTGGCTGCCAAGCTCGCCACCTTTATCCCGCCCGCTTTGATGCGTCGCGTGGTCCTGCCATCCGGCAAGGCCAGCTTTGCACAGCTTGCGGCGGCACTGGCAGTCGCCCTGCAGGACCTGCATGGACGCACTGGTCTGGAGGTGCGGATCCAGCGCTTGAATGGTAGCGCCTGCCGGATTCTCCTCGGCTATTACGATGCACAGGCGAGCATGATGGCACTCGAGGTGGGGCTGGAACTCGCCACCGCATTTTTCAACGAAGCCGGGGGACGCGCCGTCAGGCTGCAGCCGATCGAGCAGCGGATGCAGGCACTGGCTTTGATCATGCTGATGCGTCAGCCTGACCCTACAGCCCGGGCCCTGATGCGTATCGCGCGTACACGGGGCATCCCGATCATGTCGGTTTCGCCCGGGTCCCGCATCTGGCTCTATGGGCAGGGTCGGGCCGGTTTCCACGGCTTCGTGGCGGCCAGCCAGCATGATTCACTGACCGGACTCAATCTGGCGCGCACCAAGCTGCTATCCAGCCAGCTGATCGCGCAACTCGGATTTCCAGGCACTGCAGCCGCGCCCATAGCAACTGTCGCCGATGCACGCACACGCGTGCAGGCCATAGGCTTCCCGGTGGTCATCAAGCCCAACACGGGTCGCCAGGGCAAGGGTGTTACTGCGCATATCACCACCGACGAGGAACTGGTGGCTGCTTTTGATACCACCAATCAGGTGGCCGCCGACAGCATGCTGTTAGAGCGACACGTGCACGGCGATGACCACCGGATGACGGTGATCGGTGGGAAGCTGATCTGGGTCTCGCGCCTGTCTCCACCACGGGTCACAGGTGACGGCGAGCACTCGATCGCCGAGCTGATTGATACCGAAAACAAGGAGCGACTAAAATCCCCGATAGCGGAAATCGCCAGCGTACAACTGACGATTGATACCGGGATGCTGGCACTGTTGAGGAAACAAGGCTACGGCCCGCACGACCGGCCTCCCGCCGGTGTTAGCGTCAGCCTGCGTACTACGGCAAATATCGCCACGGGCGGGATGCTGGAAGACTGCAGCACAGCCGTTCATCCCGACAACCGCGCCATGGCCGAAGCGCTTGCCCGAGGCTTCCATCTGGATGCAGCCGGGATCGACTTCATCACACCGGATATCAGCCAGTCCTGGCACGACGTCGATTGCGCCGTCATCGAGATTAACGCCACGCCCGGCTTTTCTTCCGATGAGCGGGCAGCACAGATCATGGAGGCCCGGTTTCCGCCAGGCTGCGATGGACGAATTCCGGTAGTCGTGCTTGTTGGCGCAAGCAAGGCGCTGCTGGCTCAGGCAGGCGAGACATTGCAGGCAAAAGGCGCATGCGTGGGGGTCACCGACAACCAGCAGACGCTGCTTGACGGTCAGCAACGCTTTGCGACTTCAGCCACGCTGGCTGATCGCGTGCAGCCTCCTCCTCGGATTCGAGCTGTAACGCATTGCTGATTGGTGTGACACCGGCGGAAATCGAAACGCAGGGTTTCCCGCTGGATCGCTGCAGCCTGGCACTGGTCTGCGCCGGGACAGAGCTGTCAGCGCCACTGCGGACACTCATGGAGAGCTGTACAGAGCGCATGGTGAGCGACGTGACGGCTGCCAATTTTGAACCGTATATGATGGATGTCATAACCCGGATAACAACCGGATCAGTTGAGGATTCACCATGACCACGTCCATGTATCGAAGCATTTTGCTTTGCTTGATCGGCATCTCCTGCTCAGCGATTGCAGATGTCGCGCAGTTGCCGCCAGAACTTGCATCGCTGCCGAACGTCAGCTTTCATGAGCCGAACCTCATCGCCTCCGGGCGACTACAGCCAGGTGATATTGCGAAGATCGCCGCTGCGGGTGTTCATGAGGTGATCGACCTCAGCGTCGATAGCGAGACACCGGATTTTGATGAGGCTGCAGCAGTGGAACAGGCGGGCATGCGCTATCGCAACCTGCCTATAAGTGGTGCTGCAGATCTTGGCGATAAAAACGTCCGGCAGTTCGATGAGATGATCAGTAACGCGGGTACATCGCTGGTACTGATCCACTGTGCATCGAGTAACCGGGTCGGCGCGTTGATGGCCTTGCGTGCTGCGACGCTAAAGGGTGCTTCGCCTGAAGCGGCCATTGAAGTCGGCAGGAAGTGGGGCTTAAGCAGTCTGGAACCGGCGGTGCGTGAGCGGCTGGATACGCCAGGTGATCGGGATCGATAGCCACTTTCCTGACTGACTTGCCGGATTCAAAGGCAAGTTACGGACCTCGTTCTGCATCCAGGTTTCGGCCAGAACCTTTCCCGGACGCTCAAAGCAGCGCTCTGCAAAACCCGCGAATCATGTCAACGTAACTGATAGGGCGGCGTTTAATGCTCAGCTACCGCCAGTGCAGCCGTTCCGGTTGAACAGTTGGCATTGGCTGTTTGCCTCGCTTCTGCTGCTCGAAACAAGGTCAACAAATCATGCGCTGGAATCCTGATTGTTGGTGGCTCCCGGCAATGTTCGCCTCGATCCTCGCATCGTGCGGGGGCGGTAGCGGTTCGTCCGGTACTGCGCCATCCCCTGCCCCACCGCCGGTCGCCATACTGACATCGATTGTTCTGTCACCACTTGCCGTGTCGCTGGGGCCGGGCGGGATGGTTCAGTTAACTGTCACCGGACACTATAACGACGGGTCGACGGCGATCCTTGCACCGGTTTCCGGCGTGACCTTTAGCTCCTCCAACACCACTGCCGTTGCCGTCGATGCGAACGGAATAGCCACAGTCGCTACAAGTGCCAGTGCAGGTGCAACTGCGCTGATCACTGCGGCCGACGCAGCCTCGGGCCTGGCAACCTCTCAGGCCAATTCGACGATTGTTAGCGTCGGAACGACCAGCGTTGGCCCGCCCACACCAGATAGCGGTCAGGCCGTGTCGGCCACGGCACAACAGAATCCCTATTGCACTGCAATTCAACCATTCTATTGGGAGATTGGTGATGCGAGCGAGGCTCTTGCCAGTGGCAGTTCTACCCGGGCAGGCGGTCAACCCGTGACTGCGGCATCGCGCTTTCTGATCGCATCGGCGTCAAAGTGGATCTACGGCATGTATGTCGTTCAACAGCGCGGCGGAGTCGCCCATCTGACCGCAGCCGATATCCAGTTCCTGACGTTCCGCAGTGGCTACAGCAATATGGGCAGTAGCACTCAGGGGGCAACCTGTACTCCACCCGTTAGCGGGGCAAACAGTATCAACCACTGCCTGAGTCTGCCCGCGTCCGATCCGGGACGATACGGTACTCAGGATCCGCAGACCACAGGCAGATTCGCCTACGATTCAGGTCACGAGGAGAATCATGCCGGCCAGTTTCAGCCGGAGATCAGCGATCTGGATGCTGCAGATCTGGGCAGCGCGATTGTGGCCGGGCTGGGTCTCAGTGGTGTCACCCTTGATTACACTCAACCGCTATTGGCTGGCGGGATTCGAGCCAGCGCCAATGATTACACAGCGCTATTACGGGCGGTGCGGAGCGGACGACTGTACATGCTGGATGCCTTGGGCACGGATCCGGTCTGTGCGTGGGTCGGACCGACCTGTAATGCAGCCCGCAGCCCACAGCAAACCGAGCGTTGGCACTATTCGATTGCGCATTGGGTGGAGGACGATATCAGCCAGGGTAACGATGGTGCGTTCAGCAGTCCCGGAGCCTTTGGTTTTGACCCATGGATCGAGGCGAACAAGAAGTACTACGGCGTCATCTCGCGGGCGGCATTGGCCGGCAATGGCAATCAACAGGGTTTTGCATCCGCATTGTGCAGTCGTCAACTACGCGCAGCCTGGGAAACGGGTGTGCAGCAGTGACAGGCTCCGCGGGACTTATACGGCCGAAATGCCGCGCTTCCTGAGTTGTGTCCTGGCACGCCTGGCTACCAATATTGCGGTGCCGATGGTGACGATGAGGCCCACAGAAATAAACATCAACTGCAAACGACTGTTTACGCCACCAGCAGCGGCCTTGCCCGCTGCGCCCACAAAAACATAAAGCAGCTTGCTCGGCATGGTGCCCACGAGGGTCGCCATCACATAGTGGCTAAACCGCACGTCTGTGACGCCGTACAGGTAATTTTGCAGACTGAACGGCAGCAGAGGGCTCAGGCGAAGCAGACCCACTATCTGCCACCCTCCGTCGCTGATGACGGTATTGATTGCCGCAACCTTCGGCCTTTGTTCGACGAATTTTGCCACCGCCCCGTACACCAGATACCGGGCTACCAGAAACGCCACCGCGGCACCAATCGTCGCGGAGCGACCAGAGGAAAGCCTTTGGTCACCCCGAAGGCCAGACCAGCCGCAACTGTCATTATGGAGGAAGGAACGAGCAATATGATCCCGACTACGTAAACCAGTGCGAAGATCAGCAACCCCCAGGGACCACGTTCTTCCATCCGACTGCCAAAGCTGACGGTCCAGTCTTTCACCGGCAGCACGTAGTAGAGACCCACTATGGCGAGAACTGCCATAGCGCCCAGGACATAGGTCCACCGGATCTCAAGGCTTCCTTTTGACGTTGGATCGCTCATGGGTGGGGCATGCTAGCGTTTCCAGGCTCAAAAATGGCTCTGTCGTGCTTGTTCATGGCGGCAGATAGGTGCCATCACTTGTCAACGCGGCGTTGGTTGGTGCGTTTTACTTCCATAGCAGATCAGGGACTGTCCTATGAATTCTCGGGTTTATGTTGTAGCGACGGGTGCAATATGCGCCCTGCTGGTGGGCTGTGGGGGCGGATCGGATGCCTCATCCTCATCCCCGCCTCCACCACCGCCCCCACCCGCCACGATCACCAGGGCCGAAGCATTTCGCTTTCTCAATCAGGCAAGTTTTGGCGCAACCGACGAAGCGGCTCAGCAGGTGATCTCCCAGGGTTACGAGCCATGGATCGATGCACAGCTTGCCCTGCCGGCATCGTTGGAGCTTCCGGCCGTGGACGCTGCTTACGCGGCCATGGCACCTCCGGTCAATAACTTTGCCCCCTTGCAGGGTGACCGTGTCGCAGCCTGGTTCGAAAATTCAGTGCGTGGCAACGACCAGTTGCGCCAGCGTGTGGCGTTCGCGCTCTCTGAGATCATGGTGGTATCTGAAGTATCCTTGAAGCAGCTTCCGTGGGCAGTCGCCGACTACTACGACACGCTCGCACGCGACGCCTTCGGCAGCTATCGCCAGCTTATCGAGGACGTCACGCTGCACCCGGCGATGGGCGTCTATCTGTCGATGTTAGGCAACCACAAGCCGGATGCGGCGCTCAATATCCGCCCTGACGAAAACTATGCACGAGAGCTGATGCAATTGTTTTCCATCGGCCTGGTGCAGCTCAACCTCGACGGCAGTACCACGCTGGATGGACAGGGACAGCCGATCCCTACCTACGATCAGGCCACGGTCGAGGGATTTGCACATGTCTACACCGGCTGGAACTGGGCGGGCGGTGCCAGTTTCCGGCAGGCCCGCCCATCTATTGCCAACCAGTCACTGCCGATGCAGGCCTACGCGGTACAGCACGACACCGGACAAAAACTGGTACTCGGCTATCCCGGCGCCGCTCTGCAAACGATCCCCGCGGGCCAGACGCCAGTAGAGGATCTGGCTGATGCACTCGACAATATTGCCAATCATCCGAACGTTGCCCCGTTTGTCTCACTGCGCCTTATCCAGCGGCTCGTCACCAGCAACCCGTCGGCCGCGTATGTCGCGCGGGTGGCTACAGTCTTCAACGATGATGGCACGGGGCAGCGTGGCAATCTCGGTGCTGTCGTGAAGGCGATCCTGCTGGACAGTGAAGCACGCACGACCCCCGCAGCCGACACGGACGGCAAGCTGAAGGAGCCGCTGTTGCGCCTCACGCAGCTCTGGCGTGCCTACAATGTGAGTTCAGGCAGTGGCAAGCTGGTGGTGCCGCAACTATCAGACGTGCTCGGTCAGAAACCGCTGCAGGCACCATCTGTATTTAACTTCTTCAGCCCCTTCTACGGCCCCCCGGGCGAGATCACCGACCAGGGTCTGGTGGCACCGGAAATGCAAATTGCCACCGAGTACCAGAATACGCAGGTGACGAACTATCTGTTCGCAACAGCGTTCTGCTACATACCCAAGCCGTTGGCGGTCTGCCCGGCACGGCAGGCCAACTCACCGATCCTGGACACGGCTGCCGAGACGGCGGTCATGGCCAACAGTGGCCAGCTCGTCGACAAGATTGCCGATCGGCTTCTCGCCGGCCGGATTTCGCCGGCTCTGCGCACCGAGGCCGTTCGGCAGGTTGATCTCATACCGACCAACCTGCCTGAACTGCGGGTCGCCGAGGCCTTGTTTCTGATTTCATCCTCACCCGAGTTTGCGAGGCAGCCATGAGCAACTTCGATCGCCGACGCTTTCTTCGTGCCGCAGCTGCCGGCGGCTTCATCTATGCCTTTGGACATGTGCCGAATACTGTCATGGCGCAGATGGCCGGCAGCTACGCGCCATTCAATGATTATCGGGCTCTGGTGTGCGTCTTCCTGTTCGGTGGCAACGACTCCTGGAACATGGTTGTGCCGCGCAGTGACGCCGAGTACGCCGTTTACGCCGCCTCTCGCCAGTCCCTGGCACTGGACCAGACCACGCTGTTGCCAATCTCGCCACTCACCCCCGATGGCGCGCAATATGGCTTCCATCCTGCAATGTCGGGTGTGCAGCAACTGTTCGAGACCAATCGCTGTGCCGTCATCGCCAATGCGGGACCACTGATTGCACCGACGACCAAAGCACAGTATGCAGCGAAGTCAGTACCGCTCCCACCACAGCTTTTCTCGCACAACGACCAGCAGGATCAGTGGCACACACTCAAGGGCAATGCCCAGTCGAAAACCGGCTGGGCCGGCCGGATGGCCGACGTGCTGTCCGCGACAACCAGTGGACAGCAGCTCCCGCTGAACGTGTCGCTGTCTGGCCAGACGATCTTCCAGGCCGGCGAACAAAGCGTGCCCTACACCATGGGACCCGAGGGTCCCGTCGAGTTCTTCGGCTTTGCCGGAGATGCCCTGGCCGATGCACGCCGGCAGGGCTTCGAAAATGTCGTGAATGCAAGCTACGACACCGTCTACGAACGGGCTTATGCGAGCGTGCAGCACCGTGCGCTACAGGTCTCCGACAGTGTCAATGCGGCGCTTGCGATGGCACCAACCCTGTCAACGACATTTCCTGCGACAAATCTGGGCACACAACTACGCACCGTGGCCCGCACGATTGCGGTCCGGGACCGGCTGCAGATGAATCGGCAGGTCTTCTTCGTCGCCGCCGGCGGCTTTGATACGCACAACGATCAGGTGGCCGACCAGCCTGGCTTGCTGGGTGGCATCAGCGATGCCATGGCGGCGTTCCACGCGGCAACAGTCGAGCTCGGTATCTCGCAGTCCGTCACAGCATTTACGCAGTCCGACTTTGGACGCACGCTTACTTCGAACGGCGACGGTACCGATCATGCCTGGGGTGGTGTGCAACTGGTTGTCGGCGATGCCGTGCGCGGGCGGCAGTTCTATGGCAGTTACCCGCTGCTTGAAATCGGCGGCGCCGTAGATGTCGGTGGCGGGCGGCTGATTCCGGAGCTGTCATCGGATCAGTACGCTGCCACGCTCGCGCGCTGGTTCGGTGTTGCTGACACCGATCTTGAAACAATTGCACCCAGCCTCGGCAATTTCGCAACTCGCGATCTTGGTTTTCTGATTTAGGCCAGCGTTGGGGAGCTTCACTGGATGTCAGTTGCGCCGACTCCTCGAGTCCGCGCTAGACTGCGCGCATGCAGTCTGCCGCACCCACGGTTTTTCTGGTCGAAGACGAAGCCTCGATTGCCGAGGCGGTGGTATTTGCCCTGCAAGCAGAGGGCTACCGCTGCCGGCATTTTGCCAACGGTCATGACTGTGTTACGGAGCTCAAGTCGGACGATACCAGGGCAGATGGTGGCACCAGGCCGAATCTGATTCTGCTCGACATCGGCCTGCCAGACGGCAATGGCTTTGAGTTCTTTCGCCGCATTCGTGAAGTCAGCGGGGCACCAGTGGTTTTCCTGACGGCACGGGCCGAGGAAATCGATCGGGTGGCAGGTCTGGAAATGGGTGCAGACGACTACGTCGTTAAACCCTTCAGCTTGCGGGAACTGATGGCACGGGTCCGCATGGTCATGCGTCGGTCTGAACCCGTGGTGGCTCCAACCGCTGACAATGAAACCCGGGATTCAAGTCTGGTCTGTACCGGGCCCTTCACTCACGACGAGAGTCGCCGGGAGATCAGCTATCACAACCAGGTCCTGACCCTGACCTTGCATGAGTACCACCTGCTCGAGGCCTTACTCAAACACCCGGGGCGCGTGCTCAGTCGCAGCCAGTTACTGGAGCAGGCATGGGACGCGCCGGATCACCGGCTGGAGCGCACCGTCGACACGCACATAAAGAGCCTGCGGGCCAAACTGCGTGAGATCAATGCCACGACGGACCTGATCCGCACTCACCGCGGACTGGGGTATTCACTGGATCTGGACAGTTTCCGCAAGACGGCACCCACAACAACAGAGTGAGCATTCGAACCCGTATCTTCATCATCTTCGCTGCCACTGTGGTGGCGGGGTTTGGCTGGCTATCCTGGTGGATCACCGGCGACTTGCGTAACCGCTACAGCGAATCTTTTGAAGAAGTGCTGGTTGACAGTGCCAATCTGCTCGCAGAGCAGCTCGCCATAAGCTGGCCATTACCGCCGGATATGCGCTTTCGCAGTCTGCAGGCAGCAATGCAGCGTCTCGGTCGCCGTCAACTCTCGGCACAGATCTACTCGGTGGAAAAGACCTCCGCTGACATTCGCGTCTATGTCACCGACAACCGCGGGCGCCTCCTCTTCCACTCCCAGCCCGGCCATCAGCCAGGCGAGGACTTCTTTGACTGGCGCGATGTGGCGCTGACACTGGTCGGGCAATACGGCGCCAGAACCACCGATGAGGTCATCAAACAGCCTGACGGCTCAACAGTTCCTGTGTCCGTGGCCTATGTGGCTGCGCCAATTGTTGTTGATGGGCGACGTGTTGGCGTCGTAAGTATTGGCAAACCCAAAACCAATATCGAGAGATTCATCATCAGCGCCCGCCGGCAGTTTATTACGGTCGCACTGCTGACTGGTGGCGTTGCCATTACCTTCGCACTGCTGCTGTACGTGTGGATGACACGGCCGCTGCAATCCCTGGTCGACTATGCCAATCGCGTCAGCCGTGGCGAGCGGGTTGTACTGCCAGCGATGGGCAACAACGAGATCGGCCGGGTCGGCAAAGCGATGGAGAGCATGCGTCAGGCCCTGGACAACAACGCCTACATCGAGGCGTACGTCCAGTCGTTGACGCACGAGGTCAAGAGCCCGCTGACCGCAATCCGTGCGAGCGCAGAACTGCTCGCAGGCGATCTGGCACCGACCCAACGGCAGAGTTTTTCTGCCGCAATAGAACGAGAGGTGGACCGCCTCAACGATATTGCCGATCGACTCCTTGAGCTGGCATCCCTGGAGCGTATCGGTGTACTGGAACATGCCGAGCGGGTTGCCCTGTTTGAACTGGCAGATTTGACAGCAGCAACTGCGCGCGAGGCTGGTGCCATGCGCAATATCCGGGTAGCTACAGATTTCAGCGGCGATGACGCCTTGCACGGTGACGCGCTACTGCTCCGTCAGGCAATCGACAACCTGGTCCGCAATGCCCTGGATTTTTCTCCCGAGGGCGGGACGGTGACCATCACAGGCACCGCTGACGCTGGCAAGGTGAAGCTTGCCATTACCGATGAGGGACCCGGCATTCCGCCATATGCGCAGGCACATATCTTCGACCGCTTCTATTCCCTTACACGGCCCCACAACGGGCGCAAGTCAACCGGGCTGGGCTTGAACTTTGTACGTCAGGTCGCTCAGTTGCATGGTGGTGCGATCTCCATCGACCGATCCGACACGGACAGCCCCGGAACCCGGGCCACACTGACGTTGCCCCGACACAATGTGGGCGCGCTGCCCTTGCGACGACTCTAGGTCACGACGGTACGGGCTACCAACACAAGCTCACGCAATCTCCACACAATCTTCGCGCGATCTCCGCAGCAATAACATGCCGGACCGCGAGACTGGCACCGTGTCCAGACCCCGCGGAGAATGCCAGTGAAACACGCCAACATCAATCTGCCCGCGATACTTCGAAGCCTGATTATCCTGCTGCTCTTGCCCCTTCTGCTCGTGCTGATGCTCATGCGAGTGGCCTCCGCGAGCGAATCAGCTCTGGCATCTGCTGAATCCCCCTACTTCGCCCTCCCGGATGACTCCGGACTCGATCAGTTTCCATTAAAGGATACCCAGGTCAGCGCCTGGTTGAATGGCGTGATTGCCAGCGTCCACGTACGCCAGACCTATCGCAATCAGGGCACGGCGCCACTCAATGCGACTTACATCTTTCCGGGCTCCACGCGTGCTGCGGTCAACGGCATGACGATGACCATCGGCGAGCGCCGGATCGTCGCAAAAATCAAGGAAAGGGAACAGGCGCAGCGCACCTATGAGGCCGCCAAATCACAAGGAAAGGCGGCTTCGCTGCTGGCACAGAAGCGACCGAACGTGTTCTCGATGAATGTCGCCAACATCGCGCCAGGCGACGAAGTGGTAATCGAACTCGACTATACGGAGATTCTGGCAGCGGAAGACGGCGTCTACGAGTTTGTTTATCCCGGAGTGGTCGGACCCCGCTACGGGGGTGACGCACCACAGTCCAGCGCGGAGGTGGCCTGGGTCTCCAATCCCTACCTCAAGAAAGATACAACCGGTGAGGCTGGCTATACCTTGACCGTGGACATGCAAACGCCGATTCCGATCAATGATCTGCAGTCGTCCAGCCACAAGATCACGTCAACGTGGGACGGACCTGATGCCGTGCAAATTGAACTCGCAGACCCGGGACCAGCCGCTGCAAATCGCGACTTCATTCTGCGTTATCGCCTGCAAGGCAATGCCCTGCTCACCGGCCTGACCCGCTTCGACTTTCGTGGTGAACACTACTTCATGATGATGGCCGAGCCGCCACAGCGCGTGCAGCCGGCCGATCTGCCCTCGCGTGACTATCTGTTCCTGGTGGATGTGTCTGGCTCCATGTACGGCTTTCCGCTGGACACGGCAACATCGCTGATGCGCCGGCTACTGGCGGAGCTTCAACCACGCGATTCATTCAACATCCTGTTCTTTTCCGGCGGATCCACTGTACTGGCCCCTGAACCGCTGGCTGCCACACCCCCCAACTTTGCGCGGGCAATGAAAATGCTCAACAGCATGCAGGGTGGTGGTGGCACCGAACTGTTGCCAGCCTTGTCGCGTGCGCTGAATATGCCGCTTGCGGAGAACCAGTCCCGCAGTGTCGTCGTCATTACCGACGGCTACATCAGCGCCGAGGATGCAGCATTTCGGCTGATCGACGAGAACCTGGGTCGCAGCAATCTGTTTGCCTTCGGGATTGGTACTTCGGTCAATCGCTTTTTGATCGAAGGCCTGGCCACAGTAGGTCGTGCCAGAGCGTTTATCGTGACGAACGAAGCGGATGCGGAACGGGAGAGCGAGCGATTTCGTCGCTACATCTCTGCACCAGTCCTTACCCGCATCGAAATCACAGGTCGCGATGTTGAGCTCTATGACGTTGAACCTGCTGCCCATCCGGACCTGCTGGCTGAGCGCCCGGTGATGATTCTTGGCAAGTATCGCGGCGCGGGCGTCAATGCGACAATCGAGCTCAACGGCGCAACAGGTAGCGGACCCGAAACCTGGCAGTTTTTGCTTTCGGCTGCTGGCATGGACGCCACGCTGCCGCAGTTGTGGGCGCGCAAGCGGCTGGAGCATCTGTACGTGTTCCCGGATGCTGCAGAAAAGTCACGTGTAGAGATTCTCGGATTGGGTCTGAAGTACTCATTACTGACGAGCGCGACGTCATTTGTTGCCGTCGACGAGACGATACGTGTGCCGGATGGCGCTTCGCGCGACGTAAAGCAAGCCCTGCCCCTGCCAGCCGGCGTCAGCAATCTCGCCGTTGGTGGTGCGCTGCAACCGATGCCTGAACCGGAATGGTCGTTGCTGGCTGGCGCTGGCCTGTTGCTGATGATGTATCGGGGCACTCGCCGGCGCCGTGTGCCAGCCGGTTCCCCGAAGGCGGACCCAAGCCGTGATTAGCCGGTTCCGGGCAGACGCTTCAACCTGTCTCTGGTGGCTTGCTGCTGCGCTGCTCGCCTGCGCCCTGAAACAGCACTACAGCATAGCCACTGCGACAGAGCTTGGCTGGATGCTTCGACCGGTTGCGGTACTGCTACAGACTATAACGGGGGAGCATTTTCATCCAACAGGAGCTGGCGAGTGGCAGAGTGCAACGGCCGGGATCGTGCTCGTGAAGGGCTGCGCCGGCATCAACTTCATGATTCTGTCTTTCCTGGGATGGTGCTGGCTGGCCCGCCCGCCGCGGGATGTCGCGCTCACACCGACCCAGTTTCTGGAGTGGCCCGTGCTGCTGGGTGCGTCCCTTCTGCTGGCCTGGGGCACAGCAGTCACTATCAATGTCGTGCGAATCCTGATGGCTATGGCGCTCGGTCCCGTGCTCGATGGCTGGTTTGGCACCGAAGAAGTGCACAGGGCTATTGGCCTCGCCATCTACCTGCCGGCACTCGCGGCACAAGTGATGGTTGGCGAAAGCGGTAACCGCCGCAAAGCGGCGCTGGTCGCAGCCAGCGCCTATGTGGCACTCATGCTGATTGTGCCGCTGATTACGGGCAATGCCTTTGACGATTTCCATCTGTTCAAACAGCACGCTACGCTGGTGCTGATGCTCACCGTGCCGCTCGCAATCTGGGGCCTGCGCTGCGCGACTGAAGACTAGCTGCCAGCGACCACCCGGTAGGTCACGGTCCCGGTCGCTGTGACCTCCTCGATTCCTCCACGCTCGGCCAGCACCTCGACGCTCGCCACACCGATCGTACCGCCCACCTTGATCACGGTGCCCCTGGCAACCAACCGCTCACCGCGCGCCGGCGCCAGAAAATTGATATTCAGGCTGATCGTGACGACGCCATGACCTGCCGGCAGCATGGTTGCAACTGCGCCACCACCCGCCAGATCAGCAAGGCCACTGATTACACCGCCGTGGAAATAACCCTTGAACTGCAGGAGGTCATCCCGCCGGGAAACACCGAGGTGTACACGGCCCGGTTCAGCCAGTAGCACTTTGATGCCTGCGGCACCGGCAGCATCACCAGCGAGCGCCAGCACGCGAGCGGCGAGTTCGTCTGGCTGTTTTCCGGTTGGTCGGCTCATGGCTGGTCACTCATAACCTGACGACCGGCACATCCTGAAAACAGGCATTGACCAGGCGATCAGCAGACTCTTCATCGACACCCTCGCGACAAACGATGACATTATCATTCAGTGCCCCAGTGATTCTGATAGAAAAGGTAGGCAAAGTGATAAATAGTGCCGCGGCCAACATATAATCAGTCAACAACGGGTTGCAGCCAAAGCACCTCAGCGCCGATTACCTGGCATCGACGCACGCCGGACCATGACATACCCAGGCCCTGTGCCTGGCTACGAATTTGCCTTTTGAGGGGTGGTGCCTACATGAATCGGTTACTCCTGACCCGTTCCATTTCGGTCAGCGTGCTCATCTGTGCGATGTGCCAGGTTGTGCAAGCCGACACTTCCAGTACCGACGATGGACGATTCACGATCATGGCCGGTGCTTTTCTGCCCGCCTTCGACACCAACGTCAAGATAGACAGCTCAGGCCAGATTGGCGACAAGATCGACCTGGACAACGACCTTGGCGTTGATCAGGACGATTCCGGATTCTGGTCCGGTTTCGAGTGGCGGATTGCGGAGCGCCATCGACTGGGCGCAACGTACAGCCGCTTCACTCAAACAGGCCATCGGGCCATCGACCGGCAGATCGCGATCGGCGACGAGATTTATCCCGTGAATGCGACCGTCGATACCACTCACCGCATCGAGATGATCCCGATTACCTATTCATACTCCTTCCTGAAACGCGAGAACGATGAAGTTGCAGTCACTGTTGGCGTTCACTGGGACAGGGTTTCCCTCAAGCTGGCTGGCTCCACTTCATTAAGCGATGATGACCTGACCGCGGAAACCAGCGCAGATGCCGACCTGCCGCTGCCGCTCATCGGGCTGCGTTACGACCACCAGTTCGCAGGCAAGTGGTCGGCTGGTGCCGGCGCATCCTTCTTTTCGCTCAAGTTCGGTGAAGATCAACTCGACCTCAAGGGTTCCCTGGTCAATGCACGCGCCTACACCGAGTATCGTCTGGCCAGCCGGTTTGGGGCGGGCGTCGCCATCGACTACTTCAGACTCAGAATCAAAGCGGACAAGTCGAACTGGGACGGCGAGTACAACTATGATTACTGGGGACCACAGTTCTACTTGACCATGCACTTTTAAGTGTTATCCCGGTCGATGGCCCGGGGTTGATTCATGTACGTCCGCCGGACAAATTGGCAAGTGCTGGTACTTGTATTGGCATTGCCGATAGTCGCATGCGATCAAAAGGCACCGGCAGCCGCAACCACACCCGCGTTGGCCGCAGAAACATCAGCACCCGGGGATGCCAAGACAAGCACTGCGGCGCCCTCGTCTGATCCAAAACCCTTTCAGGATCTGGCCACCGCTGACATCCTCAACCTGAACCAGAAGTGGACTGGTGACTACAACGGCCTGGAGGTGCGGCGTTTCCTGCGTGCGCTGGTGCCGTTCAGCAAGACACTTTACTACCTTGACGGCCCGGAACAACGAGGTATTGCCTACGAAGCACTGCGCGAACTGGAGAAATCTCTCCCGGCTATCGGCAAATCGAAGCTGCGGCCGAAGATCGTCATCATTCCGACGCCACGGGACCGGTTGCTCTCGGCTCTGGCCGCAGGGTACGGCGATATCGCGATAGGTGCATTTGCCGTTACAGACATCCGGCGCAAAACCGTGGCGTTTTCCGTTGCAACCGACTCCGGAATCGAGGATGTCGTTGTCACAAGGAAAGACGCGCCGGCTATCACGATTGAAGCCGATCTCGCCGGCAGGGAGATTCACGTACGGCGATCAAGCAGCTATCACGAGGATCTGGCAGCACTCAACGGTCGACTCACAAATGCAGGCCTGAAGCCGGTTCTGATTCAGGAAGCTGACTCGCGCCTTGAAGATGAAGACATCATGCAGATGGTGGATGCCGGTATCGTTCCGGCAACGGTTGGCAAGCGTCCTGTTGCAGATTTCTGGGTCGGAATCTACGACCAGTTGACCGTGCATCCGGAAGCTCCGTTGCGTACTGATGGCACAGTTGCCTGGGCAATACGCAAGGACGCGCCGCAACTTGAGGAAGTAGTCAACAGCTTTGTCAAAACGCATCGAGCCGGCACGCTCTTCGGTAACATTCTGATCAACCGTTACCTGGGCAAAACCGAACGACTCAAGAATCCGATCAGCAAAGCGGAGCTCTCGAAATATCGCAAGATGGCGTCCTACTTCCAGAAATACGCTACGGCGTACGACATGGACTGGTTGCTTGCGATTGCTCAGGGTTACCAGGAATCGGCGTTGAATCAGTCCAAGCGCAGTCGTGCCGGTGCTGTGGGCGTGATGCAGATCAAGCCATCGACAGCGGCTGGCCCCAACGTCGGCATACGGAACGTAGAGAAGTTGGATAACAACATCCACGCCGGCATCAAGTACATGCGCTTTCTGCGAGACCGCTACTTCTCTGATCCAGCCCTGGATCAGCTTGACCGCGGCCTATTCACCCTTGCGGCCTACAATGCCGGCCCGGCACGCATCGCGAGCTTGCGCACCAAGGCGAAGGCCGTTGGCCTGGATTCCAACCAGTGGTTTGGCAATGTCGAGATTATTGCTGCGCGCGAGATCGGCCACGAAACGGTCAACTATGTCGGCAATATCTACAAGTACTACACGGCCTACAAGGCGATGGCCAGGCAACGGGCCACGCAATCTGCCGAGTCGGGCTAAGCTGTACTGATGGTCCTGGTCGCCAGAACGCAGTTGGCCAGGAAAGCCGGAAGGCATGCGCGGACGGTGCTGCACATTGTGCGTGTGCCGGGAAGTTACGTCCGTATCAACCGGAGGCTGGTGCCTTTTTAGCGGCCTCATCTAGTGCAGCGACCAGGATTTTTGCCCACTTGCGCAGGATCTGGTCTGCGTCCTGCTTGTTGGTCACACTGTCGCGCACCTGGATCAGCCCCGAATCACGTGATTGTGCACTGTCGAGCACCCGGCCAATCAATGCATTGGTCATGGAATCGTAGAACTCCATGTATAGCGTCATGGCACCGCCAGACGCAGAGAAGGTCGTGTTCATGTTGGGCGATTTCACATCCGGCGCCACGATCATCAGGTTGACGATGGCCGGCCTTAAAATCAGTACGTCTTTGCCCCCTGCATCCACAATCTCGTATCCGCCCCTGGCCTGCAACTCCTGCGTGAAGATCTTGCGAAACTCGTCGGATAACGCTTTGCGGATCCTGTCCATGTCTTTCGCCGTCACACGATCCGAGAACATGCTGTCGCGATTGAAATCACGTTCCCAGTTCTTGGCGAATGCCACAGCGCAGTCGAGAATGACGACCTTCCGGTACGGTGCGAGCGTGGCACCAGGCATTCGGTAGACGGCATCCACCTTGGTATTGGGGACCAGCTCAAGTCCGTCGGTGCTGGTGGCAGGCCACTTTTCCCTGGCTTGCGTTACAGATGCTGCAAACAGCAGGACAAGTGTTGCGAGGACACAGAGCACCCCATTGAGTTGACGACCTTGCATGACTGGCACTCCCTGCCGGGTTCGAAGAAAAAGAAGAAGAATCGACTGCCTTGTTATTTTTTCGCTGGCGCCGTCACTTCGATCATGGTGGATGACTTCAGGGTAACCTGGACACTATCACCCGTCTTGATTTCATTCAGACGCGCGGCCAACGAGCCAACCTCAATCGTGTGGGAATTCCCCAGCGGACCCAGAAGGGTCACCAGGCGCTGGTCATGGTCGATAGCCGTAACCCGCCCCGTGATGACAACAGTATCTACTTTCACACCCAGCGGCTTGCTGCCGGCTGGTGCGCCCACCATGCTGGAGCCACCGGAAACATTCGGTGCGGCCTGGCCAGGAGGAATCACCGTGATGTCCACCGTGTCCTGCTGCCTGGCGGTTACCCGATCACCGACGTTGACCTGATCAAAGTTCCTGGCAACCGGACCAATATGAAGGTCAACGAGCTTGCCATCCGCCATCTTCAAGGTGACCCAGCGATCCTTCTTGTCGATCTTGGTCACGGTGGCGGTAATCGTCTCTGTGGACGAAATTGAGCCACCTGGCGGCTGCGTCTGGGCGTAAGCCGAGACTATGCCGACGGTGGCCAGCGCAACCGCACTGGCCGACAGGAACGGCCGCAGCCGCTTCATCATGGACATAAATGTTTCCCTTCAAGGAATGGTTCGGACAGGACATAAAGGGTAGCGTCCCCTTATTTGCCCTTATTTGGGAGTGGTGCCGGGAAGAGGAGTCGAACCTCCGACCCCCGCATTACGAATGCGGTGCTCTGCCAACTGAGCTATCCCGGCAGCCGGGCGGAAGTATAGGGAAAGGCCAAAGAGCCATCAAATTTAGGTTGTGGCCTGGCTGGCGGCAGAAGCCGCGCCTGCAGAAGCGGACCCTACGACGGGGTGCGGCGAACGCGGATGATGACCTCGACGCTGGCCGCGTGCGTGCCTTCAGGCAAACACGGCAGTTGGCGGAGTTCTACCTCTGAAGGGTCGATGTCCACCAGTTCGCCAGTGTCCTCAATCAGGAAATGGTGATGCCGGGTCGTGGTTGAGTCGTAAACAAGTCTGGACGGGTTCACGGCCACTTCGCGGATAATGCCGGCGCGCGAAAAGAGGTTAAGGGTGTTATAGACCGTGGCCTTGGAGATCCTGCTGCCCTCACTTCGCAATTGCTGCAAAATCTGGTCGGCGGAAAAATGGCCGGGCCCGGCGAGAAGCAACTGCCCGATCTCGATACGGCGAGGTGTCGGCTGCACACCATGCGCCCTCAGCGTGACTTCAATACTCGACGGCAAGCTCATGGCTGACAAGTCTAGCGCAAGTCGCCAATCCGGTCGTTGAACGGGCTTTGTGCGCTGGCCGCATGCGGTGCCAATAACCTACTGTCCTTCCACCATGCACCAGCCCCGGGTTCCACACTACCTCGCGGTTTCACCTTGATTGAACTGCTGGTCACAATGGCTATAGCGGTCGTACTCGTCACTCTCGCCGTGCCCGCATTCACCAACTTCGTGCTGGATGCCCGTCTCACGGCGGCGGTGAATCGCTTCATACACGGGATGCATGTGGCTCGCCATGAAGCGCTGCTTGCCGAAGCCGAAGTCGTCGTATGCCGTAGTGCCGATGGTCGGCAGTGCCGGAACTCCGGCAGCTGGACCGATGGATTGCTCGTGTTTGTGAACAATGATCGTGACTACCCGCCAAAAGTGGATACCGGGGAGCGCATTCTGCAGGTAGAGCCGGCACTGCCAATGACGTCGATTCAGGCCAACCGGAGTGCCTTTGTGTTCAGACCCTGGGGAATGCGGTCGGTGAACGGGACGTTGACATTCTGCGATCGGCGCGGTTTCCCGGCCGCACGTGCCGTGATCGTCAGCTATACAGGCAGGCCTCGTGCAACCTCAGCCGCTACAGCTAACGGCGCCATGAGCTGTCCGACGTAATCACATGATTGTCCTACGAAGATTCAAACCATCATGTCTATGACTCCGGTTGTCGCCAATTGCCCGCCATGCGGCAGCTTGCGGCAAAATGTCGGCTCCTGACGCGACTCGACTCCGGCTGCGGTGCGAAGCAAAAACTACAAGAACGAGGCTTCAGTCTTATCGAACTCATGGTGGTCCTGGCAGTTGCCGCGATCGCGTTGGGTCTCGGCGTCCCTGCATTTACCTCCGTGTTTGCCAATAACCGGATGAGTGCCGCCACCAACGATCTGGTCTCCAGCCTGCATGCGGCACGTGCCGAGGCCATCACCCGCCAGGTCACCGTTACCTTGTGCCCAACGCCAGACGGTGCCACTGCCTGTGTCGCTGGCGGCAACCTGGCGCAAGGCTGGACTGCATTTATAGACCGCAACGCCAATGCCACGATCGATGCCGATGAAGTGGTCCTGCAGCAGCATTCGGGACTCTCACCGGAACTCATCGCCGGCTTCACCACCAGTCCGGCTGGTGCGCCGGGCTATATCAGCTTTGCTGGCGATGGCGCGATCGGTACACCGACCCTGCCTGATTCGCTGCGCGAACTGCAGTTATGCGACAGCCGCGGCGATGTAGACACGGGCGGCGGTGTGGCTGCCGGTCGCTGGATACAACTGCATGCCACCGGTCGCATCGAACTCCATCGCGAACGCACGGTTATTCAAGGCCCGCGTTCGCCGCTTGGTGGTTGTTGACGGTGGCTGCGATGACTGCATACCCATGAAGCGGCGCCAGCGAGTTTGAAACACATGCATATTCTGGCAGCGAAATCACCAGCCGGTCGACGCCCCGCTCGCGGCTTCACCCTGGTCGAAGTCCTGGTGGCCCTGGTCGTGATGTCGGTCGGCATGCTCGGCATCGCAGCCTTGTATCTGGAGGGCCTGCGCTGGGGCCGCACAGCACAGTATCGAACTGCGGCGGTGAGCCTGGCCGCAGACATGGCAGATCGCATCCGGGCCAATCCGGTTGCCGGAGTCGCCTACGCAGGTACAGGGCCAGGTGCGGATAGCGGTTGTGTTAACGGCAACAGCGATTGCAGTGCAGATCAGCTTGCTGCTGACGACTGGTTTGGCTGGTCCCAGGCACTTGCACAGCAACTTCCTGACGGCGCCACAGGAGAGATCGCCTTGAGCGCTGCTCCGCCACTCACCTACACGGTAACGGTATCCTGGCCAGAGATTGGCCTTGAATCACCTGCAACCTACTCCTTGAGGCTGCAACCGTGAGTCGGCAATCCGGCCATCGACAATGCGGCCATCAGCAGGCTGGCATGACGCTGGTTGAACTGACCGTTGCCATGGCAATTGGCCTGTTTCTGATTGGTGGCGCCCTTTACGTCTACGGACAAAGCCGGAACAGCTATAGGGCCAGCGACAGCCTGGCGCGGCTGCAGGAAAGCGCGCGCTTCGCGATGGACACGCTGGAACCCGATATCCGCCTGGCTCGCTACTGGGGACTGAACGCCGAACCAGCCCGTATTACGGTGACGCCGGGACTCACCGCCCGCTGTAGTGGTATTGCAGCACCCTGGGCTCTCAACGATCTCTCGGCAGCCGTCGAGGTGCTGGACGACAACTGGACGCTGCCCTGTAGCGCCTTCAACAACGCACCACGGGCTGACAGCGACGTGCTGATCGTGCGCCATGCAGAGCCCTGGCAAGCTGGCATCCAACCCGTCGCTGACGGCTCAAGGATGCAGGTGCAAACCACGCTGGCGCGTGGTCAGGTATTCCAGAGTGCCGTTGCGCCGGGCCTGGGCGCCGCGACCAGCATAAACAACGTCACAGTCAACGCGTACTACGTCAGCAACCAGTCGAGTTTTGATGCTGCGACTCCCTCGCTACGCCGTCTGACACTCGGCCCCGGGGGCGACTTCGACGACGAAGAAGTCATTCCCGGCGTCGAGAACCTGCAAGTGCAACTCGGCATGGACACCAATGGTGATGGCGTCGTGGACCGATATGTGGATGGCGATCAGCCCCTTGTGGATCCGGCATCGGCCAGCTTCGATCCCGACGCAAAGGTAGTGGCCGTTCGCTTGTGGTTGCTGGTCGGCACGCCTGCTGATGATCCTGGCTGGCAGGACGATCAACATTATTCGCTGGCTCTTCACGATGCCAATCTGCCTGACATCGTGGCGGGTTCGGCCGACTACCCGGCAAACAATCGGCGACTGCAGATCTCCAGAACCATTTACCTGAGTAACGAGGGCACCTAGATGCTCAGCACAAATTTCAGCGAGGCGAAGAACGTCCAGCAACGCATCAGCATCCATAAACAGTCTGGAGCCGCGCTGATCGTCAGCCTGATTCTGCTCATGGTTCTCACTGTGCTGGCCATTTCAACCATGCGCAGCGCCAGCCTTGGCCTGTTAATGGCTGGCAATGTGCAGTACCGCGAAAATGCCTTCCAGCTTGCGCAAACGGGGATCTCCGCAACTTTGCGCCGTGGTGATCCCGGTGCCGGTGTCAGCGACTGCACGGCAGCGCCTGTCACCGACCCACCGGTTGTCGTGACTGCTTTGGGGGGCCAGTACGTTACCTCCGTTTGTGATCGGGGCGTTTCCTTCACATCCGGCGACAGTGCCAGCCTGCAAAGCTATAACTTTGAAGTCACTTCCGTGGGTACCACCGACCAGCGTGATGCCCGTTCACGGCTGGTACAGGGCTATGCGGTATCCGGAGCTATCGGACGATGAGCGGATTGATGAATGCCCACTGTGGCGAACGTCTGCTTCATCTGCTCGGCATCGCGTTGCTGTCCGCCATTGCACTGCCTGCTGCCGCGACCCTGCAGACCATCGAACAAGCCTATGAGCTCACCCGGAACCAGGTGGTATTGCCGAGCGAGCCAGAGGGTCGGCTGAGCGTTCGGCCCTGCCCGAAGTGCCAGACCGTGGTACTGCAGGTCACGCCTGAAACACAGTGGTTCAGCGCGCCACGCACAGATATGACGACCCAGGAAGAAATGCTGGCTGCTTTCCGCGCCGCGGCTGTTCAGCCGGCCACACTGATCTATGTCTATTACGAGCCCCGGACCAAACGTGTGAAACGCATTGTGCTGGACCCACGCCCCGGAGTACCGCAGCCATGAGGGGCCTGTCCGTACTGGTGCTGTCGGCGGCCATGGCCGTCCCCATGGCAATCTCTGCCTTGCTTGCATCGAATGTTGCCCGGGCCGACGACTCCGAGTTGTTCCTGAGCGATGCAGCCGCCAATGCAGTCCGCGCCAATGTACTCTTCCTGATCGACACCTCGGGCAGCATGGATACGCTGGTCAATACCCAGGCGACCTTCGACACCGGCCAGACCTTCAGCGGTTGTTACGACAGCGATGCCCTGTACTTCACCACCAACGGGGCGATTCCGGCCTGCGACAGCCTCCAGGTACTACCGAAGACCATCAATCGCTGCGCAACATCACAGATGCCGCTACAACGGGTTGGCTACTATGCCGACTTCCTGCTGAGCTGGGACCCCACCCGCGAGCGTTGGGACTCTCTCACGCCCGACCGCGCCGACACTGATCTCGAATGTCAGAACGACCGGGGTATCGACGGCAACGGGGCCACGTCCGAACTGTTTGCTGCGAATGGCAGCACGGGGCCCTGGAATACAAGCTCAGCCAACGAGCCGGCGTGGAACACCCGCTACACCATCTACGACGGCAACTGGCTCAACTGGCGCAGTAATCCGCCCACGGTCCAGAAATCCCGTATTGAAATCGTCAAGGAAGCGGTAGCCGCTGTGACAGCCGGCCTGCAGAACGTGAATATCGGCGTGATGCGCTTCAATGGTGACGAAGGCGGATCGGTAATTGCCGCCCTAGACAACATCCAGACTTCCCGGGATTCAGTAACCACCATCGTCAACGCCCTGACTACAGGCGGACGTACTCCGCTGTCCGAAGCCATGTATGAAGCCGGTCAATACTTTGCCGGTCGCGATGTCGACTACGGCAACGGTGGAACGATTCCAAGTGTGGCTGCGTCCAGGGTGGGTAACACCCTGTCTTCACCAGTCTACCGCTCACCAATCACTGAGAACTGCAGCAAAAACTTCATCATCCTGCTGACTGACGGCGAGCCGGTGAATGACAACAGCGCAGACAGCAAGATCACGTCTCTCCCTGATTTCGGAACACTCATCGGTGGTAGCTGCGATGGCAGCGGCGACGGCCATTGCCTTGATGACATGGCGGCCTATCTGCTCCGACAGGATCTGAGCAGTACGCTGCCAGGCATGCAGAACGTCGTTACTCATGCCATCGGCTTTGCCGCAGATTTTCCCTTGCTGGTGGCAACAGCGGCCCGTGGCGGCGGCGAATATCACCTGGCTGACGACACCGCATCCCTGTCAACTGCCCTGAGTGGCATCGTACTGTCCATCTTCGACAACGTCGGTACGTTCGCTGCACCGGCAGTGCCGGTGAATGCCTTCAATCGCAGCGAGAACCTGAGCGACGTTTTCCTGTCGGTTTTTCAGCCGACGGACACCGCCCGATGGCAGGGCAATCTGAAGAAGTACCGTCTGCAGGATGGCGTACTCGTCGGGCAGGATGGCCGTGCCGTGGTTGACTCCGCGACTGGACTGTTCGCGCGGGATGCGCACAGCTTCTGGTCGGTCATGCCGGACGGTGACCGCGTCAGTGCGGGTGGCGCGGCCAGTCGCCTGCCGATGCCCAGCAGCCGCCAGATCTACACCAATCTGGCCAATGGTGATCTGTCCAGTGCCGCAAACCGGGTCCGGCCCGGCACTCCCGGACTCAGCGATACGCTCACAGCCGTACCGGTCGCTGAACGCGACGCAGTCATCAACTGGGCCCTCGGTTACGACGTACGCGATGTGGATCAGGACGGCGACACGGCAGAAGCCCGTCATGACATGGGCGATGCACTGCACGTTCAGCCACTGACCCTGCTTTATTCCGGTACGGCCACCAACGCGGTGTCGACCGTATTCCTGGCCACCAATGATGGCTATTTGCACGCCATCGACGCGACCAGCGGCGAAGAGTTGTGGGCGTTCATTCCGACTCGCCTGCTGAATCAGCTCTACAAGCTTTACCGCAATGAAGCGGCATCGACCAAGACCTACGGGCTGGACGGTGAAATCAACCTGGTTATCCGCAATGACGATGGTCTGCCTGGCCTGTCCGGCAACGAGCAGGCGATTCTGCTCTTTGGCATGGGGCGCGGCGGCGATGGCGTGTTTGCCGTGGATGTCACGGCACGCAATGCACCGAGGCTGCTGTGGGAGATCAACAGCAGCAATCCGGACTTCGCCGATCTCGGCCAGACCTGGTCCACACCGAATGCCGCCCGGGTCAATATTGGCGGCACTGTGAGAAGCGTCGCCGTGTTTGGTGGCGGCTACGATCCCGGTCAGGACAATCGCAGCTTTCGCCAAGACACGCAGGGCAACGCGATCTACCTGGTGGATCTGCAGACCGGCCAGCGCCTGTGGAGTGTGGGCAGTGACCAGGCTGTGGGGCCACACGACTTGACCATGCCCGCCCTTCGCTATTCGATTCCGGCACCGGTACGGCCACTCGACCTGGACGGCGACGGGCTGGCCGAACGTTTTTACGTGGGTGACATGGGCGGCCAGCTCTGGCGCTTCGACATCGTCAATGGAGAATCAGGCAGCAGCCTGGTTGAGGGCGGTGTGCTCGCGTCACTGGGTGGCGCAGCCCTCGCCACACCAACCACCGCTGACCTGAGGCGCTTCTATGAAGCACCGGATGTCACGCCGGTCATCATCGATCGCAAGCTGCTGCTGTCGATCAACATTGGTTCCGGCTATCAGGGCCATCCACTGGATTCGGAAATCGAGGAGGCTTTCTACTCGATCAGGGACTTCAAGATATTCGGCGTGATCGACAGCAATGATTACCCGACATCACCGGTGTCGGTCGGTCAACTGGTGGATATCACGGATGATGCCGAAGCCGAAGTCCCATTCGCGACAGCTGGCTGGCAGCTTCGCCTGGTCCAGGGCAATGGTGAAAAGATCCTCGGTGAGTCTCTGACATTTGATAACGTCACCTTCTTTACATCGTTCACACCCGGCGAAGCAGCAGGCGAATGTACCGGTGGCACGGGCGTGAACCGGCTGTATGCAATCAGCGTTGTCAATGGCCGGCCCCGCACCAACTTCGACAGCCCGGTCGGCGAACCGTTGACTGTCCTGGACCGGGCACGCGTGCTCGATACCGGTATTCCGGTACCAAGCGTCAGTCTCATTCGACTCGGTACGGACGGTCCACCTGAAGTGTGCGCGGGCATCAATTGCCTGACAGCGGCTGAAAAGGAAGGCCTGAACCTGCGCCGCTCCGTTGTCCGGCGCACCTACTGGTTCCCGCGTGAAGGTCCGTAACATTCAATTCAAGGCTAATTGCAACGGCGGCTTTACCTTGATTGAACTGCTGATCGTAGCCGCTGTTCTGGCGATCCTCACCACGGCCAGCGTGGCCGGCTATCGCAATTACGTGCAGCGGGCCAACCGCGTGGATGCCAGCAGTGCGCTATTACGAATTTCTGCGGCGCAGGAACGCTTCTATCTGCAGAACAGCCGCTATGCCACTACGGCCAGTGAACTGACTGACCCGCCACCCGACGGTTTGGGCATGAGCGGTACCATGAACGGGTGGTATGACCTGTCCGTGGCACCCGATCCGGTTGGCGGTGCCGCGGTGGGCTACATTGCAACAGCCACGGCATCAGCTTCCGGCAGTCAGCGGGACGATGAGTGTCAGAGTTTTCGCATCGACCAAAGCGGTCAACGCGGCGCCGTCAACGCAGGCGGAAACGAAAGCGCAGAAATTACGGCCCGTTGCTGGCGTTGAGGGAGGTATCGGTCGACTGCCGGGCCCGGTTCCTTTCCAGAAAGAATCCGTCAATCAACAACAGGGCGACGCCAACCGTAATGGCCGAGTCGGCGATATTGAAGGCCGGGAACGCCCAACGGTCGTAGTAGACCAGGATGAAATCAACCACATAGCCGTGCTGCAGACGATCGATCAGATTCCCGATCGCGCCACCCAGCACCAGGGCCAGGCCCAGTGGCATGACCACCCGACCAGCCGGCTGGCGAAACAGCCACCAGAGAATAATGGCGCTGATCGTGACGGCCACAATGGTGAAGAACCAGTTTTGCCAGCCTGATGCATTGGCCAGGAAGCTGAAGGCGGCTCCCGTGTTGTGTAACCGCACGATGTCGAAGAACGGCAGCACGGGCAGTCGGTCAAACAACTCAAAGGTCGCCATGATCAGGCGCTTTGTGTATTGATCAAAGATCACAACAAGTGCTGTGACCAGCAGCCATTGCCAGTTACTCCGAGCTGTCATACGTAGCGTCGGGTCTCTCCCGCACCCTCCAGATTGCCCACACATCGGCCACATAACTCCGGATGGGCAGGTGCCGCCTGGCCCGTATCAGGCCGGCGCTGCCAGCAGCGAATGCACTTCGTTGACGAAACCGGCGTGGCGCTCAGCCAGTAGCCCTCGCCTGCCAGTGCATCGGGCGGCCGCTCACCTGCGGGTCGCACACCGGCTTCAGAGGTAATGAAGAGGAAGCGCAATTCATCGCCAAAGCGCTCCAGCAGTGTTCGCAGCGGCCCATCGGCGAAGACTGTTACTCCGGCATCCAGTGCAGCCCCGATCTGGTCGGCCTCACGCAATCCCTCAAGCGCTTGTGATGCCAGGTCGCGCAATTCGAGCAGCCGCTTCCAGTCGATGTCGTCGTCCATGACAACCGGCAACTCGTGCCAGGTCGACAGCAACACGGACCCGGTAGTCCGACCCGGAAGATGCCGCCAGATCTCCTCGGCAGTAAAGCTCAGGATCGGCGCCAGCCAGCGAACCAGGGCTTCGGCGACATGCCACAGCGCTGTTTGCGCCGAGCGCCGCGGCAATCCATTGCGCGGTGTTGTGTACAGCCGGTCCTTGATGACGTCCAGGTAGAAAGAACCCATATCGACGATACAAAAGTTGTGCAGCAGTTGGTACACGCGGTGAAACTCGAAGGTTTCGTAGGCCGACTGCAGTTCACGATGCAATTCTGTAGTTCGCGCAATTGCCCACCGATCCACGGCCACCATTGAATCGACCGGCACGGCATCGGCTGAGGGGTCGAAGGCATCGAGATTGCCCAACAGGTACCGGGCTGTGTTGCGCATGCGGCGGTAGGAATCCGCCATACGTTTGAGAATCTCCGGAGACACGTTCATCTCGGCGCTGTAGTCGCTGGATGCGACCCACAACCTGAGAATATCGGCACCCAGCGAGCCGATGACGGATTGCGGTGCCACCACATTGCCGAGCGACTTGGACATCTTCCTGCCCTTGTCGTCAACGGTAAATCCATAAGTGAGTACGGCACGATATGGTGCCGTCCCGTTCATTGCCACGGCGGTCAGCAGCGAACTCTGGAACCAGCCGCGATGCTGATCCGAGCCCTCCAGATAGAGATCAGCCGGATAGCCGAGTTCGGGCCGGGCCTTGGCCAGATAATGATGGACCATGCCCGAGTCCATCCACACGTCCATGGTATCCATCACCTTCTCGTACTGGTGCGCTGCCTCGCCCAGCAAGTCGGCGGGATCCAGCTCGAACCAGGCTTCGATACCTTGTTCTTCAACACGCGTAGCGACCGCCTCCAGCAGTGCCGGTGTTTCAGGATGCAACTCACCTGTTTCGCGATGAATAAACAACGGTACGGGCACGCCCCAGGTCCGTTGTCGAGAAATACACCAGTCCGGGCGACCGGCCACCATCCCGGCAATGCGCTCCTGGCCCCAGCCGGGATACCAGTGCACATCGGTAATCGCCGCCAGACTGGCCTCACGCAGATGATTCTGGTCGAGACTGATAAACCACTGCGGCGTGGCGCGAAAAATCAGTGGGGACTTGTGTCGCCAACAGTGCGGATAGCTGTGCTGGAAACTTTCGGTGTGCAGCAGGTGACCACTCTCACGCATCAGATCCACAATGCGCTGATTGGCGTCCTTGATGTGCACGCCGGCCAGAAGCGCCGTCCCCGGCACATAGACGCCACGCCCGTCTACCGGATTTTCGACCGGCAAGTCGTAGCGCAAGCCCGACTGGTAGTCATCCTGACCGTGCGCCGGCGCAGTATGAACAGCGCCGGTACCTGCATCCAGCGTCACGTAATCAGCAAGGATCACCGGTACTTCGCGGGCATAGAAAGGATGCCGGAGCATCAGCCCTTCAAGCTGACTGCCACTGAAAGTTGCCAGTGTCGTTGCGTTGCGGGCCGCGTAACGGTCTAACGCCGCCTCGGCCAGACCCTCTGCCAGCACCAGTATCAGGGGACCGGATTCAAGCTCCACGGCCACCAGCACGTAAGTCAGATCAGAGCCAAGCGCGACGGCCTGGTTGGCCGGCAAAGTCCACGGTGTCGTTGTCCAGATGGGAACAGATACCGTCTGATCCCGATCTTGTGCCCGTGGCGTCAGGTCCAGTTTCTGGTACAAAAGCTGTGGATCCACAATGTCAAAGCGGGCATCCAGCGCCACGGACATCTTGTCGGCGTACTCGACCTCCGCCTCGGCCAGCGCCGAACCGCAATCCAGGCACCAATGCACAGGCTTGTAGCCCCGCAACAGGTGACCATTGCGGATGATTTGGCCAAAGCCCCGAATCTGCTCCGCCTCGAAACGTCGATCCAGCGTGAGATAGGGATTGTCCCAATCGCCGAGCACGCCCAACCGGCGAAAATCCTCGCGCTGACTCTCTACCTGCTGCATGGCGTACTGCCGGCAGGCTTTGCGGAACTCTGCGGCGCTGAGTTTGACGCCCACCTTGCCATGCTTTTTCTCAACCTGATGCTCGATCGGCAGTCCGTGACAGTCCCACCCGGGGACGTACGGCGCGTCATAGCCAGCCAGGGTCTTCGACTTGACCACCATGTCCTTCAGAATCTTGTTGACCGCATGTCCGATATGAATCGCGCCATTGGCATAAGGCGGTCCGTCAACCAGTACGAAGCGTGGGCGACCGGCGGTCGCCTTGCGAATCTGTCCATAAAGATCGCGCGCATTCCATTCAGCCAGCATCTGCGGCTCGCGCCGGGCCAGGTCGCCCTTCATAGGGAAATCCGTGCGCGGGAGGTTCACTGTGGTCTTGTAGTCCGTCACTTTCTGTTCCTTGTATCTGTCTGCTGGCACTGGTTGGTATTGGCCAGAATTTCCCGGGCTTTGGCGGCATCGCGCTCCATCTGCCCGCGTAGCGCGTCCAGATCGTCGAACCGCGCCTCGTCACGCAACCGCGCGACGAAATCTACAGCCACCTGGCGTCCGTAGAGATCGCCATTGAAGTCGAAGACGTAAACTTCCAGCAGCGGCTCTACACCACCGACTGTGGGCCTTGTACCCACACTCGCCACCGCGTCGCGTGGCACCTTGTCGATCCCGTGGATGCGGACTGCAAAAATGCCGCTTACCGGACTCACGCGCCGATCAAGACGCATGTTGGCGGTGGGAAATCCCAGCTTCCGCCCCAGTTGTCGCCCCCGGCTGACGCGCCCAACCATCCGGTATGGCCGGCCCAGCAGGGACTGCGCACGCTCGAGATCGCCGGCCGCCAGTGCCTGGCGAACGGCCGTGCTGGAAACCCGCTGACCCGCCAACGTAACACCGCCAACCGCTTCGACACCAAAGCCGAACTGTCGGCCTCCTGCTTCAAGATGGGCATAGGTTCCTGCCCGGCGCCTGGCAAAGCGAAAGTCATCGCCCACAACCAGGTGGCGTACACCCAGCCGCTGTACCAGCACGTGCTCTATGAATTCCTCCGGAGACAACGACTGCAATGCCCCTTCGAATGGCGGACAGTACAGGTAGTCCAGACCCGCTGCGTCAAGCACCAGGACCTTCTCCCGTAGCCGCATCAGGCGCGCCGGCGGATTCGACGGATTCATCGCCTCCTGCGGGGTCGGTTCGAAACTGAATACCAGAGATGGAACGGCTTGCTGTACTGACACCGCCAGCACGCGCTCGAGAATGCGCTGGTGACCAAGATGTACACCGTCAAAGACCCCGATTGTGGCCACACAGCCGGAGGGTACTGCTGGTACTGTCGGCCGCGGCCGACGGAAGACTCGCATGATTCCCGGGCACCAAAAAAACAGGGATTATAAGACGGCGCGCAAGCGCAGATCGGCCGGGCGTAATCCCGCCGCCAGCAGGGTGGCAAAATAGACCACGCCAGAGCCTCCAACGGTCAGGACGAGCCAGCCGCTGCGGGTCCATCCACCTGCAGCAAGCCACGCCGACGTCGGCGGCTTCAGGAAAATCAGCAGCGCGGACATCAGGGTCACGCCCAGCAACACCTGGAGCAGAAAGCGCCCCCAGCCCGGTTGGGGTGTGAACACAGCGGTGCGGCGCAACCCCCGATACAGCAGCGCCGCATTGATAAATGAGCCGATCGAAGTCGTGGCCGCGAGTCCGGCGTGAGGCGCCAGCCCGCCAGTCATGGCATATGGCACCACAAACACGAGGTTCATCGTCATGGTTGAACCCAGTGCAATCAGTCCGATGCGGACCGGGGTCGCGGTGTTCTGCCAGGCGGAAAGCCTGGCGCCATACCTTTACCAGCGTGAATCCCATCAAACCGGCAGGTAGGCAGCCAGGCTGTAGGTGGCCTGACTACATCGTGCTCGCTGAATGCGCCACCATAGGAAGAGTCGCGAGCATCGGACCAGCCAGGATCATCAGGCCGAGTGCCGCCGGGACTGATCAACACCACCAGACGCAGCGCCCAGTCCAGCGTGCGACAGAAATCCTCAGGTGCCTGCGCGGCATGCTGGCCGACAGATTTGGCAGCATCACGGTGGCCAGCGCAATGCCAAATACGCCGAGTGGAAATTCATGATGCGATCGGCGTAGTACAGCCAGTGCCGATGCCGCCGGTAACCAGGAACGAGGCGATAAGCGTGTCCAGCAAAATGCTGATCTGTGCCACAGACGAGCCAAACAGCCCGGGCACCATCAGCTTGAGGATTTTGCGCACACCCGGGTGTGGCCAGCCCCAGCGTGGGCGGGGCAGTAATCGCAGGCGCGCCAGCGACGGCAGCATGCACCCCAACTGCAGGATGCCGGCAACGAACACGCCGACGGCCAGTGCCATGCCCGGCCGTGCAAAGTGTGGAGCAACCCACACGGCAAAGCCGATCAGCACCACATTGAGCAGTACCGGCGAGAAAGCTGCGGCGACAAACCGGTGGTAGGTGTTGAGAATGCCACCAGCAAGTGCCGCCAGCGACACAAACAGCAGATAGGGGAACGTCCAGCGCAGCATGTCGACCGCCAACTCGTAGCGATCGGCTCCTGCACCGCCATCGCCACCTTCAGCGATGAAACCTGGCGCAAACAGCGCAACAAACAGCGGCGCAGCGATCGAGCCTACAGCCGCAATTACCAGCAGGATGGCGCCCAACGTACCCGCTGCACGATCCACCAGCTCCTGCACCTCCTGTCGCTCGCGCGACTGGTCATACTCCGCAAATACCGGGACAAAGGCCTGGGAAAATGCGCCTTCAGCGAAAAAGCGCCGGAAAATGTTCGGAATCCGGAACGCGACGAAAAAGGCATCCATCACGTAGGTCGCACCAAAGAGCCGCGCGTAGACCACATCCCGGACCAGGCCGAGAATGCGTGATATCAGTGTCCAGCCACCCACAGTACCGGTGGATTGCAGGAGCTGGCGGCTATTCAGGCGATGGCCGGCTGGGCGCAGGCCAGCGGGCTCGCCGATGCGATGGTCCGGAATAGCAGGCTTGCCGTTGTCGCTCATGCGCGCGTCAGTCTACCGACCTTGACTTCCCCTCGGGGAAACCAAAGAATACGCGCCCGTCGCGGGCCTCCGCGGCCTGTGTCCAATAATCTGGAAGTATTCAGTGGCGAACACCCAGTCAGCAACCAAACGCGCCAAGCAGAGCGAACGACGTCGTCAGCATAATGTTGCCCTGCGCTCGCGCATGCGCACCGCCCTCAAAAAGGTCGCACAGGCGATCGAAGCAGGCGACACGGTCGCCGCCGCAGCCGCCTTCAAGGCCGGAGCTGCCGAACTCGACGGTATGGTCAACAAGGGCCTGACTCACCGGAACAAGGCTGCCCGCCAGAAGAGCCGGCTCAACAAGGCCGTGAAGGCACTGGGCACCGATGCTGAAGCCGCCAAGGCGACGGCCAGCGCCAAGGCTGGTACGCGTTCCGCCGGCAAGGGTAGCAGTGCCAAAAAGAAGGCTAAAAAGAAGGCCAAGGCTAAAACCAAGACCTGAGCTCACTCGGGTTGCTGCTCCGGCAGCTGCTCTGACAACTGCTCTGGCCGCTGCTCTGGCCGCGATTCCAGTTCCTCCCCGGCTGGCGAAGTTTCGTCTGCCGACTGCTCGGCAGCGAGTTCCTGCAGCCGGTTCATCAGCGCCATCGTCAGCGCCGGCACCCCGGCACCAGTCAGCGCGCTGATTCGGTAGATAAATTTTGGCTCGTGGTCCGATCCCAGCAAGGCGCAGATGGCCGCCTGCCGCTGATCGGCCTCTTCATCGCTTACGAGATCGGTCTTGTTCAGCACCAGCCAGCGCTCACGGTTGGCCAGATCCGGACTGAAGCGCGCCAGTTCGGCAACCACGGTCCGGGCATCTTCAGCCGGATCGCTGCCGTCAAACGGCGCCAGATCGACCAGATGCACCAGCAATCGCGTACGGGACAAGTGCCGCAGGAAGCGGATGCCCAATCCCGCACCATCTGCCGCGCCCTCAATCAGGCCGGGAATATCGGCCATCACGAAGCTGCGCAGCGGCCCAACCGATACGACTCCCAGACCTGGATGTAGCGTGGTAAACGGATAATCAGCAACACGCGGCCGCGCGGCCGAAACAGCCCGCAACAGCGTGGATTTCCCCGCATTCGGTTTCCCGAGCAGGCCAACGTCGGCCAGCAGGCTTAATTCCAGCTTCAGGGTCCGCTGCTCACCGGGCGTCCCGGGCGTCGACTGGCGTGGCGCACGATTAACGCTACTCTTGAAGCGGGTGTTGCCTCGCCCACCCTCGCCACCAGCGGCCACCAGGAGTCGCTGACCGTCGGTGGTAAGGTCGCCTAGCAACTCACCGGTGTCGGCTTCAATAACGTGGGTTCCGCATGGCACCGGCACATCCAGCGATTCGCCGCCGCGACCTGTGCAATCCGATCCGGAGCCACCCTCACCACTGCGTGCCGCGAATCGCCGACTGACCCGGAAATCAGCCAGGGTATTGTGCGCTTTGGTCGCAACCAGCCACACGCTGCCGCCGTCGCCGCCATCGCCGCCGTCCGGACCGCCGCGCGGAATGAACTTCTCCCGGCGAAAGCTGACGCAGCCGGGACCGCCATTGCCGGCAACGACGCGAATAGTGGCTTCATCAACAAATTTCATGTCACGAACTTACTGCGCATCGGCTGCGGAAACAAAAAAAACCCCGCAACTGCGGGGCTTTATTGGTGGCGTGGCTCTCGCCCGCCATTACCCGGTCAGGCGTACGCCAGATCAGGCGGTAACGGTGTCGGCTGCCAATACGTTGACAACGCGACGACCAGTGGCGCCCTTCACTTCGAACTTCACCACTCCGTTCGCTGTGGCGAACAGGGTGTGGTCGCGCCCCAGACCAACATTCTTGCCGGGATGATATGCAGTCCCGCGCTGGCGGACCAGGATGTTGCCGGCAATAACAGCCTCGCCGCCAAACTTTTTCAGGCCAAGCCGCTTGGATTCGGAATCGCGGCCATTACGTGTGCTGCCGCCTGCTTTTTTGTGTGCCATGACTTGCTAAACCTCGAAATAACTGAATACGGGGCGATCAGGCGCCAGCCGCGATGCCGGTAATCTCAACCAGGGTGAATGCCTGACGGTGGCCGTGCATGCGCTTGTAGGTGGTGCGGCGCTTGAACTTGATCACGGTAATTTTGTCGTGACGGTCCTGGGCTACTACCTTGCCGGTGACTTTGGCGCCGGAGACCAGGGGTTGCCCCACCGTAACCGCTGCGCCCTCGCCTACCATCAGGACTTCGTCAAATTCAACACTGTCGCCTGCAACGGCGTCCAGCTTTTCGATCTTCAGTTTCTCGCCCTGGCTGGCGCGGTACTGTTTGCCACCGGTCTTGAACACAGCGTACATGTAGTAATTCCTGGAGCAGGCTCAGCCGGGATATCCCGAACAGTCGCCAGCTTGATGATTGCGACGGATTGTTGCTTTGGTTACCCCAAAACGTGGGGAACCCCTGATTTGACCCCGCAGGCAACCCCGCGGAAAGACGACGAATTCTAGTGTGTTGCCCGCCGGCTGGCAACTACATGCTGGCTCACCGGAACCTGTAATTTAGGGCTGACAGCCCGCCGGCGCTCCCCAGCGCTGCATTGAGGCGGCCTGCCAGCCGTACTCCGCCCTCTCCAGGCGATCAAGGACGACCCTTCGGGCATCGTCCAGATAGGCCGTAGACAGGGTGGCTGGCAGGCCGCCAGCACCGCCAGAATCGGCCCCCGGGATTGCTGACCTTGAAACTGTACACCTTCGGCCGCAGGTCCATTGACTCCTTGGCCCAGTCCAGAGGGATTCGTCGCCTGCCAGCGGGCAATCGTGGACGGTGAACGGCGCGGCAACCCGCTGGCGATTTCCCGCGGACCGGCTCCGCCCTTTTTCCACAACAGCTGGCCGTCCCACACACGATGCAGATTCACCACTCGCCCGCCGACTTTACAGGAACCTCATTGCCACCACGATCAGTCGCCCGACCCACATGCAAAGGCTGATGAATATCGGCGACGAAGTGACTGACGAATCGAAGCGCGATCGCACGTTGTCGTATCGACAGCGAGGTATTGCGCAACTCGGCCTCGAAGCGCGTGAGCGCTGTCAGTACATTGTCCGGATTACTGCGTGCAGCGCGACTGATTGAGCCGTGATCACTGACATTGATGTAGTGCCACGGCCTGGTGTGCTGCCACTCCGTCCGGCGTCGAATCGTATCTGGCCAAACACTGGCCGCAGGCAGTGTTTTTCCGGCCGCAGACTCACCGGTCATGGACCTGGTGATCAATAGAGGTTCGAGCGCAATACGTGTTTCCCGACACAGGTAGCGCTCCGCCACATATCCCACGATCCGGTGGCCGGATGGTCCGAACGCCAGTGATGCCGGCGACCAGCACAGTGCCAGCAACATCAAAACCGGTATCACGAGCGACAACAGACCGACGTCACGGTATACAGAACGCCGCATCGCGGGCATTATTCCGCTCGCCATGCATCTCGTCCAACCGGAATTCCCTCGATTTGATCTGGAAGCAGTTCGCAGCCTGCTCGGCGACGACTGGCCAGCAGTGAATCGTGAGATCACCGCGCATTACGCAGCGATGTGGCGTTGGTAAACAGTGTGTCTCACTACATTGTCGGTGGTGGTGGCAAGCGTCTGCGGCCACTGATAACGCCATGGCCGCGAGAGCCTGTGGCTACCGGGGCGACCGGCACATCGTCACCGCAGCCATCATCGAGTTCATTCACACGGCCACGCTGCTCCATGACGATGTCGTTGATGCTCAGATTTGCGCCGCGGCCAGGACACCGCCAACAGTGTGTTCGGCAATGAGGCCAGCGTTCTGGTGGGCGACTTCCTGTATTCGCGGGCCTTTCAGCTCATGGTACTGGTTGGCCAGATGCGCATCATGGACGTCCTGGCCGATGCGACCAATACCATCGCTGAAGGGGAAGTCCTGCAGCTGATGAACTGCCACGATCCGGACACCACCGAACAGCGCTACATGGATGTCATTTACCGCAAGACGGCCAAACTGTTCGAGGCCGGGTCGCAAATCGGCGCCATTCTGGCGGACCAGACCCGGGCCGTCGAGGAAGCGCTGGTCGCCTACGGTCGTGAACTCGGCCTTGCGTTTCAGCTGATCGACGATTCCCTGGACTACAGCGCCAACCCCGGTGAACTCGGCAAGCAGGTCGGCGACGATCTCGCCGAAGGCAAGCCCACACTGCCGCTGATTTATGCCCTGCAGCGCAGTTCACCCAACGAGCAACAGATGATTCGCCGCGCTATCGAGGAAGGCGGCCGGGCCGACATCCGGGCCATTCAGGATGCCATACAGACCACGGGTGCCCTGGCCTACACCGCCGCCAAGGCCCGCGCCTGCGCCACCCGGGCCCGCTCCGCGCTGGACCCGGTGCCCGACTCGCCGTTCAAGACCGCGCTCAGCAATCTCGCCGATTTCGCCGTCGAACGCCGCTACTGACGCATTCCCGCTCTCCCGTATACAATGGCGCCCCTCGTGCGGGGTGTAGCTCAGCTTGGTAGAGCGCTTGCTTCGGGAGCAAGAGGTCGCAGGTTCGAATCCTGTCACCCCGACCAATTTTTCAGAACGCAGCGGTCAGCATCAGCCAGTATTTGTTCGTGTTGCTGTACAGATCATCCGCATCATAGGTGGCGCCCGCGAGCAGCACCGAATAGTGTGTGCCGATCGGCCAGTTCGCTGAGAAATCCAGCTCGGAACCCCACTCTGCACTGCCCGCAACCGCGCTGAAGTCATGCAGACGCAGCGTGAGATCGGCCCCCAGCGCGTTGCCTGTCGCCACCACGTACAAATCGGCAATGCCCGCGTCCGGTGTTGCCAGGAACTTGTCTGCCCAGCCCTGAAAGGCATGCAAGGTGGCAAGCGGTGTCCTGAATGCAGAACCGGGCGTCCTGTCGCCCTCCAGTACCTCGTTGCCCGCCTTCAGCACGATCCGGGCAGCAGCAATTCCGGCTTCCAGCAGATAGTAGCTGGCGGAGTAATCAACCGGATTTGTCCGCGTAGTCAGTCTGGTGGGCAAACTCTGCTACATAACTGAACTTGAGGTCGTTGGTCAGCGGTAATCCGCCGGTGGCCCGTATCCCCAGCACCTGGTTGGAGAGCGTGCCTGCATTTCGAAATCCATCAGGTACCAATAGCCGGCCAGTGTCAGGGTCGACCCGAACGCGTAGCTCGCGTCCATCAGGTGCGTGTCGCTGTCCAGGTCTGCCGGCGGGGTCCCCTTGTCAGGGCCCTGGATACGATTGACACGGTTTATGTACGCGTAGGACGCATTCAGATGCTCATTGAAGCGGTGACTGATGCTGACAGAATCGAAGGTCTGCTCATTCTGGCGCCAGCCCACGCCACCAACGAAACGCTGGTTATTCCGCTCGATACGTTGACGGCCAATGGCAAGCTCGGTGCCAGCAAATCCCGTGTAACGCAACAGCGCCTGATTCAGATCGGTCCCTTCGGGGTCGACGACTGAGGGCCGGTCGGTGACGCCATTGCGGCTGTCGTTAAAATTTTCGGCACCTATGTGGCGCACATCATCCACTTCCAGCAGCAGGCCGAAACCACTCAGCGGCTTCGGCACCACTGTAAGCCGCGATCGCAAGGTGCTGGCCCACGCATTGTTGACGAAGGCGTCGTCATCGACAGCTTCGAAGCGATAGCGAAAGCCCAGATTGACCTTGCTCTCCTGAACGGAACGCGCAAGTTCGTCGCCAGGGCCGTCTGCCAGTGCTGGTGTTGTCGCACTCAGCACCCATGCCAGCAGCGAGACGACAACAGCGGTATCACGCCGGCACTCAGTACACATCGTGTACCGTATTGAAGACATTGAACTTGCCGGTCGGTGTGACGATCCGGGGGCCCTTGATGACCTTCTTCAGTTTGCGCGTTCTGTCGTCGACCACAACGATCGCCGACTCTTCGGTCATGCCGCTCCACACGGAAAACCATACCTCGTCGCCCGCCCGGTTGTACTCGGGCTGCACGATGCGCCTTGCGCCCGGGCCAAGCTGTGCCCATGCGGCGATAGGCAACACCTTGTAGCCTCTGTCCAGATTGTCGATATCGAAGACCGCTACGGTCTGACTGATCTTTTCTTCCGGATTTAGTGGCGTGTCCACCCACAGATTGCGCGATTTGGGGTGCGTCTTTACAAACAGCGAACCACCGCCCTGCCCCTTCAACACCTGTACCACTTTCCATGCGTGGTCAGGATGACCGTCGGGATCGGTGCCTATCAGTGTGATCTTGTCGTTGCCCAGTGCGCTAGTCGCCCACACCGGGCCAAACTTTTTATGCACGAAGTTGGCACCCCGACCCGGATGCGGAATCTCGTCCACCGGCACCCTCGCAATCAACTTTCGATCCTTTGAGTCGACCACGACTACGGTATTGGACTTGTTGGCCGCCGTCAGGAAGTAGCGGTGGGTCGAGTCCCAGCCGCCATCGTGCAAGAACTCCCTGGCATCAATCGTCGTGATGCCCAGATTCTCGATATCACTATAGTCGACCAGCTGTATCCGTCCGGTCTCCTTGACGTTGACGATGAATTCGGGATGCTGGTGCGAGGCCACGATAGCGGCTACCCGCGGCTCCGGGTGGTACTCCTGGTCGGTTACTGTCATCCCGCGGGTCGAGACGATCTTCAGTGGCTCCAGCGTAGCGCCATCCATCAACACAAACTGCGGCGGCCAGTAGGCCCCTGCGATGGCATATTTGTCCTCGTAGCCCTTGAACTTCGAGGACTCCACTGAACGTGCTTCCAGACCCACGCGAATCTCGGCCACGGTCTTCGGTACCGGCATCCACAGGTCGATCAGATCGAGTTTGCCGTCGCGGCCGATCGTGAAGACATAGCGACCGGAATCCGACAGCCGCGAGATATGTACCGCATAGCCCGTCTTGATAAATGTAACCGGCTGCTTGGTATCACCGTCGATGAGGGCAACCTCACCGCTATCACGCAAGGTAACGGCAAAAATGTTATCGAGATTGAGCTTGTTCTGCTGTTGCGTCGGCCGTTCTTCAACCGGCACGATTACCTTCCATGAGGCTTTCATGTCTGCCATGCCCCATTCCGGTGGCGCCGGTGGTTCGTGCTGCAGGAAACGCGCCATCAAGTCGATATCTTCCACGGTAAGTTCGCCAGACGTTCCCCAATTGGGCATACCCGCCGGCGAGCCGAAGTTGATCAGCGCCTTCAGGTACTCCGTGCCCTTGACCGTCGTGATGTCGGGCGTCAACGGCTTGCCAGTGGCGCCCTTGCGCAGCACGCCGTGACACCCCGCACAGCGCTCGAAAAAGATCCGGGTCGCCCGGGCATATTCGGCCTCGGTAATCGGCGGCCCGCCGGGCGTCTTGCGGGGTCGGGCTTCTGTCAACTGTGAGGGCTGGGACGCATAAGCTTGCTCAGCCTCGCCGGTTCCGGGATGGCGCTCACCAGCGGCCTGTTTGGCCTCCGTTTCCGTACGTGCCCGAAAATCTGCCACATGCTTTTGCGTCACCCGACCACCGGGATTGCCCCAGCTGTTGAGCACAAACGTGACGATCCGGCTTAAATCCTTGTCACTCAGGTAGCTCATCGCGGGCATCACGTTGTTGTAGTCGACGCCGTTCACGGTGATCTTGCCCTGCCGGCCCTTGATGGTGGTTTCCAGCACGGAACCAGGATTGGCGGCAATAAAGTCTGAGTTGGCCAGCGGCGGGAATGCGCCCTTAAGGCCCTGCCCGTCCGGCTGATGACAGGCTGCGCAGTTCTGCAGGTAAAGCTCCTTGCCCTTTTCCAGATCCTTTGACTTCACCGTGCTTTGGGCGACCTCCGCCTTGTGTTCTGCGGCGTCGTCAGCTCTGGCGAGAAACGGAATGCCGACCAGGGGAATTAGTGCTGTACAGACGATGATCGCCGCTGGCGACCGGCGAAGAAAAGCACTACGCATCTGACAACTCCTGCAGCCGCGGGGCAATGGCGCGAGGCTACCGCACGAGCCGGATTTTGCTATCGGGGAAAGTACCAATGATGGCGGTTGCTAGAAACGGTAGCGCAGCGTCGCACCGAACTGACGGCCCCGTGGCAGACTGATGGCAAATGCGCGTGGACTGGTCGATGAACCGGCGCAAATCGTGCCAGGCGGCGCGGTGCCTGCCGTTACATAGCCGGAACATGACGGCAGTATTCCGGAACGACGGTCAAAATAGCGCTGTACATCCACTGGTGTGTCGTCGTCCCTGAGGTTCCGTACCCAGAGTTTCAAATCCAGGTCGTGCCAGACCAGCCCGGCCTGCAGGCCGAGCAGCGAGCGGGTGCCCGTCTCGATCAGGTTGGCTTCCTGGGCATAGCGCGAGGATTCAAGGCTCCAGTCGCCGCCGATGTAGGCTGCAAGGCGATCCCCCAGCATCTGCCGATACTGCACTTCCACCGCAGCCATGTGCTCAGGCACGCGTGGTGTCGTGTTTCCGGCCACATTTCCGAGCGTTTCCAGATCGGCTGGCGTGCCGTTACCCCCCCGCAGATCAGCCTGCTCTTCGCTGAACTGGCTGCGAATCCTGGAGTGGGTCCAGGCATAACTCATGGCAGTCCAGAGACGGTCAGTGAGCTGCGAGGACGACTCGAATTCCAGGCCCCATACGCTTGTGCGCCCGATGTTATCGAGAATCGTTGCAGCCCCCCCGCTGGGCAACTCTATGATTCCCGTCGTCTGCTGGTCCCGGACATCCAGGTAGTAAGTGGCGAGCGCGTAGCGCGTCGCGATACGGTCGAGTTCACCGCGCAGGCCTAGTTCATAGCTCCAGACCACCTCCTCGTCGACGTTCCGGTAGCGCTCGTCGGGCATGCCTGTTGCGTTGTCCGGTACATCGGCATTAAAGGTGCCCGGCGACTGTCCGCGTGCGACGTTCAGATAGGGCATCAGCTCCGGGTTCGCTTGCCACGTCATGGTGAAGCGCGGCGAAATACCACGAAACGTCGCGTTATAAACTGGTCCGGACGCGGCACCAGGTTCGTTTGGCACACTCCCCACCCGGACTTCGTCAGCCGCATAACGAAGCTCGAATCCGGCCACCAGCTCGTGCGGCAGGTCAGTTTCAACGCTGCCGAAGAGTGCCCGGTTCCCAACTTCCTGGCGGGCCAGGTCGCCAAAATTGGGGGCGACTGTAATGCTGCCATCCGGAGCAACGATCACGCGATTTTCGACCAGCTCATCGAGACTGCCACGGTAGTAGTAGACGCCGCCGGTCCAGCGCCACGCACCGTCCCGCGGCGACGTCAAACGGATTTCCTGCGAGAAGTCCCGTTGCTCAAGCTGGTCGCGCTGCAAAAATGATCCAGGCAAAAACGGCAGCGGATCGTAGGCCGCAAAGGAGGAATCGAAGCCGCGTTGGATCTGGTCCCGAACGCCACCTGTCAGGCTGGAGACCGTCCAGTCGCCGGTGATTTGCCAGTTGATGCTGAGCGTGCTGAGAGTCCGGTCAAGTCGGGTGCCCGCGCCGCCGGCTTTTTCCAGCGCATCCGTATATAACGTGACCGTATCGGATGTGAGGGCTGTGCCACGATAATATTCACGGGCTCTGGGCGCATCGGCTGCACGAAAGCAGCAGTTGTTGACTGTCCGCGGCTGTAGCCAGCTTGCGAAATGGTCGTCATCGGTAGTCTGCAGTGCAATCCGCCAGGTGATGTCGAGGGCTGCAGCAGGTTTCGCCTGAAGTTTCAGGGCGACATCGCGCGATGATTCGCCACCGACCGTACTGCCGTCCCTGGTGTTCCGGTACTCACCACCATACTCATCCACCCCGGCACTGAGCAGGAAGAGCAACCACTTACCCGCGAGCGGGCCACCGAGCCAGCCGTTCACACGCCGGGTTTCGTGTTCCGCACCGGTCAGCTCTACAGATCCCGCGAGTTTCGTCCCCGGGTTGCGGGTAATGTAGTTGATGGCACCGGCGTAAGTGGCACGACCGAACTCGGCCGACTGCGGTCCACGCAGGATCTCTACACGTTCCAGATCATAAAGAGGTGTGGACTGACTGGAGCCACCCAGATACACCCCGTCCACGAAAGTTGCGGCCACGGTGGAATTGGCAATGCCGTTGCGGATCGTGGTCAGACCCCGGACTACCGGGCGGTTGGAGTTGGGACCACGACCGGTTGCCGAACTGAACGAAAATCCCGGCGTGAAGCGGGCGAGGTCATCCACGGTCGTCGCATGCTGCTGTTGTATCCGATCCGCACCGAACACGGTTACCGACAATGGCAGCGTGGCCAGCGGTTCCGGCAGGCGACGTGCGGTCACAAGAATTTCAGGCAAAGGAGCCGTAGCGGCGGCAGGCGCTGCCACACTGCCCTGCCCGGTCAGCAGCGTGAATGTGCTGGCCACCAACCGCATGCCATTCCCTGAAAACAAAATACACTCCCCGATTGAAGTCCGGCTGCTTCACCAGCCAGCTAACGAAAATCCCGGCTACTCGTCAGGAGTGTGCCCAGTAGCTGACTGTGATCTTCAAGCCGCCTGGCAACCACATGCAACACTTCACCCTGCCGTTGCAGTCGACCCCACACGCCAAGCAGTCGTGACTCCAGCAGCACCCGTCGCTGACGCTCGGCAAGTTGTGGCCAGACGACAAGGTTCACATAGCCGGTTTCATCTTCCAGAGTCACAAACGTAACGCCTTTGGCACTGCCCGGCCGCTGACGCGCCGTGACGATACCCGCTGTCCGTACTGGCATGGCATTGGCCATTGCCCGCAGTTCACTGGCGGTGCGGATGCCCTGGCAACGCAGTCGACGACGCAGCAGGGCCAGAGGATGCCGGCCCAGTGTGAGACCCATGCTCTGATAATCAGCGCCAATATTCTCGCCCTCGCCGGGTGTGCGCAATAACGGAATCCCCTCCTGGAAGCGTAGTGCCGGCAGTATCGGCAAGGGTGACTCGGCACCTGCCACAGCCCAGCGCGCCTGGTGACGATGCCCGGCGATTCCAGCCAGCGCGCCCGCTGCGGCCAGTAGCCCCAATGCCGCTGGCGATACACCAGAACGTTCATGCAGATCCTGTACATCGTGGTAGGGCCGGTTCTCGCGCCGTGCCACCAGCCGCATGCCGTCCACTTGCTTGAAGCCTGTTACCAGACGCAGACCGAGCCTGAGAGCCCATCGACCATTCTTCACCTGACCCGGCGGCCCGGGTTCCGGTTCCAGCGTGCAATCCCAGTCACTGTGGTTGACGGCGACGGGCCGCACGTTCACCCCGGCACGTCGTGCGTCCTGCACCAGTTGCGCCGGTGCGTAGAAACCCATGGGCTGGCTGTTCAGCAGGGCACAGGAAAAGACCGCCGGTTCATGGTGCTTCAACCAGGCCGAGACATACACCAGCAAGGCAAAGCTGGCTGCATGGGACTCCGGAAAACCATATTCGCCGAAGCCACAGATCTGCCTGAAGATCTGTCGGGCAAAGACTTCAGAATAGCCACGCACCCGCATGCCCGTGATCAGTCGTTCCTCGAAAGGCCCCAGACCACCGCGCCGGCGCCAGGCGGCCATCGCCCGACGCAACTGGTCTGCCTCGCCCGGCGTGAAGCCTGCGGCAACGACCGCAAGTTGCATGACCTGCTCCTGGAAAATGGGTACACCAAGCGTGCGTTCCAGCACCTCACGCACTGCCGGGCTGGGATAACTCACCGGCTCTTCTCCACTCCGGCGTCGCAGGTAGGGATGCACCATGTCGCCCTGAATCGGGCCCGGCCGGATGATGGCCACCTCGATCACCAGGTCGTAGTAACAGCGGGGCTTAAGCCTGGGCAACATGGCCATCTGGGCCCGGGACTCGATCTGGAATACGCCCATGGTATCGCCCCGGCTGATCATCGCGTACACGGCCGGATCTTCGGGCGGTACGTTATGCAGCGTGAGTTCGAGACCGCGCGTTGCCTTCAGCAGATCGAAGCTGCGCCGGATCGCCGACAACATGCCGAGGGCCAGTACATCCACCTTGAGAAAACCCAGTTCATCGAGATCGTCCTTGTCCCACTGGATCACGGTCCGGTCCGCCATCGCGGCGTTCTCGATGGGCACAAGCCGATGCAGTGGCTCCTCGGTCATCACGAAACCACCCACGTGCTGCGACAGATGCCGGGGAAAGCCGATCAAGGTGCCAGCCAGAGTCAGCAACTGTCTTATCAGCGGACTGTCCGGATCAATGCCGGCCTCTCGCACACGCTCGGGTGCGATGCGCAGACCGTCCCACCATTGCAGGTTGTGGGCGATTGGCCTGATCCAGGCATCGGGCAGACCGAGCGCCCGGCCAACATCGCGAATGGCGCTACGGGGGCAATAGGTGATCACTGTGGCGGTGAGCGCGGTGCGCTCCCGGCCATAGCGGGTATAGATGTACTGGATGACTTCCTCGCGCCGCTCGTGCTCGAAGTCCACATCGATATCCGGTGGCTCATTGCGTTCACGGGAAATGAAGCGCTCGAACAGCAACGACATACGCGCCGGATCCACTTCGGTAATACCCAGACAGAAACACACCGCGGAATTGGCTGCCGAGCCACGCCCCTGGCAAAGAATGCTCCGGCTGCGGGCGAAGCGCACAATATCGTCGACTGTCAGAAAGTAGGCTTCGTAGCGCAGCTCGGCGATCAGTGCCAGTTCACGCTCTACCAGCTTGCGAACACTGTCGGTAACACTGTCCGGCCAGCGTTGCGCTGCGCCTTCAAAGGTTCGATGCCGCAACCAGCTCGTGGGCGTATGGCCTGCCGGCACCAGCTCATGCGGATACTGGTAACGCAACTCGTCCAGTGAAAAGTGCAGACGGTCAGCGAGTTGCACCGTGGCTGCCAGCAATTCAGCCGGGTAGAGGTGCGCCAGTTCGGCACGGGTACGCAAATGCCGTTCCCCATTGGGATGCAATCCGGCCGAACTGGCCGCCAGCGGCAAGTGGCGACGAATGGCTGTGAGTGTGTCCTGCACGGCGCGCCGACCCCGCACATGCATGTGTACATCGCCTGCGGCAACCGGTGACAGGCCGGTTGCCGTGGCAAAAGCCAGCAAACGCTGGCAGCGGCCGGCCGGGTCGCCATCGGCGTGCAACTCGATGGCGAGCCAGACACGCCCGGCGAAGTGCGCTTGCAGCCAGCGGGCATCAGCAGGATCCGGCGGGTCAGTCGATGGCAACCACAACAGCAGACAACTGTCCGGCAAGGACTCGAAATCACCGCGTACCAGGTGATAGCTGCCCTTGCCGGCTGCCCGGCGCCCCCGGGTAATCAGGCCACACAAGGCTGCATAACCGTCGCGATCGGCAACCAGTACAACCAGACGCAGACCGTCAGCCACCCGGAACTCGCTGCCGATGAGCAGCTTCAGCGCATGGTGACGCGCGGCCACGTGCGCCCGGACGACACCGGCTACGGAACATTCGTCGGTTAATGCCAGGGCTGTATAGCCAAGAACAGCAGCACGCTCCACCAGTTCGGCCGGATGAGACGCGCCACGCAGAAACGTGAAGTTGCTGAGGCAATGCAATTCAGCATAGGCACTCATCCGAACATGCCCTGCAGATACCAGTGCTGGCTGCGCAAGTCGCGATACACCCAGAGCATCGAGCCCTCCGGATTGCTGGCCCGGTAGTAATCCCGACGCACATCGTCACCATCCCACCAGCCACTCTCGATGCGTTCGGGTCCCTGCTCCAGAACCAGTTTCCCCTGCCAGGCCGGTTGTCCGGCAATGAGTGGCAAGCGCTGAGGTACCGGCAGCAACCACACTGGCCGGGATGAGCTGACCGGTAACCGGGAATGACCCCCGGACGCGGCCAAAGGATCCAGTACTGCGTACCAGGCTTTCTCCGGCCGATGTTCCGCACGTAATGCGACGCCCTGTACTGCCTGCTCTCCCAGTCGTGCCCGCAGGCGCTCCAGCAAAACCTTGATTCCACCCTCCGGCAACAGGTTATCGCCGAGCAGATCCCTGCCGGTGGGTACCTGGCCGGGTTCCAGCGTCGCTCGCAAGGCCACACAAACTACTGGTGCAGTCAGCGCCAGCGCTGCCAGACGCAGACCAAGGAGTTCAGGCAAACGACTGGTTGCCTCCAGCGGTCCTGCTGCCTGTTGCAAACCCAGACGCAGACGCGTCTCCTGGCCACCAGGATGTTTGAACCGGCACCACACGCCGCGAACGCTGGCCTGCCGCTTCTCGAGCATCTTCTGCAGGTCCCCAAAGAGTTGCTGAAAGCCGGCGAGCAGCAATATTGTGTTGCTGCTTTCAGCGGGCAGCTCCAGCTCATCATCAAAACATATCGATGGCGTGTGCAATATTTGTGGGTCTGGATACCGGCCCAGCGCCTGATCCAGTGCGCGCACGCAGTCGGGTCCCAGGCGTCGGGCAAGACCCGCTCGCGGAAGCCGCAGACACTCCCCCACCGTTGTCACTCCCATTTGTGACAGGGCTTGAACGGTGCGCGCCGGCCAGCCCAGATACTGAAGCTCAACGACAGCAAGAATCTGGCGCAACTGCGCGTGACTGCGTACTGGCGTTTTGACACCGGCACGAGCCAGCCATAATGCTGCCCGGTGCGTGGGGGCACAGGCCATGAGGACCTCGTCGCCTGTTGCATATTTCAGCGTATGCAGGCCATGGGCGACTCGCGCCCACAGCCTGTCCAGACCCTTGAACAGACGCAGGCTCCCCTGGATCTCAAGCAGCAGGGCGTGGCCGGAACTTATGCTCACAACCGGCGTAAAGCGGATCGCCCAGTCGGCAAGCTTGTACAGGGTGACTTCGTCGAGCTTCCTGTTGCGGGACTCCTGTGTCAGTGCTGGCAGATAGATACACAGCCAGAGCTGTACAGTTTCTCCGGGCGTAGCCTCCGGTTCGGCAAGCACCGTCTGCGTCGCTTCTGATGGCGACTCTGGCTGCTGCAGGGACGTTGTGGATTGATCAATTCCCGCCCTGCTCCAGAAAGGCATGGGAAGTTGTGCTTCAGGGGGCCTGGCCATGTTTGTGGTTGTGCCACTTCTTTACGGTGACTTCCGTGCAGTGCTGGTGGATGGGTTGGCGGCTAAAAACGACGTTCGACGGTGATGGTTCCTGTGGGCTGCCTGTGGTTTCTGAAAACTTCGATCTGCAGGGTTGTTGGCAACGGGCACTGCAGCTGTAGTCGCAAGCGAGCCGCGGATCGCTCCCGACGACAGTGTGCTGCGCGAACAAGTACGGCCCAGATACTTTGCTGACAGGCCAGAAGATGCAGGCGCTGCAACAGGAAACGACCCATGCGCTCAATTGCGGTTGTACCAGCCCATGCAATCACGCCAGCACAGGCACCCGACCGCAGGACTTCTTCCATCGCCCACAGCATCTCCAGCGGCTGTCGGACCCGAACGATCAGTACGCGGTTCAGCGCCAGCCCCTGCGCACAAAGTCCCGGGGCATAGGGAATCCAGGGTGGCGCAATCAGGAGAACCCAGCCGGTAGCCGTGCCTGAAGCAACAGGGGGAACGACAGCCGTAGACCGGGTGAGTTGCGCCAGCACCGGGCATAGCAATCCCAGCTCAGCGCCGCCGCGGGCCGGAACCAGTAATTCAGTGAGCATCCCGAGCGGCCAACCACCACCGAGCAATTTATCAAGCGCCGCATAACCGCTGGATACGCGAGCGCCAGCAACATGCTGGTTATCCGCTTGATCAGGCAGCGGCCGACATGCCATTGCGAATAACGCCGACGACTACACCTTCAATCACCAGGTGCTGAGTCTTCAAATCAACCTTGATGGGCTGGTAGTCCGGGTTCTGAGGCAACAACGTGACCATCGTGCCCGCCTGACGATAGCGCTTGACGGTCACTTCCTCTTCAAGCCGCGCAACCACGATCTGGCCATTACGCACATCGGGCTGGCGACAGACTGCCACCAGATCACCATCGAGAATGCCGGCATCGCGCATGCTCATGCCTTGGACGCGCAGCAGGTAATGAGGCCTCGGCGTAAACAGCGCAAGATCCACGCGATAGCGGGCCTCTATATGTTCGGTGGCCAGAATGGGTTGGCCAGCTGCCACCCTGCCGATCAGAGGCAAACCATCCTCATTTCCGGAAAACGAAGTATCCGCAAGCTCGTTATCCAGAAGACGGATCCCTCGCGAGGTGCCGGACAGGAGTTCAATCACGCCCTTGCGCTGCAAGGCCCGCAAATGCTCCTCGGCGGCATTGGCAGACCGGAAGCCCAGTGACCGGGCTATTTCGGCTCGCGTCGGGGGCATCCCGGTTGTTTCTATAAATTGCTGAATAAGCTGAAGAATTTCAGCCTGTCTGGCCGTCAGATTGCTGCCGGAAACCATGCCTGAATACCTGTATGTTTGTACAGGACTGGGAGTATATACAGGTCGTTGCCAGCCGCAAGCCCAGCCGTAAGTCTGCTCAGCCCAACAACCGGAAGCATCACTTCATGATGATGAAACACGCCCGGCAGTCAGTTCGGGTAGCGCATCGCATGGATCACCCGGTGCGCTCCCTCTCGACAACGAGGTGCGATTACCGGATGCGATAGCTAAAGACAACTGCCGGATGAACACCCACTGAATAGCATCAGATTGCGATTTAATGTTTATTCGTTCATCATTTTCCGCTGGAACCACCCTATGGTGGTTTCTACTAGTCTCGGCAACTGCTATTCCGGGTGTGTTGTTTACCATCAATCTGTTGTGTAAGGACTTTATAAACATGAATATCAAAACCGCTCTTCAGGCGAGCGCACTGGCATTAGCGATGGTTGTCGCGGCCGGTTGCTCGTCCACCACCAAGCTCGATGAACTCTCCGCCCGTATGGATCGCGTCGCTGCCGATGCTTCCGCTGCCAAGTCGGCCGCTGATGCAGCCGGTGCCGCTGCTTCCGAGGCCAAGCAGACAGCTTCCGGTGCCCAGAGCACGGCCAACCAGGCACTGAATGCTGCCAATCAGTCCCAGTCCTGCTGTGACGCGACCAATGAGAAGATCGACCGGATGTTCAAGCGCAGCCAGGCCAAGTAATCAGGCTGGTTAACGCTTTGCCTCCTGTATGAGGAGACCGTTTGAAAAAGCCGCAGCAGTTGCTGCGGCTTTTTTTTATCCCGAATTTGCTGCCTGCAGGTGTGTCGCGTCAGTCGCTGGCGGCTGACTGCGCCACATCAAGTCCCGTACCGACACGTACCGGAATGCCGTCCTTGCGCCGGTAGGCTTCCTCTACGGCCTGCCAGTCGACCCGGGCAGGACGATCACGCGTCACCAATACATATTGCTCGGTGAGTGCCGTCATCTCCCGATCACGCGTGGTGTGATCATCGTCCAGAGGCGGGTTGACTTCCAGAAAGAGGTCGTTGCCCGACCAACCGAACTTGTAGGGCTGGTTCATGATCGTCACTGGCGAGTTGACCGGCACCTGCGGGAAAAGCCATTCAATATCTTCAGGGTACATCCGGATACAACCATGGGTTACCTGCATGCCCACTCCGACCGGCCGGTTGGTACCGTGAATCAGATAGCCGCTGGCACTGAGCCGCATGGCGTACTGCCCGAGTGGATTGTCCGGACCCGCAGGTACAACCCTGGGAAGAAATCCCCGACCATCCTCCAGATGCTCCTTGCGGATCGACTCCGGCGGATACCATGCGGGATCTTTCTGCTTGGCAGTGACGCTCCAGCGGCCAATCGGGGTCGACCAGTCCATGCGTCCGATACTGATCGGAAACGTCGAGACCATCTGCTGGCCGTTTTTCTTGAAGTAGTGGTACAGGCGGTACTCGGCAATGTTCACGACCACACCATCACGTTGCGTCCCCGGCAGGATGTAGCGCTTCGGCAGGATGACAGACGTACCCTCGCCCGGCAGCCAGATATCGACGCCTGGATTGGCCCAGACAATTTCCTCGTAACCCAGGCCCTGGATGCGGGCAATATCCGTCAGGGTTTCTTCGTGGGTCGCCGTTACCGTACTGACTTCACCAACAACCTGAGTATCCGGTGCCAGGGCAAATGTATCTGCGGATGCCTGCACCAGAGACGGCAGCATTAGTCCGACAGTGACCAGCAAAATCCCCATCAGACCGGCCACCACAGTGGCCGGATTGGTCGGTAATGGCTTTGGCATCAACTGCGCTCGCATCAAAAGGCTCCAGGGGGCGGGGCAATGATCCCGCAGCATGTCGGTGGAATAAACAGCATAGCGGGCAAATTCAGCAAAAGCTCCGCTACACCCATATGACCGGCAGAACCACATCCGGTTCCATTTTCAATAGTGGTGAGCAGCGTTTGTGTGCCGCAATGTGGGCAGGGATCCGCTCAGAAACGCACGAGGGCAGAGCCCCACGTGAGGCCGCCGCCGAAAGCCTCCAGCAGCAGCAGTTCCCCGCGCTTTATCCGGCCATCGCGAACTGCGACATCCAGCGCCATGGGTACCGAGGCCGCCGACGTGTTGCCATGGTCCTGCAATGTGAGCACGACTTTATCCATACCCATGCCAAGCCGGCGTGCCATTGACTGGATGATGCGGATGTTGGCCTGGTGCGGCACCAGCCAGTCGACTGCCGACCGGTCCAGCCCATTTGCTGCCAGCGTCTGGTCGACCATTCCCTCCAGGGTTCTGACGGCTACCTTGAAAACTTCGTTGCCCTTCATCTGGATATAGGGTCGTTCCAGGTCTCCGGGCCGCTGTGGTTTCGACGTGCCGTAGGGGTGATACAGAAGGTCGCCATACTTGCCGTCGGCACCCAGATGACACGAGAGGATGCCGGGCTCTTCAGCCGGCTTGAGCACCACGGCACCAGCACCATCGCCAAACAGGATGCAGGTTGATCGATCTTCCCAGTCAACAATGCGTGACAGGGTTTCGGCACCGATAACCAGCGCACACTTTGCAGCACCGCTGGCAACAAAACGATCGGCCATGCTCAGCGAGTACATGAAGCTGCTGCACGCCGCCTCGATGCTGAAGGCCGGGCACGGCGGAATGCCCAGCCGTCGCTGCACCAGACAACCGACGTTGGGGAAAACCAGATCCGGCGTGGTCGTGCCGACAACCAGGAAGTCAATGTCTGCTGCGGTGACGCCCGCAGCATCCATTGCCTGCCGGGCGGCCAGCTCTGCCAGATCGCTGGTGGCCTGGTTGTCGGCCGCTATATGTCGTCGCTCGATACCTGTGCGAGTGGTAATCCACTCCTCTGTGGTGTCGACGAGAGACTCAAGTTCGCGATTGGTCAGAATTCTTTCCGGCAAGTAACTGCCGGTGCCGGCGATACGTGAGTACGTCATGCGACCTGCTCACTCAACAACACGCGGATCAGGTCCGGAACCCGCTTTTCTGCTTCGACCCGCGCCACGGAAATGGCTTGCTGGAAGGCCAGACTGTCGGCGCCACCGTGACTCTTGACCACGATGCCGTTCAGACCGACCAGACTGGCGCCGTTGTAGCGTCGTGGGTCGAGTCGACGACCAAGGGAGTTCAACACGGGCCAGGAAACCAGGCCTGCCAGCCGACCATACAGCCCGGTCCGAAACTCCTGCTCAAGGAAATGCCGGATCAGTTTGGCGGTGCCTTCCATGGACTTCAAAGCGACGTTGCCGCTGAATCCATCGCAGACAACGACGTCCGCACGGTCGTCCTGAATTGCATCAGCCTCGACGTAGCCCACGTAATTCAGCCCACTGGCAGCCAGGCGCACTGCTGCCTGCTTGACGGTGTCGTTACCCTTGATCTCTTCTTCTCCGATGTTGAGCAAGCCGATCCGCGGCCGGTCTATGGCTTCAGTAACGCGCGCAACAACGGAGCCCATTACGGCAAACTGGTAAAGCTGTTCCGACGTGCAATCGGCATTGGCGCCCAGGTCAAGCATGTAAATGGTGCCATGGCGAGTCGGCAGCCGCCCCATGATTGCCGGTCGCTCAATGCCCGGAAGCATTTTCAGCACAAAATGCGCAGTGGCCATGAGTGCGCCGGTATTGCCGGCACTCACGCAGGCCTGGGCCTTGCCGTTCTTTACAAGGTCGACAGCCACCCGCATGGACGAGTCCTTCTTCTTGCGCATGGCTTCGGCCGGGGTTCGTCCATGGCCACGATCTGGCTGGCGTCGTGAATTACAACCGTTCGGGGCAAGCCGCCAGAAGCCGCAGCAATGGTCTGCAGAACGCTGGATTGACCAACGAGCAAGATCCGCACGCCCGACTGTCGACGTACGAATTCGATTGAAGCCGGGACACAAACATCCGCTCCGCCATCACCGCTCATGGCGTCTACAGCGATTGTCGTTTCCTCAGCGGTCATTGACGCCATGCCGAGGCATGTTACCGGCTAATCGTTGTCGATGTCGTCGCGCGTTTCCAGCACCTTCTTGCCACGATAGTAACCATCGGCACTGATGTGATGGCGCCGATGCGTCTCGCCGCTGGTGGGCTCAACGGAAATCGGCGGACTTTTCAGCTTGTCATGGGACTGACGCATGCCCTTGCGCGATGGGGTGACTCGGCTTTTTTGTACTGCCATTGCAGCTCTCCTTAAAAAGTCATTCTTGGCCCCGCCGATCACTACGACGGAGCAGGTCGGCAAGCCCGGCCATAGGCTGGTGGGTCTCGCTCGATTCGGTTAAAACGTCGCGACCCGCACAGGCCGCATCCGCATGCTTGGGTACCAGCGGCAGCGCTACCAGTACCTCGTCTTCCACAAGGTCAGCAGTCTCCAGTGCGCCATCTGCCAGCAGTACCGTATCAAACGGATCGGCCAGCGTATTGGCTTCTGTATTGCTGCCGACCATCGTCAACTGCACGTCTACCTTTACCGGCCATGCCAACGCCTTTAAACATCGTTGACAGACTACCGGTACCTTTCCGGACACCCTGAGGTCCAAGCGCGGATATCCTTCGTGGCCCGCATCAAAGCTGATATCCACATCCAGGCTGGCGTCTGTCCGGAATGCGGCCGATTCGCCAGCAGGCAACAAGGCTGCCAGCCGAGGCAAGGTCGATACGGGAAACACCAGGTGAACAGGAGCCTGCCGGGCCACCAGCTCCTTGAGCTCCATCGACCCGATACGCCCCGCCACCATTGCGGCTCGCATGATAGGTATCGTGCCGGAATGTGTCAAAATTCAGTCGCTGCTGCTGGCCAACACCTGGTACTACAGAACTATGCCTCCGACCGCCCCTGCACCCTCCCGGTCACTTTCGGGAAAAGCTCCCATCGTCGTTCTGGCGTCCCAGTCAGCCTATCGTCGCGAGCTACTCGGCCGACTACTGAGTGCCTTTGAGACCATGGCACCCAAAGTCGACGAAACCCGCAAGCCCGGCGAAGCCCCGATACAGCTTGCCCGACGGCTGGCAAAGCTCAAGGCCACAGCTGGTGCCGAGCGCTATCCTGGCGCCATTATCGTAGGCAGCGACCAGGTCGCGGCGCTGGATGAAGAAACCCTGGGCAAACCCGGTACGGCAGAGCGTGCTGTCGACCAGTTGCTGCGCTGCGCAGGCCATATCGTGGAGTTTCATACTGCTGTCTGCGTGGTAGGTCCGGACGGGAACCCGCCACTCACGTATGTAGATACGACCCGCGCTCACTTTCGCGGGATGAGCCGACTGGAAGCCGAAGCCTACGTTGCTGCCGATCAGCCACTAGATTGCGCCGGCAGCTTCAAGGCCGAGCAACGCGGCGTCCTGCTCCTGGACCGCCTCAGCAGTGAAGACCCCACGGCCATTCAGGGCCTGCCATTGATCTGGCTCGCCCAGGCGCTCAGAAAACGCGGCGTCTGCCTGCTCTCTCTCCCGTAGCTGTGGCTTCCGACTTGCTCGACCTGGATAGGATGGCACTCTGTAGCCCGCGTGCCGTCGGTGAGTCGGGATATCGCGTTGTTCAATGACCTCCACAGCGAGCGGCAGCGTGGCGGGTGTCCCTTCCGCCGAAGAGGCGTGCCGCACGCCAGGCGGAAGGATTTCCGCCAGGATGCCGCGGGCTACGGAGTGCAACAGAGATCGAGCCTGTAGTCGCTATGCTATGCACCAGTGGCTCGCAGGCGTTCCAGAGGACCAGTCAGATCCTCGCCAAGAGGCGCCTCCACCGACAGCGGTTCGTCCGTTCCCGGACAGCGAAAAACCAGCGACCGCGCGTGCAGAAAGAGCCGCTTCAAGCCCAGTTCTGCAACGATCGAAACGCCGGTCCCACCATAGCGTTCGTCTCCCGCTACCGGATGGCCAATTGAGGCCGCATGCACCCGAATCTGGTGCGTGCGGCCGGTGTCCAGATGCACGTCGGCGAGCGTCGCCGCATCGAACCGCTCCAGTGGCACAAAGTGCGTGACAGCGGGCTTGCCGTCCGCGTCCACACGAACATGCCGCTCGCCGCCTCTTCGCTCGTCCGTAATCAGCGGGGCATCCACCGTCCGCGCCCGCCCCGACCAGCGACCAATCAGCAGTGCGAGGTAGCGCTTGTCGACACTGCCATTGCGGAATTGTGCGTGCAGGTTCCTCAGAGCCGAAGCACGCTTGGCAATCAGCAGACAGCCACTCGTGTCCCGGTCCAGCCGATGAGCCAACTCAAGCGTATTACGTGGTCCACGTACCACGCGCAGCAGTTCGATTGCCCCCAGACTGATGCCGCTGCCGCCATGCACGGCAAGGCCTGATGGCTTGTTCAATACCAGCAGATTGGCGTCTTCATGCAGGATCAGCGCCTCGATCCAGTCGGCACGAACGCGACTCGGCGGTGGTGCATTGACGGCATCCGCCTGCCGTACCGGTGGAATCCGCACGACGTCCCCGGCCACAAGCCGATAACTGGCCTTGCTCGGACCGCTGTTCACCCGCACCTCGCCACTGCGGATCAGCCGGTAAACATGGGTGCGGGGAACGCCCTTTAACCGCCCCAGAAGGAAGTTATCCAGCCGTCGGCCCGCCTCTTCTTCGCCGGCAGTGGCCCGGACGGCACGCGGTGTAGGCAGGTTCACGGGATTTCCTGTAGAGGCAATGGCTTATGCTCGAAACTGCATTGCTGGCCAAGATCGGCACTGCTATAGTAGCCGACTGCTAGGCTGAGCGCTCCCGGCATGTCAAGCCCCATGCGCCGGCCTGTGCAGTCTCCAGCGGCATGCCAATTGCAAGTCGCCAAGTTGAGGTTCGCCAATTGCGGACAAGAACGGGCCTCCTGCTGGTGCTGATAATAACCAGAGTCGATCAGGCAAGATTTCCGAGGATCTGACGCGTGGCTAGCCGCAAGGCACCGACCATTCAGCTCAATCTCGAATCCAGGTTCGGCATGCACGGACGATGGTCCGTGCTTTGTCATACCCGACGCACTGACAGACGTTCCGATAATCAGCACCCGGGAAGCCCACTGATAAACACCGGTCCGGGCGCGGCCAACACTCAAGATGCCGCAGCCTGCTCCTTTGCGCATGCAGGGTCTTATGAAGAGAATGCTCGTCAATGCAACTCAGGAAGAAGAGTTGCAGTGGCCATGGTCGATGGCCAACAACTTTACGATCTTGATATCGAAAGCCATTCCCGGGAACAGAAAAAAGCCAACATCTACAAGGGTCGCATCACCCGGCTGGAACCCAGCCTCGATGCTGCGTTCATCGAGTACGGTGCTGACCGCCATGGCTTCCTGCCACTGAAGGAAATCTCCCAGGAGTATTTCGTTCACGAGCCCGGATCCGACGGCCGCATCAATATCCGCGAAGTCCTGCGCGAAGGCCAGGACATCGTGGTTCAGGTCGAGAAAGAAGAACGCGGCAACAAGGGCGCCGCACTCACAACCTATATCAGTCTCGCTGGCCGCTTTATCGTCCTCATGCCCAACAACCCGAGGGGTGGCGGCGTGTCGCGTCGGATCAGCGATGCCGATCGCGACGAAATGCGCGAAGCGCTGAAGGATGTCGAAGTACCGGACGGCATGAGTGTCATCGTTCGTACGGCTGGCGTCGGCCGCACGACTGAAGAGCTTAAATGGGACATGGATTATCTCCTGGGTATCTGGGAGGCCATCAAATCCGCGGTAGTCAGCCGCCCCGCTCCCTTCCTGATTTTCCAGGACAGCAATGCCATTATCAGGGCCCTGCGCGATCATCTGGCGAATGACATCGGCGAGATCCTGATCGACAACGACAAGGCCTACGAAGAGGCGCGGCAGTTCGTTGAGCGCGCAATGCCGCAAAACCTGCGCAAGTTGCGCCTCTATAACGATTCGGTACCGCTGTTCACCCGGTACCAGATCGAAAGCCAGATCGAGTCAGCGTACTCACACAACGTGGAACTGCCCTCTGGCGGCAGCATCGTGATCGACCACACCGAAGCACTGGTGTCCATCGACATCAACTCCGCACGAGCAACCAAGGGTGGCGATATCGAGGCTACCGCCTTCGCCACCAACCTGGAAGCTGCCGAGGAAATCGCTCGTCAGTTGCGCCTGCGTGATCTGGGCGGCCTGATCGTGATTGACTTCATCGACATGGGCCCGCAGCGCAACCAGCGCGATGTGGAAAACCGGCTCAGGGACGCCGTCCGGATGGACAGGGCCCGCGTACAAATCGGCAAAATTTCCCGTTTCGGGTTGCTCGAAATGTCCCGGCAGCGGCTGCGACCGTCGCTGGGCGACTCAGCCCACCAGACCTGCCCGCGCTGCACCGGTATGGGCAGCATTCGTAGCGTTGAGTCGCTGGCCCTGGCAATTCTGCGACTGGTTACCGAAGAAACGCGCAAGGAACGCACCTCAAAGATCATCGCCCAGTTGCCGGTTGATGTGGCCAACTATCTGCTCAATGAGAAACGCGAGTGGATTCGCACTATCGAGGAACGCGACAACCTGGAAGTTGTTCTCATTGCCAACCCGGAACTTGAGACGCCGAGCTACACACTCCGCCGAGTTCGCGACGACCAGACCACGCTGCCGGAAAATACTGGTGCCAGCTATGAACTGGCCCAAACAACCGAAGAGGGCGCAACAGAGAGCGACGACCTGCTGGCCGCACGACCCAAGCCTCAGGCCCCTGCCGTTGCCAGTGTATTGCCATCTACGCCACCAGCACCCTTGTCATCGCCCGTGGATGCCACACCGACAGTAGTCCCGGGCCTGTTCACCCGCTTGCGAATCTGGCTGTTTGGTACCGGACAACCAACGGAAACCACGAGCACGACAGAATCACCGCGTCGTACGCCATCCACTCCCCGAGGCCGATCAGACAGCCGTGGGTCTGGCCGGCACCGTAGCGCAAGTGGTGATCGTTCCGGCGCGAGGCGCGGCAATCGTCAGCCCCGTCGCGATTCAGACGGCAATCGGTCGTCACGCCCGGATCGATCTGATTCGCAGGGCAACGGCCGAAGCAACGGCAGTGCAGCCCAGCGGCAAACCGGTGGCGAACACGCTGCCAATCAGGACCCAGGACCGCAAAACACCAGACAACGTGACCAGCAGAGTAGCGGCTCACAAGGTTCGGACAACCAGAGCAATGGCACTCAGGCCAACGGCAGCCAGAACAATGGCACCCGGACGTCTGGGGACCAGCAGGGCAGCGAGCGAGGAAATCGTGGCGACCGGCCACGGCGCAGTCGTCGCCGGCGCGGTGGTGGTGGCGATCGCGACGGCCAGCGGCACAGCCAACGTGATGCACAACGCAATGGTGAGCATAATGACAAGCGGGAAACGCCCCCTGTTGCCAACGCCGACAGCACCGGACCAGCAGCCGACAACTCCCGAGCAGTCAATGTCGGCAGATCAGGTGGCGATGCGCCGGATCGTGCGCCTCAACAGGAGCTTCGGAATGCCGCACAGGGCGAATCACGTTCTGCGGCACCCGACGACATGGGCCATAGAGCCGATACTCCAGCAGTTCATCAGCCTCCTGCAAGCGCTCAGCCCGATAACCGGACTGCCGCTACCGGAGCGCCGGTAACCGGCGTGCCACCAAAAGTATCGGCACCACAAACCCACGAAGACACCATGCCGATGCTGAGTCCGATCCGGACGACACAGCCGTCGCAACCCTATATCGAGCGTGGCACAGGGCGGCAGTTGCCCTGGGAAACAAGCACGCCGACTGCAGCCTCGTCGCCATCGGAGCCGCCCGCATCAGCACCGTCACACACACCACCAGTGACACCCGCTGCTCCACCACCACCGGCAACCGTGGCAGCCCGGCCCCGGACGGCCGTCACACACACCGTCTGGTCAGGCAACGAAAATCGTCACGAAAGTGGACGGCCAGCCGCACAAGGCGACAGTGGCAGCGAAGGCGCCAAAGACTAGCCGGAAGGATTAGTCCACAGGATTGGCCGAATCCGGCGTGCTTGCTTCGGCAACCCGCTGCTCTGCCAACTGCTCCAGTTCGTTGAGGAGGCCCGCCATGGCCTCCTCAACCAGATCCAGGACGCGCTCGAATCCAAGAGGGCTGCCATAGTAGGGGTCGGGTACGTTTCGTCCGCTGGTGCCATCGGCAAACTCCAGCAGCAACCGGATCCTGGACGCAACAGCCTCATCAGCCTGCTCGATCAGTATCGCGCGATTGTCTTCGTCCATTGCCAGCAACAGGTCGAAGCGCTCGAAATCTGCGGCGACTACCCGTCGAGCCCGCAGATCGCTGATATCAATTCCCCGGCGAAGCGTCGCTGCCTGAGCGCGCGGATCCGGCGGTGCGCCCTCGTGGTAGCCGTGCGTTCCGGCAGAGTCAATTTCAACAGGCAGGGGCAGTGGGCGCTCGGTGATTCGCTGGCGCAGTACACCCTCTGCCATCGGTGAGCGGCAAATATTGCCCATGCAGACCAGCAGCACCTTGATGCTATTGCTCTCTGTAACCTTTTTCTTCTTCATGACATTCCATGTCAGCGCCATATCAGCACTCTGCAAAACCACAACAACAGCATCTTAAGCCGTATTGAGAAAGTTCACGGCCCTGGCCAGATCTTCGGGTGAATCCACATCCGGACCCAGCGCCTCTACAGCCTGACCTACCTGAATCTGCAGACCCAGCCAGAGTGCGCGCAGTTGTTCCAGGCTCTCGGTGATTTCCAGCTCGCAAGGCGGCGCCCCGGCGAGGCGCTTTAGTGCAGCAACGCGGTAGGCATACAAGCCCACGTGGCGAAGGCTCGCCGGCAGGGCGATGCTGCCCGGCGTCGTAGCATGACTGGTGGCCGGAATCGGTGACCGACTGAAATATAGCGCCCGGCCGTCAGCAGCGCAGACGACCTTGACGACATCCGCGCTCCGATAGTCAGCGACGTTATCGATGGGTGTACTGAGTGTGGCTATAGCAGCATCAGGATGAGCTGCCAGCAATTCGGCAACCTGGTTGATGCATGCCGGCGGAATCAGGGGTGCGTCGCCCTGGCAGTTGACCACCAGCACATCATCTGGCCAGCCGCGAACCGTAGCCACCTCGGCTGCCCGTTCGGTACCGGATCGATGCCCCGCATGAGTCAGTTGTACATCGGCGCCAAACGCCCGACCGGCAGCAGCAATTCGTTCATCGTCGGTGGCGATGATGACGCCGGCTGCCCCACTCTGTTTCGCCCGTCGCCACACGTGCTCAATCACCGGCCGACCCGCGAGCATTGTCAGCACTTTCCCGGGAAAACGTGTAGACGCGAAACGGGCCGGAATGACAACTTGAAACGATGTGTTCTGCATGATCATCTTTCCCGGGGACTGGATATTCAGAAACGACCAGAGGCAGGCAACGGTGCCCGCAAGCGCGCCAGGACCTGCGCACCAACGTCGGCCGGAATCTCCAACATCAATTGCGCCACCCAGACCGGGCAGCGAGTCGGCAGTTCCCTGAGGTCCGGAGAATACTTCACGGCATCCTTCGCCGTCATGACCAGCGGCACATCGCTCGCCTGAATCAGTGCTGTCAGATCGACCTTGCCGTGATCCGGCACCGGTACGGGATGCACCCGTATCCCTGCGGCGGTCAGTTGCGCATGAAAGCGTGCCGGATTGCCGATTCCCGCAATCGTACGCACACTCTGCCCGCGCAGCGCTGCCAGCGTGCACGTTGCCGTGCCGTCCAGAGAACGCAATTCACTGATCCGCGAATGGAAGCCATGCTCGCCTTCGCTGGCACTACCCCCATTGACCAGAACCAGGTCGCAGCTCTTGAGGCGACTCACAGGTTCACGAAGTGGCCCCGCAGGCAATAACAGTCCATTCCCGAATCGTCGCTCGCCATCGACTACCACCATTTCCACATCACGGGCCAGGCGATGATGTTGCAGCCCGTCGTCGGCAATCACCACATTGACGCCCTCCGCTGCGAGCATTCGTCCGGCCAGCACCCTGTCGATGCAAACACAGACCGGGACGCCTGTTTCACGCCGCAGCCACAGCGGTTCATCGCCAACATCGCTTGCCTTGTCAGTTGACTGAACCAGTCTGGGCAACCTGGTCGGCAGGCCACCATAGCCACGACTCACCACGCCTGGACTAAATCCCGCAGACTGGCAAAGAGCCACGAGCCAGGCGACCACCGGTGTTTTACCGGTACCCCCTGCCGTGATATTGCCGACGATGATGACGGGAACCGTCAGCTTGAAACTGCGAAACCAGCCCTGGCGGTAGAGAATCCGGCGACACCAGATAACCATGCCGTAAACACCGGCAAATGGCAGGAGCAGTGCAGTCAACGGCCATGCCACCATCCGCGCCATCGGCGTTCGCGCATACCACAATGCTTCCAGACTGCGTCTCAATTTGTGATTACTTCATCCCTGAACTGCAGCCGATGCAGATACGCATAGTGTCCACCTGCAGCCAGAAGTTCTGCATGGCTGCCTGATTCAAGGATGCGGCCCTCTGCCATGACGACAATACGATCAGCATTCTCGATGGTTGATAACCGGTGGGCAATCACCAGGGTAGTCCGGTTTTGCATCAGGCGCCCCAGCGCATCCTGAATGCGTTGCTCCGATTCTGTGTCAAGCGCTGAAGTTGCCTCATCGAGAATGAGGATCGGTGAATTCTTGAGCAAGGCCCGGGCAATGGCGATGCGCTGGCGTTGCCCGCCGGACAGCAGCACGCCACGATCGCCTACCCATGTATCAAGCCCGTCCGGCAGCTGTACCGCGAACTCATCGACGTAAGCGGCACGTGCCGCAGCTTCGATGTCAGCACGCGATACGGTACTCAGGCTGCCGTAGGCAATGTTTCCGGCGATGGTGTCGTTAAACAACACAACTTCCTGACTGACCAGGCTGACCTGATCGCGCAGTGTCTTGAGCGCATAGTCCTGCACCGGGTGATCATCGACGAGCACCAATCCCTGCTCCGTATCGTAAAAGCGCGGAAGCAACCCCACCAGGGTCGACTTGCCGCTACCGGACTTGCCAACAATCGCCAGGGTCTGCCCGGCCGGCACCACGAGATCCATGTGGCGAAGTACCGGGCCTTTGTCAGCCGCATAACTGAAGCTGACATCACGAAACTCCACCTGTCCTCGGACTCGGCCAACCTTCAATGTACCGGTGTCACGTTCGGTGTCCTCATCCAGGATCTGGAAGACACTGCTGCCGGCCGCTATGCCCTTTTGCAGGGAGACATTCACGCCGGTCAGCGAACGCAGCGGGCGCATCAGCAGCAGCAAGGCCGCAATAAACCCGCCGAAATCTCCTATATCAAGTGCGTCGCGCACAAAATCCTGAGTCGCAACAAACACGACCCCGGCCATGCCAACCGCTGCCAACAGCGCAGTCACACCGTCCCCCGCTGCGCGTGTGGCGTAGAGCCGCATGTTCATGCGCCGGTTGCGTTCGTTCGCCGACTCGAATCGTTGTACTTCGTATCCCTGGCCATTGAAAATCTTGATGATCCGGTGACTTTGCAGGGCTTCGTTGGTAATCCGTGTCAGGTCACCCATGGACTCCTGGATGCGACTGCTGTGCCTCCGGAACATTCGGCTTAACACACGTATCAGTACAGCCAGTATCGGTGCCACAACAAATACAAATGCCGACAGCACGGGGCTCAGGTACAGCATGTAGGTAATCAGCCCGATCGCCGTCAGGGAGTCACGAATAAGTACGGTGACGACATTGGATGCTGAATCGGCAATCTGTTCGATATTGAAGGTCAGCCGCGACAGCAGGGTGCTGGTTGAAATGCCGTCGTAGTAACGTGCCGGCAGATGCAGAAACTTGTTGAATACCAGGGCGCGCAACTGCTTGATGACCTGGCGGCCGATCCAGCCCAGGCTGTAGGTGGCGGCAAACTCGGATGCACCACGGACGAGAAACAGCACCAGAATTCCCAGCGGTAACCATTGCCGGATCAGCGCGGCCTGCGGATCTGCATCGGCATCACTGCCGTCGATGCTGGCCAGCAGGTTCTTGACCAGCCAGGCGAATCCCGTATCGGTCGCCGCATAAAATGCCATGCCGATCGCGGCAATAATGAACACACCCCAGTGTGGCCGGGCAAAGGCCAGCAGGCGTCGATAGATGTCGGCTGGAACCTGGCCATAGGTGTCGCCCTGAGCCGACTGCGAAGACTGATTGCTGCTGCTCACTCGGCTGGTCGCGCTCTTGTGGTCGTGATGCGTACTTCGACGAATCCAAGCCGACCCGAGACATCCATCGCTGTAACTACATCCTGGTGGCGTGCCCGGCCGTCCGCATTGATCGTTACATGACGTTTGCGTACATCCGGCATGACCTTGCGAATGGCAGCCTCCAGCGTCGCCGGCCTTGAATCGACCAGCTCGCGACCATTGACGCGAAACTCACCCTTGCTGGTGATGGTAGTTTCCAGTTCATCCTTGGCGACGGCGGGTAACGCCGAGCTGACACCAGCCTCTGGCAACTCGATGGCAATCTGTGACGGACGTACAAAGGTTGTCGTCAGCATAAAAAAGATCAGCAGCAGCAGAACGACGTCGATCAGCGACGTAACATTGAGTTCCGGCTCATCCCGATGTGTGCTTGTACGCAGCTTCATGTCCGGAATTTCAAGGCAACTCAACGCTTGTCATTGCGACCGAGCGTGTCCATGACCTGCTTTCGCTGCAGGGCTTCGAGCAGGCCAATAGCCTCCTTTTCCATCTGCACAACCAGCGCATCGACCCGCCCGCGCAGATAGCGATAGCCGATCAATGCCGGGATAGCGACCATCAGACCAGCCGCCGTGGTGATCAGCGCTTCTGAGATGCCACCAGCCAGCGATGCCGGATCGCCGGCACCACCAGACATCAATGCGGAGAACGTCCGGATCATGCCTGTGACCGTGCCAAGCAGACCCAACAGCGGCGAAACTGCCGCAATGGTCCCCAGGGTGTTCAGATAGCGCTCCAGTTCGTGCACCACGTGCCGGCCGGTGTCTTCAACGACTTCCTTCATGGTGGCACGATCGTACTGGCGATTTGCCAACCCGGCGGCCAGGATCTGCCCGAGTGGCGAATTCAGGCGCAGTTGCTGAATATTGTTGTAACTGAGCTTGTTGCTGCTGACCCACTCCCAGACCTGCCTCGACAGGTCACGCGGCACGACCCGACCGGGTTTGAGCGTCCACAGACGTTCAAGGATGATGGCAGCAGCCACCACCGAGCAGAGGATGATCGGCACCATCACCCAGCCACCGGCAATCACTATTTCAAGCATGTGCGCCCTATTTGCCCTGATCGGGCGCCACTATACAACGGCGCGTGGGGCGTGCCAGCCAGATCCCCGGGGCCGCATCCCGCCAACGCCTGGTCAACCGCAAGCCATCCGCTACCGTTGCATCGAACTGCAGACTGCCCTCAACAGCAGTATCGAGCAGACAGGTGCCGGACCCGGCCCACCGCGCTACAACTTCTGTTGCCGGGAAGTGCCATCGGTTGCGAAACCCGGTCGAGAAGACCGTAAAGCGGGCCTGCGTTGCCTGCACAAAATCGGGCGTCGACGAACTGCGGCTGCCATGGTGCGGGGCAAGTACGAGGTCGGCAGTGCCGGGTTCGCCCCTGCGTGCCAGTTGATATTCGGTAACAGCTTCTATGTCCCCGGGTAACAGCACGCGTGTGGAACCTGCCGTGACGCGCAAAACGCAGGATGACGAATTGTCATCCTCCATCCTCACGTCAACTGGCGGATGCAGGACTTCAAAGTGCACGCCGTCCCACCACCACTGGTCACCGGACCGACAGGGCTCGGCGTGCCTGCTGCCGGCATTCGTACCGAGCAGGCGGGCAGACGGGTAGCGCGCCAGCACACTCTCTGCCCCGCCACGATGGTCGGCATCGCCATGGGAAATCATCAATACATCCAGGCGCTTTGACATTGATGGACTGCAGAGCCGGTACGACGACACGTTCGCCGGCATCACTGCTTCGATAGGCGGGACCACTGTCATACAGGAGGGAATGGGCGGCGGTCTGCACCAGCACAGCCAGACCCTGCCCCACATCCAGAACCGTGACACGCAAGCCGTCAGCAGGCACCGGTCTCTGACCGGCCGCAAGAAACCTGTCAGGAGCACAGGAGCCAGCCAGCGCGCAGGCACGGTCGTGGCCAGAGCAACAGGACAGCGCCGCCTAGAGCCAGTCCGGCAGCGAGCCGGCCCGGATCCGGGAAATACACACGGCGCCAGGCAGTTCGGCACACCAGGCGACGAAACCGCCAGAGATCGAAACCATCCGCCGCCAGACCCAGCAGTACCGCACCGGTATCGGGTACCAGCATGACGGCCAGAGTGCCCAGCAGCGTCAGGGGCAGCAGGATCAGACTGAATGCCGGCACCGCCACCAGGTTTGCCAGCCCACCGGCCAGTGGCAACTGGCTGAAGCACAGCACCATCAGCGGGGCCAGGCCAACCGTCATGCAGAGCTGAGTCAGCAATAGTGTTTTCAGGTGCTGGAAGGCGTGGTCCGTCTGCCGGTATCTGAGCATTCCGACTGCAACCAGCACGGCCACGCCGGCAAATGACAGCCAGCCGGGAACCAGTGGCGCCAGTGGTTCAATCAAGAGCACGATCAGCACGACGGCAGCCATCAGTCCCGAGCCGGCAATCGTGCGGCGTCGGCTGGTGAGCAGCGTAAGCAGGCCAACCGCAACGACCGATCGGGCGGTCGGCACACTAAACCCTGCCAGAGACCTCGTAGAGCATGGCGGCCACAAATGCCGTGGCCGCCGCGATCACCCGCGGCCGGCATCGAAACCCGAGCGCCAGCAAGGTGCCGCCAAGAAACAGTCCGAACAGTGCTGCCGGGGCGGCCAACAAGGCAATGTGGAATCCGGATATCGAGATCAGATGGATGGTGCCGGTGCGCCGGAGCTTGTCCCATTCCTCCTCAGGCAGCGCCTGGTAGGCACCGATAGACAAGCCCAGCACGTAGGCTGCTGCCGGCCGATCACCCACCGCACGGCTGATACGGCGCGCCAGCTCGGCACGCCACCCGGCTATGCGGCAGACCGCTGCGCCGGCCACTGGCAGATTGTCTGTACTCGGGCGAACCCAGGCCGTGGCACCAATGTGCTGGCTGAACAACCAGCGTTCGTAGTCAAAGCCACCGGAATTGCCAAGTCCTCGCGGCGGCCGCATGCGCAGCTTCAACTGCCAGCGCTGACCGGGTTCCGGGATGGATTGCGGCCTGTCGCTGCCTGCATACCAGTTGACCAGAATCCTGGCCGGCACCTTGATGCGGGTTGCCACCCGGGGACTCTCTGCCACCGCTGGTTGATCGGTCAGCAACAAAAACCGCCATGAGCCGGGTTGCTGGCGGGGAAAGTCGCAAATACTGCCTGAAACCAGCTGATCGTCGACGATGGCTGTGTCATCAAGCCTGTCGGTGAGCTGCCGCGACACAGTGTAAATCACGGACACCACGGGCAGGCCGGCGAATAACATCAGGATCAAAACGCGCTGCCACGCATGACGCCTGACTCTGGCCAGGGCTGCGGCACTGCCTGCTGCGAGCACCACCATCATCAACGCCCATCCGGGCGACAACGGCAGTGTTCGACTCCACAGTACCGCACAACTGAGCAAAATGGCGACGAAGGCTGCGCCAGGCATGGCATGTTCCGGTCGAGAGTCGGGATAATGGCAGTACGACAATACTGACCAGGTCAAGGTACCGGATGCCCCGTAAATTCTTCAGACGACTATCTGCACCGTATCGCAGGAATCAAGCCGATCGCGTCTGGTATCTGCGCCCGTTCCACGCATTGCTCGCCCATCCGGTGTACTTCTCGATCAACCGGCGCACCGTCACCGGCGGCATAGCACTGGGCATGTTCATCGGCGTACTGCCGTTTGTCGGCCATACACCCGTGGCGGCGGCTGCCGCCCTGTTGTTGCGCGTGAATCTGCCCGTGGCGATTCTCAGCGTGTGGGTTGGCAATCCGTTGACCTACGGGCCAATCTTCTACGGGGAATATCTGCTGGGTGCCTTTCTGCTCGACTTGCCCCACTCTGGCTGGCACCTGGGCATGCCCTGGCGGGATATCGTGGAGCGGCTTGCCGCAAGCTGGCGCCCGTTGTGGCTGGGCGCGGTGGTGGGTGCCTTTATGCTGTCCGCAATGGGCTATGCGGTGAGCAACACGGTGTGGCGGCTCATAACCCGGTCACGACTGCGGCGCCGGGCAGCACTTCGGCGTGATAAGCCGCAGTAGCATCCTCCAGACGCCCGTCGCTCATGCGCAGCACACGGTTCATTCGACGCGCGATGCGCGCGTCATGGGTCACGATCACCAGACTTGCGCCGACATCGCGATTCAGGTCCAGCATCAACTCCAGAACGGCGTCACCGGTCTTCTGATCCAGGTTCCCGGTCGGTTCATCGGCCAGCACGACGGCCGGTGCAGTCACCAGCGCCCTGGCGACCGCCACCCGTTGACGCTCGCCACCCGATAACTCGCCGGGTTTGTGCTCCAGCCGGTCCGCCAGTCCGACTCGTTCAAGGATTTCCTGTGCCCGGGCCTGGACCACTGCCAATGGCTCACGCCGTACGAGCAGTGGCATGGCTACGTTTTCCAGCGCCGTGAACTCTGGCAGCAGATGATGAAACTGATAGACGAAACCCAGATAGCGATTGCGGATGCGGCCGCGCTCCGCGTTATCGGTCGTCGCAATGTTCTGGCCACGAATAAGCACTTCACCCGACGTGGCAGTATCCAGCCCGCCCAGTAGCTGCAGCAATGTCGTCTTGCCGGCTCCGGAGGGGCCCACGATTGCCACTCGCTCGCCGGCCGCGATGCCCAGATCAATGCCCCGGAGGACATTTACAACGGCAGGACCTTCAACGAACTGCTTGCATAGTGCGCGGCATTCCAGTGCGGCCACTGTATTCATCGCGTTGTTCTCTGACAATTGCCCCACCGACGATACAGATTCATGCCTTGCTCATCATTCATGTCGAAGTACTTCCGCCGGCGCCATGGCGGCACCTCGCCATGCTGGATAGAGCGTCGATACCAGCCCGAGCATCAAGGCAATACCAGCGACCTGCCACACATCCGCCCACTGGAGCTGACTCGGCAACTCGCTGATGAAATAGACATCAGGCGCCAGAAACTGGAAGCCGGTCAGCCATTCGATAAACCGGGCAATTGCGCTGACATTCCAGGCGCCCAGCACGCCAACGACAACCCCCACGACTGTACCGACAACACCGATGACCGCGCCCTGCAGCACGAATATGACGAGTATGGCAGCAGGTGTAGCGCCCACGGTGCGCAGTATCGCGATCTCGCCACGCTTGTCCCGCACCACCATCACGAGAGTAGACACGATATTGAACGCCGCTACCGCCACGACCAGCAGCAGAATCACGAAGATGATCGAGCGGGTCAACTGGATTGAACGAAAGAAATTGCCGTGGTCCCGGGTCCAGTCGGTGATCAATGCACCACCGCCCCACGCCGTGGCAACGGCACGCACAACACGCGGCGCCATCAGGGATCGCGAATCGCAAGCCGGACGCCGGAAACGTCATCGCCGCTGAAAGAGACGCTGGGCATCCGCAATATTGATAAATGCCAACGACCTGTCAAATTCGAACATCCCGGCGTTGAAAATGCCCGCGACGTGGAAGGGCGCATGCGCGGCACTATACCTGCCGGTGTCGTTATGCCCTGGGATACCAGCATGATTACGGAATCGCCGACCTTCACCCCCAGTTCGCTGGCAAGGGTCAGGCCCAGAACGACGTCAAACCTGCCCGGCGCCAAGCTCTCCAGCGAGCCTTGCACCATCAGGCTGTCCAGGGCCGAGGTGCGGCGTTCGCTCTCCGGGTCGATCCCACGAAGTTGCACACCCCGGATTTCTGTCGCGCTGACCAGCATGGCCTGGCCGTCGACAAACTGCGCTACCGCCTTGACCTCCGGATTGCGAACGGCAACATCGGCCAGCGATTGCCAGTCGGCAATGCGCCCGTCCAGGCCGATGATGGAGCCGTGGGCGACTACATTCAGAATCCGGGTGCGGACTTCGGATTCAAAGCCATTCATGACCGACAACACCATGATCAGCACTGCAACTGCCACGGCGATTCCAGCCATCGAGATCACTGAAATAAATGAAATGAAGCGGTTCTTGTTGCGCGAGCGCACGTAACGAAGCGCGATAGCCAGTTCATACGGACGGAGCACAGGTCGAAACTTCCTACTCGTAGCGCAGGACTTCGGCAGGCGCCACCGCCGCAGCGCGCAGCGCCGGATAGATGGTGGCGAACGCCGTCATTGCCAGAGCGATCACACTAACCCAGATGAGGTCACCGGCCTTCAGATGCGCGGGAAGCGATGTCAGGTAGTACACGTCTGCCGGCATGAACTGGAAGCCGAACAAGCGCTCCAGTGCCGGTGTAATCTCGCCGATATTACTGGCCAGCAGGGCACCACCGAGTACACCAGCCAGCACGCCGATCCAGCCGATCATCAGGCCCTGCATGGCGAACACGCTCACCACATCGACACGTGAAAAGCCGATTGTGCGCAGGATTGCGATACCCGCGCGCTTGTCTGTTACCACCATTACCAGCGTGGCAACAATATTGAACGCCGCCACGGCAACGATCAGCGAAAGGAGCAGCGTCATCATCGTTTTCTCAATCCGTACGGCACGAAAATAGGTGGCATTGTCCTGCGTCCAGGTCCTGGTCCGCGGCTGCGCATGACCTGCGGCAGTCCATGCGGCCAGCCATCGGTCAAGTACACGTGGCGTCGTGAAGATATCGTCGGTCTGGATCCGAATACCCGTTACCCTGCCCTCCAGGCCCGCCATTGCTGCCGCATCCGCCAGGCTAACCAGCAGCCGTACAGCGTCGTGGTCGCGAACGCCGACCTCAAATACACCAGTAACCGTCAGTTCCCGCAGTCGCGACCTCAAGCTGCCGGCCTTGTCTCGGGCCGGAATGAGCAGTCGCACCGTATCGCCAGGACTCACGTTAAGCCGGTTGGCGAGCGATCGTCCCAGCACGGCATGCCATGAACCCGGCGTCAGATCAGACAGGGTGCCACTGCGCAGGGCCCCGTCCAGACCCGCGATCGGTGTCTTGCGACTCAGGTCAATACCCTCGACGATTACACCGGCAAGTTCATTGCCCGCCGAGAGCATGCCCTCCAGTTCTATGTATGGCATCGCCGAGACCACGCCGGGCGCCTTCTCGACATCGGTCAGTATTGCCTGCCATGCCGGCTCCTGGCGTCCGGTGAGGATCGTGGCATGGCCGGTAATGGCCACCAGACGCGACCGCAACTCGTCTTCAAAGCCGTTCATGACCGACAGGACGACGATCAGCGCAGCTACGCCGAGCGCGACACCGATCACAGAAGCCAGCGCCACCAACGAGGAAAATTGGCTGGCCCGCTGTGCCCGCAGGTAGCGGAGCGCTATCCACAGGGTTGCCGGACGCAACATGGTCAGCGCACCACCGCGGTGACCGGGTAGCGCATTTCGCCGGGAAGATCCATGAGCTATGTGGTTTTTCCGAAGGAAGTCCGGGTGTTATATTCGAAAGCGCAATCCGATGGAGAGGTTAGCATGGCTTTATCCTCAGAACGCCTGATTCCCCGCCTGATTACGGCCCGGCCGTGGCTCTTGCCCTGACAATATCGGGATCCCTCATCGTTGGCTGCGGAATCGCCAGCGCCGATACGCTGCTGATCCAGAATGTGGATGCAGAAAATGCCAATGCTGCAGACCGTCCCCGCGCCGGCAGCAGCATGACGGACGTTGAAGCGCGCTTTGGTGCACCGGCCAGTCGCTCTGATGCCATCGGCAAGCCGCCCATCACGCGCTGGGACTATCCGGGCTTTGTGGTCTACTTCGAGTACAACCATGTGATCCACGCGGTTCGTCGCTGAGATCGCCACAGACTGTCTAACGGTGCGATAATGCCGACCCCGCCGGAGTGCGGGTTCGTATGACCGGAATCGCGCCGCCCTCTCAATCATTGATCCCCTTGCCAACGCCACTGCCCACCGCGGCAGGTGCACGGCGGGTGTGGGCCGGGCTTGCTCCCTGTGGCCAGGGACTTGGCCTTGCCACGCTGCGAGCCACTACCCGGAAATTCTGGCTGATCGTGGTGCCCTCGGTCGTGCGCGGCGAATCCCTGGAAGCAGAATTACGCTACTTCGCCCATGGATCATCGCAAATCGCAACGTTTCCGGATTCCGAGGTCCTGCCATACGACAGCTTCAGCCCGCACCAGGATCTGATTTCACGCCGGCTCGCCGTGCTCCGGGACGTAGCCGCCGGACATATCGACACACTGCTGGTTGCGGCATCCACGCTGCTGCCACGCTTGCCACCAGTCCGCTATATCGGCGGCTACAGCGTCACGCTGGCGGCCGGTCAGGCCCTGCGACTTGAGCAGTTACGCCTGCAACTGGAGGCTGCCGGTTACCAGCGGGTATCCCAGGTCGCAGAACATGGCGACTTTGCGGTCCGCGGTTCGCTGCTCGACTTCTATCCGATGGGTTCGGAGCTGCCTGTTCGTGTCGATTTTCTGGACGATGAGATCGACAGCCTTCGGCACTTCGATCCGGAAACACAGTTATCCGGTACGGCGCTGACGTCCTTGCAGACCTTGCCGGCGCGCGAAATGCCGATAGACGCAACCGCCATCAAGCAGTTCAGACAGGCCTATCGCCGGCGTTTCGAAGGTAATCCCGCCCGCTCAATCATTTATCGCGAAGTCTCTGACGGCCATCTGCCGGGGGGCGTGGAAAACTATCTGCCGCTGTTCTTCGAGACCACTGCACTCCTCTGGGACTATTTACCGAAAGATCGCCTGACCATTGCCCTCGGCGAGCCGGAGGAATTGCTCGCCCCGGCATGGCAACAGGTTGTAGAGCGCTTTGAGGAGTCCCGGGATGATTCCGAACGTCCGGCACTGGATCCGCCGGAACTGAATGGCGTACCCGCCGAGCATCTGGCACGCCTCAGTGAAGGACCGCTGCTGGTCATTGACCCGGCCACGCCGGACCCCATGGGCGATGATGCCCGACCGGCAACCTCCGGACTGGCACGCCTGCCATCGCTGCTGATTGACCCCCGCGCAGACGAGCCAACACATCGGCTGCGGGAATTCATTCGCTCCTTCAGCGGCCACATCCTTTTTGCTGCCGACTCGCCGGGCCGCCGGGAGATGCTGGCTGATCTGGTTCGGCAGGAGGGTTTGCACCCGGTTGAAGCCGATGATTGGGGAAGCTTCCTGACCACCGCAGATCGCGTCATGGTGAGCGTCGCTCCCCTGAGCGAAGGCCTGCTGCTGCCTGGTTCGAATCTCGCCATCATCACCGAGCGCGAACTCTACGGTGAGCGACCACGCAGCCGGCGTCGCCAGCGCCGCGTGCGTGATCCAGAACAGATACTGAGCGATCTTACCGACCTGCATGCCGGGGCACCCATCGTACATGTCGACCATGGTGTCGGCCGATACCAGGGCCTGACGACCATCACCATCGATGACGTTGCTACTGAATTCCTGACTCTGGAATATGCCGGTGGAGACCTGCTCCACGTGCCGGTTGCATCCCTGCACATGGTGTCCCGGTATACCGGGACCTCGGCCGAAGAGGCTCCGCTGCACCGTCTGGGCAGTGACCAGTGGGAGAAAGCGCGTCGCAAGGCAGCTGACAAGATCCGCGATGTTGCGGCAGAACTGCTTGAACTCTATGCGAAGCGTGCTGCACGCAAGGCCAGTCGTCCGGCTTCCCTGCAACATGACTATGCTGCCTTTGCCGCCGGCTTTCCGTTTGAGCCAACGGAAGATCAGGCCACCGCTATTGCCGCCGTGGTGGACGATCTCAGCAGCGGCAAGCCCATGGATCGTCTGGTATGCGGTGACGTTGGCTTTGGCAAGACCGAGGTGGCGCTGCGTGCCGCCTTCATGGCAATTTCTGCCAGCCGCCAGGTCGCCGTTCTGGTGCCTACTACGCTGCTGGCCCAACAGCACTATCAGACTTTTGCCGACCGTTTTGCCGACTGGCCGGTAAACGTTGAAGTGTTGTCCAGGTTTCGATCGGCACAGGAAAGCCGCAAGGTTCTTGACGGCCTGGCAACTGGCAGTGTTGATATTGTTATCGGCACCCATCGCCTGCTACAGGGCGATATGTGCTTCAAGGATCTGGGGCTGATCATCGTCGACGAGGAGCATCGCTTTGGCGTGCGCCACAAGGAACGACTGAAGGCGCTGCGTACCGAGGCCGATATCCTGACCCTTACAGCGACACCCATTCCGCGAACGCTGAACATGGCGCTGGGCCGCCTTCGCGATCTTTCGCTGATTGCTACGCCGCCTGAAACCAGGCTCAGTATCAAGACCTTTGTCACCCGCTTTGAAGACCGCGTCGTCAGAGAGGCATGCCTGCGGGAGCTGAAACGTGGTGGCCAGGTCTATTTTGTGCATAACCGGATCGAGGACATCGACAAAGTGGCCGCCGGGCTGGCTGAACTTCTGCCCGAAGCCCGTATTGAAGTTGCTCATGGCCAGATGCGTGAGCGCGATCTTGAGCAGATCATGCTCGACTTCCACCACCGACGGTTCCACATCCTGGTATGCACGGCCATCATCGAAAGTGGCCTCGATATCCCTTCGGCAAATACAATCATCATCAATCGCGCAGATCGTTTTGGTCTCTGCCCCAGTTGCACCAGCTACGAGGTCGTGTTGGCCGTTCCCACCACCAGGCGTTTGCCTACTGCTGGCGCCACCACGTGAGGAACTGACTGCCGACGCCGAGAAGCGCCTGGATGCAATTGCGGCACTGGAAGACCTGGGCTCCGGCTTCATGCTGGCCACGCACGACATGGAAATCAGGGGTGCGGGGTGAACTGCTCGGTGAAGAACAGAGTGGTCAGATTCAGGAAATAGGTTTCGAGCTCTACAACGAAATGCTCAACCGTACCGTCAAGGCGCTGGAGGCCGGACTGGAGCCAGACCTGGACAACGCTCTGCCACCAGTTGCAGAGATCAACCTGCGCCTGCCTGCACTGTTGCCCGATGACTATCTCCCCGACGTACATTTGCGTCTGGTGCACTACAAGCGGATTGCCAAGGCGCGGAGTGAAGCAGAGTTGCGCGATCTGCAGATTGAACTGATCGACCGGTCGGACCCTTGCCGGAGGCGACCTGGAAACCTGTTCCGGTTGACGGTACTGCGACTACGCCCGAACCACTATCCATCAAGCGCCTGGATGCCACGCGGTGGGTGGCTTCGTCGAGTTTGGACCCGCACAACACTCAGTCCTGCGTGGATCGTTGCCCGTATTCGTACCGAGCCGGAAACCTACCGGCTGGATCGCCAGCAGAAGCTACGGTTCTCGGAGAACCTGGAAGATACTGAAGCCCGGTTTGCTTTTGTTGAGTACCTGATCAGCGAGATGTGCTGAAACACCAAGACAATGATCGTGGTGCCAGGCCTGCGGAAGGATCATCGACCACATCGCCATCAACTGATGTTCAGCACCGGGCAAATTCGGCCGGCTCCGGACGTGGCCGGGAACCTGCAGTCAGCCGGAGTCGGCGCTAAGCGTGTCCGGCCCGGACAGATAGCTACCGGATTCCATGCCGGTGCCTGCACCGCCGGTCCGACCGGTAATGCGCGCCTCGGCGTCCTCCAGCAGATTCGGTTCTTCCGCACCTGGCGACGGAATCTCCGATTCAAGACTCCATGACACCGTGACGTAACGCGCCAGCTGGGAACGCGGGTGATGAATGGCAAGATCCCTCACGCGCCGCGCAATACCTGCGGCAAACTTTGCAACCTGCTCTTCCTCGGCACCACCAACCAGCACCGCAAACCGGTCGTGACCTACGCGTGCGCAATAGTCGGCGGCCCGTTGCAGTGAATTCGCAATCGCATGCGCAACCTTGCGCAAGCACGCCTCGGTGGAATGTCGACCAAACAGGGCGTGATAACTTTCCAGAGCATCGATGCGAAACACGATAATGCTGAGACGCTGCTGTTCGCGACGCGCGATTGACCAGTCCCGTGTCAGAACTTCCTGCAGGGCATTTCTCCCGGGAATTCCGGTTGCTGCGTCGCTGCGATCGTCGCGCAAACTTCGCGCCCAGACATCGGTAGCAGTAAAGGTGCCTGTTCCTGCAACCGGGGGTACTGATGTGTTCGCACCGCCCGGCATCGACTGGAACTCGGCGGTGCCACGTGGATTTGTCAGTAGCCAGCAGGTTGCCTTGCCCGGCTGTTCGTAAAGCGGGGCCGGACGAAGCTCAATGTATCCACCCTGCGCCGTGCGTGGTCGCCACGGCTCCGGCGAGGCGGGATCGAAGGCGCAATCTGCCAGGCTTTCGGCGCAGCGTCCGATCAACTCGTTGGGATGTACACCCAATGCACGTCCAGCCGCAGAGTTTGCATATAGCACCTGCTGTTCACGCTGTTGTACATCGATTATCAAGGCTGGCGCAGCGACCGCATCCAGAGCCTGCCTGAGCACATGTTTATTTAGCTTTTTCAATGAAATAGACGACATATCTCAATACCGTTGAGATACGACTGCCGCGACCCCGTCACGGCTGCGCACCACCTGAACCACATCCTAGCCGCAAGCTAAAGACAGGTTCTGTGACCGTGGTCACTGACTCGCCAGCAGACCGTAAATAAGCCGCCGGACCTTCGCGATGCCCGAATCCAGATGTGCAGCTGCCTCGGCGTGAATACTCACGTCGCGTCGGGACCTGCCCGCAGCCCGATTCACCACCACGCAGCAGACCGCATACGCCAGGTCGAGCTCCCGGGCCAGGGCTGCTTCCGGCATGGCCGTCATCCCTACAACGTGGCACCCATCGCGCTCCAGCCGGTTGATCTCGGCCGCCGATTCCAGCCGGGGCCCCTGCGTAACCCCGTACGTCGCCTCGCTTAGCAATGACAACCCCAGTTGCGCTGCGCTTTTGAGCAACGCGGCGCGCAAATCCGCATCGAATGGCGAGGTGAAGTCCACATGCCGCAGGGGAAAACCCGCCTCACCCATATAGCTGTGCTGACGGCCCCAGGTGTAGTCAATGAGTTGATCCGGCACAACCAGCGCGCCGGGGACGGCGTTCGGCGTAATGCCGCCCACCACGTTGATGCCCACGATTCGATCGACACCCGCCTCTCGCAGAGCCCAGATGTTGGCGCGGTAGTTAATCTGGTGCGGCGGAATGGCGCGATGGCTATTCCCCGACAAGCCATCATCACCGTGACGCTGCAGGAAGGTAAGCGGCTGCCCGTCGACGGTACAGTGGTAAAGGTCGGCAGACGGGTTACCCCATGGATTGGCCTGGGAAGTGGCACGAGATGTGGTCTCGGGCTCGGCGAGCGCTCCCTCGCCAAACAACGCTGCTGTGCCTGTACCGCCAATGACTCCCAGTCGCATGATTCAGTGCTGTACTGCGTGCGTGGTCAATTGGATTCAGACAGCCGGTTGACTGCTCAACTGAGGGTCAGGCCAGGCCGGGTCATGGCCTGGTCCAAAGTCGCCACGGCCTGTCGCCACGGGTCCGAATGACGAAAACCGCCCTGCAATTCAGTCGGGCGGCGACGGAGCGCCACCAGCCGCGCCTGACTTGCCGGATCCTGGTAACCCGCAAGCGCCGCCAGCGCGACGTCCGCACCGGCCGGGTCGTTGCAGATCAGTGCCATATCAGCACCGGCTGCCAGCGCGCGGCGGGCGCGTTCCGGCATATCGCCTTCACTGGCCAGCGCCTTCATCGACAGATCGTCAGAAAAGATGACGCCCTTAAAGCCAAGTTCGTTGCGCAAAACCGTCTGCAACCAGTGTGACGAGAGGCTGGCCACATCGGCATCCACAGCCGGATAGCGCACATGTGCAATCATCACGCCGCTAACGTCCTGGTGAATCAGGCGCTCATACGGCAGCAAATCATCGTACAGGTCGGCCCGGTCGCGTGGGTCCACCGGCAAATCGAGATGCGAGTCGGCAACTACGTAGCCATGACCGGGAAAATGTTTGGCAACGGCAATCATGCCCGCCTTGTGCATACCCTGGATATAGGCCAAGGCCAGCTCTGCGACGATGTCCGGATCCCTGTGAAAGGATCGGTCACCGATAATTTCACTGGTGCCATAGTCCAGGTCGACCACCGGAGCGAAACTGAAATCCACGCCGGTATCCAGTACTTCGGCCGCCATCAGCCAACCACAGGTTGTCGCCAGCCGACGCCCATTCTGCGGATCAATATCGTACTGATGCCCAAGCCAGCGCAGGGGTGGCAAGGCATAAAAGCCGTCGCGAAATCGCTGGACGCGCCCACCCTCCTGATCCACGGCAATAAGCAGTTGCGGCGTGCGAAGGTTGCGGATCTCGGCAACGAGTTCACGCACCTGCTCCCGATCATGGAAGTTCCTGCTGAACAGGATGACGGCACCCACCAGCGGATTTTTCAGCCGTGCGCGGTCAGCCGATGACAGTGTCAGGCCTTCCACATCCAGCATCAGTGGTCCCAAAGTCACAGGTCAGTCACCACTTGAAGGTTGTCAATGTCGACCAAATTCTACGGGCAATTCTATGGAACGATTTCGACAATCGTGCCGACCGCCACGGCGTCAAACAACCAGCACACGTCCGTGTTGCGCATTCTGATACATCCATGTGAGAACGGCACGCCCATCGGCTCGGTATCCGGAGTGCCGTGAATATAGATGTAACGACGCATGGAATCGACGGTGCCCAGCCGGTTTCTGCCAACTTCGAGCCCTGACAGCCATAGAATTCGTGAAAGTATCCAGTCACGACCAGGCTCCGAGTTGCCCAGCGCTTCGGTGTAGATCTCGCCGGTTGGTCGACGGGACCGCAACACGGCACCAACAGGCAGACCGGCACCGATTTTCGCCCGGATGTAGTGGCGGCCACGCGGCGTGCACAGGCTGTCCTGGAGCTCCCCCGGGCCATAGCGCGAGGTGGATACAGCAAAGGTCCGCACTGGCTCCTTCCCGCTGGCAACAGTCAAGGTTTGGGTCGTCAGGCTGACAACCAGTTGCGTGCACACGGCCTGGTCTTTGGTTGCGATCCTCATGATCACGGCAACTCGAATAAAGCCATCGACTCGACATGGCTGGTTTGCGGAAACATGTCCATGACTCCGGCGCTGGCCAATCGATACCCGTGGTCTTGGACCAGCACGCCGGCATCGCGCGCCAGGGTGCCCGGATGACACGAGATGTAGACGATGCGACGGGCCGCCAGCTTGCCGAGGGCCGGCAGCAGTTCCGCTGCCCCGGTCCGCGGAGGGTCAAGCAACACGAGGTCGAAGTGCTCACGAGTCCATGCACCACCAGCGCCGGCGCCACCCAGGTCGGCCTGAATGAAATGGGCATTCGTAATGCGGTTCAAAGTTGCATTGGTCCGACCACGCATGATCGCGGCGGCGGAAACCTCCAGGCCCACGACTTCAGCTGCCTGTCGTGCCAGCGGCAGTGTGAAGTTGCCGATACCGCAGTATAAATCCAGGACCCGATCCGCCGAGGTGGGTGCCAGCAAGCGCAAGGCCTGATCGATCATCTGGCGATTTATCCCGGCGTGGATCTGAATGAAGTCAGTGGGTCCAAAATCCAGTTGCAGGTCAAAGGCCGGCAGGTGGTAATGCAACTCCTCGCTTTCCTGCGCATCCAGTGGCACGACAGTAGACTCATTGCCCGGCTGCAGGTAGACCCTCACCGCGTGGTCAGCAGCGAACCTGGCCAGCAGGGCACGGTCTGCAGTCGTCGGCGGATCCAGCACCCGGAATACCAGCGCCGTGACGTTATCCGCGGCGGTCGCTTCCACCTGCGGCAGACGGGCGCGCAGCGAAAGACGGCCGATCAACTCTGACAGCGGCTCTACAAGCCTGCTGATGGAGGGATCCAGCGTGGCGCAGCTCTGCATGTCAGCAACCCAGGGCTTGCTGACCTCCCGAAAGCCAACCAGCACGCGTTCCTTCTTGTTGACGTACTTGACCCCCAGCCGGGCCTTGCGACGGTAAGCCCAGACTGCGCCCTTGATGGCCGGCAGCAGGTGCTCCGGCCTGAGGCCGGCGAGGTGCGCCAGGCTGTCCACCAGAGTTGCCTGCTTCATGGAAAGCTGTGCATCCGGCGACAGATGCTGTAGCGAGCATCCCCCACACACCCCGAAGTACGGACAGGCGGGTGTCACCCGATCCGGCGAAGCCCGCCGGATCTCTACCAGTTCCCCTTCATCGTAATTCCGACGCCGGCGCTGCCGCCGAAACCCCACTTCTTCGCCGGTCAGCGCGCCCGGAACCAGCACGCGCTTGCCAGCCGGGCTCACCACGCCCCGGCCCTCAAGGGTCAGAGCCGTGACTTCGGCATATTCAACGGGACGGGACTCGGCCACGCTGTACTACGCGTTGCGATCCACTGAGGCCCACGCACCGGCAAAGGCGCGCCAGTGATCCGCCGTAGACGCTTCCAGCCAACGCCGCACGCGGGCGTTTTCCGCGTCAAGCCCGTCTGCATCGAGGTGACCGCGCATGAACTGAAACCGCAACCAGATCAGGTAGGTGTTCATGACGTCGGTCTCGCAATAGTCCCTGATCGCGCCGATACCGCCCTGAAGCCAGGTGTCCCACACCTGATCACCGCTGAAGCCCAGTTTGCCAGGGAACCCCAGTAACGTCGCTATATCGCTCAAGCTCGCCCTGGACCGGCCCTGCCACGCCGACAACACATCCATGAGATCAGTGTGCCGCCAATGAAAGCGGCTCAGGTAGTTATTGAAGCGAAAGCTCGTTTCGTCGTCGCCATGCTCCCAATAGCGGGGCGCTTGAATGCCATGAAGCAGTGCCGGTAATGCAACACCGGCAAGTCGAAGCCGCTGCCATTCCATGACACCAGATCAGGCGTGTGTCGCTCAATGGCATCGAAAAATTCGCCACCAGGTCCCGTTCAGGACTGTCCGGATCCCCAGGCTCAGCACCTTGAGCCCGTCGCGATGACGCCAGACAACTGAAATCGCCACTACCCGATGCTGGTGCAAGGGCAAAATTCCGAGCCGGTTTCCTGCAGCCGGTGAAAGCTCATGCGCCTCGCCAACCTCCTCGTCCGGCAGACCGTCAAGGTTGTACAGGCGTCGCCCCAGATCAACGTCAGGGATCGTCTCGATATCAAAACCAGTGCACGCATGCGCAGGATCGTCCTTCATTGATCTCTCTGTGGGGCTTTCATCAGCACGGCGACGGCAACGATCAGTCCGGCCTCATCGGACAGGCTCAAATGGCCGGGCCCAACCCCCAGCGTGCGGCAAAGCTGGCGGCCGCGCTCGGAGTAGATGATCTCGGCTTTCCGCGCGGATCGTTAACGACCCTGAGTCGCGCAACCACATTCCATGAGCAAAACCCGGTGCCCAGCGCCTTGACGATGGCCTCCTTGGCGGCAAAACGCATACCGAGAAAAACGTACGGGATTCTTGGTGCGTCGAAAATCCGCCACCTCTTCGGGCATCAGCACACGCCGGACGAAATGTTCGCCAAATCGCTCATACACAGACGCGATACGTTCGACCTTCAAAATATCAGTGCCGATGCCGAATATCATGCAATACGAGCTTCACGCATCAGGCGCTTCATGTCGGCAACAGCAGCCGCGAGCCCGGTGAACAGCGCGCGGGCAATGATGGCGTGGCCGATATTCAGCTCCACAATTTCGGGAATGGCAGCCACGGGGCCCACATTGTGATAGTTAAGCCCATGGCCTGCATGGACTGCCAGCCCTGCTGCCGCAGCCACGCGGGCACCTTCAGCAATCCGGAACAGTTCTTCAGCGCGCTGTTCGCTGCTCGTGGCATCGGCGTACTTGCCGGTGTGCAGTTCAATGACCGGTGCGCCAATTTTCGCAGCAGCCTCGATCTGGCGCTCATCGGCGTCGATGAACAGTGCTGCACGTATTCCCCTGTCGGCCAGACGACGGCAGGCATCGGCAACGGCAGCAAAATGCTGCCTGACGTCCAGCCCCCTTCAGTCGTCAGTTCTTCGCGTCGTTCCGGGACCAGGCAACAGTCGGCGGGCCGGATTCTGCAGGCAATTTCGATGATCTCAGGTGCCACTGCCACCTCCAGGTTCATACGCGTGTGCAACCTTTCCTGGAGAGCCGGGAGATCTGCATCCTGAATGTGGCGACGGTCTTCACGCAGGTGCACGGTAATGCTGTCGGCACCAGCCTGCTCGGCCAGCAGTGCTGCCTGTAGCGGATCGGGATACCGGGTTCCACGGGCCTGGCGCAGCGTGGCAACGTGATCCACGTTGACGCCCAGCAACTGGTTTGAGGTCAGAAAATTCATTACAGCAGACAATACCCGCTAACGTAGCATTGCCGCCAGAACCTGCCGGGTTTTCAGCGTTCGACCGTCAAGATGGTGGGCCAGGACAGCCCGCAGCAAGCGCTTGGCGGCCGGCAGGATCGTGGGTGAGCCCAACTCACCACGACTGATCGCCATCAATTCCATCCCGGTCAGCGTAAGTGCGGTACCCGCGGTATCGGCCGGCACCGGTCCGTGCTCCAGCCGATACTCGTAAAGACCGGCAGGATCCAGTGGCCTGTCGTTCAAGACGTCGTGATCAAGATTCAGGCCATAACCGACTTCAGCCAGCAGCTGCAGTTCAAAGCGACGCAGGGTCGGCTCAGGGTCATCACCGCCGCGCAACTCGGCGAGAGCATGGGAATAAGCAATAAAGAGACCTGGATGCGGGTCGCCACGTCGTACAAAATTCAGGATGAGTTCATTGAGGTAAAACGCTGCCATCAATCCCAGACCGCTGAGGGCAGCAACAAAGCTGGCTGATTCTGCCGCGCGCAAGGTGTAGAGCGAGCCTCGCCCCACCCACGACAACCGCACGGGCAGAAACGGCTGCAGAACGCTGCGCCACGGAGACTTGGGCCGACGGGCACCGCGCGCAACCAGACCGAGGCGGCCGTGCTCGACTGTCAGCACTTCCAGTATCTGGCTGGTTTCCTGATAGGACCGCGCATGGAGAATGTAAGCGTCCTGCAGGGAAGTATTCGCAGCCGTGAGCCTCATGTGTCCGACTCAAAGCCGAACTGCTGCAGCGTTCGTGCGTTGTCAGCCCAGTTCGACTTTACCTTGACTCGGGTTTCAAGGTGAAAACGCAGACTGAAAATACGCTCAAGTTCCAGCCGTGCAGCGGTGCCCACCGCCTTGATGGTCGCGCCACCTTGCCAACGACAATCCCCTTGTGTGACTCCCGATCAGCCCAGATGACAGCATCGACGAGGACAACGCCTGGTTGCTGCTCAAGGGCAAGTATCTCCACAGCAAGGCCGTAGGGAACCTCCTGCCGAAGCGCGATCAGCAGTTTCTCCCTGATCATTTCTGCGACCCGGAACTCCATGCTCCGGTCGGTCGTGGCATCGAGCGGATACAAGGCCCGGCCCACGGGCAGCAAATCGACAAGCAGCGTCAGCAGCCGGTCCAGATTGTCGGCACCGGTGGCGGATACCGGCACAATCGAATGAAACGTCGCCCGCTTCTCACAGGCCAAAAGATACGGAAGCAGCGCGGACTTCGGCTTTACCGTATCCACCTTGTTTACGACCAGCACAATCGGAATATCGGCTGCCACAATGTGCTCCAGCACATAGTTGTCAGATGCCTTGAAGACTCCTGCCTCGACGACAAACAAAGCGATATCTGCACCAACCAGAGCCCCCTCCACCGCCCGATTCATCGCGCGATTGAGCTGGTTGTGGATGCGCGTATGCAACCCCGGCGTGTCGACAAACAGGAGTTGGGCATCCGGCCGGGTAAGTACGCCCAAAATGGCATGCCGGGTTGTCTGCGGGCGGGGAGTCACAATACTGATCTTCCGGCCGACCAGGGCATTCACCAAAGTGGACTTGCCAACATTGGGTCGACCGACGACCGCCACAAAACCGGTACGGAAACTGTCAGCTATTGGCATCTGGACTGCCAACACCAAGGGCCTGCAGAGCGTGTGCCGCCGCCATCTGCTCCGCTGCCCGACGACTGCCACCCTCGCCACGAAATTCCATCTGCGGAGTCGCCAGTCGACAACTCACGTCGAAGTGCTGCGCATGTGCTGTTCCGCTGACCCGCTCCACATTGTAAATCGGCAGCGCATAGCCCCGACCTTGCAGATATTCCTGTAACCGGGTCTTGGGATCGCGCAAATCATCATCCGGATCGAGACTGGCCAACCTGCTATCCAATAGCTTCAGAATGGCAGACCGCGCCGTCGGCCAGCCGCCATCCAGATAGAGCGCGCCAAATACTGCTTCCATCGAATTGGCCAGAATCGATCCTCGCTGGTGTCCACCAGTGCGTAGTTCCCCTGCTCCCAATCGCAACAGCTTGCCCATATCCAGCTCCCGGGCCAGGTCTTCCAGCGTCTCACGCCGCACCAGTCGCGCACGGTATCGGCTCAATTCCCCTTCGTTGGCGTCCGGATAGGCGTCATGAAGGGCCTCGGCAGTGGCCAGACCCAGGACAGCGTCGCCCAGAAACTCAAGTCGCTCGTTATTGAACTCACCTGCGCTCCGATGCGTCAGCGCAAGATCGAGCAAACGTTCATCCTCAAACTGGTAGCCGAGGGCACTTCGTGCCCAGTCGGCCGCCAAGGTCACTGGCGAATCTCTACCGAGTTGTCGAACGAGGCCACCAGCGACAAATTTCCGATATAGGGTACGGAGTCTTCATAGGCGACGGCGACCAGATACCCCGCGTCTGTCTTGGTAATCGCGAAATCGCTCGTCGTCGGAAATGTAACCGCATCAATGTTCAGCCGCTTGTCAATGGCAGACCGCAACTGTGCTGGTGACGGCTTGTCGCCGTCATACTCCGACTTCACGTCCGCCAGCATCTGACGAACCTGCATTTGTGTCATATAGACCGGTATGAGCCGAATGACGCCATAGCCAACCAGTGCCACTAGTGCCGCGATCACTACAAAGCCGATCGCGGTGATTCCCTGTTGCCGTTGCCGCATGCTCCACCCCTCAACGTTGATCAGTACCAGTGATTGGATTGCCCGCTACTTTATTTCCATGCCAACACGTCGCCACTTCGGCATCTCCGGGAAGCTCCAGTTCATCCAGATCCGTTCGGCGCGTCCGACAATATTTGCGTCCGGAACCATGCCCACACCGTCGTAGCGGCTATCCCGGCTATTGTCCCGATTATCGCCCATCATGAAGTAATGCCCCGAAGGCACTATGAATGTGCCCTGGAGGCTATGACGGCCCTGCATGAGCAGTACGTCATGATCATGTTTGCCGAGGTGCTCCTCGGCCAGTACGGACGCTGGCTGGTCACCCATATAAGGACCCAGCTCGGAAATCGGCACGGGCTTCTGGTTGATGTAAATCTGGTTGTCCACGTAGGTGACGGTGTCGCCAGAGCCCTACCAGGCGCTTGATGTAGTTGATCGAGGGGTCAGATGGCAGGCGGAAGACCACCACATCACCACGTTCTGGTGAGCCCAGATCAAGAAACTCGGTATTGAGAACCGGCAATCGCAAGCCATAGGTGAACTTGTTGACAAAGATGAAGTCACCAATGAGCAGGGTCGGCATCATGGATGCCGATGGAATCCGGAACGGTTCAAACAGGAATGACCGGATTATGAGGACAATCAGCAAAATCGGGAAGAACGACCGTGCGTATTCAACGAGAACGGGCTCCCGACTTCCTGCACCCGCTGATGTCGTATTGCCATCACCAGTCACTGCCACGCGGCGGGGTCGAAACATGACTGCGTCAACAGCCCATATGAGGCCCGTCAGTGCTGTGGCCAGAACGAGAATTAAGGCGAAATCCACTGCTCAGGTCCCGTGCGGAAAAAACCGGGCTAGGGTATCACGGCGCTCAGCCCGACCGGGTGGGCATACCTTCGGATTCGTGGGCCCTGAACAAAGCCAGGAGACCTGCACGGTCAAGGCGAGCCACGCTGATCTCTGTGTCGCCATGGCACAACACCGGCACCCTGAGGCCGTACGCATCCTGCCAGGCCTGGTTATCGTCTACATCCAGGACCTGAATTGAAGCTTGCCCACGACACAGTGGCACCAGTTCCTCCAGCATGAGTTCGCAAAGGTGGCAGCCCCTTCGGCTGTATACGACCAGTGCCAGCATCGGATCAGGGCGACGGTAACTCTGCCGGAAGCGGCTCTTGCACGAGTGACTTTGGAACAAGCGACTTTGGCAACAACTCGGCGACCCCGACCGTCTTGGCAATAGCCTCAACCGTCCGCACCGGCACCTCGCCCATCGCAGTCACCAGGAAGTTGCCCACCATGGTGGAGTAAGCATTCGCGGCGCCCAGGCGCGAAGCACCTTCGGCCTGCTCCGCTGCCGTCACACCCCCTTCGATAAAGACCGATACACTGGCGACACCATCCGATAGGACCAGTTGTTGCATGGTGCCCGGTCCAATGCTACCGCCAGGTTGGGCGCCGGCATCGGGCCGGCGCTGCGTGCGCATGGCTCGCAACTCGAAACCGGGTGGAGGGGTGCCTATCTGCCACGCGGTAGTGCTTCCCGCTGCCGGGTCAGTGGTCGTGGCCACTGAAGATCGATGCCAGCTAAAGCTGTCGGTTGCCAGCGTCGGCTGTATGGCGGATTCGGCAATCTGTGCCGGCAAACTGATATCGGTAAACAGCAGTTGCTCAACTACCGACCCGTCCTCGGCGGTCACCTGAACCTTGAGCGGCATCGCCGTGGCATGATCCAGCCACAAGCGGTAACCGTAACGGTAGTTGTCTGTCGGACGCACGGTAATCACACGGGTGTCCCGTCCCAGCAAACTCCCGCCCGATGCTATGGCCAACTGGTAATAGCGCTTGTCGAATTGTGCATCGCTGGCAAATTGCTTCTGCAATGGGCTGGCATTGCGACCGTCAGGCCCCCTGTCCTCCACCAGTACAACCCGCTGATCGGGCAAGATACAGGTAACGACGTTACCGTGCCGGATGATCTCCCGGCCGACCTCATCGAGAGCGGTGATTCGCTCGGTCGGTACACCGCCGTCTACGCGATGCACGATACGCATGACCGCGGGATCCTGTCCCTGGAGCTGGATCAGTGTCCCCTCATAATTGAGGTATTCGAGGGCATAGGCCATGCGCGCGAGCCAGTCATGGGACTCGTTGTCCGCTGCCGCCACCCCGGTTGTGCAGACACATATTGCGACGGACAACACACGTGTCAGGCAGAGTCTGCTCAGCGGCAACATCGGGTCGACTTCATCTTGCCGACGTACCAACGACGGGCGCCCGAACATCCACTGCATAGCTGCGCCGGTTGACGATTTGTGAGTCGGTCAGTTTGGCTGCCAACATGCCTGAGTACCCGCCGTGGTACACGAGGTAGCTCGTCAAGCGCTGGGCTGAAATTGAGGCGCGATCCGAAGCAGGCAGCAGTTCGACAGGCGATCGAGCCAGTGTTGCAGGCGGCGACGGTATTGCGACTGCAGTGGTTACACCTGGCGGCACATCTACCGAACGCATCAACGGCGTCAGCAGTACGGCCACGAGCGCCACAGCGGCTGCGGCCGCGTAGGGCACCCAGCGGGACGCGTTCCGCACTGGCTGCTGCCCGGCGGTACGATCCGAGGCCGCGCTGTCGGCAGAATGCACGGCCGTGTCAAGCGCGCGACGCACCCGGTGACCTAAGTCGTGAGCCACCAGCATGCCGACTGACTCAGCAGTCCGGCTTCCTGAGGCGTGACTGCTACGGAGCGTGCTGCTGATCAGCCCATAGCGTGCCAGACGCGCCTTGTATTCCACTGAGTTGCTGACACGGGCAATCAGCAGTTCCATCTCCTCGACCGGCAGTTCGTCGTCAATCCATGCCGACAACTGTTCACTGACGGTCGCTGAGGAAGTATCTGGCCTTGTCATGGGTGCATCCCTGGGAGTGACTGGGGTCGGCAATTGTTCACCTGGAAGACTCCATCAATGGATGGATCGCGGCATCTATGGCTTCGCGAGCCCGGAAAATCCGGGAGCGTACTGTGCCGACCGGACAATCCATCGCGGTGGCAATCTCCTCGTAGCTCATGCCCTCGAATTCACGGAGCATGATGGCCGTTCGCAGTTCCTCGGGAAGTTCGCTGATGGCCTTCTCAAGGATCTCGCGCAACTGGCCTTGCATCGCAATACCTTCAGGCGTCTCCTCTTCCCGCAGATGTGGATTGCCCTGGGCATGCTCGATGGACTGGCCATCGAGGTCGTATTCAATTGGCCTGCGCTGCAACGTAACCAGGTAGTTCTTGGAAGTATTGATCGCGATCCGGTACAGCCACGTGTAGAACGCGCTGTCGCCCCGGAAGCCGGGCAACGCCCGGTAGGCCTTGACGAATGCTTCCTGGGCAACATCCAGGGCTTCCGTGGGATCGCGCACGTATCGCATCACAAGGTTCACAATCTTTTGCTGATACTTGAGGACCAGCAGATCGAAGGCGCGTCGGTCACCCTGCTGCGCCCGTTCTACGAGTTGCTGATCGCCACTGTTCGCTGGCATGCCTGCGGCCCTGTGACGGATCGCGCACGCCGGCAACTTACAGGCGGATAGACAGGTCTACCGCCGAAAAGTTCGCGTGAACGTGACGCGGATCCATATTTACCGGCTCCGGAAATTCCGTATTCCAAACCCACGACTGGCTCCATGACCGGTGCTACTGCCAGATTCAGCGCTATCGCGTCGCAGCGCCAGGCGCCATTCTACGGGAAACAACGGTTCTGAATAGGCACCCTGCCCTATACCGGCACAGACACGGCGTCATTGCCACCCAGTTGCAAACGAACCAGGAGGCGGCGCCAGGTGTCCTCATCAACCTGATCCCTGAACAACAGCACCTGAAAGTGCCGGCCGCCGGCATCGGCCAGGGTCAGACCCGCCATCAGGCGCGGCAGAACCCAGAACTGACGCACGGTTACGGGAATCAGCGCTTGCTGTTCGCATCTGGTAGCCAGAAGAATCGTGCCGGAAACGTGAAGCACGAGTGCTTCAGCTGATCGCAGCGAGACGGACCAGGCAACAGCACACTCCCACGCCGCAATGCCGAGTACCACGCCAACCAGAACCAGAGAAACCGCCAGTGACAATTCGCTCAAGACGATAGAGACACAAGCCAGCGCACCGATAATGGCAATCAGGGCAGGCACACGCCGGCACTGAATGCGGTTAATGGCGAGATTGCGCGAGAAGCCGCTGGATGATGGCATTGACGGCACTATCCTCAGCCTTCAGGCGCCCGGCCAGCAAGTCGACTATCTCGGGATCCTGTGCTGAAAGTAGCGATTCGAAGGCTGCCTGGGCAGCGGGCGCTGCCGATGAATATTCGTGGTCCAGATAGCGCAGCAGCAGAACGTCCAGTTCCCGCATGCCGCGGCGGCACCGCCATCGGAGACGCGCGAGTTCCTCACGCCCCGCCCGACTCTGTTCCGCCACCGAAACTATCCGCCGCCTGTACTAACTGGTACCAAACCGCCCATTGCTAAACAAGGCGCTCGGCCAGCATTCGCTTGGTGGCCGCAATGGCTTTGGCCGGATTCAGATCCTTCGGACAAGCGTTCGTGCAATTCATGATGGTGTGACATCGATAGAGACGGAAGGGATCTTCCAGATCATCCAGTCGCGACCCGGTGGCTTCGTCGCGCGTATCGACCAGCCAGCGGTAAGCCTGCAGCAACACCGCCGGACCCAGGTAGCGATCACTGTTCCACCAGTAGCTGGGGCAACTTGTCGAGCAGCATGCACAGAGAATGCAGGCCGACGGGCTGTTGATCAGTTCCTGATCGGCTTTGGTCTGCAACCGCTCCCGATCGGGTGGTGCCGGAGTGTCGGTCTGAAGCCAGGGTTTGATCGATGCGTACTGGGCATAAAAGTTGGTCAGATCCGGCACCAGATCCTTGACGACCGGCATATGCGGCAGCGGATGGATCCGTACATCGCCGGCAAGATCGGCAATGGCCTGCGTGCAGGCCAGAGTATTCAGACCGTCGATGTTCATGGCACAGGAGCCACAAATTCCTTCCCGGCAGGATCGACGGAAGGTCAGCGTCGAATCGACTTCGTTCTTGATCTTGATCAGGGCATCCAGAACCATCGGACCACATCGCGCCGTATCGATAGCGTAGCTGTCCATCCGGGGATTGCTGCCGGAGTCCGGATCGTAACGATAAATATGAAACTGGCGGACCTTGCCGGGTGCGGCTGGCGCCCCCGACGCAGGTGCCTGCACCGGGTAGGCCTTGCCCTTCTTGATACGTGAGTTGGCAGGTAGTCGGAATTCGGCCATCGGCTAATACGAACGCGCTTTGGGCGCGACCGTCTCCACGTCGTCTGTGAGTGTATTGAGCTGGACGGGACGGTCGTCGAAGCGAACCTCGCCCTGCTGATTGATCCATGCCAGCGTATGTTTCATCCAGTGCTGATCGTCCCGCTCCGGATAATCTTCCCGCGCATGGGCTCCCCGGCTTTCATGGCGTTGCTCTGCACTGCTGATCGTAACCATGGCCTGACTCAGAAGGTTGTCCAGTTCCATGGTTTCCATCAGATCCGTGTTCCAGATCAGGCTTCGGTCGCTGACGCGCACATCCGCGAAGGAATCAAATGTCTTGCGAAGGGCAGCGATACCTTCCTGTAACGTTTCACCGGTGCGAAATACAGCGGCATGTGACTGCATGTTTCGCTGCATCTCCAGCCGGATCTCGGCTGTACTGCGGCTGCCATCGGCGTAGCGCAGGCTATCGAGCCGGGAAAGAGCCAACTCGTAGCTCTCGGCACGTAAAGCCGGCTGCCGGGCCCCTGATTCCAGGGTTCCAGCACAACGTCGTGCGGCCGATCGCCCGAATACCACCAGATCCAGCAGCGAGTTTGAACCGAGGCGATTGGCACCATGTACGGACACACAGGCCGCCTCACCGATAGCCATCAGGCCGGGCACCGTTGCTATCGGCTGACCGGCCTGCCGGGTCAGTACGTCGCCGTGCACGTTGGTCGGCACACCACCCATGTTGTAGTGCACGGTCGGCAATACGGGGATGGGGTCGCGCGTCACGTCGACGCCAGCAAAAATCCGCGCCGTTTCCGCGATACCTGGCAGACGCTCGTGAATGACATCCGGCCCCAGGTGTTCCAGGTGCAGATGAATATGATCCTTGTGGGCACCGACACCGCGGCCCTCCCGAATCTCGATGGTCATCGCGCGACTGACGACGTCCCGGGACGCAAGATCCTTGGCATTGGGTGCGTAGCGCTCCATGAAGCGATCGCCGTCAGAGTTTGTGAGGTAGCCGCCTTCGCCGCGCGATCCTTCCGTGATGAGGCAGCCGGAGCCATAGATTCCGGTCGGGTGGAACTGTACGAATTCCATGTCCTGCAGTGGCAGTCCGGCCCTCAGCGCCATTCCGCCACCATCGCCGGTACAGGTGTGCGCCGAGGTGCAGGAGAAATAGGCACGACCGTAGCCGCCAGTCGCCAATATCGTTCGCTGTGCCTTGAACCGGTGTAGCTGGCCCGTGGCCATCTCCAGCGCGATAACACCACGGCATTCACCATCCTGCATGATGAGATCAATGGCAAAGAACTCGATGAAAAAAGTGGCCTGGTGCTTCAGCGCCTGCTGATACAGGGTGTGAAGCATGGCATGACCGGTACGATCCGCGGCGGCGCAGGTTCGTTGTGCCGTGCCCTCACCATAGTTCGTTGTCATGCCGCCAAACGGCCGCTGGTAGATATGGCCATCATCGGTGCGGGAGAACGGCACGCCGTAGTGCTCGAGTTCGATCACGGCTGCTGGCGCTTCCTTGCACATGTACTCGATGGCGTCCTGGTCACCGAGCCAATCGGAACCTTTCACGGTGTCGTACATGTGCCAGCGCCAGTCGTCTTCGCCCATGTTGCCAAGAGCGGCGCTGATTCCGCCCTGGGCAGCCACGGTGTGACTGCGAGTCGGAAAAACCTTGGTCACGCAGGCAGTGGTCAGACCCGACTCAGCGAGCCCCACTGTCGCCCGCAGACCGGCACCACCGGCACCGACGACAACCACATCGTAGGTATGATCGACAAAACTGTAGGCCGTACTCATAACGATGCTCGTGTTGCTATCTGAATCACGGCAAGAATGCCGGCTACTGCCAGTGCTGCATGTACCAGACGCAACAAAACCTGCAGAACAATGCGTGGGCCGTTGGCGTGAACATAGTCTTCAATCACCACCTGCAGGCCCAGGCTGGAATGGTATGTCAGGGCGATGACCAACAACGCCAGCCCGACAGCATGCAGCGGCGCTGCCGCCCATGCTGTCACGGTATAAAAATCCAGTGCCGGCAACATCAGCAGGGAAAATGCCAGCCAGAGCGTTAATGGCACCAGTGCAATGGCGGTCAAGCGCTGCGCCAGGAAGTGCTCAGTGCCGGCGTGCGCTGACCCGTGACCAATTGCCTGACCCAGTGGCGACTTTAATCTGGGAGCCTTAAGTCCGGATGATTCCATGCTCATGATGTCACCTGTGTCAGAGCCAGAACCCAGAACAGAATCGACAGCACGATGGAAATCACGACCACAACCATGCCCGACTTCCGCGCTACCGCCTTGTCGAAGCCGTAATCCGCATCCCAGGCCAGGTGTCGAATGCCGTTGCATAAATGAAAGAAGAAACAGAAGGTCCAGCCAATCAGCAGCAACTGGCCAACAAGGCTGCCGAAGACCCAGCCAAACTGCGCGTAGGCTGTCTGACCCGCCGCCAGACTGAATAACCAGGCAACCAGGACGACTGCACTGATCGACAGGAGCATGCCGGTTGCCCGGTGGATGATCGACAGCGTATTACTGACCTGCCAGCGGTAGATCCCCACATGCGGCGAAAGTGGCCTGACTACAGGCCTTGCGTCCATGGATGACGGCACCCGGGAAGGTGCCTTTTCCTGCGGCGGCGTCTGCGGCCGCGACTCTGGTGACATTCAGCTCTCCACGCGTACTTTGGCAATTCAGAAGTCGATGCAGCGACCGCCACGTTCCCAGTCGCCGTAGCGCGTGGGATCTGGCCCGGTCTGCCCGCCAGTCTCGCGCGGTGTGGTCGCCGGATCTGGAGTAGCTGCACTGCTGGTATCAGCCGATATTGTAGCCGTGGCTGCCTGGGTATGGGCGATGTCGACGACATCCAATGCAGTCGGCTTATCTGGCTTTACTTCGGACACGGAACGAGTGTGCCAGAATGCCCCCTTCTTCTCCAGAGTAAAGCCATTGCAACTGCATCAAAACCAGGGCTGGACGTGGTCACCGGTATTCGCCTAGACCATCTGCGCGTGCTCGCCGTTTCGGGCACCGACCGTGCATCATTTCTGCAGGGGCAGCTCACACAGGATGTTGGTGCACTCGACTCCCGGACTGCCGTAATCTCTGGCGGCGCAGACGCCAAGGGTCGGCTGCAATTCACCAGCTACACCTTCAGCTTGCCGGTTGGAAATGACGAGGCAATCGCCCTGGTAGTGCCGGCAGAACTCGCCGACGATCTGCTGAAACGACTGCGGCTCTACGTCTTTCGCGCCAAGGTCCAGATTGCCATCCTCGATTGCGTTCTGCTGGGACTGCTGGACGCTTCGGAACCAGGCGGCCCTGTTGCAACTGTGCGCCTGCCCGGCGCCGGCAATCGTCACCTGATCGTTGATACAGATTCCGGTACACCGCCCGCGGCCATGTCAGACAATGCTACCGACAGGTGGGAGCTCGCTGAAATCCAGGCCGGCGTTCCGACCATAGTCACCGCCACGGTTGGCCAATTCGTTCCACAAATGGTCAACCTCGATCTGCTGGGTGCCATCAGTTTCAGCAAGGGCTGTTACACGGGACAGGAAATCGTCGCACGGATGAAATATCTGGGCCGGGTCAAACGCCGCATGCTGCGCTTCTCTGCCGAGGGCCTCGCACCTTCTGCCGGCACACCGCTGTATGCCCGGCGCGGCATTGTCGGTCAGATCGCCCGATCGGCACCGGCGGTGACGGGCTGCGAATTCCTGGCAGTCCTCACGGTCGATGACCTGCCCGGCCCCTTCTTTCTGGACGAAGCGCTGACACAACCCGCAACGCTGCTGCCACTTCCCTATGAAGTCCCCGAGGCGCCGTCTGCAGGAACGACTTCAGGTTCTGACGATATCGTTGGCACTCCGTAGCGAGCGGCAGCGTGGCGGGTGTCTTGTCGGCCGAAAAGGCGTGCCGCACGCCAGGACGACAAGATTTCCCGCCAGGATGCCGCGGGCTACGGAGTGCGGAGTGCTGTCGCGGCTGAAGCCGGGTTGCTACGAGCGCAGATGCGGGAACAGCAGAACGTCCCGGATGGATGCCTGGTTAGCGATGAACATCACCAGCCGGTCAACACCGATACCCAGACCGGCAGTTGGTGGCATGCCGTACTCAAGCGCCGTGATGTAGTCGGCGTCGTAAAACATCGCCTCCAGATCGCCGGCATCCTTCTGCGCCACCTGGGCCCGGAAGCGTTCGGCCTGATCTTCCGGATCGTTCAGTTCGGAAAAGCCGTTGGCCAGTTCGCGACCACTCAGGAAAAACTCGAAGCGGTCCGTAAGAAATGGATCCGAGTCGCTGCGACGGGCAAGCGGCGATACCTCGGCCGGATAGCCGGTAATAAACGTGGGTTCCTGCAACTGGTGCTCGGCCGTCTTCTCGAATATCTCGATCAACAGCTTTCCTGCGCCGAAATTCGGCTTTACCGGCACGCCCAGTGCCTCACACTGCTCCCGCAGATAATCCGTATCCCGCAACCGTCCAGCGTCGATGTCCGGATTATGCCGACACACGGCCTCCTCCACCGATAACTGGTGAAATGGCAAGGCCAGATCGTAGGTACGCCCCTGGTACTCGACCTGCGTAGTCCCCAGCACGTGCACGGCCAGGCTTCGCAACAGATTCTCGAGCAGATCGATCAGTGTCCGGTAATCCGCGTAGGCCATGTACAGTTCCAGCATCGTGAATTCCGGGTTGTGCTGGGTCGACACGCCTTCGTTGCGGAAGTTCCGGTTGAGCTCATAGACCCGCTCGAATCCGCCGACAACCAGTCTCTTAAGGTACAACTCCGGCGCCACACGGAGGTACAGCTGTCGATCCAGCGCGTTGTGGTGTGTGACAAAAGGACGGGCCACGGCACCGCCGGGAATCGCCTGCATCATCGGTGTCTCGACTTCCATGAAGTCCAGGCTACCCAGATAGGCACGCAAGAACTGCACGATTCGCGTGCGGGTCTCAAACACACGACGCGTTTCTTCATTCACGATCAGGTCAACATAGCGCTGTCGATAACGTGTTTCCTGGTCAGCCAGGCCGTGAAATTTTTCGGGTAATGGCTGCAGCGACTTGGTCAGCAGTGTCAGTTCAGCGACCCTGATGCTGAGTTCGCCGGTTTTTGTCCTGAATACCTGGCCCCGAACGCCAACGATGTCACCAAGATCAAGGCCCTTGAAGCTCGTGTAGATATCCGCGCCCAGCACATCCCTTTGCAGGAATATCTGGATCTGGCCGGAGCGATCCTGAAGCGTGGCGAAGCTCGCCTTGCCCATGATCCGGCGCGTGAGCATGCGGCCACCAACCAGGACTTCAACCGGCTGGGCCTCCAGGGATTCGTTGCTGTAGTTCTGGTAAGTGGCGTGCAACTGCGCGGCCAGCGCACTGCGCCGGAAGCTGTTCGGAAACCGGAAGCCTGCCGAGCGCAGCTCGGCAAGCTTGCGTCGTCGCTCCGCTACGAGCTTGTTGTCCTCTTGCATCATCGTCATAGTCCCTGTTTCAGGCTTGCCGCCAGAAACCTGGTGAGATCGCCATCGAGGATCTTGTCGGGACTGCCGGATTCAACGCCCGTTCGCAAGTCCTTCACCCGGGCCTGGTCCAGAACGTAGGACCGGATTTGCTGGCCCCAGCCTACGTCTGACTTGCTGTCTTCCAGAGTCTGCGCCTCGGCACGTCGTCTCAGTTCCTCAAGTTCATACAGTTTGGCCCGTAACTGTTTCATTGCTGTGGCGCGGTTCTTGTGCTGGGAACGTTCGCTCTGACACTGCACAACCGTGTTGGTCGGCATGTGGGTAATGCGTACAGCAGATTCGGTCTTGTTTACATGCTGCCCCCACCCTTCGCGCCACTGGCCCGGTAGACATCCACACGCAGGTCTGACGGATCGATGTCAATTTCAATATCGTCATCTATTTCCGGGAGACAAATACGGCCGCGAACGAGGTGTGGCGACGATGACCGGAATCGAAGGGGCTTTTCCGTACCAGGCGATGTACACCCGTTTCCGTACGCAACCAGCCATAGGCGGAAGTCCCGATCACATGGATAGTTGCACTCTTGATACCCGCGACTTCGCCGGCTGACACTTCGATCATCTCTGTTGAAAATCCGTTGGACTCTGCGTATTTCAGATACATCCGCAACAACATTCCGGCCCAGTCCTGTGCCTCGGTGCCGCCGGCGCCCGCCTGGATATCCAGAAAAGCACTGGCCTGGTCATGCTTGCCGCCAAACATTCGCGAAAATTCGAGCTCCTCGACCGCGGCGGACACACTCTTGAGGTCGCGGACGACCTCATCCACTGTATCGCCATCGTTTTCTTCTTCGGCCAGATCGAGCAGCCCGCTGGCGTCTTCAAGGGCACGATCAATCTTTGCAATGCGCTCGACTACCAGCTCCAGGTCGGACTGCTCCTTGCCAAGTTGCTGGGCGCGCGCCTGATCGCTCCAGACGGCAGGGTCCTGCAGGGCTTCGCGGACCTCGCTCAAGCGGCGTTGCTTGGCCTCAAGGTCAAAGATACCCCCTGAGAGCGCCACTGCGCTCGCGAAGGTCACGGATGCTGAGTCTGATCTGGGCTGTTTCCATAGGACAATCTGTCGCGCGGGCGACGAAGCGAACTGCGAATGCTAGACGTATTCCAGGTGCTCAACAACCAGCTGCGCGCTGCGGTTATTGCGAAAATGATTAACGTCCAGGCGGTAGACAAGGCGTGCCCGATGCGGTGGCGCTCCGGGCAGAGCTGGGCAATTGAAGGCGATTCCTGCCAGAAGCGGCTCGCCTGCAGCAAGCTGCACCTTCAGTTGCAGATGTCCTTCCCCCACCACGCGCTGCTCGCGGATCACGAACTCGTTGTCGAACAACGGCTCCGGAAATCCCTGCCCCCAGGGTCCGTGGTCTGCAAGTGTCTCGGCCATCTGAAGTTGCAGATCTGCAGATTCAAGCGGGCCATCGGTCCAGACAATGGCGGGCCCGGACTGCAAGCCGCCAGATGCGGTTGCTACGGCCACATCCAGTGCATCCCTGAATGCCGGCATGTCCACCTCCGGCATCGACAAACCGGCAGCCATCGCATGGCCGCCAAAACGAACCCGGGCAGCAATCTCGGCCGGCAAAGTGATCAGGGCAGCAGCAATCGCATCCCGTACATGCAGGCCAGGCACCGAGCGGGCAGAACCACGCAGCCACCCTGGCTCCGTGGCGCGGGCGAATGCAATGGCTGGCAGCCCGGTGTTTTCCCGCAGCCGACTCGCAACCAGGCCGACAATCCCCTCGTGCCATCGTTCGTCAAAGAGGCAGATTGCGCTCGCGTTGTCTGCAGCCGGCAACTCCGCCAACAACTCGCTGGCCTCTGCCTGCATGCGTGCCTGCAGTGCGCGCCGCTCGGTGTTCAGCGCATCAAGTTGCAGTGCCAGCTGCCGGGCTGCCGCCTCATCGGGTGCGAGCAGGCAGTTTATGCCCAGCGACATGTCAGTTAGCCGGCCAGCAGCATTCAGGCGCGGTGCAATGGCAAAGCCCAGGTCTGCACTGCGCGCCTGAGCCGGATCACGACCCGCAATGCGAAACAATGCCTCAATGCCGGGACGTGCCCGGCCTGCCCGCACACGACGCAGCCCTTCTCCAACCAGAATCCGGTTGTTGTAGTCGAGCGGCACCAGATCGGCCACGGTGCCCAGTGCCACGAGGTCCAGACAGTCTGTGACCGTCTCTCGCGCCTGGTCCTTCGAGATCAGGTCGAGTTCGGCCAGGTGTCGCCCAACTGCCGCAAAGACGTAGAAGGCAACACCAACCCCACATAACGCCGGGCTGCCAAACGTGGAACCGGGCAAATTCGGATTGACGATCAGGGCACCATCCGGCAATGCATCACCAACCAGGTGATGATCGGTTATCAGTACTTCCATGCCGAGCTCGCGCGCCCGCCTTACCCCGTCCACGCTGGTAATGCCGTTATCCACGGTCAGCAGCAATTGTGGTCGTTGGTCTGCAGGACGGCTTGCGGCCAGCTCCGCAATGGCGGGCGACAGCCCATAGCCGAGGTGGAATCGATCCGGCACCAGAAAGTCCGGTTGCTGAAAACCGAATGCACGCAGACACGTCAATGCCAGCGCCGTGGCAGTGGCACCATCGGCATCGAAGTCGCCGATTACCAACACCCGTTCACCACTGATCCGGGCCTCGGTCAGACGGGCAGCAACAGCCTCTACCCCGGGCAACTCACCGACGGGTAGCAGGTGCGCAAGACCAGGTTTGAGTTGCTGTGGCGATACCTCACGCGCTGCGAGCACCCGACGGACCACCGGGTGGAGACTGGCCGGCAGCGCAGCCGTGATTGCCGGCGTTGCCGTGCGGCAGCGCACATCGGCGGGAGCAGCCAACCGACTCATGTTATCGTCGCATTCGGCAGGAAATTGGCATGAAGCTGCACGCAGACCAGAGATCGGGAAATTATATACAGTCGGCTACGGTCGATGCGGTGGTGGTTGATGGCCTTTCGTACACATCCCCGCTGGTTGTCACGCCCGATCGCATCCTCAGTGACTGGTCGCCCCCGCCACTGAATGAACTGACCGTCGACAGTTTTCAACTGATACTGAATCTGGAACCCGAACTGATCCTGCTGGGCACCGGCACAGCACATCAATTCGTCAGCAATCACCTGATGACCGCCATCATGTCACGCGGCATTGGCTTCGAGGTCATGACGACTGCAGCCGCCTGCCGCACCTACAACGTGTTGAGCGCCGAAGACCGCCGTGTTGCGGCCGCCCTCCTGCTAAAACCCTGAGAGCACCTTCAGCCGCGCTCGACCTGGAATGCACTCTGTAGCCCGCGTGCCGTCGGTGAGTCGGGGTATCGCGGGACGTTCAGGTCAATGGGAGTTCAACCACCGCCACCGCGAGCGGCAGCGTGGCGGGTGTCCCTTCCGCCGAAAAGGCGTGCCGCACGCCAGGCGCAAGGGATTTCCCGCCGGGATGCCGCGGCCTACAGAGTGCTATAGCCGAAGCAATGTCCCGCCAGAATGCCGCGGGCCACGGAGTGCAGGCCTGTGATCAGCGGCGTGGTGGCAGTTGGGTCAGCGGATCGACCGGCGCGCCGTTCCACCGGATTTCAAAATGCAGCAACGCCCGTCGCTCGCGCGTCACCGCCGACGGACCTTCACCCATGCGGGCAATGGTCTGCCCGGCCTGCACCCGATCACCTTCGCGGACCAGCAAGACCTCGTTGTAGCCATAAGCGCTAAGCCAGCTGGCGTTGTGTTTGACGATCAGCAATTCCCCGTAGCCGACCAGTCCGTTACCGGCGTATACCACCACACCGCCGGCAGCCGCACGTACTGGCTCCCCCACGCGGCCACCCAACTGCACGCCTGATGCAGTCAGCGGTGCGTCACCGAATTTTCCTACCAGCGCACCGGATACCGGCCACTGCCAGCGGGGTGGCGCGTCCTTCGTGCCAGCAGCGGGTACGGTGGGCGACTGGCTGCGCGGGGCTGAAGCGCCACCAGAACCAGAGACAGGTCCGGAACCTGCGCTCGAACCCGTTCCTGCTTTGCCTGCAGGTGGGGAGAGGCGCAATCGCTGCCCCACGCGAATCAGGTTGCCATTGCCCAGATCATTCCAGGCCGCCAACGAATCCACGCTGAGTCCGTACTGACACGCGATGGCGTACAGCGTGTCGCCGGCCTTCACGATGTACCACGCTGGCCGGGCACCGCCTGATCCGGCCGCCGGCGTGGCAGGCGCTGTCGTCGGGCGACTGCTGCCAGGTTCAGCCCAGCGAACGGCACCGCTGCAGGCTGCCAGCAGCAGGCAAACGGCACACAACAACAGTAAACGCGCCGGCTTCGACATCAATAGCTGCCGGAAAGTCTGCCGTTCAACCCGTCCCCTCAACCAGCGGTACGAACGATACCTGTGACAGCAGCTCACGCACAAATTCGTCGCCAGTGCGTGTGTATCGGACGAGGTCCTGCTGGCCCGCAGGACCGACCGGAATGATCAGGCGACCGCCCGGTGCCAACTGCTGCAGCAGGACCACCGGCACTTCAGCCGGCGCCGCAGCCACCAGGATTCCCGAAAATGGCGCCTGACCGGGCCACCCCCGAAAACCATCACCGTGGCGATAGCGGACATTCTTGAATCCCAGTGCATTGAGGCGCGCACGTGCCGCGTCCTGCAGGCTCCTGATTCGCTCGATCGTGAATATCTGACGCACGAATGGCGAAAGTACCGCGGTCTGATAGCCACAGCCCGTTCCCACTTCCAGCACTTTCTTCAACGGACCTTCAAAGTCGGTGACCAGCGCCTGGGTCATCAATGCCACGATCCAGGGTTGCGAAATGGTCTGCCCCTGTCCGATCGGCAGTGGACTGTCTTCGTAGGCGCGGCTGGCAAGCGCTTCATCAACAAACAGATGTCGCGGTACGTTGCGGATTCGTTCCAGCACCGCCTGATTGGTTATACCGTTTTCCCCCAGACGCTGGACCAGACGCTCGCGCGTACGGGCAGACGTCATGCCGATCCCGCGAATACCCGGATCATCACCGCTCATCGCGCACCAATCATTGTCCATTGGTCATTGTCCATGCGTCATCGTCGATAGTTCGGGGTCAATAGTGCAAAGTTGACGAGTCACTTTGGCAGCCAGGCCGCAATCAGGTCGACGCGGTCGCGATCGGTCAGGTCCAGCTTCAAGGGAGTTACGGATACAAAACCGTGTGCGACGGCGTGAAAGTCCGTGCCCGGCCCCGCGTCCTGACCGCGCCCGGCAGCACCCACCCAGTAGATTTTCTTGCCTTTTGGATCCATTGCCTCCACGACCGGTTCCGAGCGATGCCTGAATCCCAACCTCGTGGCTTGAAAACCCTGAATCTCCCTGAACGGCACGTCTGGTACATTCACATTGAGGATGGTATCTGGCGGCAATGCATGTTCGCCGAGGGTCTGGAACAAGGTGCGTATCGCCTGCCCCGCCGTATCAAAGTGATGATGATCGCCGGTCAGCGATACCGCAATCGCCGGCAAGCCGAGAAATCGACCCTCCACTGCCGCTGCCACCGTTCCCGAGTACAGCACGTCATCACCCAGGTTGGCGCCATGATTGATGCCCGCGATCACCATGTCCGGTTCGTGGTCCAGAAATCCCGTGATGGCCAGATGCACGCAGTCAGTTGGCGTGCCGTTGACATAGTAGGTGCCTTCGCGCGTTTTGCCGATACGCAATGGCGAATCCAGCGTCAGCGAATGGCTGGCACCGCTCTGATTCCGGTCGGGCGCCACGACGGTAATATCCGCAAGATCCGACAGACTGTGGGCGTGAGTGGCGAGGCAATCAGCTAGATTGCAATCATCATTGGACAGAAGGAGACGCATTTTGCAGCAGCCGGAAAAAATGAAGCTCTAGAATGCTAAATCATCGCGAGCCCTGCTGCGAGCCGAGGAGTGCCAGGTTGACACGAAAAGTGCCGAAATCACCAGAGACGGAGGCTGTCAAAAGCTTTGCCTCGATGGTCGGCCCCGTGCAGCCGGTAAAAGCCCGGGCCGGTGTCCTTGTCGAAGCCGGGCCCGTCGCCCCGCGCCGGTTCGCTCGGGCCGATGAAGGCCATACTTCTGGAGTCGCTGGCTATCAGTCCTGGCGACGCCGGGCTCGGATTCCGGTGAAGACCTGAGCTTCCGCCGACCCCATGTACCCGTCAAAGTGCTGCGGGACCTGAAGCGCGGCAAGTACACCATCCAGGATCAACTCGATCTGCATGGACTGACCGCCAGGAAGCCCGACTGATGTTGAGGAATTCCATGACCGATGCCTTGCTCAGCAGCCACCGCTGCGTCCGCATCGTGCATGGCAGGGACTGCGATCAGGGCCGCGCGGGCCCGTGCTCAAGCAGATGCTGAATCAATGGCTGCCCCTGTGGAATGAAGTGCTCGCCTTTACCACAGCACCGGCCCGCGACGGCGGCACCGGCGCTCTCTAGTCCTGCTCTCGAAGTAGCAGCACCTTCAGGCTCGGATCGCGAGAACGCACTCGTAGCCCGCGTGCCGTCGGTGAGCCGATGGGCATTCAATCACCTCCACGACAAGCGGCAGCGTGGCGGGTGTCCCTTCCGCCGAAGAGGCGTGCCGCACGCCAGGCGGAAGGGATTTCCCGCCGGGATGCCGCAGGCTACGGAGTGCTGTCCGGATTGAGGGCGGCCGGTGGCGCTCTGGCGGAAGGCCGTCAGGTCTTGCGTAATCGTGCGACAAGCCTGGTCATCTCCGCCTGCGTTTCCGCGCTGAACCACCAACCGGCCGCAGTGGTCGCATCAGCAGAGCTGGACAACGCCTCGATCACCCGCGACTTGGTGGCCAGCCGGGTTGTGTTCATTGCCACAGGCGGCAGTGCCAAAAGCTCACCAGCACGCGACAAGGCAGTTGACATCAGTTCCTCCGGCGCAACCAGCTCGTCGATCAGACCCACCGACAACGCCTGATCCATGGTCAGCAGTTCGCCGCGTATCGCGAGCTGGCGGGCAACTCGTGTGCCGACAATTTCCTCAAGTGCAACCAGAATGGCGTTCGGGATCGGCAGGCCAACTTGCACTTCGTTCAAGCCAATCCGGTATTTGCCGGTGACGCCGATACGGTAATCGCAGGTCATGGCAAGGACAGCACCACCGGCCGGCGCATGACCTGATAGTGCAGCGATCACCGGTACCGGACTTGCGGCCAGTTGTCGCGTCAACGAAAAGAACAAACTCCAGAACGCTTCAATCTGCCGCCGATCCTGCTTGAGCAGTTCTGGCACGTCCAGTCCGCCGCTGAACATGCCCGGGCGACCGGTCAGGATAATGGCATGAGCGCCATCCATTCGCGCCGTCTCCAGTGCCGCCAGCAGGCGCTCTACCAGTTCACGATTCAGCGCATTGGCAGGCGGCCGGTCCATGCGGATTTCGGCGACGTTCTCGTGAAACTGGATGTGCAGCATGGATACGACTGCGTGCGCCGCTGCTAGCCGGCTGGTCGCTCGCCACCGAAGAGATAGAAGGTCTCATTCGGCCCGATCAACCCCAGGTCGGCACGGGCCCGCTCTTCCACAGCTCCCTTGCCCTTGCGCAACTCAACGACTTCGGCTTCCAGACGCTGGTTGCGCTGGCTGAGCCGGACATTGTCTGCGGCCTGTTTGTCGATCATGGTGGACAACTGGCTGACTTCGCGAAAGCCATCGTCGGAAGCCCACAGCCGGATTTGCAGCAACATAAACAGCACGACCAGCAATCCGATGCCAACCCGCATGATGTGAATTTCAGCCTGCATGCCTCTTCCCGCCACCAATCGTACTGCAACAAACTTCCAGAAAACGTCCGCCCGACCGCTAGTAACCCCGTAGCGGCACCGGAAAAGCTGCAGCGCCGGCGTATTGTGCTTCCGCGCCCAGCACTTCTTCAATTCTCAGCAGCTGATTGTACTTCGCAACGCGGTCAGAGCGGCACAGGGAACCGGTCTTGATCTGCGTGGCCCGGGTACCGACGGCGATATCGGCGATGGTCGCATCCTCCGTCTCGCCCGAGCGGTGGGAAATTACCGCGGCATAGCCTGAATCGACAGCCATATCGATGGCCGCCAGCGTCTCGGTAAGCGTACCTATCTGATTCGGCTTGATCAGAATGGCATTGGCGATACGGTCGGCGATCCCGCGCCCGAGAATGGCGGTATTGGTAACAAACAGATCGTCCCCCACCAGTTGTACTTGCTTGCCCATGGCTTTGGTCAGCATTGCCCAACCGTCCCAATCATCCTCGGCCATGCCATCTTCAATGGAGAGAATCGGATATTGAGCAGCCAGCCTGGCCAGATACTCCACAAAGCGACCGGGGCTGAACCGTCGGCCTTCAGACTCCAGATAATATTCGCCATTGCCGTAGAGCTCGGAACTGGCTACGTCCAGACCCAGGTAAATTTCACGGCCGAGCTTGAACCCCGCCATCTCGACTGCCTCGGAAATGGTATCGAGGGCAGCAGCGTTGGACGGCAGATCCGGGGCGAAACCGCCCTCGTCGCCAACGGAGGTGGCCAGACCCTGCTTTTTCAGAACTGACTTCAGCGCGTGGAAGATTTCCACACCGAAACGCAGGGCTTCGCCAAAGCTGTCGGCCCCTACAGGCAGTACCATGAACTCCTGGATATCGACGCTGTTATCGGCGTGGGCGCCGCCGTTGATGATGTTCATCATTGGCACCGGCAGTACCGTACCTGGCCCCAGCGTTCTGAAGAGTGGCTCGCCGCGATCGGCAGCGCCGGCATGCGCGGCAGCCAGGGAGACGGCCAGAATCGCATTGGCGCCCAGATGTGCCTTGTTGGGCAGCCCGTCCAGATTGATCATCTTGCGATCGATGGTTTGCTGATCGCGTCCATCGAGCCCCAGCAGTTCGCTGCGAATCTCGCCATTGATCATCTGCACTGCGCGCCGTACACCTTTACCCAGATAACGCGACGGGTCCTCATCACGTCGCTCCACCGCCTCGCGGCGCCCGGTAGAGGCACCGGAGGGGACGGCCGCCCGTCCGGTAACGCCGTTCGCCAGGCTCACATCAGCCTCGACTGTGGGGTTGCCGCGAGAATCAAGAATCTCCCGCCCGCGAATATCGACAATCGCACTCATCAGTTGTCTCACTCCTGTTTCGGGTCAGGTGACAGTTTTTGCTCTACCGGTGGGCGGCGCTTTACGATTCGATCCAGGTCGACAAGCGTCGTCAGCAGTTCTTCCATGAGATGCAGGGGCCAGGCGTTGGGGCCATCCGACAGGGCCTGGTCGGGATCCGGATGCGTTTCCATGAACACACCAGCCACGCCGGCCGCTACCGCCGCCCGAGCCAGGACCGGCACAAATTCCCGCTGCCCTCCCGACGCATCGCCCTTGCCGCCAGGCAACTGCACCGAATGGGTGGCATCGAATACTACCGGGCGACCGGTTGCACGCAACACCGCGAGCGACCGCATGTCGGTAACCAGATTGTTGTAGCCAAAAGTGAAGCCACGCTCGCAAACCATGACTTCAGTATTGCCGGTGCTCTCTGCCTTGGCCACGACGTTACCCATTTCCCACGGTGACAGAAACTGCCCCTTCTTGATGTTGACCGGCTTGCCCTGACGAGCCACGTTCAGAATAAAGTTGGTCTGACGGCAAAGGAATGCCGGTGTCTGCAGCACATCAACAACGGCAGCCACTTCGGACAATGGCGAATCTTCGTGGACATCGGTGAGGACCGGAATGTCGAGTTGACGGCGTACGCTCTCAAGAACCCGCAGACCTTCTTCGATACCTGGCCCACGGTAGCTCTTCAGCGATGAACGATTGGCCTTGTCATACGAGGACTTGAAGATGAACGGAATTTGCAGCCGACGCGCCATGTCCCGCAGTTGGCCAGCCGTTTCCACGGCCAGCGTTTCCGTTTCCACAACACAGGGACCAGCAATCAAAAACAGCGGCTGATCGGCGCCAACCTCGACCCCGGCGAGCTTCATGCCTGCACTGCTGCCGGCAACTCCTCGGCCCGATATTGACGTGCCGCCCTTATAAACCCGCTGAACAAGGGATGGCCGTCACGCGGATTTGACTGAAATTCCGGATGAAACTGACAGGCAATGAACCAGGGGTGATCGGGGAGCTCAATCACTTCGACCAGGCCGTCGATCGAGAAGCCGGAAAATACGAGGCCCGCGCCGGACATCTGGTCCAGATAGTTGTTGTTGAATTCAAATCGATGCCGATGGCGCTCGCGGATGATGTCCTTGCCATAGATCTCATGGGCAAGTGTGCCGACCTGTAACCGGCATTCCTGCGCGCCCAGCCGCATGCTGCCGCCAACTGCCGATGCCGCATCCCGCTTCTGCAGACTGCCGTCGCGGTCCTGCCACTCCGAAATCAGCGCGATTACCGGATGGGCGGTCTGGGCGGCGAACTCCGTGCTGTGAGCGCCCTCGAGTCCAAGGACGTTGCGGGCAAACTCGATAACTGCAACCTGAAGGCCCAGACAGATCCCAAGGTAGGGAATGCCATGCTCCCTGGCATAACGAACCGTGGTGATCTTGCCCTCAATGCCTCGCTCGCCGAAGCCGCCAGGCACCAGGATGGCATCAACACCAGCCAGCGCGCCGGTGCCGTCCTTCTCGATATCCTGCGACTCGATATAACGGATGCGTATCCGCGTGCGGGTCTTCAGCCCGGCATGCAACAGTGCTTCACTGAGTGACAGATAGGAATCACGAAGATCCACGTACTTGCCGACCATGGCAATGGTCACTTCAGCTTCGGAACTGTGACGGGCAGCGACTACAGCCTCCCACTCGGACAGGTCAGCCTGCGGAACGGTAAGCCCGAGGCGTTCTACAACGATTGAATCAAGGCCCTGGTTGCGCAGTGCCATCGGCAGTTTGTACAGGTCGTCGACGTCAACAGCCGAAATGACGGCCCGCTCCTGCACATTGGTGAACAGCGCGATCTTCCGCCGTTGCTCGTCGGGCAATGGCTGCTCCGAGCGGCACACCAGAATGTCCGGCTGGATGCCAATTGACCGCAGTTCCTTGACGGAGTGCTGGGTCGGTTTGGTCTTGATCTCCGATGAAGAGGCGATATACGGCACCAGCGTCAGGTGCACATACACACAGTTCTGCGGGCCAAGGTCCACGCCGAGTTGCCGAATAGCCTCCAGAAACGGCAACGACTCGATGTCGCCTACCGTGCCACCGATTTCAACAATGCATACATCAGCATCACCCGCGCCGAGCCGGATGCAGCGTTTGATTTCGTCGGTGACATGGGGAATCACCTGCACCGTGGCGCCCAGATAGTCGCCCCGACGCTCCTTGGCGATAACGCTGCCGTAGATCCGGCCGGTTGTGAAGTTGCTGTTGCGTCCCGTCGTTGTCCTGACGAACCGCTCGTAATGACCCAGGTCCAGATCGGTTTCAGTACCGTCGCTGGTCACGAAGACTTCGCCATGCTGGAAGGGGCTCATCGTGCCTGGATCCACGTTCAGGTACGGATCCAGTTTGATCATGGCCACCTTCAGCCCGCGGGCTTCCAGTATCGCGCCCAGCGAGGCAGCCGTAATGCCCTTGCCCAGCGAGGACACTACGCCACCAGTCACAAAAATATAGCGCGGCATGGGCTCCCATCTCCGCCGACGTTGTCGGCTGTTAAACGAGTCCGAACATAGCGGCACACCTTACCGGCGATCTAGCTCAGGTAAGGCTGCGCGGTGTTCGGGCTGGACTCTCCATCAAGGAGAGCAGATGGGTAGTAGAAGTTACCAGATAGGCTCTCCGGAACAACGGTGAGCAGCGAACGGCCTTGTACTGACCCGTCACCACGCGGGTCCTTACTGCAATGGGCAATGCCCGGTCCAGACGATTTCCAGCGCGCTGTCCGCAGAACTGGCAGCCGCCCAGGATGCGATCCACAGATCGGCCACCGCTGCGGTTGCCCACAGTCACCACCAGCGGAACCTGCGACCGCATCCACGGAACGATTCCCGCCGACTGAAACAGGTACTTCAGGCTGCGGTGATGGGCATCGCCGACCGGCCGCGACGCGCACCTCCCTGACGGAATGTGATCGTCAGGCCGGACGCCATCAGTCTGGCGTCCAGTCCGGCGCGGCCGACGCCCGGCAACGCAGAGCGTATGGCCGCAAGCTCAGCGTGCCACGACAACCGCCGAGGTGTAGCGCTGCGGCACCGGACCAATCCAGCGGCGCAACCGGCGGTTGCTCATCAGGACCGGCAGCGTCCAGCAGATACAGGTGCCGACGATAACGACGAATCTCGTGACCGGCCCAGCGCAAAACTGGCCGTTTGTCGGTGCCCGCCGCCAGCAACTGCGGTAAGCCGGTTCGCAAGCGCCGCTCGGCGGCACAGCCCAGTTGCGTCGTCGCGCCAGGAAGCGGACGAGGTTGCGCGCCGTGCCGGCTTCAGGGTTTGCATGGCGTCCAGAACCAGCCGGTTGGCGGAGTGCAGATCCTGCGTTACAGCATGGTCGGCCATGGCGAGATCTTCCAGCAATTCTGCAGCCTCGGCTGCCAGCTCAGCCGTACGTCCGGCTGCGAGTAGCAACTGCCGGGAATCGCTCTCGGTACCGGCGTGACCGCTGGCGAAGGAAACTCCGGTCGAAGGCCGGATCGACATTGAGGTCGGACAACCAGACTATTCCGGCTCGTCGCAACACCTGCTCCGCATAGTCCTGCACGGCGCTGGACGGTACATTCAGCAGCGGTCGCAACAGGAATCCGGCACCAAAAGCGGCAGTCGCCGGAATTCCGGCCAATCCCGCCACGCCGGAGCCCCGGAACAGGTGCAACAAGACGGTTTCAAGCTGGTCGTCAGCGTGATGAGGCCGTCACCAGCCGCTCGCCGGACTGCAAGTTATCCCGGAAAGCCGCATAACGTGCCGCTACGTGCAGCGCTTCAGGCCGTGGTCTCGCTCATCACGGACCTCTACCGTCAGACTGAGCAACGGCACCTCAAGCTGTTGCGCGACGCCCTGGCAGTGACTGGCCCAGTCTGCTGCTGCTGCCTGCAGGCCATGATTGACATGCACAGCCCGCACGACAAACCGGCGCTCCTGGCGAAGGGTCGTCAGTGCGTGTAGCAGCACCGTCGAGTCTCGTCCCCCACTGAAGGCCACCAGTACAGCGGCTGCGGGCGGTAATTGCTGCGCCACTGTGCGCACCAGCAGGTCCGCTGTGGACACGCCAGTGCCGTCAGCTCTCCCTGAAACTGCCATAGGACTGCAGGCGGGTGGTGCGTCGCCGGAGCAGTTCATTCAGGTCCAGAGCCTCCAGATCGCGAAGATGGCTGATCAAGGCATTTTGTACCGCGCTGGTCATGCGCTCTGCATCGCGATGGGCTCCGCCAAGTGGCTCGCGAATGACTTCGTCGATCAAGCCCAGTTCACGGAGTCGCGGCGCGGTGATACCCATGGCTTCAGCGGCCACCTCGGCCTTGTCGGCGCTCTTCCACAGGATGCTCGCACAACCCTCGGGAGAGATAACGCTATAGACGCTGTACTCAAGCATGATCATGCGGTCGGCGACACCAATGGCCAGGGCGCCACCCGAACCACCCTCACCAATCACGACGCTGATGATCGGCGTCTTCAGGCGCGCCATTTCGAACAGGTTTCGGGCGATGGCTTCGCTCTGGCCACGCTCTTCCGCGCCAATCCCGGGATAGGCCCCCGGTGTATCAATGAGGGTAATGACCGGCAAACGGAACTTCTCCGCCAGCCTGAACAGCCGCAGGGCCTTGCGATATCCCTCCGGCTTGGGCATGCCATAGTTGCGGCGGACCCGCTCTTTGGTGTCCCGGCCCTTCTGTTGGCCGATGAAGACCACTGGCTTGTCTTCAAGGCGGCCAAGCCCGGCAATCATTGCGGGATCATCGGCATACATCCGGTCGCCGTGCAGTTCCTGAAAATCAGGACTGATCGCCGCCAGGTAATCCAGCGTGTACGGACGCATCGGATGGCGGGCAATCTGGGCAACCTGCCAGGCCGTCAGGCTGGAAAAAATACTACGGGTCAGTGCCTCAGCATCTTCGACTTGAGCCGCGAGATCTCATCGCTGATATTGATCTCGGAATCGTCGCCGACATAGCGCAATTCTTCGATCTTTGCCTCAAGCTCGGCGATAGGCTGCTCAAAGTCGAGAAATTTCAGATCCATTGCTGTTCCATTTCGCGGATCATACTACTGGTCATGGACACCACCAGGCTAGTGACGCGTGCCTTCATAGATGAAGCGAAACCCGTCCAGCCCCACGAGCTCGGATAACCGCTCCCGAAGCTCCCGCGTGGGTCGCACCGACCATTCGCTGCCGAGTGCCAGGCGGGCCTGGGTGCCATTGGTGCTGTAGAAAAGCGAGACGCTGCACTTTCCCGGTCGATGGCGCTCCATGACACTCTTTAACAGCTGGGGACTCAAAGACCGATCGACGTCGGCTCGCCAGCGCAGCAGCAGGCCCGTTGCGCGTGACTCCACAATACGATCCAGATCAAGTACCTCCTTGGCATTCAGACGCCAGCCGTCCAGATACTCTTCGAAGCGCAAGGTGCCGCTGACAGCAACAATGGAATGCTGGGCCAGCAAATGCCGGAATCGATCGTAGCTTTCCTGGAAAAAGCCCACTTCCAGCATGCCGGTACCGTCATCAAGCTCGATTGAAGTCCGGTTGCCACGTTTGCGAATTGATGAGACCAGTCCGGCAACCACAACCTCTCGCCCCCTCCCGCGATGATCATCCGTCACGACCGGCCGGTCAGCGATGATTGCCTCGATGCTGGATGTACTGACAAACGGCTGATCGGCGCGGTACTGGTCGAAGGGATGACCACTCAGGTACAGCCCCAGGCTTTCGCGCTCTGCCTGCAGCCTGCGACCCCAGCCCCAGTCGGCCACATCGGCGACCGCTGCCTGCCCCGGCTGATCGACAGCAGGCGCACCAAACATATCTTCCTGGCCCACGCTGGCTGCCGCCGCAGTCTGCTCGGCGGCATCCATTGCCGTCGGCAACGCCGCCAGCAGACTCGGCCGGTTAGGCCCAAACCCGTCGAAGGCGCCGGCCTTGATCATTGCCTCGATGGATCGCCGGCCCAGTTTCTGCCCCCCTGCCCGCAAGCAAAAATCCTGCAGGCTCGAAAATGGCCCGCCCTCGGTACGCATAGCCACGATGTGTTCGGCAGCGCCGCGACCAACGCCCTTGATGGCGCCCAGGCCATAACGAATGCCAACATCGTCTTCTACCTCGAAGGCATAGCCAGACTTGTTTACATCAGGCGGCAGGACGCTCAACTCCAGGGCCAGGCATTCCCTGCGCTGCACGACGAGTGCATCGGTGTCGCCCATTTCTGTCGTCATCACTGCGGCCATGAATGCCGCCGGATAATTCGCCTTCAGCCACGCTGTCTGGTAAGTCAGCACGGCGTAAGCCGCGGAATGCGATTTGTTGAAACCGTACCCGGCAAACTTCTCCATCAGGTCGAAGATGTAGGTGGCCCTGGCGCGGTCAGTACCACGGGCTGCAGCACGCTCGGTAAAGACCGAGCGCTGCTTGGCCATCTCCTCGGCCTTCTTCTTGCCCATGGCCCGGCGCAGGATATCCGCTTCACCCAGCGAGTAACCGGCCAGGCGCTGTGCGATCTGCATCACCTGTTCCTGATACAGGATCACGCCATAGGTATTGCGCAGCACCGGCTCGAGGTCCGGGTGCAGATAATCCACTGGCTGATCAGGTCCGGCATGTTTGCGGCTGATAAAGTCATCCACCATGCCGGACTGCAGTGGTCCTGGCCTATAGAGCGCGACCAGAGCTACCAGATCGTCGAAAGCGTCCGGCTGCAGACGCCGCACCAGGTCGCGCATGCCGCGTGACTCAAGCTGAAATACCGCCGTGGTCTGGCAAGCCCGCAGCATGGCAAACGTTCTGGCATCGTCCATCTTCAATGACGGCACTTCGATCGGTGCTTTGCCAATCTGGGCGTGGTGTGCGTTGATGGCACGCGCCGCCCGGTCGATAATTGTCAGGGTCCTCAACCCCAGAAAATCGAACTTCACCAGACCGGCAGCCTCGACATCGTCCTTGTCGAACTGCGTCACCGTGAACTTCTCGCCTTCGACCTTGAACAGTGGCGTGAACTCAGTGATGTCCCGGGGCGCTATCACTATGCCCCCGGCATGCCGCCCGGCGTTTCGCACCAGACCTTCCAGACGCTGCCCGAGGTCGATGATGTTGCGCACGTCTTCATCGCTGTCGTACAACTCACGAAGCTCCGGCTCCTGAGCCAACGCAATGCCCAGCGTCATCTCCGTGCCAGGATCATTGGGCACCAGTTTGGCGATGCGATCGGCAAGTCCGTAGGGCTGCCCAAGAACACGAGCGACATCGCGAACGACAGCCCGCGCTGCCATGGTTCCATAGGTGATGATCTGCGACACTCGATCGGGCCCGTAGCGGGCACTGACGTAATCGATTACCCGGTCGCGACCCTCCATGCAGAAATCGATATCGAAGTCCGGCATCGACACGCGTTCCGGATTCAGAAAGCGCTCGAACAACAGGTCGTGGTGAATCGGATCCAGATCCGTAATGCCCAGGGTCCATGCCACCAGCGACCCGGCACCGGAGCCACGACCCGGCCCCACCGGAATTTCATGATCGCGAGCCCAGCGAATGAAGTCGGCGACAATCAGGAAGTAGCCGGCAAAGCCCATCCGGCAGATCACCTCCAGTTCGGTTGTCAGACGTTCCGCATAGCCTGGCTGTACGGTCATCTGCTGCCTGGCAATACGCTCGGCCAGGCCCGCTTCCGCCACAACACGCAGATGGCCGTCCGGCGTCAGGCCTTCCGGAACCTCGAAATCGGGCAAATGGGTATCACCCAGGCTTATGGCCAGATGACACCGGCGGGCAATCTCTACCGTGTTTTCCAGTGCCTCCGGCAGGTCGGCGAATAGCGCGGCCATCTCCGCTGGTGATCGCAGATACTGCTGATCGCTGTACAAGTGTGGTCTTCCGGGATCAGCCAGCACGCGACCAGTCTGTATGCAAACCCGGGCCTCGTGCGCGTCGAAGTCCGCGGCCGTCAGAAAGCGCACATCGTTCGTGGCCACAACAGGCAGACCCAGCCCGGCTGCAAAAGGCACGGCTACCTGCAGATACTCATCCTCCTGCAGACGCCCGGTCCGGTGCAGCTCCAGAAAAAATCTCCGTTAAACCAGCCGAGGAACTCAGTGGCCACCTGCCGCGCCCGCTCCATATCTCCGGTCAGCAGGCTGCGGCCAAGCACCCGTCGCCCGCCGGAAAGCGCGATAAGACCGTCGGCGGTTGCATTGTTCAGCAGCCCGGACGCAATACCGGCAAACCGGCCTGCTGACCTTCCAGCCATGCCCGGGTAAGCAGCCGGGACAGATTGCGATAGCCGGCGAGATTCCGGCACAGGAGCACCAGTCGCGCCGGCTCAAAGCGGTCGGTAACACCCGGATCGATATCACCGGCATACCAGATTTCTGCGCCAACGATGGGTTGCACGCCAGCCGCCAGCGCGGCACGGTAGAACTTGACGAGTCCGAACAGATTGCCGTGGTCGGTAACCGCAACGGCTGGCATACCAGCGCCAGCCACAGCATCGATCAGACCCGGGATACGCACCACGCTGTCCACCAGCGAATACTCGCTGTGCACATGCAAATGGATAAATCCGGGACTGCCTGCCGTCATGACAGCTCCAGTACCCGACGCACAGGCGCAAAACTGCGTCGATGTTCCGGACACGCGCCAAACGCCATCAGTGCATCGCGATGCTCGCGCGTCGGGTAGCCCTTGTGCCGGTCGAAGCCATAGTGCGGGTAGAGCAGGTGCAATCGGGTCATCAGGTCATCCCGATATACTTTCGCCAGTATCGATGCTGCCGCAATGGCCACGCGGTCACGATCACCGCCAATTACCGTTTCGAGAATCCCGCCATAATCCGTCAGCTCCGGTGGCCGGTTGCCGTCCACCTCTACCCGGTCAGGGATGCAGCGCAGCCCGGCGAACGCACGGCGCATGGCCAGCAGGGTGGCCTGCAGAATGTTCAACCGGTCAACTTCCTCACGGGAAGCCTCCCCCAACGACCACTCCACGGCCTCGGCACGAATCCGGATGGCTGCCGCATTGCGCTGTTCGGCAGTCATCGCCTTGGAATCGCGAACGCCGATCACCATCTGGTCGGCATGCAATACCACTACCGCCGCCACCACCGGACCGGCCAGCGGGCCACGACCAACTTCATCGATTCCGGCGACGGTACTCACGTCATGCTCCGCCGATTCTGACCACCGTTGAGTACACCGAGCACAGCCTCCGCCGCACGGTCGCTGGCGCCCAGACGAAGTCCAGCCGCCAGTGCATGGAATCGTTCGTGCAGTTGTGCACGGCGGGTGGGTGATTCCAGCCAGCCAGCAACCTCCCGACTCAATGCAGCCGGCGTCGCCGCGCCTTGCAGCAACTCCGGCACCAGACATTCGCCAGCCAGCAGATTGGGCAGTGAAAAGTATTCCACCCTGACCAGCCTGAGCATTTTCAGGAGTGCGTACGTGGCCGGCGCCAGGCGGTAAGCCACCACCATGGGTCGGTTCACCAGCATTGCCTCCAGCGTTGCCGTACCGGAAGCCAGCAATACCACGTCTGCGGCAGCCATCGCCGTCTGCGCCTGTCCATCTATCAGATGTGTGGGTACACCGCCCGTTGCAGCGGGCGTCCACAGGCGGGCGATTTGTGAGCGCAGTGCCGGCGTTGCAACAGGGACCACGGCATTCAGACCAGGAACGCGGCCGGCGAGTTCGCCGAGGCTGGCAGCAAATACCGCACCTAGCCGACTGACCTCGCCCGAACGACTGCCGGGCATCACGGCGACGATGGGGCCGGACTCTGGCAGGTCAAGGCTTCGCCTGGCTGACAATTGATCCGCACCGGGTTGAATCTCGTCGGCCAGCGGATGACCAACAAAGGTGGCGGGCACGGCGTGACGATGCAGAAAGCTCGCTTCGAAAGGCAGGAGGCACAGAACCTGATCACACGCGTCGCGAAGCACGCGGACCCGCCCCGGCCGCCAGGCCCAGACCGACGGCGAAACATAGTGCACTGTGGGGATGCCACGCGCCCGCAGGCGGCGCTCAAGCCGTAGATTGAAGTCCGGTGCATCGATGCCAATAAAAAGATCCGGCTTGTCGGCCAGTAAACGGGCCTCAAGATCCAGGAGGATGCGGCGCAATCGCGGCAGGTGGCTCAGCACCTCGGCCAGCCCCATGACGGCCAGCTCGTCACTCGACAGCCACACATCACAACCGGCGGCCTGCATGCCAGCACCGCCTATACCGACAAAGCTCAAGGACGGCATGCGCTCTCTTAGCGCGCATATGAGTCCAGCACCTAGCCGATCGCCCGAGAGTTCGCCGGCGACGATGGCGATACGTGGCATCGGAGACGTCAGCGAATCAGGCTGCGTTCAGACTGGTCGATAAAATCGACGAGAAGGCGCACTTCCGGCTGGGTGCTTGCCAAAGCCGCCAGTCGTTCCCGGGCTTCGGCAAGTTGCAGTTGCTCACGATAGAGAATTCGGTAGGCCTCCTTGAGATTACGTAACTGCTCCGCGGTAAATCCCCGGCGCTTCAACCCTTCACTGTTGATGCCATGCGGTGCAGTCGGCTGGCCGGCCACGATCACGTAGGGCGGCACATCGCGCGTGACGGCGGCAAACCCACCCAGAAAGCTGTGCGCACCCAGGCGGCAGAACTGGTGTACAGCCGAAAACCCGCTGCATATGACATGGTCACCAACATGTACGTGGCCTGCCAGAGTTGTGTTGTTGGAGAAAATTACTTCGTTCCCGACCACGCAATCATGTGCCACATGAACATAGGCCATTATCCAGTTGTCGTTGCCGATACGGGTAGTGCCCAGATCCTGGGCGGTGCCGCGATTGATCGTGCAGAACTCCCTGAAAGTATTGCGATCACCAATTTCCAGGCACGTCGGCTCGCCACCATACTTCTTGTCCTGGGGGTCCTCGCCTATTGACGCAAATTGAAAGATCCGGTTCTGGCGCCCAATCGTGGTAGTGCCCCGGATAACCGTGTGGGCACCGATCGTTGTTCCGGCACCAATGGTTACGCCAGCATCAATTACGGCATAGGGGCCGACGCTGACATCGGCGGCCAGTTCCGCCCGTGAATCCACGATGGCGGTAGGATGTATCGCTGTCACTTGGCGTCTTTCCCACGAGTCTTCAACACTATATCTGCCGGCCGCTTGTCGGCAGCCGACCCGTCTTTGCCAGGCGATTCAACGTCACCAGACGATATCAGGCGCCGCTCCAGAGCCCGCAGTCGCTTGGCCATGTCATCAAGCTGACTGAAACGTGCCATATTCCGTCGCCATCTTGGCAGGGTATCTGCCGGGGTACCGCCACCGGCATAGACCCCGGCCGTCCGGATCGACCCTGTGACACTGGTACCGCCACCAATTACCACGTCATCCACAACGACAATGTGACCGGCAAACCCGGCCTTGCCACCCACAATGCAGCGAGCACCAATTGTGGCACTGCCGGAAATGCCGGTCTGCGCCGCAATCACGGTGTGGTCGCCGATACGCACATTGTGGCCAACCTGAATCTGGTTATCGAGCTTCACGCCGTTGCCGATCACCGTATCGTCGATGGCGCCGCGATCAATGGTTGTATTGGCGCCGATCTCCACGTCGTTACCGACAACGACACTGCCAAGCTGGGGCACCTTGACATGCGTCCCGTCGCGCTCACGTGCAAAACCGAAGCCGTCCGAACCCAGCACAACGCCGGTATGCAATACACATCTGGCGCCAATCCGGGTGCCCGCATAAACCACCACGCCCGGCATGATCTGCGTGTCATCGCCGATTTTCACCCGATCGCCGACGATCGAGTTCGGACCAATCACAACCCGCTCGCCGATAACAACCTGGCGGCCAATGACAACCCCGGGACCCAATTGGCAGGACGGCGGTATCGTCGAGCCTGTTGTGACGATGGCGAACGGGTGAATCCCGGGCTCTACGGGCGCTGGGGGATGCAGCTCCACAGCCGCGTGCGCGTAGACTACGTAGGGGTTGGCTGACACCAGGCTGGCCACAGGACAAGCGTCGGCATCAGCAGCGGTCAGAACAACAGCGCCAGCCCGTGTGGCAGCGAGTTTGCTGCGGTAGGCCGGATTGGCGAGGAATGTCAGCGAGCGGTCATCTGCTGAATCAAGCGTCGCCACCCGCTCCACCACCCGCTCCGGGTCACCCCGCAACTCACAGCCGTAACGCACTGCAAGCTGACCCAGACTGACTCCCATCCGCTTAGTTCCTCAAACTTGCAGCCCTGGATCCACCCTGATGAACCCGGCACGATGGCCATGCATCACCAATGGCGACCATCGCGCGACAATTGTTACTTGGCGCGACTCTGCAAAGCCTGCAGCACCTGGCTGGTGACGTCCAGCGTCGGATTGACGTAAAGCGCATCGCTGACAATGAGATCGTAGCCGCCCTGCTTGGCAAAGGCTTCAATCTCCCGCAACACATCGACCCGCAGCTTCCCGAAGCTCTTCGTTTTTGCGATTGTTCAGATCCTCGCGAAGCTCATCGACCTGGCGCGACAGCTCGCGCTCGTCGCGACGCAGATCGTTCTCGGTATTGCGTCGCTCATCGGCGCCCATTACAGCGCTGTCTTTCTGGAACTTGTCCGCACGGTCCTTGAACGACTTTTGTTTGGCAACCAGATCCCGCTGACGGGGTGCAAATTCATTTTCCAGGGACTTGTTGGCCGCATTCGCCTGCGGTGATTCAATCAGCAGCCGCTGGACATTGACGAAGCCAACCTTGAGCGGCTTGACTTGCGCGTCTGCCGTTGATGGCAACAGCGGGGCCGAAAAAAGAAAAATGGCCGACACTACTGCGGTTAACTTGAAAGCTGAAATTACGCTGTGCTTCTTCATGTGCAACATTTTGTTCCCTTGCCGGATGATTGAGGCAGGACCCCGCAATACGCCGGATCATGCACCCGATTTGTCGTAGTAGTGTCTAGAAGGCGCCGCCGATGGAAAACTGGAACCGCTCCGTATCGTCACCATAGAGGCTCGTGGTGCCACTCTCCGCATTGAGCGGGAGGGCGTAGCTGAAACGAAACAGTCCGAGAGGTGCCAGCCATTGAGCGGCTATACCGACTGACTGCTTCAGGTTTTCAGTGCTGAAATCATACTTGATCGGGTTGACGCCCTGCTTGTCATAAAACTCGACATTGCCCAGGGAGTACACATTACCAACATCATAAAACAGGGAGAAGCGGGCCTTCGACTGCCACTTTTCAGGAATGGGCAATAACAGTTCAGCCTGCCCGGACACGAGGGTATCGCCACCGTACGGATTGCCGAAGTCGTCCTTGGGGCCCAGTTCATTCTCGCGAAAGCCACGAACGGTGTCCGGGCCGCCGCCAAAGTAGTTTTTGTAGGGTGGCAGCGAGGTGGTGTCGCCGAAGGCGTCACCATATCCCAGGTCAACCTTGAAAAGCATTGTTGCCCAACGGGTTAGCGGCACATACTGCTGATAGTTGTAGTTGATCGTGAAGTACTCGACGTCACTGCCCGGAATCGTTGTGTTGGCAACCAGTCGGTGGCGGGCGCCACGATCGGCAAACAGCGACCGGTTGCGACTATCGTAAACCCAGCCGGCGACCATCTCAAAGGTGTCAAAGTCCGACGTGTAAATGGCGCCGCCATTGACGAAGCTTGTCTCGCTCTTGCCGTTGTTGCGCACCCACTGCTGGGCCTGACGGCTGCTGAAACTGTCGGACAGCAATTCTGCACTCTGCCAGGTCCCGCCCAGAATGAGCCGCTGATACTCGGTCAGTGGATAACTGTACTCAACGGATGCAGACAGGGTCTTGGTCGAAAAATCAGACGCCTGGGATGTGAACTGGGTGATATCCCGGTAGGCAAAGCTGATGGTGCGGCTCACCTCGTTGATCGTGGTGTAGGGATCGGTAAATGCGAAGCTGTAGACCGTCCGATAGCGCCCGGAGTTGATGTCGGCCTGCACGCGATTACCCGAGCCCATGAAGTTCGTGTGTACAAAGCTGCCATTCAGAATCAGCTTCTGGGACTCGGAGTAGCCCACCCCGCCACCGAACTGCCCCGGAAGCCCCTCGGTGATATTGAAGTCCAGATCGACCAGATCCGGCGTACCAGGTACCGGATTGGTGTTCTCCTCCACCTTTTCAATATAGGGCAGACGCTGAATACGGATCTTCGAGCGTTCAAGCCGGCTGTTCGACAGATAGGCGCCTTCGAACTGGCGCAACTCGCGGCGGAAGACCTCATCATTGACCGACGAGGTCCCATTGAAATTGACCCGCCGTACATAAACACGCTTTTTCGGCTCCACATAGAGGGTCACTGCAGCCGTCTTGGCTTCCCGGTCAAGTTCCGGCACCGGCTCCACCGTGGCAAAGGCATAACCTTCCTCCGACAGTCGCAGGCGGATCAGGTCGGCACTTTGCGTAATCAGACGCTGGGAGTAGGTCTGTCCCGGCTTGACCTGTACAAACGGGTTCAGTTGGGCCTCGGACAACACCAGTTCGCCACCAAGCCGCACGTCGCTGATCTTGTAGCGCTCGCCTTCAACCAGGTTGATCGTGATAAAAATATCGCCCTTGTCGGGCGAAATTGCGACCTGGGTGGATTCCACGCCGAAGTCGGCAAAGCCGCGATCCATATAGAACGATCGCAGCTTTTCCAGATCACCCGAGAGCGCCTCGCGGGAGTATCGGTCGTCCTGACGAATCCACGAGAGCCAGTCGGGCGTTTTCAGCTCAAACTGGCCAAGCAATTCCTTGTCCGAAAAACTCGTGTTGCCCACCAGGTTGATCTGGCGGATTCTGGCCCGATCGCCCTCCTTGATCGTGATGGCAATATCGACCTTGTTGTCGGGCAGGTCATTAACCTCGGCCTTGATCGTCGCCGCATACTTGCCACGACTGAAATATTGATCGGTCAGGGATTGCTCAACCTCGTCCAGTACGGACTGGTTGAACGTACGGCCTTTCTTGAGTCCGATCCGCGCCAAGGGCTCCTTCAGATCCTCGGTCTTGATGTCCTTGTTGCCGGTGATGGTGAAATCAGCAATCGACGGACGTTCGGCAACCACAACCACCAGGGTACCGTTGTCCCAGCGCATCTCGACGTCGCGAAAGAACCCGGTGCTGTAAACGGCGCGAATGGCCTCCCGGATCCGGTTCTCGTCGATCTGGTCGCCGATATTGATCGGCAGATAGTTGAATACCGTGCCTTCGGCGATCCTCTGCAGGCCTTCAACGCGAATACCGCGCACGACCAGCCCCGCCGCCCCGGTGGCGGCTGCAGGATCCGGCTGCTGGGCAACCGCCAGGCCCGGCATGGCCGACAGCACGGTCAACATAATGGCCGGCAACAGGCCGCGGACAGTAGCTGAGAGCACCGCTCGAAAACGCATCAGGAAACTAACTGAGAAGTCGCGCGATATCGTTGTAGAAGGCAAACTCATCAGGACCAGCAAGAACGCAATGCCGACTTGCTGGCCGATGATCTGGGCGCGTTCAGACAAGGGACCACCTTTGAGTGTTTCAACAAGTGTATAGGCGATCTGCCCGCCATCCAGCATCGGGATGGGCAACAGGTTGAGCACGCCCAGACTGATGCTGACGATGGCCAGGAAGCTCAGGAATGCGGTAACGCCGAATGAGGCACTCATGCCGGCGTATTGGGCAATATTGATCGGCCCGCTGATGTTTTTCGGCGAGACATCGCCGGTTACCATACGACCGATCATCCGTAACGTCAGTGCTCATTTCCCAGGTCCTGCCACACCCCGCTCCAGCGACTGCAGCGGGCCATAGCGCTCCTCTGTGCGCATGCTTTCCAGCACACCCTCAGGCATGGCGAATGCGGCACCAATCTGCCCGATTGTTCCGTCATCGGTCTTTACCGTGCCAATCTGCACCGGCAGCTCAAGCGGCTGATCGTCACGCTCAACGGTGATATCAACCGTTTCACCGGGTCGGGCCCGTATGTAACTGATCCACTCGCCAAGGGACTTCACGCTTTCGCCATTGGTGGACACCAGCCGGTCGCCCGGCAACAAGCCGGCCTTGTCAGCCGGGCTGTCCGGTGTGATGGCGCTGATCACGCGATCAGGCTCCGGCGACCAGGGTTTCAGGCCCAGCTCGGTGAACAGCTTTCCCGGCTCGGTCAGGGCGGACTCGCGGCCAGCGGTCAACATTGTGGCCGAGCGCTTGTCACCACGCTCGTCAGCAACTTCCAGACGGATGGCACCGTCGGCCAGCATGTCGTCCAGCATGGCAAGCGTTGCCGATTCCCAGGTCCGGACTGGCTGGTCGCCAACCGCAACGATCAGATCACCGTCGTGCAGGCCGGCGCTGGCGGCCACCGTTCCGGGTTCGACCGTACCGATAACCGGCTTCATGCCAGGAACACCCGCCATGAACATGGCGGTATAGGCGGCGATCGCGAACAAGAGATTAAATGCCGGACCGGCCGACAGAATGGCGACCTTGGTCGGCGCTGACTGGCGGTTGAAAGCCCGGTCGCGTTCCGCGAAGGTCACTGCGCAGTCACGCTCATCAAGCAACTTGACGTAACCACCCAGCGGAATCGCCGACAGGCAGTACTCCGTCTGATCCGGACCGGCTCGCTTCGACCAGAGCACACGGCCAAAACCGATCGAATAGCGCAGAACCTTGACACCACAAAGGCGGGCCACGATGTAGTGACCATATTCATGAATGGCGACAAGGAGGCCGATCGCCGCCACGAAGGCCAGAGCCGAGGTCATTATTTGCGACATGGCGCGAATCTTAAGGCATTACGCATGGGCTTGCCCTGTCGAACTTTGCAAACACCCGACGGATGTGTGCACCTGATCAGATACGAAAGATGGCGAAGCTGACAAGTACATTAACGGCGGCGCAGCAAGAACTGGCCCATCCAGCGATTCAGGCTGCCAGAATCCCGTGCCAGGACATGGCCAGCGCATACAGCGGCATGGCGGCAGTGATGCTGTCAAGGCGGTCCAGTACCCCGCCGTGACCCGGAATCAGGTTGCCGCTATCTTTCACGCCGGCACTCCTTTTAAACATGCTTTCCGTGAGATCCCCGACAACGACAGGGCAGAAACACCAACGCCCACCGGAACGATAAATGCCAATGGAAGCCCAAGTAGCAGGCCGCCGCCCGCCGCGACCAACGCCGCCAGCCCTATGCCGCCGAAGAGTCCTTCCCAGGTCTTCCCGGGACTTACCCGGGGAGCCAGTTTGATCCGCCCAAAGCGCCGACCCATGAAATAGGCGCCACTGTCACTGCAAAGACTATTGCCAACGCCAGCAGCAGCAATTCCGGGCCCTGAGCCGAATTACCGAGAATGGCAATCAGGGCCGCCCAGCATGGCACCAGAACCAGCCAGCCCGCGAGAGCGGCCAACGCGGATGGCATGGACGTTGGGTATCGAGCACCCACAGAAACGCCCATGCCCACCATGCCAGGGCGATCCAGAGCACAACCTTCAGGGAAATGAGGCCCGGCACCAGCCAGGCAACCATCGACAACAGCAGGGCCGTCAGCACGGTGTAGAAAATACGTGCTCCTGGCCACGGCAATCGCAGGAACACCGCCCATTCCCACGCAGCGACCACGAATAGAACGGCACTCAAGCCGGCGGCCAACCAGTACGGCGCAACGAACAGCACCAGTACCAGTACCAGTAGCAACGGGATGGCAGTGAAGACGCGCTGCTTCAGCTGGCTCATGGCTGGTTATACCCCGCTAATGGGCGGGAAGCGCTCAGTCGCCTACCGCTTCAAGTTGATCACCGGTCAGTCCAAAACGACGCTGTCTCTGACCGTAGGCATTAAGGGCGAAGGAAATCTGATCGGTACCGAAGTCCGGCCAAAGTGTGTCAGTAAAACACAGTTCCGTGTAGGCGAGGTCCCATAGCAGGAAGTTGCTGACCCGTTGCTCCCCGCCGGTACGAATCAGAAGATCGGGTGCCGGAAGACCCGCCAGGGCCCTGTGCCGATCGATCAACGCTTCATCGATATCTGCCGGGTCCAGGTCACCGGAGCGCACTTTCTGGGTAATGCGTCGCACCGCCTGCACCATATCCCACTGCCCGCCATAAGCCACGGCAAGTACCAGCGTCATTCGCGAATTGTTGGCTGTCCGCGCTTCGGCATCGGCCATGCGCTTGCGAAGAATGGTTGGCAGGCTGTCCCGGGCACCGATGAAGCGTAGCTGAATATCGTTCTGGTGGAGGGTGTCAACTTCTCGCTGCAACACCTCGACAAAAAGACGCATCAGGGCATCAACTTCGCTCGGGGGCCGCTTCCAGTTTTCGCTGCTGAAGGCAAAAAGTGTCAGAACCTTGACGTTGGATTCTGCACAGGCTTCCACGACCTCACGGGCGGCTTTGACGCCAGCACGGTGACCGGCATGCCGTGGCTTGCCGTGGCATGTAGCCCAGCGGCCGTTGCCGTCCATGATGATGGCAACATGCGTGGGCCGAACCAGCGGTGGTATCGGTTCGCTGCTGTCTGCGGCGGTTCTGCTGCTGCCAGTGTCGTTGCTGCTCATGCCACTGTCGCTCAGAAAGTTCCCGTCCCTGGTGCTGCGCCGGAAAATGGTCAGAACTCCATTACTTCTTTTTGCTTCTCGTCAGAGATTCTGTCGATGTCGGCCACATGCTTGTCCGTCAGTTCCTGAATCTGGGTCGTGGCCTGCCGTTCACTATCTTCAGTGATCAGCTTTTCCTTGAGCGCTTCCTTGAGGTCCGACATGGCATCACGCCTGACATTGCGGACGGAAACCCGGGCCAGTTCCGCTTCATGCTTTACCAGCTTTGCAAGGTCCTTGCGGCGCTCTTCGGTCAGCACCGGCAATGGCACACGAATCACGGTTCCTGCAGTTACCGGTGTAAAGCCGAGATTGGCGGTCATGATTGCCTTCTCAATTGTGGCAACCATGCCCTTTTCCCATGGCGTTACCGTCAGGGTCCGCGCATCCTCAATGGCGATATTTGCGGTCTGGGTCAGCGGGACCGTGGTTCCGTAATACTCCACCATAAGATGCTCCAACAAACTCGGGTGGGCTCTTCCGGTACGTAGTTTACGTAATGCCTGCCCCAGTGCTGTGACGCACTTGGCCATGCGTTGATCCGTGTCCTGGTGAATTTCTTCGATCATGGCAACTCCCTATGCCCCGGACCTGGTGGCAACCATGCTGCTGGTTACCAGAGTTCCGACATTGCCTCCCCGAACCAGGCGCAGCAGTTCTCCAGGGACCTGCAGATTGAATACGCGGATCGGGACATTGTTTTCTCGGCACATGACAATGGCGGTTGTGTCCATGACATTCAGCTTGTCGTTGATCACCCGATCGAAGGTGAGGTGATCATAGCGACTCGCCGCGGGATTGGTGACCGGATCAGCAGTATAGACGCCGTCGACCTTCGTACCTTTCACCAGTATGTCGGCACCGATCTCGATCGCGCGCAAAGCGGCAGCGGTATCCGTCGTAAAGAATGGATTGCCGGTTCCGGCTGCGAAAATTGTTACCCGGCCCTTTTCCAGATGGCGGATGGCCCGGCGTCGAATGTAGTCTTCGCTGACCTCGTGGATCTGCAGGGCCGACATGACCCTGGCGTGGGCGCCAACCCGCTCCAGGGCATCCTGCAGGGCCAGCGCATTGATTACTGTTGCCAGCATGCCCATGTGGTCGCCGGTGACCCGATCCATGCCGGCCCGGGCCAGGCCCGCGCCACGGAAAATATTGCCACCGCCAATCACAATCCCCAGCTGAGCGCCGAGGGCGATGACTTCCTTCGCTTCCCTGGCAACCCGCACAAGCACATCAGGGTCAATGCCATAGTCGCCGTTGCCCATGAGGGCTTCACCGCTGACCTTGAGCAGAATGCGCCTGTAGACCGGGGGTGCGTCGTTCATCAAAAATCAACCGGACGCGGCGGAAATCGCCGCAGAATCAATGGAGGCGGAATTCTACCGGATATTGCCGACACCGGGTTCCGCAAGGCCGGAACCCGGCATGCCGGCCCCGGCCTGGTATGGATCGACCTTTGCCGATCAACCCGCAGAGTTCATTGCGGCTACGGCGTCGGCGATATTCTCGGACTTCTTCTCGATGCCCTCGCCAACCTCCAGTCGCACAAACCGGTGAATCCGGGCGCCACGGTCCTTCAGAAGTTTCGCAACGGTGATGTCAGGGTCCTTGACGAACGGCTGTCCGACCAGGGCAACTTCATTCAGGTACTTGCGCAGCCGCCCCTCGACCATCTTGGCGACAATTTCGGCCGGCTTGCCCTCGCCCGCTGCCTGCTCCGTCAGAATTCGGCGCTCACTCGTCTTGAGTGTCTCCGGCACCTCGTCCGCGGTCAGGAAGCGTGGATTGCTGGCAGCAATGTGCATGGCCAGATCCTTGCCGAGTTCAGGTCACCGCCCTCCAGGTCCACCAGCACACCGATACGCGTCCCGTGCATATAGCTGGCCAGGGATGGCCGACTGGCCGCAGGTACTCGAAGCGTCTGATGCTGACGTTTTCGCCGATCTTCGCCACCAGATCGCGGCGCGCCTCCTCCAGAGATCGACCGTCCGCCAGGCGCAGGGCCATCAGAGCCTCAATGGTGGCTGGCTGCTCCCGGACAGCAATTTCGGCGGCACTCTGGGCAAATTCCTGAAAAAACCTGTCGTTCGCCACAAAGTCGGTCTCACAGTTGACTTCGAGGATAACGACAACATCGCCGCCAGGACTCCGGGCCGTGAGCACCTGACCTTCGGTCGCAATCCGGCCAGCCTTCTTTTCCGCCTTGGCCTGACCACGCGTTCGCAACAATTCAACGGCACCGTCGAGGTTACCGTCGGTATCGACCAGCGCACGCTTGCACTCCATCATGCCGGCGCCGGTCCGTTCACGCAGGTCTTTGACCAGACTTGCAGAAATGGCCATCGTATAAGTCTCCTGTTCAGGTGGCGTCGGTACTACCAGCGACGTCATCGGCGGCAGGCAGCGACGTCAGCAGCGGCATCAGCCGGTGCCGATTCGCCAGCGTCGGGAGTAATCGCCGCCGAAGTCCTGGCGGGCCGATGCAACCGCTTTACGCGGCGCACGTCGCGCTGATCCGGGTCGTCGGCTTTCAGCCGATCTGGGTCGGCCTTCGGCGTCGAGTTCGACGAAATCGTCCTCGCCCATCGGTATGGCAGGAATCGACGCCTTGCCTTCGAGTACAGCGTCCGCGATCGCAACTGCATACAACTCGGCTGCCCGCATGGCGTCATCGTTTCCCGGAACCATGTACTGGACGCCCTCGGGGCTTGAATTGGTATCGACGATGCCGACCACCGGAATGCCCAGTTTATTGGCCTCGCGGATCGCGATCTGCTCATGACCGACATCGATGACAAATATCGCGTCGGGCAATGACGCCATCGACTTGACCCCGCCAAGGCTGCGCTCCAGCTTCTCACGCTCGCGGCGCCGCTCCAGCACTTCCTTCTTGGTCAGTTTGGCAAACCGCCCATCCTCTTCCATCGCATCCAGGTCTTCGAGACGCTTGGTGGACAGCTTGATCGTCTTGAAGTTGGTCAAAGTGCCACCCAGCCAGCGGTGACTGACATGTGGCATGCCACACCGGGCAGCCTGTGTCTTCACTGACTCACGGGCGGCGCGCTTGGTGCCCACGAAAAGGATTTGACCGCCATCGGCGGCCAATGCACGAACGAACGACATCGCTTTGCCGAAAAGCGGTACCGTGTGCTCCAGATTGATAATGTGGATGTTGTTCCGGGCACCGAAAATGTACGGGCCCATCTTGGGGTTCCAGTAGCGGGTCTGGTGACCAAAATGCACACCAGCTTCGAGCATCTGGCGCATGGTGACGTCAGTCATGGGATCTCCTTGAGGCCTGCCGCAGTGTTACTGCAACTCGCGCCTCATTGTTATGTGGGTTAGGGCCTCCGCGGTTCCCATCCGGCAACCAGCCGCCGAAACGACTGCTGGCACCCAGCTGGATGTGACGAATCGCGTGTGGATTTCGTTGCCTCTAGGGCGGGCGCTTTATACCATAGCGGATTGGCAGCTACAACGCGGGTCCGGGCTGTGGCAGGCATGCCAGGCGACAGGACTCACGCCGGCCAGCAGCACTTGCACCGGCTCAGAACTCAGGCCAGCCTGGACCCCAGGCCGGCATAGGACTCACGGATGAGCATCACAATCAAAACCCCGGCCGAACAGGCCCTCATGCGCGAGGCCGGCCGGCTCACCGCCGACGTGCTGGACATGATCGGCCCCCATGTCCAGCCCGGCGTGACCACCGACGAACTTGATCAGATCTGCCACGACTACATCGTGAATGTGCAGCAAGCGATCCCCGCTCCGCTCAACTACCGCGGCTTCCCCAAGTCGGTCTGCACCTCGGTCAACCACGTCGTGTGCCACGGCATCCCCGGTGAAAAACGCCTCAAGTCAGGCGATATCATCAATATCGATGTAACCGTCATCAAGGATGGCTTTCACGGCGACAGCAGCCGGATGTTCCACGTTGGCAAGGCGACAGTCCTCGGTGAGCGGGTTGCCCGGGTCAGTCGGGAAGCCCTCTGGCTGGGCATCGGCCAGGCCCGGCCCGGCAATCGATTGGGCGATATCGGTCATGTGATCCAGACCTTTGTAGAGGCCGAGGGATTCAGCGTCGTTCGGGAGTATTGCGGCCACGGAATCGGACGTGTCTTTCACGAGGACCCACAGGTACTGCACTACGGCGAACCGGGTACGGGCCTTGAGTTGCGTGAGGGACTGACATTCACGATCGAACCAATGGTTAACGCGGGCAAACGTCATGTGCGCCTGTTGCCGGATGGCTGGACAGTGGTCACGCGCGACCACTCACTTTCCGCCCAGTGGGAACACACCCTGCTGATCACCCGCGATGGTTGCGAGGTACTGACTCTGGGGGCCGGGGAAAAGCCGTGAATGCAGTTGTCAGCCCGGCGCTAAGCCTGTCGGCCGAATCCCGACAACTGGCGGCAACTGTACTGCAATCGGATGGCTCTGCTTTTGACTGGTCGGCAGTCCGACGTCTGTTGCTGGCGCCAGGCAGCACCCTGCAGGTGCTGAAGGGCGTGCTGACGACCGGCGATGCAGCCCTGAAACAGCGTTTTCTGGCCGGCGAAACGGCCACACGCCTCGTGGCCGATCGGGCGATGCTGGTAGATCTGGTGGTGTGCGAGGCCTGGCGCTGCGCCGGGGATGCCAGCCACATGAACTGCGCACTGGTGGCTGTTGGTGGCTACGGTCGCGGCGAACTGCATCCCTGCTCGGATATCGACCTGCTGGTGCTGACACCCGAACACGATGCGTCCCCCGTACCGGACAGCCTGTCCAGTTTCCTGACCCTGATGTGGGATGCCGGCCTGGAGATCCGGCACAGCGTACGTACTGCCACCGAATGTGGCCAGGACGCGGCGACGGATCTGACGCTGTTAACCACCTTGATGGAGTCCCGGCTTCTGTCCGGCCCGGAGGACTTGCTGTGGGAAATGCAGTCCGCGATTGCGACCGGCAAGGTCTGGCCGTCAAGGCAGTACTTTGAGGGCAAGATCCGCGAGCAGATGCAGCGCCATCACCGCTATGACGATACCGCCTACAACCTGGAGCCGGACGTCAAAGGCAGCCCGGGCGGATTGCGGGATATCCAGACGATTCGCTGGCTTGCCTTGCGGGAGTACGGCCGAGGCGACCTTGAGTATCTGGTCAGTCGCAGCTTTCTGAGTCCGCCGGAACTACGCCTGCTGCTGCAGGGTCGCGAGTTCCTGTGGCGCATCCGCTTCGCGCTGCACCTCTTGACCGAGCGGCACGAGGATCGGCTGCTTTTCGACTATCAGGCCCGTATCGCCCACATGTTCGACTACCAGGATGCCTCCTACATGCTGGCCGTCGAACAATTCATGCAGCGCTATTACCGCACGGTAATGGACCTCAGCCGACTGAATGAAATGGTGCTGCAGCAGTTTCAGGAAGCCATTTTCAACGACCCCAACGCCGAACCCGAGCGACTCGACGAGCACTTCAACATTCACAATGGATTCCTGCAGGCGGTGGACGACGGTGTGTTCGACCGCACGCCGTCAGCGCTGCTTGAGCTGTTCCTGCACATGCAAAAGCGCCCGGAACTGAAGGGCGTCGGAGCCGGGACGATTTCGCTGATCCGTCGCAGCCTCAACCTGATCGACGACGAATTTCGCCAGGACCCCCGTAACCAGCGGTTGTTTCTGCAGATTCTCCGGGCCCGGGACCGCGTCACACACGAACTGCGGCGCATGAATCGCTATGGCGTCCTGGGGCGATATGTACCGGCCTTCGGGCGCATCGTCGGCCGCATGCAGTACGACCTGTTCCATGCCTATACCGTAGACGAACACACCTTGTTCGTCGTTGGCAATCTGCGCCGGTTTGCGCTCAGTCGCTACAACCATGAATATCCGCGGTGCTCGGAGATCATGCAGTCGCTGCCGTCGCCGGAACTGGCCTACCTGGCTGGCCTCTTCCACGACATCGCCAAGGGTCGGGGTGGTGATCATTCCGAATTGGGCGCCCTGGACGCCGAATCATTCGTGCTTGAACATGGCATGAGTCGCTACGACGCCCGCCTTGTGGCGTGGCTGGTTCGCAATCACCTGCTGCTGTCCCTGACGGCGCAAAAGCGTGACATCAGCGATCCGGTAGTCATCGCCGAGTTTGCCGGCCAGATCGGCGATGAAGTGCATCTGGACTACCTTTACCTGCTGACCGTGGCCGATGTGCGCGCCACCAATCCAAAGCTCTGGAATTCATGGAAGGCACAGCTTTTCGAGGAACTGTACGGGCAGGCCAAACGCGCCCTGCGCCGCGGGCTCGAGAAGCCAATTGATCGGGACGCGCTGATCGAGGAGCGCAAGGCCGCGGCCCGCATGCTCCCGGCGCTGGCCAAGGTACCGGAAGCACGCATTGAGGCGCTGTGGGCTGATTTTGGCGATGACTACTTTCTGCGCATTCGTCCCGAGCAGATTGCCTGGCATACACAGTTACTCGCCGCCCGTGCCGATGAGGGGCAAAGGGTTCTGGCCGGCGTTCAGGCGGAGACCTCGGGGGCCGGAACTGCGGTCATGGTGTATGCACCCCGCGATCTCTATACCTTTGCGACAGTAACTGCCGTGCTCGACGAACTCGGACTGGATATTGCCGACGCACGCATCATCCGGCTCGGCAACGGCTTCAGCCTGTCAACCTACGTGGTGCTCGAGAATGATGGCGAACAGATCGAGGATGGCGAACGCCGCGACCAGATTCGCTATCGCCTAGAACAGGCAATTTCGGCGGATGAGGAGAGCACATTCAAGGTGACCCGGCGCCCACCACGCCAGGTGCGCATGTTTTCCACGCCGATCCATGTCAGTTTTGCCGCTGACGAAACCAACGACCGTACCGTGATGGAGATCGTGGCTGGCGACCGGCCCGGTCTTTTGTGCCAGGTTGGCCAGGTTTTACGCCGCCACCAGGTCGCCATACAGGCGGCAAAAATACTTACAGTTGGCGAACGCGCGGAAGATGTGTTTTATGTCACGGACCTTCCCGGCGCTCCGTTAACGCCGGAACTCTGTGAGCAACTCAAGGAATCGCTCGCCGAGGCCCTCGACAGTACCGATTGAAAGTTGCCATGAACGAATCGACGATCCAGAACCAGATTGAAGCTGCATTTGAAGCACGAGCCAGCCTGGACCTGCCGAATGCCGCACCAGAGCTCAAGTCGGCGGTCGCCGCAGCAATCGCGCAGCTTGATTCCGGCACAGCCCGCGTGGCCAGCAAAACCTCCGGCGACTGGACAGTCCATCAGTGGCTGAAGAAAGCCGTGCTCCTGCACTTTGGCATTGGACCCAGCATCCGCATGCCGGCTGGCGTAACCGACTACTACGACAAGGTGCCCCTCAAGTACCACGACTGGACGGCAGAACAGTTTGCCGCCGCCGGCACCCGGGTGGTTCCCGGGGCCATTGTCCGCCGCGGCGCCTATGTTGCCGCCAACGTCATTTTGATGCCGTCGTTCGTGAATATCGGTGCCTATATCGACAGCGGCACCATGGTGGACACCTGGGCAACTGTCGGCAGTTGCGCACAGATTGGCCGGAACGTTCACTTGTCGGGTGGCGTTGGAATCGGTGGTGTACTGGAGCCAATTCAGGCTGGCCCGACCATCATCGAGGACAACTGCTTCATTGGTGCGCGGTCCGAGATCGTCGAGGGCGTTGTTGTCGAGGAAGGCGCCGTGATCTCGATGGGCGTATTCATTGGTCAGAGCACACGGATCTATGATCGCGCCCGTGACGAAGTAAGCTACGGCCGCGTTCCTGCCGGCGCCGTAGTGGTCCCCGGCAGCCTGCCGGCAAAGGAGAGTCGCTGCAGCCTGTCGTGCGCGGTGATCGTTAAACGTGTGGATGCGAGGACACGCGCCAAGGTTTCGCTCAACGAACTGCTGCGCAGTGACTGAGCCAACGCAACCACAAGACGTGAGCAGCACGGTCGAGTTGACGCAGGAACTGATGCGTCGCGCGTCGGTGACGCCCGACGATGCCGGATGCCAGGAATTGCTGGCCGAACGACTGGTGGCCGCCGGTTTAAACTTGGAGGCACTGCCCTTCGGAGACGTAACCAACCTCTGGGCCCGGCGCGGACGCGCCGGACCAACCCTGTGCTTTGCCGGCCATACCGACGTTGTACCTGCCGGGCCCCGCGAAGCCTGGCTGACAGAGCCCTTTGTACCCGAGATTCGTAACGGGGTTCTGTACGGCGCGGCGCGGCCGACATGAAAGCGGGCTCGCCGCAATGCTTGATGCGGCCACGGACTTCATTGCCGACCGGCCGGATCACCGGGCTCGATCGCCTTCCTGATCACCAGCGACGAAGAAGGTCGCGCTCAGGACGGCACGAAGCGGGTCATGCAGCACCTCAAGGAACGTGGCGAGACACTGGAATGGTGTGTTATCGGTGAGCCCTCCTGCGAGTCCCGGTTGGGCGACACCGTGCGCATTGGCCGGCGGGGCTCGCTGAGCGGCATGCTGACCGTCCACGGGTTGCCAGGTCACGTGGCCTACCCGCATCTGGCGCGAAATCCGATCAAGGCATTCGCACCCATACTGAATGCCCTGCACGCCACGCCTCTGGACAACGGCAATGAGTTTTTCCCGCCCTCCAGCTTTCAGATGGTCAAGCTTGAAAGTATCGGCGATGCGGTCAACGTAACCCCGGGGACACTGACCGCGCGCTTCAATATCCGCTACTCCACGGTCTGGACCCACACGAAGCTTCGCGAACACATTGAAGGGGTGTTTGATGCGCACGACATCGATTACACGCTGGACTGGCATTTGTCCGGAGAGCCGTTTCTGACACCAGCGGGGGAACTGACCGACACCATTGCCGCGGCAGTTGCCAAACACACAGGTATACGACCGGAACTGTCGACCGGCGGCGGCACTTCAGATGGCCGGTTTATTGCCCCCAGCGGCACCCATGTGGTCGAGTTCGGACCCGTTAATGCCACGATTCACAAACCCAATGAACAGGTCCCGATCGCGGACATCGACACCATGCGGGCCGTTTACCGGGAAATACTCGATCGCCTGCTGGGTTAGCGCCCGTCTCCCGGTCAGCGGCGGGCCCGACCAGCACGCCAGTTGATTACGACGCCAAAGGCACCCAGCGAGAGAACAGCAATCAGCACCCACGCAGGCATGCTCAATCCCAGAAAATGCCAGTCAACCTCGGCACACTCACCGGACCCGGACAGGACCATCGCCAGGGCATCACGGAGCGGAAAGGCCTGCAGCATGAAGTCGAGGCCTGGACCACAGGCCGGGACACGCTCCGGTGGCAAAGTGGTCAGCCATACATGCCGGCCAGCTACACCGCTGCCGGCCAGTGCAACGACGCCCAGCAATACGGCATAGATTTTTCGCCCGACGAGCCCGGCCGGATGCAGCGCGGCTGCCAGAAAAACGATACCCAGCGTGATAACCGCCACGCGCTGGAATATGCACAACGGGCACGGTTCGAGTCCGAGCACATGCTGTGCGTAAAGCGCATATCCCATCATCGCTGCACACGCTGCAGCACCAATAACGTTCATAAGCCGGATATTCATGGTCTGGCTCCAGATGCCGCTGAGCGCGGCAGCGATGCGACACGGGTCCGCAAGTAGTTGGGTGCAGCGTCGGCCGGCGATATGACGTCGCCCCGTTCAAACTGATCCCGGGCGAGCTCGAGCACATCTACCGCGGATGGAACTGATTCAGGCGCACTACCCAGTATCTGGCCTTCAAGCCGCTGCCGCATTTCCGGATGAGCGTTCCATCCTGTGCCAGCGGCATACCAGCCGGAATGGGCAGGCAGGTGCACGTCGGACGGGGCCAGTAATGCGTCGGGCATTACGACGCGGATGGCACCGTTCCCGTCGCGGTGATACAGGCCAAGGTACACCTCGCCAAGGCGTGCATCCAGACAGCAGGCAACTGCATCGGTGGAGGTTTCGCGCATTACGCCGGCAGCCAGTGCAGCGAGCGAGGATATCCGGCACAGGGGTCGCCCACTGGAATAGCCCAGACCCTGCGCCATTGCCACCGCTATTCGTGTTCCGGTAAAGCTGCCGGGCCCTGCGCCGAAGGCAATGCAGTCCAGCTCCCCGATCGTGCATCGGGCCTCTTCGAGCAGATCACGAAGCCACTCAAAGACCACCCGGGATGGTGCGGCCAACCCGGGCTCGGCGCGCACCGCCAGCCGGTCGCCGCACTTCAGCGCGAGGCTGGGTACCGATGTGGACGTTTCTATGGCGAGACAACTAAATGCAGTGGAAGGAATGGCAATACCCCGACATGAAGAAACGGCCTGCCGTTCGAGCCGGAATCGGCGGGTTGATCTGTATAATAGAGCCTCCTCGCGCGACCGGCGACCCACAGCGCGCGAATATGTCAATAATCAGATGCGATGGTCGCCGCGCAAAATCGCCCTCCTGGCAGCTTCCGCTACGGTCGCTGAACGGTCGACGGTATATTCAGGCAAGGACAGTTCATGACCACGAACAATACAGCGCTAAGCCGCTGGGTTGACGACGTTGCACAACTCACCAAACCCAAATCGATTCGCTGGTGCGACGGCTCGGAGACAGAGTATCAGCAGCTACTGAAGCAGATGGTTGAGACCGGCGACCTGCTACCCCTGAATCCCAAAACCTACCCCAGGTGTTATCTGCATCGTTCCAACCCGTCCGATGTGGCACGGGTTGAACACCTGACATTCGTTTGCACTGACAAGAAGGAAGTCGTCGGCCCGAACAACAACTGGATGTTGCCGGCCGATGCACACAGCAAAATCGACGGGCTGTTCGCCGGGGCCATGCAGGGTCGTACGATGTACGTTATCCCCTACTGCATGGGGCCCATCGACTCGCCCTATGCCCGGTGCGGCGTCGAAATCACCGACAGTCCCTATGTCGTGGCCAACATGCGGCTGATGACGCGGATGGGCACGCCGGCACTGCGGCGGATCGAAAAAGACAACAAGTTCGTTCGCGGACTGCATTCAACAGGCGATCTCAATCCTGATCGCCGCTTCATCATGCACTTTCCGGAAGAGCTGCTCATCAAGAGCTTTGGTTCCGGGTATGGCGGCAATGCGCTGCTCGGCAAGAAATGTCATGCACTGCGCATCGCCAGCTGGCAGGCCCGACAGGAAGGCTGGCTGGCAGAACATATGCTGCTTGTCGAGCTGGAAAGCCCAACGGGTGAAAAGCACAATCTGGCAGCGGCATTTCCGTCCGCCTGTGGCAAGACCAACCTCGCCATGCTGATTCCACCGGCATCGCTGCCGGGCTGGAAAGTCCGCACCCTGGGCGACGATATTGCCTGGCTTCATCTGGACAAGCAGGGGCAGATGCGGGCGATCAATCCGGAGGCGGGATATTTCGGTGTCGTACCCGGCACCAGTCCCAAGACCAACAAAAATGCCTACGACATGATTCAGAGCGACACTATATTTACCAACGTCGCACTGACCGCCGACAACGAACCCTGGTGGGAAGGCAAAGGTACCGGCACGCCGGTTACTGACTGGCAGGGCCGCCCGTACGATCCGAAGAACGGCCCCGCAGCCCACCCCAATTCCCGCTTCACCGTGGCAGCCCAGCGCAACGCCAGCTACTCACCGCTGGCTGAAGATCCCAATGGAGTGCCCATTACGGCCATAATTTTTGGCGGCCGGCGCCGCGAACTGGCACCGCTGATTTATCAGGCCAGGAGCTGGCAACACGGCGTGCTGGTAGGCGCCAGCGTTGCTTCTGAAACCACGGCCGCGGCCACCGGAAAAGTCGGCGTCATACGTCGCGATCCAATGGCTATGAAACCCTTCTGTGGTTACAACTTCGGCGACTACTGGCAACACTGGCTGAGCTTTGCCGAGCGGTCCAGAACACTACCGGAAATTTTCCACGTGAACTGGTTCCGGCAAAACAAGGATGGCAAGTTCCTGTGGCCGGGCTTTGGCGACAATCTGCGCGTACTTCAATGGATTATTGATCGCTGCGCTGGCCGGGTTGGCGCTCGTGAAACCGCGATTGGCTTTCTGCTGAACCAGTCAGATCTCAACGTCAAGGGCCTGATATGGCACCCGGCGCGCTTGAGTCCCCGACTGGTAGAAGCAAGCGGTTGGCTGACTGAAATGGCGGAAGTTAATGACTATCTGCAAAGCCGCTGGCAGTCACTTGCCGCCGGCGCTGCTCGAGAACATCAACGGATCGTCAGTGCCCTGAACTGACCAACTTCCCTTGCAGGAGTCGCCTCAGCCGCGGTCGAATTTCGGGATCGCGGCTGATGGCCGCCCCTGCGATCTGTCGATTCCTGGCGTTTAATCCTCGACGCGGAACTCAATGGCAAGTGGTGTGCCACGAGCCGCGATCCGCCCCATGCTGATAATGCCGCTCCCGGTGAGCACGGTACTGTCGCGCCTTACGTAGATTTCTTCACCGACATCCTGCTGGATGAAAGTTCCGTTGGTGCTTTCATCCACCAGAACAAAGCGATTCCGGGTCAGATCAATACGTGCATGTACGCGGGAAATCAGGTTGCCCTTGATGACCACGTCGTTCTCGTCGGCACGACCCATCGTGATCGCGACCTTGCCCTTCTCGCCAACAAAAACTTCTTCACCTCTGAAACGTAGCCGCAGGTTGCCTGTAGTCAGTGGCGGTCGTGCTGCCGGGTCAATCGATGGCAACATGTTGGTCGCCTCTTCAGGCTGCCAAAGCACTTCGAACACAGCCACTTCATCCGACTGACCCTTGGGTGTCACAACGTCAATTTGCCTGACCAGCGCCTTCCACTGAGGTGTCAGTTGCTCGACGAGCGAGCTCGTAGTGAGGATTTGCCCGGCCTTGGCCTGGGACGTCATCCGGTTTGCGGTGGTAACTGCTGCACCGGCGATGTCGCGTTCTTCAGCAACAACCGGGCCATAGTGGCAGCCGATCCGGATCGATACATGCGAATCATCGGTTTCAATCCGGATCGTATTGGTAATCCGCTGCTGCATCTGATTGGCAGCATTGAGCGCATCATCGGCCGACGGAAACGTGGACATGATCTCATCGCCCATGGTCTTGATTACGCTGCCACCGTATTGATCGGTTGCCTGTTTCATGACTGCCAGGCACTGCTGAACCGTTTCACGCGCGCGGTCGTCACCCAGTGCTTCGTACAACTGGGTGCTGCCGACGACGTCGGCAAACAGAATCGAGAGTTTCTTGTCTGAAGGGCCAGTCACAGGTCACCGATTCAGCAATATGTTAAACGCCGGTAGTATGCCATGGTCTCTGTCAGCGCTCCGCAATCAGATAGGCAACCCAGCCCGCATCGGCCTCCCCGCGCGTCTCAGGCGCGAATACACCATTGCCCGTACCGTCCTTCCCAGTTCCTTCCCACCAGACCGTCACGCGACTGAAGCCGGCTTCGGTCAGCAACTCGCGGAGTTCCGGCAGCGTCCAAAGCCGCCAGTCATAGGTGAATGCCTTCTCGATCTTCGATCCATCCGGAAACCGGAAGTCGATGTGGCAGAGGATATCGCCGGTCACCGGATAGTATTTTTCCTGGTGCCAGACGTAGGTAAAACCCTTGAATTTCGTCGTCTCACGCAGCTCCTGGCACGCTTCGTACCCTCCAAAGGCATCGAGAAACAGCACGCCATCGGTAGCCAGTGCGCGGTGTGCCTGGCGAAAGTACTTGAGCATCGATTCCCGGGTCTTGAATACCCAGTAGCTGAAATTGAACGCGCCTATGGCATCCACCTTGTCGGTGCGAACGCGGGAGACATCTCCAGTTACCAGCTGGACGCGCTCCCTCTGCCCCGGCGTCAACCGGGCCAGGTGCCGGCGACGGCCAGACTCAAGTACATCCGGGTCCAGATCGACACCGATAGCCCTGCGGCGAGGGCCGGCTTTGACCCATTCACAGGAAATGCTCGCAGTCCCGCAGAAGTCCTCACGCAGGATTTGTGGCGCTCTTCCGCGGATCTTGCGATAGGTATTCAGAATGAACTCGCACTCCACGTCCGGCGCCTGCACTGCCGCCTCGTACGTTTCGTGCAAATCTGCACGTTGCGCCAGCGTCAACTTGCGCGCCGATCCACCGTCTGCCATTCGTCTGTTCTCCCTGGTATTCGAATTTGCGATTCAACGGCAGCCAGTGCCGCCCGTATGACGTCCGCCCCGGCATCAGGCCGGGCAGCGCCAAGCGTGAGACTGCGACGCCATGCCCGCGCGCCTGGCTGCCCATGATACAGGCCAAGCAAATGCCGGCTGATATGGTGCAGTCGTGTACCGCGCTGCTGCTCCTGATCAGCGTAGTCTGCCATTGCCATTGCGACCTCGGCGCGCGACTTTGATGCGGGCACGCCGGCACATGACAACACAGCCGCATCAACTTCCGTCAGCCACCACGGGTCGGCATAGGCTTTGCGGCCAATCATCACACCATCAAGGCCTTCGGCCAGGTGGCCCTGCACGCCGGCAGTGGTGTCAACACCTCCGTTGATGATGAGACGCAACCCGGGAAAGTCACGACGAAGCCGGTAAACCACGTCATATCGGAGGGGCGGTACCGTCCGGTTCTCCTTGGGCGACAACCCGGCCAGATACGCCTTCCGCGCATGCAGGATGAAGGTCGTACAGCCCGCGTCGGCCACGATGCCAACGAAATCACTGAGGAAGCCGTAATCGTCCCGATCATCTACGCCGATTCTGGTTTTAACGGTTACCGGTAGCGACGTTACAGCCTGCATCGCCGCGACACAGTCCGCGACCACCCGTGGCTCCTTCATCAGACAGGCGCCGAAGGCGCCATCGGACACCCGCTCGCTCGGGCAGCCGGCATTGAGGTTGATTTCGTCATAACCATAATCGGTGGCCAGCCGGGCGGCAGTACCCAGTAGAGCCGGCTCACTGCCACCGAGCTGAATGCCGACGGGGTGCTCGGACGGGTCAAAGCGCAGCCAGCGATCCGCGTCGCCGCGTACAATGGCGGCTGCCGTCAGCATCTCGGTATATAAACCCAGGTGTGGCGAAAGGAGGCGCAGAAAATACCGGCAATGACGGTCGGTACAATCCATCATTGGCGCTACTAATACTTTTGTTTTCAACATGATATGGCTGTTTTATAAAGCTATTATGAGCACTCGTGAACCGTCGCGCATACTCGCTCAATCCACAAGTCAGCAACAGCCCGGGACGCTCTCGTCTGAGACTTCCCCGGTAGAGTCCACCCTACATTTTGACCTAGAGTGCCACGCTCAACCAACAAGGACACGCACTGGCATGACGAAAAAGAACGTGCACAAAGGCACCGGTACTGTTACCGGCGGCGCTACATTGGCAGTCATGTAGGGCAACTGGGCGAGGCTGCGAACGGCTGTTGTGCTCGACAATCTGAGCACGGGATTTCGCTCAGCCGTGACGCATGGAACCCTGGTCGTTGGCGACACCGCCGATCGCCAGCTCGCAAAAAGCGATCGCTGAGCACGGCGTTTGACCATCCCTTCATTTTGCGGCCCTGACCATCGCCGGAATCGGTGAGTGACCCGCTCCGGTACTATGCCTCGAGCCAAAACAGCTGTGCCGCAATCTGATCGCCTGCGCCGTCGAAGCCGGTGTTGATCACTTCATCTTTTCCTCTACCGCAGCCGTCTACGGAATGCCGCCGGAGGGTATTGACAGCGAAGACAGCCCAATAGCACCACCAATCCATACGGCACTTCCAAGTTGATGAGCGAATGGGATGCTGCGGGACGCAAGCCTCGCGCACCGCATGAAACGTCGCACTGCGCTATCAATGTGGCTGGTGCCGAACCGGCGGGCGGATCGGCCAGTCAACCCGACGGGCCACGCTACTGACAAAAGTGGCCTGCAGGCTGCCGTCGGCAAGCGTCCTCACGTGTCGATCTTTGGCACCGACTATCCGACGACCGACGGAACCGGTATCCGCGACTACATTCTGTGTGGAAGATCTGGCCACGGCCCACCTGGACGCACTGGCTTATCTGCGTAGTGGTGGTCCGTCGACAGTACTCAACTGCGGCTATGGTCATGGCTACAGTGTGCGAGAAGTGATCGACGCAGTCGATGCGGCACACCACTTCGACACGCCGCGAAGAACCATGCCGTGCCGGCGACCCGCCCATACGATTGCCCGCGCTGACTGCATCCGTCAGGTTCTTGGCTGGCAACCTCGCCATGACGACCTGGGATTTATCGTGAAAACTGCGCTCGCGTGGGAGCAGAAATTACAGAGCCAGCCGCCAGAATAGACCGCTCGCCGGGAAGGCGACTTCCTGCCGGGCGTAGCGCCGCAGAATCCGTCAGGCGCTGCGTTCCTTGTCGTACTGAATGGCGTATTTCTCCAGGAGGTCATACAAGGTGGGCCGTGTGACGCCGAGGAGTTGCGCGGTCTTCGAGATATTGCCGTCCGTGTAGGCCAGAGCGTTGCGAATGGCCAGGGTCTCGGCTTCACGTCGTACTTCGCGCAGATTCACGTTGGGCTGCTGCTCTCCGGCAGTCGCCAGTCCCATGTCGGCCGCCGTCAGGTAGCGGCCCTCCGCCATGATGACGGCACTTTTGATCTTGTTCTCCATCTCCCGCACATTGCCAGGCCAGGCATGATTCTCGATGGCATTCTGTGCGTCCGGACTGAAGCCACGGAACTGCCGCCGATGCTGGCTGGAAAAACGGTCCAGCAACGTCCGTGCGAGCAGAATCCGGCAACCGCCATTGCGTTCGCGCAAAGGTGGTATGCGAATCGTAATTTCACTGATCCGGTAGTAGAGATCTTCGCGAAAGCGGTTTTCCTTGATGGCGATATCCAGATTCTGGTTGGTCGCACAAACAACGCGGACGTCAACCGGGATCTCCTCACGACCACCCACGCGTTCAACTACCCGCTCCTGGAGGAAACGCAGCAACTTGGCCTGTAGCGCCAGTGGCATGTCGCCAATCTCGTCGAGAAACAGCGTGCCGCCATCCGCATGTTCAATCTTGCCCGGCGTCTGCTTGACCGCGCCGGTGAAGGCACCACGTTCGTAGCCGAACAGTTCGCTCTCCAGAAGATTCTCGGGAATGGCAGCACAGTTGATCGCGACAAAGCCCTTGTTGATTCGCGAACTGAGCGAATGCAAGGCACGGGCAAGTACTTCCTTGCCGGTACCACTTTCACCCAAGAGCAGGGTGGTGGCATCGGTTGGTGCCACTTTCTCGATCATGCGGCAGACCTGCAGCATCGGTTCGCTGGCTGCCACCACGCCATCCAGAGGCGAAGTGCCGCGATCCTGCAACAGCCGCTGGTTCTGCTTTTCGAGTTCGTGGATGTGATACGCGCGGTCGACCAGTAATTGCAGCGTGTCCGTGTCTACCGGCTTCTGGTAGAAGTCGTAGGCGCCCAGGCCAACTGCCCGTACGGCATTCTCCTGATCGCCATGCCCGGTAACCACTATGACCTTGGTTGCAGGCAGCAGGGCCAGAGCCTGTTCCAGCGCCGCAAATCCCTCGCTGACACCCTCTGCATCCGGAGGCAGACCAAGATCCTGCAACACCACAGGCGGCTCGTGCCGCCGAAGTTGCACGAGCGCGCTCTCGCGATCTTCAGCCACCAGAACTTCGTAATCGGTAAAGCACCACCGCAGCTGGCTCTGCAGCCCCGGGTCATCCTCTACGACGAGCAGCTTTCTGCGATTCTCGGTCAACGTCACGTGTCCTCCCTGCAACTACCATCATAGCCCAGGGTGGCAGACCTCACCGGACGCCGATCGCAGATCCTCGATCGGTACTATGGCTGACAACTCAATCAACGGGGCCACTGCCGGCCGGCAACCGGATTGTCACCCGGGTGCCCTCACCCGGCGCAGATTCCACACGTAATGACCCGCCGGCATCTGCCACGAACATCCTGGCCTGATACGCGCCAATCCCCATTCCCTTGCTGCCCTTGGTCGTCAAAAGGCCGGAACAGTCGGGTCCGGACGAATTCGGATCCATGCCACAGCCATCGTCTTCGATCGTCAGCAATGCACCATCGTCAGCCGCTTCGGATCCGGACGTCCACTTTGCCATCACGATTGGTTGCCTCCTGTGCGTTGCGTATCAGGTGGGCAAGCACCGCGGTGAAGCGTTCACGATCAATCCATACGTTAATATCGGGGGCGCTGTTGGTAACTTCCGGTACGGGCTTGCGAGATTCGCACCGCTCAACGGCATCGCTAACTGCGGAGTCCAGCTCCACTCGCTGTCGCGGCCCCGCGGTCTCTCCGCTCTGCAACTGCTGCAGCAGCTTGTTCATGCGGGCAACGGAGTTGTCGATGGTTGCCATCGCATCCTCGAAGAATGCCGGGTTGCTCTTGTGTTTTGCCGCGTTCTGGACCATCAGCGACTGCTGCGCAATCAGGTTTTTCAGGTCATGCATGACGAAGGCGGTCAGCCGGTTGAACGCCTCAAACTGCCGACCCTCGGCCAGCTTCTGATCTGCTTCGAACTGGGCGAGAAATGCCGCCACCTGCCGACCGGAAGTCCTCAGCAGATCAATCTCCTCAAAGGTCAGACGAAATGTCGAGCTCGACTGGAAAAGCACAATGATCGCGATCAGTTCGTCGTTGCTGATCAGCGGGACGATCAGCAGACCTTCAGGGAAGGATTCGAGCCAGACCGGTCTCTGCAGCCCGCCATAGAGCTGCGGGCGCCGTGCCAGTTCTGCCGTATCTATAGTCCACTGCCGATCCAGCATGAACTTCAGGGCAACATCGTCCGCCGGAATTGCAACATCCGGCAGCGCCCGCACGTTCCAGCCTGCAGTCGCAGTAAACGGGCCTCCGTCGGTGGCCCGCATCCACAGCACGCCTGCAGGACTGCTGACAATCTGTGCCACCGCCTTGATGATTCGTTCCGGCAAGGGCGCTTTGGATTCCGGCGAAACCAGCGTGTCAATGAGCCGCAACCACTCCTCTCGATAGTCGTAACGAAAGGGCAGGAAGTGCTTGCTGACATAAACCCGAAGACGCGCATTCAGCCGTTCGGAGAACAGCAGCAAACTGATGGGAATTCCGGCAGCCAGCACCAGCAACAGGGCGAACTGCTGTGCGGAACCCAGTTCCATCGACTGTAGAACCGGCAACAGCAACAGGGCAATCAGCAGGATGGACCCTGTGGCCAGAAACCGTGGGGCGTAGCTTCGCGCTTCAGGCGACACAAATATGGCCAGCGACCACTGCGGCCTCAAGCGAAGCGCAAACAACAACAGCAAGCCTGACAAGGCCAGCACTGCTGCGATACCACCCACCAACGCCGGCGGCACACCACCGCCCGCCGCTGCCACGATCGCCAGGGCTGCTTCGGCACCGGTCGCCAGTCCTGTCGCCGCGACCAGAGCTCGCAACGCCGCCTGATTCTCAACCGGCGCATCACGCCCGAGCTGTGCGGCCAGCGCCAGGCACACCAGGGCAAGGCTCGCGAGAGACACGCTGAACAACGTTCCCTGCCACGGCGCGCCTTCCCGCCACGCGATCCAGGCCACGATGCCAGTGGTGCTCAATACCACGATCCAGACCAGGCGCAGCAATCGCCGCACCACGTCCGGCATGCTCTGCTCGTATGGCCCGCGCAGCAATCGGTGGATCAGTGAATACCAGCTGTACAACAGGGCAACCTGCAGTACATAGAAGGCAACTGGAAAACTGCCGCTAAGGTCGAAGAATGCCGGCTGGGCAACGAGAATGCCCCACGCCACGGAAACCAGCAGCACGCCGACTATCTGGTTGCGAACCAGAACACTGCCGGACGCCAGCAGGAGATAGGCACCCACCAGCGTATACACCAGCGCCATGACCCCCGCCCAGAGTGCGGGATTAAAGAATGTGGCCGTCACCGGGCCATCATAAAGGTAATTTAGTCAGGTATTTAGCGAGGACTTCAAGAATCGGAATCCTCGGCTGGTCGTTGGAGATCCCGGAGCCAAAGACCAGACCGCACATCACCGGCATATGCATCAAGAAATGGCGTCCCCAAGGGGATTCGAACCCCTGTTGCCGCCGTGAAAGGGCAGTGTCCTAGGCCTCTAGACGATGGGGACGCAGCAGGCGTATGTGAAAAACTGGTGGAGCTAGACGGGATCGAACCGACGACCTCTTGCATGCCATGCAAGCGCTCTCCCAGCTGAGCTATAGCCCCACACGACAGGCGCGAGAATCTACGCGACGGTGCCTGAGCCTGTCAAGGAAACCGCCGTCGCAAGGCGGCGTAAAACCTTGTCGCGACCCAGTAATTCCAGCGTGACATCGATAGGTGGCGATACCGTGCCGCCAGTCACTGCTACCCGCACTGGTTGTCCCAGCTTGCCAAAGCCCATCCCGCTATCGGTCGCAGTGCTCGCCACGGCGGCATGGAGGCTCTCCCGCGACCAGTTGTCGAGTGCCGCGAGCCGGGTCGCCAGCAAGGACAGCGGCGCGTGGATGGCGGACTTCAAATGCCTGGCTACCGCCGCTTCATCCATCGTCGGCGGGTCCACATACAGATAGGCGGCGCTTTCGGCCAGGTCTTTCAGCGTCGTGGCCCGCTCCCGGTAGGCTTCAATGACCGCCGCCGGCGAGGGTCCGCTGTCCGGATCAAGACCGGCTCGACGCACCTGGGGCAGGAAATCCGCCACCAGACTCTCTGGTACGCTGCCCTTCAGATATTGCTGGTTCAGCCATTTCAGCTTTTCCGTATCAAAGCGCGACGCTGATGCATTGACGGCCCCGATATCGAAGAGGCGAATCATTTCTTCACGGCTGAACACTTCCTGGTCGCCATGAGCCCAGCCAAGCCGAACCAGGTAATTGAGCAGGGCATCAGGCAGGAAGCCCTCCTCCCGATACTCCAGAACGTTGACCGCACCATGCCGCTTGGAAAGTTTGGCGCCGTCGCTGCCCAGGATCATCGGCAAGTGCCCATAGGCTGGCACCGGATAGCCAAGCGCGGCAATCATGTGCATCTGGCGCGGCGTATTGTTCAGATGGTCGTCGCCGCGGATCACATGGGTGATTCCCATGTCACCATCGTCAACGACCACACCGAAATGAAACGTCGGCGTGCCATCGGAACGCACCAGGATGAGGTCATCGAGTTCTGCGTTCTGAAACTCGACCCGTCCACGGACCAGATCGTCGACAATCGTGACGCCGGTGTCCGGCGTACGAAAGCGCAAAACCGGCTGCACACCCGGAACCGGGGCCGTCCGCTGCCGGCAACGGCCGTCGTAGCGGGGATTTTCACCCCGCGCGGTTTGCTCAGCGCGGCGTGAATCAAGCTCCTCTCGCGTGCAATAGCAGTGGTAGGCCGCGCCGGACTTCAGTAATCGCTCGGCCTGCTCGGCGTAGCGATCCGACCGTTGGGACTGATAGTAAGGCCCCTCGTCGTAGTCCAGTTGCAGCCAGGCCAGACCCTCCACGATCGCATCTACGGCTGCCTGCGTTGAGCGCTCGCGGTCGGTGTCCTCGATACGCAGCACGAACTGGCCACCGTGGTGTCGGGCGTACAACCAGGAAAAGAGGGCCGTGCGTACCCCACCGATATGCAGGAATCCGGTTGGGCTGGGAGCGAAACGAGTCTTGACAGTCATTGCTAGCTGACGACGAATGATGGGCCGGCATCGGATTCTAGCGGGAATGTTGGCACACTGCCGGAATGCATCCTGAACTGATCCCGGAACTGCACGCGGCATTACGCCAGCTACTGCCGAGCGAAGTCGCGTTGAGCATTGGTCCTGTGGCAGATGGTGCATCGCCACTGCTGGGCGACGAAGTTGCGGCAGCGGCGCGCATGGTTGACAAGCGCCGCCAGGAGTTCTGTGCTGGCAGGACTCATGCCCGGCTGGTACTGGCAAAACTGGGGTTGCCGCCAGTCGCCCTGCCCGTCGGTACCGATCGCGCACCGGTCTGGCCGGCCGGTGTTGTGGGGAGTATTTCGCATGCGGCTGACATCGTGATGGCGGTGGCAGCGTCGACACAGGCCCTGGCCGGTATCGGCATCGACCTGGAACCGGCAACACCACTGGACGACGAACTGCTGAGCCGGGTGTGTCGGCCCGAAGAGCTGATGCAACTACGCAATCAGTCCACGCCCATGACCGAAACCGGCGTCGGCCATCTGGCCAAATTGATATTCAGTGCGAAGGAAAGCGTTTACAAATGTGTGGCGCCGCGGATGGCAATTTTTCTGGAGTTTGCTGACGTGGAGATTCTTCTGAACCGATCCGGTCTGGAATTTTCAGCACGGGGGCACGGCCCGGCGCAGGGACACATTAGGCCGGACTGCCTGTCCGGCCGATTTACAGACTGCACTGGCTACTGGCTGACCGCCGCCTGGCAGCGCGCTGAATCCGATACGGATCTACTGCTACTCAGGTGCACCGCGCGTGGTCGTGTGCTGATGACACGACAATGCGCGGGCAGATGCTGGAGTTGTTGTCGTCGGTACAGGGTGCGCCGTCATCTGCTGTGCTCTGCGATCGCGTCCGGAGCGCCGCTCGGGCGCCGCATGGTTGCTGTTCGTGGCCTGTCGCCGATCGGCAACCTGTTTGCGTCTGGATATGGATGAATTGAGAAACCGCATGTTTTTCCAGGTCCGCATGACCATCCAGAAATAGCCGATGCCGGCCAGCAGGAAAGCTCCGGCCACATAGAGGTCCTGAATCTGGAAGTAAATACTGGCGAGGCCGATGAATACGCCACAACTGGCGAGACCGGTCATTGCAATGACGGTCTCGTTTACAGAATTTCCAGCGAGCAGGAAGACATGGTGCAAATGCTCGCGGTCTGCGGAAAATGGCGAGCGGCCCTTCAGAATTCGCCGCAGCATCATCGAAACTGCATCAAAGATCGGGATTACAAGAAACCACAATGCAGCGGACGGGCGCAGCACGCGCGGCTCACCTTGGGAAAGAGCAATGGCGTACCAGGTCAGGGCAAAGCCGAGGAACATGCTGCCGGCATCGCCCATGAACACTGATGCACGCTTGCGACCGAACAGCCGGACATTGAACAGCAGGAAGGCAGCTATCGCCGTACCAAGAATCGGCAACAGCGCGGTATCCGACGGACTACCCCAGATATACGCAACGAGAATCAACCCGGACATCGACGAAAACGTGAGACTCCCGCTCAAGCCATCGAGCCCGTCGCACATGTTCAGTGCATTGATGATGCCGAGGGTGGCGAATACCGTAAACGGGACAGACAGGATCCCCAGTTGCAACATCTCGCCGGACGGCGTCATTGATCCCAGATCGTTCAGCACGACGCCGGCACCAAAGATCATGATAAGTGTCGCGATGACCTGCGCCACCAGGCGCACCACAGGCGACAGTTCAACAAGGTCGTCGACCAACCCGACGCTGACCAGCAGAAGTCCGGCACCAAAAAAGCTGTAAACCTCTCGCGTGCTGATCGGCACCGGGCCGTCCTTGCACAGGAAGAACCCCAGTACCAGACCGCCGAAGATGGCGATGCCCCCAACAAGCGGTGTGGGGGTCTGATGACTTTTGCGCTCGTTGGGAATGTCCACCAGGCCTACGCGGACGGCTATGGGTCGCAGAACGACAATCAGAAGGACCGTCGCCACCAGAGACACCAGGGGAGCAAATTCAGGCGACATACGCGACCAGCAATGAGTTCAGCAACAAAACACCCTAATTAGGTGGCCCGGCCTCTGTCTGCGACGGTTCTCACAGCACAAGGTCGCCGAACGTTCGGGACTATGGCATCAGAGGATCGCGGCAGGGCAAAAAGGCCAGTACAATCCCGAATCCAGTGTATACCGGGCCAACAGGACCGCAGGATGAAGGTGTCCATTCGGTAATGTCCCAAAGAATTTCGGCGACCGGGATTTACCAGAATCCGGCAGGTCTGCCACGCGACCAGGACTGCGCCCGGGTCCGGGCGTGTATCCCAGGGCAAACCCAGGGTCATCGTTGAGGAGCAGAAGTTATATGAGTAACGGATATCGGAGTGCGGTTTGGTTGCTCGCAGCAATGCTGGCGGTCGTCGGTCAACTGGCGTCTGCTGCCGAGACTGTACCTCCAGTGACCCCGGCCGTCACACCAGCGGAAGCAGGTACGTACACGGTGAACCCTGGCGACATTCTCGACATTTCAGTGTGGAAGGAACTGGATCTGCAGAAGCAGGCCGTCGTGCGTCCGGATGGATACTTCTCCTTTCCACTGACCGGGGACATTCGCGCCAAGGGCCGCACGGTCGAAGACGTGCGTCAGGAACTGGCCAGCCGGATTGCCCGCTATGTGCCGGACCCGGTGGTCAGCGTTGCGATCCTGGAGCCACGGGGCAGCAAGGTCTATGTGATCGGGCAAGTAAACCGGCCGGGCGAGTTTCCGATTAACCGCTATGTAGACGTCATTCAGGCCATGGCCATGGCTGGTGGCGCCACTCCGTTTGCACAACTGGAGTCGATCAAGATTCTGCGGCGAGAGGGCGGCACCCTGCTGGCCATTCCGTTCGCGTACAACGATATCGCTGCCGGCAAGCGACTTCAGCAGAATATCGTCCTCGAACCCGGCGACACCGTACTCGTCCCGTGAGTCACCGCCCTGTTCGGCTCAACCGTCCCCGGGCCAGCACCGCCCGCTGCGCACGGCGATTTCATGTCGCTCTGGCATGTATCGGTGCCGTCAGCCTGCCAATGCCGGCGTTGGCCTACTGGCAACTGATTCCACAGGTCGATGCGGGGATCACGTACGAAGACAATCCCCGATATCTTTCTGACGAACAGAAAAAGGCCCAGGACGCGCTCCAGTCCGGCAGTGCGATGCTGTACTGGGCACCTTCGTGGACGTTCGACTCGAAGGAAGCTGGCAGACGCCAACCAGCCAGATCAGGCTGACGCCCGCCTCCGCAGTACGAACTATCTGGAATCAATGACGATCTGGATGACGACAACAAATATGTGGATTTTCCGCCACGCATGCCGGCCAACTGGGCAATGTCGGCCTGACGGCCTACTACCGCGACGATACCGGAGTTCGCACCAGCGAATTTGAGGAGCGACTCCGATTAACCCGGATTTGCCGCCGGACATCAGCAGCGGCTCGGGGCGTTTCAGCGACCGGACCGAAAACCTGGACCATTGGGCGAGCCTCAGCTCCGGCTTTCCCCAGAAACCAGGTCAACCTGAACGCCACCTATCAGGACACCAGCTTCCACCAGTCGGGCCAACCAGACCCATTTTTTCGCGACTACCTCGACTACGACTACAGTTCCGTGGAACTGTCCGTGCTCCTTACCCTCAACGACAGGAATATGGTTTCAATCGGACTTAACGGCGGCAACTTCCTCGCCCAAAGCGCCATGGCCCTTTCCAAGCTCTTCCAGATTCCTTCGGTATAACAGCAGTATACGACATCTTTTCCGAACGTGTCCGGAGATGTCAACGTTGGTACAAACCGCAGTTCGGTAAACGTATCTGGCGTCGTGGGTGGCTTTGACCCGATCAGTGGTGCCTTTTGCTTCCCTGTTTAGACCCTGCACCATCCACAATGAGGAACAGAATGTCGTTGGCAGTCTCGGACTACGCTGGCGAGCCGAACTCACCACCCTTAACTTCAGCCTTTCCCGGAATATTGCGCCCCGATCCGATGGCACCGAGGTAGTACAGGATCAGTTGCGCTTCTATATTGATCGTACGGTAACCCGTCGCCTCAACGGATCCTTCGCAGTCGTCGCATTGCAGGAATCTGCCGTCGGTCAGGTATTTCAGCCCACCTCGAATACTTTCCAGCTCGCCCGGCAGGATCGAACCTATGCCAGTTTCGATTTCAACGTCTACTGGAGAATGACCCAGACCATGACGGCATATGTTGCATATACCCATCGACTGGATCGAACAGACGTGACGAGTGGCAACGTCGACAAGGATAACGATCGCCTATTCTTGGGCGTGAAGTATCGGGGGGTCGGCCTCCGACGGTAATAAAGAAATCGAATGTCAGTTTCCCGAATCAGTATTTTTGGGCTCGGTTATGTCGGTGCAGTTTCAGCCGCTTGCCTGGCTCGCGATGGCCACACCGTAATCGGCGTGGATCCCAACAAGACCAAGGTCGATCTGATCAACCAGGGCAAATCACCCATCGTTGAAAAGGACCTGGATGACCTTATCCGCGATGGCGTCGCCGAGGGCCGCCTGTCGGCTGTGAGTGACGCCGCCACGGCTGTCGCCAACTCCGACATCTCCTTTGTCTGCGTCGGGACTCCGTCAGCCGCCAATGGCAGTCTGGACCTGAGTTATGTAGAGGCAGTCTGTGCAGAAATCGGCACCGTACTGAAGGGGCTCAAGCGCCGTCACACCGTCGTGATTCGCAGCACGATTCTGCCCGGCACCATGGAAGACGTGGTACTGCCGGCGCTTCGGAAATCGTCCGGCGGTGAGCCTGGCAAGGATTTCACCGTACTCAACAATCCGGAGTTCCTGCGTGAGGGAACCGCCGTGCACGACTATTTCCATCCGCCCAAGACCGTGATCGGCGCCATGCAACCTGAAGACGCGCAGCCCCTGGAAGCCGTATACGCCAATCTGCCAGGTCCGAAAATCACGACCAGCCTGCAAACAGCAGAGCTGGTCAAGTATGTGGATAACGTCTGGCACGCGCTGAAAGTGGGCTTTGCCAATGAAATTGGCGCGATCTGCAAACAGTTGCACATCGACAGTCACCCGCTCATGGATATCTTCTGCCAGGACCGCAAGCTCAATATCTCGCCAACCTATCTGAAACCGGGCTTTGCCTTTGGCGGTTCCTGCCTGCCAAAGGATGTGCGCGCACTCGGCTACAAGGCACAGCAGCTGGATCTGAAGCTTCCCATAATCGGCTCAATCCTCCAGAGCAACGAACTGCATCTGCAGCGTGCACTGGAAATGGTGACCCGCCATGGGCGACGGCCATTGGGCGTCCTGGGATTGAGTTTCAAACCTGGCACAGATGACCTGCGCGAAAGCCCGATGGTGGAACTGGTAGAGCGCCTGCTCGGTAAAGGCTACGACCTGCGCATTTACGACCGCAACGTGAGCCTGGCAAGCCTGATGGGCGCCAACCGGGATTTCATTTTCCGGCACATCCCACACATCGCCAAGCTGCTGGTGCCGGACATCAACGATGTGATTCAACACGGCGAGGTACTGGTGATCAGCCACAATGCCCCGGAATTTTCCGCGGCCATCAGCCACAAGCGCCCCGAACAGGTTGTTGTCGATTATGCCCGGGTCTCGGAGGGCCGTTCCGATGCCACCTACGATGGCATTGCCTGGTAGATAGCGCCTCTTGCTAAAGGCGTTGAAGTATTTCCAGCGCAGCGCGTTCGCCCGACTCCATCGCACCTTCCATCCCTGTGGACGTTACCGCGGTGTCTACGCCGGCAAAGTGAATACGCCCGTGCGCATCGGCGATGCAATTGCCAAACTTTGAGATGTCCCCCGGCGCACGATAGCCGTTGCCTCCCAGCAACCAGGGGTAACGACTCCAGTTGAATACGCCTGCTGGCGTCACTCTGCCAACGGTGCTAGGCCGGACAGCGGCGAGATCGGCAGTCGCCTGCTTGAGAATGCTGTCGTCGTCCATGGTGCGCCATGGATGGTTTTTCGACCCGTCCTTGAATAGCCACAGGTAGTAGCCGGAATCCGAGCGATAACGCAGCACCCATCCGGTCGTGGTATTGCTCCAGAATCCCGCAGGAAGCCCGTCGACTTCCCAATAAGGCTCCTTTACATGGAAGAAGACTGATGTCGCATGACCCTGTGGAATGGTCGACAGTGCTTCTGCCTGCAGGGGTGGCAGGACCGGGTCGAACCGCAGTCCGCGTGCCATCGACATGGGCAACGTGCACAGGGCATAAGACGCCCGGTACTTTCGTCCGTGAGTATCCTGAACTTCAACGCCACTGCCATTGGAGCGGATCCCTGATACCGGGGCATCGAACCGGACTTCGTGCTTCAGGAGGCGTGCCATACCTTCAGGCAAGCGGCTGGCACCGGCTTTTATACGGCGCAGTGATTGAATACCACCGCCCGCCTGTTCGGCGCGCTGGTTACGCAGTGTCCAGAGCAGAGACGTACCATCCAGAGTGTCGGATGGCACTTGCTGGCTGATCAGGCGCAGCGCTTCATCGCTGGCCCCTCGCGAACGCAGATATTTGCCCAGAGGAATATCGAACTCTCGTGCCGCCGGTTCGACCCAACTGGCAAGGTCGGCAAGTGGCGATTCCGTGGGCATGAAAAATCTGGTCAGTGCAATTGGTGGAATGGCGCGCTCTGGTCCGGACAGGTGGTTTTGCGTGGCGTCGGGCCAATCCTTGAGGCGGATCAAGCCACCGTCAATGCACACAGCAACATCGGGATCGACCTGGTCAAGCCAGTTCGCCATATCCGGGTTGCCTAGGCGGCCGAGCATATCCAGCACCCGGGCGTAACTGGCCCCAATTTCCGATCCGCCCGCGTCCGGGTGGCCATCAATATCGTCCATGGTGAACACGCGGCCGCCAACCCGTGTGCTGGCTTCAAGAATTACGACATCGAGTCCCTGATCCTGGAGCAGGATGCTGGCATTCAATCCTGCCAGGCCGGCACCAATAACCAGCACATCGGCGTCGAGGCTCTTGTTGCTGCAGCCAGACAAACTGAAGGCCGGCAACAGCGATGCCACACCGAATGCTGCACCTAACTGCTTGACCGCCTTCCGCCGACTGATTCTGCGCTTACGGTAAACCACGTATCGCCCCCCACTGCGGCCGGAGCATATCATCCTCTAAACATTGCATCAGGTTGGGCAGTACGCAAATGACAAATCATCAAATACGGAAAACTCCAGCCGCCTGGCTGACTCTTGCCGCCGGACTTTTGGTGACATTGACGTGTACGACCGCCATCGCGGAAGAAACCGGCAAGAAGGGTCCTGTGGGCATCAATGTAGGCGCGGGGGAACAAGGGCACGTTGCCATTATTTACGATGGCCCTCCCCTCACTTCAGACCAGGTCAAGTCTGCTGGTCACCGCAGTTACTCGCGCGGCATGACCTGCAGCGAATGTCATGACGTCAAGTACGACTTCATGAGTACAGCGTCGGAACAGTTCGTGAACAACTTCCCCCAGTTGAGCCAGGAACAAATCTGGCAGAAAGTGGTGACCTTTCTACCGGGACGTGAGCGCTTCGCACTGGCCACATCGATGGACGATCAGCCCATTGCCACGACCGTGGACATGGTTCTGGACAAGGATGAGCGGGTTTTTTATGTGGTGTCCGAGATCGGCACCGAGAAGCTGCTGCAACTGCGGGTAAATCCGAAAATGAGCGCTGTGCGGTTCGCCGGCTGGACCGTGGCCGAAGGCGGCAAACAGGAGTGGAGAAGTGTGCAGATGAGGGGTACTGCCGAGGTTATTCCGTCGACCGACCCCCGCTTCGACAAGACGCTGGTCAAGTACAACCTGGTCCGGGTGACCCTGGCACGGGCGCACCGCCGATTTGACCTGATCCGGGTCACCCCCATGCAGATCTTTTACTTCGATACAACGCTTGCCGATGACCAGAAGTCGGTCTACCAGCTCTGGGAAAGAAGCCAGCCGCCCGGATAGCAAATCTACGACGACGCTGCCCCGCGACGGGGCCGTCGACTAGGATCACAGTTCCTGTGCCGCAGTGTTGCGGGGCTTTGCGCCTCCCATGACACTTAACTTCTTGTTTTGATTGGTGGGCGATGAGTGGATTGAACACTCGACCTCTGCTGTGTGAAAGCAGCGCTCTCCCACTGAGCTAATCGCCCGCGGGCCGCATCATATACGGACTGTGGGCTATCTGGCAAAACCGGCATTGGCAGTCAGCTATACTGCCGGAGAACCTCGGCCGGAACCGGAGAGGAAAAGTTTACAGGGATGTACGAAGAGTTCTTCAAACTTGACTGTCGCCCCTTCGATCTGGCGCCAGACCCCAAATTCATCTACATGACCGAGCAGCACGCCCGGGCAGTGGCCAACGTGCGCTTTGCGCTGATGAATCACGACAGTTTTGTGATCATTACCGGCGAAATCGGCATTGGTAAAACGACCATCCTGAATACGGTGATGGAAGAACTGGGGCCGAACTACGTCACCGCCAAGCTCGTGCATACCACGCTGTCGCACATCGAGCTGCTTCAGGCCCTGTTGTCCGAATTCGGCATGCCCAACTACAAGAAGAAGAAGGTCATGCTGCTGGACACGCTGCGCAGCTTCTTTCATGAACAGAATGCCAACGGCAAGCACGTGGTCATCATCGTGGACGAGGCGCAGAATCTCAGCTCTTCGGCTCTGGAAGAATTGCGTCTGCTGTCCTGCATAGATACCAGCGACCGCCGTATCGTTTCCATTGTCCTGACCGGACAACCATCACTCGACGATCTGCTGGACGCGCCGGGACTGACGCAACTGCGGCAGCGCGCCCGGCTCCGGCAACGGCTGGATGCCATGCTTGAAGCCGAGACCTTCGATTACATCAAACATCGCCTCGAGATCGCCGGCGGCGACAGCAGCACCATATTCGAGCCGGAGACGTTACCCGAGATCCACCGTCTCACGTTCGGGATCCCGCGGTTGATCAATACCCTGTGCGACACGGCACTCACGGCCTGCATGGTCGAAGACCGGCCGCGGGTCGATCTGGAAGTGATCGACAATGTCGTTCAAGAGCTTCGCTGGCAGTGGTTTGAAGAGCAGGGTTCGCGTGATTTCGGCCCGGCCAACCGGCCAGCTACCGCCGCATCGTCCGAAAACACCGTGAATGTCATGGTTTATCGGGCCGGACAACTGCTTGAGCAGACCGAAGCACGCGGGTTTCCATTCGTGATCGGCCGCAGCAATGCCAACGATCTTGTCATTATCGACAAGGAAGTCAGCCGGCGGCATGCGCTCATCGACTGCATCGGTGGCATTTACGTGGTCGAGGACCTGAACAGCCGGAACGGCATTCTCGTAAATCAGAAGCGGCGCGCCCGCGCGCTGCTGCGGTCTGGCGACATTATTTCCTTTGGCCAGGTTGACGTTGTGTTTTATCTGGAGCACAAGCGTGCCGCAGGCAAGTCCATTACGCGGGCCATGACAGAAGAGAAGACTCAAGGCGACACCAGCGACGATACTGCCAAACAGGCTCACCTGAGTACGGATACCGACGATTCCACAGGCAACACCCGGCAGATTTCCGGAATCTCCTGAGTTACGGCCGAAGCCGCCGCTCCCGCAATGGGAGCGGGTCGCGCCTGAAGACGTTCACGCGGCGTCTTTCTTCTCTGATCCAAGGGCTACCAGCGGTGGCGATCGGCCGTCCGCATCAGCCACGTCGGCCCTGGCATCTACACCAATTGGCAACCGGCGCGGACCGCCTGACATGCTGGTGCCCTGCCCCACACCACGACCTCAAGTGTCTGCAGCAGGATCAGCAGGTCGGTCACGATATTGGTGTTCTTGATGTAGTACAGGTCGTAAGTGAGCTTCTCACGCGCGTCGTCCATCGAAGCCCCGTACGGAAAGTTCAGTTGTGCCCAGCCGGTTAATCCCGGACGCACACCATGTCTATAGAAGTACAGCGGAATCTGTCGCGACAACACATCCACAAACTCGGGCCGTTCCGGCCGCGGACCTACCACACTCATGTCACCGCGAATGATGTTGAAAAGCTGCGGCAGTTCATCAATGCGGAAGCGCCGGATAATCCGGCCAACACGCGTTACGCGATCGTCGTTCGCAGACGCAAAACGAGGTCCGGTACCCCGCTCGGCATTGACGCGCATGCTGCGGAATTTGGTGAGCTCGAAAACATCGCCATTCCGTCCCACGCGACGCTGCCGGTACATAAGCGGCGCCTTCATGCCGTCTTCCATGCGAATGCCGATGACGGTCAGTGTGAGGATCGGTGACGACAAAATGAGCAGTACTGTGCTGAACAGCAAATCAAACAGCCGTTTCAGGCCGTGATAGAACATGTTGGTCTGGCTACTGCAGCTCATACAGCAGCCAGCTCGGTCGCAGAATATCCAGATCCAGCCGCTCGGTCTCGCGCTCCAGAAAGTCGACGACATCGCTGATCGCCACGCCACGTTTCTTGTGATTCAGCAGAAAGTCCAGAGGCATGGCGCCGCGACGATCATCGAGGGCCACAACAATCTCATCCAGGGCGCTCCCTCCCGGGCTTCCGCAAGCGTCAGAAGGGGTCCGATGCCCAACTCGGCCGCCTGCATCTCATCGGCAGGCGTCAGGGCAACAAAGCCGACGACATCAAAGCGTCGCCGGTCCGACCGGCGGCGGAGCCGGCAAATTTTGGCTGCCGACTTGCCGGATCCGACGACCAGAACCCGGCGTTTGATGGGATTGAAATCCAGGAGCAGCATCATACCCAGACGCACACTGAACAGGAGCATGACCGCAATACCCAGGGCGAGCGCGAGCGCACCACGACCAAAGCTGACATCCGGAATCAGATAGAACGAGACAATACTGAGCACACCACCAACAACCACGCCGAGCACGGTTCTCACCGCCGCTTCGGAGCGTGTGGTCGCTGCCTGGACCGGTACAGGCCCATGCTCAGCAGGCCAACGACCACACATGCGGTGAATGTCAGCGCGCGCGGATCGGCAGGTCACCAAACGATTGGTCAACCAGGCGCCAGTTAAAGGCGAAGCGCAGGCCGACACCCGCATAGAAAGCCATGGTGATGATCACACCATCCACCAGAGCAGTACGACAGGTGGCGTCGGGAGGCGCCGAAAGCAGCGCTACCCCAGTTCATGTCCAAAAATCCTTGATGCTGGCAACAATTTCAAGCCAGTCTCTCCACGTGCGATCTGCTACTGCTGTTTAGTGTTCGAATTAACTCCAGCATGGTAGAGATCTTATGCTGCAGGGTGCCACAACCAGCGCACAGATTCAGCCTGTTGCATTAAACATAATGCATTCAGCAAGTTCAGCCAACAATTCTCATTCAATCCAACAATCCTACTCCCCGCAGCGAATGCTCGGCCTGCATAACCACCGAGGGTGGCAGGCCCGACCTTGCGCATACGTCAATCACGTCATGTTTGCCATCGCCCAAGGCCAGCACCCATAGCAAGGCGCGCTGCAACTCGGGACTAGCCGGACCACCGAGTGCCCGGTATAGACCACGCCGACCGAGCTGGGGTTCACCGCAGGGGCTCAGATTTTTTAGCAGCCGGTTATTGTCAACGAGTTCCAGAATGCTCTCAACCGCCGCGAGTGTGCCCGCCAGCGATTCCGGCCGGATCAACCCGAGGTTATCGGCAGACGAGTGATACTCCGGATAGCCCTCCTCCGCCGAACGGGTCAGCCGCCCTACAGGCAGGCGAAAACCCGGCGATCCGAACTGACGCTCATCATAGCCCCAGGGAGAAAACTCTGCGGTTGTTGCACCGGCTTCACCGCGCAGGCAGGTCGCTGCGGCCCGGTCAATCGCGGCGATGCCCGACCAGCTCCGTTTATAGGTCAGTGGCCCGGCATCGCCAACCAGCGCCAGTACAAGCCCGCCCTCGATGCGGGACAGCATGTCGCGGTTCCGGGCAAGCCAGGTGATCGAGCCAATCGTGCCCGGCCCAAAGACGACCCGGTAGGTCAGCCGCCGCGAGGTGGTCGCCAGCCAGCGCGCAAGGAAGGCACAAACGGCCATGCCGGATGCGTTGTCATTGGCCAGCGACGGGTGACAGGTATGTGTGTAGATCACAAACTCCTGCTCCGAGCTGCCGCGCACAACTGCCTCGCCATAACTCAGGCTGCCTGGCTTTAGCGATGCGTCGATAACCACCCTGTAGCGCCCTGGCTCCAGCACCTGGCGTTGCCGATGCGACAGGCAGAAACCCCAGTTCGGAGCGTAGTAGCTGGTCCGATAGGGAATCACGTCCGGGCGAGCCACATCAGAGTGCAGGTGAGGCTGCAACTCATCCAGGGTGAACGTGCCGTCCACCGGGGTGCTGTAGCCCATCACGTGCAGATTGTGATCGGCAGCATCGACGACTCGCCGACCATCCGGACCATCGATATACGCCGCGCGCAGGTTCCACTCTGCCGGTACTTCCCAGTCCAGTACCTGTGTGCCGCTGGGCACTTCGTAAACGGTCAGTGGTGCCACAGCATTCAGCCGGGCCAGTGTCTCGCGCACACCGTCCCCGGTGATGCTCCGGGGCAGCGGGTAGATGTCGCGAACCAGGGTCATGATGGCATCGCCATCCGGTTGTACGTCCACGGATCCGGAGTTGCTGTGTTTCAGAGTATTTCAACCCGGGGAATGGGCACCACGAACTGACCGCCCCAATCGCGGACGGCGCTCATCTTGGCCACGATTTCATCGCGCAGATTCCACGGCAGAATCAGGACATAGTCCGGTCGGTGCTCAAATATTGCTTCGGGCGCCAGAATCGGGATGCGGCTGCCCGGCGTCCACGTCCCCTGCTTCGCCGGACTGCGATCGACCGTGAATTCCAGAAAATCGGTACCAATCCCGCAGTAGTTAAGCAGCGTGTTGCCCTTGCCCGGCGCACCGTAGCCCGCCACGCGCTTGCCGTTGGTCCGGGCGTCGATCAGAAAGCTGAGTAGCTCGCGCTTGGTGGCGTGGACCCGCGCCTGGAACTGCTGATAAAGCACCAGATCCGTCAATCCGGCGGCCGCTTCCACCTTGAGCATCGCGGCCACGCGTGCCTGCATCGGCCGACGACCCGTAGTGACCGGCTGCACATACACGCGTATCGAGCCGCCGTGGGTAGGCAGCTCGCGTACATCAAACGTCTGGAGGCCGTGCCGGGCGAAAACTGCCCGAATCGTCGTAAAGGAAAAGTACGAAAAATGCTCGTGATAGATCGTGTCGAACTGATTGTGCTCCATGAGTCGCATCAGGTGCGGAAATTCAAAAGTGCCTACACCTTGTGGCTTCAGCAACGCCGCAATTCCGGCCACGAAATCATTGAGGTCCGGCACATGGGCCAGTACGTTGTTGCCCGCCACGACGTCGGCCTCACCAGACTCGGCAGCAATACGCCGGGCTGTTTCCAGACCGAAGAATTCCTGACGGGTCGGAATACCCCGGGCGATGGCTGCAGCCGCAGTACTGGCCGTCGGTTCGATACCCAGACATCGAATGCCCGCCGCCTGGACGTGCTGAAGCAGGTAGCCGTCATTGCTTGCCAGCTCTACCACGAAGGCGTCGGTGGTCAGGCCGAATTCAGTGACCATGTGGTCCACATAGGCACGGGCATGTTCAACCCAGGAGTCCGAATAACTGGAGAAGTACGGGTAGTCGCGACTGAAAATCACCTCCGGCGCAACATACTCACGCAGCTGTACCAGCCAGCACTGGTCGCAGACATAGACATGCAGCGGATAGAAATTCTCACCCCGCTCCAGGTCATCCGGGCCGATCTGGGTCTGACAGAGCGGCGACATGCCGAGGTCGACAAAGGTGTGACGCAACTCTGCACTACAGAACCGGCAAGTCGCCACAGTTCTGCTCCTGGCAGCCCGGGTAGCTGGCGGACTGCCGTGGGTGAGATGTGATGTATCGGGCATTCAGTGCTCCAGGCGGCCGGGGTACTATCAATCACACGCCACTGAGACGAGGATCGCAGGCCAGGTTGCCGTATGCTTGGCATAATACCGCCACAGCGACTGGCGTTTATCAGACATGGTTCAACAACACGCCATCTGCCTCCAGCCCATTTTTCGCAGCGGACAACCCTGATGCGCGTACTAGTCACCGGAACCGACGGCTATATCGGCTCGTTACTTGGCCCCCTCCTGCTTCGGGCCGGCCTGGATGTCACAGGTCTGGATGCCGGGTTTTATCGGGAAGGCTGTCTATACACCAGCCCGAAAGAACACAGCATCTTCCCGAAAACCCTGGCGCGTGACCTGCGCGGCGTCACGGCTGCCGACCTCGAAGGCTTCGACGCCCTGGTGCACCTTGCCGAATTGTCCAACGACCCCCTGGGTGAAACCAACCCGGACGTAACCTACGAAATCAATCACCTGGGCAGTGTCGCCCTGGCGCGGGCCGCCCGGGACGCGAAGGTCTCACGTTTCGTCTATGCATCGTCCTGCAGCGTCTACGGCACCGGCAGCAGCGACTTCGTGACCGAGGAATCACCGGTCAATCCACAAACCGCCTATGCGCGGTGCAAGGTACTGGTTGAAAAGGACGTAGGCGCATTGGCAACGTCCGGCTTTTCACCGACTTTTCTGCGGAATTCAACGGCTTTCGGCACATCGCCCCGCATGCGATTCGATATCGTGCTCAATAATCTGGCTGGACTCGCCTGGACTACGCGAAGGATCGCCATGACCAGCGATGGCACACCGTGGCGCCCCCTGGTGCATGCCCTCGACATCTGTCAGGCCGTGCTGCGCACCTTGCAGGCGCCTGCCGATGCGATTCACGGTCAGATTTTCAACGTGGGTGACAACTCGCAGAACTACCGGGTAGGGGAAATTGCCCGGATCGTCGGCGATGTCTTTCCGGGCTGCGAGGTTACCCTGGGCACCGATTCAGCCGACAATCGCAGCTATCGGGCATCCTTCGACAAGATTCACAAACATCTACCCGATTTTCACTGCAACTGGGACGCCCGTACTGGCGCCGAACAACTGCGCAAGCTCTTCGAGCGCATCGCCATGCCAAAGGAAATCTTCGAATTCCGGGCATTCACCCGCCTCAAGCAGATTCAGTATCTGATCAAGACGGGGCAGATCGACGATCGGTACTTCTGGCAGTCCTGATGAAATTCACCGCCGGCCAGATTCCGGGGACTTTCACCATCGACATCGTCAAGGCTGAAGATGAGCGCGGATTTTTTGCCCGCATGTGGTGCGCCCGGGAATTCCGGGAGCATGGGCTGCCAGAGACGCTCAGTCAGGCCAGCATTTCCTGGAATCGCGAACGTGGCACCCTGCGCGGCATGCACTTGCAAAGGTCACCAAGCCAGGAAGCCAAAGTCGTGCGCTGCGTTCGCGGATCCATTTTCGATGCCATCGTCGACCTGCGACCCGAATCACCGACCTTCCTGCACGCAGCAACATTCGAGTTGTCGGCATCCAATCACCGCGCGCTCTATGTGCCGCCCGGCTGTGCGCATGGCTTCCAGACCCTCGCGCCCGATACCGAAGTTCACTATCAGATGACCGACGAATATCGTGCCGATCTGTCGGTTGGCTATCGCTGGAACGATCCCCTCTTTGCCATTTCCTGGCCGCTGGAACCCACCATCATGTCAACCCGTGATCGCAACTATCCGGACCTCGATCGCCAGGACTGCAACGCCTTCAGGTCGATATCACCAGCCGGTTGATGTCATGCACCAGCTTGGCCTAGCCTCGAATAAAGCAGTTCGCCGGCTCCTGTGCCTGGGCGCTCATTGCGACGATATCGAAATTGGCTGCGGCGCCACCCTGCTGACCCTGCTGGCGGCCAATCCGGACATCAGCGTCGACTGGGTCGTGTTCAGCGGAGCCGGCAATCGGGAAACCGAGACCCGCGCTGCTGCCAGCGATTTTCTCCCGGCCAGCACAAAGTCGCAGCTAACCGTGCACGACTTCAGGGATGGCTATTTCCCGGATGAATGGGGCCGCCTCAAGGCCTGCTTTGCAGAGTTGGGGGCGCGTATCGCACCCGACCTGGTTCTGACGCACTACCGGCACGATCTGCATCAGGACCATCGCACCATTGCCGAAATGACCTGGCAGACGTTTCGCAACCGGCTTATCTGGGAATACGAGATCCCGAAATTCGACGGCGACCTCGGCCGTCCCAACCTCTTTGTTCCGGTAACAGAAGCTGTTGCCGCCCGGAAGATCGATATCCTTCTCCGCAGTTTTCCGTCACAGGCCAGCAAGAACTGGTTCTCCGCGACGACCTTCAACGCCTTGCTTCGCCTGCGAGGCATTGAGTCCGGTGCGTCAACCGGACTGGCCGAAGCGTTTCATGCTGCCAAGACAGTGGTCCAGGTCTCAACACCGGAAGCGAGTGCTTCATGACAGGCACCCGTCCCCTGCCACTGGTGTCGGTCGTAACCCCCTTTTTCAATACGGCCCCGTACCTCGCCGAGTGCATCGAGAGTGTACTGGCACAGGACTACGACAACTTCGAGTACATCCTCGCTGACAATTGCAGCACGGACGATTCACTGGCAATAGCCCGGCAATATGCTGAACGGGATCCGCGGATTCGCGTGGTATCCCATACAGACTTTATCGATCAGGACGCCAACTACAATCGCGCGCTCAGCTACATATCGCCATCCAGCCGCTACGTGAAAATTGCCCAGGCCGACGACACGCTGATGCGGCATTGCCTGATGGAGCTCGTAGCTCTGGCCGAAGTCCATCCGTCGGCAGGCATTGTGAGCTGCTGCTTCCTGACCGGCGATGCCCTGGCCGGTCATGGTCTGCCATTCGATCGGAACTTCTTTAGCGGCAGGGAAGCCTGTCGCACCCGCCTGCTTACCGGAGGCACTTACTTCGGGTCACCGACCTGCCTGCTCTATCGCGCGGATATCGTTCGAGCCCGACCGTCATTCTTTGGTGCCAATGAATCCAACGCAGACACAACTGCCTGCTTTGAAATACTTTCCAGCAGTGATTTTGCCCGTGTTCCGCAGATCCTGTGCCGGCTCCGGCGCGGCAATCCCTCAGTGTCTGACGCCCTTCGCCGGCATGGTGCGGCGAGCTTTCTCAACTATGCGCTGGTCGAACGCTTCGGGCCCGTGTTCCTCGACGAAGCGGAATTGGTAAAACGGCGCAAGATGCTGCGCGATATCTACCTGCGCCTCCTGGCCCGGGCGGTGCCTGTTCGCAACAACGGCCCGTTCTGGCAATTCCATCGTGAGGCGCTGGCAACACTCGGACAATCGCTGCCGAGAGTGGCCATCGGCTGGCGGTTTCTGGACTATGTGCTGCAGAAGATCCTCAATCCCAGACAATCGATAGAGCTCGCCGTACAGGCATTGCGGGAATCGGAATCCGAAAAGCGCAGCATCGGATGATCCGCGCTCGAATGACCCCGCTCGAATGATAACAGTGGCATGACCAACACGGCCCAGCACCCAGACCGGCAACGCCCACCCCGTTGCCGCATATTCGCCATGGCGCCCAATTCCTGGAGCGGCCAGTGGATGAATCGCCAGCAGATCCTGTCGAGACTGGCGGCACATCACGACATCCTGTATTCGACCGGACCCTGGACAGTCTGGGACCGGAACAGCAGCTCCTTTCAGGAGACACCCGGTCGTGGCAGCTTCACTTCGCAGGATGGTGTGACTGTAGATGCAGCACCGCACTGGCTGCTGCGCTGGCCCACGGTGCCCGCCTATGATCGCGTCGTCCGGGCGCTCGCGGTGCGACGATGGCGACGAAAGCTCGCCCGCATGGGTACCGGCCCGCTGGTCGCCTATCTCTTTCACCCGGCGTTTCTGCCATTTGCTATTGCACTGCGGGCAGACCGCATTGTTTATAGCCCCTACGATCTTTTCAGAAACATGCCGGGGTGGAATCCGGAAAGTGCTGCATTGGAACGCGAACTGCTGCGTGTGGCAGACGCTGTCATCGCCACGTCTGAACCAACGCGTGCAACCCTGCAAGCAGAGTCGGCGACCACGGTGCACTGTGTGCCTAACGGTGTTGATCGTCAGATTTTTCTCGATCGTCAGGACGGTACGATTGTGGACGTGCTGGCCGACATTCCCAGACCCCGCATTGGCTACGTGGGCTCACTTAACAGAAAAGTGGACCTGCCGCTGATTGCCTGGCTGGCGCAGCGGGAACCTGACTGGCAGTTCGTGCTGGTCGGCCCGCTGGGCAGTTTCGATCCCGTAACAACCGCGGCTCTTGCCCAAATCAGGCAGCAATCCAACGTTCATCTTCCAGGCTCCAAAGACCGCGCAGCACTACCTGATTACATCGCCAGCCTGGATGTCGCGCTGATGTGCTACCGGTCCGGCACGTGGATGGATTCCGCTTACCCGCTGAAACTGCACGAGTATCTGGCCAGCGGCCCGCCGGTAGTCTCAACAGATCTGCCGACCGTGCGGCCATTTTCCGGGGTTGTGGCCACGGCACGCAGTAACGAGGAATGGCATGCACAGATCAAAGAGGCGTTGCTGCACGGAACGCCGGGCACACCTGCTGAACGTCGTGCCGTGGCATCCGCCAACACCTGGGAGCACAGGGTAAAAGATATAGAGGCAATCCTGGCCGGAATCTGCGCGGAGTCGCCTGCCTCGTGAGTGAAAACCTCAACAGCCGGGTCGCGCGCGGTATTGCCTGGATGGGCAGCGCCCGCGCCGTCGTGCGGGTACTGGGACTGCTCAGCACCCTGGTTCTGGCCAGACTGCTGGTACCGGCGGACTTCGGCATCATCGCCATGGCAACGTCCATAGCTGCCGGATTGGAACTGTTGACGCTGTTCGGCTTTGACGTCGCCTTGATCCAGCGCAAGTCACTGACCCGCGACGACTACGACACGGCATGGACGCTCAACACGCTGATGGGCCTCGGCCTGGCCCTGCTCCTGGTCCTCACCTCCGGACTAGCAGCGGACTATTTTC
>JAWKZI010000001.1:0-369843 GCA_041396045.1 Gammaproteobacteria bacterium | reverse complement strand
CCCGTTCCGAGTGCGCCAGCTGCCTTTCGATCGCATCCCGGTTCCATCCCTGCTCGTTCAGCAGCGTGCACGCCATGCTGCGAAAGCCGTGCCCGGTCATCTCATCCCGGCCGTAGCCGAGCCTGCGCAGCGCCGCGGTCACGGTGTTCTCGCTCATCGGTCGCTTGCGTGTCCGGACACCGGGAAAGACGTAGCCCCACCGGCTGCTGACCGGATGTAGCTCACGTAGCACGGCGACTGCTTGCCGGGCGAGCGGCACGATGTGCGTGGCCTTCATCTTCATGCGCTCGGCGGGGATCCGCCATTCCGCGTTGTCCAGGTCGAACTCCTGCCAGACGGCCATGCGCAACTCGCCTGGCCGGACGAACGTGAGCGGTGCCAGTTGCAGTGCACACTTGGTAATGAAGGCGCCTTTGTAGCCGTCGATCGCCCGCATCAGCGCCCCCACCTGCTTGGGGTCCACGATGGTCGCAAAGTGCTTCTCGTTGTACGGGGCCAGCGCACCGCGCAGGTCCTGGGAAAGGTCGCGCTCAGCCCGGCCGGTGGCAATCGCGTAGCGCAGCACCTGACCGCAGTTCATCAGGCAGCGGTGCGCCGTTTCGATCACGCCGCGATCCTCAATGCGACGCACCACCTGCAGCAACTCAGTCGCCTTGATCTCGGCAATCGGACGCGGGCCCAGCCAGGGGAAGACGTCGATCTCGAGCCGGCGGATCACCTTGCTGCTATGGGTCTGCTTCCAGACGGCCGAGCGCTTCGCGAACCACTCCCGCGCCACCGCCTCGAAGGTATTTTCTGTACTCGCCACGCGTGCCGCCTTGGCCTCGCGCTTTGCGACGACCGGGTCGATGTAGTGCGCCAGCTGGCGCCGGGCTTCGTCGCGACGTTCGCGGGCGTCCTTCAGGGTGATTTGCGGATAGACGCCGAGTGATATGCGCTTCTCCTTGCCGCCGAAGGTGTACTTGAACCGCCACCAACGGTTACCAGTGGGTGTCACTTCCAGGTACAGGCCGAGGCCGTCGTGCAGACGGAAGATCTTCTCGCGGGGGCGCACGTTGCGGATCTGGGTGTCGCTGAGCTTGTCGATGGCCATATGGGGCAACTCCTGGGGGTGAAAGCGAAGGAATCCAGTTGTTGCCCCTAAAAATGGGGCCATTGGGGGCACGCGGTCAACGTACCCAGTCGTACAACACGAGCTGACAGCCGACAGAAAGCGGCTTTTGGAACAATCAGTTAGGTGGACTTTACCGGACCCGAACGGACCCGGTCAGACGTGCGTAAACAGGTGGATGGTGGCCAGGGGCGGGATCGAACCACCGACACGCGGATTTTCAGTCCGCTGCTCTACCAACTGAGCTACCTGGCCATTTGTGAAGTTCTGGCGGGCCCGGGATCACCTTAAAGGATCTGCCTTTAATGCCGTCCGGCGGGCCCGGCATTGTAAGCCGTTGGTGGCGAATCAGGCCAGCCGCCCCGGATTAGCGAATCAGGCCAGCCGTTGACGGAGCACGGCGGCCACGGCGGCGGCGCGTTCGGGGGCCAGGGCGTCGCCGGAGTCCTTGCCGGGCACGAATTGCGGCTGGCCGGCGTGGTTGAAGTGCTGCAGCCAGTATTCGCGGGCGGCTTTGGAGCGGCCGTCGGGGCGGTCGCTGGTGAACAGCAGGCAGGCTTCACCCCTGAAGGCGGGTGGCCGGTAGCTGCGCATGGCCTGCAGATTGGCTTCGCGGACCCGCCAGCGCAGGAATTCGGTGGCGTCGCCGCGCAACGGGTCGCGCTGGCGCAGGGCGTCAAAAACATTGCAGAGGCGCTGCCACACATACCCGGGCCACTGGTGCACGGGCGTGGTGCTGAGGGAATGGCGATACAAGGCCAGACGCTGGCGCAGGAACTGGCGGGTCGATGGCACGGCAGCCCTGGCCGGTGTGGCCGGTGCGGCACTGTCATCAAAGCCCACCGGTGGCGGGTCCAGCAGCGCGAGCAGGGCTACTTCGTGTCCGGCATCGGTGAGTTGCCGGGCGATCTCCAGGGCAACCAGCCCGCCCCAGCAGACACCGAACAACTGGTAAGGGCCGGCGGGTTGTATGCGGTACATTTCTGAAATGAAGGCGGCGGCGATGGCGGGCACGCCGATCAGGGGTTCTTCGCCCTCCTGCAAGCCGATGCTGCGCAATCCGTACACCGACTGGGCCGGATCGAGCTGGCGCACCAGATGGCCAAAGCCGACGATGTCGCCGCCGATGCCGGGCGCGATGAACAAGGGACAGCCTGAGCTGCCGACCTGGATGGCTTGCACGCAGCGCGTGTCATCGCCAAGGTCATTGCCAAGGTCATCAACGCGGTCAGCCGCGCGGTCAGCGTCGTTTGCAGCAGCTGCGTTGGGCACAACTGCCGGCTGCGCAGCCTTGTCCACCGCCACGGCAAGCTGTCTGACCGTGGGCGTGCGGTACAGCGTGGCCAGTGGCAGGCGCTGGCCCAGCTCGTGCTGGATGCGGCCGAAGATCGCGGCGGCCTGCACGGAACTGCCGCCGAGCGCGAAGAAATCGTCGTTGGCGCCGACCGTGTCCAGGTTGAGTTCTTTGCTGAAGAATTCGGCAAGCCGGGCTTCCGTACCCTGCTGCGGCGCTCTGCCAGGGCGGCAAGCCGCTTAGTGCCGCGCGGGCAATGGGTGGTGGCTTCAGCGGTTGATCAGTCGTGGCTTGCATCCGATCCATATTACGTGATAGCCAACCTGTCCCGGTAGCGACTTCACGCCTTTGCCAACCGGCATCACACGCTCCCCCTGCATTGCGCGATAGCATAACCAGTTGATGGACATCGACAACTCCAATCTCCTGCGCCGCCTGGAAGCGCAAGCGCTTGAACAGCCCGGCAAGTCGGCGCTGGTGGATGGCGATCGCCACTGGACCTATGCGGAACTGAATGCCGAGATCGGCCGCTTTGCCGGCGCACTGCGCCGTGCCGGGCTGCAGACCGGCGACCGGCTGGGCGTTTGTCTGCGGGATCATGCTGATCACCTCATTGCCCGGCTGGCCGCCGGCCGCGCCGGCATCGCCGTGCTGCCGATGGACTGGCGCTTGCCGGCGGCGGAGCGTACCGAGGTGGCGCGCCAGTTCCGGCTGGCTGCTGTGTTTACCGAGGTCAATGCCGCCGTGGCCGGCGTGCGTTGCCTGACTCTGGATGACGACTGGCGACGGCAGCTTGCCGACGCCGACGAAGCGCCCTTCGTGGATGACGGGGAGCTGCCGCTGGTGCTGAACCTTTCCTCCGGTACCACCGGCGCGCCGAAGGCGGCGATCGTGAGTCACCGCAACTACCACGCCCGCATCCTTAACAACGTGGCGGCTTTGGGCTCGCTGGCGCCGCTGCGTTACCTGTCGGCCAGTCCGCTGTACTTCAGTGCCGGCAGTCACTTCTGCTCTGACGACCCTGCTCCAGGGCGGCACAGTGGTGCTCTATCCACCGCTGTTCGACGCCGACGAATATGTAAGCGCGGTTCGGGACAACGCCATCACCATGGCGTTCTTGGTGCCCACCGTCCTCCGCTGGCTCATCGCCTTGCCGAACGACGGCACACTGCTGTTACCCACGCTGAAGATCTTGCTCGCCGCCGCGGCGCCGCTGACGCCCGAAGAACGCCAGCAGATCGTCGCGCGGGTGTCGCCGAATCTTTACGACATGTATGGCAGCGCCGGCGGCGGGGTGATCACCACCCTGCTCCCGGCCGACATGGCCCACCATGCACATACGGTCGGCAAGGCCCCCGGTGATGTTGAGTTGCAAATCGTCGGTGACGACGGCCAGCTGCTCGACGCGGATACCACCGGCCGGGTCAGGTTGCGTGGCGCGGGTGTGGCCAAGGCCTGGTTCAGCACCGGCGACACGCCAACCGAGAGTGAGCGCGTGATCGATGGCTGGCTGTACACCGGCGACCTCGGATCAATGGATGCCGCCGGCTATCTCACGCTTAAGGGCCGGGCGGATGACGTCATCATGCGCGGCGGCGTCAATGTGTATCCGGACATTGTCGAAACGGCGCTGCGCCGTTGCCCCGGGGTGGCCGATGTGGCCGTAGTGGGCCGGCCGGTAGCGGGGGCCGACCCCGAGATCATTGCCTTTGTATTGCCGGGCGACCCGCCAGCCACCGAATCGGCGTTGCTGGCCCATGCGCGGAACGTCTTGCCAGCGTGGATGCAACCGGCGGAATTTTGCCTGGTGGACGAGCTGCCGCGCACGACCTCCGGGAAAGTGCGGCGCCGGGATCTTTTACAGACGCGGCCTTAGCCGCCCTTGAAATCGGGGGGCTTGTCCGAGCCGCCGCCGAAGAAGAACTTTTCCATTTCCTCTTCGAGGAACTTGCGCGCCTTGGGCTCTATGGGACTCAGGCGGTACTCGTTGATGAGCATCGTCTGGTGCCCCAGCCACTTCTGCCAGGCTTGCTTGGACACATTCTCGTACATCCTTTTGCCGAGCTCACCGGGATACGGCAGGTAGTCCAGGCCATCGGCCGGGGCGTTCAGCAAAACACAGTTAACAGTGCGGGTCATGGGCGGTCGCTTCTCTTGTTCAGTGCGGTCTTCTGCAGTGTGGTCTCGTGCCGGGTGGTCTCATGCAGGGTCGCCAGCAATCGGGCGGTGGGCGCCGCCAGACCAATTCGGGCCGGCGCCCCAGTGTTATACCAGAGCCATCGATCAGCCTCCATGACGCGCTCTGGCAGCACGCGGCCGACGTGCATCTCCACCGGTGTCATGGCCAGTTCAAAGTGCGTGAAGCCGTGCCGCAGAACGGGCTGCACATGCTGGCGCTCCGGTGCCACCCCCAGCGTGGCGGTACACCAGCCGGCAGCAGCCTCGACGCTGGCCGATTCAGGCAAGCCCCAGAGTCCACCCCAGATACCCGAGGCCGGCCGCCGTTCCAGCAATACGGCACCATCGTGGCGTACACAGAGCAGCACGACCGCCGTTTTTTGTGGGCGTGGGCGCGCCGCCTTCCGCGTCGGCAGTTCTTCGACCAGGCCATCGCGGTACGCCACACACTGCAAGGCCAGCGGACAGGCGGCACAGTCCGGCTTGCGGCGGGCGCACAGCGAAGCGCCCAGATCCATGATGGCCTGGGTGTAGTTGGCAACGCGCACGGCCGGGGTACAGCGTTCTGCCAATGCCCATAGCTGCCGGGATACTGCTGCTTCGCCCGGATAACCCGCCACACCAAATACCCGGGCCAGCACGCGTTTGACGTTGCCGTCCAGAATCGGGTGCCGCTGATTATCGGCCAGACTCAGAATCGCGCCGGCCGTGGAACGGCCAATGCCCGGCAGGCCAGCGAGTGCGTCGAACTCGTCGGGAATCTGGCCGCCATGCTGATCACGCACCTGCTGTGCGGCGCGATGCAGGTTGCGCGCCCGCGCGTAGTAACCGAGGCCGGACCAGCGGTGCAGCACCTCGTCTGCCGGGGCATCGGCCAGCGCGCGTACATCGGGGAAGGCTTTGATGAAGACCGGGAAGTAGCGCAACACGGTGCTGACCTGGGTCTGCTGAAGCATGACTTCGGAGACCCACACCCGGTAACGGCCCGCGCTGCCGGGCGGGTTGTGCTGCCAGGGCAGATCGTGGCGCCCGTGCTGCTCCCACCAATCCAGCAAGGCCGGCGCCAGCAATTCCGGCGCGGGCAATTCCGGCGCGGGCAATGCCGAAGCCGGGGCGTCAGCGGCCAAGCAGCTTGTCCAGCGCCTTCTTTACTGCGTCTTCCTTCTTCGGTGCCTGCTGGTCGGGATTGGCGGGAGCTTCGCCGGCTGGCGCCACCGGCGCTCCCAGTCCCAACTTCTCACGCAGCTGATCGCCTAGCTTTTCGCGGATCACCTCGCGCACGGATTCCTTCAATGCGCCCTGCACCATCTTCTGCAGGTCCACGCGCACCTTCGGATCGTCCAGCGGACCCTTGATCGTCAGCGGTATGCGCGCATTCACCAGGTCTTCCAGACTGGTGTCGTCGGCGAACACCGGCTTCTCGAACACCAGCGCGGTCAGCTCGCTGTTCAGCGACTTCTTCGGCAGATTCACATCGGCCTTGCCGCTGACCCGCAGGAAAGGAATTTCGACGAGGAGCTGATCAGTACGCAGAACGCCATCGCTGATCTTGCCGCTCATGTCGAGTGCATTGATGGGCGTCTGCTCGGGCGTGATGAGCACGGGCGGTTCGATACGCCGGATCAGGGCGCGCGCCTTGCGGATCTCGTACCAGACATCCATGCCCTTGTAGATACCGTCGGCCAGCTTGAAGCTCAGATTGCCGGCCAGATTACTGATCACTTCGTCGTCAGTCTTGCCGGTGCCGGCGGCGTCGAGTTTCAGGGACATCTTGCCGCTGATGTTGCGCACGTCGGCGAAGGCCGCGAGCAGCGGCTCTATATCAATGCCAGTCAGGGTCTGATCCAGCGCCACCCGCGGCCGGGCGCCGCTGGCATCGATGCTGAGCCCGCCCTGGAGGCTGCCTCCGTAAAGCTTTGCTGACAGCGGCTTCAGGCTCAGGCGGCCACCACTGGCAGTGGTGCGCATATCCACATCAGCGAGCTGCACGTCGTCGATGGTCAGCTTGCCAATGCGGGCGCGGCCGTCCAGATTCAGGTCACGAATTGTCTCCACAGGAATTTCGGTGGCACTGGCGCCAGCCGCATAGCAGCGGGTGCGCCGTCAGACGTTTTGGCCTTCGCAGGTGCTTCGCTGGCGGGCTCCAGGTGCGATCGGCGTTGATGGCATCAACGCTGAGGTCGAAGCGCGTGCGGGGCACGGCCTTGCTGCCTTCGGCGGGTATCTGGCGCGACACGCTGCCGGAGATCCGGCTGTCATCGAGCACGAAAGTCATTTTTTCCAGGCCGACATCCGTATCGGTGAGGAACCAGTTAGCCTTGCCGGACAGCCGCTTCAGCACGTTTTGGTCGGCCGTTACCGGCACGGGTTCCTTGAGCCGGGCCAGCACGTCACGCGGCGATACCTCGGCAAACTGCAGAATGCCGCGCAAATTATTGTGCGCGCCGAAGGTGGCCGGTTGATCCACGTTCACCTTCAGCTCGACGCCAGCGACAGATGCCGTCGCCGTCAGGCCACCCAGCGTGCCGCCGTCGACATCCACGTCGTAGCGCAGTCCGGTCAAGGCAGCCTTTAGCGGAATGGTCTGATCCGGCAATTCGGGCGTGGTCAGCTTCAGATCAGTGCTCAGTTCAGCGGCAGACACCTGGGTGTCATCGGCCAGTCGAACCATCATTGCCGGGGACCCGAAGTTGCCGGACAGGCTATCCAGCCCGCCAATGCCACGCAGGTCTGCATCAGCCTGCAAATCAGCCAGTGTCACGGAGGTGGCGTTGGCATCGGTCGCCAAGGTGATGCGCGCCTTGAGCCTGAGCTTGCCGCCGCTGTTGTCCTTGAGGTCGTGACCCGTGAACGCGGCTTCCAGATCGAATGGCGCAGCGTTCGCGATCGGCCCGGTCTTCAGATCCAGTCCTTCGATACGGTATCGGCTGTCGTCAGCCGCATCCTGGTAATTCAACGTACCGTTGCTGATACGAATGCCAGCAACCGAAAAGCTGCTGAGGCTGGTGTCCCCGGCAGCCGGGGGTGGCGTGGATTGCGCTTCAGCCGGACCGGTGAACGTCCAGTTGTTGCTGCCGTCCGCCCGACCCAGCAGATTGACCTGCAGGCCATCCAGTTCAACGGTGCCTATTTCCACTTCGCGGCGGGTGAGCAGCGGCCACAACCGGATGGCCAGCTGGGCGGAGGCAACGCGCAGAAAGGGTTCGCCCTCGAAGTCCGCCGGATTACCCAGGGTGGCGGTGTCCACTTGCACGGCACAACAGGGAAAAAGTTTCAGCTTGACCTCGCCGTCCAGGGTGAGTGTACGGCCGGTAGTGCGCTGTACCGCTTCGATGGCGATTGCCCGGTACTGCTGCGGATCAACAAGCGTGTATACCGCAACGGCAATCAGGACACCCAGCAACCCGATCGCTGCCAGTGCCAGGAATATCCACTTCAGGAGCCTGCTCATGGCTCCCATTTAATCAGAATCAGAACAATGTCTCAGCAGCCGGAAGTCCGGGCCTGAATATCGGGGTTCTGGTCGGGCGCTGGTGGCGGCTGGTAGGCCACGCCGCAGGGTTGGTCGACGCCGACCGCGCGCTGGCGCCACACACCACTGTCATAGGCGAAGGCCAGCGTCTCGGATTCAGTCAGCATCAGCGGCAGGGTCGCCGGCGACGGAAAGCCGTTGACCATTGCTACTACACCCCGCGTGCCATCAATCGTGGCTGGCTGTCCCGCAGCGAGCCAGCGGGTATGTGCCAGCTGGGCCGCTGTAGCAGCACCGAATGACAGGGCGGAGACCTCGGCTGCCCGGGTCTCGCGGGCAAACATCTGATGGCGCGGAACAGCCACCACGGCACCTGCGCCTAGGCATGCAATCAGAATTGCGATGTCAATGCGGCTGATCATGGGCTTACTGTCGGCGGAAGCGCAGGCCCGAGTCTGTGACCGTCTTCTCAGGGATTTCACATAGCACGGTCGTAAATTGGGCATAGCCGTAACTTGGGCACGATCACGGATCGGGGCCCGGCACAACGCGACCTGTTTCCCGGGAACAGCCATGTGGGCTTTTCGCCAGCCGGGCCAGTGACTGGCCGACCCAGATAGTGCGTGGTTTTGGAACAAATGAAACTTCTGTTGGTTGAAGACAACCCGGCTGATGCCGAATTCCTGGCGGCATCGCTGAGGCGCCAGCGTGCCGGCGACGTCGAACTCACCAACGCCACTACTCTGGCGGAGGCAACCGAGTTTCTCACCCATGAGAAGTTTGATGTCGTGCTGCTGGATCTGCACTTGCCGGACGGCTCCGGCCTGCACTGCCTGGACGCCATTCAGTGTATCGACAGTGATATTCCCATCATTGTTCTTAGCGGCCAGGACGATGAAGACTTCGCGGTCAGCATTCTCAACAAGGGTGCACAGGATTATCTGGTCAAGTGGGAAGGCCAGGGGCGGACAATCCTTCGTTCGATACGCTACGCCATCGAACGCAAGCGCTCCGAGTTGCGCCTGAACTATCTGGCACAGTTTGATCCACTGACCGGCATTCCCAACCGCCAGTACTTCAACGACCAGCTTACTCGTGCCACAGCGCGTGCCAGTCGGGACGGGCGAAAAGTTGCCCTGCTGTTTCTCGATCTGGACGCGTTCAAGATCGTCAACGACACGCTAGGGCACGATGCCGGCGATCATTTGCTGAAGGAGGCAGCCAGCCGGATCAGCCGCGCAGTGCGTACCGGCGATATCGTTGCCCGCCTTGGCGGTGATGAGTTTGCCGTGTTGCTGGAGGGACTGCCCAGCGCCAGGGAAGTTGAAGTAGTCGCGACTGCACTGCTCGAAGTGGTGTCCAGGCCGTATCACATTGCCGACCGGCATCTGTCGATTACCACCAGCATCGGTATCACGATGTACCCGAACGACCATTCGGATACGCAGATGCTGCTTAAGAACGCCGACATCGCGATGTATCAGGCCAAGGAGAATGGCCGTAACAATTTCCAGTTCTTCCATGAGCAGATGCATGCCGATCTCATGGAATACCACAACCTTGAGCGCGACATTCGCGATGCACTGCGGCTGGGCGAGTTTCATCTGGCCTATCAACCCAAGGTCAATGTGCGCCTGAGCCGGCTGCAGGGGATTGAGGCCCTGTTGCGCTGGACCAGCCCCACACGCGGCACCGTGAACCCGGTAGATTTCATCCCGGTTGCCGAGGAAAGCGGACACATCATTCCACTGGGCTACTGGGTGCTTAAAGAAGTGTGCTCGACACTGCGTCGCTGGCAGGATCAGGGCCTCACCCCGGTTCCGGTTTCGGTCAACGTATCAGCGCGCCAGTTTCAGCAGGCCGATTTCCACAAGCGGGTGGCTGCGGTCATGCAGGAGTACGACATCGATCCGGCCCTGATCGAGATTGAACTGACTGAAGGCCTGGTCATGGAGGACACCAACAACGTTCAGGCCGAACTCCTGCAGCTCAAGAATATCGGGGTCCGCATTTCAATCGACGATTTTGGTACCGGCTATTCCTGCCTGAGCTATCTGCGCCGCTTTCCGATCGATGTTCTGAAGATCGACAAGTCTTTCGTGCAGGAGATCGGCGGCAGCCGGGATGGAGAGAGCATCATCGATGCCATCATCTCCCTGGCGAAGAGCTTGCGGCTGGAAACCGTTGCCGAGGGTGTGGAGACAACCGGCCAGTTGCACTACCTGATGGACCATGGCTGCCACGTGGTGCAAGGCTATCTCTTCGGCAAGCCGATGGGGCCACACCTTATAGAGCCCTTGCTGGCAGCGCTGGATCAGGGCGACACCGACTCGACCGTCGTGCAACGCGCCCTTAAAGGGTTCGGATGAAGACCCGCACGGAGCCAGCCAGCGCAATAGTCAGTCCGGAGTTGCAGCGTACGCTTGAGGCTAGCGGCGTTGGCATGTACTCATTCGACGCTGCCAGTGGCGAGTTTGTGGTCGACGCCACCTGTCGCCGGCTGTTCGACATCGAGCCGGGCGAGGAGTTGTGTCCGGAAACCATGGCCGCCCGTATTCACCCCGACGACCTGCAACGATACTGGGCGGAAGCGGCCACAAGCATGATCACAGGCACCTTTACCTGTGACTACCGCGTCGTGCACAGAAACGGCGACGTCCGCTTCGTCAGCGGGCGCGGCCACCTGCGACCAGGGCCGGAAGGGGCACCTACCCGCATCCAGGGCGTCTGCATCGACGTCACAATGCTGCGTTCACTGGAAGTGCAGCTCAAGTCTACCGAGGCACGCTTGCAGGAACTCGCCGACGGCGTGCCGGGACTCTTTGCCTACCTGGACAGGGGGCTCTACATCCGGTTCCTGAGCGCCCGATACGATCTATGGTTCGGCTATTCGCGAACCCGACATCTGGACCAGCACATTACCAGGCTCATCACGGCTGAGGCCTGGGCCCATCGCCAGCCCCTGTACGAACGGTGTCTGGCAGGCGAGGTCGTTCACTATGACGAGTCGCGCATCATGGCCAGCGGCGAGCAGCATTTCTATTCGGTCACCTATCAACCGCATCGGGATGCCAATGGTGAGGTGGTGGGTATCCTTTCACTCGCCATCGACATCACCAAGCAGCGACAGGATCAGGAGGCCCTGGAGAAACAGACCGCCGAGCTTGCGCGTTCGAACCACGACCTTGAGGAATTTGCCTACGTCGCATCGCACGACCTCAAGGCTCCGCTGCGGGCCATCGACGTTCTGGTTGACTGGCTTCATGAGGACCTCACGGACTACTCGGAGGGGGAGGTACAGCAGAATCTGGGACTGCTGAAACAAAGAACCAGTCGCCTGCATCGTCTGCTGGATGATTTGCTGACCTATTCGCGTGCCGGCCGCAAACCGGGTGATCTGAGGAAAATCGATTCACGCGCGATGGTGGAGGATATTTTCCTGCTGCTGGCACCACCAGCAACGATGACACTCACAGCGGACACCAGCCTGCCAGCACTGCTTGCCCATCACGCACCGCTTGAGCAGGTACTGCGGAACCTGATCAATAACGCCATCAAGCACCATCCAACCAAACATGGCTCCATCAGGGTATATGCCCAGGAAAAGCCGGATGAAGTGCTGTTTGCGATTGAGGACGACGGCGCGGGAATTCCCGAGGAGTTTTCCGAGCGGGTGTTCCAGATGTTCCAGACCCTCAAGCCACGCGATGAAATCGAAGGTAGCGGCATGGGGTTGGCTATCGTCAAACGCATTGTTGAATCTCAAGGTGGGCGAATCTGGTTTCATGGCGGGCCGGGCGGCCGTGGAACAGTATTCAAACTGACGTGGAAGAAGCTGGCCCACGACGGGGCTGAGGAAATCGCAGCTGGAGTGACACACAATGGAACTCGAAAAATCCGTGCAGATCTTGCTGGTTGAAGACGACCGCATTGATGAGAAGGCGTTCCTGCGCGCCATCCACAAACTGCAGATCACGAATCCTGTAACCATTGCCCATGATGGTCTGGAGGCGTGGGAGATTCTCAAAGGCGCCAATGGCCGCCCCTCGCTACCTCGACCCTACATGATTGTTCTCGACATCAACATGCCGAGGATGAGTGGCCTTGAGCTGCTTCAGAAGCTCCGTGAAGATCCGGAACTTCACGACTCCATTGTGTTCATCCTGACCACATCGAATGACGATGAAGACAAGATCGAGGCATTCAACCTGAATGTGGCCGGCTACATGCTGAAGTCGGACGTGGGCAACAGTTTTCTGAAGGCTGTTGAACTGGTCGACAATTACTGGCGGGTCGCGGAATTTCCACAGCCCACAGGCATCCGCCCCCGGATCAGCGCCGACGACCGTCGGCGCCATGTGCGCAACCCGGATTCGCGCGGCGTCTTGTAGCAGCCATCGCCCGCCAGGGCGGCTTCAGCCACGGTTATTTCTGGCAGGCATCCTCGGCGTCGATTATCAAGGCACTGGTGTCTGATGCCAGCGTGTCCCGACGCTTGTCCGATGCGTTGCTCTTGTCGAGTGCGATATCCGCTTTTTTGCTGACTGCCGGATCCTGGGAGTTCGATGCCGTGATCAGCATTGCCAGCTTCAGATCGGCAGCGGACATCTTGCCGGAGATGTAGGTCCAGGCGCAGTCACACTCGGCCGTCGTCAGGCCATCAACCTTGCAGACCTCTGCGTCGAAGGTGGCACGCGGAGAGTCCACCACAGACTGCTGGGCCTGTGCCGAATTCAGTGCCGATACACCCGCGAGGGCAGCAATCAGGGCAAATACCGGAACTACAGTGTGTCGCATGACTGGATCTCCTGACCGGACAATAAAGGTGATTCTGGCCTATCCGCCCACGCCCGTCACCTGTGCAGTCCACGCCCACAGCCGCCGGCGTGTGTCGGCGTCCAGCGCCAGCGGTGACGGCTGCGCTTCCTTGCAGTAGGCGTAGTACTTGCCACTCTGCCCCTCTACCGCCGGGGAGGAGGCGACATAAATATGTGTTCTGGCACCCTTCTCCGGTGTATTCAGGCGCAGCAATGCTCCTGTTCCGAACACGAGGCGTGACCCCCATTTGAATACACCGGTGAGATTCCGGTAGATCGTGGTGTTGACAAAATAGCCTGGCGAGACGGCATTAACCGTGACGCCGCTCCCCTCAAGGCGCTGGGCCAGTTCCAGCGTAAAGCAGACATTGCTGAGCTTGGCCCGGTGATAAGCCTTGAATGAAGCACTGTTGGAGAATTCCCCGCCGTTCCAGATCTTTTCATTGTTCAGATCATCGAAGTCCAGGCCTGGACCTGCTTTGTGGGCATCCGAGGAGATGGACACGATGCGTGCCGGCGCACTGCGTTTCAACAGATCAAGAAGCAGGTGAGTCAGCAGAAAATGTGCCAGATGGCAGGTGGCCAGATGCATTTCCCAGCCATCGACACTCAGACGGCGCACCGGATCGGTTATCCCGGCGTTGCACATCAGAATATGCAGGGCCGGGCAGGTGCGGTTCAGATCGGCAGCAAGCCGGCGAACTTCTGCGAAGGACGAGATATCGCAGTAAATGAACTCCGCTGCTGCACGTCCGGTCAGGCGATTGATGTAATCGCGGGTCCGCGTACCAGCCTCCCCCTCCCAGTCCACGATGATGACCTTGGCGCCCATCTTCGCGAGTTCGATCGCCGACACGCGGCCCATGCCCCGCGCGCCACCCGTGATCAGCGCCGTCTTTCCCTGCAACAACATAGAAGATTCCGGACTCCGCTCTGCTGGCTATTGACTGAAACGGCACATCAGTTGACCGCTCGGCGAGACGAGGGCCTGGCGCCGTAGCCATGCCAGCGCCTCATCGGCATCCTCGTTGAACCAGCGTCGTGCTGACCCCAATCGGAAGCTGTAGCCCCAGGCATCCATGTCCAGACATAACTGCTCACGACCATAGCCTGCCGCCTGCAATTCACCCGCAAGCAGAATCTGCAGATAACACACCGCATCCTCCTCTGCCACTTCGCCACCAGCATCGCCGTCCGTGCGATTGCCCAGGTCGGCACGCCGCGCATCGGGCATGCAGATGTAGTGGGCGGCCTCATGCAGGATTGAATGGATCGGCGTGTCCGACCGCGCGTAGACCCCCTGAGCGGTCAGCCCGGCCTCTGGTGCGCCCCAGTAACTGCCGGGAATTTCGGCACCGGGATCGACCAGATGCAGCTTCACACCATGCCGGCTCAACAAGGCTTCAACGGCGTTTGTCTCTAGCGATGCGAGGCGGATCACGTCCGGAGCGGACTGGTTTGGAGTACTGCTGTCCATGTAATGTGGAGCGGGTGATGGGAATCGAACCCACGTTAGCAGCTTGGGAAGCTGCAGTTCTACCATTGAACTACACCCGCATCAGAGCGTGATTCTAGAGCATGAACAACCAACCGCGACAGGTCCGCAGTTTTGTGCGCCGCGCCGGGCGCCAGACCCGGGCGCAGGAACGGGCGCTGGCCGAACTCTGGCCGCTGTACTGGCGTGCCCGATCCGGATGAAGGCGTGCCAGCAACGCTGGACCTGCCGACGCTCTTCAGCAACGCGGCCCCCTGTGTGCTGGAAATCGGCTTTGGCAATGGAGATGCCCTGGTGAGCATGGCCGCGACTGCTCCTGAAACGAATTTTCTGGGTGTGGAAGTTCATGAACCCGGCATCGGTCATTGCCTGCTGGCTATTGAGCGACTGGAGCTGAACAACGTTCGTCTCATCGCGCAGGATGCGGTGGAATTGCTGCGGGATCGACTCACGGCCGGGAGTCTCCAGGGCGTACATCTGTATTTCCCCGACCCCTGGCCCAAGAAGCGTCATCACAAGCGGCGACTGGTGCAACCGGATTTCATGGCGCTGCTGGCTACACGCATCCGGCCACACGGCTACTTTCATGTGGCGACAGATTGGCCAGACTATGCTGAACATATTCAGACAGTACTGGCCGGGCAGACAAAGTTTGCCGGAGAGCAACAGTCATCGAACGAACACCAGCGGCCGCTAACCCGATTCGAGGCGCGCGGACAACGTCTGGGCCACCCGATCTGGGAAGCCATCTATGTACGCCAGGCTGACGCGTAACCTCAGTATTACATGTGGATCAGGATGTACCCAAGGTCGCCGAAATGCGCTATAAAAAAGCCGGGTACACAGGGGATCACGTCAATGACAGAGCGAGCCCTGACCACCAATGCTGGGCTTCCGGAAATCGGCAACTGGTTTCGGGGTAACGGCAAGGTATTTGAAGTTGTAGCGGTCGACGAAAAAGACCAGACCGTCGAGATCCAGCACTTTGATGGCACTGTTGAAGAAGTCGACGGGGACGTCTGGCGTGAAATGCTGGCGCTACCGGTCGATGCCCCTGAAGACTGGTCAGGGTCGATGGATGTCGATTCGGAAGATCTGCCGGAAAACGAAGAGAAGCACCAGGGTTACGATGATCCGCTGGACTTCGTAGACGGCTATGAAAGCTGACGATCCGGCCTGGCGCCCGGAAGCTGCACGCGCACCCCGTCGCTCTCGACCCGGCACGGCAGCGCCCTGAGCGATCGGCCAGCGCAGGGACCATACACGCACAGTCCGGATTCCGGCTCAAATAACGCGCCGTGCGATGCGCAGCGCAACAGGCGTTGTCCCGGCACCAGAAATTCGTCATCAACCGCATTGAGGGCATGACGCTTGTGCGGGCAGATATTCACGTAGGCCCGGATCAGGCCATCCACCTGCACGATAAAACCCCGGAACTGCGCATCCAGGGCACCAGGTAAGGACGGGTCAAGGTCGCCAACAAAGAACTCCCGCGCCCCCGGATCGCCGATGCTGGCAAGGTCTGCATGAGTCAGCGCCATGACCCACGCCGCTGTAGTGTCGGCTTCACTCATCCAGCTTGTCGACCTGACGCCGCAGCAACACCAGTACCACCAGGCCGGGTATCGCCGTGAAAAATGTAATGACGAAAAAGTTGCTCCAGCCAACGGCGTCCACCACATAGGCGGCGGGCGGCCCCAGAAAATTGCGCGCCACGCTCGCCAGCGCCGACAGCAATGCGTACTGAAACGCGCTGTAGCGCACGTCACAAAGCCCCATCAGGAAGGCAACGAAAGCGGCTGCACCCATACCACCGGCGAAGTTGTCGAAACCCAGCGCGATAACCATCAACAAGGTGCTTTTGCCGGTGGCAGCCAGCAGGGAATACAACAGGTTGGTCAATGCCTGCAGGATGCCGAAAAACAGCAGCGACCTGAACAAACCGATTCTGGCGAGCAAGACGCCGCCGACGAAAGTGCCGAGCAGCGTCAATACGATGACCACGGATTTGGAGATGGCGCCCACCTCCAGGGCCGTGAAGCCCACGCCCTTGATCAGGAAGGCCGTAACCAGCTTCAAGGCGAATGCATCGCCAAATTTGTAGAGCACGATCAGGCCGAGCAAGGCCCACGCGCCCGGCCTGCCCAGAAATTCCCGTAGCGGGTCCAGGATGGCTGCAGCCAGCGTTCGCGGTGGTGGCGCAACACGCTCCGGTTCCGGGGCGGCCCAGGTAAACAGGACCATGGCACCCATGATCGCGGCCATCAGCAGATAGGTGTTCTTCCAGCCGATCACGTCGGACAGAATCAGTGCCAGTGCACCCGCAATCCAGGTTGCGGCACGGTAGCCCACCTGTGTGGCCGTGGATCCAACGCCGCGTTCTTCGGGGCGCAGCGTGTCGGCGCGATAGGCATCGATCACGATGTCCTGCGTCGCAGAGGAAAAAGCGACCAGCAAGCCCAGCGCTGCGAACACATAGATCGCGTCGCCGGGTGTTCCAATTCCCAGTCTGTCGCCCTGCAGACCCAGCAGCGCGATCAACCCGGCGAGTAGCAGTTGCAATATGAGCATCCAGCCACGTCGCCGGCCAAGAAACGGCAAGGCATAGCGGTCCACGATCGGCGCCCACAGGAACTTGAAGGCATAGGGCGTGCCCACCAGCGTCAGCCAGCCGATGGTCTTGATGTCCACATCGAGCGTGGCGAGCCAGGCCTGCAAGGTGCTGTCCGACAGGTTGTAGGGCAGACCGGAGGCAAAGCCCAGCGTCAATGCGGCGGCTACCCGCGGGTTCGCAATCAGGTCGCGAAAGCGGGTTCGCGCCATGAACTAGCGACCGGTACCGGGGTTCAGATCGAAATCCATCAGCAGCGGCGCATGGTCGGAAAAGCGATTGTCCTTGTAGATGGAGGCGCGGCCTGCGGCACCCTTCAAGCCGGGCGTGCCGATCTGGTAGTCGATGCGCCAGCCCACGTTGTTGGCCCAGGCCTGACCGCGATTGGACCACCAGGTGTATTGCTCGGGTTCCGGATTAACCTCACGGAAGGTGTCGGTGAAGCCGAGCGGGCCAAAGAGTTCGTCCAGCCAGGTCCTTTCTTCCGGCAAAAAGCCCGAGTTCTTCCGGTTGCCCCGCCAGTTCTTGAGGTCGATCTCCTTGTGGGCAATATTCCAGTCACCACACAGCAGGTACTGCCGTCCGCCAGCCGCCTCGCCTTCGGCACGCATGGTGCGCAGCCGGTCTTCAAACTCTTTCATGAAGCGGAATTTGGCCTGCTGACGTTCCTCGCTGGACGAACCGGACGGCAAGTACAGGGAAACGATGCTGAGCGGTCCGAAGCGGGCCTCGATGTAGCGGCCCTCCGCATCGAATTCTTCCGAGCCGAATCCTCGTATGACCGCGTCGGGTTCGTTGCGCGAGTACAGCGCAACGCCACTGTAGCCCTTGCGTTGCGCGGGCTCATAGAAACAGTGGAACTGGCGCGGATGAAACTGCGGGGCAGAGATCTGGTCAGCCTGGGCGCGGACTTCCTGCAGACACACCACATCGGCGCGCTGCCGGGACAACCAGTTGAAGAGTCCCTTTCGCGCAGCCGAGCGGATGCCGTTGACGTTGAGTGTGACGATGCGCATGCAGGACTTGAGTGTACGATATCGCGATCAACGGAGGTTCGGCAGCATGCGTGGTTATCAGCGGGAATTCATTGAACTGGCCCTCGAAGTCGGTGTACTTCGCTTTGGGCAGTTCAAACTGAAGTCCGGCCGCAACAGTCCCTATTTCTTTAATACGGGTCTGTTCAATACAGGCTATTCGGCGGCCAAGCTCGGCCACTGCTATGCAGCCGGCGTTGTCGCCTCCGGTATCCGCTACGACATGTTGTTCGGCCCGGCCTACAAGGGTATTCCGGTGGTGGCACTGACCGCCGCAGCACTTGCCGAACACCACGGCCACGACATGCCGTATTGCTTCAATCGCAAGGAGATCAAGGATCACGGCGAGGGTGGTGCCATCGTGGGCGCGCCGGTGGCAGGTCGGGTGCTGATCCTCGACGACGTCATCACCGCCGGCACCGCAATCCGCGAAACGGTGGCACTGATCAACCAGGCCGGCGGGACACCGGCCGGTGTGGTTCTCGCGCTGGACCGGCAGGAGCGCGGTGCAGGCACGCTGTCCGCCGTGCAGGAGGTCCAGCAGAGCTTCGGCATACCGGTGAGCTCCATCATCCAGCTGGACGATCTGGTTGATTTCCTGGAAGACTCCCCGGAACATCAACAGTACCTCCCGTTGGTGAAGGATTACCGCGAACGCTTCGGAGTGTCGGCCTGAGGCGATATTCCGCCATCAAAATGCCGGAATCGGGATACCAGCGGCGGCCATCAGGAGCATCTGCGATGCTGGTCACTGTTTTTGGTTAAATGGCGGCGGGATAATCGTCGGGGGAACGAGCTCCGTCAGCTCGTGGGTTTAGGGCATCTGATGCAGGCGTGGAACTATCGCAGACCTCGTTGGGCTCCACGACATCATGTGGCGGCCCGGGGCGTGGCTCTGGTTGCCGGGATTTGCATCATGCTGATGCTGGTCGCGGTGGATTCCGCACAAGCCGCCAACCAGAAGAAACCGCGACGCACCTCCCGACCCGCCGACAACACAGGCATCGTCTATCGCTGGGTAGACAACAACGGCGTCGTGCATTACGGCGACCAGGTGCCCCCCGAATACGCACCAATGGACCGGGACGTGCTGAACCAGCAGGGCGTGGCCTTGCGTACGGAACAGGGCCTGCTGACGCCGGAGGAACTGGCTGCCGAAGCAAAAGCGAAGGCTGAAAAGGAGGCCGCCCAGGCCGCCGCCCGTCGCGACAAGGTCCTGCTCAGCACCTATCTGTCCGTTGAAGAGATCGAAGGCTTGCGCGACCGGCGCATCGAGCTGATCGATGGCCAGATTTCAGTGATCACGATTTATCTGCAGAGTCTTAAAGATAATCTGAAGCTGCTGCAGGCCGAAGCCGGCCGCTACAAACCCTACAGCCAGGACCCCGATGCCGAACCGATCGACGAGAAACTGGCAAAAGAGATTTCCGACACGGTGGACTCCATCTCGCTGTACGAGAAGACCCTGCAGGACACCCGCTCCCGCCAGGCTCGCGTGGTCACCGCCTTCGACGCAGACATCGCCCGGTTTCAGGAACTGAAGGCACCCTGACTACGACTGTCCGGTGTGACCGAAGCCACCAACGCCGCGCTCTGTGGCACCGAACTCCTCAACCCGCTCGAAGCTCACCTGGACTATCGGCACAACGACGAGTTGGGCCAGCCGCGCGCCGGGGGTGATTTCGAAGGCTACACTGCCGCGATTCCAGCACGACACCATCAGCGGCCCCTGATAATCGGAGTCTATTAGTCCAACCAGGTTGCCCAGCACGATGCCGTGTTTGTGCCCCAGACCGGAGCGCGGCAGGATCACCGCCGCCAGACCCGGGTCGGCGATATGGATAGCCATGCCAGTGGGCACAAGTACCGTATCGCCCGGATTCAGCGTCAGGGGTGCATCTACACAGGCCCGCAGATCCAGGCCGGCCGAGCCCGGCGTGGCGTAGTCGGGTAGCGGAAACTCCCGACCCAGACGCGGGTCGAGTATGCGTAGCTGGATCTTGTGCATCAGGATTTCCGGGGCGTACTGTGCGGTAGCGGGTCGCCACCGTACTGATGATGTGGCGTGCCAGATCAGCGCTTCAGCATATGGGCAGTTCTTCCCGCCCACCTTCGCCGTCTGACCACAGAATCACGGCACTGCTGTCATCTACATCGAAGCCCAGCTTTGCCCCCACCTGATTGGCAACAATCATGTCGAGTGCTTGTTCTGCAGTTTGAGGCGTGCGTTTTCTTCCAGGTGCTCGGTTTCGGCTGCAAACCCCACCGTGAAGGGTGCGTCGGGCCGCGCTGCGATAGTTGCCAGGAGGTCCGGCGACCTTGCCATGTCGAGCTTGAGCCGGTCGCCGCGCTTTTGATCTTCTGTGCGGCAGGCTCCGGCCGATAGTCGGATATTGCCGCCCGCTCGATATAAATATCGGTATCGCCAATCAGCTCCAGCGCCGCCGCCACCATCTCGGCAGCAGTTTCCACATCGGTGCGCTGCACGCCCAGAGGCGTTGGCAGATTCACCGGCCCGGCGATCAAGGCAACTTCTGCCCCGGCCTCGCGGGCGGCCTGGGCAACTGCGAAACCCATCTTCCCGGAGCTCCGATTGCTGATGAAGCGCACCGGGTCGATCGCTTCCGGGTCGGGCCGGCAGAAACCAGCACACGCAGACCCTGCAACAGACCGGTCACTGCCACGGTGGGCTGCTCGCCCAATGCCGCCACTATGTCGGCTGGCTCAACCATGCGACCCGGTCCGACGTCGCCACAGGCCTGACTGCCGGAGGCCGGCCCGATGAACCGCACACCGCGGGACTCCAGGGTTCGACGGTTGGCCTGGGTGGCCGGATGCCGCCACATCGCCTGGTTCATCGCCGGCGCGAGCACCAGCGGTGCTTCGCTGGCGATACACAGGGTAGTCAGCAGGTTTCCGGCTGTACCGCCAGCCAGCAGGGCCATCAGATGCGCCGTTGCCGGTGCGATCAGCACGTAGTCAGCCCAGCGGGCTAGCTCGATGTGACCCATGGCCGCTTCGGCCTCGTCGTCCCAGAGCTCTGACCGCACCGGATAGCCGGATACCGCCTGAAACACCGTGGGCGCCACCATCCGGGTAGCGCTGGGGGTCATGACCACCCGACGTCGGCGCCCGCATCCTGAAGGCGCCGGACCAGATCCGGGCTCTTGTAAGCGGCAATCCCCCCGGTAACACCGAGCAGAACACGCTGATTGTCGAGGCTTCCCATGGTCGGCATTCCAGTCAGGGCGGCGCCGCCGCCCGTCAGTCGAACCCAAAAGCTTAGCGTACTGACTGGCGATCAGCGGTGATTTGTAGACAAAGCTGGCACTTTCCGGCCTTGGTCAAACGGTGGCTGCCGATCACACTGGCCCGGTTCCAGCAACACCTGATCGGGATGTCTATCAAAGCCCCGCTGATCAAGACGGCCGCCAACAAATCCCTCCTGATAAAGCACTGGCCTGCCGGCGATCGTCCCCGCGAGCGGCTGATGCAATCGGGGCCGAAGCATGTCAGCGACGCAGAACTGCTCGCGGTACTGCTGGGGCGTGGCGTTGCCGGGGTCTCGGCCCTGGATCTGGCCCGGCAGTTGCTGAGCTGCTTTGGCGGCATGCGCGGCGTGCTCAATGCCCAACCGTCCGAACTCGAGGCCCTGCATGGCCTGGGGCCTGGCAAGGCTTCAGTGCTGACCGCCGCTCGCGAGTGCTGCTGCCGCTACATGGGTGAAAAGCTGGCGACCGGACGGGCCATCAGTTCGCCGGCCGACAGCCAGGACTTCCTGATCGCACGGCTGCGGGACCGCCCGCATGAGGTTTTCTGCTGTGTGTTTCTCGACAACCGCCACCGGGTTCTGGCGTTCGAGGAGCTGTTTCGCGGCACTATCGACAGCACTACCGTGTATCCGCGGGAGGTGGTCCGCCAGGCTCTGCAACGCAACGCTGCCGCAGTGATTCTGGCCCACAATCACCCCTCCGGTGTGCCGGAGCCCAGCGAAGCCGACCGGCTGATTACCCGCCGGATCCGCGATGCACTGGATCTGGTGGACGTCCGGCTGCTGGATCACTTTGTGATCGGTGACGGCATTTGCGTGTCCCTGGCCAGCCGGGGCTTGCTGTAACACCGGTTCGGCTGGTATAAAGTGCGGCTCCGGGTTTCCCGGTAGACTAATTCAAGTTACTGACTCAACAGAGGTTTGTTTATGTCCCGGGTCTGTCAAGTCACCGGCAAGCGGCCAATTTCCGGCAACACGGTCTCGCATGCCAACAATCGCAGACGCCGGCGCTTTCTGCCCAACCTGCATACGCACCGGTTCTGGCTGGAAGGCGAAAAGCGCTTTGTCACCCTGCGCGTTTCCTCTAGCGGCTTGCGCACCATCGACAAGGTGGGCATTGAAAAGGTACTGGCCGACATCCGTGCGGCCCGTCGTTCAGACTAGTCGTCAGTCCAGGTAAGCATCATGGCCAAGAGCATTCGTGACAAGATCAAGCTGGTGTCGACCGCCGACACCGGTCACTACTACACCACCACCAAGAACAAGCGGACGCATCCCGAAAAGATGGAGGTCAGCAAGTACGACCCGGTCGTCCGCAAGCACGTGGCCTACAAGGAAGCCAAGATCAAGTAACAGCGGCTGTCGGCCGCCTGCATACATAGCAGGGTGCCGTACAGAGCAGGGTGCCGTAGCAAGTCCGGCTGATTCCCGGGCCCTGTTCCCGGAACTGAAAAACCCGCCTTTCGGCGGGTTTTTTGCGTCTGCCATCCCTGCATTGCTGCGGCGGGTTACACAAAAAGAAAACCCCGCACAAGGCGGGGTTTTCCGAGGCTTGTTGCCAGGCAGCCCAGGTGGCTGCAATCAGGCAATCAGTTAGGCAACCTTGCGACGGCGCGCGACGCCGAGCAGGCCAATGGCCGAACCAAACAGCCAGACGGCTGCCGGGACCGGAACCACTGAGAAGGTCATGTAGTGTGTGCCGGCAAGCGCGGTGTCGATACCATTCGACAGGATCAGCTGGCCGCCGCTACCGGTGTTATCGGAAACGACCGTCCACAGGTCATAGGCGCCGTCAGTGGCATCGCAACCACCACCAGCTGCCCTGGTGACCAGGCCGCGCGGGTTGCCGGTGGATACGTCGTCACCACCGAGCGTGCGGTTCACGCAAGTGGCGTTGCCACCGACGTTGTACACCGCTGAGCTGCTGTCGGTGAAATCGCCACCCAGGCTTGTATTCAGGCAGCCGTTGGCACCGACGCCAGCCAGGAAGTTACCTTCGACGCAGTTGTAGCTGGTGGCTGTGGTGGTCATGGTTGCCGTGTTGATCGTCAGGTCGACAGTCTTGTCGCTGATGACCGCAGGGGCGAACGGGTTGCTGGAGAGGTGGGAGGTGGTCTGGAACGTGCCGCTGGACGTCAGCGTGGTGCCGTCCCAGGACCAAGTGGCCGTCGAACCGACCACGCCATTGGCGATGGCCCAGCCGCTGCTAAAGGTGCTGCAGCCGGTAGCCGGCGTATTCGATGGTGGTGTACAAGCCTTGAAAACCTGAGTGCTGAGTGTGCCGGAGCTGCTGCGGGTATTGTCCGCTACCAGTTCCAGCGAGACGGCGCTGGCCGTCCCCCACGCTACCAGCAGCGTGGCGCTGGCGATCGTGGTTGCGAGTGTTTTTCTAATCTTCACGAGAGTTCCCCTCCAAAGTGGGTTTCTGATGTTGCTGTTGCCGTGTTCGGCATTTTCTACATTACGAGTGGGTAACGTTACGCGCAATGCTTCTGGAATTGCAACGATTGCCTTTACATAACGGTGATATGTGCAGTTGTGGCAAATTGGCAGGGCAGTGCTGCCCGTTTGGCTGCCCCAAAAGAAAATGGCCGCATCCAGAGATGCAGCCATTTTGTAGGTTCCGGAACGGTTTTTGCACAACAACCGAAGGGGCCTTTTTGCGTCTGGCACCCCTGCTTTGCAGGGGGCCTGATCCCTACATCGCCGCGGCGATTGCCGGGGCGGGCAGGTAGCCGCGCAAACGTGCGGAAAACTCCTGCAGCGCTTCGATGCCACTGGCTTCTGCCCGTGCACACCACTCACGCAACCGGCGCACCAGCGCTTCATTGCTCAGATGGGCCTCTTCCCAGATGGCGATGAGCTGTTGACGAAACTCATGCACGGTCTTCAGTGCCTGATTGTTTTCGAGCAGATGCGCCAGCCGGGCGCGCCCCGAGTCATCCAGCAATTGCGGGCGCCGAACCAGCAGTCGTGGTGAGAAACGACGCGTGTCCGCGTCTGTTTTGGCCTCGCGATGGAATACCGGCACCGTGACCTTCGAGGCGTAGTCGCGCAGCACATGCATGCGGTTCACCAGCACTGCCTTGAGCGTTTCGATATCCACCGGGCGCGGAGCAGCGGCCATTTGCGGCTGCGGTGCCACGCGGCGGACCTTGCACAGGCCGAGCGCCTTGAAGATGGTGATGTACATCCAGCCGATATCGAACTCCCACCAGCGTATGGAGAACTTCGCAGAAGACGGAAAGGCGTGATGGTTGTTGTGCAGCTCTTCGCCACCAATGAAGAACCCGATCGGATACAGGTTGGTCGCCGCGTCATCGGACTCGAAATTCCGGTAGCCGCGTGCATGGCCCAGGCCATTGATCACACCGGCGGAGAAAATCGGCATCGCTGCCATCTGGAAGGCAAAAATGGTGATGCCAATAACGCCGAACAACAGGACGTCCAGAACCAGCAGGGTATAAACGCCGACTATGGTGTGCGGCAGATAGACCTTGCGCTCCATCCAGTCGTCAGGGGTGCCGCGGCTGTACTTGGCCACAATCTCGGGGTTGCGGGCATCGGCACGATACAGTTCGGCGCCCTCCAGCAGGACTTTCTTCAGACCGAACACAACCGGACTGTGGGGATCGCCCGGCTTCTCACAGTACGCGTGATGCTTGCGATGGACGGCCACCCATTCGCGGGTCACCATGCCCGAGGTCATCCACATCCAGAAACGGAAGAAATGGCGCAGGACAGGATGCAGGTCGATGGCGCGGTGCGCCTGGTCACGATGCAGGTACAGCGTGGTTGCCATCATCGAGATCTGGAGCATGACCAGGGTGACCAGCACCTTGCCCCAGCCACTCAGGCCCAGTACGCCGTCTTGCAACAGATCGAGAAAATTCATGTTCACCTCGGTAAATTGAACGCCGGATTGGGCTCCGGGTTTCAGACCAGCCCTACACTATAAACACGAGCGCAAGCGATTGATATGCGGACAAACCGCGGCATTTTCAAGGCTGCCGGGTCAGGATCTGTGGCGCCCCCGCCTCTGCTCCCGGCAATCACGCTAGTCGGAACAGGCCCACCGGGTCGTTGGACTGCGTCCCATTGCGGGGAGTTCCCCTATACCCGCCCGCCAAATGCCTGAATTACCTGAGGTTGAAACCACCCGGCGAGGCCTGGCGCCGTGGCTGGAGGGGCGGCAACTGACGCAGATAGTTGCCCGGGTGCCCGCCTTGCGCTGGCCGATTCCGGCCGAATTCACCCGGCAATTGACCGGGGCACGGGTCCTGACACTCGACCGGCGGGCCAAATGGCTGGTGTTGCGCACCAACAAGGGCACCGGCCTGCTGCATCTTGGCATGACCGGCAGCTTCAGGGTTCTGCGCGACAACCGTCCGCCTGGCACTCACGATCATCTGGATCTGGTCACTGACGAGGGCGTCATCGTGCGCTTCAACGACCCCCGGCGTTTCGGCGCAGCTTTGTGGACTGCCGACGATCCGGCACTGCATCCGCTGATCGCCAGGCTAGGCCCCGAGCCGCTGGGCGATGCCTTCAATGGCGCCTATCTGCATGAGCGGTGCCGACGGCGTGATATCGCGATCAAGCCGCATGTCATGAATGCGCACATCGTGGTCGGTGTGGGCAACATTTATGCCAGCGAAGCCTTGTTCCGGGCAGGCATACATCCGGCACGGGCTGCCGGGCGCATTGCCGGGCCCCGGATCGAAGCGCTGGTCGTGGCTATACGGGATGTATTGGGTGAAGCCATCAAGGCTGGCGGAACGACATTGCGGGATTTTCACGACGGCGACGGGCGCCCCGGCTATTTCCGGCACCAGCTTCGGGTCTATGACCGTGCGTCAAAGCCGTGCCTGGTCTGCGGCACGGCCATCCGAAAGGTCGTTCTGGGTCAGCGGTCCAGTTTTTACTGCCCGCGATGCCAACGCTAGACAACTGGCCGTGGCGCAGTAGCGACTACTCTCAGTAGACCGTAACGTCACCGCCGCCCCGGGGATCGGAGGCCGCATCAACCCGGCCCGTGGCCCGGTCCCAGGTCACAACCTGCATATTGCCGTAATTGCGCGGGCTGACTTGCAGCTTGTGGCCCTTCGCGGTGAGCACGGCGATCTCTTCGGCCGTGAATGCATCTTTTTCATAGGTCACAACGTCGGGGAAGTACTGATGGTGGTACCGCTTGAGTGCCACCATCTGCTGCGCATTGGCGCCATCGTGCCAGGCCATGGCAGCGAGCATGACCATGCTGATGATTCGGCTTCCGCCCGGCGTGCCCAGGATGGCAACACCACGATCACTCTCCAGGAAGGTTGGCGACATGCTGGACAGCATGCGCTTCCCGGGCGCCACCGAGTTGGCCTCGGTACCGATCAGCTGATAGCCGTTGGGCACGCCCGTCTTGATCGAGAAGTCATCCATCTCGTTGTTCAGAATCACGCCGGTACCAGGCGGCACAAAGGCAGAGCCGAACCAGGTATTGATGCTGAGGGTGCCGGCAACGCGGTTGCCCGCCTTGTCCAGTACTGAAAAGTGCGTGGTATTTGTCCCCTCGGCAGACGCCGGCTGTATACCCGACAATTCCGAACTGGGCGTGGCCCGGTCCAGACGAATCGATGTGCTCTGGCCCGCGGCATAAAAAGGGTTCAGCAGCCGCTCAAGCGGCATGACCACGAAAGCCGGATCACCCAGGTAAATGGCGCGGTCGCGATAGGCGCGACGCATCGCTTCGATGGTCAGGTGTGCGCGATCGGCTGACGACAGTGAAGGCAGGTCGTAGCCGCTCAGGATGTTGAAGATATCGGCCATGGTGACGCCACCGGCTGATGGCGGCGGTGCCGAGATGATCGTCATGCCGCGATACTGAGAGCGTATGGGCTCGCGCTCTGCAACTTCGTAGCGCTGCAGATCATCGAGCGACCAGATACCGCCCGCGGCGCGTACGCCATCGACAAGCTGTCGGGCAACTTGCCCCTTGTAGAAGCCATCGCGCCCGTCTTTCGCCAGCAGCCGCAGGGTCCGCGCCAGGTCCGGATGACGAACGATGTCGCCCACCGCCAGCGGCTTCCCATCCGGCTGGTAAATCGCTGCAAAGGCTGGTGATCGCTTCATGGTATTGGCACGAAAGCGCAAACCCAGTTCCATGCCGCGGGTCACCGGTACACCGTCTTCCGCGTACCGGATGGCCGGCGCCAGAGATTTCGCCAGAGGCAATTGACCGTAGTGTTTGGCCAGGTACACCAGACCGGCCGGCTCGCCGGGAATGCCGGCAGCCAGCGGACCATTGATAGTTGCGCCTGGAATCGGCTGGCCGCTGGCATCCAGATACATGTCGTGCGTGGCAGCCCCCGGTGCCACCTCGCGGCCATCGACGAAAATCTGGCGCCCGCTTTTGGCCTCATGCAACAACCAGAAGCCACCGCCACCCAGACCGGAGGCAAAGGGCTCGACCACGGCCAGCGCTGCGCTGATGGCAACGGCGGCATCGAAGGCATTGCCGCCCGACGCCAGGATCTCTTCACCGGCCCTGGTCGCCAGCGGATGTGCCGTAGCGATGCCGGCCTGGTCGATGTGTAGCTCGCCGTTACGTGTAGGGCTGGCCTTGCTGCTGTCGGCCGCCAGCGGCAAGGCCACGACCAACGCAATCAGTCCGACGGAGAGCGCGCGGATCCGGCTAGAGCCAGGTGCATTGATCATCAGCTTCTGGTTCCTTGCGAGGCCAGGTACTCGGCCCGCTTCCCGGCCAGCGCAGTGGCAACGGTTGCTGGTACAAACGGCCTGATGTCGCCACCCAGGACACCGATCTCCCGTACAAAAGTCGACGAGACAAAGGTGTATTCATCAGCCGGGGTCAGAAAAATGGTTTCCACAGCCGAACTCAGATGGCGGTTCATCGTGGCCAGCTGAAACTCGTACTCAAAATCGGAGACCGCGCGCAATCCGCGGATGATGACCTGCAGCCCGTGGTCACGCACATAGTCGACAGTCAAACCCGAGTAGCCATCCACGCTGACATTGGGAATACCGGCAATTGCGGCCCGCGCCATCGTAATACGCTCATCAAGCGTGAACATCGGTGTCTTGTTGGGGCTGGCAGCGACTGCGATCACAACGCGGTCGAACAACCGGGCGGCGCGGCGCACCAGATCCAGGTGGCCATTGGTTACGGGATCGAACGTCCCCGGATACATGGCGCTTACGCCCATGATTACGAACTCCTGACGGTCACCAGCGCATAGCGTACATCGCCAGCCTCGGCTTCCCGATGTACCTGCCAGGCGTCAGGCAAGGCCGGCAAGGGCTGGCTTCGACTCGACTCAAGGTAGACAACGGCCTGCGGCGCGAGCCAGCCGCGGGCCAGCAGTGTACACAACTCGGCCAGCTTCCCGGTCGCATACGGCGGATCCAGAAATACGATATCGAAGGTGGCCATCGGGGCTTTGGCAAGCCAGCGCAGGGCATTCGCCTGAAAGATCCGGCTGTCGGTCTGCCGCGCAACTGCTCCCGCAGCCGGCGCAAGCAGGATCTGCAGGGTCGACTCCAGCGCAGCGACGGCCGCGGTATCAAGCTCTACAAACCAGCTACTCGCAGCGCCACGCGACAACGCCTCCAGGCCGAGCACGCCGGTGCCTGCATAAAGATCCAGGCAGCGCGCCCCGCCATTTCGGGCGCCAGCCAGTTGAACAGCGTTTCCCGCACACGATCCGGCGTGGGTCGCAGTTCAACGCCCGCGGCGATGGCGATACGCCGACCGCGCCAATGGCCGCCAATGATCCGGACGCTGCCGCGAGGACGGCGGTTGCGTGATGGGGGTTGCCTGCGCGACATCCGCGAAGTTTAGCTAACATGCCGGCATGCCAGCGGATGCAAAAGTCGGAACCCGTTCCCGACCGGGCTTCTTCGCCCGACTCAAAGAGCGACTCCTCGGCCCGGAGGATGCCGACGCATCGGCTGGCGTTACGGACAGCCAACCGGAGGCAGTGCCTGCTTCAGCGCCCGCTGCGCCGACGCCGGCAGCAAGGTCACCGCAGGAATCTGCGCCCCCGACGCCCGCACCACCGGCACCAGCACCACCAGCACCACCAGCCCCACCAGCCCCACCAGCCCCGGCGTCCAAACCTGCCCGCTTCCGGCTGGGTTCTGCACTGGACTGGCTGGTGGGCCGACACTTCGACGAGCAGACCGCGGAACAAATGGAAGATCAGTTGCTGGCCGCCGATGTAGGCCTGGCCACCGCCACCGACATTATCCGGCGCGTGAAGAAGAAGGCCGGCAAGCGGAACGTCACTACCGTGGATGAGGCCCGCGGTGTCTTGCAGGCAGCATTGACGGAGATTCTTGAGCCCAGGGCGCAGCCGCTGATCATCCCGGCAGGCACGCGGCCATTCATGATCCTGATGGTTGGCGTGAACGGCGCCGGCAAGACCACAACGATCGGCAAGCTGGCCCGCCGCTTCAAGGATGCCGGACTAAAGGTGATGCTGGCAGCCGGAGACACCTACCGGGCCGCAGCCGTCGAACAACTGCAAGTGTGGGGACAGCGCAATGATGTCCCGGTGATCTCGCAGCAAACCGGCGCAGACCCTGCGGCCGTGATCTATGACGCCTTCGAAGCAGCCCGTGCCCGCAAATGCGATGTGCTGCTGGTCGATACCGCTGGCCGGTTGCAGAACAAGGCTCACCTGATGCAGGAGTTGCAGAAAGTCGTGCGCGTGGTTCGCCGGCTGGATCCGGCAGCGCCGCACGAAACGATGATCGTTCTGGATGCCAGTCTCGGCCAGAATGCGGTCGTCCAGGCCCGGCAGTTCCATGAGGCTATCGGCCTTACAGGTATCACCATGACCAAGCTGGACGCCGGCGGCAAAGGTGGCGTGCTGCTCACGCTGGCCGGGGAACTGCCCATCCCCGTACGGTTCATTGGTATAGGCGAGCAAGCAGAAGACATGGACGTATTCGACGCCCACGAGTTTGCGGCTGCTCTGGTTGGTGGAACGGTTGGTGGAGTGGTTGGTGGAACGGTTAACAGTGGGGCAGCCAGCAACCCGTGATCCACTTCGAGCACGTTACCAAGCGCTATGAAGGTGCCCGGGATGCGCTGAAAGGCGTGACCCTGACCGTGGCAGAAGGCGAGCTGGCTTTTCTGACCGGAAGATCCGGTGCCGGCAAAAGTACGGTGCTGAAACTGATAGGACTTATAGAGCGCGCCACGCGCGGTGTGGTCACTGTAGGCGGCCACAATCTGGGCAAGCTGAAGAATCGTGCAATCCCGGCCCACCGTCAGCAGATCGGCATGGTCTTCCAGGACAACAAGTTGCTGGCGGATCGCAGCGCCTACGAGAACGTGGCACTGCCGCTGATCATCGCCGGGGCCGGGGCGCGTGAAATTGGCCGACGGGCGCGTGCCGCCCTTGATCAGGTTGGCTTGCTGGATCGCGAGCGCTATCCGCCAAAGTCGCTGTCAGCGGGCGAGCAACAACGGGTGGGTATCGCGCGCGCGATAGTCAACCGGCCGAAGGTCGTCATCGCCGATGAGCCAACGGGAAACCTGGATCCCGATCTGGCGCTGGAAGTCATGACGCTGTTCAAGCGGCTCAATGCTGCAGGCACAACGATGCTGATTGCCAGCCACGATCTGCACCTGGTTGCCCATCTGGGTGGCCGGCGTATCCACCTCGTTGATGGCCAGGTTGGTGATCGGCCGCCTGATGATGATCAACCGGGCGATCCGGGCAGGGGCCGGTCGTGAATCCGGCCAACTGGCTGGTGCGTCATGCCCAGGGCGCAGTCGGATCACTGGGTACGCTGTCGCGCAGCCCGGTGGCCACGGCCCTGACGGTGCTAGTGATCGGGATTGCCCTGTCGCTGCCCGCTGTTCTGGGTGTACTGGTCGATTCCGGACGAACGTTGGCCGGTGGCTGGGCCAACATGCGGGATTTCTCCGTATACCTCGCGCCCGGCGCGCCCCTGCAACGTGCTGAAGCGCTGGCAGACGAACTGCGAGGCAAGAGCGGCGTGGCGAATGTACGGTTGATTTCGGCCGATACGGCCGTGGATGAACTGGCCCGGGATCCGGCATTTGCCGGTGCGCTGGCCGCACTGCCAGCCAATCCGCTGCCCCACACCCTCGTCGTACGTCCGGTCGCCAGTCTGGATCGACCGGCCCTGGAAGCATTGAGCGCCAGCGTTCGCGAGATTCCGGATGTCGATCTTGTGAAGCTCGATCTGCAGTGGGTAGAGCGACTCAACGGCGTGCTGGACCTCGTGCGTCGTCTGGGATTGATTGTCGGCGGGTTGCTCATAGCGACCGTGGTGATCGTGGTCGGCAATACCATCCGCCTCGACATCCAGAACCGTGCGGCGGAAATCGAGGTTGCCAAACTGCTGGGCGCGACCGACGCGTTCGTCCGTCGACCTTTTCTCTATCTGGGCTTGTGGTACGGCGTTTTCGGCGGAATCGTGGCAATCATCGTCCTGCTAAGCAGTCTGTGGGCCCTGAGTGGGCCGGTTAGCCACCTGGCCGGCCTGTATGGCAGCAGTTTCGAGTTGCGGGCCGTCCATGCCGGAAGCCTGCTGGCAGTGCTCAGTGGCGGCATTCTTGCGGGCCTTGGCGGCGCCTGGATAGCCGTTTCCCGCCATCTTGCAGCAATTCAGCCACAGATCGACTGAAGCGCATTAACTCGGCAAATCCCGGCGCACACCGCGCCCCGCATATGACCGAATGCCATGATTCAGGGGAACCTGCGCGACGTTTAGCACTCCAATGCGGCGAGTGCTAAAATCTCGCTCAGGAGGACTGCCATGACTGCTGCAACCGCACTGACGCCCACGACGTTGCCGAATGCCCGTGCGCTGGCCCTTGCAGGCCCGCTGGGTAGCCTGGATGCATATATAGGCGCCGTAGGCTCGTTGCCCCTGTTGAGCAAGGCCGATGAAGTCGGGCTGGCGCGTCGGCTTCGTGACAACAACGATCTGGATGCCGCCCGCGAACTGGTTTTGTCCCAGTTGCGCTTCGTCGTGCATATCGCGCGGGGCTATCTGGGCTATGGACTCCCGCTTGGCGACCTGGTGCAGGAAGGCAATGTCGGCCTGATGAAGGCCGTCAAGCGTTTCGACCCGGAAATGGGCGTGCGCCTGGTGTCTTTTGCCGTTCACTGGATCCGGGCCGAGATTCACGAGTATGTGTTGCGCAACTGGCGGCTGGTGAAAGTGGCCACGACCAAGGCCCAGCGGAAGCTGTTCTTCAATCTGCGCAGCGCGAAGAGCCACCTGGGATGGTTATCGAACTCGGAGCGGGAACTGATTGCCAGGGACCTGGGCGTAACTGCCGGGGAAGTTGGCGAAATGGAACAACGCTTGTCCGGTCATGACATTGCCTTTGATCCGGCTCCGGAAGCCGATGACGAGTCCACCTATTCGCCAGCCATGTACCTGACTGCCGAAGGCAGCGATCCTGCCGATGCGCTGGAAGCCGACGATTGGCGTGAGCACGGTGCCGACCGCCTTTACGATGCCCTGGACGCACTGGATCCGCGCAGTCGCGAGATTCTTGAGCAACGCTGGCTGGCAGACAAGAAAACCACTCTGCAGGTGCTGGCGAAGCGCCACGGCGTTTCTGCCGAGCGCATCCGCCAGATTGAACAGAACGCGCTTAAAACGCTGCGCGCTGCGGTCTAGACCTGCCGCCCGGCTACTTCGTAATCGGTTGCAGGGTGATTTCAACGCGCCGGTTTTGCGCGCGGCCTTCAACTGTGCTGTTGCTTGCGATCGGTCGGGTGTCTCCGTAGCCGACGGTGATAAGCCGCTGCGAATTGATGCCCTGGGCCGCCAGGTAGCTGCTCACACTGCCCGCCCGCCGTTGTGAGAGTTGCATGTTGTAGTCGGCGCGACCAGTACTGTCGGCATGACCCGCAACATCCACCACGGTCTTGTCGAATTCCTTGAGAACAATCGCGACCGAATTCAGCACATCGTAAAAGTTGGCGTTGATATCAGCGCTGTCGGTCTGAAAGGTTACATTGCCCGGCATGTTGAGGATGATGTCGTCGCCATTGCGCGTAACGCTGACGCCGGTGCCCTGCAACTGCGCCCGCAGCTTCGCTTCCTGACGGTCCATGTAGTTGCCAACGGCGCCACCAGCAAGGCCCCCGGCGGCAGCCAGTTGAATGGCACGGCGCTTTCGCTCGCTTGAGCTGTCGCCAACAATCAAACCGATGATGGCGCCCACGCCGGCGCCTGCCGCTGCACCTTTGGTCGTCTTGCTCACCTGCTTGTCGCCGGTATACGGATCGTAGGTCATGCATCCGGCCACGACGAGGGTGCTGACGGCCATGACCAGGGCTGTCGATCGCAAGAGCTTGCTGCTGAACATTCGTTACTCCTTTGCTGGTGTATCAAGGTGGCGGGCACGGCATACAGCCCGGATTCTCTCAGACTTGCCGCTGCCGGCTGAACGGCGTATGAATTCGCCGATGAGCACGACAGCAACACAACTGCTGGCTGCATACTCGGCTGACCATCAGCACCCGTTCAATCGGCTGGTGCACAGTATCTGCGTACCGCTGATCGCCGTCTCCATTTTCGGACTGTTGTGGACAATTCCGGTTCCCGGCTTGACTGCTGCTGACCGGACCTGGCTCAACCCCGGCAGTGCGGCGTTGTTGGGCCTGACCGTGTATTACCTCTTTCTGGCACCACGGCTTGGGCTGGGCATGGCGATTGCTGCGCTGCTGATCATGCCGCTGCTGGCTTACGCCGCCACGCTGCCAGTGCCGCTCTGGCTTGGCTCTGTGGTGGTATTTGTCATTGGCTGGATCGGCCAGTTTGTCGGCCACTATGTAGAAGGACGGCGCCCGTCCTTCTTCAGGGACCTGCGCTTCCTGCTCATCGGCCCGCTGTGGGTGCTGGCCAAACTTTACAGCGCCCTCGGCATACGCTCCTGAATTGCCTCCGGACCCGATGACGCCGGACCGCTATAGCCACCGGGCGATCCGGGCGATTGCCCTGCCAATGATCCTGTCGTCGATATCGGTGCCGCTGGTTGGCCTGGTTGGTACCGGCGTCCTGGGCCATCTGGACGACGAGGTGTATCTGGCTGCCGTGGCAGCGGCGGTCCAGGTCTTCAACGTCCTGTTCATTGGCTGCAATTTTTTGCGCATGGGCACCACCGGCATCACTGCCCAGGCTCATGGCTCGCTGGAGCGCAACGCCGGGGACCGTACCGCACTCCGTCAGGCGCTGGGCGAAGCGCTCGTCATGGCACTGATTATCGGTGGGGTGACCATCATTCTGCAGGTACCAATCCGGAATGCCGCCTTCGCCATCATCGGTGCCGGGCCGGAGGTTACCCGTCTGGCCGTTCTGTACTTCGACATCAGGGTCTGGAGTGCACCGGCAGCGCTATTCAATTTCGTTGCACTCGGCTGGCTGCTGGGTATGCAGAACGCCCGGGGTCCACTGGCGATTACGCTGGTTATCAACCTGAGCAACGTGGTGCTGGTGCTGTGGTTTGTACTTGGCCTGGGGCTGAAAGTGGGCGGCGTTGCGACGGCGGCAGTGCTGTCGGAACTGGCCGGCGTGGCAATCGCCTTGTGGCTGATACGTCAGGAACTGCGCCGCTATCCGGGCAACTGGTCCGGCACCAGACTGCTTGACCTCAAGTCCTACCGCGCCTTGCTCACGGTCAACGGCAACCTCTTCGTGCGCACCCTGGCCCTGATGTTTACCTTCGTCTTCATGACCGCCCAGGGTGCCCGCCTCGGCAGTGTCATTCTGGCGGCCAACGCCCTGCTGCTCAATTTCCTGTGGCTGACTTCCTATGCTCTGGATGGCGTGGCCAACGCTGCAGAGGCACTGGTGGGAAAGGCTGTAGGCGCTCGCGACCGGGCCGGCATGCTGCGTGCTGTCCGGCGTACGCTCAGCTGGTCGCTGGCCTTTGGCTGCGTTTTCAGTACGGTATTCTGGCTGGCAGGTCCGGCCATCGTGCGCGGACTCACCAGCCTGCCGGATGTGCGGCTCACTGCTTACGAATACTTGCCGTGGCTGGTTGCACTACCCATGATCGCGGTGTGGAGTTTCTTCTACGATGGCGTCTACGTAGGCGCAACACTCAGCCGCGAGATGCGGATCGTGATGACTACAACTGCGTTCCTCGTCTTCGTGCCCGTCTGGTACCTGACGCAGAGTATGGGTAATCACGGCCTCTGGCTGGCGTTTACCGCTTTCATGACAGTGCGTGGCATAGCCATGCACTTCTGGTTCAACCGCATCAAGGACAAGCTTGCCAATGCACAAACTGCCTGATCCGTGGCAGACCCTCACGACAGCCATCGAGTTCGACAATCCATGGTTTACGGTCACGACCCACGACACGATAGCGCCGGACGGCAGCCACCCCCGTTATGGCAAAATCAGCTTCAAGAACCGGGCAGTCGCGGTGATTCCCGTGGACACCGAACAGCACACCTGGCTTGTGGGCCAATGGCGCTTTCCGCTCGGCAACTATTCGTGGGAACTGCCGATGGGCGGCGCTCCACGCAATGAAAACCTTGAGCTGGCTGCGTTACGCGAACTGCGCGAGGAAACCGGCCTGGTTGCCGGTCGTGTTCAGCAGATCATGAAGCTCTACCCGTCGAACTCCATCACCGATGAAGAAGGCTATGTTTTTGTCGCCGAAGAACTGACTCCCGGCAACCCCGAGTTCGACGTGACTGAACAGCTGGAAGTCCGGCGTCTGCCATTGACGGAGGCGCTCGCCATGGTTACTGATGGCAGCATTACCGACGCGATCAGCATAGCGGGACTGCTGCAGTACGCTCGAATGCATGGATTGTAGGGTTAGAATAACCACATGGCGCCTTCCGCAAAGTCCGGTTCCCGACGCAGCCCTGCACGAAGTCGTGTGGTGGCAATTGCCGGCCGCGCCTTTGGCAAGCAGCCGGTTGTTGGCGTGGTCATGGGTTCGCAGTCCGACTGGCCCACACTGAAGTCTGCGACACAGATCCTCAGGGATTTTGGCATACCGTTCGAAAAGCGGGTGGTCTCGGCACACCGCACGCCGGAGTTGATGTTCGACTACGCCGATTCGGCCCGCGATCGCGGTCTCAAGTTGATCATCGCTGGCGCCGGCGGCGCGGCACATCTGCCGGGCATGCTGGCCGCCAAGACCACGCTGCCTGTTCTCGGTGTGCCGGTGCAGTCGAAGGCCCTAGCCGGCCAGGACTCGCTGCTGTCGATCGTGCAGATGCCCAAAGGCGTACCCGTGGCGACCTTTGCGATCGGCGAAGCCGGTGCTGCCAACGCGGCGTTGTTCGCAATCGCCGTGCTGGCTGGTGAATTTCCGGCGCTGGTCGACCAGCTCGCCTCCTTTCGCCGACGACAGGCGAAGGCAGTGATGGCGATGAAACTCACGGACTAGTGGCTGCGCCGATCACCGCCCCCGACACTCTGGGATTGCTGGGCGGCGGGCAACTCGGGCGCTACTTTGTCATGGCTGCGCACGAGCTGGGTTACCCGGTGTGGGTACTGGACCCCGATCCAGACAGTCCGGCTGGCCGCATCGCAGACCGGCATTTGGCGGCAGCTTACGACGACGCCGAGGCACTGGCGGCAATGGCTCGCCATTGTGCCGCCGTCACTACCGAGTTCGAGAATGTGCCCGCGCCGGTGCTGGAGCAACTGGCGCAATCGATTCCGGTGCATCCATCAGCCGCCGCGGTTGCCATCTGCCAGGACCGGATCGCCGAGAAGCAGTTTCTGCGGGATCACCAGCTGCCACACGGACCCTGCGCGACGATTCGCAGCGCAAAGGATCTGGCCGAAGTGCCGGATACGCTTTTTCCCGGCATCCTTAAGGTCGCGCGCTGCGGTTACGACGGCAAAGGGCAGACGCAAGTTGCCGGCCGTCGTGATGCCTCGGCTGCGTGGGCCGGGCTGGGTGGCGTCGCTTGCGTGCTGGAAGCGCGGCTTGCGCTCGACTGCGAAGTCTCCGTGGTTCTGGCCCGGGATGCGGCCGGACGCACAGCGTGTTTCCCGATTGCCGAAAACAGCCACCGAAACGGAATTCTGGACATATCGCTGGTACCTGCACGCATCAGCACGACGCTGGCAACGGCCGCACGTGAAGCGGCGGTACGCATTGCAAACGCGCTCGACTATGTAGGTACACTCGGTGTTGAATTCTTCATCAGCAAGGGCACGCTATACGTCAATGAGATGGCGCCCAGACCCCACAACAGCGGGCATTACACCCTCGATGCCTGTACCAGCAGCCAGTATGAGCAGCAGGTGCGCGCCTTGTGCGGCCTGCCGCTGGCCAATCCGTCCCTGACGATGTCGTCAGTCATGGTTAATCTTCTGGGTGATCTGTGGGCCGATGGCGAACCGCCCTGGCCCGGGTTGCTGATGCTTCCCAACCTCCGCCTGCATCTTTACGGCAAGACAGAAGCCCGGCCCGGCCGGAAGATGGGGCATTTCACGGTAATGGATCCCGACCTGCGGCAGGCTTTGGCGACTGCCATGGATGCACGTACCGTCATCGGCATTGACGACCACTGAAGCCAGAGCAAGGAATTACTTCATGAAGGCACAGTCCATCGTTACATTGGTATTGGCCGCGTCAGTCTGCGCGGCGACGCCAGCGATCGCGAATCCTGCCTTGACCGCCGATGGGCCGGATCTGCGCGTCGTGGCCACCAATATCAAGTCCGATGCAGGCAAGCTGTATGTCTGGGTCTACGACAAGAAGGACGACTGGTTGAGCGATCGCTACCGGACGGAGAAGGTAGTCGACATTGCCGGCAATCGCTCCGGTGATCGGGTCACTGTCGATCTGCTGCTGCCAGCCGGTGAATATGCGCTCTCGATTTTCCAGGACGTCAATGACGACGGCAAGCTGGAACGGAATTTCATTGGCATACCAAAGGAACCCGCAGGACTCTCCAACAACGTGCGACCTCGATTCGGCCCGCCGAAGTACAAGGATGCTGCGTTTACCGTTACTCCCGGCACCGTCGTTGAGCAGAAGATTGCCCTGAGATGATCATATGACAGACCCGGATATTCGCCGCGTTCTCGATTTCTGGTTTCAGCCCGGGACCATGGATCAGCCCACCGTCGACAGCCGGATGGACCGCTGGTTCACGGCCGATGCGGTCACCGATGCACTGATTCGCAACGAATTCGCCGGGCTGGTGGAAAAGGCTTCCAGCGGGCAACTCGACAGCTGGGCGGCCACGCCGCAAGGCCGGCTGGCGCTGATTATTCTGCTCGACCAGTTCCGCCGGAATATCTACCGGGGAACCCGCAAGGCTTTCTCCCGCGATCCGCAGGCGCTGAAGCTCTGCGTTGAAGGCGCGATGAAGGGCGACTACAAGACGCTGGACCCGTTTCAGCAGGCCTTCTACTTCATGCCGCTACAGCATGCCGAATCGCTGAAGATCCAGGAACGCTCGCTGAAAATCTACGAAGGCATGGTCTCCGGCGTTTCGGCAACGCTGAAAGCCACCTTTGCCACCTTCGCGCAATTTGCCGAACTGCACCGCGACATCATTGAGTCCTTTGGCCGGTTTCCCCACAGAAACAAGGCACTTGGCCGGCCCAACACCGCCGAAGAGGCCGAGTATCTTGACGCCGGAGCGCCAGCTTTCGGCCAATAACCGATAACGCCAATACCTGACAGAATAGCTGGTCGGCCACTGGGCCAGGTAACGGGCAGGAGTGAACTCCCATGAACTTCAAGCCACCACGGCGCGTCGCAATCCTTGGCAGCCGACGCATTCCTTTCTGCAGGGCCAACACCAGCTACGTCAACGAATCCAATCAGGACATGATGACTGCCACGCTGCAGGCTCTGGCCGATGCCTACAACCTGGGTGGACAGCGTCTTGGCGATGTCGCCCTTGGCGCGGTGATGAAGCACTCGCGAGACTGGAACCTGGCGCGGGAATGCGTACTGGGCACCACCCTGGCGCCCGAAACGCCGGCCTTCGACCTGCAACGGGCCTGCGGCACCAGTCTGGAAGCCGCGATCCTCATCGGCAACAAGATTGCCTTGGGCCAGATCGATGTCGGCATTGCCGGCGGCACCGACACCATCAGCGATGTGCCGATCGTCTATCGGACGAGTATGCGGCCATGTTGCTGGCGAGTTCACGGGGCGCAGCTTTCGGCGAACGCCTGAAGCCATGGCTGGGCTTGCGGCCGTCAATGTTCAAGCCGGGTTTGCGCCAGAGGTCACAGAACCCCGCACCAAACTCAACATGGGTCAAAGCACCGAGATCACAGCCAAACAATGGAACATCAGTCGCGCTGACCAGGATCAACTGGCGCTGGAAGTCACCAGAGGCCGCGGGCTTATGACGAGAGCTTCTACCAGGATCTGGTTGTGCCCTTTCAAGGCGCGAAACAAGGACAACAACATCCGCCGGGATTCGTCGCTGGAACGGCTGGCCAGACTAAAGCCGGTGTTCGATCGCGGCCCGGCCGGCGATGACCGCCGGTAACAGCATACTCACCGATGGTGCCGCGTCCGTTCTGCTGGCCAGTGAAGAATGGGCTGCTGCTCGAAGCTGCCCGGATGCGGGCCTATCTGCGCTACGGCAAGGTTGCTGCTGTCGACTTCGTGAAGAAGGAAGGCTTGCTGATGGCGCCCGCGTATGCGGTTTCAGCAATGCTGCCGACGCCAACTGGAGTCTCAGGACTTCGATTTTGCAATTCATGAAGCATTCGCGGCCCAGACGCTGGCGACGCTCAAAGCCTGGGAGTCACCGGAGTACTGCCGCGACAGTCTGGGCGAGATCAGCCGCTCGGCAGGATCGATCGCTCGAAGATGAACATCGAAAAGGGCGGCAGCATCGCAATCGGCCATCCTTTGCGGCCACCGGCAGCACGGGTGTGGGCTCACTGGCAAAGTGCTGGCACAGAGGGCTCGGGCCGCGGACTGGTTTCCGTATGCACTGCCGGCGGTATGGGTGTTACGGCAATTCTCGAACGTCCGTAGGAGCATCTTCTGCAGAACCAGCTTTTTGTAAAAGCGGCTTAAGCCGCAATCGCTGACTTAATTGCGACTGAAGCCGTCGCTACAAAAAAAATCTCCTGCTGGTATGCTCCGGCCGCATGACGTCGTTCGATAGTTTCCTGGCAGACGCCAACGCCTTTCTCTGGCAAAACACCGTCCTCTTCATAATTCTGGCGACGGGTGTCCTGTTCACAATCTGGTCACGCTTCTCGCAGTTCCGCGCGCTTACACATGGCGTGCAGGTAATTCGCGGCAAGTACGACAGCCCGTCCGATCCGGGTGCCATTACACATTTTCAGGCACTGTCAGCCGCCCTCTCTGCAACTGTAGGCCTCGGCAACATCGGTGGTGTGGCACTGGCCATCAGCCTGGGCGGACCCGGCGCCATATTCTGGATGTGGGTGGTGGGCTTCTTCGGCATGGCCATCAAGATCACCGAAGTTACTCTGGCCATGATTTACCGGAACACATCGAATCCGGAGAATCCACACGGCGGCACGATGTGGGTGATCAGCAAGGCACTGTCTGAGCGCTCTGCGAGCCTGGGCCTGCTAGGCAAGGCCATCGGTGGACTCTTCTGTCTCACGCTGCTGGTCATGGTCATTACCGGCGGCAACATGTTTCAGGCCTGGAACGTCGGCAACATCACGCAGAGTTACTTTGGCGTGCCCGGTCCGGTCAGTGGCTTGATTCTGGCGGTTATCGTCGGACTGGTGATCATCGGTGGCATCCGGCGGATTGGCGCTGTGGCGAGCCGCCTGGTGCCATTCATGGTGCTGATCTACCTGTGTGGCGCCCTGTATGTGGTCGGCGCCCATGCGGCGGATATCCCCGCAATGTTCGGACTCATTTTCAAGTCGGCCTTTTCGGCGACTGAGGCGAGCGGCGCCTTCATAGGCGGCACGATGGGCTATGCCTTCATGTATGGCATGAAGCGCGCCATCTTTTCCAACGAGGCAGGCCAGGGCACCTCACCTATCGCTCACGCCGCTGCGAAAACGGACGAGCCGGTACGCGAAGGGATTGTGGCGGGACTTGAGCCGTTCCTGGATACCATCGTGGTATGCACACTCACAGCACTCGTGATCATCGTGACCGGCACCTGGAATCGGCCCGCCGAGGCCAATCTGGCCGACCACGTACAGCCGGTCATGGTCAGTGAAGGCCTGTGGACACTGCCTGAGCTGCCAGCACCGCCCCGGACGAATGATGAGTGGCAAGGGGGCGAGAATGTGTTCGCGGTACTGCGTGGCGACCCCAACAAGAAAAGTGGCAATGACCTGCATCGCCTGACCGGCACTGTCGTGTCAACCGACGCAGGACCCGTGCTGCACTGGAATACGATGCAGAGCCGGCTTGCTCCCGAACTGAAGGACGGTGGAGTTTTCGTGGTTTACGTCGGTGCCACACTGACCGCGGTGGCCTTCGACTCGGTGCTGCCCGGGCTGGGCCGCTGGGTCGTTACGCTGGCCGCATGGCTGTTTGCCGTGTCTACCATGATCAGCTACAGCTATTACGCCGAACAAGGTGTGGTGTTTCTGGGTGGCGGGCGCTGGATCATGCCGTTCAAGTTTCTGTACTGTGTCCTGGCCGTGGTTGCTACGCTGGGATTCCTGAAAACAGACGCGCAGCTGGACAATCTGAGCGGGCTCGGCACCGGCTTGATGCTGTTTGTGAATATTCCCGTGATGTGGTTCCTGGGCCGGGAAGCGATGAGCGCATATCGGGATTATTTTCGCCGACTCGATGCCGGCGAGATGCAACCGGATCGCTAGCCGTCTACACGGGCGGCCACTTCGTCCGCAATGGCAAGTGCCGCAGTCAGCCCCGGAGACTCGATTCCATACAAATTCGTCAGCCGTGGCACACCGTGCCCGTCTTCACGTTGAATAACGAAGTCGGCCGCCGGCTCACCCGGCCCACTGAGCTTGGGCCGAATACCCGTATAGCCCGGTTGTAGTCGCGATTCATCCAGGTCGGGAAAGTATCGACGGATTGCAGCGATGAAGCTGGATCGCGTAGAGGCATCGAAGGCGTAATTGATATCGGTAAGCCATTGCACGTCGGGGCCGAAGCGCGCCGCGCCGGCCTGATCCAGGGTGACGTGAATTCCCAGCCCCCCCGCCTCGGCGATCGGATAAACAAGATGGCTGAACGGTGACCTGCCTGACAGCGTGTAGTAATGCCCTTTCGCCAGGTGGCGAGCAGGGATTGTGGCCGGCGCAACGGCCTCTACCAGCGCCGCAACTTCCTGCGCAGCCAGGCCGGCGGCATTGATCAGGTGTCGGGCATATATCGCCAGCCCGGATGTGTCGTCGATGGAGATGGCGAAGCCGGAATGATGCTGTTCAATGCGTGTGACCCGGCTGTTCAGTGCCACCTGGCCATTATTCGCTTCCAGGTCGCTCTGCAGGGCCAGCATGAACTCATGACTGTCGATGATGCCGGTTGACGGCGACCACAAGGCACGTGCGCAACGAATTTGCGGCTCAAGTCTGGCGGCTTCAGGCCCTTCCATCCAGCGCAGATCGTCTACGCCATTTGTTCCGGCCTGCTGCCAATACTGGTCCAGTACCGGCAGTTCAGCGTCTGTGGCGGCCACGATCAGCTTGCCGATCCGCCGGTGACGGATGCCTCTGAGCTCACAGTAGCGATAGAGCGAATCCCGGCCAGCGACACAGAGCCGGGCCTTCAGGGATCCGGCTGGATAGTAGATACCGGCGTGTATAACTTCCGAATTGCGACTGCTGGTTTGGGTACCAACGGCGCCAGCAGCTTCGACCACCACCACCTCAAGACCGCGAAGCGCCAGAGCCCGGCTGACCGCCAGCCCGATGACACCCGCGCCAACCACCACCGCGTCAACCTGACTCTGCAGAAATGAAGCCTCTAGTTTCTGACGTAAGTGCCGGGAGCGTCTTCGAGGACGGTCAGATTGCGGTCACCGGGCTGCCGTGCCGGGACCATCTCACCGGACTGAAATGACAGCCAGGCATCCCAGTCGGGCCACCAGCTTCCGGCGTGCTCCGTCGCGCCGCGCAGCCACGGATCAATCTCCCAGGGCTCGTCGGCATTCAGCCAGTATTGATACTTGTTGGCGTCCGGCGGATTGATCACGCCGGCAATGTGTCCGGATCCTGCCAATACAAAACGCACCGGACCCGAAAAGTTGTGCCGGGCCTTGAATACCGACCGGAATGGCGCGATGTGATCTTCCTTGCAGGATTGCAGGTAGACCGGCACCGTAACTTTGGTGAGATCGATCGGAACACCGGCAAGCGTGATTTCACCGGGCTTCACCAGGTTGTTGTGGATGTACATCTGCCGCAGATAGAACAGATGCATCTTGCGAGGCATGCGGGTGGCATCGGCGTTCCAGTGCAACAGGTCGAAGGGTTGTGCTTCCTTGCCCAGCAGGTAGTTGTTGACGAAGAAGGACCAGATCAGATCATTCGCCCGCAGCATGTTGAAGGTCGTAGAACATGGCCTGGCTATCCAGATAACCCTTCTCACCCATCATCTGGTCGAGATTGTCGAGGCTGTTTCTCGTCGACGAAGACCGCGAGATTCGGTTGTGCTCCGAGAAATCAACTTGCGCAGTGAGCATCGTTGCGGTCTTGAAGCGTGGATCATCTATACCGGCCAGGTAGCCCAAAGCTACTCCCAGCAAGGTGCCGCCGATGCAATAGCCAAGGCCATGCACATGATGTTCACCCGTTGCGGCTTCCACGGCATCCAGCGCGGCAACGACCCCTTCCGTCAGGTAGTTTTCAAACCTTTGTCTGCCAGCGATTCGTCCGGGTTGACCCACGACACGATGAACACCGTATAGCCCTGACTGACCGCCCAGCGCACCAGTGACTTCTTCGCGGTCAGATCGAGGATGTAGTACTTGTTGATCCACGCCGGCACCATGAGGATCGGCGTGCGGTGGACCCGCTCGGTGGTCGGCTCGAACTGGATCAACTCTATAAGATCATTGCGAAACACGACCTTGCCGGGCGTAGTCGCCAGATTGCGCCCCAGTTCAAAAGCCTCGGGATCACTCATGGTCATCCGCAACTGGCCGTTGCCGCGTGCCATGTCGCGCTGGAAATTTGCGAGCCCTTTGCGCAGGTTCTCGCCCTGGGTCTCCATGGTTGCCCGCAGCACCTCGGGGTTCGTCCACGCGAAGTTGCTGGGCGAAAACGCATCAGCGAACTGGCGCGTGTAGAAATCGACCTTGTGCGCCGTTTGCGGATCCAGGCCGGCAACCGTGGACATCGTTTCCACCAGCCAGCGCGAAGTGATCAGGTAAGACTGCTTCAGATAGTCGAAAAGCGGATTCTCATTCCAGTCGGCGGACCGGAATCGGCGGTCACCACGATCGGGCTCCGCAACACGTTCCGGGGCAGCAGCGCCCTTCAGACCACCGGCGAGCGATGCCGACATCTGTTGCCATAGCAACATGTGCTGCTGCCAGAGCTTGAGATTCGCCTGGATCAGCTTGCCGGGATCCATGCTGAGTGCTGTACAGCCTCCGTCATCGCCGGTGCCACATTGAGCGGATCCGGGGCTGGGAGGTTCCTGCAAGCCGAACGGTGCCCGTCCTGTAGGCATCTTCATCAACTCGACAAACATGGCTTGAGCCTTGCTGGTGAGCTCATTCAGTTCGCGAGCTGAGTTCGGCCGGATCGGCCGTCGAAGTCTCGGGTTGTGGGTTGCTGGCAGACACCTGCGCCTCCTGTCCTTGGTGGACTCATCTTTCCGACGGCGGTGGACTGAACGGGATTACCGCTACTCGGCATACCTGACGGTGTCATGGCACCGAGAAATGACTTCGTTGAGCTGGCTCCAGGCTTCCCATATTCTTCTGCGCGAGGTTCTGCATCGTGCCGAACGGCGTTATTCCCATGGTCTTCTGAATCTGGTCTTGCAGTACTTTCTGCTGGTTCATGAAATTTCGACACTGCGCTCGAGGTAGCCGCCCATCAGATCCTGGAGTGGATTGCCGTAGAAACGAATGAGGTGTTTAAGCATGTCGGCCGACAGAATACCGTCCACCCTGCTCTTTGTTCGGAAATCACCCAGCGCAGGATGCTTCGCGTAACCACCAGTGGTGTCGTCGACGACGACCAGATCCTCGCCGCCGGCAACGAGCTGGCGAATACCTTCCAGGGTGACGTGGCGGCTCGCTTCCGTATCGTAGAGCCGTCGGTTGGCGTACTTTGATGGTTCTGGGCATGACCTCGACCCTCTCATTAACTGCTCACAGGCGTAATGGCAAGATGGTTTCGCGCTGCAAGAATATTACGCCACGATAGTCGCTCTGGCGTGAAATACGGACTATCCCTCACGAAACCTGCTAATTGGCCACCAGCCTGCAGGAATACGGTGACAATGCCACCTGGCCATAGAAAAAGGGGCGGGACCGATGGTCGCCGCCCCTTTAAAGGGATTGTCAGTCAGTTATTGCCGTCGTAATCAGGCCGCTTTCGCCTTGGCAACCGGTGAATTTTGCACCGCAGCCTGAGTCACAGCCTGGGCCTTGGCCTGAACGCTGCTGACGATTTCGACATACTCCTGCGTCCGGCGGACGATCTGCTCGCCGAAGCTGCGCGTCGTTTCCACCTGTTTGGTGAAGTATTCGTTGTAGTCAGCGGCCTTGACCGGCAGGCGAGCCTGCTCAACGGCGAAGTTGATGCAATCGCCAATTACCGCGTAGTGCTGCCGAAACAAGCGCTCGAAGGTGTCGGCGGCGAAGCCATTGGCGGCCCGTACGGGCTCCAGGGCTTCCTTCTGGAAACCAATAAAGCTGGCAAATGTGTCGTTCTGGGTCGTCATGTTGAGGCTCTCCTTGGGGGGTCGGAACTGCCCGAACCGCTGGACACATCATAAGGCCAATACTTGTGCACTGCAAGAGGTAGCGCGTAATTCTTATAAGATGCTGATATAAAAGAGATAGTGGTTAATAATTTTGTGCTCACGTGGCCTGTAATTCTGCGCTGCACACGGCGATTCCGGGGGTGGAGAAGCCGGTTGGTTGTCCGGATGGGCGCCCTTGAGCGGCTTGCGGGATCAACTGGCGCCAGCGATATCCGCCAGCGCAAACAGCAGCAGAAACGGCAGCCCGGCAAAGGCCAGCAAGGTGGACACCAGAATCGCACCCGCGACATCGTCGGGATGGCGATCGTAGCGGGCAGCCAGCAGATAGCAGAAGACTGCAACCGGCATCGAACTCTGTACCAGGACGACGCCACGGGTCACACCGCGAAGATCAAAGATCTGGACCACGAGGAGACCGACCAGTAGCCCCATCGCCAGTCGTCCGATAGCGATGCCGGCAGCGACTCCGAGCCGTCGGACCTTGATGCTGCCCAGGGAATGACCGAGCGCCAGCATCATCAGCGGGATGGCCATTCCGCCGAGCAGATCAACAGTGTTGCCCAGCCATTGGGGCAGGGCCGTACCGGTAGTCAGCAAGCCGACGCCAATCAGGGCCGCGTAGATCACCGGGGTAGTCAGCAAGGTCCGCAACAGGGGCTGCCGACCCTGAAACAGTGGCGCCAGCAGAAACTGGGCGACTGAACCGACCAGATAAAAGCCTATGCCAAGGCTCAGTCCCTTCTGCCCAAAGGCGAACAGGCAAAGCGGCAGTCCGAGGTTACCGGCATTGCCGAACGAAACTGCTGGGAGGTAGCTGCGCAGGGGCTGACGCAAAAGCCGGAGCAGCGCTGCCCCGACCACAACGCAACCAAGCAGTGCCACCACGGCATAGCCCATCATGTTCAGAAACAGGCTGGCATCGGCGTCGAGTTGAGCGGTGCCATGGAGGATCAGGCAGGGGACACCGATATTCATGACCAGTGCCGTGAGAAAGTCCCTCTGAAACGGGACGCCGAGGCGGGCCCAGGCTGCACCGAGCAGCGTGATCAGGAAAACCGGCGCGAGGATGGGCAGAAGGTGACCGTACATGGGTCGGCTATGCTAGCGGAATGACTGACGCCGGCGTTCCCGGCGGCCTGAATCCTGCGTTTCGACGAACGGGCTGGGGTCAGTAATGTCACTGTCAATACTGTGTTTATTATGGAGGTACGAGCTGTGGCCAGTAAATTGATAACAATCAAAGCCTTGGATGGCCACGAGATGGAAGGCTATCTGGCCCTGCCCGCCGGCCCTCCACAGGTCGGCCTGCTGGTCCTGCAGGAGATTTTTGGCGTCAATGACCACATCCGGAAGGTGACTGACGAATTTGCAGCCCGTGGATTTCTGGCTCTGGCCCCGTCCCTGTTTGATCGGCAACGCCCCGGCGTTGAGCTGGGTTACAACCAGCTGCCGGAGGCCCGCCAACTGATGGCATCCGTGAAGATCGACGATGTGGCTACCGATCTTCTGGCGTCGGTGGCCGCACTTCGCAGCTTGTTGATTCCGCCAGGTTCCAAGGTGGGCGCAGTGGGCTATTGCTGGGGCGGCGCCATAGCCGACCTGGCTGCATGTCGAACCGATATCAGTGCCGGAGTTGCCTATTACGGGCGCGCCAATGTGAACTGGCTCGATGAACAGCCAAACTGTCCGATGCTCTACCACTTCGGCGCCAACGATCCGGTAATCCCGCGGGAACTCGTGCAGCAGATCCGGGCAGGGCGTCCGGACGGGGAGAGTTCGACGTCTATCCGGACGCGGGCATGCTTCAATTCGCAATGATCAGTCCGGAGTTTCATGCCGCCAGCGCCGAGCTCGCGCTCAAGCGCACCCTGGATTTTTTCCATCGGCATCTGGCCATGCCGCAACAAGGATGACCAGCCAGCGGCCCTGCGACCGGATGCCACGCGCCGGGCCTTGCACTGGCAAGCAGTGACCTTGCACTGTTGAGCTGCAATCAGGTCACCCAATTCGACAAGCAGGAGCGTAGCGATGTCACTGAAGAAACCCGGCCATAGGTCCGGCAACAAATCTGCAGACACAACGGCTGAAGGCATCGATCGCCGGCAGTTGCTGTCGGCAGCCGCCGGCATGGCCGCGACCATGGGCCTGACGGCCAGCGCTGCCCAGCCTGCTGAAGCCGCGAGCAGCAGTGACCGTAAAAGCCGCAAGTGGCCGGCAAGGGATGTTGGTCCATTCGACAGTTTTCGCGACTACATCAAGGCACTGGAAGATCGCGGACTCCTGATGCGCGTGCCCCGACTGGACCAGGATCAGTACGAAATGGCTGCGCTCACCTACAAGATGGTCGACGAGTTTGGCTGGTACGGAGCGCCAGCGTTGCTCGTTGAAGAAATCAAGCAGGACGGTCGCTGGATCAAGGGTCCGGTGATCACCAACCATCAGGGACATTGGGACACCGAGGCGCTCATCTGGGGTCGCGAGCCGGTGCCTGGCAAAGGCCATGAAACCTACCGGCAAACGATCAAGTGGCTTTACGACGGGATGGCGGAGCGGCAAGGCAAGACACCAACCATTGCGACAAATCCTGTGTCTGCCGACAAGGCGCCGATCAAGGAGGTCATCCTGCGAGGTGATCAATGCAATGTCCTCGATTTTGCGTTTATCAAGTCCAATCCCGGTGATTCCGCACGCTACGTGAACACTGCCTCGGTCTTCACTGAAGACAAGGATCTGGGCATGAACTTCGGCACCTACCGCTGCGAGATCAAGGGGCCACGCACCCTCGGGGTAAATCCGGAACCCGGCCAGCAGGGCTGGAAAATGCTGATGAAGAAGATTGAGCGCGGCGAAACCCGCTGCCCGATCGCGTTGGTGTTGGGCAACGACCCCATCGGCTGGTTCATCAGTTCATCAGTAATTTCCAAGACTGGCGCAGATGAACTGGCAATCGCCGGTGGTTTCCGTAACAAGGCTGTCGATGTGGTGAAGTGCGAAACCAACGACATGCTGATTCCCGCCAATGCAGAAATGGTCATTGAAGGTGAAGTGCTGCTGGACCAGATGCAGCCCGAGGGGCCTTTCGGCGAAATGTACGGCTATCTCGGCCTGAAGAAAGATCGCAACTTCGTGATGAATGTCACGTGCATTACACACCGCAAGCAACCCTGGATTCTCAATCAGTTCACCGGTGCAACCCGGGGCTTCTGTACGGCACCGCTGGAAGCGTTCTCCTTCTATCGCTTGCAGAAGATGGTACCCAACGCCGTGGCCTTTCATTCGCCGGTGGAGTGGACCGGCGTCGGTATTGTGTCGATCAACAAGACGGGCCCGGGGCAGGGCCTGGAAGCCGGCAAGAAGATAGCAACCGTTGTGCCGATCACAAAGGTTTGCATCGTTGTAGATAACGACGTGGATGTGCTGAACCGCACGGAAGTCATGCAGGCCGTCGGTGCCCGCTGGCAACCCTACCCGGCGGCCGAAATCATCAAGGAAGCGCGCGGCATGCCGCTGGACCCCAGCTCGCCCAATCGACCCAAAAGCAGCAAGATTGTCATCGACGCCACGCGTCAGTTACCGGCCGAAGGGGGCCCGTCCGAATATCCGGAACGCAACCGGGACCTGCTGGAAAAGCTGGCGCCCGAATCGTTTACCAACGTGGAGAAGAACTGGGTCCGCTATCTGAATGACTGGAAGGGCAAGCTGAATCCACACGAGTTCTGACGGGCACGCCAATAACGGTCAGTCCCCCAGGTAGTAGTCGACGGTAGTCACGACGCGGATTTTCTTGATCTCCGGTGAGAACTGGTCACGGTCTTCGATTGTGAACAGCCCCTGATGTGCCCGGCGAATCGCGCCGACCTTGCTGCCTGAATCCTTGGCGAACTGCTCGGCAGCGCGGCGGGCGTCTTTCGTCGCTTCCGCAATCATCGCCGGCTTGATCTTGTCCAGGTCGGTGTACAGGTACTGCGTGTTGAACTCATAACTGCGAACCACCGCTACGCCCTGCTTCACCAGCTCACCGGTACGCGCAATGGCCTTGCGCACAACATCGATCTGGTCGCTGCGTACCGTAACTGCGACCTCCGCGGTATATCGATCCATTTGCTGGGCGTTGACGTTCATGCCCTGGGCTTCACGGTCCTGCACACGGGGTGCGGACGCACTGATCTGCTCCGCCGGAAAGTCTGCCGCCAGGGAAGGCGCGCACCTTTGCAGTGTCCTCATCGACCCGGCGCTGCAAATCACCCAGATCGTTCGAGGTTACGGTGAACACCACGGGCCACAAAGGCAAGATTGGCCGGTGCTTCACGCTCGGCGAAACCCCGCACCGACACGGCACGCTCGGTGGAGCGTGCTTCCACGAGCGCGTGGCCAACAAAGTAGCGGCAAGGACAATGCCGAGCGCCAGCAAGAGTGCAGCGAGCGTGTTGTTGGTGGTCTGGTTGCTCATATCTCTCCCTTGACAGTCGCTTCATCCACCACTTCGTTCCGCAATACGCCAATCTGGCTGATCTCTACCTCAACCAGGTCACCCGGGGTCAGCCAGCGTTGCGGCTTCCGGGCATAGCCGACGCCGCTTGGCGTTCCGGTAGCGATAATATCGCCGGGCCGGAGCGTACAAAACGACGAGCAGTATTCGATGATTCGGCGCACATCGAAACACAAATCAGACAGGGGCGCTTCCTGCACAACCTCACCATTGACCCGGGTCTGCAGATGCAGACGCGACGGGTCTGGAATCTCGTCCACCGTGACCAGCCAGGGCCCGCAACTGCCGGTCGCAGGAAAGTTCTTGCCCGGCGTGAACTGGGTGGTATGCATTTGCCAGTCGCGCACCGAGCCGTCCAGCAGACAGGTGTAACCGGCAACGTGGTCGAGTGCTTCACCGGCCTTTATGTAGCGCCCCGCTTTACCTATCACCACCGCCAGTTCGCCTTCATAGTCGAACGCGGTGGAAATGTGCGGGCGAACAATGGACTCACCATGTCCGACCAGAGTGTCAGGGTGGCGGGTAAATACCGTTGGAAAGTCCGGTACTTTCCGGCCCATCTCCTGGATGTGCGCCAGGTAGTTCACGCCAACGCACAGGATTCGCGACGGTTGTGGCAGCAGCGCGGAGAAGCGGATGGCGGACAGGCTCCGCAGTGGGGCATCGGCAAGCAGGCTCGATGCCTGCTGCATGGCGCCGGCAGCCAGTAGTTCCCGCAACCCGGGCCAGCGTGATCGGACGGAATCCGGAGCAAGTTGTACGCCGGACCGTTGAACCAGCCCCCAGTTGGTGGTCTCGGCATCGTGAAAGGTCGCGAGTTTCATGGCTGGGGTTTCATCGTGGATTGCACCTTGCCGTATCATTGCATGCTCTTATGCTCAAACTCACCGATTCGGGACTGTTCCGTAGCCAGACATATGTGGCCGGGGAATGGATTGCCGCCGCCAATGGCAGCACGCTGACCGTCAACAACCCCGCCACTGGCGACAAACTCGGTGTGGTGCCTGATTGCGGCGCCACGGAGACGCACCGCGCCATAAAGGCTGCAGAGGCTGCGCTGCCGGCATGGCGAGAGCGGCCCGCCAGGGAGCGCGCCGCATTACTTCTTAAGCTGCATGACTTGTTAATGGCCAATCAGGAAGACCTTGCCCGGCTGATGACCGCGGAGCAGGGCAAGCCCCTGGCTGAATCGCGTGGAGAAATCGCCTACTCGGCTGGCTTCCTGTCCTGGTTCAGCGAGGAAGCCAAGCGCGTCTATGGCGATGTCATACCGGGCTTTGCCCGCGATCGACGGATCGTGGTGCTGAAACAACCAGTCGGTGTCGTCGCCGCAATCACACCATGGAATTTTCCGTCTGCGATGATTGCCCGCAAGCTGGCGCCGGCGCTTGCTGCCGGCTGCACGATTGTGATCAAGCCGGCAAGCCAGACGCCGTATTCGGCGCTTGCCATGGCAGTGCTGGCCGAGCGGGCCGGCATCCCGCCCGGCGTCGTCAACGTGGTCACGGGTGATGCGCGCGCCATTGGCGGCGAGATGACCTCCAGCCCGATCGTCCGCAAGTTGACCTTCACCGGCTCCACGGCTGTCGGCAAACTGCTGATGTCGCAATGCGCCGCGACGATGAAGAAGGTGTCGATGGAACTGGGTGGCAACGCGCCCTTCATCGTGTTCGATGACGCGGACCTCGATGCAGCCGTGGCCGGGGCCATAGTCAGCAAGTACAGGAACTCCGGACAGACCTGCGTGTGCGCCAACCGGTTACTGGTGCAGGACGGCGTCTATGACGATTTCGCCGCCAGGCTTGCGGCCGCGGTGGGCAAGCTGCGGGTGGGCGACGGTCTGGCCGGCGAGCAGGATCAGGGACCGCTGATCGACGCCGCGGCTGTTACCAAGGTTGAAGAGCACATTGCCGATGCGCTCGCCAAAGGCGCGCGTGTGCTGACCGGAGGCAAGCGCCATGCACTGGGCCGCACATTTTTCCAGCCGACCGTTTTGGCCGACGTCACGCCAGCGATGAAACTGGCTCGTGAAGAAACCTTCGGCCCGGTCGCTCCGCTGTTTCGCTTCGGTACTGAAGCCGAAGCGATCCGGCTCGCCAACGACACCGAGTTCGGTCTGGCAGCCTATGTATACACGGCTGACCTTGGCCGAAGCTGGCGCGTGCCGGAAGCACTGGAATACGGCATCGTCGGACTGAATACCGGACTGATCTCCACCGAGGTGGCACCCTTCGGTGGCATCAAGGAATCCGGTAACGGGCGCGAGGGATCGCGGTACGGTATCGAGGACTATCTGGAAATAAAGTATTTGTGTATCGCAGGCGTAGACCAGCCATGAAACCTCCAGCCAGCAAACGTGCCCGCCTGACTGAAGGACCGGTACATAAAGCAATACTTTCGCTGATGTTGCCGATGATGCTGGGCATGATGGCCATCGTTATCAACAACGTGGCGGGTGCTTTCTTCATCGCACGGGTGAGCACGGAGCAGCTTGCGGCGGTGAGCTTCACCTTTCCGGTGAGCTTCATCATGGGCGCCATCGCCATTTCGCTGGGCGTCGGCACTTCGTCCGTCGTATCGCGACTGTTCGGCTCCGAGGACCGGGAGCAGGTCAAGCGCATTACAGCTCATGCAATGCTGCTCGGGGTGATGAGCGCCATTGTCATTCTGATCATCGGACTGAACACTATCGATCCGATCTTCCGTCTGCTGGGTGCGAACGAGGAGATCCTGCCGTACATCCACCGGTACATGAAGATCTATTACTGGGGCGGCTTTTTCCTGGTTACCCCGATGATCGCCAATTCCGTGTTGCGCGCGTCAGGCGATGCCAAGCGTCCCGCAATGATCATGACCACTGCCGCTGTGCTGAACATCATTATTGATCCGGTGCTGATATTCGGCCTGTTCGGCTTTCCGCGCATGGAGATTGCCGGCGCAGCGCTGGGTGGCGTGCTGTCGAACGTCATCACTCTGTTCGCATCTGCTTATTTCGTGATGTACCGCGAGCGGCTGGTGGATTTCGGCCGGCTGGCGCCGGAACTGATTCTCGATTCCTGGCGCCAGATCCTGCATGTTGGCCTGCCATCGCTCACAAGCAGCCTGGTCTCACCGCTTACTACAGCGTTCATCACCTACCAGATCGCCACCTTCGGCCAGGAATCGGTGGCGGGCTATGGCGTGGCGTCCCGGCTGGAGGGCTTGTCGCTCATGGCCATGATGTCGTTGTCGGCGGCCATGACGCCATTTACCGGCCAGAACATCGGCGCCAAGCGGCTGGACCGGGTTCGGGAAGGCGTGCGCTTTGCCTACCGGTTTTCCTTGTTCTACGGCATCACGATCGCCGTACTCCTGCTCTTGTTCGGCGGCATGATTACCACCCTTTTTGGCCTGGAAGGCGAGGCTCGCGACACCGCCTTGCTGCAGCTGTACATCGTGCCGGTGAGCTACATGGCACTGGGCTGTGCCATGACAGGTAACGGAGCGCTGAATGCACTCGGCAAACCGATGGCAGCGATGTGGGTTTCGCTTTCCAGGACTGTCGCTGTTTATGCACCACTGGCGTGGGTGCTGTCGCATTTTATCGGTATCAAGGGCATCTTCATTGCTGCTGCCACCGCCAACTTCATTGCCGGCGGCATTGGCGTGCTGTGGCTCAAGTCGGTGCTCAGCGGCCTCAGCGCACGCTTTGAATCCAGGCCGGCTGAGCAATCAGCCTGATGACCTGGGCACTCAGGAGCTTGTTGGATGACGGAGTCAACGACCACACAACTTTCCAGGCAGGTTGAGCACGAAGATCGCGCGCTGATTTCTGTTTTCGCAGGCTACGTGTTCTGCGCAACATTCTGGCTGTTGTTCTCAACAGCTGTCGGCGTATTGCTGGCCTACAAGTTCGGCGCGCCCGATTTCGGCTCAGGCGAGTGGCTGACCTTCGGGCGTTTGCGCCCGATCCATACCAACGCCACGTTTTACGGCTGGGCCAGCCTGGCCCTGATCGGACTGGCCTACTACGTGGCGGCGCGCAGTTCGCGTACCACGCTGTACAGCACCCGCCTGGCCTGGATCGGGCTGGCCCTGTTCAACATTGCGGCACTAGCCGGCACGATTGCCCTGGACATGGGATTTAGCGCGGGTGACCTGGAGTACCGGGAATGGCCCTGGCCTATCCGGCTGATTTTTCTCGGCGGGCTCGGCGTGACCGCGTGGAACCTCATTGGTACCGTTGCAAAACGTGCGACTGAAGATATCTATCTCTCCAACTGGTACACCATCGGCGGCGTACTCTGGACATGCATTCTTGCGACGGTAGCGATCCTGCCCTGGTATCAATACGGACTTGGCCAGGTGTCGGTCTCGGGCTTCTACATGCACAACGCGGTGGGCATGTGGTTTACGCCGCTGGCCCTGGGCATTTTCTACTATGCCCTGCCAAAGCTGCTGAACCGCCCGATTTATTCATATGCGCTGGGTGTGTTCGCATTCTGGACCAACCTGGCGTTCTATCCGATTCTTGGTGCTCATCACTTCCTGTTCAGTCCACTGCCGTGGTGGCTTCAGACGACGGCAATCGTGTTCAGCGTCGCAATGCTCGTACCGGTGTGGGGCGGTAGCGCCAACTTTCTGCTGACCATGCGCGGCCGGGTACGCGACATGGTGAACTCCTATCCGCTGTTGTTCATTTTTGTCGGAGTGATCGGTTATCTCGGGGGCTCCACGCAGGGCACTTTGGAGGCATTCCGTTCGCTACAGGAACTGTGGCATCTGACAAATTTCACGATCGGACATTCGCATTTCACGATGTACGGTTTCATTACCTTCGCGATCTGGGGTGGTATTTATGCGCTGCTGCCGCTGGCGGCCGGCAAGTGGCCCAGCCAGTTCGCCATGGCAATACATTTCTGGATGGCCCTGGTGGGCAGTTTCATCTACGTGATCTCGCTGTCGATTGCCGGAACCATCCAGGGACTCGACTGGATGGCCGGCCTGCCGTTCATTCAGTCGGTGGTGGACATGCAGGGCTACTACGTGTGGCGCGGAATCGGCGGCGTACTGATGTACCTGAGCCATATCGTCTTTGCATGGAATGTCTGGAGAATGACTTACGGCCAGGGCATCGTGCCGGCTCCGGTTACTCCATCCCCGGTCACACCCTCTCTGTCCGCCAGGGATGCAGCATGAAGAAGCTGGTGCTGATTGCCGGCGGATCAACGCTGGTCTATGCCTGTCTCGCCATCATGATGGGCGTACTGCCGGGGATCCAGTTGTCGCGCACGCCGCCGGGCCCGGGTGTTGTGCCGTTGACGCCATTGCAGGCCGAGGGTCGTGATGTCTACCTTTCCAACGGTTGCAGTTATTGCCATACGCAGCAGGTGCGGCCGTTGCCGATGGACAAGGTTTTCGGGCGGCCGTCAGCACCCGGCGATTTCGCCTACCAGACACCCGAGCTGCTTGGTTCCGCGCGCACCGGGCCGGATCTGACCAACATCGGGGTGCGCCAGCCCAGCGAGGTCTGGCAGCTTATACATTTGTATAACCCGCGAGCCGTCGTACCGGAATCGATCATGCCGCGGTTTGAGTGGCTGTTTGAAGTCGTCGACGAGGTACCGGCCGGTGTAACGCCGGTACCAGTGCCCGCAGGCTTTGCGCCACCGCGTGGTGCGGTGATAGCAACGCCCCGGGCGGAGGCACTGATCGCCTATCTGCTGTCGTTGAAGCAGCCACCGCTTGACGGGCCAACGGGTGTAGCGGCAGTGTCGGGGACTCCGGCCTCGACGGCTGCAGCATCCGACTCCGGTGGCTTCGACAAAGCCAATGGTGCGACGCTTTATACCAGCCACTGCTCAGCCTGCCATCAGGCCACCGGTGCCGGACTACCCGGCGTGTTTCCGCCGCTCAAGGGCAACAGCGTTGCCAATGATCCTGACCCGGCCAAACATATAGATGTGGTCCTGCACGGCCTGCAAGGGGCCGAAATCGACGGGATTACCTACCCCAGCCCCATGCCACCCTTTGCGGCGACGCTGGGCGATGCCGATATTGCCGATGTCATCAATCACGAGCGGCAGTCCTGGGGTAATCAGGGCACGCTCGTAACCACGCAGCAGGTGGCTGCCGCGCGCGCAAAGGGCAAGTAAGGGAAACCGCCATGCATCATCTGATCGGCCCTGTGTGGGGCAACTTCATCATTATTGTCGTCACCGGTGCCATTACCGTGGGTTGTTTTGTTGTGATGATCCGTTTGCTGATCCGTCCGGAAGAGACCGATCAACGCCACCCCAAGTACGACATCTTGCGCGACGATCGCTGAAGCGAGGTATTGCCATGACCGCACCCCGTGTTCGCGTCTACCTCGACGGTAATCCGGAACCGATCATCGATCACGAACTTCCCACGAACGTGACTCTGGACACCCGCGAGCTGGCCGACGGCCCGCATCGGCTCGTGGTGCGCGCGGAAGGTCAGCAAGGCATCGAGGGCGTCGAGGAGATTCCCTTCAATGTGCACAACGGGCCAGGCATTGTGGTCTCGGGTTTGCGCCGCAATTCAACGCGGCGTGGCAATGTGCACTTCACCATCGATGCCTTCAGTGCCGACGATCCGTTCGATCCACGGCGCGCCGAGGCGCGATCTTCCATCCCGGTCTGGGTATGGGTTCTGTCCCTGTTCGTGGTGTCCTGGGCAGTCTGGTACGGGGCGCGCATGTGGGATGTGCCCTCGGAGTTTGCAGATACGCCCACATACCGCAGCAACCAGACATCGCCACTTGAAGGTGTGGATGCTGGCGCCGACCCGAAGCCCGGCGACGGGCTTCGCGACACTCAATGATCCGGTCGCGACATTCCCCGGCCATCAAGCGATGAGATCACTCCGTATTCTGGTGTTTGCGATCCTGTGCTTCGGCATTGGTCTCCATGCCTTCGCCACGTCAACGACCGATGACCGGGCTCGCACCATTGTTCACATCCTCGACTATGTGAGCGTGGACTATCCGGTTTTCATCAAGGACGGGCAGGTTCTGGATGAGATGGAATATGCGGAGCAACGGGAGTTTGCGCAGCAGGTAATAGCACTCCTTGAGCAACTGCCGAAAACCAACGACACGCCCGGACTCATGACCGGGGCCCGAAACCTGCAAGCACTGATTGCCGGGAAGGCGGATGGCGTCGAGGTTGCTGCGCTCGCCAGGGATGTACGCGGTGAGGTTATCGTCAGCTACGGTGTTGCCGAATCACCGAAGCAGGTGCCGGATACCAGCATAGCCAGGGCACTCTACGCATCTCAGTGCGCCAGCTGCCACGGCGCCACCGGGCAAGGCGATGGACCGCAGGCAGCGGGCATGGAGCCAGCGCCGCGTGATTTTCACGATGCCAGTGCAATGAGCGCCCGCAGCGTCTTCGGACTGTACAACACCATCACGCTGGGGGTTGCAGGCACGCCGATGATGGCCTACGACAGGCTTTCGGAGGCGGAGCGCTGGGCGCTCGCTTTCTACGTCGCAGGCATGGGTAGCGATCCTGCCGTTCTCGCGCGTGGCAGCAAATTGTGGAGCCAGGGCAAGCACACCGACGAGTTCACCAGCCTGCGCGCAATCGTGACCATGACGCCTGACGAAGTGGCGCAGCGCTTTGGGACCGACGGTGCGGAGGTGCAGGCCTTTCTCATCGCCCACCCCGAAGCCATCCGGGTCGCCGCACCGTCGCCGTTGTCTCGCACCCGCAGTGGTTTGCAGGCTGCACTGGACGCCTACCAGAAAGGTGACACCGCCAGCGCCCGCCAGCTATCGATCAGCGCCTACCTCGAGGGATTCGAGTTGATCGAAGCGGCGCTCGACAATGTGGATGCGCCGCTGCGCAAGCAGATCGAGCGCGAGATGTTGACACTCAGGTCGATGATTTCCACCGGTGTACCCGCGGACGGGGTAGCCGCAAAAATCGACGAAATTGATGCACTCCTGGACCAGGCTGACAAGCAACTGGCGGGAGGCGCGCTGTCGCCCGGCACCGCGTTCATCAGCGCCTTGCTGATCCTTTTAAGGGAAGGGCTTGAGGCAATCCTGGTGCTCGCGGCCATCATCGCCCTGGTCCTGAAAACCGGCCGGCGTGACGCATTGCCGTACATCCATGCGGGTTGGATCGGTGCGGTGGCGCTGGGGATTCTCACGTGGCTGGTGGCGCGCTATGTGCTGACGATATCCGGGGCCAGCCGCGAAATGACGGAGGGCATCACCGCACTACTGGCCTCGGCCATGCTCCTGTATGTCGGCTACTGGCTTCACGACAAATCCCATGCACAGGGGTGGCAGCAGTTCATTCGCCAACAGGTCGATGCGGCCCTCGGCAAACGCACGCTCTGGACGCTGGCCGGTATTTCATTTCTGGCGGTTTATCGTGAGTTGTTCGAAATCATTCTGTTCTACGAAACATTGTTCAGCCAGGCCGGCCCCACTGGCCAACGAGCCGTGCTGGGTGGAATCGCTGCAGGCGCGGTGCTGCTGGGTCTCGCCGGCGGCGCCATCCTCAGGTTCAGTGTCCGCTTGCCCCTGGGGCCCTTCTTCGCGGCCACCGCTGGCCTGTTGGCATTGATGGCCGTCGTTTTCGCTGGAAATGGTATCGCTGCCTTGCAGGAGGCAGGGGTAATGGATATCAGTTTGGTGCGCTTCATTTCGGTGCCGGTGCTCGGCATCTACCCCACGGTCCAGGGCTTGACCACGCAAGGTGCCGTACTGGCGCTGGTGGTCGTTGGCGCTATTGTCGGACAGCTAAAGAGGAATTGACCCGCGGGCTAGGCTGGACAGACCGCAGCGCGGTCGTCACTTGCCGGACGGTGGCGGTGTGCCTTTTTTCTTTCGTCCGGGGCTCAGTTGCACACGCCCGGTCTTGCCCCGGCGACGCTCATTGAGCCGTTCGATGATCTCGCCGACGGCAAGTTCGGTGTTTGCCCGGCTACCCTGCAACTGGCCGACAATCGTGTTGCGACCCTGCACAATGACGTACCGATGCCAATTCTCGGTGTCTACACCCTCCGGAGGCGCGGACTTGCTAATTGACTTCAGAGTGAAGGGCTCGGCGTCGAGGGGATTGGGTTTGGTGGCTGGACTACTGGCGGAAGGCATACAGGCACCATACCCCAGATCGTCGCGCCTGGCGATTCCGGTACCAAATGTTCTACAAACAACCTAGCAATGCGTCGCTGCGGCGCTATTCTTGAACTTCCGCCACACACGGCATTGCGCAAGCTATTTAACCTATTCCCGCTATGGAGAACCGCCGCAACTACTATCGGATCCTGCACGTTCAGCCGGATGCTCCGGAGGAAATCATCCGCTCCAGCTACAGGACGCTGATGACCAAACTGCGTCATCACCCGGACCTGGGCGGTGATCACTTCACAGCCACCATGATCAATGAGGCCTATGCCGTGCTCAGCGACCCCGACAAGCGAGCCGCATATGACGATGCCTGGCAAGCGGTATTGGCTGGTATCGCTGACGCGCACCATGGTGCTACACATACCGGCACACAGGACGAACGAGCAACGGAGGCCGGCCAGCATCGGCGGCAAACCACCGCATCGGCGGAGCCACCAGCCGTCTGCCAATTCTGTGGTGCCGCGCACGGGTTTGCCGGCCGCATCCATGGCAGTGCCACCTGCACCACCTGCAACACACCGCTAGCCCCCGCGATCCATGATCGGCTGGAACCCGGGCAACGTGCTGTCAGTCGCATCCGACGGCGGCTACCGATCAGTTATTTCACCGGCTGGCCAGCGAAGGGACCCTATCCGGGCGAATTGCGCGACCTGTCGCTTCACGGCCTGCAGTTCGCTACCCAGGCAGCCATGCCGATCGGCAAACTGCTCAAGGTGGACTGTGAGGCGCTGGTGGCGCTGGTGCGGGTTGTTGCCTGCAACGAAAGCAACGAGCGCGACTGGCGCTGGTTGATTCGTGGCGAATACAGCACTGTCAGGTTTCGACGGCCGCGTGGCGGCTTCGTGGCAACACGCGTGTAGGAACGGCTGCAGCCGGGACCGTTCCCATGGCCGACAGCACCGGAGGTGCCATGGTGAGCAGCGCGTTCAGGGTATCGGTCACGATCAGATCGTGCTGCGCTTCGGGGGTAATCGTTGCTGTCCATTCTTCGGTGTAACCGCCACCGACAAACGAACCAAACTGCATGTGAATTCCGCCCCGCAAGGGCAGCCATCTGCTGTTGACCGGAAAGAGGTCCCGATTCGCTGAGAACTTCTTCGGTGGTTGGCCATCGGCTGTGGCGCGGTGGATGAGCCACACGGGATAGTGGACATCGACCAGGGTGTCGCTGGCTGGCGGATAAGCATCCCAGAGAATCGCACCAGCCAGGTCATCCGGATGGTTGTGGGCATAACGCCCCGCCATCGCACCACCCATGGAGTGGCCCGCAATTACCCAGTGCTTGATATCGGGAAAAGCCGCACGAACCTCATCGGCCCGGTCTGGCGCGAATATGGCCATGTTCAGCGGCATCTGCACACCGATAACGAGATAGCCACGGTCAGCGATGCGGCGAAGTACCGGTGCGTAGCCCCGTACGTCGCAGGTCGCGCCGGGATAAAGGATCAGTCCGGTAGTCGGTTCACTGTCGGCAGGTCGAAATACTACGAACTTGCCGTCGGTGACGGTCACGCGACCATCGGACCGCATGGCGAGTATTGCGGCTTCGCCGGGCCGGGCAACGTTGGCAGTGGCCCAGTAATAGATGCCGCCCGCTCCCAGCAGCACAATCAGCACCAGAACAATGGCGCTGTACTTCAAGAACTTTTTCATCGGAAATGTTCCTTCTCAGCGCGGCAAGAATAACTCACATCTTTGCAGGCATTTGTCCGAGGTGCGGTAAATCCTGCATCTCCAGCGGGATACCAGCGTCGCGCCAAAGGGCCTTGTGTTGCTTTCATGAACGTCCCCAAACCCCGGGGTCGATTTGCGGAGATCAACATGCGGCACGCTCTGGTATTCCCTCATCGCCTGATGATCAGCGTCGCCTTGCTGCTGGCTGGAATTCTGTGCGCCGGTAGTACCTGGGCCACTGCAGTCGGGCGCCTTGCAGCCGAGTTTGGCGTAAGCGGCAGCGGGGCAGCAACCTATGAAATGCCGATATCGGTCGCCGCCGGACGCGGAGGGCTGAAGCCCGTCATCGGCCTGCGCTATTCAAGCCAGGACGGTGACCAGGAAGCCGGTATGGGCTTCAGCATTACGGGGCTGTCACGGATCAGCCGCTGCGCACACAGCATCGCAGTGGACGGGCGCGTGCAGGGTGTGCAGTTCGCCAGTGATGATCGTTTCTGCCTGGATGGCCGCCCACTGATACTGGTTGCCGGCAGCTACGGTGCCGACGGGGCCGAATACCGCACCGAAGTTGATAATCTTCAGCGGGTCATCTCCAGAGGTCGACAAGGTACCGGCCCTGCCAGCTTCGAAGTACAGCACCCGGATGGCCTTACCTGGCGCTATGGCAATGATGGCGATTCACGTGCCGACGCCAGCGGCACGGGCGGCGAAGTCCGGGAATGGCTGGTCAACGAAGTCAGTGACAAGTTCTCGAACCGTATCGACTACGACTGGCTGATTGACCTGGGTTCCGGCGAGCGACTTCCACTGGAAATCCGCTGGACCAATGACGGATCAGGACAGGGCGCCCGCTTCCGCCTGCTCTTCCGGTACGCAGCACGCCCTGTAGAGGATCAGCGTGTCATGCATCTGTGGGGCGCCACGTGGCAACGGGTCTATCGCCTCGGGCAAATCCGCTACGAATTTGATGCTGGCAGTGGCTTCGAGCTCATCCACCGCTACACCCTGGCATACAACAACGGCATATCGTCCGACAGCGGGCGCAGTCAGGTGAGTAGCGTGCAGCAGTGTGGCCCCACCGAATGTCTGCCGGCAACGAATCTGGTCTGGCAGAACGGCGTCCGCGGGCTGGACACTACGCAGCCCGGGCCAACCGACGCACTGGCCGGAACTGCCTTGTTCGCCGATCACGATGGTGACGGAGATGCAGATCTTTATCTGCCGGTGAATGTCGGCGGGACAGAGCGCTGGCATGTGCGACTCACCGACGCCGGTGCCGCCAATGTGTATGTCGCCGCACCAATCAATACCGGTGTTGCCAGTTATGGCACCGGCCGCGTGCTGGAATACGACGGCGACGGACGACGTGATCTTCTGGCCCAGGGTGCTGGCTCACCGGCAACCTGGTTTGTACACCGGTCCAACGGGGCCGGTGGCTTTCTGCCGCCCGTGAATACCGGATTGACCACCGACACCGTACACACACCCTTGCCAATGGACGTCGACGGTGACGGCCTGGACGATCTGGTCTATGTGCGTGACTACATCGTGCGCATCAGGCGCAATACAGGGGCCGGCTTTGGCCCGGAGCAGACAACATCGCTGGGTACCAACGGCGGGGGTGGTATTCAACTAATGCCCGTCATCGAAGGGACTGCGGGCATGCCGGATTTTGATGGTGATGGCCGCAAGGATCTCCTGGTCTGGAGAGGCTCGCTTGGTCTCGGCGGACCACCCTGGTACTACGAAGGATTCCGCTCGACCGGCGACGACTTCCAGTCCCTGTTCACGACACCACCGGCGCTGGATGCAGTCGTCCTGGACCTGAACGGCGACGGGCTTTCCGATCTCGCTTACCGGGATCGTGCTACCGGCTGGCAGACGCGCCGCAGCCTGGGCAAACAGATGGAGTCCCCGGAGTCAGCCGGCTTCTACACACCGATCGGTCACATTGTGCGAGCGATGGATTACAACCACGACGGTCGTGATGATCTCCTTTTTCGCCTGGGCGGTGACACATGGCGCATCCTGTTGGCCGGTGGCGGAATTTACGGACCGGCACTGAGCAACAGCGATCCATCCCGATACGTCGATATTGCCGATGGCCCGACACCCGCAAACACGATCCGTCTGGCGCCTACTGATATTAATGGCGATGGACTCGTGGACCTGGTGTTTCTCGACAACACCGGCCGGTGGCAGGTGCGCAAGCACAAAGGGTCGCAACCCGACCTGCTGGTGGGCGCTACCGATGGTCTCGGCAATATATTTCAGCCGACGTATCAGTCGTTGAGTCGTAGCGCGGCCTATACACACAGCGGAACCGCACCTGCAGGCGACTATTTGCTACACGGCGGCTCCCTGCCTGTAGTCACGCAATACACGGCCAACGACGGCGCTGGCGGCACCTACACCAGCAACTATGCCTACTGGAACGCTCGCGTGAACCGCCTGGGCCGTGGTTTTCTGGGATTCGAAAAAATCCGCGCCACCGACTCGCGTTATGCGGCACTGCATGGTGTCGCCGTCTACAGTGAAACCAGCTATCGCCAGGATTTCCCGTTCATCGGGCTGCCGGCGCTTGTCGTTACCCGGGGCAGCGATGGCCGCAAGTTACGCGAACAGGGTTCGGCCTGGAGCAATCACGTCGTTGGCAGTGCACCGGCAGATGCAGCCGGAAACTATCACTTCCCGTATCTGCAGTCTGAAACGACAAACGAGTATGAGACCGATCCGGACGGCGGGGGCCCTGGCCAGTTGTCGCGCACTACCACCCGCACGCTCACTTATGATTTTAATCACGGGCAACCGATCCGGGAGGCAACGTCCATTTCGTCGCCCGCTTCATCGTTGATCCTCAATTCCACGATCACCACCACGTACAGCGATGATGCAAGGCTTGCGCAGCATTGTCTGGGGCTGCCGATCCGCGTGGATACGACGCGCGACATTTCCTCTGCAGACGCCTCGACCCGCACGATGATCTACACCTGGTCGGCAAAGACCTGCCGGCTGATTTCGGAAGTCTCGGGTCAACCCGGCCCGGCGTCCCGGCAACTGCTTTCACAGCGGGTATGGAACGCTGCCGGACAGTTGCTGCACCTGATCCGTCTGCCGGCAGACGGATCAGCACCGGGACGACGCACGACGTGGACCTACGACACGTGGAGCGACCGGCCACGTACAGAGTCGGCGATCATCAGCGGGCAGTCTTCTCCCACGGTCACCACAGAGTGGAATCACGCACTCGACGTGCAGCTGAGCCGGACCTCGCCGCGCGGCCTTGTCACGCGGTGGATCTGGGATGATTTCGGGCGGCTGCGCCAGGAAGCTCCGTCTGACGGACCCGCGACCGACTACAGTTACAGCACTTGTAGTGGCGGTTGTTTCAGTGCGCGCGGTGCGTATCAACTCAGCGCGTTGCGTAGCGACGGCGTAGCTTCCACTTCGATCTACGACCGCTTCGGTCGCATCGTTGGGCAGGAAACCAGCCTGGCGGCTGGTAATAGCAGTCGTCAGATCATGGAGTTCGATGCCCTTGGACGGCTGATGCGACAAACGGTCCCCTACGTCGCCGGCGAGCCACAGTTCTGGGTACAGAACCGCTTTGACGTGGGTGGCCAGAAGCTGTCGGAGGACAAACCGGCTGGCGAGTCAGGCGGCACGGCCAGTACCCTCTGGAGCTTCAATCGGCTGACTCGCACGGTTCGGGACGCCGAGAACAGGGTAACCACCCGTACGCTCGATCCTGCCGGACGGCTGATCGCCGTCAATTCAGTATCTGGCGGCACAGCCAGTTACAGCTATACGGCATTCGGTGAGCTCGCGAGCATTACAGATGCCAACGGCATCCGTACAACCCTCGCCCACGATGCCCGTGGCAACACCACTGTCGTTGATTCGCCAGACACTGGTCGACGCACATCAGCGTACAACGCCTTCGGGGAACTCATGAGCCAGAGCGATGCCGCATCGCCGGCCAACGTTATCAGCTACAGCTATGACCAGCTGGGTCGGCTGGTACAGCGTAACGATGCAGGTCAGGGACAGACGACCTGGACATTCAACGACAGCGCTGGTTCGTTGCTCGGGCTGCCGCGCCAGGTGTCTGGACCACTGGGGAACGATAGCAACGGATTCCTGGAGAAGTACAGCTACGATCCGCTGGGCCGCCGGACTGCGACCACCACCACGATTGCAGGTCAGGAATACACCACCAACTATTCATGGGACGGCTTCGGACGGCTCGCATCGATGACCTATCCGGCCACGGTTTACGGCAACCGGATGTACCTCGACTTTCGCTACGACGCAGGCGTGGTTGATGTAGTCGAGCAGGATCTTGCACCTGGCTGGGGCTACATGCTGCGGCTCTACGACCTCCAGGAGCAAGACGCCCTCGGGCGCGAACGACACGTGCGCCTGGGTAGCTGGAATGCGATTGACGAAACCCGTGACTTCGACCGGGCCAATACGTACCTGAAATCCATCCGGACTCAATCCGCCACACAGTCGGGGCAAGGGTCGCGGGTGCAGGACTATGCCTACCAGTGGGACAAGGCTGGCAATCTTCTAAAGCGGCAGGATCTGGGTCACGGACTTACCGAGGACTTCAGTTACGACGATCAGAACCGGCTTGAGACAGCACGTCTCAACAACAATCTGACGCTGGCACTCAGCTATGACGCAGGCGGCCGCATCCGCTCCAAGTCTGACGTGGGGAACTATGTCTACGGCAGCAGCCACCCGGGCGCCATTACGGCCGTGGGAGCCGGCCCTGCCGGGAACCGTACCTACAGCTACGACAACAACGGCAACATGACCCTGCGCAACGGCAGCGCAATCACCTGGTATCCGTTCCAGATGCCAAAGCGCATCAACCAGGGTGGTGCCGACTACGCTGAGTTTGCCTATGGGCCTGATCGTCAACGGATCCGGCAGATCGCCCGTACCGGCGGCAAGACGGTCACGACCCTGTACGTAGCGCCACATTTCGAGGTCGAGATCAGTGGCACAACCCGGCGCTACCGCTCAACGGTATTTGCCAATGGCGAGGCAATTTACTCCCAGGTAGAGCAGGACAATCCGGCCAGCTTGCAGGGCTATTTTCTGCACCGTGACCACCAGGGCAGCATCGACAGCCTCAGCCGGGCGGTAGGGGCCGGCAGCCAGACTATTGCCCAGAATTTTGATGCCTTTGGCAAGCGGCGGAATCCGGACTGGACTGCCGATCCAGGCGAGGCGCGTGCCCGCGATGAACATTATCTCGAACGCGGCTACACCGGCCACGAACATCTGGACAATGTGCGTCTGATTCACATGAACGGTCGGGTGCAGGACCCCTATCTGGGCACGATGCTGGCGCCGGATCCGGTTATCGGCAACCTGCTCAACCCACAGTCATTGAGCCGCTATAACTATGTCGCAAGCAATCCCGCATCGCTGGTTGATCCAAGCGGTTACTTCCTGGGTCGTATCGGCAAGTTTTTCAAACGGCTGGTAAGTGGCGCCGGCAATCTCGTCCGGCGCGTAGTGGACAACTATGGCAGGGAGATTCTGGCGGGAGTGGCCGCGTACTACACCGGCGGTCTGGCCGGTAGCTGGTACGCCGCCTCGGTGTCCGGTGCTACGGCGGCAGGCGTCAGCACCGTTAGTGCAATAACCGGTGGTGCGGTGGCTGGCGGCATTGCGACCGGAGAATTGCGTGGCGCCGCCATCGGCGCAGTGAGCGGTGCAGCCTTTGGTACCGTGGCCTCCTACAACGGCAACCAGTGGACGGCGGCTCGAGTGGCAGAATCGGGCGTCGTCGGTGGCCTGACGGCCGAAGCCAGCGGCGGCGATTTTCGTGACGGCTTCATTTATGCCGGGGGCGCAGCCGGTTTCGGCTATGCCTACAACAAGATCGTCCGATACGGTGCAAGCTGGTCGCCAGGTGGCGCGGCGCAGGGCAAGGAGCGCTTTACCATGCCAATCGAGGGCGCCAACAACTTTGCCGAAGCCCGCCCGATTATCGACCCGACGACGTTTACCGGTGAAGGCGGGCGATTGAGCCGCTTCATGAATCGAATTCCGGGCATGAACGCCATCGCCGGCATGCACGATGTATTTCAGGTCCGCCTGGATCAATTTGGCGGTGACCGCTTCGGACACCTGCTGCGTGCTTCGCTGAGTTTCCCGGGCATGCCAGTGGCAGCCGGGCTGACTTATCCGGCACTGTTCGATGGCGTGCCATCCGTCGCCTTGACGATTGAAGATTGAGAACCAGCAAATGCAACAGGCAATAGCGGTGGTTTCATCGATAGTTCTGGCGGCAGCTTCCGGCGGCTGCTCGCAGATTCCTCATCTGGATGAGTACGCCAACGAACTTGTTGGCCAGAACATATCTGTTCTGCGGGAACTGGTTGCCGCGCCCCAAAGCTATGGATCGCGAGCCGGCTGGCAGGAAAAGACCTATACCCTGGCCAACGGTCACTGGGTTTATGTGGAGCCCGACCGCAAGAACTGCGAGATCCACTACGAAGTCAATGGCGAAAACATCATCATCGGCTATACGCCGGTAGGCTCCGGCTGCAAACACCAGTAGGGATCCCTGCCGCCTGCGCGAAAGTGTGCGTGCCGGTTACACTGGGGTCGTGGAACCCCTGACGACCTATACCATCGGTTTTATCCTGCTGGCGCTGGCGGCTGGCGTGGTCCTGGGCTGGCTGTATGCCTCCCGGCAGCGCGCCGTGTTCGAGGAGCGGGCACGGTTGCTGGCGACACAGCTTGAGCAGGCAGAAGCGGCGCGTGCGACTGCAGAAGCGCAGGCGGATGAGCGGAACCGGGTCCTTTCGGACACTCTGGAGTCCAGGGCCGCGCGGATCAGCGAACTGGAAACTGAACTGCTGGCCGCGGACCGCAATCGGGCTGAAAGTGAAGCCCGGCTGAATGCCGTCATCGCCGATACCCGTACGCAGTTCACCGACACCTTCAAGGCACTGGCCAACCAGATTCTTGAGGAAAAGACTGCCAAGTTCACCGAAACCAATCAGAGCCGGCTGAATGAACTGCTCACACCATTCCGGGAACGCCTGAAGGACTTCCAGAAGAAGATCGAGGAGACCCACCTCAGTGAAACGACCGAGCGGCGCTCCCTGAAGGATGAGCTGAAGCGCTTGATGAATCTGAACCAGCAGGTAAGCCAGGACACAAAAAACCTGACGACCGCACTCAAAGGCGAAGCGAAGACCCAGGGCACCTGGGGCGAGATTATCCTGGAACGGGTGCTGGAGATGTCGGGGCTCACCCGCGGCCGGGAATACGAGATACAGGACAGCCGCGTGACTGAAGCGGGAAACCGCCAGCAGCCGGATGTGCTGATCCACCTGCCGCCAGATCGCAACCTGATCGTGGACGCCAAAGTGTCGCTGGTTGCCTTCGAGCGCTATGCCAATGCCGAAAACGACGCGGCACGCGCCGAAGCCCTGGCGCAACATCTGCAATCCTTGCGTACGCACATCAAGGGGCTGAGCGAGAAGAATTATCCCGCGCTCTACGGACTTGAGTCCCTGGATTTCGTGTTGATGTTCGTGCCGATCGAACCGGCGTTTCTGGCCGGTGTACAGGCCGACCCGGGTCTGTACGAGGCTGCCTGGAGCAAGAACGTGGTGCTGGTCAGTCCGACCACACTGATGGCGACAGCACGGGTTGTCGAAAGCGTGTGGCGTCTTGAACGACAGAACCGCAATGTGATGAAGATTGCCCAGCAGGCCGGCAGGATGCACGATCACTTCGTGTCCTTCGTGGCCGATCTGGACAAGGCCACTCGCCAGTTTCAAAGCGCCAGCGATGCGCTGGACAGCGCCGTGAAAAAGCTGAGCAGCGGCCGGGGTAACCTGGTAAAGCGCGCCGATGACATCCGCAAGCTGGGTGCCAAGGCGGCCAAGTCCCTGCCCGCAGCCCATCTGGACCTGACACTGGATGATGACTCTGATCTTGCAGAAAATCCCGATGGCGAGTCCATGGCCGGCTCCGGAGACGATGCCGTAGACGATCCCGCGCCCGATACCAGCACGAGCCTGCGTCACTGAACTCCTGGCCAGGCACGCGTCTACCAGAACTGGCGCTGTGAGGCATGTCGGCTACCGGGCTTGATGTCACTGCGCTTTCACACCGTTATGGCGACCGGGTCATTCTGCGTGAGCTGTCGTTCTCGGTGGCTGGCGGGGAGTTTGTCGCGATTTGCGGCGAGTCCGGCTCGGGCAAATCCACCCTGCTCAACCTGATTGCCGGCCTGGAAGCACCGACTGCCGGCAGCATTCGTCTGGATGACACCGAGATCCTGGGCCTGACTGATGACCAGCGGACCCGTCTGCGCCGGTCGAAGGTCGGCTTTGTATTTCAGGCATTTCATGTTCTGCCGCATCTGAGCGTTGCTCAAAACGTGGAGTTGCCGCTGGTTCTGCTGGGCGTGCCGGCCGGCGAACGGATCAGACGGACGCTGGACATGCTTGCCGCTGTCGGGCTGCGCGACCGGTCAGCCAGTGCGCCGCGCGAGTTGTCGGGCGGCGAACTGCAGCGGGTGGCCGTCGCCCGCGCTCTGGTACACCGCCCCGCACTGGTACTGGCGGACGAGCCCACGGGAAATCTGGATCCTGAATCGGCCGGTACGGTGTTGTCGCTGCTGGGCGCACAGGCACGGTCCGCGGGCGCGGCAACCTTGCTGGTTACCCACTCGAGCACCGCGGCGGCATGTGCCGATCGCGTGTTGCGGCTGGTTGGTGGTCGCTTGCAGGCAGCGGACTCCCGTGCCGACGCAGGCAACCGGTAGTGAGCCGCCTGGTCTGGCTCTGGTGGCATGTGTACGCGGGTTACGCCCGCCGCCACCGGCTGCGTACCACCGTGCAGATGCTGGCCATCGCGGTCGGCGTTGCACTGGGCTATGGGGTCAGCCTGATCAATACGGCAGCCCTGGCCGAATTCGGCGCGGCACTGCGACAGGTCAATGGCGTAGCCGATGCCGTGATCGAAGGACCGCGCGGGGGATTCAAGGAATCGCTGTATGCCAGGGTCGCGGCCAATCCCGGGGTCGCACTGGTCAGCCCGGTACTCGCCACCGACGTACTTGTGCCCCGCGCCAACTCCCGGCTGACGATCGTCGGGATCGATGTGCTCCGCGCCGGCGCGATCACGCCGGCGCTACTGCCAGATCCGGGGAGTGGTTCAGGCTCACGCTTTGCTCTATTCGCCGATGGCATCTATCTGTCACCAGCGGCACTGGCGCAATTCGGCGTAGCGCCCGGCGATGATCTTCAGGTACAGGCTGGTGCACGGCAGTTGACGCTGGCCGTGCGCGGCAGTCTCCCCGGTGCCCGCCCGGGTCAATTGCTCGGCGTCATGGATATTGGTTTTGCCCAGTGGCGGCTGGCACGGCCAGGCGTACTCACTCGACTGGATCTGCGCCTGCGGCCTGGAGTGAGTCTGGATGCCTTGCGCCGAAGCCTGTCACTGCCGGCAGGCGTGGTGCTGGTGGGCCCGGCAACGACGGAAGCCCGTCTCGCCAACCTGAGCCGTGCATATCGCGTAAACCTGAATGTTCTGGCGCTGGTAGCGCTATTCACGGGCAGCTTCCTGGTATTTTCACTGCAGGTGCAAGCCACGCTGGCGAGACGGTCACAACTCGCATACCTGCGGGCTGCCGGCATCACCGCTGGTGAGTTGCAGAGGCTGGAGCTTGCTGGGGCCGCAGCCATTGGTGTCGTCGGCAGTGCCGTTGGCATTCTGTTGGGTGCCGTGGTCGCCCGTGGCGTACTGAACCTTTTGAGTGGCGGCCTTGGTGGCGACCCGGGTAGCGGCATGGACAGCCGGATGGGCAGCTTTGTGCCGCAGCTGTCGATACCGCTCGCAACGACCACCGCCTACTGGCTGCTCGGCGTCGTGGCGGCGGTGGTCGGCAGTCTGATCCCGGCACTAGAGGCCGCCCGTGCTGCCATCGCGCCAGCCATGCGGGCTGGCGCCGAAGAGGATGCCTTGCAGCCGGCATACCGCCTCACACCCGGCTTGTTGCTGCTGGCTGCAGCGGCGCTGCTGGTCTTCCTGCCGACTGTCGGCGGCCTGTCGATCGCCGCGTATGCAGCCATCGGTTGCACCCTGATCGGCGTGGTTGCCTTGCAGCCGCGCCTGACGGGAGCAACCTTCAAACCACTCGCGGCGGCCCTGCAGCGCTCATCAGCCGGAACACGTTGGCCAATGCTGTTGCTGGCAACAAACCGTCTGGCAGCGGCGCCGGGGAGTGTGGCTATCGGTATGGCAGGTATCGTCGCCAGCTTCGGTCTGATGGTGGCCATGGCCACGATGGTTACCAGCTTTCGCGGTTCGCTGGAGGACTGGCTGACACGCATGTTGCCGGCAGATGTTTACGCCCGGGTGGGGCAATTCAGCAGCGATGCCTGGTTCTCACCGGGCGATCTGCACATCATCGCCAATCATCCGGGCGTGGCCCGCGTCGAGTTCTCGCGAGTGACCAGTATCGTGCTCGCATCCGACCGCTCTCCTGTTGCAGTAATCGCCCGGCCGCTGGATGCCGCGCGGGCCATCGACGAACTGCCCCTGACTGGCGCGTCCATAATCCCTGCCAGCGACGCGCCACCACCTGTCTGGGCATCTGAAGCGCTGCGGGAGATCTACGGGGCGAAGCCTGGTGAGCTTTTCGAACTGCCTCTAGCCGGCAACCTGCATCGCTTCACGGTAGCCGGTGTGTGGCGTGACTACGCGCGGCAGTTCGGCTCGTTGATCCTGCGCCTTGAAGACTACCGGCGACTGACCGGCGACCAGGCCCTCAACGACGCCGGGTTGTGGCTCAAACCGGGGGTGCATGCGGACGACGTTATCCGTGACCTGCGCAAGGCAGTGCCCTCGCACGACACGGTACAGTTCAATGCAACCGGCGACATCAGGGCGCAGAGCCTGCGCATTTTCGACCGCAGCTTTACGGTAACGTATGTGCTCGAAATAGCGGCCATCCTGATTGGGCTGATCGGCGTGGCCGCCACCTTCTCGGCACAGGCGATCGCCCGCACCCGGGAGTTCGGTATGCTGCGACACATTGGCGTCAGTCGCGCACAGATATTGCGGCTGCTGGCTCTTGAGGGAGCACTTGCCACGGCCAGTGCCCTGGTCGTGGGTCTGGGTGCCGGGTTGCTGGTCTCCCTGATCCTGATCCGCGTGGTCAATCGACAGTCCTTTTACTGGACGATGGACTTTGCCGTGCCGGTCGGATTGACGACAGTCCTGTGCCTGGCATTGCTGGCCTGTGCCACGGTGACGGCAATGCTGGCTGGCCGGCGCGCCACCGGCATTGGCGCGCTCCGGGCTGTGCGTGAGGACTGGTGATGCTGAATCGCAGAGCTCTGCTACTTGCGCTGGGCGGGCTCGCGGGTCCGGCGAGAACTCAGGGCCTGTCCAGGGCCGGCGCACCCTTCTACCCGGAGGTGACGCCCCGCTCCCTGAATTTTCCGGCAGATCATGGCGCCCACCCGGCATTCCGTATCGAGTGGTGGTACCTCACAGGCTGGCTCGCAGAAGATGGCTCGGGAGGGCGCCTGACCGGAACCGGCTCTGAAGAAACAGCAAAGACACTCGGCTTTCAGATTACTTTCTTCAGGGTACGCACCGACATCAATACGGAAAACCCCAGCGCATTCGCTGCTCACCAGCTTGTGATTGCGCATGCCGCACTGGCCGACCCCGCCCGTGGCCGACTCCTGCTTGACGAGCGCATTGCACGCGCGGGATTCGGTCTGGCAGGGGCAGCCATCGGCGACACGAACCTGCGCCTTGATGACTGGTGGCTCAGGCGCGATGCCGGCAGCGACACCTATCGCGCCCGGATTGTTGCCAGGGATTTCCGGTTGACGCTGGAGGCCGTCAGCCCCTCATTGCCGTGGCTGCAGGGTGACGACGGCTTGTCGCACAAGGGGCCGCTGCCGAATCAGGCCAGCTACTACTATTCGCGACCACAACTTGCCGTAAGCGCAGAGCTGGACGTGGGTGCTGATGGCGCCAGCCCACGCAATCGACGCCTGACCGGTATTGGCTGGCTGGATCATGAATGGTCCAGTGCCGCTCTGGCGCCCGATGCTGCTGGCTGGGACTGGACTGGCATGAACCTGGATGACGGCAGTTCGCTTCTGGCTTTCCAGGTGCGGCGGCAGGGTTCTGGACCGGCACTGGCACGTTATGCAGCCATTCTGTAGCCCAACGGGTCACACGCAGATCGCAGACCCCGCCACGGTGCGTTTCCGCCACTCGATTACTGGACGTCAGCGCGCAGTGGTGCGACCTGGCCGATTGCGCAGCGCATCCAGGTTGGCGACCGCTTATTTGACACGCAACCGTTGATGGCCGATCAGGAACTGGATTCGCGGCAGACAACGGGTGCGGTGTATTGGGAGGGGGCCAGCACCTTGCTGGAGGCAGGTCGGCCCGCCGGTCGCGGTTATCTGGAAATGACCGGCTACCTGAAGCCGATGAAACTGTAATCATTGAACGTATGTCAACGCTCGGCCAATTCCTGGAGTTCAGCGTGCCCGCCGCGGATCCGGGTGCATCGCTGGATTTCTACCGCCGGCTTGGCTTCAGCGAGATCCGCGTGAATGACGTGCGGCCGGCCGGCTACGCGGCGGTGACGGATGGTCAGATCGTCATCGGCCTGCATGGCAGCGGCCTGGATGAGCCTGCGCTGACCTTTGTGCACCCCGGGCTGGCGCGCCACGCCCGCGCGCTGATCGATGGGGGAACTGACCTGGTTTTCCAGCGACTGGATGCCGACCAGTTTCATGAAGTCCAGTTTCGTAGCCCGGATGGCCACCTGCTGCAGCTGCTGGAAGCACCCACATTCTCGGTCACCGACGATGAATACCCGGCGCCTGTCATCGGTCGTTGCATCAAGCTTGAACTGGGTTGCGACAGCCTGGAAGACTCACAAACCTTCTTTGAGCGGGGTGGCTTTCTGGGCAGTGAAGGCGATGGCGACGACAACATCCTGTTGGCGACCCCGGGCCTGTCGATGGTGCTGCGCTCACCAGTTGGCGCAAGCAGCGCCACTCTGTGCTTCGAACCGACCGGAGCATGGCAATCCCTGCTGGAAGAGCGAGGAATCAACCCACGGCGTACCGGCTCAGCATGGCTGCTGACCGCCCCCGAGGGCACCCCGCTGCGCCTGGAATAAAGGGAATAAAGGGGACGCTACCCTTTTTTGCAGATTGCGGTAGCGTCCTGTTTATGTCACCAAAAAAGGGTAGCGTCCCCTTTATCCCCTTTATCCGGGAAGGTACTGCGCGATGCCGGCGATGCACTTTTCGGCGACCATGACGCGGGCCACGATTTCGCCGGTGGCCAGGTCGAGCTTTACCACCTCGCCACTGAACCAGTTGCCCACGTAGGCAAACTTGCCATTACGCGCATCAATAATCGCCCAGCCAAAGCCGGGCAGCCGGTAGCTGCGCAATAAAACACCGTCTGCCGTCAGCGCATCCACACGGTTGCCCATGCATACCAGGAGCGTGCCCTCAACCGTCATCGACAGGTCAAAATGCATCATGGTGCGATCACCGTCGGCGCCATGACGAAGGTCATCAAGCTGAACGCCATCCACGATGTCGAACTGCATTAGCCGCGGTCCGGTTTCCGATACATAAAACAGCCGCGTCTGGTCCAGAGACAAAACAGAATGGGTAATGGCCATACTGCCGGTCATACCCCCGTGCACTGCCGGTTCGTGAATGGCCACCAGTTCGCCGTCAGTGGTGTATCGCCACAAGTGCCCGTCGCCCAGACGTGTGCGATGGCCGGGCAGCGGCCGATGTCGGGTGGTCAGGGGCTCGGGCTGGTGGTCGCCGACCAGTGATTCGGTGAACAGCAAGGTCTCGTCAGGCATGAAATGCACTTTGGACCAGGCCCGCTCGTCGAAGCGCAGATTGGGTAACTGTTGGCCGGCTGGATCGATACGGACGGTGGTCCAGGCCCACGGATCCTGGGCCCAGAGGACCCCGTCAGGCGCAAACGCCAGGCCGTAGATCAGATGGGTGGTTCCACTGACCCACAACACCCCCTTGGGGTTTAAATCGGCGTCGTACTGCAGAACCCGGCCGCGCCCGGCGTGATCATCGGTCGGGCTGTCGAGCAGTGTCGCACCAATCAGCACGTCACCCGGCGCGAACGGTCTGAGCGTAGACGCCGGGCTTTCGCTGTCAGCACGCGGCAACGGTGTTGGATCCAGCGGCAGGTGCGACTTGTAGGAAATTGAGGACATCGGTTATCTCGCTGTCGACGGCCCCGAGCCTGCCGATCCGGTACTACGCGCAGACCAGTCGTGGGCATCGATACCGCGCTTGCCAAGCACCAGCTTCCAGTTCTGGGTGGCAAGGCCGGCGGCGGCCAGTGTATCCCGCCAGTCGACACAGGCCTGGGCCAATGCTTGATCAAATTGTTCCCGGTCACCCTTGGCCAGCCACAGGATTGCCGCATGAACGCGGGGCGGTGGCGCAACCGCACCCATCGGCAGCCCGGTGTTGGCCAGCCTGGTGGCCACGTAATCGCGATGCTCCGGGCTAAAGCTGCGCTCGATCTCCCGAACAATCGAGATCTCAAGCTGGTAGGCAGCGGGAAGTTTGCGAATGCTCACTGGGCGTGAAGGAAATTCAAACCGGTCCAACGACCGGCGTCCAGGCCTGGCCCCGACGCGCACGGCGTAACTCACCGGACTCGCCGTCGTGAGTCACCGCCTTGCCCGCGGGCATGCCCCGTGGCGGAGCGTGCAGCGTGTTCACGTTGAGCAGCCCATGAGCACCTCGGCCAGACAGCAGAACCGCTGCGACGTAGGTGCCGCACTCCTTGCACACAACGAAGTCTGTCGTGCGGAGTGCAAACCGGTAGCGACGCAGGAACTCCGGACGTTCGAAGCGAAACTGCAGCTCGCCGGCAGGATCGGCCGTCGAACGCGCGCCATGACCCCGACAGAATTTGCACTGACACAAGTGTACCGACCAGCGCGAGGCCGGCAGCGCCGTGGTGTAGCTGTACTCGATGGCACCACAATGACACCCGCCTTCGTAAGTCCGCGGTAGCTTGCGGCCTGCGGCGGTGCTCGCCTTCCGGCGTTTTCTGGCGGCTGGCGGCGCATTCGCGGCCCGTTTTGAAGATTTCACCTGCCTGTTGTAGCGCGGGGTGCGGGCTGTGCCAAGCCCTGTACCCGCCAATGTGCCGGGTCACGGTAGGATGTGTCATGCGTCGCCTGGCCTTGCCCCTGCTATTAGCCGCGATTGTCGCCGCCTTCATGTGGCAATCCGGCACCCAGCCGTCATCGGTCCCGGTGACGTCCACGACCCATGATTCGACTGTTCCGGAGAAGGCGGCGAACCGGCTGCCTGCAGAGGCGCAGGCCGTTATCCGCTTGATCGCACAAGGCGGCCCGTTCCCCTATCGGCAGGACGGCACAGTGTTCCAGAACCGCGAAGGTCGGCTACCCGAGATGGTCCGGGGCTACTACCGTGAGTACACCGTTCCCACACCCGGAGCCCGTGATCGGGGTGCTCGCCGCCTTATCACCGGTGGTACGCCACCTCAAGTCTGGTACTACACAGCCGATCACTACGGAAGCTTTCACAAACTGAATCCTGAGGAGGTGGCGGCGCAATGAAGCGTGAAGAACTGTCAGATACCTTGCCACGAGCAGACCGGGCGGGCGTCTTCAGCCTCCCGGCCGACGACATAGCGGTAATTGCAGAAGTCGCTGCGACGCTGGATTTCGCCGTATTTCGCGCCGACCTGACCGGCTGTGCGGAGCCGGCCGAATTGTTTGTCCGGCTACAGGAGCAGCTCAAGCTTCCAGCCTGGTTCGGCCAGAACTGGGATGCGCTGGCAGACTGCCTGACTGACTTGAGCTGGCGCGAAGCGCCCGGCTACCTGCTGGTCCTGGAAAACATGGCTGATTTCCGCAGTCGGGGCGACGACGATTTCGACACGCTTATACAGACCCTGAGCGACGCATCCGCGAACTGGAGCGGGCTTGGAACACCCTTCTGGGCCTTTCTGGTACTCGAGCAGTAGCGACTGCTGGAACCCCCGCTACTGAAACCAGCGGGACAAAAGCCCGGTGGTCTTTTGTTTGACCCCTTCGTCGATGTAGCGGGCAATCGTCGCTACCGCAACGGCCAGCACGCCGAGGTCGTCCGTATACCCGGCTACCGGCGCCAGGTCAGGAATGGCGTCCAGTGGCATGATGAAATAGGCAAGTGCGCCATATACCGTGGCCTTGGCCCACTTCGGCGTGGCCGGATTCTGGGCCGCGAAATACAGCCACAAGGCCTTTTCAATTACTTCATGGCCGGCTGCGCGTGCCGCTCTCGCGAGCTTGTCCCGGAACCGGGTTTCCGAGTACTGGCGGGGAACGGGCAATGAGGTGATGTCTGCCATCACCTCATGCCACCAGTCCGCCGATCGCTACTGCACATTGCCGCCGGGAACGACCTGCGGTGAAGCGGCGCCAGGCATCCAGATCTGCCGCGGGGCGTAACCTTCCTTGCGCATCAGGTGTTCCGTGTACACGATCCGGTCGGCATCAATGCGCAAGAGCTGGCCGCGAGGCGGCTTGCCACCGATCTTGCCCAGCTCAAATCCGGAAGCCACCCACTTGAAGACCTTCATGCCGTGTTCCCACTCTGGCGTATCCACATCCAGCAGGGTGCCCTTGCCAAAAATCTGGGCGCCCATCACGCAGGCCCAGCCAGCCATCGGATTGGCGACAGCGAAACTCAGTCGCGGATCGCGTCGCAGGGCCATCACCTTGGGACTGTTGGGCTGCGGAAAGACGTACAGCGACAAATGGTCGGAGTAGAACTCTACAGGACTGACGATCGGTGAGCCGTCTTTCCTGACGGTTCCCAGGTAGCCGATGTTGGTCATGGTCAAAACCCGCTCGATACGACGTTCGAGCAGCTCGTTCGGCATCTGCCTGGTCGGCCAGGGTTCCTGCTCAAGCCATTTGTGGGCAACGCTCAAGGTTCTAACTCCTTTAATTCGTGTAAGTGGGTCATTCTACTTGCTCGCACGTCGACTTTGCGCCGCGTTCAAGGCAGCCTCTTCTTCAGCCAGTATGGGCGCCCACAATGGTCGGGAAAACAATCCCTCCACATAGCGCTTGAGGCGCGGCCAGCGTACCGGATCCAGCTCGCCATTGCCCTGGAAACAGGTGATCAACTGCGCACCAATGGCCACATCAGCCACGGTCAGTGCCTCGCCCACCGCATACGAAGCATCGCCCAGCTGCTGCTCCAGCCATGCGAAGGCCTGGTCCCGCGGTGCCGCAGCATCGGCCAGCGCCTGCGCATCACCTGGTTTGCCCTGAAACAGCGGCTTGACCACATTCTCCGTAAAAAATGGCAGCGTGACCTTCCGCAACTGCGTGTCGGCGTATTCCTCAAGCCACAAGGCACGCGCCATGGCGCCTGCTGCTGCGGGATAGAGCGGTGTTGCGGGGTAGGCCCGCTCCAGGTAAGCGATGATCACGGACGAATCCGGAATCGTTTCGCCGCGATCCTCCAGCACCGGAATCTGGCCGAGTGGATGCATTGCCCGGATCTTCGGCGACCCCATGGGGGCAACTTCCAGTTTGTGTTCAATGCCTTTTTCCAGCAGCGCCAGGCGCACCTTGCGCGTGAACGTGGATAAATTGATGCCGTAGAGAATTACCATGCCAGTGATCACTGCCTGCCAAAAGGGGACGCTACCCTTTTCCCAAGATACTATCTCGCTGCCGTATGGCAGTGAGTCGTGTTGTCGCGGGCATCGACACTATTTGATGCCGCGTAGTTGCTCGACAATGGCCGGATTTTCCAGCGTTGAAATGTCCTGCGTGATGGGCTCATCGCGGGCGATGGCCCTCAGCAGGCGTCGCATGATCTTGCCGGACCGTGTCTTCGGCAGGTTGTCGGCAAACCGGATGTCGTCCGGTCTGGCGATTGCGCCAAGTTCATGGCTGACGAACTCACGCAGTTCAGCAGCGATCTGCTCGGCGGCCTTGCCGACAGGCCGCGCGCTCTTCAGCACGACATAAGCAAAGATCGATTCACCCTTGATCTCGTGGTGACGACTGACCACCGCCGCCTCGGCTACGCGCGGATTGGCCACAAACGCACTCTCCACCTCTGCCGTCCCAAGCCGGTGCCCGGAGACCTTCAGAACATCGTCGGCACGACCCATGACCCAGAAATAGCCGTCGGCATCCGCACGGGCGGTGTCGCCAGCGACGTAGTAGCGGTTGTTGAACTTCTCCCAGTAGGTCTTCAGGTAGCGCTCGTTGTCGCCCCAGATCGTTCGCAACATCGACGGCCACGGCTTACGCACCACCAGCCAGCCGCCCTTCTCCGGATTGTTGACGGGATTGCCGGCCTCATCGACGATCGCCATGTCGATCCCGGGAATCGGCAAGGTGCAGGAACCTGGCTTGGTGGCCGTTACCCCGGGCAGCGGGCTGGCCATCGTGGCGCCGGTTTCTGTCTGCCACCAGGTGTCCACAATGGGGCAGCGACGCTTGCCGATCACCGTGTGATACCAGATCCAGGCTTCCGGATTGATGGGTTCCCCAACCGAGCCCAGCAGCCGCAAGCTCGACAGGTCGTACTTCCCGGGGTACTTGTCACCCTGTTTCATCAAGGCCCGGATTGCCGTGGGCGCGGTGTAGAGAATGGTGACGCCCAGACGTTCGACGATGCTCCAGAAATGACCAGGATCCGGATACATCGGCGCGCCTTCGTACATCACCACTGTAGCCCCGGCAGCCAGCGGCCCGTAGCACACGTAGGTGTGCCCGGTAACCCAGCCGACATCGGCAGTACACCAGTAGACATCATCGTCCCGGAAATCAAAAATCCACTCTGAAGTGAGTTTGGCGGTCAGCAGGTATCCCGCCGTGGCGTGCTGTATGCCTTTGGGCTTGCCGGTGGAACCGGAGGTGTAAAGCAGGAACAGCGGGTGTTCGGCGTTGACCCAGGCGGGCTCACAACCCGTGTCCTGACCACGCACAACATCGGACCACCAGCAGTCGCGCCCCTTTTTCATTCGCACGGATTGACCGGTGCGCTTTACGACCACGACCTTTGCGACCGTATCACCCGCGTCACGCAGCGCTTCATCCACGGCCAGCTTCAGCGGCACAACCTTGCCGCCGCGATAGCCGCCATCGGCGGTGATCACGACCTTTGCGCCAGCGTCGACGATCCGGTCACGCAGGGAACCGGCAGAAAAGCCGCCAAACACAACCGAATGGATGGCACCAATACGTGCGCAAGCCAGCATGGCAATGACCGCCTCCGGCACCATCGGCATGTAGATCACTACGCGGTCCTTCGGCCACACCCCCAATGCCTTGAGCGCGTTGGCAAACTGGCAGACTTCCTGCGTCAGTTGCCGGTAGCTGAGCACCCGGCTATCGCCGGGCTCACCCTCAAAAATAATCGCCGGCTTGTCGCCACGCGGCCCCACGTGAATATCCAGACAATTGAACGATGCGTTGATCTCTCCGTTGGCAAACCAGCGGTAGTTGGGTGCGTTACTGTCGTCGAGAATCTGCGTGAACGGGACATGCCAGCGCAGTTCGTCGCGCGCCAGCCGGCCCCAGTAGGCGACCGGATCACGGGCGGCCTCGGCCCGAAGTGCGGCAACGTCATCGGGTTTAAGGCGCGCTTTGGCGGTGAAGGCGGGAGATGGTGGAAAGCGCCGCGTTTCCTGTAGTACCGAGTCGATGTTGCTCATGTCTGCTCCAGTAACCGATTCATGTTTGTCATGGCCTGCTGCAGATAGCCGCCGCCAAACAGGTTCAGATGGTTAAGAACGTGGTAGAGATTGTAAAGCTCGCAGCGTTGCTCAAAGCCGGCAGGCAGGGGCCATTCATCGTTGTAGGCGCGGTAGAAGGCCGGACTGAAGCCGCCGAAAGCCGGGTCATGGCGATATCGGTCTCGCGATCTCCGTAGTAGACAGCCGGGTCGTAAATCACTGGCGTGCCATCGGCCAGGACCCCACGATTGCCGCTCCAAAGGTCGCCATGCACAAGGGAGGGTATCGGGTTGTGGCCAGCCAGCAGGATTGGCAGGCGCTCCAGTAGTTGTTTGCCACATTCGAGCAACTCGTTACCCCACTCATTCCCGGCGGCGAGTCGCAACTGACAGGCCAGACGCTGTTCGCGGAAGAAATCGGCCCAGTCGTTGCCGGATCCGGCGACGGGTCTGCCGTTGAACTGGCGCGTTGCTCCAATGAAATTGTCCTGCGAAAAACCGAAGCTGCTGCACGACTGTCTGTGCAGGCGCGCAAGTCCGGCTCCCAGCGCCGCATCGCCGCTCGATGTGGCCGGCTGCAGATCAAGATACTCCAGCAACAGCCAGGCGGCAGAGTCTGTCTCGCCCCGGGCGATGACGCCGGGTACACGTAGTTCTCCGGTGGCTGCCAATGTCTGCAGACCGACTTCTTCTGCTGCAAGCATGGGTGCTGCCGCGCGGTCGTTGCACTTCAGGAAGTAGCGCTCGCCCGTGATGGTGGATACGGCAAAGCTGCGATGAATGCAGCCCCCGCTAATGCCGGCGACTGTCGAAAGCTCCAACGCCACATCCCATCCGGCCGCAAGTTGTTCGGCCACGCTGCGCAACATTTTGACAGGCAGCGTCACACACCTGGTCCCGGCCCTGATCTCAGGGTTTGCGGGCGAGGATCTGCTGGGTGATGGGATCGTCGGCGAAATCTCTCAGGAATATTTCCAGTGAATCGGCGGCGAGTTCCGGATTACCGTTGTCGTAGAGCTCCAGGATCTTGGCCAGACGACGGTCGCGGGGCTGAATCACGACTTCGGATGTCGCGGCATCAGCCTGGATGCCGGCTGGCGCTTCGGTTTGTTTATCGGCTTCACCACGCGCAGGTGCTGCGGCCAACGCCGAGGCCGCTGGCATTTCCGCCCGCATGGCCGCCTTCTGGTTGGCAACGACCAATTCCTTGCGAATCATCGCGATCGCGGCATCCAGATCCTCAACCTGAGGCATTTCCGGCGCGAAGAAGGGTGGCGGCGGCAGCACAGGTCGTTCAGAGGGCCTTTCAGCGTTCAGTACAACCACCTCCGCGTCCGTGTCTGTGGCGGCTTCGCTGACCGCGTCCGCCGCCTTGGCAGCATCTCCGGGCTTCCTGGTGCGCTTGGCAAGCGTGCTGCCCGTCTGCGCGGTCGCGCCCTGTTCCGTTCCGTTATCGCTTAACAGTGTGAAGCCGATACCAACCGCTACCACCAGGCTGGCGGCCAACGCCGCAGGCACCATCCAGCGCGGCCGCGTTGCGGGAGTGGGCTCATCGTCTTCGTCGTCGTCATCGTCGACCGCAACGGGAGTGCGCGCAGCCGGTGGCTTGGGAATGTTGCGGGAAGCCGTGGGCACTTTGGCCGGCGCAACACTTGCCACTTTCCCCGCCACAGGCGTGGACACCGCCGCAGGAGTGGCCGCCGCCGACCTGGCAGCCGAAAGAATGCGCGCATCCAGATCTGCCGCTGGTTCGGCACGAACCATATTGGCGTAGTCGCGCGAGAGTGGCGAACGTCGCGCCAGCAGGTCCTCAAGCTCCATATCATTCTGTGCGCGGTTGTCAGTGCTCATGACACTGCATCCCGGGCACCGGCTGGTGCCAGATCACCCAGAGAAGTCCGTAACTTCTTCACGGCGTATCGCAAGCGGCTCTTGACCGTCTCGGCCTTGGCACCAGTCACGGTGGCAATCTCGGCCAGACCCAACTCAGCCTCCTCATGCAACAGAAACGCCTCACGCTGTTCGATGGGCAAGGCATCCAGGGCGGTCCACAGCCGTTCCGCACGCTGCTCCCCGGACAGGGTGGCTTCAGGGCCGGAGGCACCGTCGGCAGGAGCGTCCCAGTCGACCAGCGACCAGCGTGCCGATGCAAAGGTAGGATCCAGTTCGTCGTCGCCTGAAGCCGGCGCACCGGTTCTTTCCAGGGTTGGTGCGGAATCGCGGGTGAGATCGCGACCGGATTTCCGGAAATGATCCACCAGCCGGTTGTGGGCGATCTGGTACATATAAGTGGTGAAACGGGCCTTGGGTTCGTAACGGGCCCGGGCCTTGATGATGCTCATCCAGACATCCTGGAACAGTTCATCGGCGGTGTCTGCATGACCGCACTGCCGCAGAAAATAGCGATACAGGGGGCCCCGATGCCGGGCATACAGCGTCTCGAAAGCCGCCACATCGCCGGTCACGTATCGCGTCATGAGCTGCGCGTCTTCAGATCCACCCGCCATGACCGTCAGCATATGCCAGCCAGCCCGGCGGGTGAACGCCTGAGATGCACCTGAGTAGTGCCGGAGTTGTGACCGAGTTCCCAGCTATCGTCGAACCTGCGGCATTTCCACCATTCCTGACCGCACCGGACCTGCCGCTGTATCGGGGTCTGCAGCCGACCCACTGGCCGCCACGCTGAGGCTGTCAGCCAGCTTGACCAGCGACAGAAACTCGCCGCGATAGCCGTTGGTATCCGCCCCACGGGCGCTGGCTGCCAGCCTGGCGATATCCGCGTAGCTGAAGTCGCCCAGGTAATCACCTCCCTTTAGTTTCTGGCCGAAGGCGGCAACGGCGGCGGCGAAGCGCAGATCGCACAGCGGGTCAGTACCACCCTGGCGGTGGTCGTCTTCGGATTTGAGCGGGGGCCGAATATCAGTGCGCTGCACGGCTTGCTCGATCAACCGGCTACGGCCACCGTCCGGCGCCTTGTAGCGCAGGCGGACATTCGCCAGTTCGGCCGCAGTGGATCGGTCCCGCGCAGCCGGTTCTCCGTAGCGCAACGGGTCGATCAGCCGGCCGGGACTGCCGACCAGAGTCAGCTCGCAGAGCGCGGTGACCGTATGACCCGCGCCGATCTCGCCGGCATCGATCCGGTCGTTGTTGAAGTCTTCCCGGCGCAGCAGCCGGTTCTCATAGCCGATCAGCCGATACTCGGCGACTGCAGCCGGATTGAATTCCACCTGGACCTTCACATCCTTCGCAATGGTCTGCAGGGTGCCGGATAGCTGCTCCACCAGAACCTTCCGGCCTTCACTCAGGGTGTCGATATAGGCATGGTTGCCATTACCGGCATCGGCCAGGCGCTCCAGAAGCTGGTCGTTGTAGTTGCCTGAACCGAAACCGAGCGTGGTCAGTGATACGCCACCTTCGCGCTCCCTTTCGACGATGTCGATCAATGCATCGAAGTCCGTCGTACCCACGTTGAAGTCGCCGTCGGTGGCCAGCACGATGCGGTTGATTCCGCCCTTGATGTAGCTCTGCCGGGCGAGGTCATAGGCCAGGCGGATGCCCCGGCGCCATTGGTGCTGCCGCCGGCTTCCAGCTGGTCCAGGGCGGCACTGATGCGCGCCTGCTCATTGCCCGGGGTTGGCGCCAGCACTGTCCCGGCAGCACCGGCATAAACCACCACCGCAATGCGATCGCTGGCTTTCATCTGGCGGGTCAGCAACCGGAAGGCGCTTTTCAGCAGCGGCAGCTTGTCGGAACTTTGCATCGAACCGGAGACGTCGATCAGAAACACCAGATTGGCTGGCGCGCGGCGCTCTGCCGGGATTTCGTAGCCCTTGAGCCCGACCTGCAGCAGCAGCTTGTCGGCATTCCAGGGTGCCGGCGCAATGGTGGTACTCACTGAAAAAAGGCCGGTCGCGACCGGTGGGCACCGGATAATCGTAGACGAAGTAGTTGATCAACTCCTCGACCCGCACGGCGTCCCCGGGGGGCAGCGTCCCGGCGTTCAGGAAGCGTCGAACATTCGCATAGGAGCCTGAATCCACATCAATGCTGAATGTAGACACCGGCTGTTCGTTCACCAGATGTACCGGGTTGTCGTCCAGATGGGCATAGGTTTCGCGGTCCTCCACGCGATAAGCGGGATAGACCGGTTCGCAGCACGGCGCCATGGCCGGGGCAGTCAGCGATTGCTCGCGGGCCATGCCCCGCACCTGGTTGTGCATCAGACGGCGTGTCTGGTTGTGGGTCTGGTCGAGCTTCTGTCCGGTAACCGGAGTATCTGCGTCGGGTGCTTTCAGAATCGCTGGCGATTCCTGCGGCGGCGGGGACGGCGATTCATCGTTCAGGCTGCAGCCTGAAGCCAGCACGCAAAAGGCAGTAAAACCCAACAGGCGGTTGTTCATGGCATTCCCTCCGCCACCCGGGGAGGTGGCCTCTGGAGGTATAAACGCCGGGAGGCGCCGAACAGGGTTAAGCCGGGACCGGATCCGTCATATTGGCCAGAGCGCCGCTCTTCAGCGATGAGGACAACCTCTGGTGTAGCGGGCTGGTGCGCGGAATGTGGGCCAGCAGGAATTCCATCTGGTCAGCGAGTACACGCCTGCCTTTAAGGAAAATATATTCCGCATAGGTCGGCGTGAACGGTACAGCGATGAGCTGCATTTGCGCCTGCTCCGGTGTGTAACCGCCCTTGTGGTTATTGCACCGGCGACACGACTGACCACGTTGGTCCAGGTGTCTCCACCACCTTGTGACAGTGGCTGCACATGATCGCGAGTCAGCTCCCGTACCGGGAACTGGTGTGCACAATACAGACAGATATTTGAATCGCGGCGGAAAAGTGTCTTGTTGTTCAGCGGGGGAACGTAGCAGTCCATGAGCTCTGCCACATCCGGCGATCGCCCGACTGTAGCCACGATGGAATTGACTTCAATGCTGCTTCTACAACCCTTTTGACGTTGAACCCACCGAAGACGCGGAACAACGGCGATCCGCAGCTGTAAGCGACCTGTCCCAGGTAGTACAGGCGTACTGCATCCCGATAGTCGATCCACTCAAGCGGCATCCCAGCGACGTCCGTACGCAGGACTTGCTGTGACTGGTCGCTGACTTCGTCGTTCAGATACAACATCGGTGGTCGGCTTTTGCCGCGCTTGTATATTGCGGATTCCACGCCAAAAATCAAATTTCCCCGCTTGCGGTCCTATGTCATGATGCCGGGCGTTATCCGGGTTGCCGGTCGGCAGCCCGCTTTTCGACAGGAGTGATACCTCTAGTGCCAGTCACCGTTGGCGTGATCCGGGAAACCGCGCCGGACGAAACGCGAGTTGCCCTGGTGCCCGAAGTGGCGAAGAAACTGCGGAAGTCCGGCGCTCGCCTGATTATGGAAACCGGAGCGGCGGTTCGTGCCCGCTTTGCTGACGCCGACTTCGAGGATATCGAGATAGCGCCGGCAGCCAGCACGGTACTTGCTGCCGCCGACGTGCTGCTGCGGGTTCAGCCGCCCGCACTGGTGGAGGCCGCGGCCCTGAGGCCCGGCAGTATCGTGATCGGCTATCTGCAGCCCCATATGCAGAAAGAGCTCATAGGCATCTTTTGTGAGCGCAAGATCACCAGCTTTGCGATAGAGCTGGTGCCACGGATATCCCGTGCCCAGTCCATGGACGCGCTGTCGTCCCAGGCGGCTGTTGCGGGTACAAGGCGGTGCTGGTGGGTGCGGCTGCACTCGACAAAGTTCCTGCCCATGCTGACCACCGCTGCCGGAACGATCCGGCCATCCAGGGCCCTGATCATGGGGGCCGGGGTCGCCGGGCTGCAGGCCATTGCAACGGCACGCCGCCTGGGTGCTGTGGTGGAAGCCTTTGACGTCCGTGCGGCAACCCGGGAACAGGTAGAGTCGCTGGGCGCAAAATTTGTTGATACCGGCGTCACCGCCGACGGCGCAGGCGGCTACGCGCGCGAACTGACGACCGAAGAAAAGGCCAGGCAGCAGGCCGTGGTCAACGACCGTCTGGCATTGGCTGATCTGGTGATCACCACGGCAGCCGTGCCAGGACGACCGGCGCCGCGCCTGATCGATCGGGCCACCGTTGAGCGCATGAAACCCGGTGCCGTGATTGTCGATCTGGGTGCCGAGAGCGGCGGCAACTGCGAACTGACGAAACCGGGTGAAACCGTTACGGCACATGGCGTTACGATCATTGGCCCGGTCAACCTGGCGGCAACAGTCGCCCGGGACGCCAGCGAGATGTACGCACGAAATCTCTACAACTTTCTGATGCCCGCCATCAGCAAGGAAGGCGAACTTGCCATCGACTGGCAAGACGAAGTGTTTGCTGGTGCCGTGCTGACCCATGACGGCAGCATTCGTCACGAACCAACCCGCAAGGCACTGGCTTGAATGAACATCGGCCTGATTGACCGGAACCCGAGGCAAGGCAAACCATGATCGACGGCTTCATTGCGTTGTACATTTTCATGCTCGCTGGCTTCACCGGCTACGAGGTGATCTCGCGAGTGCCCACCATCCTGCACACGCCGCTCATGTCCGGGTCGAACTTTGTCCATGGCATCGTGCTGGTAGGCGCCATGGTGGCACTCGGCAGGGCCGACAACACCCTGGAACTGGTCATTGGTTTCTTCGGTGTGGCGCTGGCAGCCGGCAACGCGGTTGGCGGATACGTGGTGACTGAACGCATGCTGGAAATGTTCAAATCCAGCAATTCAGGCCGGAAGTCGCACTGATGGGTAGCGGCTTCGCCTCGACGCTGATAGCCATAAGCTACCTGGTAGCGGCGTACCTGTTCATCTCCGGACTCAAGCGCATGAGTTCGCCGGTTACAGCCCGCGGCGGTATCGCCTGGGCCGGTGCCGGCATGCTGGTGGCAACGATTGCCACATTCTTTACCCCTGGCCTGGGCAACTTCGTGCTGATGCTGGTGGCTATAGCGCTGGGCGGTGGTATCGCCTGGCTGACCGGCAAGCGGGTCGCCATGACCGACATGCCACAGATGATTGCCCTTTATAACGGCATGGGCGGTGGCGCAGCGGCAGCCATCGCTGCCATCGAACTCTTCAAAGGTGAGGCCCATTCAGGCATCGTTCTGGCGCTCGCCGTCCTCGGCGGACTGATCGGCGCGGTTTCGTTTTCGGGCAGCCTCATCGCCTTCGGCAAGTTGCAGGATCTGATCAAGCGGTCGTTCCGCTTCCGTGGCCAGAACTTCGTTAACCTGGCGATCCTGCTGGCTGCGGTAGTGCTGGGCTCGGCGCTGGTCCTCGCCGAGGCGGGTCCGGTGCCTGGCCTGGTGACCCTGTTTTTTGGCGTTGCCCTGGTGCTCGGCGTGACGATGACCCTGCCGATCGGCGGTGCCGACATGCCGGTGGTGATTTCGCTGTACAACGCCCTGACAGGCCTCGCGGTGGCCTTCGAAGGCTTCGTGCTCAATAACGCCGCAATGATCATCGCCGGCATGGTGGTCGGGTCGGCAGGAACATTGCTGACGCAGCTGATGGCCCGCGCGATGAACCGGTCGCTCGGCAACGTGCTGTTCTCGGGCTTCGGCGACACCGCCTCCGCCCAGGGCGACGTGGCAGGCACCATGAAGGCTATCGATGCCGAGGACGTCGGCGTGATGATGGCCTTTGCACAAAAGGTGATCATCGTGCCCGGCTATGGCATGGCGGTTGCCCAGGCCCAGCACAAGGTGTGGGAGCTGGCCAAACTGCTGCAGGAACGCGGCGTCGGGGTGAAGTTTGCGATTCATCCGGTGGCGGGTCGCATGCCCGGCCACATGAATGTGCTGCTCGCCGAAGCTGGCGTCCCCTACGACGTCATCTATGACGAGTCAGAAATCAATGCCGAGTTCGAGAGCGCCGACGTGGCGCTGGTCATCGGCGCCAACGACGTGGTGAATCCGGCGGCACGTACGGACAAATCGAGTCCGATTTACGGCATGCCGATTCTGAATGCTGACAAGGCGAAGAATGTCATCGTCATCAAGCGCGGCAAGGGCACCGGCTTTTCAGGTATCGAAAACGGCCTGTTCTTTCTCGATAACACCCACATGCTCTATGGCGATGGCCAGGCCATGGTCTCTGCCCTGATCCAGTCCGTCAAAGCACTGTAGGAGCGAGCCACCGGGCAGATGGCGCGCCTACGGTCGCCGGGGCTGCCGGTTCTGGCGTTGTTCCAGTAATTGCTGGCGCTGTTGCGGCGTGAGCTGGCGCCACTGTTGCTGCATTTTCCGACGCTGTTCCGGCGACATCTGACGAAAGCGACGGAAATTCTTGCGGACCCTGGCCTGCTCCTCCGGACTCATCTGCTGATACGCACTGAAGCGCTCACGCAGGGTGTTTCGCTGCTCGGGTGTCAGTTGCTGCCACTGGCGAAAACGCCGCCGGGCTTTGTCACGGTCGGCGGGGTCCAGATGGCTCCAGCGAGTGGCTCCGGCAGCCAGTCGTGACTGCCGCTCCGGTGACAGGGTGTTCCACTTTCCCTGAAACTGATCCAGCATTTTTTGCTGGTCTGCGTTCAGCGCTTCCCAGGCGACGCCCTTGCTGTGACCGGGGCCCTTCTGGCCGGAGTTATTCTGGTCGAGCGGTTGCTGACCGGCGGCGGGTTGCACGACGTTGGCCGGCCCAGCCTCGCGTGCCAGCCCATCTGCACCGGCGCCGAATGCCCACAGCAACGTCAGCAGCATTAGGGACGCGGGAACCCGGCTTCGCCATCGGCTTGTCGCGCCAGGTTTCATGCCGGAAGTCATGCCGGAAATCATCGTTGAGCCTCCTCGCCCTTAACCGGCGCGCTCACATCAACGCCAGCAGCGGTTCGCAGCGGCACGCTGTCGAGGAACTCGTTCCACGCATCGCTGGCGGTCTGTTCATCACCGAGATACTCGAGCAGCTCCATCAGATCGTCAGATTTGGCCGGATCTGCATTGTGATCCGGGCTGTGCTCCGCACGGACGGTGGCCGGAGCAATGGCCAGGATCAGACCCACGCCCAAAACCCAGGCTCATGCCGATGCATGAAAGTCGGACCCGGGTGTGTTCAGGCACCGGTCGAACCCACCGACTCAAGTTCGGCACGCAACTCGGCATCGCTGCGGTCAGCGTCCAGCCAGGCATAGAAGTCGAGATCTTCGATCATCTCCAGACTGGTGTCAGTCAGCAGAAAGTCCATATCGCTCCCCGTCACGACCGGTGACGCGAACGCAGTTACCGGTGGCAGGCTTGTGCTCCGTGGAACAGCGCCCAGCCACAAGGCCGCTGCGACGATCGAAACCACCGTGACTGCCAATGCAGGCCTTGACCAGGCAGAGCCCGACCAGAAGCCGGTCCACGGGCTGCTGAACTGGCCAGGCCGCGTACGGTTCTCCGGGTGTTGCGCCATGGCGGCCTGTCGCGCCTGATTCAAACGCGACAGGGTGGCGGCATCCAGTTCACTGACGCTGGCCTGCAAGAGCTCTGCTGCGGTCCGTTCGAACGCGGCGTCGCCGTCCTTCTGGAGAGAAGCCTCTTTTCTCATGGCCAGTGGTCTCCAAGCTGGTCCCGCAAGCTGTGTACTGCTCGCGAATAGTGCGTCTTTACGCTGCCCTGACTGCAGCCCATTGCGATGGCTGTCTGTGCCACATCCAGGCCTTCCAGATTGCGCAGCAGAAATGCCTGCCGCTGCCGGTTGGCCAGCCTGGAAAGCGCCACCTCAAGTGCCGCCATGGCATCGGATTGTCCGACAAGCTGATCCGGTGCAACAGGTCGCGGATCCGGCAGCGCCGCCAGGGGATCGGTGCCGTCTTCTTCATCGGCAGGCGCTACCCAGGCAAATACCCGTCGACGGACTGACTGACGGCGTTGATGATCGGTAATGCGGTTGGCCAGGATGCGATAAAACAGTGGTCGCCACTCGGCTTCAGGCCGCTTGCTGTACGTTCGCACCAGCTTGAGCATCGCATCCTGCAAAATGTCGCAAGCGTCGTCGCGATTGCCAACAGATAAGGTCGCGATCCGCAATGCGCGGCACTCCACGCCGGCAAGGAACCGTTCCATGGCTCGACTGTCGTCCAGGGTTGCCTCCTCTCTGGACTCGGCCTTGAGTCCGGCTCCCGTCAGCGCGTCGCTCATTGTGAACCACGGGTTGTCGCAGGTTGGCGGTAGCGACAGCGCTGCCGCGTCAATTTTCAGCATACTGCAGGGCCTCCGGCGACCTTTCTCTACTAACGCTGACGCCAGCCGGGGGTTGACAATCAGCCACAAACTGGGTCCGACACCCTTCGCTGCGACTGCACTTATACACAATTCCCTATCAGGCGGGCTGATTAGCCGGTACTTTGCGTCGCACACCTGAAGTCATCCATGTAAGCTCATGATAAATATGACTAATACCAAAAGAGCAATATTTGATCAGATTGTCATAATGGTTAACGCAGTTAGCCAAAAGACGATATTTACCCCCACCATCCACAGACTTATCCACAGGATCTGTGGATAAGTCGGAGCCGACGACCGTGATCCTTGAAGTCGCCGTGGCGGCACCGCTGATGGCCTTGTTCGACTACCTGCCTCCCGCTGACTGGCCGGCCGTCGGACCGTCTGATCTTTGTCCGGGCATGCGGGTCAGGGTGCCCTTCGGGCGCGGCAAACGCGTGGGCGTGATTATCAGCGTGAAAGCCCGTAGTGAGTTGCCGATCGATCGCCTGCGTTGCGTGCAGGCAGTCATTGATCTTGAACCGGTGCTGCCGGCTGACTTGCTGCGGCTACTTGCCTGGGCGTCGGCGTACTACCAGCACCCGCCCGGGGAAGTGATTGCGACTGCACTTCCCAAGGCCCTGCGGGAGGGGAAGGGGCTGGCAACCGCCCGGACCACACGGCGCAGGGCCAGGAAAGGCCAGAGCGAGGTATCGGCCGAGCCGCCGTCTGAAGACCAGGTCGCTGCCGTACCGCCAACACTGAACAGCGATCAGGCGGCAGCCGTGGCTGCGATCAATGCGACCGGGGAATTTCGCTGCTTTCTGCTCGATGGCGTTACCGGCAGCGGCAAGACTGAAGTCTACCTGCGGTGCATCAGTCAACGCCTGGCCGCCGGGCTTCAGTGTCTGGTTCTGGTGCCGGAAATCGGCCTGACGCCGCAACTGCTGGATCGATTCCGCCGGCGCTTTCCGGTCAACATCGCCGTCCTGCATTCAGGCCTGGCTGACGGCGAACGGCTACGGGCATTTACCGCGGCCCGGGATGGATCTGCCCGAATTGTCATCGGCACACGCTCAGCTGTCTTTACACCACTGAAGTACCCGGGCCTGCTGGTAGTCGATGAAGAGCATGACGCCAGTTACAAGCAACAGGATGGATTCCGATACTCCGCTCGTGACCTCGCCGTGTGGCGGGCCCGTACGCTGAACGTCCCCGTGGTGCTGGGCTCGGCCACGCCGGCACTGGAATCGGTGGAAAACGCCCGTGCCGGTCGCTACCAGCATCTTGTTCTGCCGAGCCGGGCCGGGGCTGCCGTACAACCGACTGTACGACTGGTGGACATGCGCGCCCAGTCCGCCACCGCCGGCATGAGCCAGCCCTTGTTGAATGCCATTCGCACGCACCTGGAAGGTGATGGCCAGGTACTGATCTTTCTCAATCGTCGCGGCTACGCGCCCACCCTGATCTGTACAGGCTGCGGTCTGGTTGTCAGCTGGCGAGCGCTGCGATGCGCGCATGGTGCTGCATCAACGGCGCGGTCGCATTACCTGCCACCACTGCGGCAGCGATCGACCGCGGCCGACAAACTGCGCGAATTGCCAGACTGAACTGCGGCCGGTGGGTCAGGGCACCGAACGCGTGGAAGAAGCGCTGACGCGTGAGTTCCCGGACTATCCGCTGGAGCGCATTGATCGCGATACCACCCGCCGGCGCGGCGAGATCGAGCGGCGTCTGGAGCGCGTGCGCTCGACCGAAGCCCGTCTGCTGCTGGGCACCCAGATGCTCACCAAAGGTCACGACTTTCCCGGCGTCACGCTGGTTGGCATTGTGGATGCCGACCAGGGGCTGTTCGGCACAGACTTCCGCAGTGCCGAGCGACTGGCGCAGACTTTCATCCAGGTTGCGGGACGGGCCGGGCGTGCAGAACGGCCGGGGGAGGTCTGGCTGCAAACACTGTTTCCGGATCACCCACTGCTGAGAGTCCTGGTGAGCCAGGGTTATGGTGCCTTTGCCGAGCTCGCACTGGAGGAACGGCGCCAGGTGGGTTGGCCACCCTGGTCCGCACTCGCGTTGCTGCGGGCGGAGGCCACGCAGCGGGAGACGGTATTTGAGTTTCTGGAGGCTGCGGCGAGCGTTGCGAGGTCGGTGGCTGCAGAAGTTGTAGAGGCTGCGGACCCATCGACGCCAGCACTGCGTGTACTCGGTCCGGCAGCGGCACCTATGGAGAGACGCTCCGGTAAATATCGTGGCCAGCTCTTGTTGCAGACAGATCTGCGCCGCGACCTGCAGCGCTGCCTGCCCGCGCTGCGCGCAGCAATTTCAGAGCTGCCGGCCCAGCGGCGTGTACGCTGGAGTCTGGATGTGGACCCGGCTGAACTGTTCTGAGGAACTCATCCGTTCAATGATGCCCGTTGAATTGTTCTAGAATTCCGCGCGTTCCCGCCAACGCTCATGCCACAAGGATTCCGACGCTCCCGATGCAGATCAGCTCCCATATCGCGCAGGTTGTGTGTACTGCGCTCGACTGGCCGATTGAGCGATTGACGCAGATAGAAGAGGCGCTGGGCGCCGCTCCCAATTTCGCACTCGGTGACGTCTCCTTCCCGTGCTTTCCGCTGGCGAAAGAGCGGCGGGCGGCGCCGAACCAGATTGCCGGCGAGCTGGCCAACCGGATCAGGCCCGACCGGTTTATCGCGCGGGCCGCGGCCACTGGCCCCTATCTCAACTTTTTTCTGAACCGGGCCAATGTCACCACGCAGGTACTTGGAGAGATTGGTCAGAACCCCGACACATTCGGCAGCCGTGATCTGGGACGCGGGCAAACGCTGGTGCTGGATTTTTCGGCGCCCAACATCGCCAAACCCTTTCACTTCGGCCATCTGCGGTCTACCAATCTGGGCGCGGATCTAGCCCGGATATTCAGCTATCAGGGCTGGCGTGTCATCCGCAAGAACTATATCGGCGACTGGGGAACACAGTTCGGCCTGGTGATCTGGGCCTGGCAGCAATGGGGGGACGAGACCGCGCTGGAGGCAAGGGCCATCGACTATCTCGTTGAGTTGTACGTGCGGGCCAATCGGGCCGGCGAATCCGATCCGGCTGTTCAGAACAATGCGCGCCAGCTCTTTCTGCGACTGGAGCAGGGCGATCCGGAGATCGTGCAGTTGTGGGAGCGGTTTCGTGCGCTTTCACTCGCGGGGTTCCATCAGACCTACGAGCGTCTCGGCATCGAGTTCGATTCCTACGACGGCGAGTCGGCAATGAACAGCAAGGTGCAGCCGGTGATCGCCCGCTTCCTGAAGGCGGGCGTCGCCAGGGAGTCGGAAGGCGCCATCGTCGTGGATGTGTCGGACGTAATCGGCCGGGAAATCGCGCCGTGCATGTTGCAGAAATCAGATGGCGCATCAACCTATGCGGCACGTGACTGCGCCGAGGCAATTGACCGCTGGGAGCGCTATCGGTTCGGTGCGAACCTCTACGTGGTTTCCCGGCAGGAAGATCACTTTGCCCAGGTGTTTGCTGCGCTGAGCAAGCTCGCTGCTGCCGAACGGTGGCCGCACAACTGGCCGGCGCTGTGCGAAAACGTCAGCTTCGGCTATGTGCGCGGCATGTCCACGCGCAAAGGCGAGGCCGTGTGGCTTGAGGCTGTACTGGATGAGGCGCGTGATCGTGCTGCGCGCTACCGCGACGAGCGGGCCGCCGCCAGCAACCGATCCGCATCGGATGCACCGGCTGCCGGGCAGGATACGATCAGCGAGGCAGTAGGCCAGGCTGCTTTGCTGTATTTCGACGTGTCGTCCCGCCGCATGACGGATGTAACTTTCGACTGGGACACCGTCCTGCAATTCGAAGGCAATACCGGTCCCTACCTCCAATACAGCCACGCCCGCATGAGCGGCATTTTCCGCAAATCGTCCGAAGCGGACTGGCTGGGCACGTCGGACGACAGCGACGCCGGCTTGCTGGTGCTGGACGAAGAATGGGCCGTGATTCAGAAGCTGCGCGGCTTCAGCCACGCGCTGACACGGGCCGCCGAGCAGCGTGAGCCTTTTGAACTCGCGCACTATCTGTATGAACTTGCCAGCGTGTTCAACGCGTTTTACAACCGTCACGTCGTACTGGATGAAGCTGACCCGGCGCGAAGCCGGGCCCGACTTGCACTCGTTGGCAGTGTGCGCACTGTGCTGGCCCGCGGGCTGACCCTGCTCGGTATTCGTGCACTGGAGTTCATGTAGTGGCCCGACCTGCCAGGCGGCGCAAGCGGCGCACTGGTCGTCGACGTGGCGGCAGCAGCTTGCCGCGCGGCCTTGTCATGGGAGCACTGCTGCTGATGGCAGCACTGGGGCTGGGCTGGTATTTCCGCTCCGCACTTCTTTCCGTACCGGGCAGTACTCCTGCCCCCGCACAGGTGAGCGACCAGCCAAAGAAAGCGCCAACCGGGACGAAACCGGATGCCAAAGGTTCCAAGGCATCTCGTAGTGAGTCCGGCAGCGATGCCGGTGAAAAAGAGCCCGAGCGTTTTGAGTTCTACGACATGCTGCCGGAGGCCGAAGTGGACGTAAACGTACAATCCACAGTTCGGCCGGCCGTTCCACCACCAGTATCGGTACCCGGCATCTACGTTATCCAGGCGGGCGCCTATCCGAACTTTGCGGAGGCTGACAAGGTGAAGGCCAGACTCGCACTGCTCGGCATAGTCGCTGACATCCAGAAGGCGGAAGCCAATGGCGCACTCTTTCATCGGGTGCGTATCGGACCGATTAATGACCTGCGGGAGCTGAACCGTATTCGGGGCCGGCTGCGTGACAGTCACATCGACTATCTGGTGATTCCCGTTCGTGAATAGAGTGCTGCTTTCCGAGTGGCCTACACCGCTGTTGCCGGCAGGCCGGCTGGGTGCTGCCATCGGCGTGCCCCAACTTCTGATCAAACACGACGACCGGTCTGGAACTGTTTACGGCGGCAACAAGGTTCGCAAGCTGGAATATCTGCTTGCAGACGCCAGAGCACAGGGCTGCGATGCTGTGATGACTTACGGTGCCGCCGGCTCGAATCACGCGCTGGCGACTGCGATCTATGCCAGACAGCTTGGCCTGCATTGCTACTGCGTGCTGGTGGACCAGGCCGATACGCCCTGGATCGCCAACACGCTGCGCTGGCATGCACACATCGGGACGACCGTGGCGGCGGCGGCTGAATTCGCCGGCGTCCGAGCCGCCGCAGCCGCCCTGCGTGATGCTCATCCGACGGGCGCAGACCGCATCTACGACATCGCCTGGGGTGGATCATCACCAACAGGCTCACTGGGATTCGTTGGGGCTGGCGCCGAACTTGCCAGGCAAATGAAATCCGTTGCACCGGGTCGACCCGTGCGTATCTACATCCCGTGCGGCACGATGGGAAGTACCGCAGGGTTGATGGTGGGACTGGCCAATACCCGGCTCACGGCAACCGTCGTTGGCGTCAAGGTGGTACCGCAGAACAGTGTCACCGCAGCGGCAGTGCTACAGGCCGCCGAGGCCGTCCAGGCTTTGCTGCCCGCAACACAGCGCGTACCCGAAACCGAAATTGCCGCCCGGCTGGAGTTTCGCGGAGAGTTTGCCGGCGAAGGTTACGCAGTACCCACCGAAGCAAGTCTGCAAGCCGTTTCGCTGGCTGGCAGCCTTGAGAATTGCCGACTGGACACAACCTATGCCGGCAAGGCCTTTGCCTGCCTCATTGATGATGCACGCAACGACCGGTTGAGCGGTGCGCTGCCGGTGTTCTGGCACACCTGGAACACGCGTCCGTACCCGGACAACCTGCAGGCAGTGGATACCACCCGCCTGCCCGCAGCATTCCAGAAGTACTTCCACTGAGCCGACAAGACTGCGGCGGTGGGTGGTACGCGACCTTGCGCGGGCAGTCAGTCCTCTTCGGCCATCTGCCGGAAGTCGACGCCCAGCGCCCTCAATTTCCGGTACAGATGTGTGCGCTCCATCCCGACGCGCTTGGCCAGTTGACCGACACGACCACCGCAAAGCGCCAGCTGCTGGGTCAGATAAGCGCGTTCGAACTTTTCGCGTGCCTCACGCAAGGGAAGACTGAGCAGGTCCTGCTTCACCAGGGGTTCGGGAACACTGCTGGCCGGCGTCAGATGCTGCTCGAGCTCGGCGAGACCGATTTCTTCCGGGCCACCGGCCACCAGCAATCTTCGCACCAGATTGGTGAGCTCCCGTACGTTTCCCGGCCAGGGGTAGTGACGTAATCGATTCTGGGCAGCAAGGCCGAAGCGTCGAAACGGCAGGGCCTCCTCATCGACGAAACGGTCGACCGCATAGCGCAGCAACTCGGGAACATCTTCATGCCGGTCGCGTAACGGTGGCACCCGCAGCTCCAGTATCGCCAGTCGGGAAAGCAATTCCGGCAGCACCTGACCGGCCGGTTCAGGTGCCAGGGACGTCATGACTCGCAGATCGAGCGGCACCGGAGTCGCTTCACCCAGCCGCACAAAACTGCCCTGCTCCAGCGTCCCGGTCAGCAGCCTTTGTGCTTCCGGGCAAAGCTCCTGCAGATCCCGGATGAACAAGGTGCCGCCTGCGGCCTGTTCCAGCGAACCAGGCTGCATCTCTCCTTTGAATTCGCCGCCAAAGAGCAGCGCGGCAGCGTTTTCGGCCGGTACTGCGGCTCCGGTCAGGGTTACGAAGGGTCTGGACGAGCGTGGCGCCAGGTCATGCACATAGTGCGCGACCACCGTGCGTCCCGATCCGGACTCACCAACGATCAGCACAGGTTCGTGGCGTCGTGCGACAGAAGCGGCCTGGTCGCGTAACGACCGCATCAGGGTACTGCGGCCGCCGGGTGTCAGCCGCTTGGGAAGCAGCGTGCGGATCGTCGGTCTTTTGGTTTCGGGCGTTCTGTCGAGCGCGCGTTGCACTGTGCGCAGGAGTTTGGCCAGCGACAAGGGCTTCTCTACAAAGTCCACTGCGCCCAGGCGTGTCGCTTCTACGGCAGTCTCTACCGTGCCGTGGCCCGACAGGATCACCACCGGGCAACGCGGCGAGCCTTCCCTTGACCACTCCCGCAGCAGGGTGATGCCGTCCACGCCGGGCATCCACACATCGAGCAGGATCAGATCGGGCCGCTCCCGCCCCACCTCGACGCGAGCAGCAGCAGCGTCGGCAGCAACACTGACGGAATAGCCCTCGTCGACCAGGATGTCGCTGATCGTTGTGCGGATGTCGTCTTCGTCGTCGACCACCAGTATGTGTGCGACATTCATGCTCGTACCCTCTGCTGCTCGGAACGGACTGTGCGCGGATCTTTGCCCGCGTCGCGGATAACTGCCCGAATGGGCAGCCGCACGATCACCCGGGCGCCCCGGTCGGGCAGATTCTCGGCAGTTACTGTACCGCCATGTTCTTCTGCCAGTTTCTTCACGATTGCCAGTCCGAGTCCAGTCCCTTTCTTCTTGCTTGTTACATAAGGCTCAAATAACTGTGCCAGAACGTCGGCAGCAAATCCCGGGCCATTGTCTGTAACGGTAATCTCGGCAAACTCCTGCTCGGCGGTCTGATCAGCGCCGGTGATGCTGCGCACCACAATCCCCACGACACCATCCGCCTGCCCTTCCAGTGCCTCCTGGGCATTCCGGATGAGGTTATGCAGGAGCTGACGCACACGCACCGCATCAGCATCTACCTCCAGGCCCTCGACAAGCTCCAGCTTTACCCGTGGCTGACTCTCCTGCGAGCGATACAACCACGCGACTTCACGCACCAGCTGGCCCAGGTCAACCCTGGCGATATTGATCTGCGGCGCCCGCGCATACTCGCTGAACGCATTGACCATATCCCGCATCGCCTCGACTTGCTGAACAATCGTGTGGGTCGATCGATCAAGTATCTGGCCATCCTCCGCGCTCATTTGCGGGAGGTAGCGGCGTCGGATCCGTTCGGCTGCGAGCCGGATGGGCGTCAGCGGGTTCTTGATTTCATGGGCCAGCCGTCGGGCGACCTCACCCCAGGCTGCATCGCGCTGCGCCACCAGCAAATTCGTGACGTCATCAAACACCACGATCCCTCCGGGTGCAGGTTCCGGCCCCTGAGGTGCGGGTTCCTTCATGCTTGGCACTGATTCACCGGGCAGCGCAGAACTGGCGCAGTTCAGTATGCGCCTCGTCGAATCGGTGTTCAGCACTATCTGGCCGCGCCACTCACCTTGCTCGCCGAGCAGATGTGGCTTGCACTCGGCGATGAACTGCGCGGCCAGCGGACCGGCAGCAGCAATCTGCTCCAGCGAATCCCCCACTCGCGATCTCAAGTCGACCCCCAGAATGCTGCCGGCAGCCATGTTGGCAATACGAATGCGACCGTTCGGGTCGCTGGCGATGACGCCGGTGGACAAACGTCCGAGGATGGCCGCGAGGTTGGCCCGCTCGCTTTCCAGTTGCTGCTGGCTGACTCGACTTTCTTCCCGTGCCCGAGCCAGTCGTTCGATCATGTCGTTGAATGACTCGATCAGAAATCCCACCTCATCGGCGGCACCCGGCTTGAGGCGGGTGTCGAAATCGCCCTTGGCAACCGCTTCTGTCCCCGCCGCCAGTGATTCGATCGGAGCGGCCAGGCGGCGGGCAAGATAGAACGCGCCTGCAGCGGCAGCCAGCAGGGACAACAGCAGCACCAGGGACAGCGTCAACGTCAGATTGTTCTTGAGCGGGTCGCGCAGAAAGCGCAGTTCGGTATAGCGGGTATAGGTATCCTGGACCGCATCAACGAGCCGACCCTGGCGATTGCCGATTGGATAGACCGCTTGCAGATAGCGTGGCTCGGTGTCTTCGCTGTATCCCGAATCGCCTGGAATCGCAACGGCAGACCGGATCTGATACCGCGCACCCCCCAGGGGCTCCAGTGCGACAAAGCGCTGGTGCCTGCGAAGCTGGTTCACGGCATCTTCGGACAAGCTGGGCGGCAAGGTGTCAGTACGCGTGCTGGAGGCATCCACCTGCAGGCTCGGCAGGAAAACCGTCAGTTCTTCAGCGCCAGCGTCGGCCCGCAGCACACTCAGGGCCCGGGATAGCGCGGCGCCATCCAGATCGCCGATAGCAGCAGCGAGCGCACTGGTTTGCAGCAGGCGGGAGTTGGCCTGCACGTCGAGGGATTCGCGACTGACGCGCAGGGCCGTAGACAGCTCCTGCTCCAGATCCGAATCGAACCAGTTGTCGATGCCGCCGTTCATGAATTGCAGGGCGAACAGATAGACCACCAGTAGCGGTGCCAATGTCAGCCCGACAAACATCGCCACCAGGCGGGCCCGCAGCCGCGCGCCGGGCGCCCGACGCCGATAGTCGCGGACCAGACGGAAAAGGTTAAGGGCGATGATTCCGAGCAACACGGCCGCCGCTGCCGCGTTGACCACCAGTAACAGGACATGGCTACGCCCGAAGTCGGCAAGACTTGGGGCGTAATGCCCCAGCATCACCAGAGCGACGACACCCAGAATCACGCCACCAGTCGTGGCACCGATACCGAGGTAGCGCCGCAGCGCCCGGGGTGCCAGCAATGTCATGGCGGCGGCTCCGGAAACAATCCGGGCTGTAGTTCAGGTGCCTCGCGTGGCGATTGGCGTAGTTTCCAGCGATACCAGTCGCTTTCCAGCGCGAAGTCGTCATCCCAGAACGACAGCATTCGCAATGGTCCCGGGAGCTGCTGCTGATCGAGCATCGCGCGCAGGCTCACCTCGTAGTGGCTACCCGCATCAATGAGTGAATCATCGATGAGTGGCAACGCGGTGATTCTGCCGAGATCATTCAGTGCCGCAAACAGGGTGGTGTGCGCCCGCTGGTCGCCACTGTTCTTGTTGCGGACCAGATAACCACGCGCCAATGGTTGCCAGGAGAGCTCAAACTGCTGACGCAGGCTGGCCACGCTGACATCCGGCAACCAGCGGCGCTCTTCGGCAACTTCGACCTGCAGTTCAAAGGTCAGCGGAATGCCGTTTTGGAGCGCGCCCATCGTTTCGCGATTCAGCCGGTAATCGATGCGCGCGGACAGGTACCAGACACCGGACTCAAGGTGCGTCCCGGCGTCGCGGATTTCCAGGCCGGTTTCCTGGGCGTATACGGCAGCCGGTCCCAGCAGGGAGAAAGCCAGGGCCAGGGCTGCCAGCAGGCCAGAATTACCTTTGCAGGATCTGTACACGTCCGAGTTCTTCCAGGATGTGGCCACAGCGGGTTGGTCAGCCTGTCCGGGTGCGCTGATTATTGCCAGTCATCAGAGCATAGTAGAACCCGTCGGTATCGCTGTCGCCAGGTAACAGTTGCAGCCCTGGCTGAGGGGTTTCAGCCAACAATCTGGCGGCTCCCGTGGCTACCCAGGCCTGGACCACACTGTCGTTTTCGGCCCGCAACACCGAACAGGTGCTGTACAGCAGACGGCCACCAGGCTTCAGGAGCGGCCACAACCGGTCCAGCAAACGGCGCTGGCGCGCAGCGAGTGCGGGCAGGTCGTCCGGGCGTCGCAGCAGCTTGATGTCCGGGTGGCGACGAATAACTCCGGTGGCCGAACACGGGGCATCAACGAGAATCCGGTCGAAAGGTCGACCATCCCACCAGTCAGCAGGCGCCAGGGCATCACCTTCGATCAGCGTGGCTGCAAAGCCCAGACGCCGCAGGCTGTCTGCAACACTGCGGAGTCGCGTGGCCGAGATATCCAGAGCTGTCAGATCCAGGTCTCCGCTGGCACGTTCGAGCAGATGCGTGGTCTTGCCGCCGGGGGCAGCGCAGGCGTCCAGTACCCGCATTCCCCGCTCCGGCGCCAGTAGCGGCGCCGCAAGCTGGGACGCAGCATCCTGCACGCTGACCAGGCCATCGGCAAAGCCGGGCAACTCCTGGACAGGGACTGCAGATTCGAGCTTGAGCGCATCCGGAAAAGCCGGATTCCGGATAACGCCGAGGCCGCGTTCCTCACTGAGGCGCGCGGCATAGTCGTCGATGCTGATGCGGGTGCGATTGACCCGCAACCAGACCGGTGGGTGCTGCTGGCCGGCTGCTGCAATGGCCTCCCATTGATCGGGCCAGTCGCTGCGTAGCCGGTCCAGAAGCCACGCGGGATGAGAGAACCGCGCTACCCGGTCACTGCGCAGGCTTTCGGTCAACTCAGTCGCCTCGCGCTGAAGGCGCCGCAGGCTTGCGTTGACCAGGCCGGCCGCACGGTCGAGGCCAAGCAGTCGCGCGGCCTCGACCGTGGCTGAGACGGCCGCATAGTCTGGCTGTTCAGGATCAGCGAGCTGGTAGATACCGACCGACAACAGCGCTTCAAGCAACCGGTCGCGATCCTTTAACGGGCGAGACAGCAGCCGGGCAAGCAACGCCTGATGCCGGTGATGGTTGCGAACCGCTCCATAGGCCAGCAATTGCACCTGGGCCCGGTCCCGCGGCAGTAGATCCGGTGCGTGGTTTCCGCCGATAGAGGCCGCCAGGGCGGCGTCCAGTGTCTGGCCCCGGGACAGCACAGCCGCTACGGCTCGTGCCGCAGCGGCCCGGGTCAGTGCTCCATTTCCCATAACATCACAATCCGGAATCGCCAGCGCCAAGCACCTTGCCCAGCAGCGGACGACCACGGGCCAGATCTGCAGCTGCCACCTTCTGACGACCGGGAAGCTGGACCTGCTGCAAACACAAGCGGCCGGCACCGGTTTGTACTTCTATACCCTCGGCCCCTGCAGCCACTATTTGTCCGTACGGTCGCGTGGCAGTTGGTGTCTCCGCCCCGGCGGGAATTCCGGCGAAGCAGCGCAGTTGCTGGCCATCCAGCGTGGTTTCGGCCACCGGCCAGGGATTGAAGGCGCGAATGCGCCGCACAATCATCTGCGCTGGCTGCTGCCACTGGATACGCGCATCGGCCTTCTGAATCCGGCCAGCGTAGGTCACTCCGACTTCAGACTGGGGAGCTGGCGACAGCTCTCCGGCCAGCAACGAACGGAAAATACGCCCTAGCGCCTCGGCACCAAGTTGCGCCAGCCGTGATTCGAGTTCGCCCGCCGTCTCCCTGGCGCCAATAGCCAGTGTTGCCGTGCTGTAGACCGGGCCGGTATCCAGCCCCGCTTCCAGTTGCATGATGCTCACACCCGTCTCGGGATCGCCGGCGAGGATGGCCGCCTGAATCGGCGATGCCCCCCGCCAGCGCGGCAATAACGATGCATGAACGTTGATACATCCCAGACGCGGAATCGCCAGCACGGCCGGCGGCAACAGCAGTCCATAGGCAACGACCACGATCAGGTCCGGAGCCAGTTCGCGCAGTGTCGATTGAATGCCTTCATCTTTAAGGCGCTGCGGCTGCAGGACCGGAATCCCCAGCGCCATCGCACATTGCTTGACGGGCCCGGCGCTCAGCTTGCGACCACGGCCGGCAGGCCTGTCGGGCTGGGTCAATACCGCAATCGGCCGGCAGCCGATCGTTGCGAGATGCTCGAGCGTGGGCGTCGCAAAGGCCGGTGAACCGGCAAACAGGATCCGGCTGTTCAGATGACCGGAACCCGGTCTCGTGTGCTGGACCGCCTTGCAGGCCCGGAATCCGTTGTTGCGTCGGGCGCAGTGCCTTCGCGTCGCCGGGCCTTGACCGCGCGCTTCTTCAGGCGCTGTCGCTTCAACTCGGACAGGTAATCAACAAACAACTTGCCATCGAGATGGTCCAGCTCATGCTGGATGCAAACGCCGAGAAGGCCATCAGCGTCGAACTCGACGACCTTGCCGGCTGTATCCAGCGCCTTCACGCGAATGTGGGCAGCACGCTCCACGCCCTCCGTGACACCAGGCACCGACAGACAACCTTCATCACTGGTCTCCTTGCCTTCGCGGACCAGGATTTCCGGATTGATCAGTACATGGGCTTCGTTGCGTTCTTCAGATATGTCAATAACCACGAGCCGGACGTGCCGGTCGACCTGGGTAGCAGCCAGGCCCACACCCGGGGCGGCATACATGGTTTCCAGCATGTCGGCAGCAAGCTGCCGGATTTCATCCGTCACCGCCGGGATCGGTTCGGCTTTGATCCGCAGCCTCGGGTCCGGGTATTCAAGGATTTTCAGCATCGCCATCGTGCGGCCTTCACAGTTTGGAGCAACGTGTTAGGTAAGTTGCTTGATTTTATGCTACATCTGCGCGGGCTGGGCGCTGAATGCGGCATCGGGCAAGTCGCAGCATCATTGACGGACAAAGCTAGGGATGGAGTCCCCATGAGAATCTCCCGGAGTATCGGCCGGTTGGCCGCAGCATTGACACTGACACTGGCGCTTGGCGCGGCTGCAGGCAGTCTGTTTGCGCAGCAAGGCGGCGGAATTCCTTTAAATCCATCGCACCCTGACCACTATGTGGTGAAGCCGGGTGACACGCTCTGGGACATCTCAGCGATGTTCCTGCGGAATCCGTGGAACTGGCCGGAAATCTGGTACGTCAATCCACAGGTCAAGAATCCGCACCTGATTTATCCGGGTGACGAGCTGACCCTGGTCTATGTCGACGGTCAGCCGCAGCTAAGGATGTCCCGCGGTGGCAGTGCCACCGGAACGGAACGCCTGTCGCCGAGCATTCGTGAAGAGCAACTCAGCGCCGCCATCACTACCATTCCCTATGGCGTCATTGAGCCCTTCCTGAGCAAGGGCATGGTGCTCACCCGGAAAGAGATCAACGATCTGCCGTATATCGTTGCCCTCCGAGACCAGCATCTGGTTGGCGCATCGGGCCACGAAGCCTACGTGCGTGGCAAGGTGGCACCACCGTCAGCAATCTATAGCGTCGTGCACATCGGCGACAAGCTGGTCGACCCGGATGACGGAAAACTGCTGGGTTATGAAGGTATTTACGTCGCCGACGGTCGCGTCCGCCGGGGCGGCGACCCGGCCACCGTGGAAATCAACAACTCGCAGCGTGAAGCTCTGGAAGGTGACCGGCTGGTCGCCCGGAAGGATCCTTTGCCGCTATCCTTTGAGCCGCGTAGCCCGGAACGTCCGGTCGAAGGCCGGATTGTTCACGTCATCGACGGCGTGACACAGATTGGCCAGTATCAGGTAATCGTCATTAATCGTGGCGAACGTGATGGCCTGGCGCCTGGCCACGTGCTGTCGGTCTGGCAGGCTGGCAACAAGGTAGCGGACCGTACCGATACCGGCGTTTTTGGTCGCAAAGTGCAGTTGCCGGATGAGCGAGCCGGGACTCTAATGGTTTTCAAGACCTACGACCGCATGAGCTATGCGCTGGTCACAGGCCGAAGGCCCGATTCACACCCTCGAGCAAGGTAAGTAACCCGAGCCGACCAGTTCCGCGATAAAGCGTTGTGTGGTTGATTCCTGTTGGCGGGCTGCAACCCGCCAACAGGAGCAGAAGTGTCTTCCGGAAAATCGACACTCCCGCGCGAGGCAGGCTGCGATACACCCCGCTGACGCCGGCTACCCCCACTGCTCCGTGAGATCGACGAGGCACCCACGCGCCTGTATGCACGGCGATGCCGGTGTACTGTCGCTTCCCCAGATTGCCGCGGCAGCCGCAATGCCACACTAACTGGCGCCGAAACGGCACTGAAGTTCGCCGCGCACCTGGCGCAATCGGCTTCGCATCACCAGAAGCGGGTTGGCCGAAGGGATAGACGCAGCCGCCCACCGCGGCGCTGTCGGTCGGCGGCAAGACTGTTGCGGTGGCGGTAACCGGCCTCGATATTGTCTATCCGCGTCACATCGCGGCCTTGCTGCAGAAATCATCGCAGCCGGTGGCGCGCTCGTGTCCGAGTATCCACCAGACACCACAGTCTACCCTTCGAATTTTCCACGTCGCAACCGGCTGATCAGCGGACTGTCCGTAGGCACGCTGGTGGTCGAGGCCAGCCTGCGCAGTGGTGCGCTGATCACCGCACGCCACGCGATGGAACAAGGTCGCGAAGTATTTGCCATTCCCGGCTCCATACATAATCCGGTAGCCCGGGGCTGCCATCGCCTGATCCGCAACGGCGCAAAACTTGTGGAAACGGCTGCCGACATCGTCGATGAACTCACTGGTCTCCTTGCCAGCCTCACAACGGACATTGCTGCGGCGACCACAGATTCCAACACCGGTGAGGCTGCAGAAATACCGCAGGATTTGAGTGGTGATTATGCGCAGCTTAAAGATGCGATGGGCTTTGACCCGGTTGATGTGGACAGCCTCGTGATTCGCTCCGGATTGACGATCGGGGAGGTTTCCTCCATGCTCCTGCTGCTTGAAATGCAGGGAACAGTGCGGTCACTGTCCGGTGGCCGCTATCAACGGGTCAGCTAGAACGAAGGAGGGCGTCGATCCATGAGCGATACCGTTCTCGACGTACTCCTGTACTTGTTCGAAACCTATTCCGACCAGGAACCTGAGGTCGCCGACCAGGACGTGTTGCGCGAAGAGTTGTTGCGCGCCGGTTTTGGCGAGCCTGAAGTTGACAGTGCGCTCGACTGGCTGGACGGCCTGAATGAAACCAGCGCCCCGTTCTCCGGCGTGCCCGGTGATCGCTCCATCCGCGTTTATAACGATGTGGAGTTGCGGCGGCTGGACCTCGAGTGTCGCGGCTATCTGCTTTACCTGGAACAGATCGGCATTCTGTCCACTGCTCAACGTGAAGTTGTCATAGACCGGTTGATGGCGCTCGGTTCCGGCACAATCGACAAGGAGCAGGTAAAGTGGGTTGTGCTCATGGTGCTCTTCGCCCAACCCGGGCAGGAGGCGGCATTTTCACGCATGGAAGATCTCGTCTTTGAGGAGAACTCCGGCGTAATGCATTGAGCGCGAAAATCACCAATATGTAATCCAGCCGCGCCCGTGTCGCGGCTTCTTCGTCTATAGAGGATGGAATGACCAACGTCGTCGTCGTCGAGTCGCCAGCCAAGGCCAAAACCATCGAGAAGTACCTCGGAAAGGACTTCAAGGTGCTGGCTTCCTACGGACATGTCCGGGATTTGCTGGAAAAGGACGGTGCGGTAGATCCGGAGCAGGGGTACCTCATGAAGTACACCGTCGCCGAGGACAAGGAAAAGCATATCAACGCCATTGCCAGTGCGTTGAAGAAAGGTGGCAACCTTTATCTGGCGACTGACCCTGACCGTGAAGGTGAGGCCATTTCCTGGCATCTGCAGGAAATTCTGGGTGATCGGGGTCTGCTCAAAGACCGTCAGGTCTTCAGGGTTGTGTTCTACGAAATAACCGAGCGGGAAGTTCGGGACGCCATCCAGAACCCGCGCGACGTTTCCATCGACCTGGTCAATGCCTACCGCACGCGGCGCGCGATGGATCACCTGATCGGATTCAAGCTGTCGCCACTGTTGTGGCGAAAGATCAGCCCCAAGCTGTCCGCCGGCCGGGTGCAGAGCCCGGCACTGCGCATGCTGGTAGAGCGCGAGGAAGCTATCGAAGCCTTTCGCAGCCAGGAGTACTGGTCAATCGCGGCGACCACCGGCACCGCTCCAGGCGTGTTTAACGCGCGCCTTGTGGAGTACGCCGGCAACAAGGTTGTCGATACCTTCAATCGGGACAAGCCCGAGACCTTCAGTTTTCAGAACGCCACGCAGGCCAACGAGGCCACAAAGGCCCTGGAGCTGGCCGCGGCTGGCCAGTTGCGCGTCAAGACGGTGGAACGTAGTCAGCGCCGGCGCCGTCCTGCCCCGCCGTTCACCACGTCGACCTTGCAGCAGGAAGCCTCGCGCAAGCTGGGCTTTCGGGCACGCAGCACGATGCAGGTAGCCCAGAAGCTGTACGAGGGTATAGCGATTCCGGAGGGCACCGTCGGTCTTATCACGTATATGCGCACGGACTCGGTCAATCTTGCCAAAGAAGCTGTAGACGACATACGCAGCTTTATCGTCGAGCGGTACGGCAAATCCAGCCTGCCGGCGCAGCCCAATACCTACAAGACCAAGGCCAAGAACGCCCAGGAGGCGCACGAAGGTATCCGGCCCACGAGCATCCGGCGGGTGCCTGAAGATCTGCGCGGCTTTTTGAATGACGAACAGTTCAAGCTGTACAGCCTGATCTGGAAACGCACCATCGCCTCGCAAATGGAGCCGGCGGTTTACGACATGCTGGCAGTGGATCTGGTCCCGGCGCAGCGTGAAACTGCCGGTCGCTTCCGTGCGACCGGATCAACGCTCGTCAGTCCCGGCTTTATTGCCGTTTATCTGGAGGGCCGCGACGAGGATGGCGATGACGACAGCGACGTAAAGCTGCCGCCGGTACACGAGGGCGATGTTTTACCGCTGGAAGCCGTCACGCCCGATCAGCACTTTACGGAGCCTCAGCCACGTTATACCGAGGCAAGCCTGGTCAAGGCGCTGGAGGAGCGGGGTATTGGCCGGCCGTCCACCTACGCCACCATCATCTCCACCCTGCTGAACCGCAAATACGCCGAACTCAAAGGTCGGGCACTGAAACCCACCGACGGCGGTCGCATTGTCAGCGGGTTTCTCACCAGCAACTTCACCCGCTATGTGGACTACGACTTCACCGCACACATGGAGGACGAACTCGACAAGGTGTCGCGTGGCGAACGCGACTGGGTCCCCGTGCTGGACAAGTTCTGGAAGCCGTTCGCGGTACTGCTGAAAGAGAAGGAAAAAGTCTGTTACCCGCGAAGAAGCCGTGCAGGTTCGCGAACTGGGGCCCGATCCGCAATCCGGGCGACCGGTATCGGCGCGCTTCGGCCGGTACGGCGCCTTTATCCAGATCGGTACCCGAGAAGATGAGAAAAGCCCAGGTGGAAAGGACTGCAGTCCGGCCAGAGCATGTTCACTATCGAGCTGCCGGATGCACTGGAGTTGTTCAAGCTGCCACGCAAGCTGGGCAGCTTGCCTACGGGAGAACCAGTCAGCGCCAATACCGGCCAGTTTGGTCCCTACGTTCAGTACGATGCCATCGATACAGCGACCGGCGAAGTCAAAAAGAAGTATGTCTCACTGCGTGAGCATGACCCGCTGAAGATTTCGCTGGAAGAAGCCATTGAGGTTATACGCGCGAAGCAGGAAGCGGATGCCAACAAGCTGATCAAGGACTACGGGACAGACAATCTGCGGATTCTTCACGGTCGATGGGGGCCGTACCTCACCGACGGCGAGAAAAACGCACGCCTGCCCAAGGAGCGTGAGCCTGCAACCATTACCCTGGAAGAAGCTCGCGAACTGGTTGCAAACGCACCATTGCCGAAGCGACGCTGGGGCCGACCCGCGGCGAAAAAGAAAGTCGCGAAGAAGAAGTCGACGAAGAAGGCAGCCGTGAAAGCTGCCGATGACGGCACGGGGAGCACGGGCAAGGCAAAAGTACGCAAGAAGAAGGTCACGCGAAAGTCGGCAAAGAAGAAGACCGTAAAAAGGAAGGCCGTGAAAAAGAAATCGGCCAGCAGTGACGGAGCCAGCCGGGTTGATCAGGCGGAACCGGCCGCCGAGTGATGCAACCCGGGTAGCCAGCGTGTCCCACCCTCCGGCGGTCACGGCCACAACCTATCTGAGCCCTCGATTGCGTTACGCGGCGGCCGTTATCCGCGCCGGCGGTGTCGTTGCCTATCCTACAGAGGGGGTCTATGGCCTTGGCTGCCGGCCGGACGACGCGACAGCCGTGGACCGGATACTGCTACTCAAAGAGCGACCGGTGACAGCCGGACTCATTCTGATTGCGGCAAATCTGGAACAGCTTAATGGCTGGATTTCGCCAACACCGGGCGAGCGCCACCGTTTGTACGGCAGTATCGCCGCGGCGGATGGTGGGCCCGTCACGTGGGTAGTGCGAGCCGGACCGCTGACACCGGTCTGGATTTCCGGCGGGCGGGAAACCGTTGCCGTGCGGGTGACGCGCCATCCCGTTGCGGCGAATCTCTGCCTGGCAACCGATATGCCGCTGGTGTCGACCAGCGCTAACCGCCACGGCAAGGCGCCGGCCCGGACGGCTACAGGGGCGCGGGCCAGGTTTGGGGGGCAGATTTCCCTGGTGGTTGGCGGCGCAATCGGAGATCTGGCCGGTCCGACACCTATTCGCCTGGCATCCAGCGGTGAATACCTGCGCGCAGGCTAACAACTGTCATGGAACTGTTTACTAACTGTCAAGTAACAGACAACTCTGGAACTGCGACATCCTGTGCTAGGCTTCCCGCTTAAGTAAAGCGGCTAAGCTGCTGCCCGGCAAAAGAATCTCAGGGCACAAGAAACAGGCGCAAAGAGACCTGCATTGATCCCAGTTGCTCAATTCCAGGCGGGACACCTCGCTCGCATGACCCGGCGTCGCTCTATGGGATTCGCTGAGCGCTGGCCACGGCTTTCAGTGTCGCGAACGTTGGTCGCACTCCTCATTCTGGCCGTTGTGCCCGCCGCCTACAGTGGCGAGTTGGGCCATGTGGCAGGCGCTGCGATGCAGCCTATCGGGCCGTCCCACTCCGGCAGAGCTGACAGTCGGGCTACCCGGCTCTATATCGTGCAATTCCGGGCCCCGGCGGCTGTTACCGAAGCCGAACGCCCTCGCGACAATTCGTCTGTGGTCCAGTCGGGCGCCGGTCAAAGCAGTCATACGCCACGCTCCTCATCCCGGGATCGGGCACGAGCCGCTGCGGCGGCTCTGCTCGGATCGCCATCAGCAACCGGGGCGAGCCAGGGCGGGGGTTCATTCTCGGACCGCATTGGCCAGCATCGTCGACAGCGCTTTGATGCCAGAGCGCCGGCCGTGCGCCGCTATGCGGAGCAACTCACGGCCACCCACGATGAAGCTCTGGCTTCGGTAGGTGCCGGTGACGCCAAAATCTACAGCTATCGCTATGCACTAAATGCAGTGGCTGCCCGCCTCACGCCCGCCCAGGCGCAGAAGCTCGGCGCCCGCAAGGATGTGCGCCAGGTCTGGCAAGACCGCAGCAAGTTCGTCGAGACCAACGCCAGTCCGGGGTTCCTGGGCCTGAACGCCAAACAAGGCGGCCTGCGTAGTGACCTGGGTCTGGATGGTGAAAATATTGTCATCGGCGTGATCGACAGCGGAATCGCGCCGGGGCACCCGAGTTTCGCCGACACCGAGGAAGCAGACCGCCCGCGCCTCTGCAAATCGACGTGGGCAGAAAACTCGCTGCTCGGTATGTGGCTCTGCAAGCGCTTCAACAGGAAGCCCGCATTGCTCGTCTACAGTCCACTGCCGGACTGGCACGGCATCTGTCAGCCGGGTGAACGCTTTCAGTCCACCGACTGCAATAACAAACTGATCGGTGCACGGTATTACATCAACGGCTTCCTCGCCGAATACCAGCTGGACGAGAATGAGATCCGATCGGCACGTGATGCCGATGGCCACGGCACCCACATTGCGTCGATCGCCGCCGGCAACTATGTCAACGCGACACTGTCCGGAACGCGGGTCGCCAGGATCAGCGGCATGGCGCCGCGTGCCCGGATCGCGGTTTACAAGGCTTGCTGGCTCGAGCCCGGAGCGGTACGTGCCACGTGCAGCACCGCCGACCTTGCGCGCGCGATCGACGATGCCGTTGCCGATGGCGTGGATGTCATCAACTACTCCGTCGGCAGCGACGACGACATCAACGACCTCGACGATCTGGCACTGCTCGCAGCCGCCGACGCGGGCGTCTTGTCCGTGGCTGCCGCCGGCAACGAGGGCCCAACGCCCGGTTCAATGTTGTCACCCGCCGCTGCGCCCTGGGTGCTGGCCGTCGGCGCGTCGAGCCGTTCCGGCAATGAGTTTCGTGAGGCCATCCGGGTGAACAGTCCGGCGGCCCTCAAGAAGGACTATCCGGCGATCGAGGCGGGGTTTACCCCGCGACTGAAAGACGTTGGGCCGTTAACACTGCGCCTGGTGCTGGTGGATGACAACACGCTGGGCAGCTTCGATGGCGTTGCCGGCACCACCTACGACGGCTGCGAACCTGTCGTCAATACGCAGGACGTAAGCGGGCAGATCGCCTTCATGCAGCGGGGTGGCTGTGATTTCCAGGTCAAGATCCGCAATGCACAGAATGCCGGCGCCAGGGCTGCCCTTCTGTACAACACGACGGGTGACCCCATTCTGATGACGGGTAGCCGGGACTCGGTGGGCATTCCAGCCATGATGATCGGGCAGACCGACGGCGAGAAGCTCTATGACCAGCTGATCGATGCCGGTACCGGCAATGAGCCTTTGGAAGTCACGCTCGACAAGCAGATATTTCTCACGGTTCGCGACGAAGGAAACCAGATGCAGGGTTTCTCCGGCCGTGGCCCCAGCCTGTGGGATCCAAAAATACTGAAGCCGGATGTCACGGCTCCAGGTGTCGATATTCTCGCCGCCCAGACGCCGGACGTCGCCAACAACGTCCGGGGAGAATACTTTCAGTATCTGTCGGGGACGTCGATGGCCGTACCCCATGTTGCCGGCGTTGCCGCGCTTCTGAAGGAAGCGCACCCGGACTGGAGTCCGGCGATGCTGCGCTCCGCGCTGGTGACCACCGGCCGGCAGAACATCCGCAAGGAAGACAACCAGACTGCAGCTGACCCTTTCGACTTTGGCGGTGGGCACATACAACCCAATCAGGCGATAGCGCCAGGGCTGGTGTATGACGCCGGCCCCGATGATTTCGATGCCTATCTGTGTGGTCGTGGCGATACGCGGCTCGGCGTGGATTGCGCCGCGCTGGCGGCGGCCGGCTTTCCTGCAGATGGCAGCGATCTGAACCAGCCATCCATTGCTGTTGACGAACTGGTCACCGAACAGGTCATACACCGCCGCGTCACGAACGTGGGCACGGACACGGTGTACACCAGCAGCGTGAGCACGCCCACCACCATCGATGTGGAAGTGACACCGTCGGTGTTGTCGCTGGCGACGGGCGAATCAGCCGACGTGCAGATCCGCTTCGTCAGCGATGGCACCCGGTCCGATGTGTGGCATTTCGGTTCGCTGACATGGTCTAGTGCCACCGCAACGGTCCGCTCACCGATTGCGATCAGGACCAGCCCCTTCGCCGCTCCATCACTCGTACATACTGAAGGTTCATCAGGCAGCGTGGGTGTGCCGCTGAAGGTCGGTTACTCCGGGATCTACAGCCCCTTGTTGAGTGGGCTGGAAGGCAGTGGTCAAAGCCAGTCGGAAGCGATTCGCGCCCAGCTCACCAACAGCGTTGCGGACGACCCGGACGATTTCTACACCTTCGTGCAACCAACGACAGGCACCTTGCCCGACTCCGTTCGGCGGATTCCGATCGTGGTGCCGGAAGGAACCCGCTACCTGAGGGTCGCCCTCCACAACCAGAACAGCAGTCCGGATTCCGACCTGGACCTCTACCTGTACGTGTGCCCTGGCTTTGGCACCTGCACGGCCGAGGCAACGCCCAGCGTGAACACCGGCTCGGAGGAAGTCATCAATGTCATTCCTGGCGAGGGCCAGGAATTCGTCCCCTCCGGTGAATACTATGTTGATGTGCACGGCTACGACGCACCGGCGGGCACCGCTACGTTCCGGTTATTTGTCTGGACCGTGGGTGCCAACCGGGGCAATGGCAGCCTGACAGCTGCTTCCAGCGTGACTGCGGGAGCGAGTCAGAATCTCACTGTCAATTGGCACGGACTGGCCGACGGCGAGTATCTGGGCCTGATCACCCACACTGATGGAACGTCCACACTGGACCGGACCGTGATCGAAATCACCGCTCCCTGACCCTGCCGCCACCCATACTTCGGAGACAGACAGCTCTGGTGGCAGACGGGATGGCAGAAATGACGGCGGACTCCAGAATATTCAACTTCGTGCAGCAGCTTGCTGCCAATCTGAAACCGGAGCTGGACCTGCCGGCCTTTCCACAGGTCGTTCGTCAGTTGCAGGTTGCGCTGATTCGCGACGAGATCACGATCAGGGATATCGCCGACATCGTGGCCTCCGAGCCGGTGCTGAGCGCGCGCTTCATGCAGATGGCAAACTCGGCAGCACTCAACCCCGGCGGCACCCCGGTAGCCAGTCTGAACAACGCGGTGAACCGGCTCGGCTTCAATCTGGTACGAACGGTAGCTACAGCATTCGCCCTGCGGCAGCTCAGCCGGGACAACTCACTCGGTGCGATTCGCCCCGATCTGGAGCGCGTATGGAAAACCAGCAATCAGGTGGCTTCCATTTGTTTCGCCGTCGGTCGACAGGCCTTCGGTCGCCAGCCGGATGAAGCCATGATGGCAGGTCTCCTCCATAGTATCGGCCGGCTCTACATTCTCATGCACGCCCATCACAATGATCCCTCGCTGCGCGACGATCCGGCATTTTCAGCAACCCTGGAAGAATGGCAGCCGGTGATTGGCAAGGCGATCCTGGAAGCGTGGGGCCTCCCGCAGCGGATATGCGCGGCGGTGGAAAACCAGGACTATCTGCTGGCCGGTGGCTCTGCCGAACTTGAACCTTTGACGCGACTGCTGTCCGCAGCAAAACTCCACTACCGGCTCGACAATGAACCCGATCTGAAGCTGCAACACCCGGATGCCGAATTTGCCTTGAACGACGTCAACCTCGGCAGAGGCTCGTTCATGGACTTCATGGCGGTCAGTCAGGACGACATTCAGAACATGCAGCAGGCGCTGGCCGCGTAGCTCCGGCTTTTCCCGGGCTGGTCAAACACGTGCCAACCGCACGCATTCCGTGTGCCGGAAGCAACTCACAAGATGATCATTGATCAGGCCCGTCGCCTGCAGATGCGCATAGAGTATCGTGCTGCCCACGAACCGGAAGCCACGTTTCTTCATGTCCTTGCTGAGTGCATCTGACACGGGACTGGTCGCCGGAACTTGCGACTGCAACCGCCAGCGATTTCTCTGCGGCTTGCCGTCAACAAAATTCCAGATGTAACGGTCGAAGCTGCCGAGCGCGGCGGTCAGCTCGAGGAACGCGCGGGCATTCGTCACCGCAGCTTCCACCTTCAGACGGTTACGAATGATTCCCTGGTCCTGTAGCAGCTTGTTGATTAGGGCTGGCGTGAAGCGCGCCACCTTCTGCGGATCAAACCCGGCGAATGCCCGTCAGTAACCTTCGCGACGGTGGAGGACGGTCGACCACGACAATCCCGCCTGGGCACCTTCGAGGACCAGGAATTCGAACTGCTTGCGGTCATCGTGGACCGGCACGCCCCATTCATCATCGTGATAGGCCAGATAGGCGGGGCTGACGCCTTCGGACCAGGGGCAACGTTGCTTGGTTCGGGTCATTGAATCCTCACACTACTCGACAGGGTGCGTATTATGGAAAAAGATACGGTATTCGACAGGTACGGGGACGGGCAAAGAACATGACAGACCGTTACGGAGTCATCGGCCACCCGATTGCTCACAGCAAGTCGCCGGTTATACATCGGTTGTTTGCCGATGCGACGGGTCAGGATCTCAGCTACGAGGCGATCGATATTGCCCCGGAGCAACTGGCGGATCGCGTTCGGCGGCTTTTTGCCGACGGCTTCCGGGGCCTGAACGTCACGGTGCCGCACAAGTCGGAAGTCGTGAAGCTGGCCTCCCGGCTTACTTCCCGGGCGGAACTGGCTGGGGCCGTGAACACCCTGATCCGGCATGCCGATGGCGCGGTCGAAGGCGACAACACCGACGGCACCGGCCTGGTGAACGATCTGCGGCAGAATCTGCGGACCCGGCTGGCTGGTACCCGCATCCTGATCCTGGGCGCTGGCGGGGCCACCCGGGGCATTGTCCCGGCACTTTTCGATACCAACCCGCGCGACATCATGATTGCCAATCGCACGCTGGAGCGGGCGCAGACGCTGGCACGGGAGTTCAGGATGCTGGGCAAGGTGCTGGCCTGCCAGTTCGAAGAACTCGGCGGCCAACGTTTCAATCTGGTGATCAATGCCACCTCTGCCGGGCTGAAAGGCGAGGTACCACCGTTCCCGGCGTCGATACTAGGGCCGGAAACCCTGTGCTACGACCTGTCGTACGCCATGCAGGACACGCCTTTCGTAACCTGGGCCAAAGAAAACGGCGCGGGCCGTATCGCCCAGGGTTGGGGCATGCTGGTAGAACAGGCCGCCGAGTCTTTTTACACGTGGCGCGGCGTACGCCCTGACACCCGCCCCATCATTGCCAAACTGCCAGGCTCACCCGGCGCCACCGACACAATGCAAAAACGCCTCGCCTAGTAAAGGTAGTAAAGGGGACGCTACCCTTTTCCCGCCCCCCATTGCTTTTCTATGCTGCCTTTGTTGAACGGGAAAAGGGTAGCGTCCCCTTTACTAGCGCATGGTGACCAGTTCTTCGGCAGACGTGGGGTGGATGGCGACGGTGTCGTCGAAGTCACGCTTGGTGGCGCCCATGCGGATTGCCACGGCAAAGCCCTGCAACATCTCGTCGGCGCCGGGACCGATGATGTGGCAGCCCACCACTCTCTCGTCATCGCCAGCAGTGACAAGTTTCATCCTTGTCCTGGGTTTGTGATCGGTCATGCTGTTGTACAGGGGCACGAATTCCGTCTGGTAGGTCTTCACAGACTCTCCGAACTGTTGGCGTGCGTCGGCTTCACTGAAGCCGCAAGTACCGATGGGCGGGTGAGTGAAGATGACCGTCGGGATGTATTCGTACTCCAGATGCCGGTCCGCCATGCCGCCGAAGATCCGGTCGGACGTTCGCCGGCCAGCCGCAATGGCCACCGGCGTCAGCGCGACTCGGCCAGTGACGTCGCCAAGTGCGTAGATGTGCGGAACGTTGGTTGCCTGGTAGACATCTGTGGCAATGAAGCCATTGGCGTCGGTCTGGACGCCGGCAGCCGCCAGATTCAGGCCGTCAGTCACCGGTTCGCGGCCCACGGCCCAGATCACCGCATCAAAGGCACCATGCGTGCGGCCATCAGCCGTTGCCAGTTCCAGGCCTGCCGGCGTTCGCGCCAGTGCCGTTGGTATTGCCCGGCTCACAAACCGGATTCCGTCCTCGGCCATCGCCTGCAGCAAGCCCTGTTGCAGGTAGTCATCGTAGCTGCGAACTACGCTGTCCTTGCGGGCCAGCAGCGTCACATCGGATCCCAGTGCCTTGAGCGCGCCGGCAAACTCGACGGAGATATAGCCAGCCCCGACAATTGCCACACGTTGCGGCCGGCTGGTGAGTGCAAAAAAATCGTCGGAGGTCAGGCCCAGCTCCTTGCCGGGGATGGCCGGAATTATCGGTCTCCCGCCCGTCGCGATCATGATGTGCTTCGCCTCAAGAACGCGGTTGCCGGCCTCTACCGTCGTCGGCCCCCGGAAACGTCCCCAGGCCACGATATAGTCAACGCCCTTCTTCGCCAGATTCTGCTCGTAGATACCATTCAGTCGTTCAATATAGGCCCGGCGTTTTGCCACGAACCCGACCCAGTCGTGGCCGTGTACCGTCAGCTCAAAACCATAGTCCCGGGCGTCATTCAGCGCATGCGCCAGGTTCGCCGCGCTATACGTGATTTTCTTGGGTACACAACCAACATTCACGCAGGTGCCACCCAGCGGTGCTGGTTCGATCAGGGCAACACGAGCGCCGTATTCAGCCGCCCTCTGGGCGGCCGCCAGACCACCGCTACCACCACCTATGACGATCAGGTCGAATTGTTCGGGTTTGGCAGCAGCGTTCATGGGCCGGCAGTGTAGCAAGGGCAACCCGTACCGTTGGCCCAACCACTGGCCAGACTATTGACCAGACCATATAACCGGACCATTCACCCGATTTTTCCGTTAGCATTTCCGGATGGCTGAGAATCCTCTGCTCACACCCGGCGGACTACCCGAGTTTCATCTCATACGCGCTGAGCATGTAGAACAGGCGGTATTGACCACGCTGGAGACCAATCGAGCTGAACTCGACCAATTGCTGGCTGCTGAAGAAAGCCAGGAACTTGATTTCGATGCGACTGTGCTGCCAATGGAATCGTTGAGCGACCGGCTGCATCGGGTGTGGTCACCTGTTCAGCACCTGCAGTCGGTGGCCAACACGCCAGAGCTGCGGGCGGCCTATAACGCCTGTCTGCCCGCCATATCGCGCTATGCGACCGAGATGGGCCACAACCAGCGCCTCTACGAACTGTACCAGCGCCTGGCCACGCAATTCCCGGGCGAATCGACCCCCGATGAACTGGGCGACAGCCGACACGCTGGTGCTGGACGCGAGGGTGCAAAGCGGTTGCTGGAACTGGCCATCCGCGACTTTCGGCTATCCGGCGTTCATCTGCCCCCGGACCAAAAGGCCCGTTTCAAGGCACTGATGGAAGAACTGTCGACCGCAGAGGCCGGCTTCGAGCAGAACGTGCTCGACTCCGCCGGTGCCTGGTCACTGCATATTGACGATGCCACCCGGGTGCAGGGTATTCCGGCCGCAATTCTGGAGCCGGCCGCTGATCGGGCACGAGCCGCGGGCAAGTCAGGCTGGATATTCGAACTGGACCAGCCAAGCTACGTGGGTGTCGTGACACATGCGGACAACAGGGACCTGCGCCTCGAGTTCTACAAGGCCTGGGTTACGCGGGCCTCGGATCAGGCGGCTTACTCACCCGGACATGACAACACTGCGCTGATTGAACAGATACTGGCGCTGCGCCACGAAGCCGCCGGCATCATCGGCTACCCGGACTTCGCAGCCTATTCGCTGGCCACCAAGATGGCGAAATCAGTCGACGAGGTGCGCGACTTCCTGATCGAACTGGTGCGTCACTCCAGACCTGCGGCACGACGCGAACTCGATGAGCTTGAGGAATTTGCCGGCAGTCCCATTGAACCCTGGGACATGGCGTACTACTCGGAGAAGCTCCGACACAAGAAGTACTCGATTTCCGATGAGTCCCTGCGTCCGTACTTTCCGTTGCCAAAGGTACTCAACGGGCTGTTTGCCGTGGTCGAAAAGCTGTACGGCATTCGCATCGTTCCGGTCGAGGGTATAGAAGCATGGGAATTACACGTCGGGTACTACCGGCTTGTAGACCACAACGACCAGGAAGTCGGTGGCTTCTATACCGACTTCTATGCACGGTCCAGCAAGCGTTCCGGGGCCTGGATGGACCAATGCCTGAACCGGCTCCGGCATCCGGCTGGCGTCCAGGTTCCGGTTGCTTACCTCGTGTGTAATTTTTCACTGCCGGGAACCGACACGCCGTCGCTGATCACTCACGACGAGATGGTGACGGTATTTCATGAGATGGGCCATGTACTGCATCACCTGCTGACACGTATCGACTACCCGAGTGTGGGCGGCATCAATGGCGTGCCCTGGGATGCAGTGGAACTGCCCAGTCAGTTCATGGAGACTTTCGCCTGGGAACCCGAGGTTGTGGCGCTGTGTTCCGGCCACTACCAGTCCGGCAAGCCGCTGCCGGCGTCCATTCTGGCATCGCTGCGCGAATCGAAGAACTTCCAGTCCGCAGTGCAGATGGTGCGCCAGCTTGAATTCGCGCTGTTTGATTTGCGTATCCATGCGGAGTACAGCCCCGCCACAGGCGGGCGGATCATGGATGTACTGGCCGAGGTTCGCGATACGGTGGCAGTGCTCCGGCATCCGGCATGGAACCGCTTTGCCCACGCCTTCACGCATATCTTCGGCGGCGGTTATGCGGCCGGCTACTACAGCTACAAATGGGCAGAAGTTCTGGCCGCCGATGCATTCGCTGCCTTCGAGGAGTCCGGATTGTTCAATGCCGACCTGGCACGTCGCTTCCGTGAAAATATTCTGGAAATTGGCGGTACCCGGGATATTGGCGAGGCCTTCGTGGCATTCCGGGGGCGGCCGGCACATGTGGATGCGCTGCTCCGCCAGTCAGGAATCGAGGATTGAAACTCGCCTCCTGGAACGTAAACTCCATACGTCAGCGCCTGTCGCACGTTGTGGACTGGCTGAACGCACACGAACCGGATGTGCTGGCCCTGCAGGAAATCAAAACCGAAGCGGCCACTTTCCCACTGGCTGATATCGAAGCAACCGGCTATCGCTGCGTGCTGTCCGGACAGAAGGCCTATAACGGCGTGGCGCTGTTGTCGCGTAACGAACCTGTCGACGTGACTACCGGGATTCCGGATTTTGAGGATGAACAGCGTCGTGTGATTGCTGCCACCTACGCCGGCACCCGCGTCATCAACGTCTATGTGCCAAACGGCCAGAGCGTGGGTTCCGACAAGTATCAATACAAACTGGACTGGCTGGATGCGCTCACGGCGTACCTTGCCGATGAACTGAAGCATCACGAACGCCTGGCCATCGTTGGCGATTTCAACATCGCCCCCGAAGACCGCGATGTGCATGACCCGGAACTCTGGCGCGACAAGGTCCTGTGCAGCGTACCCGAGCGGGAACGACTACAGGGCCTGCTCGCCCTCGGCCTCAAGGACACGTTCCGGCTCTTCGACCAGCCCGATGGATCCTATTCCTGGTGGGACTACCGGCAGATGGGCTTCAGGCGCAAGCACGGACTGCGCATCGACCTGATCCTGGCATCCGACACGCTGGCAGCACAATGCACCGCTGCCACCATCGACATAGGCCCGCGAAAGCTCGAAAAGCCCTCCGATCACGCCCCGGTTGTAGCCATCCTGTAGCCGCGCCTACGGCCGGGCACTGCGGCGCATGACCCCCATCACGAGCAACAATGCGGTAAACGTCAGTATTGCCGCAGCCAGAAAAGAGGCACCCGGGAAATATGCCGGTGCCACGGGTGAGGTGAAATAGCTGAAGAGCCCGGTCATCAATGGCGGTGCGATGCAGGCCGTGACACTGCGCACGCTGGCAATGGCACCCTGCAGTTCACCCTGCTGATTGGACGGCACCTGCCGCGACAGGATTGCGGTAGCTGCTGCACTGGCAATCGAACCAAACGCAAACGGGACGATCCACGCATACATCTGCCATCCGGCCGTGGCAAAGGCATAACCCAGAAAGCTGACGCCGTACAGCGTGAATCCGACGGTCATTGCCCGCTGCTCACCGAAGCGTTTCACGATCGGCCCCACAGCCAGACCCTGCACCAACGCGGCACAGAGGCCGACGAAACTCATCGACAGGCCCACGTCCCGCGCTGTCCAACTGAACTTGGCCATGGTCACGTAAGTCCAGGTGGAGGGATTGGCATCGTGCGCGATGTGATAGAGGAACAGGGCACCCAGCAAGCCCATCACCAGCGGGTACTTGCGCATCTGCCGGAATGCGCCCACGGGATTGGCCCGAGCCAGTGAAAATGGACGACGATTGGCCGGCGCAAGACTTTCCGGCAACACGAAGTAGCCATAGATGACATTGGCGGCCGCCAGGCCGGCGGCAACGAAAAACGGCAAACGCGGATTGGCATCACCCAGCATTCCGCCGATGGCCGGGCCAACCACGAAGCCAAGGCCCCAGGCCGCGCCCATCAATCCGAAACTGCGTGCCCGTTGTTCTGGCGCGGTCAGGTCGGCAACGTAGGCGCTGGCAACCGGGTAAGTCGCACTGAACACCCCGGACAATGCGCGACCCACGAACAGCCAGCCAATCGTGGGGGCCAGACCCATGACAACGAAGTCAGCAGAGAACGCTGCCAATGAGCCCAGGAGTATCGGTCGCCGGCCAAAATGGTCGCTCAGGTTGCCGAGTATCGGGGCGCTGACAAACTGCAGCGCCGAAAACAGAAACATCAGCCAGCCGCCGTAGAGCGCTGCTGTACTCAGCGAACTGTCCAGCAGATCCATCAGAAGGCCCGGCAGGACCGGGATAATGATCCCGAAGCCGACCGTGTCGATGAAGATGGTAACGAGGACGAAGACCAGCGCCCGACGCGGCGCTACCGTCATGCAATATCCACTTGCACCTGGTTGCCAGCAACGCGCACCGGCCAGGTCTGCAGGGGCTTTTCATGACGCACGGCGTTCAGCACATTAACAATGCCTGGCGGCCAGTTGGCCCACTGGATGACACGGCCGGTACGAATATCGAATCGGGCCCGATGAAACGGGCACTGAATCTGACACTGCTCTACAACCTTGCCCTTGGCGAGCGGCGCGAACACATGTGTGCAATGCGTTTGCGTAGCGTAGAAGCCGTCGTCGAGGTGGAACACCAGCATCTTCTGGCCGGCCACCGTAAACACCCGGTGTTGGCCAACCGGTAATTCGTCAGTACGGCACAGGGTATGAGTCGTCATTTGTATTCCTCTGATCGTGGATTGGACCGAATTGGCTGATCGGCTGGTCGATCCGCAGCAGCGGAGGTCATGGTAGCGGATTCGTTCCGATTGCCTCTGATAGACTGGTTTCGTGATCAGGTACAGGTCAACAACGGCAGCCAGCAGGCGCCTCTGCCAGGGAATTTGCCTGGCACTGGTCATCGCGGTGGCTGGTTGCAGTGCGGGTGCGAAGCAGGGTGCCTCCAGCGGTGCAAAATCCGGTGCCGTTGGCGGACTGGTGGCAGGTGCGGTGGGCAGCATCTTCTGGGGCGGCGACGCGATGAACAATGCGCTGCGCTCAGCCGCAGTGGGCGCTGCATCGGGTGCAGCTGTCGGGGCCGTCAGTGGCGCAGAGCGGGAGAAGAGATCGGCAAGCACGCCTGTGGCCGGCAAATCGGCACCGGCCGTGGCCGGCGCAGCCAATCCGGAGCTGTCCCAGGCCAACAAGACGCTCAAGGCCCAAATCGGTGACCTGAATTTTGCTGCAGGTGAGGAACTGGCACATTGTCGGCATGTCACGGCCATCAGCCGGGCCGAGAAGGCCTTCGCCTCCGAGACCGACCCGCGCCGCCGCAACTATGCGCTGCTGATCGAAGCCATGGCAGCGGAGGAGTCCGGTAATTCCAGCAAGGCCGACGCCGTGTATGCCCGGTGGACCAGCATCGACCCGGCACACCCGAGTGCGGTCAGTGCGCGGAATGCGGCCCTTGAGGGATTGCTGAAGGTGCAGAAAATCCGGCAGGAACAGGGGTTGCCGGTACTCTGTACCTGAAAAATGCAGCACAGCATGGAATACACCCGGCTGCCTGCAGCCTGATTCCCCGGGGTTTCTGCTCGAGATTGTCGCCGCGCCGGCGGCGCGGGGTGTTTCTTTACGAAATCATCGGCATGGTTGGTGGAGCGCGCTGCAATTGCGTGCCAGAATCGGCCGGTGAGTCCAAAACCCGGTTTCGAATTCAAGCCCGGAGAGCGCCGTAACGACTACGACGTCAGCAATACGGTGCGTGTCAGTTGTGTGGACGACGTTCGAAGTGCGTGCCAGGAATTATTTGCTACGACCTGGCCAGGCTCGAATTTTGATCCGCTGTGGCTGGCCTTCCACGATTTCCGCCGCCTGTTTCGGGGTCACGCCGATGGCTACATCGGCTGCGATACCCTGTATCACGATCAGCAGCACTCGCTAGACGTAACGCTGGCCATGGCCCGGCTGCTGGCCGGATACGAACAGACAGTGCCGGACACCGACCGGCTCGGACACGAGCGTGCTGTTGCCGGACTGGTCTGCGCCCTGTTCCACGATTCCGGTTACATCCGTCGGGTTGGCGAGCGCCATTTGAACGGCGCCGAGTTCACGGCGTACCACATATCCCGCAGCGCGGATTTTCTGACTACTTACCTGCCGGCAATCGGACTCGGAAACTGGGTGCCTGCTGCCCGCAAACTGGTTCATTTCACCGGCTACGAAATCGAACTTGACGAGATTGAGCTGGAAGATCCGCTAGACAGTACGGTCGGGCACCTGCTCGGTACTGCCGACCTGCTCGCCCAGATGGCAGATCGCTGCTACCTCGAGAAATGCCGGGATCGGCTTTTCGGTGAGTTTGTGCTGGCTGGCATCGCGGTCAATCAGCGCAGTCCGCAGGAGCGCATCGTACGCTACGCCTCCGGTATGGATTTGCTTCGTCAGACGCCGGGCTTCTGGGAGATGGGCGCGCGCAAACGACTGGAGACCGGCTTCAACCACGCCTACCGGTACATGAACATCCTGTTCGGTGGGCAGAATCCATATCTGCTCGCCATCGAACAGAACATGGCTTATCTCGCGCGGCTTCTGGAAAGTGACGGGCTGGCCGGCCTGCGGCGCAAGCCACCGGTGTTCACGGTGCTCGCTGATCCCACCGCATCAGTCGGGGCTCTGGTCAGCCGGCAGTTGGCCAATCTGAACGCGCCCGCCGCGTCGCTGGGCCTGTAGCAGCACCTTCTCACCACCTGGATCAGCGGATGCGCTTCTGTGGTTAGCGCAGCGCGGGAACTACCTTTTCGCCGATGATCTTCAGCGCGTCCATCGGCTTGTCATGCAACCGAAAGCCGATTTCAGTCTGACCAGCACGGGCGAAATTCCGGAATCGTTCTATTTCGCGATCCAGGTCTTCGATTCCACCGGTAGACGTCAGACCTTCACAAAGTCGATTGCAGAGCTCTACCGGTACGCCTTGCACATTGCCGGAGCGGTCGAACCAGGCGGCCACGAAGTTATCGAAATTGCTGACGACCAACTGCACTTCCTCGGTTGACAGCCAGAGCTTGATGAGATCACCGTCGAGCTTGCGCGCCCGCCAGGCCAACTCGCGACGTGACTCCCGGTAAGCTTCCTCGCGATCCTTCTTGACGTGCCAGGCCCAGAAACTGTTCACGCGGATGGGCTTCATGCCAGGTTCGCGCTTGGCCTCTCCGATACGTACCTGCTCCATGGCCGGCTTGATGATCTCGGTGGGCGTACAACCAATGAATACGCCGTCAGCCACACGGGCTTCCATGCGCATCATCATGTGGCGATAGGCCGTGCCATACACGAAGGGGGGCGGTGCCTTCAGCCAGTCGTAGGCACAGGGATACGTGACGTTGAATTCTTCGCCCTTGTAGCCATCCTTCGCGAGCTTCTTCTGGCCCGCTCCGATGACAATTTCCAGGGCCTCACGTACGGCCACAACAATCTTTTTGGGCTTGGTCAGGGCCATCGCATCGAGGTTACCCTCGCCGGCGCCGATTGCCGCCATGGCCCTGCCGCCGGACAGTTCGTTGAGGCTCAACAGCGCATTGGCGATCTTCAATGGGTGCATCTCGAAGGGGCTGATCGCGAGCGCGCCAATTTTCAACTTCTTCGTGGCCTGGGCCACCGGCACGAGGCTGATGAAAGGATCCCAGTGGGCGAAATAGTTGGATGTCCATAGCGCACGGATGCCGTATTTCTCAGCCGCGGTAGCCAGTTCCACGAGTTGGGCGGGCCCCAGATCTGGCTCCAGAATGATGTCGACTTCCACCGCGACTACTCCTTCAGGCTGCCGGGATGATTCGACTAGCCAGTATATAAACAGTTAGTTGACAGATTATCGGCAGTAGGGCCTGAGGCCGCCAATTGCCTAGGGTTTTGGTCCAGGAGCATTGTACTCGTCGGTAACCCTGAACCGCATCTGACCGATCAACTGACCGCTTTCGGTCACTGTCTGCACCAGCCATGCTCCCGAGGGTTCAGCCGGAAAAAGCTCCTTGTGACTCCACACTCGATAGCCGTTCTCACGTCCACCAACGATATCCAGCGGAATCTGTTCGATTTCACGGCCGTCCTGAAGCCAGCGGTGATAGACCCGTTCATTCAAGCCGCGCGGCGCATGGATGGCCGTATATGCATACAACCCCTGGTTGACCAGTTCCCGGGGTGTCACCGTCCTTAGCGCAGGTCCAGGGGTACGGTTGTCGACATCGACGGTTTGGGTGACCGCACCCTCGCCGATCCACAGTACTGCCGGCGGAACCCACGGCCGGATGGCCCAGGCCAGCATCCCGAAAACCAGCGCACCGGCCAGGATTGCTGCCCAGCGGCGGAGCCCGTGACCGCCGATCACTGCTGGTAATGAGGGCAGAGCGAGGATGACCACTGCGGCTGCCGACAGCCGCAGGGTCTGGCCAGTGGTCAGATTCAGAACCAGCGGCAGCGCAATCAGCATCGTCAGATAAATCGCCAGTACGTGAAAGAGCAGCAATAGCCACCGGCGTGAGGCGATTCGGCCGAAATACAGGGGATCCCACATCGAGCACAACGCAGCGACGATCACACTGCCTGTGAAAATGGCCTGGCCACTGTCCCAGCTCGTGGTGCGCAGCAGGAATGGCAGGGTGAAGAAGAAGGTCTCCTGGTGGGCCTGCTGGGTGAAGAAGCGCAGTATTCCCGGCGCTACTTTCAGGTGGCGTCCCAGCGTGGCTTCAGCTTGCCCGGCCAGCCATACCAGTAGCAAGAGAATCGCGATCCACTCGGCCAGCCCTTCCCTGCGCTGGATCAGAAAGAAGCTGGCCAGGCCAATCCCGAAACTGACAGGTGCCAAAGCGTAGCGGTAACGATGTGCCAGCAGCGCAATTCGCTCGAGATTTGCAATGATTGACCGGGCTTGCACAGATGGGGAGGGGATGGTCATGGACCGCTATTCCTTCAGTGCCCGGGAGTTCCGCATCGCGTTAAGGCTCAACTGCCAGCTGCAAATGAGAAGATGGGGGCAGCCTACTGGAGATGTACCTATGAATTCGACGGAAAAACTGACCCTGTCCGCCAGCTACCGCTGCTTCGACGGCGAGCAACGCTTTTACACCCACGCTGCCAAATCCACTGCATGCGATATGCGTTTTGGTCTGTATCTGCCACCACAAGCGGAACAGGAGCAGGTGCCAATGGTGGTCTACCTGGCCGGGCTCACCTGTACGGAGGAAACCTTCGCATTCAAGGCGGGCGCCCAGCGCGTTGCCGCTGAGTTGGGCCTGGCGCTACTGACACCTGACACCAGCCCGCGCGGTGTGCGGCTGCCGGGCGATGATGAAACCTATGACTTCGGCCTGGGCGCCGGCTTCTACGTGGACGCCACAGAGTCACCATGGTCGGCAAACTATCGAATGTATAGCTATGTGGCCCAGGAACTGCTGGACCTGGTGACAGCTTCTTTTCCAGTGAGGAAGGAACGCGTTGGTCTGTTTGGCCATTCGATGGGTGGCCATGGCGCATTGACGATCGGCTTGAAACACCCGGAGCGCTTTCGGAGCCTGTCAGCCATCGCGCCGATTGCAGCAGCGATGCAGAGCCCCTGGGGTCAACGCGCCTTGCCCCGTTACCTGGGCACCGACAAGAACACCTGGCGACAATACGACGCCACGGAGTTGCTGAAGGACATGAGTTCCGCCGCTGACCGCCCAGCCCTGCTGGTCGATCAGGGACTGGCCGATGAATTTCTGGTGGACCAGCTGAAACCTGAACTCCTGGAGCGTGCTGCGAAGGCGGTGGGCTACCCGCTGACACTGCGGCGACACGCCGGTTACGATCATGGCTATTACTTCATCAGTACCGTGATCGAAGACCATCTGCGCCACCATGCCGCGTCCCTGGAGGACTGAAAACACCTGCTGCCGGAGCAACTTTGGCCGCGATCATTATTGATGGCGGCTAAGGTTTCTCCCGCGCTGACGTTGCCGGACCACAGCCCCAGCCGTCGGACTTGCCACGCTGCTCACGGCCCAGACGCGCAATCTGCTTTTCCAGAATCAGCAACTCGGCATATATCGGGGTCATGTGCACCGTGAGTGTCACCTGCCATTTGCTGGTCTTTTCATAGCGTTCGACACACACGCGAAACTCTGGCCCCAAATCGCTACGCCTGGCAAATTCGGCAGCCTGGTCCTTCGCGTCAAAAATCAGAAAGAAATCGACATCGCGAGCGACCGACAAGTCATCGCCCTGTTCCTGCATCAGCCGCAAGAGATCGCCAGTCTCGTCGTTGGGGAAGTTCTGCGTCATGTATCCAACCTTGAAGCAAAGTGGCCACCAGGCCAGGTCCAGCGATTCATCACGTTCGCCAATCCATCATATCCAGTGAGCTAGAGGTACCTCGATCCAGACAGCCCTGGCCCGGGCGATCAACGCACCCTTGGTGTCGAACACCGCCGAGCCCGCCAAATGCTTGCGACCCTCCGATCCCAGACGCCAGCCAAGAACGACGCAATGGTCGCCAGGTTCGGCAGTCCCTTCAAGCGATACGCACAATTCACCAAGGACCAGGGTCACGCCGTCTCTGGCTGGCAACAGTGCAAACGCCCCGGTGCAGTCCAGCGCCGACCACAGAAATTCTGCCGCCACCTTGCCATCAACCCCGCCCAGTGATGCGTCCGGAATCCACGGGGCAGCGACGGGTTCACCATCATGCTCTGCGCCCGGGAAAATACGTAGCCCGTCTCCAGGTGCACGAGCCGGACCGCAGACGAAACATCCCGGAAAATCATGATGTTTGAAGCCGATGTATGCGTACGACGCCTGTTCCGCATGCGCGTACGTGGGTGCAACCGGAACCTCCAGTTCCAGAGTGCGAGACTTTCCTTCGGCTATCAGCGCCGTACCGTTCAGCAACTGTGCCTGGCTATCGGTGTACTCAAGTCGCAGTTCTGTCTCAAGAGGTGGTGGAGCCAGCAGCCGGACCGCAGCGGGCCCGGTCAGGTGCCGCGCGACGCGGCCACAGGCATAGCCGCCATTGCCCGACCTCGGCGGCCCGCAAAAGCGTGTATCAATGCTGAAATATTCGACATTCATCAGAGAGATACACCCGCGGAAGTGCGCCTGAAGGCGCGCCTGCGGGAGACTCTATTCGACGGTAACGGATTTGGCGAGATTACGCGGCTGATCGACGTCGGTGCCGCGCAGGATGGCAACGTGATAGGCGAGCAACTGCATCGGAATCGTATACACGATTGGTGCCTGCAGATAGGTCACGTTCTGCGGCATGGTGATCACGGTAACGCCGTCGCTGGACTCGAAGCCTGAATCCGGATCGGCGAATACAAACAGCTCACCGCCGCGGGCCCGCACTTCCATCAGGTTGCTCTTCAGCTTTTCCAGCAGATCGTTATTCGGTGCAACAGCGATCACCGGCATGTCAGCATCCACCAGTGCAAGCGGGCCATGCTTCAACTCGCCGGCCGGGTAAGCCTCCGCATGGATGTAGGAAATTTCCTTGAGCTTCAACGCACCTTCCATGGCGATCGGATGCAGGATGCCGCGACCCAGGAACAGCGCGTGCTGCTTGTTGGCGAAACGCGCAGCGAGCGTCTGCATCGCTTCATCCAGCACCAGGGTTTTCTCGATCAGACCGGGGATCTCGATCAGCCTCGTTACCAGCCCGCGCTCGCGCTCACTGTCAGCGGCACGATGCTTGGCCAGGGCAATCACCAGCATGGTCAAGGCCGCGATCTGGGTCGTAAACGCCTTGGTCGACGCCACGCCGATTTCAGGTCCGGCGCGGGTCAGCATAACCAGCGACGACTCACGCACCAGCGAACTCTCAGGTACGTTGCAAATAGCCAGCGTCGCCAGATAGCCGGACTGTTTGGCTAGTCGCAGGGCAGCCAGGGTGTCAGCCGTTTCGCCCGACTGCGAAATGGTAACGAACAGGGTGTTCCCCGGCACCACCGGGTTGCGATAGCGATACTCGCTGGCGATATCCACGTGACAGGGCACCCGTGCCACCTGTTCGATCAGGTAGCGGGCGACAGAACCTGCATGGAAACTCGTACCGCAGGCGACGATGTGTACGGCCTCGGTACGGCTGAATATCTCGGTAGCGTTGGGGCCGAAGGCGGCCTCCAGGAGTTTGCCATTGGCAACCCGCTCAGCCAGCGTCTGGGCCACAGAACGCGGCTGCTCGTGGATCTCCTTAAGCATGTAGTGCGGGTACTGCCCCTTCTCCGCGGCGTCCGCGGAAAGCTCGCTTTCCTTCACGGGCCGGTGTGTTGCCTTGCCATCAGCATCGACCACCCGCACATGGCTGCGATGAACTTCGGCAACGTCACCTTCCTCCAGGAAGATGAAACGACGGGTCACCGGCAAAAGTGCCGAGACATCAGAGGCTACAAAGTTTTCGCCGTCGCCCAGGCCTATGACAACCGGGCAGCCACAGCGTGCCAGGATCAACTGGCCCGGATTGGCCTCGCTCAACACCACCAGGGCATAGGCACCTTCGAGTTCCGCGACAGTGGCCCGCACAGCGTCAAAGAGGCTCGACGTTTTCTCCAGATGAAAGTGAATGCGGTGTGCGATGCACTCCGTGTCCGTGTCCGAGCTGAAAACATAGCCTAGCGCCTTCAGTTCGTTCCGCAGGCTTTCGTGATTCTCGATGATGCCGTTGTGGACTATGGCAAGGCCGTCCTGCGAGATGTGCGGGTGCGCGTTCAGCTCACTAGGAGCCCCGTGGGTAGCCCAGCGGGTGTGAGCGATGCCGATGTGGGCGTCCAGCGGCTGGGCGTTCAAAGCGGACTGCAACTCCGCCACCTTGCCCATGCGCCGCTCGCGCTTCAGATGACCGTCGTTCAGAACTGCCAGCCCGGCCGAGTCGTAGCCGCGATATTCGAGGCGCCGCAGTCCCTCCATCAGGATGGGGACTACGTTGCGTTCAGCTATGGCTCCGACGATTCCGCACATATTGGAAATTATGGCTTTTTGAGGGGAGGGATATCCGTGAATTTAGCCCGGAACAGCCTTACCAAGCTGTAACCAGGGTCGCGTTTTGGACAGGAGCAGCCTAAGCCACAGCTACGCCGGCTTTTTCACGGGTCGCTTCCAGTTGGCGACGGTCATCTGGCGTCCACGTTCCAGGCTTAGCTGCCCGGCTGGCGCGGCCTTGGTGATTGTGGAACCGGCACCGATGGTCGCGCCGGCACCGATTTCCACCGGAGCCACCAGTTCCACCCCGGATCCAATGAAGGCCCCGTCGCCGACAATGGTGTGGTGCTTGTTGGCGCCATCGTAGTTGCAGGTGATCGTACCGGCACCAACGTTTACCTTCTCGCCGATAGTGGCATTCCCGATGTAGCTCAGGTGATTCACCTTGCTGCCACGACCGATGACACTTTTCTTGACCTCTACAAAGTTGCCAAGCTTGACGCCTTCGGCCAGTTCAACTCCTGGCCGCATCCGTGCATAAGGGCCGATTTCGCAGCCGGGACCAATGATGCCGTCTTCGAGCAGGCAATAGGGGTGGATCTGGCTGCCCGCGCCAATCAAGGTGTTGCGAATGGTCGTGAATGCGCCGATGTGTGCCCCGGCGCCGATATGCACGACGCCCTCGAAAATCACGTCCGGCTCGATGACAACATCCCGACCGCACAACAGCTCACCCCGGATGTCGATACGCTCAGGGTCGATCAGGGTGACGCCGGCCGTCATCAGTGCCTCGGCTCGACGGCGCCGCAGGATCTTTTCGGCTGCTGCCAGTTGCAGCTTGTCGTTGATGCCGAGCACCTCGTCCTCGGAGGAGGCAGGTACGGCAGTGACCGGCACCCTGGCTTCCACGGCCAGACCGACGATGTCGGTCAGGTAATACTCCTTCTGTGCGTTGTTCGGCTTCAGCTGGCTGATCCATTTCGACAGATGTCGGGCCGGGCAGGCCAGAAGTCCTGTATTGATCTCGTGAACGCGGCGCTGTTCTGCGCTGGCATCCTTGTCCTCGACAATCCCCGTAATGGCTCCGCGACTGCCGCGCAGGATGCGTCCGTAGCCCGCCGGGTCGGCCATTTCGACGGTAAGTACCGCAACCTGACCCTTGGCAGCGCGGGCCACCAGCTTCTTCAGCGTGGCCGGCTGTATTAGCGGCACATCCCCATACAGCACCAGCACCACATCGCCCGCCGGAATCCTGGGCAGAGCCTGCTGAACAGCGTGCCCTGTGCCCTTTTGCAGGGCCTGGTGGAACCAGCTGACGCGTCGGCCCAGGCAAGCGGCCTGCACTTCGCTCCCGCCATGGCCGTGTACCACCCGGATCTCGCGCGGCTTTAGAGCCTCGGCGGCGTTCAGCACATGGCTGATCAGGGGCTGCCCGGCCAGCGGGTGCATCACCTTCGACAGGTCAGATCGCATTCGTTTGCCCTGGCCGGCAGCCAGGATGATGACGGTAATTGGCATTGCGTCATTCTAGCTGGCTAAAGCTCCGGTTAAGTGACTCTGGTGTAATACTTGTGACTTCGGACAGGTCTACTTCCCGACCGCCCCGATGTTGAATATTCCGGCCGGGGCGTGAAGGCTTGTTTGATCAAACCAACAAATGCCACAGGAGAGTTCAACGTGATCGATGTAAAGACAACAACCAGTGCCGGTCTGGCCATGGCGGCGGCAATGCTGTTCAGCACGGCCATCGTGACGCCAGTCCACGCCGAAGACGCGACGATCCACTGTACGGGCGTTAATTCCTGCAAGGGACAATCGGCGTGCAAAACGGCCAAGAGTTCCTGCAAGGGGCAAAACAGCTGCAAGGGGCAGGGCTATCTGGAGATGACCCAGAAGGACTGCGACGCAGCGAAGGCCAATATGTCAGGGGACAAGATGAAGAAGGACAGCATGTAGCTGCCCGCTAACGGTCGGCGCCTGGACCAGACCCCAGGCGCCGCTCCGTTTACGCGGCTGCCTTACTGGCGTGCGCTCACTCGGATTCGGACTTGGCCTGCGACCAGCACACTACGCGGACGTGCTGGCAGGTTCGGGTGCTGAAAATCACCGTATAGACTGGTTCGAGATTCTGACCGAGAACTATCTGGTGGCTGGCGGTCCGCCACTGCAGCATCTGTCCAGAATCCGCGCCGACTACCCGATGGCGATGCACGGCGTATCGCTGTCGATCGGCAGCACGGCGCCTCTGAATTTCGACTACTTGAAGGCCGTCCGCCGGCTGGCCGCCCGGATCGAACCTGAATGGATTTCCGATCACCTGTGCTGGACCGGGGTCGATGGCCGTAATCTGCACGATCTGCTGCCACTCCCCTACACCGATGAAGCCGTACAACATGTTGCTGGACGGGTTCGTCGGGTACAGGATTTTCTGGGCACACGGATTCTGCTGGAGAACGTCTCCAGTTATCTGGGCTACACCGTGTCCGGCATGAGTGAGTGGGAATTCCTGGTGCGCGTGGCCGAAGCGGCCGACTGCCTGATTCTGCTTGATGTAAACAATATTTTTGTGAGCAGCGTTAACCACGGATTCGACCCGCTCACTTACCTGGCTGCAGTGCCTGTCCAGCGCGTACGGCAGATGCATATTGCCGGACATCAGGATAACGGCTCACACATCATCGACACGCACGACGCGCCGGTCGTAGAGCCTGTGTGGGCGCTGTACCGCGCAGCTGTGCGCCGCTTTGCTGATGTCGCAATCATGATTGAGCGAGACGACAACATTCCTCCGCTCGCCGAACTCGTGGCGGAACTCGACATCGCCCGCCGGATTGCTGACGAAGTTGGTCGTGAGACCAGCGCTGCGGCAGATCCAGCATCCACGGAGCCTGTGGCCTGATGGATCTTCAGTCCCTGCAGAAATTGTTTCAGGCCAATCTGCTGGCGGACGACCCCGGTATCTGTTCGCTGGTCGCCGACAATCTGCCCGCGCTCATTCGCGGCGGCGTCAGTTACCAGCGTCTGTCGCGCCAGGAACGCCTGGATATCTACCGCTATGCCTATACTGCGCGGCTCATTGAGGCACTGGCCGATACTTATCCTGCGGTGAAGTTCGCTATGGGCGATGCTGCGTTTGATGAGTTCGCACGGCAGTTCGTGGCAAACCATCCGTCCTCGTTCCCGTCGATCAGGGACTACGGTGCGGAGCTGTCCTACGCATTGCGCGAGTGGCAGCCAACGCCAGCGGAGCCCGACAGTAGTGCTTCCACTGGCCTGGCGGAACTGGCTGCCTGGGAGTGGGCATTGGCAGCGGCCTTCGACTCGGCAGAGGCGACGGCTATCGACGGGTCGATGCTCAGTCGCCTGCCACCAGAGCGCTGGCCCACGCTGCGATTTCAATGCCTCCCTTCGCTGCGCCATCACACCTTTGGCAGTAATGCATTGGCATGGTGGAGGGCGGCTGTGGAAGGCGGGATGCGGCCCGATGGCTGGCGATCAGGCCCTGCCGCGCACTGGGTGATCTGGCGTAACAGTCCCAAGACCTCATTCCGGTCAATGCCTCCAGTGGAAGCCAGCGCACTCTCCGCCATATTGAGCGGCGACACCTTTGAGGGGATTTGTGCGGCAGCGGCAGATATCGTTGGTGCAGACTCTGCACCACTCAAGGCCGCGACCCTTCTGAAAAGCTGGCTGGCAGCCGGCTGGATCGTTGAGGCAAACGCGGACTGAACCGCTCACCGGACCGGCCTTCCCGGTCGCGGCTGAAGGTGTACTCCTGCTACAGCTAAAGCAGCGCCTGCCTGATTCGCTCGGCGGGCTCAGCCACATCCGCGACTCCCCGGCCCAACACGGCAATACCCCCATGAGCCGTGGGCATGAGCACACCGCTGTAGCCGCCTTCATTGAAGTCGTGCGGTCGTGCGATGTGCTCGTCAGGAAGAATCATGACGGTAACCGGCCCCGTGGTGGTGCGAACCACGAGGTGGGGAACGTAGTTACCGCGGAACCAGCAGCTCTGCGCATAGACGATATCACCGGCAGCCAGCCGATCCAGGCGTACCCCTGAACGGCTGAGCACACGCGCCAGGATGTCGTCGGGGACGGGCAGCGTACCGTCCCAGCTGTCCAGCTCGTGAGCCATGTGACTGACAACATCGTCTGCCAGCGCGTCTACCGGGCGCGAGATCAGGAGGAATGCGGCGAGGCCAATGGCGGCCAGCATACTGGCGGCAAGAGCCCAGAGTGGTGCCGGCCGCCAGCGCCCGGAAGCTGCCGGGACATTCTTTCGCGGACCGTTCTCCAGCAGATTGGTACGTGAGGCAGGTACAGGACTGATTTGCGGGCTGGCTTCCATCCGTCTGACGCCCAGGGCCGATTGAATAGCGCGCTCGAGCGCCTGCATTTCCTGCTGATACGCCGTGCACGCCGCGCAGTTCGCCAGATGCTGGCTTAGTTCATCGGGCAGGGGCGCCTGCTTGCCGGGGAGAGGGTCTGCGCCAATCAGCAGCCGGGCATCTGCACAATCCCGAATTCTCACGCCGCCATCTTCCCGATTCTCCCTGGCCATTTCAGATCTCGTCAGTCGGGCCACAAGTTGCGCAGCTTTTCCCGGGCCCGGCACAGCCGTGTCAGCACCGCACCCTGCGTCAGCTGCAATTCCGTGGCGATCTCCGCGGCACTGAACCCGCCCATGACCTGCATCAGCAGTGGCACGCGATAGTCTTCCGGCAACTGCAGGATGGCCTTGCGCAACTCGCGCTGCTCCTCACCATCGATAGCGGCCAGTTGTGGATCGTCAACCGCAATCAGCTGATCTATGTCAGTAGCCGGCGGTGGCTGGCGCTGCCGAAGGCGGCTGTGTTCACGGCGGATGATGGTCATCAGCCATGGCCGCAATGCCTGGCGGTCCGTCAGACTGTCCTGGGCCTTCCAGGCTCTCAGCATGGTTTCCTGCACCACATCCTCCGCCATGGGTCGGTCACGGGTCAGCCACAGCGCAAAGCGCAGCAACTCCGGCCGCAATGCAGCCAGCAGTTCGTCGAACGTACCGTCTTCCGGGACGGGCTGATACATCTACTGGACCCGCGTAATCTTGGATTTATTGCAGGATCAGCCGGCGCAAGGACCCCGACTACAGCTAGTTCAATAATGGATGGTCTTTGGGTAGCTGGCCGGCATACCACATGGCCAGTCGGTGACGCAGCGCCTTCTCCGACACCTGTGCTTCAGGCAGGGGCACTATTTTCTGGTCGTGGACCAGCAGACGGTACACGTAGAGCAACTTGTCGCCGGCGGAATCCGTGGGCTCAAAGACCACCGCGCCGCGGTCTTCAGCGTACTTGCACGCAGCGACCAGCGCCTCTTTGAACAGTTCGTGTTCGTGCTTTAGCGGCTTCATTGGCCCCATGGTATGCCAAGCGCGGTGCCAAGCGCAGGAGCGGCTCTAGCGTTTGCCTCTGAGTTTTTGTGCGGCGCGGTAGCGAGCGGAAGCCTCTACCAGTTGCATCTGTGCGTGGGCCAGATCTTCCTTGGTCGTGGCGCCCTTGACGGCTTCTTCGGCCGCTTTTCGCGCAGCATCGGCTGCACTCTCGTCCAGTTGTTCAGCACGCAAGGCAGTGTCAGCGAGCACGGTGACCTGCGTCGGCTGTACCTCAAGAATGCCGCCGGTCACATAGAAAAACAGCTCTTCCTGCCCGTCGCGCTGCACCCGCAGGTCGCCGGGCTTCAGCGTCGTCATCAGGGGGGCGTGTCGGGGCGCGATGCCGATCTCGCCCATGCGGGCGGGGGCCACCACAAGGTTGGCTTCACCGGCCCAGATGGCGCCTTCGGCGCTGACGATATCGACTTTGATGGTTGGCATTACTGCAGGGTCTTCGCCTTGGCGATGGCTTCTTCGATGGTACCAACCATGTAGAAGGCCTGCTCGGGCAGGTTGTCGTACTCGCCGGCAACGATGCCCTTGAAGGCGCGGATGGTGTCTTTAAGGGACACATACTTGCCTTCCTGGCCGGTGAATCCCTGTGCCACGAAGAACGGCTGCGACAGAAAGCGCTGGATCTTGCGCGCCCGGGTGACGGTCTGCTTGTCGTCTTCTGACAGCTCGTCCATGCCGAGAATCGCGATGATGTCCTGCAGCTCCTTGTAACGCTGAAGCACAGCCTGTACGGAACGCGCGGTGTCGTAGTGGTCCTGGCCGATGACGTTCGGATCGAGCTGACGGCTGGTGGAGTCAAGCGGATCCACGGCCGGGTAAATGCCCAGCTCGGCAATATTTCGCGACAACACCAGGGTAGCGTCCAGATGGGCGAAGGTGGTGGCAGGCGACGGATCGGTCAAGTCATCGGCGGGGACGTAGATGGCCTGGAACGACGTGATGGAACCGTCCTTGGTCGAGGTAATGCGCTCCTGCAGTACGCCCATTTCCTCGGCGAGGGTCGGCTGGTAACCCACCGCGGAAGGCATGCGCCCCAGCAGTGCCGAGACCTCGGTACCGGCCAGCGTGTAGCGATAGATGTTATCGATGAACATCAGCACGTCGCGGCCTTCGTCGCGGAAGTATTCCGCCATCGTCAGGCCGGTGAGCGCCACGCGCAGGCGGTTGCCGGGCGGTTCGTTCATCTGGCCATACACCAGCGCTACCTTGTCGAGCACGCCGCTGTCTTTCATCTCGTGGTAGAAATCGTTGCCCTCACGGGTACGTTCGCCAACGCCGGCAAACACTGAATAGCCGGAGTGCTCGGCGGCAATATTGCGGATCAGTTCGAGCAGGGTGACGGTCTTGCCGACACCGGCGCCGCCGAACAGTCCGATCTTGCCGCCCTTGGCGATCGGCATGATCAGATCAATGACCTTGATGCCGGTTTCCAGCAGTTCAGTCGTGCCGGACTGGTCCTCGTAGGTCGGCGCAGCGCGGTGAATGGGCCAGGATTCCTCGGCATTCACCGGCCCGGCTTCATCGATCGGTTCACCCAGCACATCCATGATGCGGCCGAGGGTCTTCGGACCTACGGGCACGGAGATCGGCTTGCCGGTGTTGGTGGCATCCAGACCACGCTTCAGGCCTTCGCTGGCACCCATTGCAATCGTGCGCACCACGCCGTCGCCGAGCTGCTGCTGGACTTCCAGCGTGAGATTGGCCGACGGGATCTTCAATGCGTCGTAGATGTGGGGGATCGAGTCGCGTGGAAATTCCACGTCCACCACTGCGCCGATGATCTGTACTACCTTGCCGTTGCTCATGTTGCCTTCCTGTTTCGCCGGAGGAGCGGCCTAGGCCGCGACCTGTCAATAACTCAAAACTTCATTCGCGGCTCAAGCCGCTCCTGCAATCGTTTTACCCGCTGACGGCGGCCGCGCCGCCGACGATTTCGGAGATTTCCCGGGTAATGCTGGCCTGGCGTGCCTTGTTGTACTGGAGTTGCAGTTCGTCAATCAGCTTGCCGGCGTTGTCGGTGGCAGACTTCATTGCAACCATCTTTGATGCCATTTCACAGGCAACGTTTTCAACTGCAGCCCGGTATACCTGGGTTTCGATGTAGCGGGTAAGTACATCGGGTAACAATTCCACGGCATCCGGCTCGTAGAGGTAATCCCAGGTCTTCGGCAGCTCGGCGGCATCCATCGGGGGCACCGGCAGTAGTTGCTGGAAGTCGACCTGCTGGCTCATCGTATTGATGAAATCGTTGTAGATCAGGAACAGCCGGTCGATGCGGCCTTCCCGGTAGGCGTCCAGCATGACCGTGACCGCGCCGATCAGATCCTTGATGTGCGGACTCTCGCCCAGGTGGGTTGTGGCAGCGACCACGTTAACCTTGAGTCGTCGGAAATACTGCACGGCCTTGGCACCGATCAGACACAGGTCGGTCTCCACGCCCTGATCCTGGTACTTGCGAAGCTCCGGGAGGAGTTTGCGAAACTGGTTGACGTTCAGACCACCGCAAAGGCCACGGTCGGTAGAGATCACAATGTAGCCCACACGTTTGATCGGGCGCTCCACCATGAACGGATGCCGGTATTCGGGGTTTGCCTGGAACAGATGACCAATTACGTCGCGGATCTTTTCGGCGTAGGGACGCGCGGCCTCCATGCGCTTCTGTGTCCGGCGCAGCTTGGAAGCCGCAACCTTTTCCATGGCCTTGGTGATCTTCTGCGTGCTTTTCACGCTTTTGATCTTGGTCCGGATTTCCTTGGCACCAGCCATCAGTTTTTCCCTGCAGAAGCGCCTTCAGGCGCGACCTAGTAGGCTCCGTTTGTTTTGAAGTCTTCGCAGATCTGCTTGAGCTGGCCGGCGATCTCGTCGTTGTAATCACCTTTTTCGCTGATCTTGTCGATGATCTGGCTGAACTTCGACTGTGCATGAGCGTGCAACGCTGTCTCGTAAGCCACCACCGACCTGGCGGGAACTGCATCGATAAAGCCTTCGTTCACTGCATACAGCGACAGGCCCATCAACCCGACGGACAACGGCGAGTACTGCTTCTGCTTCATCAACTCCGTTACCCGCTCGCCACGCTCAAGCTGCCGGCGGGTGGTTTCGTCCAGATCGGATGCAAACTGGGCGAAGGCCGCCAGTTCGCGGAACTGGGCCAGCGCCAGCCGTACACCACCACCCAGCTTCTTGATGATCTTGGTCTGCGCGGCACCACCCACGCGCGACACCGAGAGTCCGGCGTTGATGGCAGGCCGGATACCGGCATTGAACAGATCGGTTTCCAGGTAGATCTGGCCATCCGTAATGGAGATCACGTTGGTGGGCACGAAGGCCGACACGTCGCCAGCCTGGGTCTCAATGATCGGCAGTGCCGTCAGTGAGCCGGTTTTGCCCTTGACCTTGCCGTTGGTGGCTTTCTCTACATAGTCCGCGTTCACACGTGCGGCGCGTTCCAGCAGGCGGGAGTGCAGATAAAAGACATCGCCCGGATAGGCTTCGCGACCCGGCGGGCGGCGTAGCAGCAGCGAGATCTGACGATAGGCCCAGGCCTGCTTGGTGAGATCGTCGTAGATGATCAGGGCGTCTTCGCCCTTGTCGCGGAAATACTCGCCCATCGCACAACCAGAGTAGGGCGCAAGGTACCAGGTGGCCGGCGAATCCGCTGCCGATGCGGCGACGACAATGGTGTGATCCATTGCGCCGTGCTCCTCAAGCTTGCGAACGACGTTGGCGACCGAGGAAGCCTTCTGGCCAATCGCGACATAGATGCACTTTATGCCGGTGCCCTTCTGGTTGATGATCGTGTCGATGGCCACGGCGGTCTTGCCAGTCTGGCGGTCACCGATGATCAGCTCGCGCTGGCCGCGACCCACCGGCACCATGGCGTCAATGGCTTTCAGTCCGGTTTGTACCGGTTGATCGACTGACTGACGGGTAATCACGCCCGGCGCCACCTTCTCGATCGGAGAACTGCCGGCGGCATCGATCGGACCCTTGCCGTCGAGCGGCTCGCCCAGCGCATTGACGACCCGGCCCAAGAGGCCCTCGCCCACCGGCACTTCCAGGATGCGACCGGTGGTCTTTACCTGATTGCCTTCGGAAATGTGTTTGTAATCGCCCAGTACCACTGCGCCGACGGAGTCCCGCTCGAGGTTGAGCGCCAGGCCGAAGGTGTTGCCGGGGAACTCGAGCATCTCACCGTACTGGGCGTCAGCCAGCCCGTGCACACGGCAGATACCGTCGGTCACAGCAATGACGGTGCCGACGTCGCGTGCTTCGGCGACGGACTCGAAGTTCTTGATGCGCTGCTTGAGCAGTTCGCTGATTTCGGAGGCCTTGAGTGCCATGTATCGTTCCTTGGGTTACCCGGCGCTCAGGCGCGCAAGGTGGTTGCCAGTTTGTCGAGTCCGGTACGGACGGAGCCATCGATCACGCGATCACCAATTTGCAGCCGGGCGCCACCGATCAGGGTGGGATCAAGCTGGACGGAAAGACGAACCTGTCGGCCGAAGCGTTTATTGAGCGATTCGATAATCCGCTGTTGCTGCGCTTCCGATACCTCGGATGCCGAGGTCAGAATCACCTCGACGCTGCCCTCCGCTTCAGCCTTCAGCGCTTCGTAGCGCACGAGAATCTGCGGTAGCACGCCAAGTCTCTGATTCTCTGCAAGTACCTTGAGGAAACCGTTGCCAACCGATCCCTGACCGCCGCTCAGCAGCGGCGTGTTGCCCAGCTTGTCGCTGGCAATGGCGGCAATACCGTCAGCCATGGCGAATCGGTCGGCCCCGGGGGCGGCCAGATACTGGCCTGCAGCCGGTGAGGCGGCGATCTCCGCTGCCAGCGCCAGAAATTCGGACCATGCCGACAGCTGGTTGTCGGTGCGGGCGATCTCAAAGACGGCCTGGGCGTAGGGTCGGGCGGTGGTGGAACCGTGTTCAGTCATTGCTCTGCCGCCTCAGATCTGCGCTGCAAGCTTGCCAAGGAGATCCTCGTGGGCACGGGGATCGATTTCCCGCGCCAGGATCTTCTCGGCACCGGCCACCGTGATGGCGGCAACCTGGGCACGAAGTTCGTCGCGGGCGCGGTTGATCTGCTGCTCCACATCGCCCTGGGCAGCCTTCAGGATACGCTCCCGCTCCTGCGTGGCGTCCTGTCGGGCTTCATCCACAATCTCGTTCCCACGGGTGTGCGCCTGATCAATGATCTGTCGGGCCTGACCGCGAGCATCCTCGACCATCGATGCGATCTTCACTTGTGCATCTTCCAGAGACCGGTTGCCTTTTTCGGCAGCAGCGAGGCCGTCAGCGATGCTTTTCTGGCGCGTCTCGATGCTGTCAAGAATGTACGGCCACACATACTTCATACAGAACCAGACGAACACCGCCATGGCGATGGCTTGTCCGGCGAGGGTTAGATTTAGATCCACCGCAAAACTCCTGACCGCAACTTACGAGGCAACGTGGCCCTGATCAGTCAACGGCTGCTACCTGCTACTGGCCAATGAACGGTTGCAGCTGCCCAATGAACGGATTGGCAAAGGCGAAGAACAGCGCGATACCGACACCGATCATCGCGACGGCGTCGAGCAGCGCCACCACCAGAAACATCTTGGTCTGCAACATGTTTGCCAGCTCCGGCTGGCGGGCGCAGCCTTCCAGAAAGCGGCCGCCCAGAATACCCATGCCGATGCCTACACCCAGTGCGCCCAGGCCAATCAGAATGGCGACGGAGATCGCAGTAAAGCCAATAACAGTTTCCATCAGTTACTCCTAAATCAGATCTATTGTTGCGAATCGTAGTGGTGTGGCTCAGTGATGCTCGTGCGCCTGACTCAGATAGACGATGGTGAGCATCATGAAAATATAGGCCTGCAGGGTGATGATCAGGATGTGGAACACCGCCCAGGGGAAATGCAGAGGCAACTGATAAACGCCCAACAGGGCGATCAGGATGAACATCAGCTCACCCGCATACATGTTACCGAAGAGCCGCAACGCCAGAGACAACGGCTTGGCGAGCAACGACACCGACTCAAGAATGAAATTGAAGGCGATAACCAGTGGCCACAGGATCATGGGCACACCGAGATCCCGGGGATTGAGCGGATTCATGGTCAGCTCGCGCAGGAACCCGCCTGGACCCTTCATCTTGAAGCTGTAGAAAATAATCAGGGCAAAAACCGATAGCGACATGCCGAAAGCAACGTTCACATCAGCGGTGGGCACCACGCGCGCGTACTTGGCAATGCCGGTCTGCTCAACAGCCGCCGGCAGGAAGTCGACCGGGATCAGATCCATGAAGTTCATCATGAAGACCCAGGTGACGATGGTCAGTGCCAGTGGCGCTATGAGCCGGCTCCTGCCATTGAATGTGTCGCGGACACTGCCGTCGACGAAGTCGAAGATCATCTCGATCATCACCTGGGTACGGCTTGGTGAATCCTGCCGGGCATTGACCGCGATGTGCCGGAACAGCCAGCCGAGACCGATGGCAAGCAATATCGCAACGACCATGGAATCGACATTGATGGCGTAGAAGTTACCGTGACAGTTATTCCACACCCAGCCCTCTTCTCCGCGGCAAACCTGGAGATGGGTAAGGTGGTGCTGGATGTATTCGCTGGCGGTCTGTTTGCCTTCTGCTGACATTCGCTACTTACCGTTGTCTTCCATCCACGGATACCCAGTACCCAGCGCAGCCCAATACACGATGAACGTGGCGGCGTAAGCCACGATCATGGGTGCAAACTGCGGGTTCAGGACCCGGATTGCGAAAATGAAGAGTGCTACTGTCAGCAGGATCTTCATTGCTTCGCTAATCCATACAGCCCGGTAAAACCGTGCTGGATCGTCTGCCGCATCGACCCGGAACATCCGCAGAGCCTGGTAAAGCCCAGCGATAATTCCGATGCCTCCCCCCAACGCGGCCGACCAGGCGGCCGCTGCACCCCCCGGTATCCAGGCGCCGGCGCCAACCATAACAGTGAGCGCACTCTGCCAGGCCGCCAGCCGGAAGGCAGCCCGGCGCAGTGGTCGAAATCGCTGCGTTTGGCTCATTCCAACAAAGGGGGTGTCGAGCCGCGGAATTCTATTGATGTTGCACCGTGCAATCAACCCCGAGGCATTGGCCCTGGCCGTGAGCAGTAGCGATCATGACCAGGGTGGCGGTATCAAGTGATGTGGGCGAGGATGCCGTCCAGTTCGTCGATGCTGTTGTAGGTCACCACCAGCTTGCCTTTGCCGCCGCGGCCGTGCTGGATCATGACGCGGGCGCCGAGCTTGTCGGCCAGCTCGTTCTCCAGGCGCTGTACATCCGGATCGGTGGATCTTCCGGCCTGGGTATTCCCGGCCGGCTTGCCGGGGCCGTCGAGCATGCGCTTCACCAGCCGCTCGGTTTCCCGCACTGAAAGCCCCTTGCCGGCGACCAGCCGGGCCACCTCGGCCTGCATGCGCGTATCGGTCAGGCCGAGCAGCGCCCGCGCATGACCCATTTCCAGCGAGCGCTTTTCCAGCAGGCCCTGGGCCACATCGCCCAGTTGCAGCAGCCGGAGCAGGTTCGACACTGCCGCCCGCGACCGGCCGATAGCCTCGGCCGCACCCTCGTGAGTGAGCTCGAATTCACCAATCAGTCGACGCAGCGCCAGGGCTTCCTCCAGCGGATTAAGGTCCTCACGCTGAATATTCTCTATAAGCGCCATCGCGATGGCGGCTGAGTCCGGGATGTTGCGGACCAGCGCCGGAATCGACTGCAGGCCGGCCATCTGGGCTGCCCGCCAGCGCCGCTCGCCGGCAACGATCTCGTAGCGCGGCGCTCCGCCCGGGCCACGCTCGACCAGCGGACGCACGACGATGGGCTGAATCACACCCTGGGCGCGGATGGACTGGGCCAGGTCTTCCAGGGATTCAGGATGCATGTCGCTGCGGGGCTGGTAGCTGCCGCGCACGAGCAGATCAACGGCGAGGGTCTTCAGGCCCTCGGTGTTTGCTGCTTCGTTATTGATGCCCGATGGCCGGGCGACGCTATCAGACGTTGTGCCTGCATCTGCGCCCGGTCGGGTCGCCACTGGTGCTGTTGCAGCAGCGCCCAGCAGTGCTTCCAGACCACGGCCCAGACCGGTTCGTTTCACCGCCATGTTGCTGCCACCTTCCGTCGTCCAACTGCTGTCCAGCCGACCGGCATTCTAGCCCGAGCCTGCGTCGACCTTGGCGTGGCCGGCATCCTCCGCACCTGGAATGGCTTCATCCGGCGGTAGCGGCCCGCGCAGCACCACCGCGGCCAGCTCCAGGTAGGCCTGGGCACCGCGGGAACTGCGGTCGTGCTGCAGCACCGGGACCCCGTAACTGGGCGCTTCGGCCAGACGCACGTTGCGCGGGATGACGGCCTGATAGACCTTTTCCTGAAACAGTTTTTCCAGTTCCGCCGACACATCCATCGCCAGCCGGTTGCGCGGGTCGAACATCGTGCGCAGCAGGCCCTCGATATTCAAAGCCGGATTTACCGTGTTCCGTACCTGCTTTACCGTTTCCAGCAAGGACGATAGTCCCTCCAGGGCGTAGTACTCGCACTGGATCGGAATCAGCACGCCGTCGGCCGCGGTCAACGCGTTCAGGGTGAGCATGTTGATGGTGGGCGGGCAGTCAATCAGGATGTAGTCATAGAGACCACGCACCGGTTCCAGAGCCTTGCGCAGACGCATTTCGCGGCCGATTTCCTGCAACAGTCGCACTTCGGCTGCGGTCAGATCGGCATTGGCAGGCAGAAGGGCAAAGCCGGCGCTGGTGACCGACACGATGGTGTCCAGCGCCTCACTCTCGCCCAGCAACACCTCGCAGATGGTGCTCGTCAGGGTTTGCTTGTCGATTCCGCAGCCGGTGGTCGCATTGCCCTGGGGATCCAGATCCACCAGCAGTACGCGCTTTTCCAGCATGGCGAGCGAGGCCGCCAGATTTACCGACGTGGTCGTCTTGCCCACGCCACCTTTCTGGTTGGTTACGGCAATGATGCGGCTCATGCGCGCACGACCCGGATGATGTGACGCTCGGCGTCCAGGCCCGGAACCGTCACCGGCGTTACCGCAGCAGCCCGCCAACCAGCAGGTAATGCGTCAATTTCGACTGCCGGCAGTTTGCCTTTCAACGCCAGAAACTGGCCATCCGGTGCCAGCAGCCGTTCCGCTCCCCGGATGAAGTCCGGGAGTGCAGCAAAGGCGCGGCAGAGCACGGTGTCAAAAGGTGGCACGGCAGCGTAGTCCTCGATTCTTGAATGTTCAGCCCGCGCATTGCGGAGTTTCAGTGTGCCTATAGCCTGGCGCACGAAGCGTATCTTCTTCAGCGTCGCGTCGAGGAGCGTGAACTCCCGCGCCGGCTCCGTGAGGGCCAGCGGGATTCCCGGTAAACCGGCACCGCAACCCACATCCAGGATCCTCTGGCCGGCAAGCAACGGCCGAACCGTCAGCGAATCCAGGATATGCAGCGGCACCATCGCCAGTGGATCCCGGATGCTGGTCAGGTTCCAGGCCTGGTTCCACTTGGCGAGCAACCGCAGGAAGTCGGCAAGCCTGTAGATCAGTTCGTCGTCTGCCGGGATGCCCAGTGCTGTCAGGCCCTCGCGCAGGCGGTCTTCCACAATGGCCACCACCACGGCCCCCTCGGCGACCAGTATGCCCGCTACGCCTGGCGGCCGCTGCTGTCGTGTTCGCCCCGGCCATTGATCTGGCCGCCCAGGCGGACCAGGCACCGGCCGACGACGGTACCGGCAACCCAGGCATCAACGATGTCCGGCACCTCGGCCAGCGCCACTTCCCGCGTGACAATGCCCGCCAGACTGGTCAGCTTCAGATCCCCTGCCAGGCGCCGCCAGATCTCGGCGCGCAGCGCTGCCGGCACCTCTACGGAGTTGATCCCGAGCAGACTGACGCCACGCAGGATAAATGGCATTACCGTGGTTTGCAGTTCGTGGCCCTGCGCCAGCCCAACGCTGGCAATGCTGCCGTAAGGTGCGACGGTCCGCGTTAGCCAGGCCAACGTCGCGCCGCCCAGGCTGTCTACCGCACCGCCCCACAAGGTCTTTTCCAGCGGTTTCGTCCCCAGTTCCCTGCCCTTCAGACAGTAGATGTCGGAGGCCCCCAGGCCACGCAGATAGTCGTCGGCCGTGGTCTTGCTGGTGATCGCAGTGACTGAATAGCCAAGGCCGGCCAACATTGCGATCGCTATGCTACCCACGCCGCCGGTTGCTCCGGTGACAGCAATGGGCCCCATCCCGGGGGTCTGGCCGATCTGTTCCAGGCGGTGAATGGCCAATGCCGCCGTGAAACCAGCCGTACCCAGACCCATCGCCATGCGCGTATCGATTTCCGCCGGCAGCCTGTTCACCCATTCGGCAGGCACCCGGGCATACTCGCTGAAGCCGCCATCGTGGGTTTCGCTCAGGCCGCAACCATGCACGGCCACAGCATCTCCGGGCTTCAACCGGCCGTCAGCGGAACTCACCACGGTGCCAGCGATATCAACGCCCGCCACCAATGGAAAGCGCCGCAGGATGCGCCCCTTGCCGGTTACGGCCAGAGCGTCTTTGTAGTTGATGCTGGAATATTCGCCGCGGATGACGACGTTGCCGGGCGACAGATCAGCGAGCGTCAGCGTTTCCAGCCGGGCTTCGGTGCCGCCGTCGATCTGATGTACCCGCAGGGCTTTGAAGGATTCCACGGACCACAGACTAACGCGATTCGGGATACGCCCGTATGGCGCTTATCGCTTGGCGCTGTAGTGAACGGTAAAGAGCCCCGGCTGCGCCGCGAAGTAGGCCGCCAGCTCCTGGATTTCTTCTGAAGTCAGCGAAATGGCCTGGCTGCCCATGACCGGATCCTTGCGCTTGCCGTCCTTGTATTCATGCAGCGCGTGGACCAGGTAGTCCTCGTGCTGACCGGCCAGAATCGGCCAGTTCGGCGTCACGCTGACCCCCGCTTCTCCGTGGCAGGCTACGCAGGTTGCGGCCTTTGCCGGAGCCTGACCCACCGGCTTGTCGATCTTCTTCACGGCGCCCTCGCTGGAGAAGAACGCTGCAATGTCCTTCATGTCCTGCTCTTTCTGAGAAGTGGCCTGGGCATGCATGGTCTTGTGAGGACGGGTCTGATTCTGATAACCCTGCAGCGCAACCACCAGGTATTCGGGATGTTGGCCGCCCAGCTTCGGTACTCGGAAAGACGGGTAGGCGTTCCGGTAACCGGGAATTCCGTGACAGCCCATACAGGTATCGGACAGTATGCCGCCCCGGGAAATATCGACTGCCGGAGGCGCCAGCGGAGCCGAAGCATCCTGGGCAGAAGCAGAAGTCAGAGCCAGGTTGCCAGCCAGGACAACACCAAGTAGAACTGCCAGCCGTGTGTAGTGCATAAATCCAACTTGCCGAGTAAATCTGGGGAGCCCGGTTGAAGGGCCCGGTTACGGGACCCGGTTGGGGGCCCGGTTGATGCGGTGTGGGTGGGTCGCTATGTTAGTCAGAGGACGTCTGGAATTCCAGACCACGCACGTTGTTCCTGTGGAGAGCCCCCATGCCAGTCAAATCCTTCCCGCTCATCACGTGCCTCCTGCTGATGACCAGTCTGGCTCTCGCCGATGACTTGCCACGAACAATTTCAGTGTCCGGCACCGGCATTATCAATGCAACGCCAGACATTGCCCGGCTCTCGCTTGCTGTTCAGCGTCGCGATGCCAGCATGCAGGTTGCCCGCGACCAGACCGTGAAAGTCAGCAACGCCTTCCTCGCCCTCTGCAAGAAGCTTGGCATCAAGGACGCCAAGGTCCGCAGCTCCGGCCTCTCCATCCAGCCCGAATACCGCTGGGACCAGAAAGAGAACCAGCAGATCTTCCAGGGTTATTTCGTGCAACGGCAGCTCGAGGTTGAACTTGATGACCTGAGTAAACTCGGTGAGGTGATCGAAGGTGCCATCAACGCCGGTGTAAACCAGGTATCACCTCCGCAGCTCGACAGCAGCAGGCGTACGGAACTGAACCGCGATGCGCTCGCCGCCGCGACGGCCGATGCCAAGGCCAATGCCGAGCGAATCGCCAGCAGTCTGGGCGTGAAGGTCGGTGCCGCACGAATGATCAGCGCCGACGGCGCAGCCCCGCCGCCAATGCCGATGCCACGACAATTGATGCGCACCCAGGCGATGGCCGCCGACGGCGCCACAGAAAGCTACACCCCCGGCGAAATCGGGATTCAAAGCAGCGTGCAAGCCACCTTCGATCTGGTGGTGCCCTGACTCCGGGACCGTTGATGCAGGGCGTTGCCGGGTTCCGGCGCAATGGCTTTCGGGTGCAGCACATCAGCATTTGCCGGACTCGCAGTTAGCGCAACGGCGCCTTCAGCGCAGCTTCGAATGCTGCCCGGACGCCGTCGCTGAATGCCACGAGCTGCACGCGCTCCAGTACTTCGTCTTCGGCGAGAAACACCAGAATTGACCGTACCGCGATACCGGTGGCCTTGAGCAATGGGAATCCGTAGACCCCGCAACTGATAGCGGGAAAGGCGACAGACGTCAGCCGGTACTCCTGTGCCAGCCTGAGGCTGCTCCGGTAAGCACTCGCCAGCACGCGGCCCTCGCCGTTGGCACCACCACGCCATACCGGGCCGACGGCATGAATGACATGCCGGGCCTTGAGGTCGAAGCCCGGCGTAATGCGCGCTTCACCGGTCGGACAACGAACGCCGGGGGATATTTCAGGCAGGGCACGGCAGGCCTCGAGCAGGCCGGGTCCAGCGGCCTGATGTATGGCGCCATCCACCCCACCGCCGCCAAGCAACGTCTCGTTAGCTGCATTCACGATGGCGTCTGCATCTAGCGTGGTGATATCGCCGCGGATAATTTCGATTTGTTGCATGAGTCCGGGAGGGATGTCAGTTTTGTGGTTGCGTCAGCTCAAGGCGAATTCCGCAGTCGCTGGCGTTCGAACCGCATCAGCCGGCTGGCTTCAAACAGAATCACGCCGAGTGGCGCGAAGCCATCAATCCGAACCAGGTAAAGACCAACCAGATAGAATTCGATGCCGCTGGCAGTTGGTGTCTTGGTCATCGCCTGGACGACGGGCCGGTAACCAATCCGCACAAACAGATAGAGCGCTCCAACGATCATCACCACGATTCCGGCCTTTCGTAGCAAGTTTATCGCCCCCTTGTACACCGGTGCTTCCAGCGTCGCGGAAAAGCGCGCAACGTGATAGACGCGCCAGAGGCCAAGCGCCAGAAACGTGAGTGGCGCAATGACTGGCACCATGGAATAGGGCGAGCTGTCGATCGTCATTCGCACCCAGCCGGAACCACCGCGCGGCAGGATGGTGCTCAGAACGGCCAGGCAGTAGAGCCAGCGCAGTGCGATGGAGGCGGGTTGGTGCATAAAACCCTTATGCCAGCCAGATCAATTTTGGAGCGGAACTCCATGCTCGCGCGACTATAGCCCGGGGTTCAGCGAGTCCGCCAGCGACTGAGTCGCCAGTTCTTCAACACGGTGACACGCCACCAGCGAACCAGCAAATTCGCGCAGGGCCGGCACTTCCGCCGTGCATCGCGCGATGGCATGCGGGCAGCGCGTACGGAACGGACAGCCGGTCGGCGGTGACAACGGGGATGGCACTTCGCCGAACAGTAATGCCTTGACCCGCTGACGTTCCCGCTGCGGATCAGGGATCGGCACAGCCGCCAGCAACGCCTGCGTGTACGGGTGACGCGGAGCACGGTACAGGCGCTCGGCACTGGCGATTTCCATGGGCTTGCCCAGATAGAGCACCAGAACGCGGTGGCTAAGGCGGCGCACGACGGCGAGATCGTGCGAGATGAACACCAGCGCAAGCTTGAGGCGCGCCTGCAACTCCAGCAGCAATTCGATGATCTGTGCCTGCACCGTGACGTCCAGCGCACTCACGGCTTCATCGCACACGAGCAGCTTCGGTTCCAGGATCAGTGCGCGGGCAATGCCGACGCGCTGGCACTGGCCGCCCGAGAACTGGTGGGGTAGCGGTTTCTCCAGGCGGGTTCGAGGCCAACCTGGGTCAGCGCCGCGGAAACCCGTTGCTCCAGCTTCGCAGCGGGCATTGCGGGCTCAAAAGCCTGCAGCGGCTCGGCGATGGTCTGACCAATGGTCATGCGCGGATCCAGCGCGGCCAGCGGATCCTGAAACACCAGTTGCATGTCGCGGCGTGACTCGCGTACGGCCGTTTCCGGGAGTCCAGCGAGTTCCCGGCCCAGCAGACAAACCCGCCCGCGAGTCGGCCGGACCAGGCGCAATACCGCACGGGCCAATGTTGACTTGCCGGAGCCTGATTCGCCGACCACCCCCACAGTTTCACCCGGCGCAACCTCCAGCGACACGCCATCCAGCGCGCGCAGCGTACGGGTTGGCGCGAACAGACTCGCGGCAGCCACCGGGTAATGCACGGCGAGATCCTCCACGGCGAGGATCGCCCTGCCAGCACCGACGGGAGGTAACGCCACCTGATCATCTAGGCGCGGCACGGCGGCCAGCAGTTCGCGAGCGTAGCGGGTCTGTGGCCTGGCAAATACCTCGTCCACGAGGCCTTGTTCCTGGCACTCGCCATTACGCATCACCAGAAGACGATCACAGGTGCCGGCCGCAACACCAAGATCGTGGGTGATCAGGATGATCGCGGTGCCAAACTTCTGACGGAGTTCTGCCATGAGTGCGAGGATCTGCGCCTGCACGGTCACGTCCAGCGCCGTGGTCGGCTCGTCGGCGATCAACAACGCAGGCTCGCAGAGCAGCGCCGTGGCGATCATCACCCGCTGACGCATGCCGCCGGACAGTTCGTGGGGATACATCGCAAGGCGCGGCCCGGGATCGGTGATGTGCACGGCGGCCAGCAGGCGCTCGCACTCAGCCAGCGCTGCAGATCGTGATTGTGGCCGATGGCGGCGCAGCACCAGGGACATTTGCTGGCCAATCGTCAGGTAGGGATTCAACGAGGTCATCGGGTCCTGGAAAACCATGGCCATCCGGGCCCCGCGGAGACTGGCCAGGCGAGCGTCCGCCATGCCGATGAGTTCCTCCCCTTCAAAGCGGATACTGCCGGTGGCCCGGCCGTTATCTGCCAGCAAACCCATCAGCGCCATCGCCGCCTGGGTCTTGCCCGAGCCGGACTCGCCGACGATGCCCAGCACCTCACCCGGCTGGATGCTGAATGCCAGATCGCGGACCGCGTCCACCGAACCGTCACGCGTTACAAAACTCACATGGAGATTGCGGACTTCAAGCAAGGTCTGCGGTGTGGCTAACGCCTGGCGCTCGGGTAATACCGCCATCAGCGCCCGCTACGATCACGCGGGTCCAGCGCATCGCGCAGGCCGTCGCCCAGGAAGTTGAAGCAGAAAAGCGTGGTGGCCAGGAACAGCGCCGGAAACACCAGCATCCATGGCGCACTTTCCATGTCCAGTGCGCCATCACTCACCATCACGCCCCACGAGGTCATCGGTTCCTGGACGCCCAGGCCAAGAAAGCTCAGGAAAGACTCGACCAGAATGACCTGTGGAATCGTCAGCGTCACATAGATGACGACCACGCCGAGCAGGTTGGGGACGATATGGCGCAGGATGATGCGTGCAGATTTAACCCCGGACACCCGCGCCGCCTCGATGAATTCACGCTGCTTGAGACCAAGAGTCTGGCCGCGGACGATGCGCGCCATGTCGAGCCAGTTGATCGCGCCGATGGCGACAAAGATCAGAATGATGTTTCGACCGAACAGCACCATCAGCAGAATCACCAGAAACATGAAGGGCAAGGCATAGAGTATGTCGACAGTGCGCATCATCAGCCGGTCGATACGCCCGCCCAGAAATCCGGCTGTAGCGCCCCAGGCAATTCCGATGATCAGGCTCACCAGCGTGGACACCAGCCCCACCATCAGCGAGATGCGCCCGCCGTGCAGGGTACGGGTGTAAAGATCACGACCGAGTGAGTCGGTGCCAAAGGGGTGTCCGTTGGCAATCGAGGGCGGCACACCGATCTCATCCCAGTTCGGCTTGTCGAAGCGATAGTCGCTGAGCATCGGACCAAACAGCACCAGCAGGATGAGGATACCGAGGACGGCGCCAGCGGCCATCGCCGCACGGTTGCCCTTGAGTGCAGACCACGCATCGGACCAGAGGCTGCGAGCGGGTTCGGGCGGGATGGCGCATGAAGGCGCTCCTCTTGCAAGCGTGGTTCCCGTGGTCATTGGCGTGAGCGCGGGTCGAGCCAGCCGTAAAGCAGGTCGACCAGGAGGTTGAAGAGAATGATCAGCGCTCCATAGAACACCACGATACCGAGCACCAGGGTGTAGTCGCGATTGAGCGCCCCCTGCACGAAATAGCGGCCCAGCCCGGGCAGGCCGAAGATCTGCTCGATCACCACGGAACCGGTGATCAGCCCGGCCGTGGCGGGCCCCAGGTATGACACCACTGGCACCAGTGCCGGCTTCAGCGCGTGGCGCAGCAGTATCGTGCGCGTCGACAGGCCCTGGGCGCGCGCCGTGCGGATGAAGTCACTGCGCAGGACTTCGATCATGCTGCCCCGGGTAAGACGCGCGATGTAGGCCACTTGTGGCAAGGCCAGCGTAATCACGGGCAACAGCAGATTGCGCCAGCCTGCGTCGCCCAGTCCGCCCGCCGGCAACCAGCCCAGATAGACGGCAAAAGCCAGGACCAGCAGCGGCGCCATGACGAAGTTGGGCACCGAGATACCGGTCATCGCGAGCGCCATCGTGCCGTAGTCGGCCGGGCGGTTCTGGCGCAGCGCTGCAATGCTGCCCAGCGTGGCACCACCGATCAGCGCGATCAGCATGGCGAAGCCGCCCAGCCGCAAGGACACCGGAAAGCCGCTGGCGATCAGCTCGGTCACGGTGCGGTCACGGTATTGAAAGGAAGGCCCGAAATCGCCTTTTGAAAGGTTCCACAGATAGCGTCCGAACTGCTGATACAGCGGCTCGTCCAGGTGATAGGCGGCGCGCAGGTTCGTCTCGACCTCGGGCGGCAGCCGCTTCTCGGTATCGAAGGGGCCCCCGGGCGCCACGCGCATCATGAAGAAGGTCACGGCGATCAGGATCAGCAGTGTAGGAACGGCTTCCAGAAGTCGGCGTAGAAAGAGACGCAGCACGATCGGTCAGTGCTTCAGGATACGCAGGTGACGGCTGTAGTGGCGGTCCATGATGTTGTCCTCGTAACCCGCCACCCAGGGCTTCAGCATCTTTTTGCTGACGTAGAAATACATCGGCAGGATCGGCATATCGTCCAGCATCACCCGCTCCGCCTCTTCAAGCAACGCCATCCGGACTTTGGCGTCCGCTTCCCTCGATGCCTGGTGGAGCAATTCGTCATAGCGCGGGTTGTTGTAGCCCATGTCGTTCAGTCCGTGCTTCGACTCCAGAATTTCGGCGAAGGTGTAAGGATCGTCGTAATCGCCAACCCAGCCGTAACGGAACACCTGCGTGTCTATACGCGAGCGTCGGGTCTGCAGAAATACCCGCCATTCCTGCGACAGGAGTTCGGTGTGCACGCCCAGCACATCACGCCACATGGCTGCCATTGCCACTGCCAGCCGTCGATGGTTGATCTCGGTGTTGTACAACAGTTGTACCTTCAGCGGGTGCTCGGCCGAATAGCCGGCCAGCGCGTACTGGCGCCGGGCCTCGGCATTCCGTTCTTCCTGGGTCCAGCTGGCCCAGACGGGATGCTGGCCACGGTAGCCGGTTACCGGTGGCACCCAGCCGTAGGCCGCAATTTCACCGGCGCCGGTGATCTTGTTCACCAGCACATCCCGGTCCAGCGCCATGGCCAGGGCCTTGCGTAACGGTATGTTGTCCTTGAAGGGTGGCTGGGTGGTGTTGAAGCCGTAGACGTAGCTGCCTAGATACGGCGCGATGCGCAACTCGTCCGGCAGATTCTTCCGCAGCCAGGGAATCTGCCGGTTGGGCACGGTCTCGGTCATGTCGAATTCATTGGCGCGGTAGCGATTGAGCTCGGACTCGGCATTCTCGACCGGGTAGTACCAGACTTCATCGATAGTGGTCAGGTTGTTCTCCCAGTAGTACGGGTTACGAACCAGCTGGATATACGACTGCACCACCCATGCTTTAAGGCTGTACGCGCCGTTGCTCACCAGATTGCCTGGCCGCGCGAACAGGTTGCCGTATTTCTCGACCGACTGGCGGTGGACCGGATAGGTGCTCGAATGCGTGAGCAGACCCAATAAATAGGGTGTTGGCGAATGCAGCCGGATCTCAAGCGTGTGCGAATCGATGGCACGCACGCCCAGCCGCTCGGGTGGCAGGCTGCCATGCACCACCGCCTCGGCGTTCTCGATGGGATAGAGAATCGCCGAATATTCCGACAGCGTGGCCGGATCAGCACTGCGTCGCAGACCAAAGACGAAGTCGTCGGCGGTCACCGGGTCACCGTTGCTCCAGCGACCATTGGCACGAAGCTTGAAAGTGTAGACGCGGCCGTCGGCGCTGATCGTCCAGCTCTCTGCAGCACCCGGAATCAGCGCACCGTCGGGTGCTTCGTCGACCAGACCCTCAAACAGATCCCGCAACACATTGGATGAAGTCACACCCTCGGCGCGATGGGGGTCCAGGGTTTCAGGTTCCGCGCCATTGCCCCGGCGCAGGATCTGTTCAGCAGCGAGTTCCTGGCCACTGCTGCCGCCTACGTGCACGGTCTTCGGCACCGGCAGCGTGTCCTCTTCGCCCGGACGACTGCACGCAGTTAGCAGCAGCATCGCGGCCACGGCGACGAGCGCCGCGCTGCCCGGGCCGGTCCGGCGGGGGCGGCTAGCGACGGCCGCCAGCATTCGCCTTGGCACGCCGCTTCTGCAGATGCACCAGCAGTAGCGACACTGCCACCGGTGTGATGCCGGGTATGCGGCTGGCGTGCCCGATCGTAGCGGGCCGCTGATGGCTCAGTTTAAGTTGCAGTTCCTGCGACAGTCCGTGAATTTTCAGATAGTCCAGATCGTCCGGCAGGTTCACGGCATCAGTGTCACGACAGCGGTCGATTTCTTCCTGCTGTCGACGTACATAGCCGGCGTAGCGGGTTTCGATCAGTACCTGTGCTTCGATCTGTTCGGTGAGCTCCGCGTACTCCGCTGGGGGCACCGCTCTTGGCCCTACTGTCGCCAGGCCAGTCACCCAGCTGTAGTCGATATCGGGACGCTTGAGCAACTCGAGTGCACGTTGCTCGCGACGCAATGGCGGCAGTCCGACCGATGCCAGCGCGTCAGCCGCAGCTGCCGGTTGAACCACCACGCTGTTCAATCGCTCGCGCTCGGCGTTGACGGCCTCCAGCTTCAGATTGAACAGGGTCCAGCGCTGTTCATCGACCAGCCCCAGTCGCCGGCCCAACGGCGTGAGGCGCGCGTCGGCGTTATCTTCGCGCAGCAGCAGGCGATGTTCGGCGCGACTGGTGAACATCCGATAGGGTTCGATCGTTCCGCGCGTGATGAGATCATCGACCAGCACGCCAACGTAAGCCTCGTCCCGGCGCGGCGCCCAGCCTTCCTCACCCCGGGAACGGAGCGCGGCATTGATGCCGGCAACCAGACCCTGGGCTGCTGCTTCCTCATAACCGGTCGTGCCGTTGATCTGACCGGCAAACCACAACCCGGTGAGACTCGAGGTTTCCAGGGTTGGCCGCAGACCGCGTGGATCGAAATAGTCGTATTCAATGGCATAGCCGGGCCGGGTCAGGTGGGCGTTTTCCAGACCCGGGATCGTGCGCACGAACGTTTGCTGAACATCGAAGGGCAGACTGGTGGAAATGCCGTTCGGATAGAGCTCCGTGGAATCCAGGCCTTCGGGTTCCAGGAAAATCTGGTGCGAATCCTTGTCGGCAAAACGCACGATCTTGTCTTCCACCGACGGGCAGTAGCGTGGACCCACGCCCTCGATAACACCGGCGTACATCGGAGACTGGTCTAGCGACTGGCGGATGATCTCGTGAGTGGCTGGCGTGGTGCGGGTGATATGGCAGGGCACCTGCCGCGGGTGATCCGCGCGGCGTCCGATGAAGGAAAACACGGGTTCCGGCGTATCGCCGGGCTGTACCGTGAGCTGGCTGAAGTCCACCGACCGGGCATCTATCCGTGGCGGCGTGCCGGTTTTCAGACGGCCCACTTCAAAGGGCAGCTCGCGTAATCGCGCCGCCAGGCCAACCGACGCCGGATCGCCGGCGCGGCCGCCGGCGTAGTTGCTGAGTCCCACATGGATGCGGCCGGCCAGAAAGGTACCCACGGTCAGCACGACTGCATCGGCGGTGAATCGCAAACCGGATTGTGTGACGACGCCAGACACTCGCCCGCCGTCGACGATCAGGTCATCTACACCCTGCTGGAACAGCAGCAGGTTCGGCTGCGCATCGAGCAACTGACGCACTGCGTGACGATAAATGGCGCGGTCAGCCTGCGCCCGGGTGGCGCGCACGGCAGGCCCCTTGCTGGAATTCAGGGTACGGAAGTGAATCCCGGCACGATCGGCGGCAATCGCCATGATGCCGCCCATGGCATCGACCTCGCGGGCCAGATGCCCCTTGCCGATACCGCCTATCGAGGGATTGCAGCTCATCTGGCCGATGGTTTCCAGGTTCTGCGTGAGGAGCAGCGTGCGAGCCCCCATGCGGGCAGCAGCAGAGGCCGCTTCCGTACCGGCGTGTCCGCCACCCACGACAATCACGTTGAAGTGGTGGTTGTGGTTGTGTTTGTAGCTCATCGGGTATCGCCAGGTCTGCCTGGATCCTTTGTGGGGCTGTCGATCGGTTCGCCAGCCTGCCGGCCGGTCATTCTAAGGCCCGGAAACCGCCTGATTGCGTTATGGCAAGAAATTTCCCCTGACGCCGGTCACGGTTTGTACCGGCGCCGTGTGCCAGCATCTTTGGCAGAACAATATCGGCCTGCCCTCGAACTCCGCTTGAGAGCGGCAAGGCTGTAGCCATTGGCAAACCAATAACAACAAGAAGCGCAGCCGCTTACGGAGCGATCATGGATTCAGCGATGCACTCCCGTTCATCTGACACCCGCGTCGCCAGTAGCCCCTCAGGGCAGCCGCCGCAGAGCGTCGAAGAACAGCCGATGACCCTCGCGGCGGGGCTATATGCGCTGTGGGCCGCCGTGGCCGCCCTGGCCAGTGTCCTGGGGGCCGCACCACTGTCCGGCGGAGCTGCAGTGATACTGCTCCTGGGCGCTGGCCTCTCGGTCGGCCTGTTTCTGCTGGTTGACCGACTCCCTGAAGCCGAGAAGCCGTCCGGCGCAATGCTGATCGCCGGCCAGTCCCTGATGGGCATCGTGTGGACCACCCTGTATCTGTGGTTCGCGGGAGGCTCGGGTACCAGCCTGGTACTCGGCGTGGGCATGATGGTGTCGGCCATCGCACTGGCGATGACGGCGGTTGCGCCCGGCGTGCTGGCGCGGCTGATGCTGATCGCTGCCGGTGCCATGACTGCCAGCATACTGCTGAAGCAGCTGACATTGATCGGCAGTGATGCCTTCAGCGCAAACACTCCGGCTGGCGCCGTCGTGGCAGAGTTGCTGCCTGCCCTGCTCCCGGTCAGCGTCCTGGCCATTGCACTTGCGGTGCTCTATCGGCTGGCGTGGCATTTGCAGCGAACCAGCAATCGTCTGCGAGCCACAAACACTGAACTGCAGCAGGAGCTGGCACTGCTGCGGCATCAGGCCGAACGCGATTTTCTCACTAACTCCTACAGCCGCCGCTCGATACTCGAGATGGTGGGCCGGGAACGAGCCAGAGCCGATCGCAGTGGCGACTCGATGTGCATCTGCCTGCTCGACATCGATCACTTCAAGAACATGAACGATCGCTATGGCCATCAGGCTGGTGATCGGCTGCTGGCTGCTTTCGCCCGGCGTGTACGTGGCGCGTTGCGCAGCATGGACACCCTGAACAGCAGCGGCCTGCCGGCCATCGGCCACGGGGAAGCGGAAGATCTGCACGATGATGTGCGCAGCGCCCTTGGTCGGGTCGGCGGCGAGGAGTTCATCGTGCTGTTGCCGGAAACCTCGATGCGCGGCGCCCTCAAGTGCGCCGAGCGAATGCGGAAGGCCGTCGTCCAGCGGCCGTTCGAGGGCCTGCACCCGGTTACGGTATCCATCGGCATCGCGGAGTATCGACCCGGCGAATCGGTGTCCGACCTTATAGAACGAGCCGACCGCGCGCTTTACGCTGCCAAGAACGCCGGGCGCAATCGCGTGCACTGCGCCACGGCCGATGGCGGTGCCAGTGCCATCATCATGCCCGATCTGCGCCAGGGTTCAGGCACGTAGCAGCCGCTATATTCCGCTACAGAAGCTGCTGAAAATTCGCCCCAGCAGATCATCGCTGGTGAATTCCCCGGTGATCTCGGCGAGCGCCCGCTGGGCACCGCCCAGTTCCTCGGCCAGCAGTTCCCCGGCACGATGTTCGGTGAGCTGCACGATGCCGGCGTCGAAATGAGCCCGGGCACGGCGGATGCTGTCCAGGTGACGTTGCCGCGCAATCATTGTTCCTTCACCGGTGGCTTCGAATCCGGCCCGGGCTTTGATGGTGCCCGCAGGGTGTCGATGCCGGCACCCGTCAGTGCCGAAATCGCGATATCTACGGTAGCTTCGCTGGCCTGGGCACTGGTGCCACTGCGAACGCCGGGCGCCTCGCCGCTCAGGTCAATCTTGTTCCATACCCGGATCACCGGTACGCCGGCAGGCAATTCCGCCAGCAGCGAGCCTGGTTCGTCGGGGTCTGTGACATCGAGCAACAGCAAGGTGAGGTCGGCGACCGCCAACTGGCCGCGGGTACGCCGGACGCCTTCCTGCTCGACGACGTCGTCGCTTTCGCGTAAGCCGGCAGTGTCGATGATGTGGACCGGCAGACCGTCGATCTCAATCTGCTCGCGGATAACATCCCGGGTGGTCCCCGGCTGTGCCGTGACGATAGCCGCTTCATAGCCTGCGAGCCGGTTCAGCAGGCTGGACTTGCCACTGTTCGGGCGACCGGCCAGCACCACGTGCAGCCCGTCCCGCAGCAATCTGCCCTGATTGGCTGCCGCTTCGATGCGATCGAATTCGGTGGCCACGGCCGCCAGCCGTTGCTGCAATTCATCGGTCGCCAGAAAATCAATTTCCTCTTCGGGAAAGTCGATGGCTGCCTCCACGTATATGCGGAGCGCGGTGACCTGCTCGTTGAGGTCGAGGATGGCCGTCGAGAACTCTCCGGCCATGGAGCGCTGGGCCGCACGCGCGGCCATCCGCGAACCGGCATTGATCAGATCGGCAATGGCTTCCGCCTGCAGCAGATCCAGCTTGTTGTTCAGAAAGGCGCGTTCGGAAAACTCACCGGGTCGAGCCATCCGGGCACCGACGCTCAGCACGCGCTCAATCAGCAGCTCAATGAGTACCGGACCGCCGTGGGCCTGCAGCTCCAGCACGTCTTCGCCGGTATAGGAATCAGGCGCCTGAAAGTACAGGGCCAGACCGGTATCGATCGTTGCGCCCGAAGCATCGCGAAAGGCCCGCAAAGTGGCCAGCCGTGGCGGTGGGCAGCCGCCCACCAGCGCCGCCGCGATGGCGGGCACATCCGGTCCGGAAACCCGCACGATGCCAATACCGCCGAATCCTGGCGGCGTGGCCCGCGCGACAATAGTGCTGCCGGACGCCGTGGTCATCCCGGCCCTCCAACCAGTGTTTCCGCCCGGGCCGGGCGACTCAGTTGGCGCCCAGCATCTTGTTGATACGCCACTGCTGGGCAATCGACAGAACCGAGTTGGTCAGCCAGTACAGCACCAGACCGGCGGGGAAAAAGGCAAAGAACACGGTGAACGCGATCGGCATGATCTGCATCATCTTGGCCTGCACCGGATCGGGCGGTGGCGGATTCAGTTTCTGCTGGAAGAACATGGCCGCACCCATCAGCAGCGGCAGGATGAAATACGGATCCTTGGACGATAGATCAGTAATCCACAAAATGAACGGTGCCTGGCGCATCTCCACGCTTTCCAGCAGGACCCAATAAAAGGAAATGAAGAAGGGAATCTGTACCAGCATCGGCAGGCAGCCTGCCGCCGGATTGATCTTCTCTTTCTTGTACAGCTCCATAAGCGCCTTGCTCATGGCCTGACGGTCGTCCTTGAACCGTTCCTGCAGTGCTTTCATTCGTGGCTGTAGCTTGCGCATGCCGGCCATCGACCGGCCGCTGGTTTCTGCCAACTTGTAGAACACCAGTTTGATCAGGAACGTGACCAGAATGATGGCCAGTCCCCAGTTGTGGACAACGCCATGCACCTTGCTTAGCAGCCAGAACATCGGTTGCGCCAGCAGCGTTAGCCGACCGTAGTCCACGGTCAGTTCCAGACGCGGGGCCGTGACGCTTAGTTGCTTCTGAAGTTTTGGTCCTACAAAAAGCTTGGCGCTGAAATTCTCGGTCTGGCCCGGAGCCACCGTCGTTAGCGGGCCGATTGCGCTGATCTGAAACTTGCCGTCACTGAGCCGGGCGTTGTAATGCCAGACCTGATCAGGCGGCGGCACGGCAGCAGCAAGGAAATGGTGTTGAATCGCCGCAAACCAGCCGTTGGAAACATTCTCCGAGAACGGTGTGTCGTGGAGATCCTCGACCTTGATCTTCTGGTACTTTTCGCCGTTGTAGGCAACCGGCCCGTGAAATGAATAAGTGTCGACATCGAACATCGAGCGCTTCTGCGGCGTGCTGACACGCTGAATCTGCAGGTACTGCGCAGCTTCATAAGGCTTGTCGCCATGGTTGGTGACGGTGTAGACCTGATCGATGGCGAAGCTGCCACGATGAAAAGTGTAGGTCTTGGTCACAGTGATGCCGTCGGCATCCTGCCAGCGTAGCGGCACCTGGAGCTCATCCGCACCAGGCGCCATTTCAAAAGAGTCGGTAGCAGCCGTGAAGGTCGCCAGATGGTTGGCCTCCGGCTGTCCGTTGGCAGCGCGCAAGCCGTCCTGATACACAAAGAAATGTACCGGCGTCTGATTCAGCAGCTCGACCGGAACATCGGGTTTGTCCTTGTGTACCGGATAAGTGGGCAAGCGGACATCGACGATGTTGCCGCCGCGCGTATCGATCTGGAGATCAAACACATCCGTGCGCACGTGGATCAGCGCTGATGCAGCTGTCGTTGCATCGGTATCTGCTGCAGGGGGGACAACGGTGGGTGCCGCCTCGGTGGTACCAGCCTGCAGTGCAGGCAAGGCCCCGCTATCTGCGGCACTTGCGTCCGGGGACTGCGAGGCCTGGCCAGCCGGCGAAGCCCCATTGGCCGGCGTCGCTGTTGTCGTCGCTGTCGGCGGTGAAAACGTCTGTTGCCAGGTTTGTACGTTCAGCCATACCAGCATCAGCAAGCCGACCCAGAGAAAAATGCGCAGGTTGTCCATGGTCACGAGGGACTGTTTCCTCTGGTTGTTGTTGTGCCTGTATTGGCCGTAGCGCTCCGGCTGGTTCCAGCCACTCGTGTCCAGTGACGTTCCAGGCTGGCAAGGATGTCACGGTTGCTGGCAGCGCGGGCGCCGTCCCGCGCCAATACCACCATGTCTACCGGGGGAAGCTGCGTAGTTCGCCGTCGAAAGCTCTCGCGGACGAGGCGGCGCAGTCGATTACGCCCAACGGCGAGCCGTACCCGCTGCTTGGATATGGCAAAGCCCAGGCGCGGCGTGGAATGTCCGCTGTCGTGAAAGAGAATCGTAAAACAGGAATCTGCAGTGCGCTGGCCGTTTTGAAACACGTTGGCAAATTCCGCTGCGGTCAGCAGACGCAGTGCTCGGGGAAAGGTCTGCTGGGGTGTGCTGCCGGCCAGCGTCTGCGGTGCGTCGTCCGTGAAGGACGAACCTGGGTCAGACGGTGAGACGGGCCCGGCCCTTGGCACGCCGGCGCTTCAGTACCAGCCGGCCACCACGGGTGGCCATCCGGGCACGGAAACCGTGGGTCCGTACACGCTTGATTTTGCTCGGCTGGTAGGTTCTTTTCATGATGAGGGCAATCGTGACGAGCCAGACATCGTGGCGAATGGCACCGTTAAACAAAAAGGATGGCGTACGCGCGAGGGCGGAAGGGTAAGGAGCCTGCGGTGGCCTGTCAATAGTGCGGCCGATCCTGCTACTTCATGTGCACCACAGCGCTATTCGGGCCGCGTGCATAGCCTGTGGATAACTCGATGCCCGACGGCTAGACTGCGGGTCTCCCCCTTTTACGCAAACATAATCACATTTACGGGGTGCCGTTTTGCAGTCGTCCCTTTGGGGCCGCTGTGTCCAGCAGCTTCGATCCGATCTGCCGGAACAGCAGTTCAATACCTGGATCCGTCCATTGCAGGCGGTAGAGGAAGCGCAGTTGATGCGCCTTCTCGCGCCCAATCGCTTTGTTGTGGATTGGGTCAACAGCAATTGCATGGCCCGCATCACGGACCTTCTGCAGGAAGTGCCGGGCATGACCGTGCGCCTCGAAGTTGGCAGCCTGGCCAACCTGGAGCGTCAGAGCGTACCGGTCGCGAGCAAACCTGCCGTTGTCGCCACGATTCGCGGCAAATTCAATCCCGAATACACCTTCGACAAGTTTGTTGAAGGCAACAGCAACCAGATGGCGCGGGCAGCGGCGCTCCAGGTCGCCAGCAATCCGGGCCGCAGCTATAACCCGCTATTTATTTATGGTGGTGTTGGCCTGGGCAAGACGCACCTGATGCAGAGCATTGGCCATCTGATGGTGACCACACGGCCCGACGCCCGCGTGTCCTATGTGCATTCAGAACAATTTGTTGGCGACATGGTTCGGGGCTTGCAGCACAACACGATCAACGAATTCAAAGCGGCCTACAGAACCCTGGATGCGCTGTTGATTGACGACATCCAGTTTTTTGCCAACAAGGAACGGTCTCAGGAGGAGTTTTTTCACACTTTTAACGCGCTGCTGGAAGATCAGCGCCAGGTGATCTTGACCTGTGACAGATACCCCAAGGAAGTCAACGGTTTGGAAGAGCGGCTGAAGTCACGTTTCGGTTGGGGTTTGACCGTCTCCATAGACCCACCGGAGCTGGAGACCAGCGTGGCCATCCTCATGAGCAAGGCGGCAGCCAGCCACAAGGAACTGCCGGAAGAGGTCGCGTTCTTTATCGCGCAGCGCATCCGCTCCAACGTCCGCGAACTCGAGGGCGCGCTGCATCGCGTTATGGCCAACTCTGCCTTTACCGGGCGTGCCATTACGCTTGAGTTTGCCAAAGAGGCTCTGCGCGATCTGCTGGCAATGCAGGACCGGCTCGTGACGATCGAGAATATTCAGAAAACGGTGGCTGAGTACAGCAAGGTGCGAGTTGCCGATTTGTTGTCGAAGCGACGCAATCGCTCCATTACACGGCCACGCCAGATCGCCATGAGCCTGGCAAAGGAACTGACGACACACAGCCTGCCGGAGATTGGCGATCAGTTTGGCGGACGTGATCACACCACGGTGCTGCATGCCTGTCGTCGGGTGAAGCTGCTGAGGGAAACTGAAGTTCGGGTTCGGGAAGACTACCTCAACCTTATTCGCATCCTTACCGCGTGATGCCCGTCGCAATGGACGGGGTTGTTGGTGCGGTTGCGTGCTTTTGCGTGGACAGCCGGTGTGTAAGCTGTGCATAAATTCCGGGCGCAAACTGCCCACAGTTTATGCACAGGTGCTACATTCGTAGTCCGATCGGTAACGAACAGGCTAACTGACCTCGAAGTCACTGAAAACCAAGCTCGGGAACGACTTTATACACAGCGACGACCCTCCTAATAACTACTACTATCTCTATCTCAAAAAAACAGTTTTTAAGATCGCAGCCTGCATAGGATCCAGGGATGAAGTTCAGTACCTCGCGTTCAACGTTGTTGAAGCCAGTTCAGTCAGTCATGGGTGTCGTCGAACGACGGCAAACAATGCCGATTCTCGCGAACGTACTGTTTGTTGTACGTGGCGATGAATTGTCCGTGACGGCAACTGATCTTGAGGTTGAGCTTGTGGCCCGCGTAACGCTGGACAAGGTCGACAGTGGTGGCGAGGTGACAGTGCCAGGCCGGAAGTTGCTCGACATCTGTCGCGCCTTGCCAGAGGGGGCGACAGTTCAGTTGCAACTTGATGGCGATCGACTGGTAGTGAAGTCGGGGCGATCACGCTTTGTGCTGGGAACGTTGCCAGCGTCCGAATTTCCAGTGGTCGAGCCAGTCGAGGCAGTTCAAAGCCTTGAGCTCAGTCAGTCTGAACTGCGTACGCTGCTGGAAAAGACCCATTTTGCTATGGCGCAGCAGGATGTTCGCTACTATCTGAACGGCCTGTTGCTGGAAACTGGCCGAAAGTTGGTTCGAGCCGTTGCTACCGATGGTCACCGGCTGGCGTTGTGCGAACTGCCGATTGGCACTGCGAAGGGCGACGGCAAAGGCGGAAAATCAGCGCATCAGGTGATCATCCCGCGCAAAGGGGTGCAGGAACTTCAGCGTTTGCTGGGGGGTGACGAGCCGATTGTGTTGGCTATTGGCACTAATCACGTTACCGCCACGATCGGCGACGTTCGCTTCAGTTCGAAGCTAATTGACGGCCGTTTCCCGGATTATGAGCGGGTCGTTCCAAAGCCGCAGGCAAATGTATTGACGGCCAATCGGGAGGTGTTGAGACACGCTTTGCAGCGTGCAGCGATCCTGTCGAACGAAAAGTATCGGGGTGTGCGGCTGGAGTTGAGTTCCAGCAGCTTGCGTATTCAGGCCAACAATCCGGACCAGGAAGAAGCGCGGGACGAGCTGGAGGTGGACTACAAGGGGGAGCCGCTCGAGATCGGCTTTAATGTCAACTATCTACTGGATGCCTTGGCTGCCGTAGATGGCGAGCAAGTGCAGATTGGGTTTGTGGATGCTGCCAGCAGCTGCCTGATCAGTGCGCCAGGTCAGCCGGTGGCCCGCTACGTCGTAATGCCCATGCGGCTGTAGAGGTGTCGGCCTCTGGGCCAGTAGTGTCGGAACTGCGGCTGGAGTCCTTCCGCTGCTTTGAGTCGGCGTCGCTGGAGCCCGCCAGCGGATTCAATGTGATCGCCGGAGGCAACGCCTCGGGTAAAACAAGTTTGCTGGAAGCGATCTACTTTCTGGGTCGCGGGGTTTCGTTTCAGGTGGCGAGAGCCGATGGTGCGATCAGATTCGGGAAGCTCGCGGAACGCTGTTTGGATCGTTGGGTGCCGGGCGCCACGGGCGCGTTGGCGTAGAGATTGCGCGCGGGGGAAGGCGTGTCGATCCGGGTAAATGGGAATCCTGGTACCCGCGCGGATCTGGTGGAGGCCCTGCCGGTCCAGATCATTGATCCCAGCAGCCATGAGTTGGTGACCGGACCGCCGGCGACTCGGCGGCAGTTCCTGGATTGGGGAGTGTTTCACGTGGAACATTCCTTTTTGCACGCCTGGCGCCGCTATCGTCGGGGCCTGCAGCAACGAAATGCGGCACTACGGGCCGGGCAGGCAGCATCCGCTTGGCACTGGGACGATTGCCTGGAGACGAAGCCGGAGTCGATGCCTGCCGCCGCCGGTTCCTGGACCGTTTGACCGCAGGTTCAGGAGTCCGCTGATCGGCTTTTGGATGCGGATATCAGCGTTAGCTATCAAGCAGGGTGGTCGGAAGACACCACGCTGGCCGCGGCACTGGCAAAGAGTCGCGAACGCGACGTGCAAATGTCCTCAACGACGGTAGGGCCGCACCGTGCGGATCTTAGAATTTCTATGCGCAACCGCCGCGCGAAGGAATCCGTATCCCGTGGCCAGGAGAAGTTGATAGCAGCATCGCTGACCCTGGCTCAACTGGAACTGGTGGCCGCCTGCCGCGAGCAGCGTGTTGTCCTGCTTCTGGACGAACGGGCGCCGATCTCGATCGGGATCATCTGAAGAAGCTTCTGGAATGCGTTGCCGGCGCGCCTGCTCAAGCCTTCGTGACCTCGCTGGACCCGGACGCCCTGGCTTTGCCCCCTGCCGCCCGAATGTTCCACGTGGAACATTCGAAGGTCCGAGTTTTGCTATAATGGGCGGTCAACAAATCGGGGTCCCTAATGGTCGATTCAGAGCGCTACGACTCTAGCAATATCAAAGTCTTAAAGGGCCTCGACGCGGTCCGCAAGCGACCCGGCATGTACATCGGTGACACCGATGACGGCACGGGCCTGCACCATATGGTGTTCGAAGTCGTTGATAACGCCATCGACGAAGCGCTGGCCGGCTTCTGCACCAACGTGACCGTCACCATTCATCCCAACGAGTCCGTGACCGTTACCGATGACGGCCGTGGTATTCCAGTTGATATGCACCCGGAAGAAGGCAAGTCCGCAGCCGAAGTCATCATGACCGTGCTACATGCCGGCGGCAAATTCGACAGCAGTTCCTACAAGGTTTCCGGCGGTTTGCACGGCGTTGGCGTTTCGGTGGTCAACGCACTTTCTGAAACCCTGGATCTGACGATCTATAGAGAAGGCAAGATCCACCAGCAGCGCTACCACCTTGGTGAACCCGTTGCGCCCCTGACAGTCACCGGTGACACCAAGCGACGCGGGACAACGATAACCTTTAGACCCAGCAGCGCCACGTTTACGAACATCGAGTTTCACTACGATGTCCTGGCCAAACGACTTCGTGAGTTGTCCTTCCTGAATCAGGGCGTTCGCATCCACCTGGTGGACGAACGGGATGGGCAAGCAGATATCTTTCAGTTCGAAGGCGGCATCCGCGCCTTCGTAGAGCATCTGAACCGCAACAAAACCCCGATTCACAGCTCGGTAATCCACTTCTCCCACACCGCTGATCTGGTGATTGTTGAGTGTGCGATGCAGTGGAACGATGGCTATCAGGAAAACATGTTCTGCTACACCAACAATATCCCGCAGAAAGATGGTGGAACGCACCTGTCGGGATTTCGCGCCGGTCTGACGCGCACCCTCAATACCTACATCGAGAAGGAACTCAGTTCCCGCAAGGAAAAAGTCTCTACGACGGGCGACGACGCCCGCGAGGGTCTTCGACAAGCTCGTCTTGTCGGTGAAATTGCCAGATCCGAAATTCTTCAGACTAAAGACAAACTGGTCTCGTCCGAGGTGAAAGGCAATGTCGAAACGGTAGTCAACGAGTTTTGAAGCCTTCCTGCTGGGAACATCCTGGTCGAAGCCAAGATCAGCTGCTTCCAAACTGATTGACGCGGCTCGTGCTCGTGAGGCCGCGCGCAAGGCTCGTGAAATGACCCGGCGCAAAGGCGCGCTGGATATTGCCGGACTTCCGGGCAAGCTTGCCGACTGCCAGGAGAAAGATCCTGCGCTCTCTGAACTTTTTCTGGTCGAGGGCGACTCGGCGGGTGGCTCGGCAAAGCAGGGTCGGGATCGGCGCACTCAGGCGGTCCTGCCGCTCAAGGGCAAAATCCTCAATGTAGAAAAAGCGCGCTTCGACAAGATGCTGGGATCAGCCGAAGTCGGCACGCTGATCACTGCGCTTGGATGTGGCATCGGCCGCGAGGATTTCGATCCGGACAAGCTGCGTTATCACCGCATCATCATCATGACGGACGCTGACGTGGACGGTTCGCATATCCGGACTTTGCTGTTGACGTTCTTTTACCGGCAGATGCCCGCTCTTGTTGAGCGTGGCCACATCTACATTGCCCAGCCACCCCTGTACAAGGTGAAGCGTGGCAAACAGGAAATCTACGTCAAGGATGACATCGAACTGAATGCGCTTCTGTTGCGCTCAGCACTCGACAATGCCGTTTTGTATCCGGGCGGATCAGGTGCCGAGCCACTTCAAGGCGATGCGTTGCGCGCCCTCGCGGAACAGTACGTGATCGTAATGGCACTGAGCGCCCGACTTGCCCGGCGCTACGACAGTCGCGTGCTCGACCGCCTGCTGTTCCAGCCGCAAATCACGCCGGCGCACTTCGCAGATCAGGAATGGCTTGCTGCCTGGGCAGCGGGAATGCAGGAATCGCTTGCAGCCACCGCAAATGGAGATCGTGCCACCTATCGCCTGCAGGTTAACGTCAATGAAGAGGGCATACAGGGCTTTGCGCTTTTCCGTACACGCCACGGTGTTGAGGAGCGCAGTGAACTTCCGATGCGGTTTTTCGATTCGTCGGAATATCGGAAGATTGCAGAATTTGGTGCCAGCCTGCATGGACTGATTGGCACGGATGCCTATGTCACCAGAGGCGAACAGCGGCGCGACATCACAAGCTTTCACGAGGCAATGGAATGGCTGATGGCTGAAGCCCGACGCGGACAATCCATTCAGCGCTACAAGGGTCTGGGTGAAATGAATCCGGAGCAGTTGTGGGAGACCACCGTCAATCCGGAAACCCGTCGTCTGATGCAGGTGCGTATCGAAGACGCTGTAGCGGCGGACGAGATTTTCACGACCCTCATGGGCGATCAGGTAGAGCCCCGTCGCGAGTTCATTGAGCGCAACGCGTTGACTGCCGAAAACATCGACATCTAGCAGCGTTTAGCATGAACACGTTTTGTCCAGCAGCAGGTTCTGCTGTGGCCGGCCTGAGGCGTACTTCGTAGCCCGCGGCATCCCACTCACCGAAGACACGCGGGCCACGGCCTACATCCAGGATTGAGCGCCACTTAAGTTGTTATGGATGGCTATCGGCGACGGGAACGGAGTTCGGCGACCTGCGCTTCAACCCAGGCCTGAATTTCATCGTTGACAGCGCGCGCGTCGCGCCCGGTGGGATCCACCGGCTTGCCGAATCTGAAGGTGATGGTTCCAGGACGTTTGCGCCAGCCGCGCCGTGGCCAGAATTCGCCGGCATCGTGAGCAACGGGTACCAGTAGCCGTCCGGCGGTCTGAGCCAGCAGCGTGCCGCTCACCCCATAGCGGCGGGTTGTCCCGGGCGGCATGCGGGTACCCTCCGGAAATACCACCACCCAGTGCCCCTCTTCCAGACGCGCCTTGCCCTTGCTGAGAACCTGGCTCACCGCCTGTTGCCCCGCTCCGCGATCTATCGCGATGGGCCTGACGGCGGCAATGGCCCAGCCCAGAAACGGCGCCCACAACAGTTCCCGTTTGATGACCCAGCACTGTCGTGGGAGCAGAAGGAACGGCGCCAGAGTTTCGCAGGCCGAAGAATGTTTGAACAATGCAACGCTGTTCTGCGCGGGTATATTCTCGGTACCTTCCACCCGAAAATTCAGCCGACACAGCTTGTCGAGTAACCAGAAGATTCCACGCACCCACATCATCACCAGCGCATACGATGTCGGGTAACCAAACAATCGGCCCAGTGCGACGACCAGACTCCACGGCAGTACACTCAGAAACAGCAAGCTGGTAAACAGTACCGAACGGATCAGCATGCGTTGCGCTCCGCAATGAGCTGGCTGGCCGCTCTGGCCAGATCAGCAAAAACCTCGACCGTTGGCCTACCCGTGGTGGAACCCTCAAGCGCACTCACTGTTTTCAACCCATTGCCAGTCTTTACCAGCATGGCTCGCGCCGATATACGCCACGCCGCCTCCAGGTCACGGAGTGAGTCGCCGATGACCGGTTGCCCCTGCAGTGACACATCGAACCGGGCCTCAACCTGGCGCAGCAAACCCGGTAAGGGCTTGCGGCACGCGCAATTATCGTCCGGCGTATGCGGACAAACAAAGATCCCGGCAATGCTGCCGCCCACGGCTTCCACGGCTTCAGTCATTCGACGGTGAATAGCAGCCAGCCCGTCGGCGTTGAAAAGCCCGCGACCAACCCCCGACTGATTACTGGCGACGACCACCGTGAACCCCGCCTGTGTCAGGTCAGCGATCGCCTGCAAGCTGCCGGGCAACGGCAGCCACTCGTCCGGCGTGCGGATGAAATTCGGGGAGTCGTAATTGATGACGCCGTCACGATCGAGAACCACGATTGACGGATGAGGGTCGCCCATCGGCTTCATTCCTTCCGGAATTCAACACCCATCGGGGCGTTACCGGTCGTTGGATCCGGCATTGTTGGGCACAGAACCGCTCGCGCTCAGGCACGACAGGTCAGCGACATCCAGAAAGAGGGCCCGCAGGCGGCCAAGCTGAGCGAGTCGGTTGCGGCGTATGGCCGGATCGTCGGCCATCACGAGCACAGCGTCGAAGAAGGCGTCGACCGGTGCCTTCAGTGTTGCCAGCCCCTGCAGGACACGATGATAGTCGCGGTGCTCAAGGTTCTCGTTGTGCTTTGCCTGAAGTACCTCGATCTCACGATGCAGTGCCTGTTCTTCGGGCGCATCGAACAGCATCGGATCAACAGCCGAGGCAGTCTGGTCCGTGTTGGCGGTACGCAATATATTGGCAATCCGTTTGTTCGCGGCCGCCAGGCTCTCCGCTTCCGGCATTAACTGAAAAGCCCGCACGCCAAGCAGCCGTTTGTGGAAATCAACTGGCGACGCCGGTCTGCGGAGCCTCACTGCCTCGAAGATCTCCGCTGTAACAGTCCCCGCTGGCAGGCCCGGCGCCAGACCATCCAGATACCATGACCGTGCCCGTTCCAGAACGAAGTCGTGAAGGTCACCCGAAAGTGCTGCGGCGTCCTTCACCACCGGGGGTTGCAGCGCAATCGCCCCTGGCAAGCAGTAACGGCAGATCAAGATCGATGTTGTCTTCAACCAGGATTCGCAGCAATCCCAGCGGCCCGGCGCAGCCCGAAAGGATCCTTGTTCCCGGTGGGGCGCTTGCCCAGCGCAAACACGCCAGCCAGCGTATCCGCTCGGTCCGCCACAGCAGCACACGGCCAGCGGGTGTCGCCGCCAACCGGTCGCCAGAGTGCCGCGGCAGGTACTGTTCTTCGATGGCTGCTGCCACGTCTGCGGACTCACCATCGTGGATGGCGTAGTGATATCCCATGCGGCCCTGCAGTTCGGGAAACTCACCCACCATCTCGGTGAGCAAATCAGCCTTGGCCAGCAATGCCGCCCGCTCAACCGTTGCCACATCGACGCCCAGTTGGCGGGCAATTTCAGCACCGAGCTCTGCAACACGTTGCGCACGGTTCTTGAGGCTGCCAAGGCCCTTCTGGAAAACGACTTCGTCCAGGCGATCAACCCGTGCCGCCAGGGATTGCTTGCGATCCTGATCCCAGAAGAAAGCGGCATCGGCCAGCCGCGGCAAAACCACACGTTCGTTGCCCTGGCGCACCTGATCCGGATCCCGGCTTTCCAGATTTGCAGTTGTCACAAAGCGTGGAAGCAACTTGCCGTGATGGTCGCGGACCGGAAAATACCGCTGGTGGCCCTGCAACGTGGCGATCAGCACTTCTTCAGGCAGTCGCAGGAAGTCCGGATCGAAGTTGCCGGTAATGGCCACGGGCCACTCCACCAGTGCGGTGACCTCGTCCAGCAGGGCGTCGCTGTACACCGGTTCACCACCGGCAGCCGCTGCAGCCGCCTGTGCCAGCTCTCGTACCCGATCGCGGCGGACAGTGAAGGCCGGCACGACCTTGCCCCGTGCGGCCAGCAAGTCCGGGTAGTCTGCGGCCTTGTCGATTGTCAGGGCCTCGGGCGCGTGGAAGCGGTGCCCCCGAGTGCTATTGCCCGGCAAGATGCCCAGGATGGGTGAGGAAACGACCTCCTTGCCCAGCATCATTACGATCCAATGCACCGGCCGGACGAACTCCGCGTTGCCGCTGCCCCAGCGCATGCGTCGCGGTATGGGGAGCTGGCCAAGCGCAGCCTGCACGATCGCTGGCAGCAGCTCAGCCGATGGTTGACCAGGCACATCGCCTCCGTGGAACAGCCAGGCACCTTTCGCTGTTTCGACACGGCCTAGCGCTTCAACCGGTACACCACAGCCCTCGGCGAAGGCCGTGGCGGCCCGGGTTGGCGAGCCGTCTGCAGTAAAGGCTGCCGCCACCGGCGGGCCACGTTTTTCGACGCGTTGCGTGGGCTGCTCGCGCAGCAGTCCGGTTACCAGGACTGCCAGTCGCCGCGGTGTTGCGAACGACCGTAGCTGGTCAAAGCCGAGCTGTGCCTGTTGCAGGCCGTCGCCAACTGAAGTGGCAAAGGCCCTTTCAAGTTCAACCAGGGCTTTCGGCGGAAGTTCCTCGGTGCCGATCTCGACCAGAAAGTCGTCAGTTGCTGCCATGCCGGATCGTGCCTGAATCAGACTCAACGGGTGCCGGCGCTGCGTGATTCCTGCGCACGCGCCAGCAGCGGAAAGCCAAGCGCTTCACGGCTGTTGAAATAGGCCTGGGCGACGGACCGGGCCATCTCACGTACGCGCAAAATATACCGTTGGCGCTCGCTGACCGAGATCGCCCGTCGCGCATCCAGCAGATTGAAGGTATGTGAAGCATCGAGCACCTGCTCATAGGCCGGCAGGGTGAGGCCGGCTTCAATCAGGTTGTGGCAACCACGCTCGGCAGCGTCAAAGCGGGGTACCAGAACGCCCACATCGGCTGCCTCAAAGTTGTACCGGGACATCTCAACCTCATTCTGGTGAAACACATCCCCATAGGTGACCCTGCCGAGGGGACCATCAGTCCAGGTCAGGTCATAGACACTCGATGCGTTCTGCAGAACCATGGCAATACGCTCCAGGCCGTAGGTGATCTCACCGGTTACCGGCCGGCAATCCAGTCCGCCAACCTGTTGAAAGTACGTAAACTGCGTGACTTCCATGCCGTTCAGCCACACTTCCCATCCCAATCCCCAGGCGCCCAGGGTCGGCGACTCCCAATTGTCTTCTACAAAGCGTATGTCGTGGACCAGGGGATCGATATCCAGGACGCGAAGCGAGTCCAGATAAAGTTGCTGGATTTCCAGCGGAGACGGCTTGATAACGACCTGAAACTGGTAGTAGTGCTGCAGCCGGTTTGGATTTTCCCCAAAACGCCCGTCAGTCGGTCGCCGGCTGGGCTGCACATAGGCAGCACTCCAGGGCTCGGGTCCTATGGACCGCAGGAAAGTCGCCGCATGAAAGGTGCCGGCACCCATCGGCATGTCGTAAGGCTGGAGGATCACACAGCCCTGATCAGCCCAGTAACGCTGCAACGCAAGGATCAGATCCTGAAACGTGCGGGGGCGGGTTGGCTGCGACAAAAGCGGAATTTCCGTGGGCGAAGGGCGCCGCAGTATACCGTCCTGGTCCCGGGTCGGCAGCGGCTATCTGCGGGTCCCACATCAGCCCTTGCACCATAATAGCCCCTGTCAGCAGCAGAATTGCCTCGTCATGGTGCAAACGATCGCGAGGCCTTCAGCAAATAACCAATAAAACCAATGGCTTGCCATGTGCTCGCTTTTGGCACGTCACTTGCAATAGCATAGCGCGCTGCACTGCTCATTGCGTTGCGGCCGATCCAGTTACGTACGATTCAGCAAGGAGTCCCCATGTCCACGCCTGCCGAAGCCCTGAAACTGCTCAAGGACAATGACGTCAAGTTTGTCGACCTGCGTTTTACCGATACGCGTGGCAAGGAACAGCATCTGACCATTCCTGCCCACACTGTCGATGCCAGCTTCTTTGAAGACGGCAAGATGTTCGATGGTTCATCCATCTCGGGCTGGAAGGGGATCCAGGAGTCCGACATGGTGCTGATGCCGGATGCATCCACCGCTGTTGTGGACCCGTTCATGGAGGACAGCACGGTCGATATACGGTGCGACGTCTACGAACCTGCCACGATGCAGGGCTATACCCGCTGCCCGCGCATGACGGCAAAGCGTGCCGAGGCATATCTGCAGTCAACCGGAATCGCTGACGAAGCTTTCTTCGGGCCGGAGAACGAATTCTTCGTGTTCGACGATGTGCGTTATGGCTCGGATGTCAGTGGCGCCTTCTATCAGATCGACTCCGAAGAGGGTGCGTGGAACTCGCGCAAAACCTACGAAAACAGCAACACGGGTCATCGGCCTGGCGTCAAAGGCGGCTACTTCCCGGTGCCGCCGGTGGACTCACTGCAGGATATCCGCTCGCAGATGTGTCTGACGCTGGAAGAGATGGGTCTTGGCGTCGAAGTACATCACCACGAAGTTGCCACCGCCGGCCAGTGCGAGATCGGTGTTCGTTTCGGCAGCCTCACGCGGAAGGCCGATGAGGTCCAGATTCTCAAGTACGTCGTACAGAATGTCGCGCACGCTTACGGCAAGACGGCCACCTTCATGCCGAAGCCGCTGGTGGGCGACAACGGCAGCGGGATGCACGTGCACCAGTCGCTGGCCAAAGGCGGCAAGAACCTGTTTACCGGTGATCTCTATGGCGGCCTGTCGCAGACCGCGCTGTATTACATCGGCGGCATCCTGAAGCATGCGCGTGCGATCAACGCGCTGGCCAATCCCAGCACCAACAGCTATCGGCGGCTGGTTCCGGGTTTTGAGGCGCCGGTAATGCTGGCGTATTCCGCCCGCAACCGCTCCGCATCAATTCGTATTCCCTTCATCGCCAATCCCAAGGGTCGCCGTATTGAAATCCGGTTTCCTGACAGCACGGCGAACCCGTACCTGGCCTTTGCGGCCATGATGATGGCCGGGCTGGACGGCATTCAGAACAAGCTGAATCCCGGCGAAGCGATGGACAAGGATCTTTATGATCTGGAGCCGGAGGAGGATGCAAAGATTCCCAAGGTCTGTTTCACACTGGAGCAGGCACTGGAGGCACTCGACAGGGATCGGGACTTTCTGAAAGCCGGAAACGTCTTCAGCGACGACCTTATCGATGCGTACATCAGTTTGAAAATGGCGGAAGTCACGCGTGTACGAATGGCAACCCATCCACTGGAGTTCGAGCTGTACTACAGCCTCTGACATAAGGAAGCGGCAGACATCGCCCGGTTCTCACTTTTGACGAAATGAGCGCCGGGCGCTGGTTGCCGGAAGACCGTATCGGTATGCTTGGCACATGTACGCCATCCTGGCCGTTCTTGCCCTGGCACTCGGGTCTGCCGACGTCTACCGGTGGGTCGATGCAGAGGGTGTCACGCACTTCTCCGACCAACCGCATGCAGGCGCCGAGCGGGTCACGATCACGGTCAGCAAGCCGGCCCGCAGCGCGACCGACAGCGCCGGCGTCAGGCGCAGTAGCACGAACACCGATCAGCACCCGGTCACGGTTGGTTACCAGTCGCTGGTTGTGACGAAGCCCACCCAGGATCAGGTGCTGTGGAACATCGAGGGCCAACTGGACGTCGCGGCAACAGTGCAGCCGGCACTGCGGTCCGGTCACGCCATGGTATTCACCCTGGACGGCCGGACGCAGAAGGCGGAGCAGGGGGCCAGCACGAGTCACTTCACGGGGGTCTACCGCGGCGAACACAGTCTGACGGTGGACGTAGTCGACGCCTCGGGCAAAGCCCTGATGTCGAGCGCAACGATCCGCTTCAATGTCAGACAGACCTCGATCGCAAATCCGGTGAGGCCGACAACGCCGCTGCCTCCCAGGCCGTAGCCCGAAATCCCACGGCTCACGGTAAAACTGCCGAGGCAAAAGACGGGCTGCATTCGCGGTCCCCGAATCCGTTGACGACCGGCGCTGGTGCGCTGCCGCAGCCTCGCGAGATCCTTGCTGGCCTGTCCACGGCGGTACTTATTGTCGATGGCGATGGCATTCTGCTGTATCTGAACGCGGGTGCCGAAGATCTGCTGGGCCTCAGTGCCCGCTTGAGCCTTGGCAACCATCTGCACACGCTGCTGCCTGGTTTTAGCTATGTCGAGGAACTGCTCAGTCGGGTGATTGAGCACGGCGAGATATTTGGCCAACTGATCTCGATTACGCCGGCTCATCGGGGAGTCCCCGTTGAGGTTGCCTGCCACCTCTCGCCAGGACCGGGATCTGGCCAACGTGTCATCGTCGAGATGTCGGATGCAACCCAATGGCGTCAGATCGATCGCGAACATGCGCTGATCAATCAGCGGGATGCCAGTCGCAGGATGATCCGGCAGCTCGCACACGAGATTCGCAACCCTCTGGGCGGGCTGCGTGGCGCTGCCCAGCTACTGGAACGCGAACTGCCGACCCCTCAACTTCGTGAGTTCACGCGGATCATCATCGGCGAAGCCGATCGTCTCACGGCACTTACCGACAGTTTGCTGGGACCAGTCCGTCGCCCGACGCGGCGGGATGTGAATGTTCACGAAATTCTCGAGCGGGTGGTTGCGCTGGTGGCGAGTGAGCGCCGCACGGACGTACAGATCGTTCGTGACTACGATCCCAGTCTCCCGGTTCTGTCGGCAGATCCAGATCAGCTGATCCAGGCCTTGTTGAACATCGCCCGCAATGCCCTTGAGGCAGTGGGATCTGCCGGGCATCTGGTATTTCGCACACGAGCCCTGGCGAATTTTCCGATCGGGACGGCCCACCACAAACTCGTCCTCTGCATCGAGATTGAAGACGATGGGCCCGGTGTCCCGGCCGATCTGGCCGAGTCCATTTTCTACCCGCTGGTCACCGGGCGTGGTGATGGCACCGGCCTCGGATTGTCGATCTCACAGGATCTCGTCAGTCGGCACGGTGGACTGATCGAATTCCAGTCGCGGCCCGGCAAGACCGTATTCACGATTCGCGTGCCGTTCACAGTTGCGGAGCCTGTGGCGTGATGAGTAGCCGGGAACTGTCGGTGTGGGTTGTCGACGACGATGCCTCAGTGCGCTGGGTGCTCGACAAGGCTCTGAACAACGAGGGCATGGATACCCGTACCTTTGAATCTGCGGACGCCGTCTTCAGTGCACTGCGTACGGATCAACCGGATGTGTTGATCTCGGATGTGCGCATGCCAGGTACTGATGGCATGGACGCACTGCGACGACTGGCTGCTGATGGACATTCGTTTCCGGTGATCATCATTACTGCACACGCTGATCTGGATAGTGCGGTTGCCGCATACCAGGGTGGCGCCTTCGAGTATCTGCCCAAACCGTTTGATGTTGACGATGCGGTGGCACTGGTTCGCCGGGCTGCCCGTTACGGTCCGCGCTCGGCCGGAGGGCAGGTTGCCGTAGATCGACAGGTGCCAGCGATGATCGGACGGGCACCGGTCATGCAGGAGGTGTTCCGGACCATAGGCCGGCTGTCGCGCTCGAGCATGACGGTGCTGATCACCGGAGAGTCCGGCACCGGCAAGGAACTCGTGGCGCGGGCCCTGCACGAGCACAGTCCGCGGGCCACGGAGCCCTTCATTGCGCTCAATACAACCGCCATCGCTGCCGAGCTTCTTGAATCTGAGCTCTTTGGCCATGAGCGCGGTGCCTTTACCGGCGCTGACAGCCGTCGGATCGGCCGCTTTGAGCAGGCTGACGGAGGCACCTTGTTTCTGGACGAAATCGGGGACATGTCGCCAGCGCTGCAGACGCGACTGCTGCGGGTACTTGCCGAAGGCGAGTTTTACCGGGTCGGTGGCCAGATTCCGATTCAGGTCAATGTACGGGTGATCGCGGCCACCAACCAGGAACTTCCGGCTGCCGTTGAGTCAGGCACCTTTAGGGAAGACCTCTTCCACCGTTTGAATGTCATGCATATCGTGACGCCTCCGTTGCGTGACCGACGTGACGATATTCCACTGCTGCTCGACTACTACCTGCGTGAAGCGGCCCGCGAACTGGGCATGCCACCAAAGCGGGTCGCAGCCGAGGCTGTGGCACTACTGACCGATTTCAGCTGGCCCGGCAATGTGCGCCAGCTCGTGAATATCTGCAGACGATTGACCGTAACCGCCCCGGGTGCCGAGATTCGCGCGGAGGATATCCCCGGTGAACTGGGCGGCAAGGTGGCTGGCGATTCCCGGGCGCGCGGTGGTGGTGCCGACTGGTCGCAGCGGCTGGCCCGATGGGCTGAAGAGGAACTCGACACGGCCGGCGACGATTCGTTGCTGGACCGGGCCCTGCCGGAGTTCGAGCGAACGCTGATTAATGTCGCCCTGACTCGGGCCCGAGGCCATCGACAGGACGCTGCCCGCATGCTGGGCTGGGGCCGGAACACGCTAACCCGGAAGATCCGGGAACACGGGCTGGACTAGCCCACAACAGACCCGTCAGGCGGGATCAGCATTTGCGCGCCTTCCTGGCTGGCTTGCCAGGCCCTTGTTTATAAAGACTAAATAAATTAACACTGTAATGACAGTGCTTAGCAGTTAGCCGGCTGCGGCGGCGATTTGGGCCGGAGCCTGGCCGACGCCTGTTTCCAGGGTGCCTACCAGATCAGCCACATTTCCGATGTTGTGCCGCCGCAGATAATCCGCGATTCCGGCGTTGATCTGGTGGCATACGAGCGGGTCGTAGAACAGTGCCGTGCCGACGCCGACGGCCGAGGCGCCGGCAATCAGAAATTCCAGTGCATCGCTGGCGCTGTTGATGCCCCCCTGGCCAATGATGGGAATACCCAGCGGACCCGCTTCCTGAAATACCTGCCAGGTCTTGAGAAGTGCGATCGGTTTGATGGCTGGCCCCGACAACCCACCCTGTACGTTTGCCAGAACCGGCTGGCGCTTTTCGATATCCACAGCCATACCCGTCAGCGTGTTGATCACGGCCAGAGCATCCGTTCCGGCCTCGATGCAGCGGCGGGCGTTCTCGCGGATATCGGTCTGGTTCGGAGACAGCTTGGTGATGAGCGGCTTCTTTGTTGCCCGCCGGCAGGCTGCCACTACGCGCGCCGACACATCCGGGTAGTTGCCGAATGCGACGCCGCCTTCCTTGACGTTGGGGCAACTGATGTTGATCTCGATGGCATCGATCGCCGAGTCATCAAAGCGCCGACAGACTTCAACGTACTCTTCGATGGTCGAGCCGCAGGCGTTGGCAATGAAGCGGGTCTCGCCAAAATCCAGCGACGGCAGAATCCGGCTCACGACAGCCTCCACGCCCGGGTTCTGCAGGCCGATGGCGTTGAGCATGCCCATCGGCGTTTCCGCGATCCGGTGCAGTTCATTGCCCAGTCGTGGTTTCAGCGTGGTGCCCTTGAGCACGATGGCGCCGACATCGCGATTCGAAAAGCCGACAACCCGCGTATATTCTTCGCCGAACCCGACACAGCCTGACAACAGGACGATGGGCGACGCAAAGCTCAGGCCGCAAAAGCGGGACCCCAGCAACGCCCGATCAGCGTCGGTCCCGGTGCCAGCCCTTGAATCGGTACCCGAGACTGAGTGGGCGCGAGCGTCTGGAGATGCGGTTTTGTTCAATCTGATCCTGTTTCGTCCGGAAATTCCGCCGAACACCGGCAATATCATACGCCTGTGTGCCAATACCGGGACCCGGCTCCACCTTATCAACCCGCTCGGTTTCAGTCTGGAAGATCGACAGTTGCGGCGCGCGGGGCTGGATTATCACGAGTGGGCGGCGGTGCAGCAGCACGCGACTCTGGCTGACTGTCTGCAGTCGATCGGTCAGCCGCGTGTTTTCGCCTTGTCGACGCGCGGTACACGCGTCTATTCCGCGCCCACCTTCATGGCCAACGACGCCTTCCTGCTGGGACAGGAGAGCAGTGGGCTACCGGCGGAGATCCTGTCGGCTTTGCCACCGGAACAGGTGCTGCGCATACCCATGCGCACGGTCGAGCGAAGCCTGAACCTGTCGAATGCCGCAGCGCTGATCATCTACGAAGCCTGGCGTCAGCTCAATTTTGTCTGACGTGGAACGATAGCCGGCAACGCCTATTCCGGGCCGAGCGCGCGCGCCAGCAGCGCGGTCGCGGCAGCCAGCGGCGGCACGCCTTCTTCCAGCACCTGATAGACCTGCTCGCAGATCGGCATCTCCACGCCCAGCCGCTGTGCGACTGTTCTGACCGCGGCCGCCGCAAAGCGGCCCTCGACCACCTGGCCGATGCGGCGCGCCGCATCTTCGGGCTTTTCGCCGGCGGCGATCGCGAGGCCAAAGCGACGGTTCCGCGACTGATCATCCGTGCAGGTCAGAACCAGGTCGCCCATGCCGGACAGCCCCATGAAGGTCAGCGACTTTCCGCCGAGCGCACTACCCAGGCTGCTCATCTCGGCGAGTCCGCGAGTGATCAATGCAATCCGTGCATTGGCGCCAAAGCCCAGCCCGTCCGACATGCCGGCGCCGATCGCGAGTACGTTCTTTACCGCGCCGCCAACCTCCACGCCGATCATGTCGCTGGTGGTGTACGCCCGGAATTTTCGACCCGACAACCGGGCTGCCAGTGCGACGGCAAACGATGGCTCAGTGGCCGCAATTGTCATGGCGGTTGGCAGGCCGGCACCGACTTCCCGTGCAAAGGTGGGTCCGGACAGAACGGCCATCGGCAATTCCTCGCCCAGTTCTTCACGCGCGACTTCGTGGGGTAGCCGCCCGGTACTGTGTTCGAAGCCCTTTGTCGCCCAGGCCACTCGTGCGTCGGTGGCGAGTCCTGGTCGCAACAAAGCCAGCGTTTGGCGAAAAGCGTGACTGGGCACGCAGACCAGAAAGTCCCGGTGTCGGCGGACGATGCGCCTGAGGTCGGACTCGACCATGACGCTGTCCGGAAGCCGGATGCCGGGCAGGTAGCGTGCGTTGATACGACTATGGGACAGCGCTTCGATGTCGGCAGCTTGCCGACCCCACAGACTGGTTGGTGAACCCTCGCGGCCCAGCTGTATCGCCAGCGCTGTGCCCCAGGACCCGGCTCCAAGCACCGCCAGACCATCTGTGGCTGTCATGATCTACACGACCTGTGCGGGGTCAGGTCTGATCAGCCGGCGTGGTCCCGGCATCTTGCCCGGACTGCGCCTGCGCCTGGTTGAACAAGGCCGTAAAGTCGATGGGCTGTAGCAGAAGCTGGGCGAAGCCGCCGCGTTGTGCGACAGAAGAAACCGCTTCGCGCGCATAGGGAAAAAGAGCATTCGGACAGGCCACACCGATAATGGCGCGTGTCTCTTCCGGCGGAAAGCCGCTGATCTGAAATGTGCCGGCCTGCTGCAGTTCAATCAGAAATACGGTGCGCTGCCCGGCCAGTGCGTGAACCGACACATGCAGCACGACCTCGGCCACACCGTTGCCCAGATCGCGGTGGGAGGTCCGCAGGTTCAGCTTTATCTCCGGACTCAAGCCTGGCTCGTTGAGGACGCCTGGTGCGTTGGGCGACTCGAACGAAAGATCCTTGACATAGAGCTGACGCAGACCGAACTGCCGGCCACTGTTCGCAGCAGGGCCGCCGGGCGTGCCGTTGCCACTGCCATTCGTTCCGTTGCTGCTGCCCTTGCCCTGGCTGCTGTTCTGGTTGGCTGACTCAGCCATTTAACCTCCTGAAATTTATTGCCGATTCAAGTTGCGGAATTCCGTATACCATCGAGGAGTGACTAACGCCCGGCCTTGGTCTTGGCTTTGGCCGTCACCTGCCGCCGGTCAGTCACCAGAGGTTGATTGTCGCGTCGCCAGCCCTCCACACCGCCGCTGAGACTGTAGGCACCATCAAAGCCGGCAGCTCTCAGTACGCGCGCACTCTGCACACTTTCCGAACCGTTTTCGCAAACGACTACAACGGCACGATTCTTCTTGATCTTGCCTTCTTCTGCCCGGGCCAACTCTGCAGCCGGAATATTCAGGGCATCGACGATATGTCCTCCGGCAAATTTGTCGGCATCACGAATATCCACAACGGCCGCCCCGTTGTTGATCATTCGTATGGATTCGGCAACTGATACTTCAAAGCCCGCTCGCGCGCGCAAGCGAAGTTCAAAGGCCACCACGGCAACGACCATCAATACGGTTGCGGTGACGAGGTAAGGATTCGCCGTAGCGAAGGCAAGAAGGTTGTTCATGAATTCCGATCTGGCTGGCCGCGCATTATAACCATGGCCTAAACTGCCCGGAGGATGGTCCGTATGCGGTTTTCGTCTGGTTTGGCGAGTTTTCTGGCGCTGGGGGCCGCATTGATTGTGGCCGCGGGCCTGATCCTGCCACTGTCCGCGTCGGGCGCCTCAGGCCAAAGTTCCAGCCAGAACGCTGGCCAGAATTCGGGCAAAACCCGCAAGGACCTTGCGAAAGTTCGCGATCGCATCACCAATCTGGAGCAGCAGCGGCAGAAAGACCTCAAGCGGCGCCAGGAACTGGAAGCCCAGCTTCGCACGACCGAGACATCGGCATCCCGGATTCGCCAGGCGCTAAAGAACACGGCTGCAGATCTGGCGGCCACGCGTACACGTCTGGCGGCGATCAGGCAACAGATCGAAACCACCCAGCTCGAGCTTGCCAAAAGGCGCGATGAACTGGCTGGGCAACTGCGCCTCGCGCACATTACCGGCGGCAGTGAGCGGGTGCAGGCGCTGTTCAATCAGCAGGAACCGGCGGCACTTGAGCGTGAGCTTACCTGGCTAGGCTATCTCGCCAGGAGTCGTGGCGAATTACTGGCCTCCATTCAGGTGAGTCTGCAGGCTCTGGAGCGGGATCAGATGGAGGCGACCCGGCAGGAAACAGCGCTCGCTGCCCTGGAGGTAAAACGTCGGGAGCAACTGGCCGCCCTGGAAAGTGCGCGTGCAGAGCGTGCGACGGTCATCGCGAGCCTGGATGCCGATGTCAAAGGCCAGGCTCGCCAGCTCGCGCGCGCGCGCGGTGAGGCTGCGTCACTCGAGCGCGTGCTTCGTGACCTGGAACGTGCAGCGGCGCGGGCACGACAAGAGGCTGCTGCGCCGAAGCCGGGCAAGCCACCAGCCGCAGCCAGCGCGGGAAGCGGCCAACCGCTGGGCAAGGGCCGTTGGCCGGTCAACGGAACAATGCTCGCTGACTATGGCAAGCCACGGGCCGGAGGCCAGATGCGGTGGGATGGTGTATTGATCGCGGCACCTGCCGGTACGGAAGTACGGGCTGTGCGCGCCGGCACGGTCGTATACGCCGACTGGTTGCCGGGGCTCGGGCTGCTGATGGTGCTGGATCACGGCAGTGGATATATGAGCCTCTACGGACACAATCAGGACTTGACCCGGCGTGTCGGACAAAACATAGCCGTCGGCGATGTCGTGGCTCATGTGGGCGACACGGGCGGGCAATCCCGTCCGGCGTTGTACTACGAGGTGCGACGCAACGGCCGACCGGTTAATCCGCACCAATGGGCTAACTGAGGACGCTGTCCGGCACCCGCCAGACGACCTCCGCACGCGATCCTGCAGAGTGTGGCCCAGTCCATGCCTGATCCCTGGATGCTGTGCTAGTGTCCGGGCGAAAGAGGCCATGTGTGTTCTGATGAATCCGTTGCGTATCAAGGGGTTGCTGCCGCTCTGCACGGGTCTGCTGGTGGGATTCACGCTGGCCTTTTCGCTGGCTCATTCGCTGGGCACTGGCAGCGACCGTTGGCCGGATGCTGGCCACACTGCCGCATCGACCATGCTGCCCGGCGCTTTGCCAGTCGAGGACACTCGGGTGCTGACTGAAATCGTCGAGCGTGTGAAACAGGAATACGTCGAGCCGGTCTCTGAACAGCAACTGATGGAAAATGCCGTACGCGGCATGGTGGGGCAGCTTGATTCCCATTCACGGTTTCTGGATCCGCGCCAGTATGAGGAGATCCAGGTTAGTACCCGGGGCGCTTTTACCGGTGTAGGTCTGGAAGTGCAGTCCGGCAATGGGAATATCAGCGTCGTTTCGATTATTGAAGATACTGCCGCCGCACGCGCCGGTATCCGTGCCGGAGATGTGATTCTCGGCATCGATGACGAACCTGTTGCAGGCGTCCCCATCGTGCCGGTGATTCGCCGCATGCGCGGTCCGGCCGGCAGTCATGTGCGCCTCACGATTGCCCGCAATGGACAGACTGAACCCCTTAGCTTCGAGCTGGTGCGTGGGCCGATCGCGCTGCACAGCGTGCACGGACAGATATTGAGCGACGGCTTTGGCTACCTGCGCATCTCACGGTTCAGTGACACCACTGGCAGGGACCTGCGACGCGAGATCGCCGATCTGAATCGGCAGACAACGGCAGGTCTTCGTGGCCTGGTGCTGGACCTGCGCGATAACCCCGGCGGGGTACTGGATGCCGCGGTAGAAGTCAGCGACAGTTTTCTGGAGCGAGGACTTATTGTCACCGCCACCGGACGAGCCCGCGATGCAACGTTCCGGCGGTCAGCAACGCCAGGAGACCTGCTGGCGGGTGCACCGATCGTTGTACTCGTCAACGGCAGTTCGGCCTCGGCGTCGGAAATCGTTGCAGCGGCACTCCAGGATCATCATCGCGCCACCATTGTGGGCACGCGTACCTTCGGCAAGGGATCGGTGCAAACGGTAATGCCCTTGTCTGGAGGCCGGGCGATCAAACTCACGACGTCCCGTTACTTCTCGCCATCCGGTGAGTCGCTTCAGGGCCGCGGTATCACTCCGGATGTGCCGGCCACGTTCGCCGGGGACAACAGTGACCTGCGCCTTGCCACGGGCATACTTGCCAGGGTGAGTTATCAGGTTGCGCCCGGCAAGGCAGATCGGGTCCGCAGTGGCAGCTTCAGGACCGCGTCCCGACAGACGGTACCCTGAGCGGCTTTCATTTCCCCTTTGATTGAAGCGGCAAGATCGGCAATGATCCTGCAATGGGCTTGCGCGAAATCCTGCTCGTGGCGACCGGCGGGGCCGTGGGCTCTTCCCTGCGTTACACCGTGACCGGTGTTACCGAGCGCTGGTACGCCTCACTGTTTGCCGCTGCACCTGCTGGTGGCATCCTGACCGGGCTGCCGTTCGGCACATTTGTAGTCAATATCACCGGCTCGCTGTTGATCGGCCTGGCTGCCGGCCTGGCTGAAACACGAACCTTTCTCGGACCCGAGACCCGATTGCTGCTCGTTACCGGCATCCTCGGGGGATATACAACCTTTTCTGCGTTCTCGCTGGAGTCCCTGCTACTGATTCGCAGTGGCCAGAGTGCGAGCGCGTTGCTGAGCATCTTTCTGCAGGTTTCACTGGGCGTTGCTGCTGCCTGGCTCGGATTCATGGCCGGGCTGGCTGCCGGGCGTCCGGCCTGAATAATTGTCCTGATCAGTTTTACCGGGTGACCAACCTGAGCCGTCGACCTTCTGCGGTATTCAGGTCACACAGTTTCCAGGGCAGCGCGCAGCCGGGCCGCCTGGTCGGCCAGCACTGCCGGGTCCGCGAATCCCCGGCCATGGGCGCGCAGCGGCTGGCCCGCATAGCGTGGAATCACGTGCAGATGAAAATGAAAGACGGTCTGGCCGGCTTCGGCACCATTGAACTGCATCAGCGTGATGCCGGCCGGCTGAAACGCGTGGCGGGCGGCCAAGGCTACCCGTTGTCCGATGCGCATCACGGTAGCCGCCATCGCCGGGTCCAGATCATAGATATTCTCGGCCGCCACCTTCGGCAGGACCAAGGCGTGGCCATCCGATTGTGGCATCGCGTCCATGATGACCAGCGTCGAGTCGTCTTCATGAACCCGGTGCGCTTCCGCCTCGCCCCGAAGGATCTTCGCAAAAATATTGGTGCTGTCGTAGGTCATGCCCTGCCTCCGGGACTAGCATAGGCGTCATGCGACCGGACGCCAATCGATGCTTTGTCTGCGGACCCGCCAATCCTGTCGGCTTGCGTCTGCAATTCAGCATTGATGCCTACGATGTATGCCGCAGCGAATTCACTCCAGGTCCGGATCATGGTGGTTACGATCAGCTGACCCATGGTGGCATCGTCTACAGCGCACTCGATGACGTCATGGCCAACTGGATGTTCCTGAAGGGTGTACGGGCGCACACCGCTCGCTGTGCAATCCGCTACCGCCAGCCGCTGGCCATTGGTACACCGGTACTGCTGGAGGGCCGGCTTGTACGCCGGAAAGGCAAGCTGGCGTTCCTCGAAGGACGCATGCTGAAAGCGGACGATGGCTCCGTCGTGGCCGAAGCCGAGGCCACCTTCATGGTCGTCGCGTAGACGCGGCATCAGACGTGATCAATATCAATCGCGGCTGAAGCCGCTGCTACGCGGTCTTCTGCGCGGCGTTCTACGCGGCGGCGGGGGGTGGCGACTCGAAGAATGCAATGTCGTAGATGCCAGTGCCTTCGCGCAGCGGCAGGCAGCCTTTCTGGTACTCATCGCTGGTATAGAAAGCGTTCAGTTTTTCCATGCTGGGGAACTCCAGCATGATCATGACTTTGCCGGCAAACAATTCGCCTGCCGGTACTTTCACCGGTTTGCCGCGCACCACATATTTACCGCCGTGCAGGTGCGCCAGCCGTGCAGATTCCTCGGAATACTGCTTGAGCCTGGGGCCAGGGTTGGTGACTTCGATAACCGAAAGGATGTAGGCCGACATTTGGAGTCTCCGCGTGCGTGGGATCAAGCTGGCCATTATCCGGGCAATCAGCCCCGACCGGCAAATGCGGAGCTCAGTTAATGCCGCCCATCAAACGCCGCAGTGGACGGTAGATCAGCAGCAGTACTACGCCTGTTCCGGCTGTCATCAGCACAATCTGCCCGTAGAGCGACGGCATTTCCTGAATCGCTTCCGGATTAAAGCGGCCGGCTGCCAAACCGGCGATCAGGTTGCCAAGCGCAGAGGTGAGAAACCAGATACCCATCATCTGACCCACATATCGACGTGGTGCGAGCTTGGTTGTGGCGCTCAAGCCCACCGGACTCAGCATCAGTTCGCCAACGGTATGCAACAGGTAGGTCATGATCAGCCATGTGGGCAAAACGCGATCGCCGTCCAATACCATCGACGCCGCAGGAATCATGACGCCGAAACCGGCTGCCAGGATCAGCAGGCCCATGGCGAACTTGATCGGTGTGGATGGTTCCCGGCCGCGCTTCGCCAGGCGCACCCAGGCTGCCGCATAAACTGGCGCCAGAAGAAAAATAAATGCCGGATTGAGAGTCTGAAACCAGCCGGTCGGAATTTCAAAACCACCGATTACCCGGTCGGTATAGCGCTCGGCGAACAGATTCAGCGTCGATCCGGCCTGCTCGAAGCCCGCCCAGAACAAGGCTGCCGCCATACTCAGGATAAAGATGGCCATTACCCGCCCGCGCTCAGTCGGGTCAAGCCCGCCGAAGCGCAGAAGATACGCCAGATACAGGGCGCCAAAGGCCACCACGACGATGGTTGCGTCGGTAGCGATCGCCACCGGATTTACAGGTATCAACCCCAACAGCATGCCCAGCAGGACAATGCCCAGGATTGCGCAACACACCCCCACCCGTCGCCACGCCACGCGTCTTGCCTGGTATTCCGCAGGGACCTCGGCGCGTAGCGATGAATGCAGGCCGGCGTCGCCAAGCAGCTTCTTGCTGTAACGGAAGTACAGCAATCCAACCGCCATGCCGACCCCGGCAGCGGCAAATCCCCAGTGCCATCCGAAGCGTTTGCTTTCCGCCAGGGTGCTGCACACAAAAGGCCCGAAGAAGGCACCGACATTGATACCCATGTAATACAGCGTGAAGCCCGCATCGCGTCGACCGTCATCGCCAGAGTAGAGCTCGCCCACAACGGCACTGATGTTCGGCTTTAACAGCCCGGTACCTACTGCTACCAGCAGCAGGCCCAGGAAAAAACTCATCGTTGAAGGGATAGCGAGCGTGAAATGTCCCAGCATGATCACGATGCCGCCAGTCCAGATCGCCTTCTGGGCACCAATCAGCCGGTCCGCAATCCAGCCGCCGGGCAGGCACAGGACATACACGGATGCGGTGTACAGGCCATAGATTGCGGTAGCCGTCGCATCGGTGAGGCCGAGGCCACCGGTTTCGATGGCGTCCACCATGAACAGCACCAGAAAGGCCCGCATGCCGTAGTAACTGAAACGCTCCCACATTTCAGTGAAGAACAAGGTACGCAGGCCAGCGGGATGGGAACTAAAGCCCGTACCGGATCTGGTAGCTGAGGGAGCGGTAGAGCTCATTCAGCCGGTTTTGTCGCGCACCGGCTCATCGGTACTTGCTCGTTGGGACAGGATTCGGGCCATCACGATCCCAGCTTCATACAGCAGGTACATCGGAATCGCCAGCAGTGTTTGGGAAAACACATCAGGCGGCGTCAGTACCATCCCCAGAATAAAAGCGCCCAGCAGCACATAAGCACGATTCCGGGTCAGGGATTCCAGCCGCACGACACCGGTAAGGACCAGCAGGATGGTGGCCACCGGCACTTCAAAGGCGACGCCAAAGGCCAGGAACAAGGCCAGCACGAAATCCAGATAGCTGCTGATGTCGGTCATCATCACCACGCCTTCCGGGGCAGCGGCGCTGAAGAAACCGAACATTACCGGGAAGATCACGAAATAGGCAAAAGCGACACCGATATAGAACAGCACGACGCTGGAGATCAATAGCGGCACTGCCAGGCGCTTTTCACGGCGATACAGGCCCGGCGCCACAAACGCCCAGATCTGGTAGATCAGGACCGGCACCGCCAGCATGATGGCCACGTAGAAAGCCGTTTTCAGCGGTGTCAGGAACGGTGACGCGACCTGGGTGGCGATCATCGTCGCCCCCTTTGGCAGCTTTTCCATCAAGGGATGCGAAACGGCCTGAAAAATCTGCTGGCTGAACGGCAGCAGGCAAAGGAACACCGCGAGCACGCTCCCGGCAGCCTTCAGCAATCGGGAGCGCAGCTCCAGCAGATGTGACATCAGACTGGCTTCCGGGAGCTTCTCCGGCGGATCGTTGTGCTGGTGGTCGTTGTCAGCCATAAGCCGGCAGTGATGGCATCGCCGTCGGTGGTCCGTTACACCACACTAGGAAGCGGCCTGGTTCGTCGTCGTGTCAGCGTCACTGGAGACAGGCGCACTGACGGCGGTATCACCGGCTGCGTTCGCGGCTGATTTGCCCGGAATGAGATCAGCAGCGCCCGGGCGACTGAACACGGGCTGGTCGGGAATTTCATTTTCAGCAGATGCAGTGTCAGCAGATACATTGTCTGCAGAGTCAGAAGAAGGGTCCGGGGTGGGTTCGCGCGCGGACTCTGGTCTTGCTGCCTTGGCCTCCGCAGCATTGATCCGGCGTTCCTCTGCTTCCAGCTCGTCGTGGATCTGTGCCGTCAGCGTACGTGCCATCCGTCGGGCCTGGCCGATATAGCGGCCGAGTTGTGCTGCTACGCGCGGCAACTTCTCCGGGCCCAATATGATCAGCCCGAGCGCTCCCAGCAACGCGAGTTCCCAGAATCCGATTTCGAACATCCGTGCCTCTGCACCTCAGCCACCGACCGTGGCAGTCAGGCGCCGCCGCTGCGCTTCGATTTCTGCTTGCCTGAATCCTTGGCGCCGGATTCTGAAAACTCTGCATCCGGTTCGCCGATCTGAGGCGGATCGTCCGGTTCCTTGTCCGCGTCAGACATTGCTTTACGGAAGCCCTTTACGGCACCGCCAAGGTCCGACCCGATAGATTTAAGGTGCTTTGTGCCGAAGATCATCACCACAATAAGCAGGATGATCAGAAGCTGCCACATACTGATGCCGCCGAGACCCATGATCGTTTCTCCGATGCCGCTGCGCGGTCGGCGCAAATATACTGCCGACCCCCAAGTCGGCACACACGACTGCCAACCTCGCGGTCGGCTATATGGTTAGGATAGCCTGATCAAGGTGCCGCCACGTGACAAACATCACGTCCCCGCACTGAAGCTGCGGTTATTTCGCGGGCGGCACCCTCAGGGAAAATGTGACCGGACCACTGTTGACGAGTTCCACATCCATGTCAGCCCCAAAGCGCCCGGCCTGGACTCCGGGCCAGCGAGCCGACGCCGTTGCCACCAGGTGGAGGAACAGCGTTTCCGCCAGGGCAGGCGGTGCTGCCGGTTCGAATCCGGGCCGATTCCCGTGGCTGGTGTCGGCGGCCAGCGTGAACTGGGGCACCAGCAGCATTTCCCCCTCCACCGCGGTCAGACAGCGGTTCATGCGGCCGTTGGAATCCGGAAAAACCCGATATTCGAGGAGTCGGCCCGCCAGTCGCTCGGCATTTGCGAGCAGGTCGCCTCGCTCGATGCCCACCAGTACCAGTAACTGGCACCAATCGAAGCAACCACGGTACCTTCGATGCTGACAGTAGCCCTGAGACCCTCTGAAGCAGCCCAATCATGACATATATTCCCACTTTTGCAGGATTTGCTCATCCATATGATCACTATTATCCACAATCATGGAAATAAATAGTTCGTGGGAATATATAAAAGCCCAGTGCCGCATATGTCCCGCCATGTGGGAGTGCCATTGAAAACAGTAGCCAGCATTGGCCTTGCCCTGGGGCTGCTTTGTACCCTGTCGGCTTGTACCGGCGACGCCGACCGCGGTGCAAATCGCCCCACAGTGAAGACTTTCCGGTACGCCATGGACCAGGCACCGACCACTCTGGACCCGGTGCAGGCCGCCAACCTCTATGCCAACACCGTGATCCTCAATACCTATGACACGCTTTATGCCTACAAATATCTGGCCCGCCCTTACCAGTTGAAGCCCAACCTGGCGGCAGATTTTCCCACGGTTTCGCCAGACGGGCTCCGCTACACCATTCGGCTGAAGAAGGGCGTTCACTTCGTTGACGACCCGTGCTTCCCGGGTGGCAAGGGCCGCGAGGTTGTTGCCGAGGACTTCATCTATTCCCTGAAACGTCAGTTCGATCCCAAAAATCAGCCGCAGGGCGCCTGGTTCTGGCAGGGGCGTATTGCCGGGCTCGACGAGTGGAAGGCCGCGGGCTCGGATTATTCGCGGCCAGTGTCAGGCCTGCGTGCCGTCGATGACCACACTCTGGAAATCCGCCTGACGCGACCTTATCCGCAACTGCCGGATACCTTTGCGCAGGGTTACTCGGCCGTCGTGCCCCATGAAGCCGTCCAGAAGTACGGCAAGGGGCTTGGCGTGCATCCGGTGGGATCCGGACCGTTCAAGCTGATTTCCTACGACACTGCGCGCGTGGTGATGGTGCGTAATCCCAATTACCGGCAGGAACCGGTCGATCTGGCTGCCGAGGGCTACGATCCGGCTACCCAGGCATTCAGTGGTGTGGAAGCTATCGCTGGCCGGTCGCCACCGTTTGTTGACCGGCTGGAGATAAATTTCATCAACGAACCCAGCGCGGCCTGGGCCTCGTTCACCAAAGGTGATGAAATCCAGTTCACGTCTTTGCCGGTCGAGCAGGTAGACCGGGTGCTGGCCAGCAAGCGGCCGGTGAAATTGCGGCCGGAGTACGCGGCCAGATACAACGTGCGTGCGGGTCTGGAAGCCGGCTTTGTCTTCACTGCGTTCAACATGAGCTTCCCGGAAATCGGCTACAACGCCGATCCGGAGGGCGCAACGGCGCAACAAGGCCTGCGTTGCGCCATCATAAAACCTACGACTGGGCGGCCCGTAATGAAAGCTGGTATCTGGGCCTGGCAGAAATTTTCCCGGCATCATCGTGCCGGTCAGTCCGGAATTCCGACCCACAGCCAGCAAGCGACAGCGTCACCAGGGATGTCGCTGGTGCACGTCAACTGTTGAAAGACAATGGCTGGACGCCGGAAAACCTGCCGAGAATCGTCTACGGCACTTCGGCCGGTATCACCGAGCGGCTGTTTTTCGAGCAGTTCCGGGCATGGATGCGTGATATCGGTTTCCCACGCGACAAATTCGTGCAGAAGACCTATGCGAACTTCGGTGATATATCCCGAGCCTGGAAACGCAGCGAATTACCCCTCGTCGCCAAAGGCTGGGGTCTGGACTACCCGGACGCCGAGAACACACTGCAACTTTTCTATGGCCCGAATGGTTCACCGGGATCCAACGACGCCAACTGGCACAATGAAGAATACGATCGCCTGTATGAGCAGTCCTCGGTCATGCAGCCGTCGCCGGAGCGCACGGCAATCTACCGTCGCATGAACCAACTGGTGATTGATGACTGCGTGGCAATTACCGGCTTGTCGCGCACCCGGGTCTATCTGTGGCACAAGGATGTCATCGCCATTCCCGACCGCGAAGTCGTCGGCGGATTCTTCCTCAAGTTTGTTGACCTGAAGCCCACGCCAGCTACCTGAGCGACCCCCTGATTCATGGAAGTCCTGCAGTACGCCATTCGCAAGTTTGCCACCGGCATTCCGCTCATCATCGGCGTGACTCTGGTGAGCTTCGCGCTGATGGTCTACTTCGGGCCGGACATGACCTATCAGTTGCTGGGCAAGAACCCGACGCCGGAGCAGATCATGGAGGTCCGCCACCAGCTCGGCTACGACCAGAGCTTTATCCTGCGGTACTGGCAGTTCCTGGGCCAGGTCGTCACCCTGGACTTCGGCAACGCATCAACGGGTGAGCCCGTGCGCGCGCTGCTCGCCAAGACTGTGCCGGTCTCGCTGATCCTGATCCTGCCGGGTTTCATACTCGGGCACGTTGTTGGGCTGTTGCTGGCTCTGGGCGCGGCCTATTGGCGTGGACGCTGGCCGGACAAGCTGATCATGGCGCTTGCCGTTGTTGGCATGAGTATCAGCTTTCTGATCGTAATCATCGGCTTTCAGATTTTGCTCAGTTCCAGCGACGGCCTGAATCTGTTTCCGGTGCGAGGCTGGAACGCCAGTACCTTCGGCAACTATCTGAACTACGTGACGGTGCCCACCCTGGCAACCATGTTCGTTGCTGTAGGCTACGAAACGCGCTTCTATCGCGCCGTGATCGTCGAGGAAATGTCGAGGGACCATGTGCGTACCGCGCGCGCCTTCGGCCTTTCAGAAGGCCGGATCTTCCTGCGCAACATCCTGAAGAACTGCCTGATTCCCATCATTACCCGGATCATGTTTTCCATCCCGCAGGTGGCGATTGGCGGCGCACTGCTCATTGAAACCTATTTCGGCATTCCTGGTGTCGGCAAAGCGACTTACGAGGCTATCGTGACTGGCGACCAGCCGGTGCTGAAGGCAGTCGTCACATTGACAGCGATACTTTTCGTGCTGGTAGTCGTGTTGAACGACATCCTCTACCGGCTCGTCGACCCACGGGTCACGCTGAAATGAATAGCGTACCTCTTGCTGTCCCAGAGCCGGCCAACCCGTCGGTGTCGCGGGAATCCCTGTGGCGCAAGGCAGCCCGGAAGTTCGCTCGCGACCGGCTCGGCATGTTCGCGCTGGGCGTGGTGCTGATTTATTTCGTAGCTGCCATCGGCGTCTGGCTGGGCTGGTGGAGCAGTGGCTGGGGCGATCTGGCCGGCACCAAGTGGGAGTCCGTATCCGCACAGCACTGGTTCGGCACCAACGTGATTGGCCAGGACATTTTTGACCGGGCAATCTACAGCACGGCTACCGCCTTTCAGGTAGGCCTGATCGTTGCACTGCTTGCAACGGCACTGGGTGGTGTGACCGGTGCGATGGCGGGATTCTTTGGCGGTAGCTGGATCGACGAGCTGCTGTTATGGGTGATGGGTGTACTCGACGCGATTCCCTTCTACCTGTTCGTTGCCGCAGTCGCCTTCGCCCTCGCCGACAACCCGTGGGCAATGCACATCGCCATGATTTCCACCTTCTGGGTGGGTACGGCGCGACTCATTCGCGGTGAAGTGATCAAGCTGCGCGACATGGAATATGTGGAGGCTGCCCATTCCATCGGTGTGCCTGAGCTCGTCATCATTTTCCGCCACCTGTTGCCAAATACCGCGCATATTCTGCTGGTACAGGCCTCGATCCTGTTCGTCAGCGCCATCAAGGCAGAAGTCATCCTGAGTTTTCTGGGTATTGGCATCAAGGACGGCATGAGCTGGGGTCTGATGATTGCCGAGAGCACCCAGGAAGTGCTGGCCGGCTTCTACAACAATTTTCTCGCCGCTTCGCTGCTGCTCTTTGGCCTGGTCATGGCCTTCAACGCGGTCTCCGATGCCATGCAGGATGCGCTGGACCCGCGCAAGGTGGGGTGATGAGCGGGCCACCTGATGACGCCCAAAGTCCGGCGCCCTTGTTGCGGGTACGCAATCTGAGCATTGAGTTCGACACGGAAGATGGCATTGTGCGTGCCGTAGATTCAGTCAGCTTCGATGTGGGAGCCAACGAGACGCTTGGCCTGGTCGGCGAATCGGGTTGCGGCAAGACCGTTACCGGGCTGTCCATACTCAGGCTGATTCCGATGCCGCCGGGCAGGATTGCCTCGGGCAGCATCGAATACCGGGGGCAGAATCTTGTGCCGCTGACGAAGCGGGCCATGGAAGATGTACGGGGTCGGGATATTTCCATGATCTTTCAGGAGCCGATGACGGCCCTGAATCCCGTGTTCACAATCGGCAGCCAGATGGTTGATGTGCTCTGCCGGCACCGCCCGCTCAGCCGTCGCCAGGCTCGCGAAGTAGCCGCCGGGTTGCTCGCCAAGGTCAATATTCCGGCACCGGAAACCCGGCTGGACGACTATCCACATCAGCTTTCCGGCGGCATGCGTCAGCGGGTCATGATCGCCATGGCGCTGTCCTGTAACCCGGGGCTGCTCATCGCCGACGAACCCACCACCGCGCTGGATGTCACGACGCAGGCCCAGGTGCTGGATCAGATCAGCGCGCTGCAGGCCGAATTTCAGATGGCGGTGTTACTGGTGACGCATGATCTGGGCGTGGTGGCCGAAACGTGCCGTCGGGCCCTGGTGATGTATTGCGGCAGCATCGTGGAGTCCGGCACCACCGAGCGACTCTTCAGTCAGCCGCAGCATCCCTATACCGCTGGCCTGCTGGCTTCCATTCCGCGTATCCGCCCCGAGCGTCTGACTGAATTGCCAGTCATTCCGGGGCGGGTGCCTGATCTGCTGAACCTGCCGGCTGGTTGTCGTTTTGCCGATCGCTGCCCGCGAGTCCAGGATCGCTGTCGCCGGGAGCGGCCACCACTCACTGCCAGCACCCATGCCAGCCCGGACGATGCCGCTGCTGTCGCCTGCTTCTACCCGTTGCCGTAGCACCTGCAGCTTCGATCCGCGACCTTCCGCACGGAAGGCCGCTCAATCGATCGCGCCTGAAGGCGCTAGGCCACCGTGACCTTCACCATCAAATCTCCCTGCTCGATCGAATCGACGACATCCAGACCCTTGATGACCTTGCCGAAGACGGTATGACGGCCGTCCAGGTGCGGCTGTGGTCCATGAGTAATGAAGAACTGGCTGCCGTTGGTGCCCGGTCCGGCATTGGCCATCGAGATGACGCCACGCTCGTGGCGGAGCGGATTGCCTTCGAATTCGTCCTCGAAGCGGTAGCCGGGTCCGCCGCGGCCTGAGCCGGTGGGGTCGCCGCCCTGGACCATGAAGTTGCTGATAACCCGATGAAAGCTCACGCCATCGTAGAAGCCGTCCCGGGCAAGAAAGATAAAATTGTTGACGGTTTTCGGCGCGTGCTGGGGGAACAGTTCCAGTTCCATTGCGCCTTTGTCGGTCTCGATCGTCACCTTGTAGCTGCGGTCGGTTTCAATGTTGAGCTCGGGCGGGGCGTCATATTGCTTGTCGGTCATGGGAATTTCTCCGGGAGAAAGCTGAGTCAGAATAATTCACGGGTCCGCACTCTATACTCCCGGCATGACCTCTGGCGACCCCGTTGTGTCCAATGCGCCGCTGATCGAAGTCACTGATCTGCGGAAATACTTCCCGGTACGAGGCGGTCTGTTCCGCCGTGTGATAGCGCAAATCAAGGCAGTAGACGGCGTCAGCCTGACCGTGCGTGCCGGCCAGACGCTGGGGCTGGTCGGTGAATCCGGCTGCGGCAAATCAACGCTGGGCCGCACGATCCTCAGGCTACAGGCGCCCACCAGCGGTTCGATTCGCTTCGCCGGCACCGAACTCGGTCAGCTCTCACGCCACCAGCTATTGCCGTGGCGAAGGCGTATGCAAGCCGTTTTTCAGGATCCCTACGGCTCGCTTAGCCCACGACGAACCGTGGCCCAGACGGTGCGTGAACCGCTCGATGTTCACGGTGTGGGCACCCCGGCTGAACGTCGGGCGCGGGTCACGGAGTTGCTGGACGTGGTCGGCCTGAGCCCCCGCACAGCCAGCCGTTATCCCCACGAGTTTTCCGGTGGCCAGCGCCAGCGGGTAGGTATCGCACGTGCACTGGCTCTGAACCCCGAGTTCATTGTGGCGGATGAGCCTGTTTCTGCGCTGGATGTTTCGGTTCAGTCACAGGTGCTTAATCTGATTGCGGGCCTGCAGCGGGAACGGGGTATCGCGTTTCTGTTTATTTCTCATGATCTGGCTGTGATTCAACATGTCAGTGACCACATCGGGGTCATGTATCTGGGGAAGCTCGTCGAGTTGGCGCTTGCCCGGGAACTATTCAGTCAGCCACTGCACCCCTATACCGACGCGCTGCTGTCCGCAGTTCCGCAGGTGGATGCCCGGCAACGGGCCCGTATCGTGCTAAGTGGCGACGTCCCCTCACCGCGCAATCCGCCACCAGGCTGCCCGTTTCACACCCGCTGCCCAAAGGTCATGGCGGTGTGCCGTACCGAGGTGCCACCGCTCAAGCCGCCGGCTGACGACCCCCGACGAACGGTCGCCTGCCACCTCTACCCCTGATCTCTTCCGGCGCGACTTCAGCCGCCGACTCTGGTTGCTGCACTCCGTAGCCCGCGGCATCCCGGCGGGAAATCCCTTCCGCCTGGCGTGCGGCACGCCTTTTCGGCGGAAGGGACACCCGCCACGCTGCCGCTCGCTATGTGAGTAAATGAGTTCGGATTGACCCGAGCAACAACATGAAGCCCCTACGCGGGCTACGGAGCGCGTTACAGATCGATCGCCTACGCGCAAGCTGATCTCGTCCACCACTGTCGCGAGTGCGTTTACGAGCGCCAGAACGCCGGGGAAAAGAGCACCAGCAGAGTGAAAACCTCCAGCCGCCCAAAGATCATCGCCAGGCTGCAAACCCACTTTGCCAGCGGATTGACGGTCGTGAAGTTGGCGACCACGTCACCAAGGCCCGGGCCCAGATTGTTGATCGAACTGGCAAGTGCAGAGAATGCCGTGACCTGATCCAGGCCGCTGCCGACGAGTACTAGCAGCATCACGCCAAACAGAAAGATATAGACAACGCAGAAGCCCCATACCGATTCCACCACGCGCTGTGGCACCACGGAACCGCCCAGTCGCACGGGAATCTCCGCGGCGGGATGTACCAGCCGCTTTACCTCACGAGCCCCCTGGTTATAGAGGAGTAACCAGCGCACCACCTTCATGCCGCCACCGGTCGATCCGGCGCAACCACCAATAAACGAGATCAGAATCAGGGTCAGTGGCAATGCTGCCGGCCACTGGTCAAACGGCGCCGCCGTAAAACCGGTGGTTGTCATGAACGAGACCACATGAAAAGTGGACTGCCTCACGCCCTCGATGACCGACGGGTATTCACCGGACAGTGCCAGCGATGCGATGCCGACTAGCGTGGCCGTCAAGAGGATCAGTGTGTAGGCCTTGAACTCCGGGTCGCGCCAATAGGCGCGCAAATCATGGCTGCGCCACGCGACAAAGTGCAGGGAGAAACTTGCACCTGCCAGAAACATGAACACGATGGCGATCGATTCGATCAACGGGCTGTGGAACCAGGCAATGCTGGCGTCGTGCGTCGAGAATCCGCCTGTGGCAATGGTCGCGAAGCTATGACATACCGCATCGAAGAGCGACATCCCGGCCAGCCAGTAAGCCGCAACGCACAGCGCCGACAGACCCACATAGATCAGCCAGAGTGCTTTGGCAGTTTCAGTGACCCGCGGGGTCAGCTTGCTGTCTTTCATGGGGCCGGGCGTCTCTGCCCGGTACAACTGCATGCCGCCGACGCCGAGCATCGGCAGAATGGCGACCGCCAGCACAATGATGCCCATGCCACCAAGCCAGTGGAGTTGTGCCCGGTAGTAAAGGATGGATCGGGGCAGGGTATCGAGCCCGGTAAGTATTGTGGCTCCGGTGGTGGTCAGACCTGACACCGCTTCAAAGAAAGCATCTGTTACCGATAGTTGCGGCGCTGTGGTCAGTAGTAGCGGGACAGCACTGAAGCTGCCCAGGCCAAGCCAGAACACAGCGGCTACCAGAAAGCCGTCACGGACCCGCAACTCGCGGCGATCGCGCCGTGCCGGTATCCAGGCCATCAGCCCGACGATGAGGATAATCGCAAAGGCGCCGATGAAGGCCCGGCTCTGGCCGTCGCCGTAGTAGGTGGACACCGCCACAGGCAACAGCATCGTCGTGCTGTAGAGCATCAGCAGCAGGCCGAGGATGCGTTGTACAACTCGCAGATGCATGTCTGGTCAGGCCCGGAACAGGCGCTCGACCTGCTGGATTTGCCGGCGGTCGGCCACGAACAGAATCAGGTGATCGCCGTCCTCGACCATGGTGTCGTGGTGCGCCTGCAGGACTGCATCAGCCCGGACAATAACGCTGATGGTTGCGCCCTTTGGTAGCGGAATGTCTTCTACCATCCGACCCACCACCCGCGACTTGAAGCGGCCGGTCCGGGCAATGGCCTCGATGGCCTCGGCACGACCACGACGCAGGGTGTGGACCCGGACCATGCCGGATTGCCGCACATAGGCCAGCAGGGCACCGATCGTGATTCGTGGTGGAGAGATGCCCACGTCAATCCTCGGACCCTCCACGAGCTCGGCATAGGCCGGCCGGTTGATCAGCGCCATCGCCTTCTTGCAGCCCAGACGTTTGGCCAGCATCGCCGAAAGGATATTCACCTCCTCGGCATTGGTCAGGGAGACAAAAACGTCCGAGCTGTCGATGTTCTCCTCAAGCAGCAGCTCCTCATCAGCCGCGTCGCCATTCAGCACGATACTGTTGGCCAGCTGCTCCGAGATCATCCGGGCCCGGTCTCGCGACCGCTCGATGATTTTCACCTGGTTGCTGCCCTCCAGTGAACGGGCGAGCCGCAAGCCGATATTGCCGCCGCCGGCGATGAATACCCGCCGCACAGGATCTTCGAGTTTTCTGAGCTCCCGCATCACGGCCCGGATGTCCTTTTGAGCCGCAATAAAAAAGACTTCATCGTCCTCAAGCAGGCGTGTGCTGCCTTTCGCCGGCACGTCAACACCATCCCGGTAGATCGCGGCGATACGTGTTTCTATGCCGGGCATGTGATCGCGAAGCGTGCGGATCTCCTGGCCGACCAGTGGCCCATCGCGATGAGCTCGCACGCCCACGAGCTGGACTTTGCCGTCCGCAAAATCCAGTACCTGAAAGGCGCCGGGATAGCTGATCAACTGCTCGATATGCTGGGTGACCAGTTGTTCCGGGCTGATGCGCAGGTCAACCGGCACGCCGTCCGGCCCGAAGAGGCCGGGTGTATTCATGTATTCGCCGGAGCGGATCCGGGCAATCTTCGTTTCTGTCTGGAACAGCTTCCAGCACACCTGACAGGCAATCATGTTGACTTCGTCGGTGCTGGTAAGCGCGATGACCATGTCAGCATCGGCAGCGCCGGCGCGCTCCAGCGCCGTCGGCGACGCCGCATGACCCTGCACCGTACGAATGTCCAGCCGGTTCTGCAGCTCCCGCAGCACGTTGGGATTCAGATCGACGATGGTGACTTCGTTCGATTCCTCGCGGGCAAGGTGATAAGCGGCTGTAGAACCCACCTGACCAGCGCCGAGTATCAGAATCTTCATTGGCCTATATCACTTCCAGATTGGCATATGACATCACCAGCCACTTGGCGCCGACGTCCTCGAAATTGACCTGCACCCGGGCATGGGCACCGGCACCCTCGCAGGAAAGCACAACGCCTTCCCCGAACTTGCCATGGCGCACGCGTTGGCCGAGACGCAGACCGAAGCTGTTGTCTTCGCTCAAGGTACCGCGACGGTAAGCCGGCTGTGAAACGTTGACACGCGGCCGGACTTCCTCGATGAGCTCGGCCGGAATCCCGCCGATGAAGCGCGACGGCTGGCCAAAGCTGTCGGTGCCATGCAGTCGGCGTTGTTCGGCATGACTCAGGTAAAGCTCACTCATGGCCCGGGTCGCACCCACATAGCAAAGACGTCGCTCCTCCTCGAGGCCTTCTGCATCGTTCAGCGACCGGCGATGTGGAAACAGGCCATCCTCAAGACCGGTCAGGAAGACCACCGGAAACTCCAGACCCTTGGCTGAATGCAGCGTCATCAATTGCACGCAGTCGTCCCAGGCATCGCCCTGATTGTCGCCCGCCTCAAGCGCGGCATGGGCCAGAAATGCGACCAGCGGCGGCATTTCCTCGCCGGTGTCTTCCGGATCGAAGCTGCGCGCCGCACTGACCAGCTCATCAAGGTTTTCAAGGCGCGCTTCGGCCCGATCGCGCGGCTCCTTGCGGTAGTGATCGATCAGGCCGCTCCGCTGGATGATGTGGTCCACCTGTTCGTGCAAGGCCAGGCCGTGTGTGTCACGGGCCAGCGTCTCTATCAGATGCAGAAACACCATCACCGCCTTCGAACTCCGGCTGCCGGTATCGCCCGCCGCCACGGCCTGGGCCGCCCGCCACATCGACAGACCGTTGGCCTTGCCATATTCGCGAATGGTGTCGACCGAGCGCGCCCCGATGCCCCGGGTCGGCAGATTCACTACCCGCTCGAAAGACGGGTCATCATCCCGATTGGCCAGAAGACGCAGGTAAGCCAAGGCATCCTTGATTTCCGCCCGCTCGAAAAATCGCAGGCCGCCGTACACACGATAGGGTTGGCCTGCGCGAAGCAGGATCTCTTCAAAGACCCGTGATTGCGCATTGGAACGGTACAGCACGGCGACTTCGCTGCGCGCGTTACCCTGCCGCACCCAGTCCTGAATGCGACCGACGACAAACTCTGCTTCGTCGCGTTCGTTGTAGGCCCGGTAGAGCCTGATCGGCGCGCCTTCACTGCCCGCGGTCCACAGTTCCTTGCCCAGGCGTCCGGTATTGCGCGAAATCACGGCGTTGGCGGCACTCAGAATGGTTTTGGTAGAGCGATAGTTCTGTTCGAGCTTGACGGTATGCGCGCCCGGGAAATCGCGCTGGAAGCGACGCAGATGCTCAGTGCGGGCGCCCCGCCAGCGGTATATGGACTGGTCATCATCGCCGACCACAAATGGCACGCCCGTGGTGCCGGCCAGCAGCCGCAACCAGGCATACTGGATCGCGTTGGTGTCCTGAAACTCGTCCACCAGGATGTGGCGGAATCGCCGACGGTACTGCGCCAGGATGTCCGGATTGTTCTTCCACAGTTCAAAGGCTCGCAACAGCAGCTCGGCGAAATCCACCAGGCCCGCCTTGTCGCAGTTGTCCTGGTAGAGCTGATACAGGTGGATCAGCTGTCGTCGGGTGGCATCGCCGTCGTCCTTGAGTTGGGCCGGACGCAGGCCGTCATCCTTGTTGTGATTGATAAACCACTGGACTTCGCGCGGCACCCAGGTGGTTTCGTCCAGGTCCATGCTTTTCATCATCCGGCGGATCAGTCGCTGCTGGTCTTCGGCATCCAGAATCTGGAAGCTCTCGGGCAAGCCGGCATCGCGGGCGTGCCGGCGCAACAGACGATGGGCGAGGCCGTGGAAAGTGCCGATCCACAGGTGGTTCACCGGCATGTCCAGCAGGTCCTGGATTCGGCCACGCATTTCAGCCGCAGCCTTGTTCGTGAAGGTGACGGCCAGTATGCCCAGGGGTGAAATATTCTCGACCTGGATCAGCCATGCGATGCGGTGGACCAACACTCGGGTTTTGCCGCTGCCAGCGCCGGCGACCACCAGCATGGGTTCCTGCGGTGCGCTGACAGCCTCCCGCTGGGCGTCGTTGAGCGGGTCGAGAATGGGCGTGACGTCCATGGCGGCGGACGAGTCTAGCAGCTTCACTGTTTGATCCCCTGAGCCAATCTAGCCGTTCGGGCAGATCCACAGATCTACCGGCTCTTTTGCAGTGTCGACGGCGGCATTGGCCGTGCAGCCCTCAAGCGCCCGGGGTGGCGTTACCGGGGCAACCGTGTCCCGGCAGGGTAATCGCTCGTAGAGATTTCGCTCGGTGACGAAAAACGGCGGCAGGTCTGATGCTCCGGACACGCCAGACGGCGACCCGGCGAGCGTGGAGCCTTGCGCGGCGACCTGGTCTGCCAGGATCGCCAGGGACTGACCACAAACCGCAAGCTGACGACTCTGGTTCTTGCTGTAGACCAGCCCTTCGACCCGGGCCAGGCCGGCCGGTGTGACGGCCATCGGGCCGTACTGCCGGATTGATGCGAGCGTCCAGGCCAGCGATTCCTGACGGGGATCGCGACCGGTCCAGCCCGGGCTTGCCGCCAGGCTGTCGCTCATCCCGAGGAGATCCGCTATACGCCCGGCGGCGGCCACGGACCCGAGGCGGCTGGCGCCAGCGTAGTAGCTCAGCGCCATATTCGGATTGGTGATCTTGATACTGTCGGCATAGGCCTGCATGGCGCCACGGTCACCGCCATCGGCCAGCAACTTCAAGGTAGCCTGGTCCATGGACGTGTAGACATCGACCGGGCCTTCGCCACGCAGTGCCGTCAATGGATCGGGCCCGGTGAAACCGTGTGCGGCTCGCCAGGCCAGGTAGCGGGCGATGGCTCGTTCCGCATCCAGGCCGTTGCGGGCAAGTGCGCTGACCAGAGCGCTGCGCCTTGCCAGTTGTATCGCTGAATCCTCTGCTGGCGGTTTCGCCCGGGGTCCCTCCCGAGCTGTGGCTATATTTTTTGGTGCCGGTTTTGACGTGAGTGGTGGCATGACCGACGAGCCCGCACGCGGTCCGTCGATTGCAGCCGCTGGCCCGGCCCCGTTGGCGAAGTGGTCGTCGCTGGCGGCGCGTCGCGCTGATGACTCTGCAGCCAGGCAAGTGCACCGACGGCGAACAGTGCAGCCGCGATCGTGCGCGGACCCGGCACCTGCATCAGATCCTCGAAGCCAAAGCGCGGTGCGTTCCGGAAGGAGGTGGCGTGCAGCAGATTGATCATTGCCAGCAACACAGCAGGGCGGCGACACCGTTGTGGGCCGTCGCCAGAATAGCGGCATGCCGAACCGAACGATGCTGGCGCGGAACTGACTTGCGGAATCTACGCAGCCAATAAACACCAGCAGTGAGGCACGTTGCACGCCTCGTGCCGGCATCCGCCGCCGTGCCCACAAGGCCACGATCACCAGCACCGCCAGCGTCAGCATCGCGCCCATGCGGTGCGTGAAATGGATGGCAACGCGGGCCGGAGCATCCAGCACGCCGTATTCATAGTTGATGCCCAGGCCGCGCCAGAGCACAAAAGCTTCGCGCCAATCGGCTTCGGCGGGCCACCACTGACCCTGACAAGTGGGCAGATCAGTGCAGGCCAGCGCGGCGTAGTTCGAGCTGGTCCAGCCACCCAGGGAGATCTGCGCGATCAGCACCAGCAGGCCGACGGCAACCGGCCAGGCTATACGGCGCCGCTCACGGTCGGCGTTGCGCCGGCGCTCTTCCAGCAGCAGCCAGGCCAGTAATCCCAGGGTAGTCAATCCGCCAAGCAGGTGGCCCATGACGATCAGGGGCTTCAGCAGCAAGGTGACGGTCCACATCCCGAGCATGCCCTGAAAAATCACCACGCCCAGGAGCACCAGGGGTAACACCACCGGTTGCCGGGCCGAGCGACGATTCAGCCAGGCCAAAGCGGCGACCAGCACGATGATCAATCCCAGGGTGCTGGCGGCGTAGCGATGGATCATTTCACGCCACGCCTTGCCCGCATGCAGTTCCCGCTCGGGGAATGCCGACTGGGCAGCCGTGCGGCTTGCGCTGTCGCCGGGCAGGACCAGATGGCCGTAACAGCCGGGCCAGTCCGGGCAGCCGAGTCCGGCGTCAGACAGGCGCACGTAGGCACCGAGCACAATCACGACGAGGACCAGAGCCGTGCCGGTCCAGAGGCAACGCCGGTACCAGGTCACCAGATTCAGGCGCATGGTTTACCGCCCTGCCAGTCTTTCCGTTGGTCCTTCCGTTGGTCCGGACGTCCGACCCGTGGAAGCGACTTAGCCAATTTGGGAGGCCTTGAGCAACAACTGCAGGTCTGCATGCATGTTTTTCATTGAAGTCCCGGCCGGAAACCGCAATATCAGATTGCCCAGCGGGTCGGCGATGTACACATCGCCCGCGGCGTAAGTGCCCAGTGCCGCCAGAACGCGATCGCGTGCTGGCACGCCATCTGCGATCACCAGCAAATCAGGCTGATTTGCGGCCAGAAAGCCGGCGTCAGGCGCCTTGCCCGTTGAAACGAACAAACGCTGGACGCGCGACATCTCCTTGCCAAGTGCCCGGCGCACCTGCCGCGTCTGATAAAGTGCCTCCTTGCAGACGGAGTCGCAATCACCGTCACCGACGTACAGCAGCGACCACTTTGTGTAGAAGTCGGTGGTCGTGCCGCCGGACAGTTCCATTTCGCCAGCCGGCAGCGATGGCGGTGGACTCAAAAGGATGCCGTGAGCGACCGTGCCGGAGGGCCGCCACTGGCCATCGCCTCCGTAATAGATCCCAATAGCGACCATCAGCGGGCCGAAAAACAGCAGGGACATCAGCACCAGAACGAGGCGGCTCTTGCGGGGCGGGTTGGTCACTTTGCGGTCCTGTCGTCGGTACGTCGAAGTTTGAGCACGAGGTAGATCACGATGGCGGTGATCGCCAGACCGAACCATTGTACGGCGTAGGCGAGGTGACGTGATGCGCGCATGCCGCCTGGCTGCCAGTCACGCACAAAGCCGTCGCTGTCGGTGGCATTCAGCAACAACTGATAGTCATGCAGCACGACGCCGCCGCGCGGATCAATCTGTGCGCTGATTTCGGCTGTGGTGGGAAACAGCAATCGTCGAGGCCAGCTACCGTCTGCCGGTGGCGGACTGGCGCCTAGCACCAGGCCCGGTCGTGGCAGTTGCTCAATCCGGCCGCGAACCTCGCGTGGCCCCTCACCCACCGCAATGTCCGGCAGTCGACGCCGATCGCCGTCGGCCGGTACCCAGCCACGATTGACCAGCACCGGCCCCTCGCTGCTAAGAAACGGGGTCAGGACCTGGTAGCCGGGTTGGCCCTGATGACTGATGTTGTCGAGCAGCACCTGGTGGTCCGAGTCGTAATTGCCGCTGATCTGCAGTACCCGATAGCGGTATGCCGCTGCATCGGCGTCCGATACCAGGTGATGCAACACCTTGTCCGTGGCCTCTCCCGAACCACCGGCACTGAAACTGGCCTCGAGTTGCTGCTTCTCGGCCATCCGGTGCAGTTGCCAGACCCCGGCCGTGCAACCAATGCCAACCCCGACCAGCACCAGAGGAAGGCTCCACCACGGCGACAGCCAGGCCATCGCGCGCCGCCGGAATGAGGCGAGTTCACCGGCTTTGACCGCGCCGGGGCCGGTCGCGTGACTGGGGTTCATCGTGGGTTGGTATCTGCAGAAGCCGCGTCTGCGGCTATGATGCAACCATGATCAAGGCGCTGGTGCTGCCGTTGCTCGTGGCCATCCTGGTCAGCTCTTTTCCGGCCTGTTCTTCCTGAACAAGGACCAGGGTGATTCGCGGCGCCTGCTGCGCGCCCTGACCATCCGGGTCTCGTTGTCGGTACTCCTCTTCTGGTCCTGCTGGTGGCCTGGCGCATGGGCGCCATCCAGCCACACGGCCTGGTGCCGTAGGCGCGGCGCGTTATCAGAGCCAGTAGACGAAGATAAACAATCCCAGCCAGACGACGTCCACGAAATGCCAGTACCACGCCACGCCCTCAAAGGCGAAGTGTCGGCTGGGCGTGAAGTGACCCCGCAGGCAGCGTATCAAAATCACCGTCAGCATGATGGCGCCAATGGTGACGTGCAGGCCGTGAAAGCCGGTCAACATGAAGAAAGTGCTGCCGTAGATACCTGCGGTGCTGAGCTTCAGGTTCAGCTCGGTATAGGCGTGAGTGTACTCATAGGCCTGAAAGCCCAGAAAGATGAAGCCGAGCAGGACGGTCAGGCCCAGAAAGAGGTTCAGCATGCCACGGCGATTGGCCTTCAGCGCATGATGAGCAATCGTCAGGGTGACGCCGCTGGTCAGCAGGATCGCAGTGTTGAGGGCCGGAATGCCCCACGGACCCATGATTTCGAATTTACCGCCAATTTCGGCCGGTCCGCTCGACGGCCAGGTATCTTCGAATCCCGGCCACAAGACAAAGTTGGTGGCGGTCTTGGTGCCTTCCCCGCCAAGCCACGGTAGCGATAGCTGCCGCGCGTAGAACAGGGCGCCAAAGAAACAGGCGAAAAACATGACCTCGGACAGGATGAACCACATCATGCCCATGCGGAATGACCGGTCGACCTGGCTGTTGTAGGCGCCGGCCTCGCTCTCGCGAATCACCTCGCCAAACCACAGAAACATCATCGTAAACACGATCGCCAGGCCCACCAGGGCGATCGGCCCGGCGGACCCGTCGTTGAGCCAGTGTGAAAAGCCGACAAAGCCGGTGAAAAGTCCGACGGACCCAAGCAGCGGCCAGTGCGCGTCATGGGGAATGAAGTATTTCTTTTCTGCGTGAGCCATGCCGTTACTTTCCTGGGCCAATCGATTGATCAGATGACGTGAAAATGGAATGCGTGTGAATTGAATTCAGGTGCTGTCGGCCGGGGTGTCGGTCTTGGCAGCAGCCAGTTTGGCAGTTGCCTGCCGATTGACAAAGAACGTGTAGGACAGGGTGACACGGTCAATGTACTTCGGCAGATCCTTGTCGACCATGAACTGTACGCCCATGTCGCGCCCTTCATTGGGCGTGAAATCCTGTTCGGTAAAGCAGAAACACTGGGTCTTGATGAAGTGCTTGGCCGCCTGCGCCGGTGCAATGCTGGGCACTGCGGTGGCCACCAGTACCGCATCGGTCAGGTTGCGGGCAAAAAATGTGGTGTCGTAGAGCTCGCCGGGATGCACCTTGATCGAGCTGACGTTAGGCCGGAATTCCCACGGCGCCTGCTCGTTCAGCACCGTCACAAACTCGACGGTTACCAGCCGGCTCATGTCGGGCCGCGTATCGGAGACAGTAGCGGCCACTGCGTTGGGGCGACCGCCAATGCCGATGACCTTGCACATGACGTTGTAGATCGGCACCAGCAGAAAGCCGAAGCCGAACATCGCCACCGCCAATACGCTGAGCCGCAGTGCCAGGTTCTTCTCGCCCGCTATCTTCATCGCAGGCAGATCCGCAATCCGTTGTGCTTCATTTCATGACTACCGCAGGTCGTTCGTTTGCTGGCGACCATCATCGCAGCCCGGTGGACACAATGAACCCCAGGTACAGACACAGTGCCAGAAAGCCGAGCAGCAGTGCAGTGCGTCGGGCACGGCGCCGCTGCGTCGCCAGCAGGGAGGTGTCGGGCTCTGCGCCAGTTTCGTGATGCACGGTCATTTGATGACTGGTGCCACGTCAAAGGTGTGGTGCGGTGCTGGCGACGGCACAGTCCACTCCAGGCCTTCGGGATGATCCCAGACTTCTGCCGTGGCCTTGCGACCGCCGCGAACGGTCTTGATCACAATGTAGGCGAACAAAAGCTGCGACAGGCCAAAGCCGAAGCCTCCGAGACTGGAGACCATGTTCCAGTCGGCAAACTGCACCGCATAGTCCGGGATCCGCCGCGGCATACCGGCAAGTCCGAGGAAGTGCTGCGGGAAAAACAGGACGTTGACCATGATGGCCGACAGCCAGAAGTGGATCTTGCCGAGCCTCTCGTCGTACATGTGGCCAGTCCACTTCGGCAACCAGTAGTACGCACCGCCCAGGGCACCGAAAAGCGCGCCCGGCACCAGTACGTAGTGGAAGTGAGCAACGACGAAGTAGGTGTCGTGATACTGGAAGTCAGCCGGAGCGATGGCCACCATCAGGCCGGAGAACCCGCCGATCGTGAACAGGAACAGGAACGCGATGGCGAAGAGCATTGGCGTTTCGAAGCTGAGCGAGCCGCGCCACATGGTCGCTGTCCAGTTGAAGACCTTCACCGCCGTCGGGATGGCAATGAGCATCGTCGACATCATGAAGAACATTTCGCCAGCAAGCGGCATGCCCACGGTAAACATGTGGTGAGCCCACACGATGAAGGACAGAAAGCCGATGGCAGCTGTTGCATAGACCATGGCCGTGTAGCCAAACAGCGGCTTGCGTGAAAAGGTCGGGATGATCTGCGAGATGATGCCGAAAGCCGGCAGGATGATGATGTACACCTCCGGGTGTCCGAAGACCAGAAAATGTGCTGGAACAGCACCGGGTCACCGCCGCCCGCGGCCTGGAAGAAGCTTGTGCCGAAGAACTGGTCGGTCAGCAGCATGGTGACGCCACCAGCCAGCACCGGCATTGCCGCGATCAGCAGGTAGGCGGTAATCAGCCAGGTCCAGACGAACATCGGCATCTTGAGCAGCGTCATGCCGGGTGCCCGCATGTTCATGATGGTCACGATGATGTTGATCGAACCGAGAATGGACGACATGCCGAGCAGATGAACGGCAAAAATCGCAAACGGGAACGAGTTGCCTGTTTGCAGCATCAGCGGTGGATACATGGTCCAGCCACCGGCCGGTGCACCGCCGTCCATAAACAGGGTTGAGAGCAGCAGACCGGTTGCAAAAGGCAGAATCCAGAACGACCAGTTGTTAAGGCGCGGCAAGGCCATGTCTGGCGCGCCGATCATCAACGGAATCATCCAGTTCGCGAAACCGACGAAGGCCGGCATGATCATGCCGAAGAGCATGATCAAGGCATGCAATGTGGTCATCTGGTTGAAAAAGTCCGGATGGACAAACTGCAGGCCAGGTTGAAACAGCTCAAGGCGGATGATCATGGCCATCGCGCCACCGATAAAGAGCATGATCAGGGCAAACACCAGATACATCGTTCCGATGTCTTTGTGGTTGGTCGTAAACAGCCAGCGAGTCCAGCCCTTGCGGGGGCCGTGATCGTCGTGGCTGGCGTCATGCTGGGTGTGATCGTGTGTCGTGGTGCTCATCGCGGTTGCTCCGGATTCGGCTGGCGTCAATTGGCGGCTACGGCAGGCGTCTTTTTGGAAGCCAGCCAGGCATCAAACTCATCTTTGGGTACCGCATGGACCACGATCGGCATGAAGCCATGGTCCTTGCCGCACAGTTCGGCACACTGCCCGCGGTAAATGCCGGGTTCGTCCACCTTGAACCAGCCTTCATTGATATAGCCAGGGACCGCGTCTTTCTTGATTCCGAAAGCCGGCACCCACCAGGCATGCAGTACATCGTTTGCGGTCAGCAGGTAGCGGATCTTGACGCCCACCGGAAGAACCAGCGGGTTGTCCACATCAAGCAGATAGTGCTCGACACTGGCGGGATCTATGCCGGAGTTCAGCTGGCGGGCTGCATTGCTGCTCTCGGTCAGCGTACTGAAGAAGGAATAGTCGGTACCCATGTACTCGTATTGCCACTTCCACTGATAGCCCGTGATCTTGAGGGTCATTCCCGAATTGCGGGTGTCGTCGAGGCGGATCAGTGCAGGCGCTGTCTCGTAAACGAGAAACACCAGAACCAGAGCCGGAATCGTGGTCCAGATTACTTCGGCCTTGGTGCTGTGGGTAAACGTGGCGGGAACGGCACCCTTCGATTTGCGAAAGGCCACCATGGCGTAAATGATGACGGCAAATACGATGACGCCGGCAATCGTGGAGACCCACAGCCCCAGCATATGCAGGTCGTAGGCTTCATTGGCCGTGGACGTAACGCCACGCGTCATGTTCAGCTTCCAGTCGGCGTATGCAGGGCTGGTGAGCAGCAGTGCAAGCAGCGTGGATACCGTAGCCGGAAGTCGGCGACAAACCTTGGTCAGAAGATCGTGCATGTCAGTCATTTTTCCCATCAGGTTCGGCGGGTACAGCTTCTTCCAGCACCGCCTTAAGCCGCTTTCCCAGTCCTTCACGTTCACTGTCAGTCAGGAACGCACCTATCTCTATCACCTTGCCCTGCGACCGAATCAGCAACTGGCTGGCCCACAAGGCAGGCCGGTTGCGCCGCAATTCGATTCGCGTCCAGGGCCGCTTGAACGCATAGGCGACCCGGCGCATCGTGCCTCGCCGGCCGGGTGCGACTTTCTCGACCACGACCGTAGAGTCATCAACCCGGATATATTCCCGGGCCCTGGCTCGCCGCTGCACGATGGAAACAACCACATACAGCATCACTGCTTCTGCACCTGCGAACGGCAGCACCGGCCAAAAACCGACCGCTGTGTACGCGAGCGCAATAGCCAGCATCAGAACCACCGGTGAACCGTAAAACCAGACGGTGGCCCGAGGCGTAAGGGAGGTCGGCCGAAGCTCGAAAGTGTGCGCGTCGGAATCCCCCTCGCGAGGCCGTGAAATGTTGCCAGACATCACCTGCGGGCGCTAGCCGGAACGCCACAACGTGGTGTTTACGGAGGAGGACTAGCCGGAATGTCGCGGCGGACGATGCGTGAGAATATCGAGGGGCACGCTGATTTCGTCGCTGCTGGCGTTCATTCCCATACGATGCGTGGCAGCGCGTGATGCAGGATCAGGCATCCAGGCCTGACCAAAGACGATTTCCACGGTGGCTGGCAGCAGTCCGTCGCTGGCGCGCGCCGCTTCGTATGCTGACGTCAACTGTGCCCAGTGCTGGCGACCTGTGAGCCCGGATGGCCGCCCGTGAGTGGCGTTGGTGGTGCCGGTGGCGCGTAAATCGCGGATCAGATCGGCGAAATTACGGTAAGTCAAAGTCAATGTTTCGGTATCCAGCACGGGTTCCACAAGGCCGGCTCGTACCATCCCGTCGCCCAGGGCGCGCATTTCCGGGAACGGCATCACGTGCGGCAAGTCATCGACTGTACGCCAGGCATCCCGCAATTCACGGTAGGCATTCGGCCCTGGAGTCGTAAAGGTGAACAGGCCGGGATGCCGCATCACCCGCCGCACTTCCCTGAGTACCGCATCCAGCGATGGACTCCAGTGGATCGCGAGGTTGGAGAACACCAGATCGAAGCTCTGGTCGGCAAAGGGCAGCCGGGCAGCATCGCCACAGACCAGACGCGGTGTATCGATGCGCGTTGCAGCAACCTGCAGCATGTCCGGCGTCAGATCCACTCCAATAATCTCCGCATCCGGGTAGCGAGCGGCCAGCGCCGGTAATGCCTTGCCGGTACCGGACCCCAGATCCAGTACCCGGGCGGGGCGCAGCAACACCAGTTCCAGCCGTTCGAGCAGGCGGTCGCGGACTTCCGTCTGCAGTGCGTCGGCGTCGTCATAGCAGTGCGCAGCCCGCGTGAAGGACCGCTGCACCTTGGCGATATCGATGACCGGATTTTCGGGGTCGGTCACGCCGTGTCCGCAGCAGCCGGGCGCAGCCCGAGTCGCGCCAGCAGCTTCAGATCGCTGTCGGCGGCCGGATTCGGCGTGGTCAGCAACTGCTCGCCATAGAAAATTGAATTGGCACCTGCGAAAAAGCACATCGCCTGCAACTCATCGCTCATATCCGTGCGGCCGGCCGACAGTCGTACCCTGGACGCCTGCATCAGAATCCGCGCAACCGCGATGACGCGCACAAAGGTCAACGGATCCAGCGCGGCTTGTCCGTTCAGCGCGGTCCCCTCAACCTGCACAAGCTGGTTTACCGGCACGCTTTCCGGATGAACGGGCAGCGTCGCGAGCGTGTGTAGCAAGTCGATGCGGTCCTGGTCGCCTTCACCCAGGCCAAGGATGCCGCCACAGCACACCTTGAGTCCGGCGTCGCGCACGTGCTTGAGCGTGTTCAGCCGGTCGCCGTAGGTGCGGGTCGTGATGACCTGCGGATAAAACGTCTCGGAGGTGTCCAGATTGTGGTTGTAGTAGTCGAGTCCGGCTTCCTTCAGCGTGTCTGCCTGCTGTCGGGTGAGCATGCCCAGCGTCGCGCAGGTTTCCAGGCCAAGTTCACGCACGCCACTGATCATCTCGGCGATCCGGCCGATCTGGCTCGGCTTGGGGTTGCGGTAAGCGGCGCCCATGCAGAAGCGGGTCGCGCCGCGGTCCCAGGCGGCGCGTGCAGCCTCAAGCACGGCCGGCAACGGTGCCAGTGCCTCTGGAGTCAGGCCGGTGTCGAAGTGGACGCTCTGGGGGCAATAACTGCAGTCTTCCGGGCAGCCGCCGGTCTTGATGCTCATCAGGGTGCTGATCTGAACTTCTGCTGGATCGAAGTGCTGGCGATGAATCTGGTGGGCGCGGTACAGCAGTTCATAGAGGGGCAGTTCGAACAACTGCGCCACCTCGGCCCGACTCCAATCCGTACGAGGCCCGCCGGCAGATGGCAGGCTCGCGAGTGGCTGGTTCACAAGTGTTTGGGCCGCGTCGGGGGAACTCTGATGAGCCAAGTCGCTAATTTCCATGGAAAGTGCCTGGTTTTGTGGCCGGACGGCCGAGCATCGACCGTGCTAAATCGTGGAGCAGTATCGGAATGGTCCCGGAAGCTGTCAACTTGTGAGTTGGGTTCGAGTTGACGAGATCCTCGATCTCGTTTTCACGCCTCGCTGTGTACTGTGCGGCCAGACTGTGGCGGGCAGCCACCGGCCGGCGTGCCCGGGGTGCCTGGCCGACCTGCCCTGGCTGGATGACGCGGGCATCGCTCTGCCGTGGCCAGCCGCATCGCCAGCCACGATTTCACCGGGATCTGGTCCGAAAGCGGCGGCAGCTGTAGCTACCAACCCGCAGTTGCACGCGCTGTCGGCACTCTCGTATGAATATCCGGTGGATCGCCTCGTGGCGCAGGCCAAGTTTGGTCGTCGGATACCGGTTGCCAGGGCACTGGGTGAGCTGATGGCCCTGCGCTTACCTGCACCCGGGGTGGTGCCGGATGCGGTAGTGCCAGTGCCACTTCACTGGCGGCGGGAGTCGGGGCGTGGCTTCAATCAGGCGGAAGAGATCGCGCGGGCCCTGTGCGAGGCACGCGGGTGGCCACTGCGCACCGACCTTTGCCGACGACTGAGGTCTACACCCGAGCAGTCCGGCCTGTCCGCCGAGGCGCGTCGTGTCAACCTGCGTGATGCTTTCGGTCTGCGCAACAAAGCACTCGAAGCCTGCTTTCGGCACGTCCTGGTGGTAGACGATGTGTTGACTACCGGCGCAACTGGCCTGGCAGTAGCCAGCCTGTTCAGGGCGGCAGGTGCTGTGGAAATCAGCTTCTGGACCGTCGCACGCACCCCGCCACCCGGGTAGCCGGTTCTGCCTAGCCAATCGTTCTGAAGGTGTAGTCCAAAACAATGCCAGCGAAGATCGCCGCACCGACATACTGGTTGGCCAGAAACGCCCGGAAGCATGCGCCTGGCTCACGATGCCTGATCTGCCAGAGTTGACTGGCGAGCAACAGGGCAGCGACGCAGACACCAGCCTGGTACCAGCCGCCGAGATGGGCTTCGGCACCGGCCAGCAACAAACCCACAATCAGCGCAATCTGCAGCAGGAAGATGATGAACAAATCTGCAGTGCCAAACAGTATCGCGGTTGATCGGATGCCGATGCGCAGGTCCTCGTCACGGTCGGCCATCGCATACATCGTGTCGTAGATCACCGCCCACACCACAACGTCCAGCCACAGCAGCCAGGCAAGTCGCGGTAGCGCACCGGTTTCGGCAGCGAATGCCATCGGGACGCCCCAGCCGAATGCCGCGCCAAGAATGAACTGCGGTGCCGACAGCCAGCGTTTGGCGAACGGATAGATCACCGCCAGCAGCGCACCGACCACTGCCAGCATGCGCGCCAGCGGATTCAGCATTATCAGCAGTGCCAGTGCAACCAGGCCCAGTACGGCAAACAGCGCCAGCGCTTCCACCGGTGCGACCCTGCCGGCGGCCAGCGGTCGATCTGCGGTACGGGCCACGGCCCCGTCGAAGCGCCGGTCGGCGTAGTCGTTGATGACGCAACCGGCCGAGCGCATGACGATGACGCCAGCTACGAAGACCAGAAAATTCACTGGATCCGGCTTGCCACTGCCGGCAATCCACAGGCCCCACAGTGTCGGCCACAGCAGCAGCCAGATACCCACCGGCCGGTCGAGCCGCATGAGTTGGGCGTATTGGCTCGCCTGCCCGGCGAGCTCCCGGCCCAGGCGTTGGAGCCCATGCGTAGTATCGCTGGTCATTGCATCAAGTCTAGCCGACCCCGGTGTGCAGGCCACGGTTGGTGATTGTTGGCCACAGGGTCATGGTCAGACATCGCCGAAACGGCTGGCAGTGCCGGTCCAGCGGTTCATCAACTCGATTCCTGCCACAGACAGATCGCTGGTCAGCGCGCTGACCTTCTTGCCGGCCACCCTGTCTCCCATTTGTACAGCGAGCTTCTGTACCAGCGGCATCAGGTCCGCATCGCGCACCAGGTCGGCAACGCGCAGTTGCATGAGGCCGGTCTGACGCGTCCCCAACACCTCACCGGGCCCCCGCAATTCCAGATCGCGCTGGGCCACCACAAAACCATCATTGGTGGACCGCAGTACATCCAGTCGCGCCCTGGCGATCGGCGCGAGGGGGCTCCGATAAAGCAACAGGCAGGTGCTGGTCGTGCGGCCACGGCCCACCCGACCGCGCAACTGGTGCAATTGGGAAAGGCCCAGTCGCTCGGCATTCTCGATGATCATCAGGCTGGCTTCCGGCACGTCCACGCCGACCTCAATCACCGTGGTTGCCACCAGCAACTGCAATTTGCCGGTCGTAAATGCTCCCATCACACGGTCTTTGTCCGCCGCTGTCATGCGGCCATGCACCAGGCCAACGCGAATATCCGGCAAGGCTTCGGCGAGCGCGGCGGCCGTGGGTTCGGCCGCTTCCGACTCCAGATATTCCGATTCTTCGATGAGCGGGCAAACCCAGTACACCCGCGCACCGGCCCTGCAGGCCGCACGCACCCGGGCAACGACTTCCGGGCGGCGTCGATCAGGCAGCGCCACCGTGGCAACAGGTTCGCGGCCCGGCGGGAGTTCGCGAATCACCGAGCTGTCCAGATCTGCATACAGTGTCATGGCCAGCGTGCGCGGACTCGGTGTGGCCGTCATCACGAGCTGATGGGGTTTTAACGAACTTGCACCTTCGCCGCCCGCCCCCTTGTCCATCAGTTTCAGTCGCTGGTGGACGCCAAAGCGATGCTGTTCGTCGACGATCACCAGGGCAAGATTGTGATAGTGCAGCCCTTCCTGAAACAGGGCATGGGTACCCACGATCACCTGGGCGCTGCCGTCGGCAATAGCGGCATAACACTGTTGCCGGGCACCCGATTTGAGGCTGCCGGACAACCATGCCATTGAGATACCCAGTGGCTGCAACCAGCGACTGAAGCTGTCGCGATGCTGTTTGGCCAGCAACTCAGTAGGGGCCATGATCGCGACCTGTTGTCCATGGGCGACGGCCAGCAAGGCAGCAGCGGCGGCGACCACGGTCTTCCCGCAGCCGACATCGCCCTGCACCAGGCGCATCATCGGGCAGCCATTGGCAAGATCGGCGTCGATATCTGCCAGTGCATCCCGTTGGCCTTTGGTGAGCTCGAAACCCAGGCTGTCCAGAAACCTTTTGCGCAGGCGCATGGCACCGGCGGCTGCAGCCGGCAACGGGATGGCGACCTCAGTACGGGCACGATCCCGAATCAGTCGCAGGGCAAGGTGGTGGGCCAGCAGTTCTTCCAGCGCCAGACGCCGCTGACACGGATGCATGCCTGCGCTCAGCAGACCCAGATCGGCGCCGGACGGCGGTCGATGTACATACTGAAGCGCGTCTGCCAATGAAGGTAGCGGCAATGACAGGCCTCCAACTACATCAGCGGCCAGATCATTGGCCAACTCCCCGACCGCAGCGCCTGCGAGTACATCACTCAATTGAGGCAGCAATCTGTCCAGTGCCTGCTTCGTCAGATCGCGCAGCCGAAACTGCGTCAGGCCCTCGACAGTCGGGTACACCGGAGTGAGCCGGTCTTCCAGTGGAACGTCCATGTTCGCAGCCAGTACCCGATATTCCGGGTGCACCATTTCCGGACCGAGGGGGCCTGGCCGCACCTCGCCGTAGCACCGCACGCGGGCGCCTACCACCAGGTTCTGCTGCTGGGCGCGGGAGAAGTGAAAGAAGCGCAAGGTGAGCTGACCGGTGCCGTCGGTCAGGCGCACCAGCAGGCTGCGCCGCCGACGGTAGCTGACATCGGCCAATGCGATATCGCCCTCCACCACCACCCGCCGCCCGGGACGCAGTGAACCCAGTGGCGCCAGTTGCGTGCGGTCTTCGTAGCGCTGGGGCAGCAGAAACAGCAGATCCACAGGTCGCGTGACATTGAGCCGCGCCAGTCGCTCGGCGATTGCGGGCCCCACCCCGCGCAGCGTCTTGAGAGAATCCGCAGAAGTCAGGGCACGAGCACCGCATCCGCCTCTACAGCCGCGCCGCGCGGCAGGGACGCAACGCCGATAGCTGCCCGCGCCGGATAGGGTGCAGTGAAAAACTCGGCCATTACCTCATTGACGATGGTGAAATTTCCCAGATCGGTGAGGAATACGCCCACCTTCACCGCATGATCCAGCGACGATCCGGCTGCGGCGGCAACCGCTGCCAGATTCCGGAACACCTGTCTGACCTGTTCGCGCATATCGCCGGTGAGCAGCTCACCGCTGGCGGGGTCAATCGGGAGCTGGCCCGACAGCCAGATCGCGCCACCAGCGCTGATGCCCTGGGAATAGGTGCCAATGGCGGCGGGAGCGTCGTGTGTATGTATGGTTTTCTTCAAGACGTAGACATCCTCTGCTGGCGGTGCGCACTCAGGCGCAGGTTCGACTCAACTTCTTCACCACCTTCATGTGGCGCAGGTCGCGGATCACATTGGCGAGCTGGCGGCGATCGCTGACCAGAATGGATAACAGCATGGTGGCGGCGTCATCCTTGTCCTCGTCGATGGAGACCTGCTCGATGTTCGAGCCGGCGTCACCAATCCTGGAGGCGACCTCGGCCAGCACGCCCGGTCGATTTTCCACATCAAGCCGAAGCTCTGCAGAAAATTCACGCTCGATGCCTGTCTGCCAGCTTACGGCGAGCCACTTGTTGGGCTGCTTGCGGAACTCGGCAAGATTCCCGCAAATATTGCGATGAATAACGACGCCCCGTCCGGCGCTGAGATAACCCATGATGTCGTCGCCTGGAATCGGGTGACAGCAGCGTGCGTAGGTCACCACCAGTCCCTCGGTACCGGCAATCGCGATCGGCGTTGGCTTGCCCGGCTCGCCATCGGTCGCGCCGGGTTCCTGGAGCAGCGCTTTGGCAACCAGCGGGGCCAGGCGCTGACCAAGGCCGATCTGTTCGTACAGTTCACTGGTGCTGGCCAGGCTGAATTCCTCAAGCAGTGCCTTCATCCTGTCGCTTTTGATCTTCCTCAGCGGTTTTTTGAAGTCGCGCAAGGCCTGATCCAGCAGACGCTTGCCCAGATCGAGCGCTTCTGACTGGCGCAGGTTCTTCAGGTACTGGCGAATCGCTGCCCGCGCCTTTGCGGTGGCTACAAAGTTCACCCAGGTCGGATTCGGGTGGGCACTCTTGGCGGTGATCACCTCGACGGTCTGCCCATTCTCCAGCTGGGTTCGCAATGGCACCAGCCGACGATCGATCTTGGCCGCCACGCACCGGTTGCCCACGTCAGTATGTACAGCGTAGGCAAAGTCCACGCAGGTGGCGCCACGTGGCAGGCGCAGAATTTCTCCCTTGGGCGTGAACACGTACACAGCGTCGGGGAACAGATCGACCTTGACGTGTTCCATGAACTCCTCGGAGTTCGCCGTGGTCTGCATCTCGGTGATGCTCGCCAGCCACTTTCGTGCCCGTACCTGGGGCGTGGGCAGTTCCTTGTCGGTATCCTTGTATTGCCAATGGGCGGCAACGCCGCGTTCGGCGATGCGATCCATCTCTGCCGTGCGGATCTGTACCTCGATCGGCATGCCGTTCGGCCCGAAGAGGCTGGTGTGCAAGGACTGATAGCCGTTGATGCGTGGAATCGCGATGTAATCCTTGAAGCGGCCGGGCATGGGCTTGTAGAGCTGGTGAACCAGGCCCAGTGTCCGGTAGCAATCGTCTACCGAATCAACCACCACCCGAAAGCCAAATACATCCGCAATGTCGGCCAGTGAACGCTTCTTCACGTCCATCTTCCGGTAGATGCTGTAGAGGTGCTTCTTGCGCCCGGTAACCGTGGCGTTCAGCCCTGCCTGATCAATAGCGGTGTTCAGGCGCTCGGAAATGCGCTTCACAAGTTGCCGCTGGTTGCCCTCGGCTTGACGTACCGCCTTGTCGAGCACCCGAAACCGGAATGGATACGCGTAGCGAAAGCCCAGATTCTCGAGCTCGGACTTTATCGAGTTGATACCAAGGCGATTGGCGATCGGCGCATAGATCTCCAGCGTTTCACGGGCGATGCGCCGCTGCTTTTCGTCCGGCATGAAGTCGAGTGTCTGCATGTTGTGCAGGCGATCGGCAAGCTTCACGAGAATCACGCGGATGTCCTGGACCATGGCCAGCATCATCTTGCGGAAGCTCGCCACCTGCAGCTCGGAACGGCTGCTGAAGTTCAGCTTTTCGAGTTTGCTTACGCCGTCTACCAGCGCCGCGATCTCCGTGCCGAACCGCGTGGCAATGTCCTGCTTCGCCGTCGGAGTATCTTCGATCACGTCGTGCATCAGCGCGGCCGCTATCGTTTCGTAGTCTAGGCGCAGGTCGGCGAGGATGCCGGCGACCGCCAGCGGATGGCTGATATAGGGATCACCCGACAGTCGCTTCTGCCCTTCATGCGCATCGGCGGCCAGGCTGTACGCGTCGGCGATGATCGACAGCTGCTGTCTGGGCAGATAGTCGACTTTATGCAGCAGCCCGCTCAGCCCGGTATTGCGACGGGCCATCGGCAGGCGTTTCAGAATGACCGAGGCATAATCCATACCCCGATTCTAGTCGGATCCAACACGCGCGGGCCGGTAGCTCAATCAGTCGAGCAGGTCGTCGTCCAGGCGGTCCAGACGAATCGGGGGATTCAGCAGTGCTTCAGCCTGCTCGCGCGCCATCAGATCTTCAGGCGTCTGGTCGGCTTCATCCAGCACATCGCGTGTTACCAGGCCGGCGGCAATTTCCCGCAGCGCGACAACCGTGGGTTTGTCGTTCTCCCGCTCCACCAGCGGTTCCGCGCCATTGGCAACGCGGCGAGCACGCTTTGCGGCAACCATCACCAGTTCAAACAGGTTGGGGATGTTGTTCGTGCAGTCTTCAACGGTGATGCGGGCCATGAATCAGGTACTCGACTGGATACGGGGTGAGCACTGTAGGCCCGGGCGACGACCGGGGGCAAGCGGATATGCCGAATTGCCATATGGACGGCCGACTGCTGCCGCCGGATATTCACTGCCGGCTTCAGTGCGTCAGCAGTTCCCGGGCCCGGGCCGCTACAGCGGGCGCTGTGGCGGAATACGCTGCGGCGTGGCCCTGCAACACGGCCAGCAGGCCGGCAACCGCTTCTTCCAGCGCCTCATTCACCACGACGAAGTCGAACTCTGCCCAGTGGCTCATATCGTCGAGCGCCTGGCCCAGACGTCGACGGATGACGTCGTCGCTGTCAGTCGCCCGGCTGCGTAATCGTCGTTCGAGTTCCGCAAGCGATGGCGGCAGGATAAACACCGTCTTGCAGTCCGGCGCATTGGCGCGAATCTGACGAGCACCCTGCCAGTCGATTTCCAGGAGCACATCGTGGCCATCGGCTCGCAGGGCTTCCACCTGCGAGCGACTGGTGCCATAGCCGTTGCCGAAGACTTCAGCGTGCTCCAGAAATTCACCATCGCGGATCATCTGCTCGAAAGTGATCCGATCGACAAAGCAGTAATCCTTGCCGTGCGTTTCGCCCGGCCGCGGTGGTCGCGTGGTGTACGAAATGGAAAAGCGCAGGGCCGGGTCGCGGGCGAGCAGTTCGCGCACCAGCGTGCTCTTGCCTGCACCTGAGGGTGCTGAAAGCACCAGCAGGGTGCCGCGGCGGGTGCTCGGATGACGTTGGGATCTGTTCACAGGAAGCCAGGCAGCAAATCAAGAGTGAGTGAGATATTCAGAAAAGTTCACGGTCAAGGCCCAGGGGGTGGGCTACCCGCGATCTCTTCGGGGCCCGGCTGGGGATTCTAAGGCATGGAGAGGGACCGCTCCCAGCCTTTCAATTGAAGAGCTGTGTCTTGCCAACTTTTGCCAAGGTTCTTGGCCTCACCAGCAGTCAGTATGTGCGCGAATTGATCCGCAAGGATCAGCATGGACGTCTGGCGTGTGCAAATAATAATTCGAATCATCCATTCGGATGATTCATGCCACCCGGATGGGCTGCTATAGATACTTCCGACGCTGGATTGGCGCGCATGGCCCGCCGCCCGTGCCTCATCAGATAAGAACCGAAAATCGAGGGGAGTCGGAATGAAGTCGCAGTCGGGCATCGTTGTCCTGTTTCTCTTGTTTCTCGCCGCTGGCGCATGATCGCGGTCCCTGAATGCCGGCCAGCGCCGCTTAACGGTGTCAATCCCCGGATTGCCCGTTACGCTACTGTCACACTTGATTGCGTTTCCGTCCGTCGGGCAGAAACGGAGGACGACTTCGCGGTTGTCGCAGCGCTCCGCCGTGCTGGCTTCTCTCGCGTCACCGACCAGGATCCGGACACCGTCGCGTGGCTGGACGATGTTGATAGAGCGAAGGGCACTTTCTCCCTGATTGCGCAAATCAACGGCGAGGATATAGGCACCCTGCGTGTCCAGGATGGCCGCCATGGGCCGGTAGAGTTGACGCAATTTGTGGACTTCATGCCCCTGCTGGGCGAGCGCGAGACTCCCATCGCCCAGTTCGCCCGCCTCAGTATGTTGAAGACGCCGCACAGTCCGGAGGCGATGTTTGGCTTGTTCAAGGCGGCCTGGCGCTGGTGCTTTCTGGAAGGGCACGGCGCGATTGTGATCGCGACGCCCATCTGGTCCAAGGCAATCTACGACTTCATGTTCTTTCGCGGTCTAGGTACTAGCGGAGAGTTTGCCCATCCGTTCGCGCGAAAGGCGATTCACTACACGATGGTTCTGCCAGCTCAGGACGCCGAGCTTATCTGGCGAACCGGAGAGCAACCGTTGTGCTCTCAATTTGTCGACATTGAGCACCCCAGGCTAACAGTCAATGGCGCATCTGTTGGAGGACCTACTTGATGGAGCTGCGAACTCTCCAGGAACAGATCAGCAATCGATTACTGAGAACCCGAGGAGTGCAGGAACTGATGCAGGGGCAAATCTCGGTGGGGCAATATCGAGCTTACCTGCAGGATGTGTATAGCTACGCGCTGCACAGTTCCGTGGTCATTGGCTGGGCTGCCAATCGAATGGTGCATTCCCATCCACCCTTGGCCGATTACTTGTTCCGACACGCCGGCGAGGAGCTTGGGCACGATCAATGGGCCGCGAGTGACTTGCGGGATCTGGGCATGACTGATGCAGAGATCGTGCTGATCCGGCCGTCCACGCCGTGCGCGCGAATGGTGGGTTTGGAGTACTACTATGCGGCCCACGCCAATCCCGTCGGGCTTTTCGGGTGGATGTTCGTGCTGGAGTCCCTGGGCGGAAAGGTCGGCGGCGGCATCGCGACAGCCATCGACAAGGTTCTCAGCCTGAATGGCAGAGCCACGTACTTTCTCAAGGGTCATGCGGATGCGGATGCCCATCATGCGGAAGAGCTCTACGCAGTGATATCAAAGCATGTCGTCGCGAAGAATGACCAACAGGACTTCCAGAGCATGGTGCTTGAGTCTGAGGATCTGTACTGCGCCATGCTGGACAGCGCCTACGGAGGTTTGGCGACTGCGGCTGCCTAAGAAAGATGCCCAACGCAACTTCTGTTCCAGTTATCGATTTCCTGACTGCACACGCCCACCGGGGCAAGAAAGAGCGAGTATTTGCTTGGTGGGCGTATTGCGGCACCGGAATGGGCGCGCTGGTTGCGGTGATTCTGAGTGTCCAAAGTGGAGGAACGGCTGGCGCGTTCCTGATCATGGCCGTCGCGGGCGCAGTGCTGACGGGCCTGGGCGTCACCGTTGGCCTACATCGCCTGTTCACTCACCGCTCATTCCGGGCACGCAGGCCCTTGGAACTCGCTCTTTTCGTGCTGGGCACGGCTGCCGGGCAGGGCTATCCGATCCGGTGGGTATACGACCATCGAATTCACCACCGTTTTACGGATGTGCCCGGTGACCCGCATTCTCCGATCTGGTTTGGAGACCGGCGCCTGGGAGCCCTATCCGGCTTCCTGCATGCTCATGTCCTGTGGTTGTTTCGGGGTCGTGCGCCACTGAACGGCCAGGTGATTCGGGACCTGGCGAGCGATGCGACGCTAGTCCGGCTTGATCAGGCAGCGCCATTGATAGTGGTAGCCGGATTGTTCATTCCAGGTTGTCTTGGGTTATTCATTGAGCCGACGCTGATGGGTTTCGTGAAGGGTGTGCTCTGGGGTGGCACGGTCCGCATGTTTCTTCTAAATCATGTGACCTGGAGCGTGAATTCCGTATGTCACATGCTTGGGCCTCGCCCGAGTGGATTGGCAAATGAAGCGCGGAACAACCCCCTGTTAGGTCTGCTGGCATTGGGCGAAGGGTGGCATGGCAACCATCACCTGGATCCAGGCAGCGCCAGGCACGGGTGGCGCTGGTATCAGTTGGATTTTTCTTGGGCGATCGTGCGGCTTCTAGAGCAGGTCGGCCTTGTTGATTCCGTCCGGCGCCCTCGGCAGGCCACATCATTTGACACAGAAGGTGCTGGACTAGGCGGGGGTAGATGAGTCCTCCCCGCTTACGGTCTCCTCCTGGATAGCCTTGACCGGGCGCTGGCAACCGCAGCCGCGATCCCTGGAATTCGGGTCAGAGGTCGAGATTATATGCCGTCAATCATGCCACCAGCGGGCAACGATGCGGAGCAACCGGTGTTGTCAAAGACAATTTGTGCCAGTTCGGCAGCATGTGCCCAATGTGGAAAGTGCGAGTCCCCGCCGAATACCCGCAGTCGGGCCCTACTGCCCAATCGGGCGAGCTCCTCGCCATAAGCGAGTGGCATGGCCTGGTCACCAGCCGAGTGGATCACATCGGCGGGCGTCTGAAAGGGGCGCACGGCATGAGCTGGTGTCGCGAGCTGGCCAGCCAGCGTCAGCAAAGCGGCGGTTCGCATCTGGCCCATCCGGTCGGCCATTGCGCACAGGCGACTGGCCCCATCGGCATCCTCCTGGACGCCAGGCAGTGTCAGCGCCCTTACATCCTCAGCAAACTGCGCCCGGTCGAGCTGCCCGCTCGCGAGGGTCGCGCCGATGTCACGCAACGCGGCAGCGTGCTCTGGCGGCAGTCGCGCCATTGCACCCACCAGGACGGCGCGCTCGACCTGCCCGCCAACCCGGGACAATGCTCGGGCCGCGAGCCAACCGCCGAAGGAATGGCCGACCAGCACGACGGGCGCCCGCATCGCGGTGATCGTGGCGCAAAGTGCCTTCTCGAGTTTCGCCAGTTCTGCGTCGGCTGACTCGTCACCGACGTGCCAGTCTTCCAGTGGCCAACAGTGAATCTGCGTGTCCGGTGGCACGTGACGCCTAAGCAGCTCCCAGGTCCTGGCACTACCAGGTATACCCGGAATCAGCAGCCACGTCCGTACGACTGATGTGCCGGAACTAATGGCCACGATCCCTAGTCGGGCGCTGAGATCAGCACGGTGGGCATCAGTAGTCGAACCAGGTCGGCCTGACGTTCCGTGCCGGTCTTGGCAAAGATCGCCCGTAGCTGGGTACGCACGGTATTGATGCTGACACAGAGCGTGATACCGGCCTGGGCGAGTGTCTCGCCCGCCAGCAACTCGGCAGCCAGTCGGGCTTCCGCACGGCTCAGGCCAAACTGGGTTTGCAGAATGCCCGGCTGCACTCGCGCCGTGGGCTTGCGATCGGTCACGAAGAGGGCGACGGCGGGACGCCGCGACGAGACCATGCCACAGGCGGCGCGTAATGGGGAGACGGTCAACGCGTACGTCTGCTCTCCGTGCCGGATCATGAGGGTAGCGCCTGAAGTCACCACTTCGCCTCTGCTGGTGGCGGCCGCACGCCTCACCAGAGTTTCAAACTTCTGCTGGTTGGCATGCCGGACCAGTACCGGGCAGTTCTGGCGTAGCCGGCATCCAGCGCCCCTGCTGGAGCAGCTTTCGAAAGCATTACTGGCTGCGATCCGGCCGTGTTCATCCGAGCAGCGCCACGCTGAACTTCAAGTGGCGGAGCAGGTCCAGTGCCGAATGCGCAATGAGCTGGCTGTCACCCAGGCGCTGACTGATGGTGAGCGCCCGCTGCACATGGGGGAGCAGAATGCTGAAGCGCTGAACGTGCTCCGGTTGGGAATGACCCTCGCTTTTGCGGAACGACAGGCTCTGGTAACCCGTCAGACCATCCGCGGCCGGGAAGCGGGCGGCAAGGTAGTAGCGAATGCCATCACCGGTCTTCCGCAGCCAGTCGTAGTACTCATTGCGGTCGATATCCCGCTCGCTGAGGTGCTGGTAGTCGAACAGCAGCTCGGCCATGGGTCGACTCAAGGCGTTGCCAACCCGCGGGCATTCCCTGATCTTGTCGCCGTTGTAGTCGGCCATCAGCCGATCCGGAATGCCAACGTGAGTGGTGTGATGAACGGCTTTGGACTTCTCGTCCATCAGCCACACGTGCGTGCCGGAATTGCCGATGAAATCTACCATCCGCCGCAAGGCTTGCGGCCACAATTCGGCGGATAGAGCGGCCTCGTAAAGCAGACCGACAACCGCGTGGAACTCGTCCGCGGAACCGGCTTTACCGATCTTGCCCTGATTCATGGGGGGCGCCCGGCAGTCATGGAGATTACCTCCGTCTGCCAAGTCTACTGCAATGCGCAACCGGCTGTCCTGGTCGACTGGACAATACGGGTTGGAACTGGCGGTATTCCGGCGTGAACCCTATTCTACGTTCTGGACCTGCTCCCTGATCTGCTCGATCAGCACCTTCATGTCGACCGCATGTCGGGTCGTTTCCGCGTCTGCGGATTTCGAAGCCAGCGTGTTGGCCTCGCGATTGAGTTCCTGAACCAGAAAGTCGAGGCGCCGCCCAACAGGCGCATCGGACTTGAGGTTGTCGCGGAACTCGGCGATATGTGCACCAAGCCGGTCCAGCTCTTCGCTCACATCCATTTTTTGCGCAAGCAAGGCGATTTCCAGCTCAAGCCGGTCCGGATCGGCGGGTACGCCGAGGGCGGCAATGCGGTCGGCCATCCGTTCACGGATCTTGATCAGCACTTCGGGTAAACGTGCGACCACATCAGCGACATGAGACTCTATTTCGACCAGCCGGCGCTCCAGCATTTCCTGCAGCCGGGCACCCTCCCGACTGCGCGCGTCATTCAGATCGGCAATAACGGCGCCAAAGGTTTCCAGCACTACCGGAAAAAGCTCGGTGGGATCGCGCTCGTCAGGCTCCAGCACGCCGGGCCAGCGCAATAGTTCCAGCGCGCTTACCGGCGCCGCGCCCGACAACTCGGCGGCTACCCCCTTCAAATGGGCTATCACCTGGCGCAATACAGTCGTATTCAGCCGCGCAGGTGGCATCTGCTTGTCGCCAGAGCGCACGGAAAGGCTGGCCTCCACGCGGCCCCGGCCAAGCTGACCGGTGGCAAGCTGACGCAACTCAGCCTCCAGGCCCCGGCAGAAATCCGGCACTTTGAGCTGGATTTCCAGGTATCGGTGATTAATCGACCGTACTTCCCATAACAGGAGTGTCTGCGGCCCCGGCAACCCGGCTGGCACAATCTCGGCCCGGGCGAAGCCGGTCATGCTGCGGATCACGCGACGGCCCGCACGTTTCTGAAAAATATTCGCTGCATGGCTAATAAGTGGCGCTTAGACTGTTGCGGCTGCAGCGGGCATTGTAGTTCCGCGTTCCCCGAATGCCACGCATGATCTTTCCTGAAACATTGAGCCCTCGGTTGGAGTTGCCTTGCGTGTCGAATATGCGACCCTGAGCCTGATCGGTGATCGCGAAGAGAACCAGGACCGGGTAGGTGTGTTACATAGCGAACACGCCAGCCTGCTGATTGCGATCGATGGCATGGGCGGTCACTCCGACGGTGCCAAGGCGGCTGAACTGGCGACCAATACGGTTCGCGAAGCCTTCAACCGCGAGAGTTATCCGATCTTCGATCCGATCGGTTTCCTGCATCTGCTGATCGGCCGTGCGCATCTCAATCTGGTCACGCTGGGTTCGCGCCTGTCCATGGAGGCCCGTCCCCGGGCTACCTGCGCCTTGTGCCTGGTGCAGGATGATGCAGCCTACTTCGCCCACGTTGGCGACAGCCGCATCTACCACTTGCGTGGTGGTGCGGTTCGCGAGCGCACCCGCGACCACAGTCACGTAGAACTGTTGCTGCAGGAAGGCGTGATCACCGAAGCGGAGGTTGCGGCTCATCCGATGCGTAACTTTGTCGAATGCTGTCTCGGCGGCGATGCCTGGTTGCCAGGCATGAGTATTACCCGGCAGAAGCGGCTGGACGCTGGCGATGTGCTGTTGGTCTGTACCGATGGAATGTGGTCAGGACTGGACGACAAACGTATAGGCGCGCTCGCTGCCAATGGCAATCCACTGGCGCGTGGTTTGCGGAATCTGGGCGAGCAGGCGGTTCGCGCCTGCAGCCCGTACAGCGACAATACCTCTGCGGCGGCCCTCCGTTTTCTGGGCGCGCCGCTTTCTTGAAAAAAAAGGCGAGGAGATGCCTGGATGAACGCTGCAAAGATGGTGGCCCGGCCCAGTGGCCGAGGTGCCGCCGAGCTCAGGCACCTGGGTTTCGAGACCGCCTTCACCCGCCATGCAGAGGGGTCGGTGCTGGCGAGCTTTGGTGACACGCGCGTGTTATGCACGGCCAGCGTGGAAACCGGAGTGCCGCCGTTTATGCGCAATAGCGGACGTGGCTGGATCACCGCCGAATACGGCATGCTGCCGCGCGCGACACACACCCGGTCCCGGCGCGAATCAGCGCAGGGCAAGCAGAGCGGACGCACCCAGGAAATTCAGCGGCTGATCGGCCGCTCCTTGCGGGCATCGGCCAATCTTGAAGCGCTGGGTGAGCGCACCATCACGCTCGACTGCGATGTGCTGCAGGCCGATGGTGGTACGCGCACCGCGGCGATCTCGGGCAGCTATGTAGCGTTGGTGCTGGCCGTGGAGAACCTTGTGGCTACTCGCAGTATTGCCGCGAATCCCCTGCACGGCCAGATTGCGGCCGTGTCGGTGGGCATCTACAGAGGTTTGCCAGTGCTCGACCTGGACTACGCTGAAGACAGCGCGGCAGAAACAGACATGAACGTGGTGATGAACGAGGCCGGTCAGTTCATTGAATTGCAGGGCACAGCCGAGGGCCACGCCTTTCGTCGCGAAGAACTGGATGCGCTGCTGGAGCTGGCGACTGCCGGTATTCGCGGCATCATGGAAGCACAATCGGCGGCAATCGCCGCAGCAGGTCCGACCGCTGGTGTTCGTCGCGGCTAAGTTCGATGGCGGAACTGGTTCTCGCCAGCAGTAATGCCGGCAAGCTGCGGGAGCTTCAGCATTTGCTGGGTTCTGCGTGGTGTGTTCGTCTGCAAACTGAATTCGGCATCCAGTCCATTGAGGAGACCGGCACCACCTTTGTGGCCAATGCGCTGCTTAAAGCCCGTCACGCCGCGCGGATAGCCGGCCTGCCGGCGCTTGCCGATGATTCCGGGCTGGAAGTCGATGCCCTGGGAGGTGCGCCCGGTGTTCATTCAGCGCGCTATGCAGGCCCGGCGGCCGATGATGAGGCCAATAATCGCAAACTGCTGGCTGCTTTAATTGGCGTGCCTGCTGTGCGCCGGACCGCCCGCTATCGTTGCGCGCTGATCTGGGTCGATCCCGATGATCATGGGTCCATGCTGACTGCCGAGGGCGCGTGGGAAGGTGTCATCCTGGATCAACCCCGCGGCACTGGCGGCTTTGGCTACGACCCCCTGTTTCTGGATCCGGTGTCCGGACTGTCTGCTGCCGAACTGGATCCGGAAGCCAAAAATCGCCGCAGCCACCGCGGCCAAGCCCTTCGACGCCTGCAGGCCCTGCTGGCTCAACGGACGCTGAAGCATCAATAAAGTGACTTGCGGTGCCCTGTTTTGGAGCATTGCCACCACTTTTTATGCACAGGGGACCTTCAGGTACCAGATATCATGTAGATAGCGCGCAGAGCTTTAGCACTACTAGTCAATTGACCGTGTAACAGGTTGTTTTATAAGGTAATGGTATGTTGGCTAAATCTTGAGCAATCGCCAACATTCTCGACTGCTGTTGATATTAACCAGCAGTGCCAAGCACCTTTCCACAGACTTATCCACAGCTTCTGTGGATAAGTCGACCTGCCGGCTGCCGCTTGCAGCCGCCGGTTCTTCTGGCTATCCTCTCGCGCCCCGGCGCGGTCCCTTCAAACGCATGTCCGATCATGCCCATGAAGTTGGCAAATCGCCGGTTCCGCCCAACGCGAATGCCATAGGTGATCCACATGAAAGCCGACATCCATCCTGCCTACGCAGAGCTAACGGTCACCTGCAGTTGTGGCAATGAGTTCGTTACTCGCTCGACTCTGGGGCGCGACCTCGGCGTCGAAGTCTGCTCATCCTGCCATCCGTTCTACACCGGCAAGCAGAAGATGCTCGACACCGCCGGCCGCGTCGACAAGTTCCGCCGCAAGTACAATCGCGACGCTTGACGACCACTGAACTGGTGTCGCGCCAGACGCCGATTGCCGATTTGTTTGCTTGATCCTTACCGGATTCGTGACCCCTGGCGGATGCGCGGCCTCCCCGCCTTGCCTATAATGCTAAATTGATCTGATCCGCACGCCGTTTGGCAACATCCAAGTCTTGTTAAGTCGGGCACCATCATGAGCGACGCAAAGAACAACGACGGCCGGTTGTACACCGTCACAAACAACGACTCGGCCGAACGTTTCGAACTCAAGTCGCACAGTGGCACCACCGGGCCCGACGTGGTGGATATCCGCAGTCTGTACACCAGCCAGGGTTTATTCACCTACGACCCGGGTTACGGGTCTACGGCCAGCTGCGAAAGCAAAATTACCTATATCGACGGCGACGCCGGCATCCTCATGTATCGCGGCTACCCGGTTGAGCAACTGGCAGCCAAAAGCTCCTTCATCGAAGTGACCTGGCTCCTGCTGTACGGCGAGCTGCCGACAAAAACGCAACTGGTGGACTTTGACCGCACGCTTCGTACCCATACGATGCTGAACGAGACGATCCTCCGTTTGTTCACCGGCTTTCACTACGACGCGCACCCGATGGCCATGGTTGCCGGCGTGGTGGCCTCAATGTCGGCCTTCTATCACGACACCACCGACATCCATAATCCACGCCATCGCGACATCTTCGCGCACCGCATCATCGCCAAGCTGCCAACGATTGCTGCAGCTGCCTACAAGCACACGATGGGTCAGCCCTTTACATATCCCCGCAATGATCTCGACTACTGTTCGAATCTGTTGCACATGTTTTTCGCCGTGCCGGCGGAGCCCTACCATATCGATCCGGTAGCGGCGGAAGCCCTGGATCTGCTGTTTATCCTGCATGCGGACCACGAGCAGAACTGCAGTACCTCGACGGTGCGCATGGCCGGCAGCTCCGGTACCAACCCGTACTCGGCAATCTCGGCGGGCATCTCGGCGCTGTGGGGTCCCGCCCATGGCGGTGCCAATGAGGCAGTGCTCAAGATGCTGGAGCAGATCGGTACCAGCTCGAATATTCCCAAGTACATCGCCAAGGCCAAAGACAAGGACGATCCCTTCAGGCTTATGGGCTTTGGTCACCGGGTCTACAAAAACTACGACCCGCGGGCCACGATCATTCGCGAGACCTGCCACAAGGTGCTGGCCCGCATGGGGGGCGACCAGCCGCTCTTCGAACTGGCGCTGAAGCTTGAGGAAATCGCCCTCAAGGATCCGTACTTTGTCGAGAAAAAGCTGTACCCGAACGTCGACTTCTACTCGGGCATCATCTATCACGCACTGGGCATTCCGAAGTCGATGTACACCGTGATGTTTGCCATCGCCCGCACCGTTGGTTGGGTGGCTCACTGGACCGAGATGATCACCGACCCCGACGGCCGCATCGGCCGTCCCCGCCAGCTTTACACCGGCCCCACCAAGCGCGACTACGTCGACACCGCCAAGCGGTAGCCCGACGAGGCTTCGGTCGCTCCCGGCTTCTATTGCACTTCGCAACCCGCGGTATCCCCGTGGGAGATCCCTTCCGCTATAGCACTCTGTAGCACGCGGCATCCCGGCGGGAAATCTTGTCGGCCTGGCCCTCTGACTAATCGGATGGGCACGCCTTTTCGGCCGACAAGACACCCCGCCGCAGACTGTAGTCAAGTGAGTGAAGGCCATGGACGGCCGTAGCGAACGTCCCGCGAGACCCCGACTCCCCGACGGCTCGCGGGCTACGGAGTGAACCCCGGATCGAGTGCCGCTGAAGCCGCTCTACAGGGAGCGTTCGGCCGACGGGTCGAGGAGTTGCGACAGTTCCTTGAGGCTGGCGCGGTTCATCGGGCGCCCGTCCACCGGGCTCAAAGGCGCATGTCCGCGCAGCCGTAACGGGAAAACACTGGCTGCAAACAGGCAGTCGTGGGCGATGAACTGATAACCCGGGATCTCCATGGCAGCATCGCGACGCAGGCGAAAGCGGCGAGCCTTTGTTTTGTAGCTGATTCCCAGGGTATCCAGCACACTCCCCACGGCTTCCGCAGCATCGTCGAACAGGTGCAGTTCGACCAGGGAATGTTCCGTGACATTGCCGCTCAGGGTGTCTCCTGTCAGGCGCGGATGAAAGCCGGCAAGGTCACGCATGACGGCAGAAGCAGCCAGTCGCATTGCCTCGAGGAGTACGGGGTGAGTGTCCGCGTGGAAGATTCGCGTGCGCTCGGCCAGGGCCGCTTCGATCTCTCCGTTATTGGGTAGCGGTGCTTCGCGCCCGTAGCCGAGGCGGATTGCGGCTTTTTCCTTGGCGCCGCGGTAGTCAGTCAGGCCTTCTTCCTGAATGATGCGCGCTGCTTCCGCGGCGAGCGCCAGCCGGTGGTGTTCAGAAAATTTCACTGCCATCGGCAACCGGCGCGTTGAATCCACCGGGACGCAAGTGACTGCTGTCGTCCGTGCCCAATGCGGCTAGATCGCTTTCCCGGAACAATTCGAACATCGTATCCGGCGTACTGGCCAGCGCCAGCAAGCCCGAGCTTGCCGAGATGCGTGCAGTCACCACGTCGGCAGGTCGCGCCAGAGGTGCTTCCGGCACATCCTTGAGTGCATCGGCCGGTACATCCACATCGGCAACGCCGTGCGACTCCCTTCTTCGCGACCACCCAGCGTCCGTTCCTGATCGAAGCCTACCCATGTCGTTGCCACCAGTTCCGCATTGAACCCGCTGAACCAGGCATCCCGGCGATCGTTGGAAGTGCCTGTTTTGCCGGCGAGATCGGTACGGCCCAGCGCCAGGGCCCGCCGGCCGGTCCCGCGGCGGATGACATCACGCATCATGTCGTACATCAGATACGCGTTCTCGGCGGTGATGATCCGCGGCGCGCTGCCGGCCCCTGACAGGAATTGTGGCGCCTCCTGCCCGTCGGGGCGCCAGTCGGTGGCCTGGGCAATCATCGTTTCGGCATCCGGATAGTCGGGAATTTCCTGGCCCGGACGAAGCCGCGGGCCGGGGCCTGTCGTTTCGGAGTTCATCATTCCTGTGCTGATCGGTTTCATCGCATAGGCCGGCATTTCAGCGTCACTGTCCCAATGTTCAACGCAGGCATTACAAACTGCGGGATGAGGCGCTTCATGAATCACCGCACCACGGGCATCGACGATGCGTTCAATCAGGTAGGGCTCGACACGATGCCCGCCATTGGCAAAGGCTGCAAACCCGGCGGCCATGTCCTGCGGTGAGGCGGCTCCACTGCCGAGCACCATGGTCGGATTGCGCGGCATGGCGCTGTCCGGCAGCCCGAAAGGTTTGATGTGGCGGATGGTGGCGTCGACGCCGGTACGCAACAGGATGCGAATGGAAACCAGATTCAGGGACCTGACCAGTGCCTCCCGCAGTCGAGTCGGACCATAGAAGCGACCGGTGCTGTTTTCAGGCCGCCAGACCGACTGACTGGCACTGGGATTATCGAAAACGATCGGCGCGTCATTGATCACCGTGGCCGGTGTAAATCCGTGCTCCAGGGCTGCCGAATATACAAAGGGCTTGAATGACGAGCCCGGCTGACGCTTGGCCTGTATGGCGCGATTGAACTTGCTGGCAAAGAAATCGTAACCGCCGGACAGCGCAACGGTCGCGCCATCGTGAGGATCGAGTGCCACCAGTGCGCCTTGAACTGCAGGAAGTTGCGACAGCAGCCAGCCGCGATTCACCGTACGCAGCAGGTACACCACGTCGCCCACGGCCACCATGTCGGCCGCAGTACGCGGTTGCGGGCCGACCGTGCTGTCATCGACATAGGAGCGCCAGTGCAGTTCCGACCACGGCACGGTAACCGTGCCGATATCGTGCACAAAAAAGCGTGCCGCATTCCTGCCGGGCAGCGCCGTGACCACCGCCGGGTAAAGATCAGGATGCGTGGGGTAGGGGTCCAGCAGCCGCTGCAGCGCTACCTCCCTGGGAAGTTTAGTGTCGAGCCGGCTCAGGGCGTCATGATCCAGCGCGCCGCGGAAGCCATGTCGCCGGTCGTATTCCAGCAATGCGGTCCGCAAGGCGCGCTCGGCGCTGGCCTGCAGCCGGCTGTCGATTGTGGTTGCCACCCGATAGCCCCTGCTGGTCGCCTCCGGGCCAAAGCGCGCAACCATCTCGGCACGGACCATCTCGGCGATATACGGGGCGTCAAGTTCGATATCCGGCCCATGTAATCGGGATTCCACGGGCGACGCCAGCGCCGTCTCGAACGCCGGCTTGTCAATGAAGTTGAGCTCGTACATCCGCCGCAATACGTAGGACCGGCGCTCGCGGGCCCGTTCCGGGTTGGACACGGGGTTCAATTGCGAGGGTGCCTTCGGAATGCCAGCCAGCAACGCAGCCTCGGCAACACTCAGTTCATTCAGGCTTTTGCCAAAATAGACTTCGGATGCAGCGGCAATGCCGTAGGCGCGCTGGCCCAGAAAAATCTTGTTCAGGTACAACGCCAGGATCTCTTCCTTGCTGAACGCCTGTTCGATCTGCAGGGCGAGCAGCAACTCCCTGGCCTTGCGCACAAAAGTCCGCTCCGGCGTCAGGAAGTAGGCACGGGCCAGTTGCTGGGTGATCGTGCTGCCGCCCTGGGTACGACGACCGGTCAGCAGATAGTTGAGACCGGCACGCATCAGGCCCTGGTAGTCGAAGCCCGGGTGTTCGAAGAAGCGGTCGTCCTCGGCGGCCAGTACGGCATGCACCAGCACGTCGGGAATATCGGCGAAACGCACCGGTGTACGGCGGAACTCCCCGAGCTGCGCAATGAGACGGCCGTCACGGGAATAGATACGGAGCGGCATCTGCAGCGGCACATCCCGTATGGTCTCCACTGAAGGCAATCCGGGCGACATGAAGTACCAGGCCGCAGCGCCAGCGGCGCCGGCCGCTATCAGGAGGCTCAAGGCGATGCCAGCCAGCCCCAGAATTGCCCGGATGAGGAATTTCATTGCAGAAGCGGGAAAAGTACCTTGCGCGCCCCCAGACGATTATGCATATTGGTCACGGTTTTTGGGCAAACCTGCTGAAAGGCGGGGACGCAAAGCCACCGGTCTACGGGACTGCACAAGGGTACGGCATCTGACGACACGCGGATGCCATGAGGGGTGCAGGATCCTATGATAGCGGGGCTGCCGGACCGCGACGCACAAGTTGTGTTCGCAGTTCGCACCCGTTCGCATTCGATCTCCCTCAACTCTGGTGTACTTCGTGTCTTGGGGCCGGTATCCAGCCGTCCGGTGAAACGCATCACATCGCGTTTCTCTTGGCGGTGATATATGGTTAAATCGCGGTTGTGACGCGCCGAAGACGTTGTTTGCGCAACCTCCAGAGTTAGAAGGGAAAAGCAGTGCTTTTCGGCTCACGTTCCAGGCCGTTGATCGGTCTTGACATAACGACCTCTTCGATCAAGCTCATTGAGCTGTCGCAGAGCGGCAAGACGTATCGGGCAGAGAGCTACGCTGCAGAACCGACGCCGCCGAACGCCATCAACGAGAAAACCATCGTTGATGCGCCGGCTGTTGGTGAGGCGATACGGCGCGCTGTGAAGCGGGCCGGGGCCAATGCCAGGGATGCCGCGATCGCCATCAGTGGCGATGCCGCGATCACCAAGATCATCCAGATGCCACGTCGCCTGTCTGCCCGCGAGCTTGAGGGCCAGGTTGAAATCCAGGCCGATCAGTACATTCCCTTCCCGATGGAAGAAGTCAGCTTTGATTTCGAGCTGATGGGCCCGTCGGCCAGTGATCCGGAAATGCTTGATGTACTGCTGGTTGCCACGCGCACCGAGAACGTGGATCAGCGCAAAGCCGCGGTCGAAGCAGCCGGGCTTAACGCCCAGGTGGTGGATGTAGAGCCATTTGCACTGGAAAATGCCTGTAATCTGCTTGCGCATCAGATGCCCGACGGCGGTATGGGACACCTGATCGCCATCGTGGATTTTGGTGCCAGCAACACCACTTTCAGCGTGCTGAAAGATATGCGGGTTATCTATACGCGCGACTTCTCCTTCGGTGGCCAGCAGCTCACCGAAGAAATCATGCGTACCTACGGCCTGAGCCTGGAGGACGCCGGTCGCGCCAAGAAGGAAGGCGGATTGCCGGGGAACTACGAGCCCGAGGTGCTGGTGCCGTTCATCGACGACATGACCCAGCAGGTCAGTCGGTCATTGCAGTTCTTCCTGGCCTCGGGTGGTGGCCGCGAGCAGCCGGACCAGATTCTGGTCTGTGGCGGCTGTGCGAATATCCCGGGCGTCGCCGACATGGTTTCGAGCAAGGTGGGGATTCCTACTGAAATTGGTGATCCGCTCGGACAAATGAAAATCGCCAGCAAGGCAAAATCCCAGGGCATCCGGCGCGACGCAACGGCGTTGCTGACGGCATGCGGGCTGGCGCTGCGGAGTTTCGACTGATATGCCAAGAATTAATCTGCTGCCCTGGCGGGCAGAATTACAGACGCGCCGGCGCAATCAGTTCTTCATTGGTCTGGGCGCGGCGCTGGCTGCAGCCGGACTTGCGGTGCTCGCTTCGAATCTGGTGATGAACGGGATTATCAGCGAGCAGACCGAACGTAATGACCTCCTGAAGGACGAGATCGCGAAACTCGACGATCGGATCGCGGAGATTCTCGACCTTGAAACCAAGAAGGACCGCCTGCTGGCCCGCATGGAGATTATCGAGCAGCTCCAGCGCAGCCGGCCTGAAGTCGTCCATGTGTTTGATGAACTCGTCAAGACACTGCCCGACGGCGTCCGCCTGACCGAAGTGAAGCAGTCGGGTCACCGGCTGGAGATCAAGGGCAGTGCAGAGTCCAACACACGCGTGTCCGCCTTCATGCGCAATATCGACAAGTCGAAATGGCTGACCAAGCCGGATCTGGAAGTCGTCGAAGTTCACGATTCCAGTTCCCGGAAGAAGAACGCGGGGCCGGTTGAAACCGGAGAGTTCGTTGGGCGTTCTTCCTTGTTCACTGTTTACGCCAACCAGGTATCGGCGTCCGACGACGAGGGTTCGCCATGAACTTCATCGAAGAACTGAAGAATCTGGACGTCAACGACATTGGTCGCTGGCCGCTGCCGATTCAGGCTTTCTTCATGGTGCTGGCATTCATCATTGCCACCGCCGGTGCCTTCTATCTGTTCGTCTGGAAGGCCCAGATGCCCCGTCTGGAGAAAGCCCAGCTCGAGGAGAAGCAGCTTCGGGTCAGTTTTGAAGGAAAGCAGAGGAAGGCGGCAAACTTCAGCTCCTACAAGGCGCAACTCGCCGAAATTGAGCGCTCATTTGGCACCATGTTGCGGCAGTTGCCCGGCAAAACCGAAATTCCGAATCTGCTGGTCGACATCTCCCAGACCGGTCTTGCCGCTGGCCTGCAGGAAGAACTGTTCCAGCCTGGCGACGAAGTCCGCAAGGATTTCTATGCAGAAAAGCCCATCAAGATCCGGCTGTCCGGTTCCTATCACGAGTTCGGCAGGTTCGTCAGCGATATCGCAGCCCTGCCGCGCATCGTGACCCTGCACGACATCGAGATTACGCCGCGAACCAAAGACGCAGGCTTCGATGATCTGACGCTGAACGTAACCGCAAAGACCTATCGCTACCTCGACGAGGAAGAGTTGTCCGAGGCCGCACAGGCCGACGATGCCAAGGCAACCCGAGGTCGGGGCAAGGCCCGTACCACTCGTGAAACGAGCAAGGGCGCGCCGAAGCCCAAGGCAGACAAGAAGGGCTGATGCTGATGCGCTTTTTCGTAATACTTCTGATGTCCTTCGCATTGGCTGGTTGTGGTTCAGGTCAATCCGACCTGGAAAAGTACATAGACCAGGTCAAGGCGCGTCCTGGTGGCCGTATCGATCCATTGCCGCAGGTCAAGCCTTACGAGACGTTCAGCTACGAGGACGACAAGCTGCGATCGCCCTTCATGCCGGATCGGCCCGCCGGGCGTGCGGGTGCTTCCGGTCCGCGGCCGGACTCCGCCCGGCCCAAGGAATATCTGGAGCAGTTTCCGATCGACACCCTGTCGATGGCCGGCACCCTGAGTCAGGGCAATAACGCCTACGGTCTGGTACAGACGCAGGACGGCTTGCTGCACAAGGTTCGGCCGGGCAATTACATCGGCCAGTACGACGGACGGGTCGTGGCGGTGACGCCATCGGAAATCAAGATCGAGGAACTGGTGCCGGATGGCGCCGGCAGTTTCTACAAGCGATCGGCAGCGATCGCCCTGAAGAACTAGTGGGCCAGGCACATGGCCGGTCGCCGACAAGGGATAGTTTGGGAGTACGGGATGATGAGCACGACTTCGGGCAATAGAGTTCGCAGGACGCCGGTTGGGTGGGCTAGTGCCACCGGTCGCTACCTCGCGACAGCATTTGCCAGGCTTGGCCTTGCCGGGTTGGCTATCGCTCTTGGCGGCATCGCGATTGCGCAGGCCCAGGTCAGCAAACAGCTCACCGACATCCAGGTGCAGCCATTGGCTGGCGATCGTCTCGAGCTTCGGCTGATCACTTCCGGGCCGGCCACTGCGCCGCTCTCGTTCACGATCGACAATCCGGCTCGGATCTCACTGGATCTGCCTGGCACTTCGCTGGCACTGCCAAATCGTCGCAAGGACGTCAAAGTTGGCCCGCTGGATACCATCCTGGCTGCCGAGGCCAATGGCCGTACCCGCGTGGTCCTCAATCTCGACTCAATGGTGCCCTATGAAACCCGTGTGGACGGCAATGCGATTGTCGTGACCCTGGGCGCTCCGGACGCCAGCAATGCCGCAGTAGCCACCTTCCCGGCGCCGGGAGCCGAGTCTGCCCCGACGACGACAGCGTCGTCCGGCGCCACTCCGGCCACGGCCGCTGCCGGCCGTAGCATTACCAATCTGGACTTCCGCCGTGGCGACGCTGGCGGCGGTCGCGTGATCGTGACCTTGTCCGATCCCGGTACGCCAGTGGATGTCCGCAAGGAAGGCGACCGTATTCTGCTCAACTTCGCCGGAACGAGCTTGCCGGACAAACTGCTGAAGCGTCTCGACGTTACCGATTTTGCGACCCCGGTAAAGATGATCGAAGCGGGCCGAACCCCGACCGGATCGCGGATCAGCATTGCTGCCAAGATGCCCTTCGACGAACTCGCCTATCAGTCGGACAACCAGTTCTCGGTGGAGGTTGCGCCGGTCGTCAAGGCGGCTACAGAGGCCACACCGACCTTGTTCAGCAAGGACAGGGAATACAAGGGTGAGCGGCTGACGCTCTCTTTCCAGGACATCGAGACCCGTGCCGTCCTGCAGTTGCTGGCCGATGTCAGCGGCCGGAACATCATCGTGTCCGACTCGGTGCAGGGCAATGTCACGCTGCGCCTGCAGAACGTACCCTGGGATCAGGCGCTGGATATCGTGCTGGCCACCAAGGGGCTGGATATGCGCGAGAACGGCGGCGTGATCATCGTTGCTCCGGCCGATGAGATTGCCGCGCGCGAAAAGGCCGACCTGGAAGCCCGCAAGGAAATCCGTGAGCTCGAGCCGCTGGTCTCCGAATACATACAGGTGAACTACGCCAAGGCTGGCGATCTTGCCGAACTGATGCGCGGGGGCAAGGGCAGTTCCATGCTCTCCGAGCGCGGTACCGTCGGCATCGACGAGCGCACCAATACGCTGCTCGTGCAGGATGTGCCCGAGCGGATCACCGAGATCCGTCGGCTGGTCGGTACCCTGGATATTCCGGTCCGCCAGGTCCTGATTGAGTCGCGCATCGTGATCGTCCGCGATGATTTCAGCCGCGATCTGGGCATTCGCTGGGGTGTTACCGGGGTGAAGGACCGTTCCGACGGCCTGGTCGCCATCACCGGCTCCGGTACCGGCACGGACACCATCGTCAATTCGGCTATCGGCAACATCAACAGCACCGGTCAACCGTTCCCGGTGCAGGTGCCGGCGCTGGCTGATCGCTATAACGTAAACCTGCCGGTCGCCAACCCCGCCGGCAAGCTTGCGCTGGCGCTGCTTGACGATGACTACCTGGTTGACCTGGAACTCTCCGCACTGCAGGCAGAGGGCCGCGGTGAGGTTGTATCGTCGCCGCGCGTGATCACCGCCAACCAGAAGGAGGCATCGATCCGCCAGGGTGTAGAGATTCCGTATCAGGAGTCTGCTTCCAGCGGTGCCACGACCACCCAGTTCAAGGAAGCCGTGCTGAGCCTCACAGTGACCCCGCAGATCACGCCGGACGATCGCATCATCCTCGATTTGCAGGTTACCAAGGACAGCGTTGGCGCCGTCGTGACCAATGAGCGTGGTGGCTCGGTGCCCAGCATCGATACACGGGCCATACAGACACAGGTGCTGGTGAACAACGGGCAGACCGTGGTTCTGGGCGGCATCTACGAGACCGAGGAGTCCGAGGACAACACCAAGGTGCCGTTCCTGGGTGATATTCCTGGCGTTGGCGCGCTGTTCCGCTCCACGCGAAAGGTCTCCAACAAGTCGGAACTGCTGATCTTCGTGACACCGAAGATCCTGCGAGAAGGTTCCAACATTTACTAAGAGTTCAACGTCCTAAGGGAACAGCCAGGCGGATTGATGGCGGCTGGCAGTGGTGAGGGAGTCATCGTGTTTAGAAAACTGATTTCGTTGTGCGTGGTCGTGGCATCCGCTGCGCTGATGTCTTGCGGCGGCGGCAGTGGCAACACCATTACCGGGCCTGGCGGTGGTGGCGGTGCCACGACGGTGTCCAGCGTCACGCTCTTGGCAGCAACGCCACAGCTGCAATCCGACCAGGGCGGCGCGACCACAGTCACGCTCACTGCCCAGGTGAAGGACGTCAACAACGCGGTGCTGGAAAATATTCCGGTTACCTTCAGCGCGTCGTCCGGCTCGCTGGCTGTCACTCAAGCCACAACTGACGGGTCGGGTCTGGCCCTGGCGCAGCTATCGAACGGCACCAATCCTGCGAATCGGGTCATCACTGTCACCGCCACCGCGGGTACCGTCAGTGGTTCCGTCAACGTGGCGGTCGTCGGTACGACGCTGACAATCACCGGCCCGGCATCACTGGCATCCGGCGATTCCGGTGCCTATGCAGTCGTCGCCAAGGATTCCAAAGGCGCAGGCATCGCCGGCACCACGATCGCGCTGACCTCGGCAACCGGCAACACCATTACGGCGCCCTCGATGACAACAGATGGCAGCGGCAACGTGCCATTTACAGTCACGGCAAGTGCTGCCAGCAATGACACCATAACTGCCAGTGGCCTTGGTCTTACAACCACCAAGGCCATCGCCATTTCGGGCGATGTGTTCAGCTTTACAACACCGCCTGCCGGCACCGAAGTCAATCTGGGTGCCGTCCAGGCTCTGACCGTCAACTGGTCGAAGAATGGCACGCCCCAGGCCGGCCAGACGATCCAGTTTTCCAGCACGCGGGGCACGCTTTCAGCAGCGACCGCCGTGACCAACGGTGCTGGTGATGCCAGCGTGACCATTTCAGCCACCACGGCTGGCCCCGCCGTAGTAACGGCCACCAACCCGGAGTTGACTGCCACCAGCCGGAATATCGAATTCATCGCGACCACACCCGCGACGGTAGAGTTGCAGGCTTCACCTCTCACGGTCGGTGCGGGGGAGCAGAGCGAGTTGACGGCACTGGTTCGCGATGCCGCCAACAATCTGGTCAAGAACCAGGTGGTGCAGTTCCTGATCGAGTCCGACGTGACCGGTGGCTCGCTCTCGGTGGGTTCGGATACTACCGACAGCCAGGGGCGTGCGAAGACCGTGTACACCGGCGGCTCGGTACCCAGTGCGGCCAACGGTGTGGTCGTGCGCGCAACAATCCAGGGTAGCGGTGTGACCGACACAGTGGCGCTGACAGTCGCCCGGCAGGAACTCTTCCTGACTCTGGGTACCGGCAACACGTTGTTTGAGATCGGCACGGCGACCTATGCCAAGGAGTGGGTGGTTCTGGTTACCGACGTGGAAGGCAACGCGGTGGCCAACAAGACGGTTCAGGCCAGTATCCGGTCTCGCGAATACGCCAAGGGTTCTCTGACTTACGTGGATCCGGTCTGGACATACAAGCCACCGGCGCCAGTCTGGTGTCCGGATGAGGATGTGAACCTCAACGGTATTCTGGACCCGGGTGAGGACCAGAACGGCAGCGGCAAGATTGAGGCAGGTAACGTCGCGCTGGTAGCCGCCGTTCCCGAGTCAGCACCACTGGGAAATCCGTGTGCCACTGCAGGCGGTACCGGTACATCAGCCAACGTGGTGACCAATAGCCAGGGGCGCGCCAGGGTCTGTGTGTTCTATCCGCAGAACTATGCGTTGTGGCTCAAAGCGCGCCTGACTGCCAAAGCCAGCGTGACCGGTGGCACCGAATTCAGCGAATCGAGTCTGTTCACGCTGGAGGTTCTGGCCGACGACGTGGACAGCGAGAACGAGTCGCCGCCAAACCAGTACAGCCCGTTCGGGGCCGACAATGGGCCGGGTAATCCGTTGACCGGCAATCCGGCCACCGATTGTGCCGTTCCACCTCCGTGATCCGGCAGATGCCGACAACGTGAATTGAAGTTCCAGAGTAAACAGGCCGGCATTCGCCGGCCTGTTTTTTTTCCGGTTGACGCCCTGAAACCGATCCCCAACACTGCCGGCCATGTCGGATGACAATGTCACAGCCAGCGTCACACCCAGTGAGGGGTCTGCCCCGGGCACCAGCATCTTCCTCGTAGGCCCGATGGGCTCTGGCAAGTCCGCGGTGGGCCGCCGGCTGGCGCGTGAACTGGGTCGGCAGTTCCTCGACAGCGATGATGTCATCGAGGAACGCAGTGGCGTCGATATTCCGTTCATCTTCGAGCGTGAAGGTGAAGCGGGCTTTAGGCAGCGGGAGGCCCGCGTCATCGAGGAACTGACTGAACTGCCGGGTATTGTCCTGGCCACAGGCGGTGGCTCGGCCGAGGATCCGGCCAATCGGGCCCTGCTGCATAGCCGTGGCTTCGTCGTCTACTTGCATGCCACCATCGACCAGCAACTCAAACGGACTCGCCGGGGCCATGAACGGCCGATGCTCAAAGGCGGTGAGCCGCGCGAGATCCTGAGCAGGCTGATGGAAGTCCGTGATCCACAATTTCGTGAGATTGCCCACCTGATTATCGATACCAATGCACGCCGGGTACTGTCGGTGGTCCGCGACATTCGACGTAACATGCCGCCATGCCAATAACCCTGGGTGTAGAACTTGGCGACCGCAGCTATCCGATCCTGATCGGTAGCGGGCTGCTTGCCGACCGCAAGGCGCTGGAGCCCTACCTGAATCGCCGCGATGTGCTGATCGTCAGCAATGACGTTGTGGCACCGATCTATCTGGAACCGCTGAAGACGCTGTTGTCGGGATCGCGGGTTGTCACCGCGATCCTGCCTGACGGCGAAAAGCACAAGACCGTCGCTACCGTAAATCTTGTTCTGGACAAGCTGGTCGACGCGCGCTACGGCCGTGACTGCATCGTCGTGGCACTGGGCGGTGGGGTGGTGGGCGATATTGCGGGATTTGCCGCTGCAATCTATCAGCGCGGGGTGGACTTCATCCAGGTTCCTACCACCTTGCTCGCGCAGGTCGATTCGGCGGTTGGCGGCAAGACCGGCGTGAATCATCCGGGCGGCAAGAATCTGGTCGGCGCGTTCCATCAACCGATCTGCGTGCTGGCAGACACAGACACCCTGCAGACCCTGCCAGACCGCGAACTGGCCGCCGGCCTGGCTGAAGTCGTCAAGTACGGATTGATTGCCGATGCAGAGCTGTTTGCCTGGCTGGAGAAGCAGACTGATGCACTGCTAAGACGAGAACCGGCGGCGCTCGGGCACATCATTCGCCGCTCCTGCGAGCTGAAGGCAGAAGTGGTGGCACAGGACGAGCATGAACGCGGCCGGCGCGCACTGCTGAACCTGGGCCATACCTTCGGGCACGCCATCGAACTTCTGTCGGGTTATGGCGAGTGGCTGCACGGCGAGGCAGTAGCGGCCGGCACCTGCATGGCTGCCGAATTCTCCGCCCGGCTTGGCAAGCTCTCCACCGCCGACGTGGAACGAATCCGGCAGCTTTTCCGGCGCGTGCACCTGCCCGTCAGTCCGCCTCCGGCGGAACCAGGCCAGTTTCTGGCGGCGATGGGCATGGACAAGAAAGTTCTGGCCGGCGAGATACGCCTCGTGCTTCTGGACCGCATTGGCCATGCCCGGATCACCAGCGACTACGCACCTCATGAGCTGGCCGACTACCTGCGGGAGCAGTTTGTCCGATGACGCGATTGCAGCGACCGCCTTCGGGTCGCCCGGCGGGCCGGGCTTCCGTAAACTAGGCACATGCCGCTAACCCGCAATGCCGCGAATCCCCGTGATCGCCTGATTTTCGCCCTCGATGTTCCCGATGCGACCAAGGCTCGTCGGGTCGTGGAGCAACTGGGCGACGCTGTAACCTTTTACAAGCTGGGCCTGGAACTGATGGCCGCCGGCGGATACTTCGAGCTGGTGGACTGGTTACTGGCCCGTGACAAACGGGTGTTCGCCGACCTGAAGCTTTTCGATGTGCCGGCAACCGTTGGCCGCTCAGTTGCCCTGCTCGCCAAACGCGGCATCAGCTTTGCCACGATCCATGGCAACCAGGGGATCATGGAGGCGGCGGCTGCCGCCAAGGGCGATCTGAAAATCCTGGCGGTCACCGTACTCACCAGCCTCGATCGTGGCGACCTCAAGGATCTGGGCTTCGAGTGCGATGTGGAAGCGCTGGTGCTTTCCCGCGCACGCCGCGCGCTGGAAGCCGGCTGCGACGGCGTCGTGGCCTCCGGTCTGGAGCTGCCCGCCATGCGTCGCGCCATCGACGCGCGATTGCTGGTTGTGACGCCCGGCATCCGGCCGGTGGAGAACCGGCCGACGGACGACCAGAAGCGGGTGGTGACTGTAGAGCAGGCCTTTGGTGATGGCGCCGATCACATCGTTGTTGGCCGGCCGATTCGGGACGCAGTCGATCCGCGGGCGGCTGCCGAGGCTATTCAGCAGACGATAGCGGGGCTCTTCGCTCGCTGAGCTTCATAAGCGGCTGGAGTACGGGCCAGACATTGTTGAGAAGAATTGGCTGTGCCGCTGCACTGGGGTGAATGCCATCAGCCTGGAACAGTTCCCGCTTGAGAGCGATGTCCTTCAGGAAGAACTTTACAAGCCCCACCCGGTATTCCCTGGCGAGTTCGGGATAGACGGCGGCAAAGGCCTGAGTGTAGGGCCCCCCATAATTGGTCGGAATCTGCATGCCGGCGAGGATGACGCGGGCACCGGATCGCTGGCACGCCTCGATCATGGTCGAGAGGTTTTGCCGGATCACGTCGACTGGCGTGCCCCGCAGGCCATCGTTGCCACCAAGTTCGATAATCACGATCGAGGGCCGATGAACCTCGAGTGCCCGTGGCAGACGCTTCGCCCCGCCTGTGGTCGTATCGCCGGTGATGCTGGCATTCACCACAGCATAGCCGTAACCTTCAGCGCGAAGTCGCTCGCCGAGCAGCGTAACCCAGGCGTCCGCCTGGTCCAGGCCGTGACCGGCACTGAGGCTGTCGCCCACCACCAGAATGGTCCGGGTCTGAATGCCGGCGGTGGGTTGCATCGGGTCTGCTTCGCCCCGGCTCGACTGGGGCAGTGCGGCAGACACGGCCATAAACACCAGCACGCCGAGTAGTCGGGTCTTGAAGCTGGATCTTGCAGATCGCCGGAAGTTGAAGTCCATGGATGTAGTGCTGCGTGCTGCGGGATTAACGAAGCAGGTTAGCAGTCCCGAAGGGACGCTGACCATCCTCGACAATGTCAGTCTGGAGATCAGGCGCGGTGAATCCGTGGCCCTGGTTGGGCCGTCCGGCTCCGGCAAGACGACCCTGCTGGCGCTGTTGGCCGGCCTCGATCGCCCTACCAGCGGGCAAGTGTGGCTCTGCGGTGAAGAACTGACACAACTCGACGAGGATGGCCGGGCGCTATTGCGCGCGCGCAGCGTCGGCTTTGTCTTTCAGTCCTTTCACCTGCTGCAATCGCTGACGGCGCTGGAAAACGTCATGCTGCCACTCGAACTCGCCGGCGAATCGCGCGCCAGTGCACTGGCGCGCGAAACCCTGAACACGGTCGGGCTGGGTGCGCGTCTGGGTCACTACCCCAAACAACTGTCGGGCGGCGAACAGCAGCGTGTGGCTCTGGCACGCGCCTTCGTGATGCGGCCGGAGATCCTCTTTGCCGACGAGCCCACTGGCAACCTGGACAGCGTGACCGGTGAACGGATCGGCAGCCTGCTTTTTGACCTCAACGCCCAGGCCCGAACGACGCTGGTTCTGGTGACTCACGAACGGGAACTTGCCGCGCGTTGCAGTCGCACGCTGAAAATTGATGGTGGCAGGCTCGAATCAGGGCTGTCGTCGGCTGATGCGGTGACCACCAGCAGTGTCGCCACATGAGTTGCACTGCTTGAAAACCCTGCGCTTCGCCTGGCGTGCATTTGGCCGCGATCTGCGCGCCGGTGAACTCTCGATTCTGCTGGCAGCCATTGTCGTGGCGGTGACTGCCATGACGGCCGTCAGCTTTTTTACCGACCGCGTTGGCGGCGCCATGAAGGAACAGGCCAGCCAGGTGCTTGCCGCCGATCTGGTGCTGCGGGCAGCGACGCCGCTGCCGGCCCGCTATCTGGCCGAGGCCGCGGCAATGGGTCTGGAAACGGCACAGACCCTCAGCTTTCCCACTGTGGTGTTGTCCGGTGACCAAACCGCGCTCGCCGGCATCGATGCCGTCAGTGACCGGTACCCGTTGCGTGGCGAGTTGACCGTGGCCGATACGCTCTTTGGCAACAGCCGACCGGCGACCGGCATCCCCGCGCAGGGAGAAGCCTGGGCCGAGCCGGGCTTGCTGGGCCGCCTGGGCCTGTCGGTAGGCGACAGTGTCAAGGTCGGTGAGAAGTCGTTACGGATCACGCGCGTCCTGCAGTACAAACCCGATCAGAGTCTGGGCTTCGTCAATCTGGCGCCCGGTCTGATGGTGAATCTGGCTGATGTACCCGAATTTGGGGTGGTGAAGCCTGGCAGCCGCGTGACCTATCACCAGATGTATGCGGGCAGTGAAGCGTTGATCGCCCGTTTTCGCAAAGCTCTGGAGCCGCAGTTGCGCGCTGACGAAAGCCTGCGCGGCCGCGAAGATGCCGGTGAGCAGATCAATGCAGCGATCGACCGCGCACAGCGTTTTCTGGCCCTGGCATCGCTGGTCACGGTGATCCTGGCGGCGGTCGCCGCCGCGATGGCGGCGCGGCGTTATGCCTTGCGACATCTGGACAATGTGGCGTTGTTCAAAACGCTGGGTGCAACCCAGGGCTTTGTGGTTGCCGTCGCGCTGATCGAACTGCTGCTGGTGATCCTGCTGACTTCCGTCCTTGGCGTTGCGCTGGGCTACGGGGCCCAGTATGGCCTGGAGCGGATCACGGCTGAATTCGTCGGTTTCGTGTTGCCGCCGGCCTCGGGGCAACCCTTTCTGCTGGGTGTGCTGACGGCAGCAACCGTCGTGATCGGGTTTGCCCTGCCGCATCTGGTCAGTGTCGGCAAGACGCCGCCGCTGCGGGTGCTGCGCAAGGATCTGCCGCCACCCCAGCTTGGCAGCTTCATCACTTACGGTGTGGCGCTGTTGGCCATAGCCGCTCTGGTGCTGGTCATCGTCCGCGATCCGCTGTTGCTGGCACTGATTGCTGGCGGGCTGGTAGCGACCGCCGGTGTGTCGGCCGGTTTGGGCTGGTTGCTGGTCGCACTCCTACGCCGCTTTCGTGGTGCCGCTGGTATCGCCTGGCGCTATGGTCTGGCCAACATCGCGCGTCGCGGTGGCGAAAGCGTTGTGCAGATCGTGGCCTTTGGTTTGAGCCTGATGGTGCTGCTGCTGCTGGGTGTGGTCCGCAACGACATCCTGCAAACCTGGGAGCAGACGGTGCCCGCCAATGCGCCCAATCAGTTCATGATCAATATCGAGCCGGAACAGTTGGCCGGGCTCCGTGAATTCTTCAGACAGGAAGTGGGGCAGGAACCCTTTGCGCTGCCGCTGATTCGCGGGCGCCTGACCGGCGTGAATGGCGTGCCGGTAAAAGACTACAAGGTCGCCAACGCACAGGGTGCTGCCTTTCTGCAGCGTGAAGCCAATCTGACCTGGACCGACAGCCTGCCAGCGAGCAACAAGATCAGTGCCGGGCACTGGTGGGGGGCAGACTATGCAGGCCCCATGCAGTTTTCGCTGGATGCCGATATGGCCGGCAACCTCGGAGTCGGCATTGGCGACACACTGACTTTCAACGTGGCTGGCGAAGACATCAAGGCGCCGATCACCAGCCTGCGTACCATCGAGTGGGATTCCTTCCAGCCGAACTTCTATGTGGTGCTGTCGCCAGGTATTGCCGCTGAACTGCCCCAGACCTATCTGGCCAGTGTGTTTGTGCCGCGTGACCGCGTACAAGTCCTGAGTCAGCTGGTTCGCCAGTTTCCCGGCGTGACGGTGCTTGATCTGGACCTCGTTCTGGCTCAGGTCCGGGCTGTCATCGAGAAGGCCTCGCTGGCCGTTCAGTATGTGTTTCTGTTCACGCTGCTGGCGGGTGTCGTGGTTCTGCTTGCCGCCATTCAGCTCACCCGTGATGAACGACGCTTCGAGAGCGCGATTCTGCACACGCTGGGCGCTTCACGCCGCAAGATCCTGCAAGGCGTGGCAGTCGAGTTTGTCACCCTGGGTGGCCTGGCCGGTGTGCTGGCGGCGATTGGCGCCACGCTCCTCGGCTGGGGTCTGGCCACCTATGTCTTCAAGCTCCAGTACACCGTCAGTCCGCTGTTGTGGCCATTGGGACTGGCCATGGGCGCGTTGATCGTTGGACTTACCGGCACGCTGGCCACGCGGCGGGCCGTGAGTGAGCCGCCGGTTACCGTGTTGCGCGAGATTTGACCGGGTCTGTCAAAGTCATGTCATGCGGTGCCGTGATCCTGAGAGAGACACCGGCAGGCCCGCGCGTGCTGATGCTACGGGTTTTCCGTCACTGGGATTTCCCCAAAGGGCTGATGGAAGCCGAAGAAACGTCGAAGCAGACCGCATTGCGCGAAGTGCGGGAAGAGTCCGGTATCGCTGATCTGGAGTTTCCGTGGGGCGATATACATATCGACACGGGCCCCTACAACCGCGGCAAGATTGCCCGTTACTACCTGGCGCGAACGAACCAGGTAAAAGTCGAGTTGTTGCCCAGTCCTGATACCGGTCGCCCCGAGCACAGTGAATTCCGGTGGCTGTCGCTGAATCAGGCGCGCAAGCTTGCCTCACCACGAGTCGCCGGGGTGCTCGACTGGGTTGAGGCCCAACTCGCCGACTACGGCTGAGCAACCACCTTTTGCTTCAACCGGGCGAAGTGCGCGCAAGTGGTGATCAGGCCCAGCGTGATGCAGATTTCACCCACGTTGGCGATTGCCAGGCTGTAGGGATGGCGAGCGAAGGCACCGGCAGCGATGAACATCAGCCCGGCACCGACCGCCAGCCAGGGCCAGCGTCGCTGAATCCACAGGGCCATTCCCACGGCAAGCACAATCACGTTGGTGATGATGGCAACCAGTGGCCCGCCTTCCCCCCGCAGGATGATTTCGCCACCGGGACAGAGCTGGCCGGCCCGCACGGAGGTTGAGTAGCGCAGCGTGTCGGCCAGACACACAGGGTACAACTCCATGCTGAAAATTTTGGGGATGTCATGGGCGCTCAGCGCCACCGCGACTACACAGAAGGCACCCATCACCAGGAGGTTCAGCGACCAGCGGAGCCCGGCCAGCCGGGCGATGGAGCCGGCGGCAATCACCAGCAGCGGCAGCAGTGACCAGTGCCAGGCGAAAGCCGGCACCGACAGGTAGTAAAGCAGATCACCCTCGCCGACGAACCGGCCAATGCCGATGCGGAAGTTGTCGTAAAAGAGCAGTGTTCCGCCCACCAGGACCAGCAGCAGAGCCACTGGCCGACCGGTCTGCGCCCAGAGCTTCCAGCCCCAGAGCCAGATGCCAAGGTGTGCCACGGCATAGGCAAGGAACAGATAAGACAGCATGCGCGACTCCGGATCGAGGCGATCGCCCGATCCTACACAGTCGCTTCGATCATCAGCAACCCGCAGCGCTGCTATCCACCAGTCAGTAGCTAACCGGTGTCCTGCAGGCCGCGCGCGATGCCGTTCACGCTGGCGGTGAGGGCATTGAACTGTTCCTCGTCGCCCGATTCCCTCCAGCGCCGCAACAGGCTTACCTGCAATACGCTCATGGGATCAACATAGGGATTGCGCAGGCGAATCGACCGGCGGAGCGTGCTGTTTTGCTCAAGCAATACCTGTTGCTGCTTCACGCGCAGGACAACTGCCGTCGTGCGTTCGAATTCGTCCGTGATCCGGCCGAAGAAGCGCTCATGCAGTTCGCCACCCAGCGCCGAGTAACGCACGGCCACGCTGAGATCGCTCTTGGCCAATGCGGTTTCCACATCGCCAACCAGAGTGCGGAAGAAATACCAGCCGTTGTGCATGTCCTGCAGAAGCCCGTCGCCGAACTGTTCCAGGGCCTTCTCAAGACCTGCACCAAAGCCAAACCAGCCGGGCAGCATGTTCCTGGTCTGGGTCCAGGCGAAGACCCATGGCGCCGTACCGGCGGCAGCCAGCAGGCCAGCGGCCAGGCGAGCTTCAGGGCCGGAGCCGCGTCGCATGCGCTCGATCACATCGGCGGGCGTGGCCAGCCGGTAGTAGTTGGAGAAGCCGGGAGACTTCATCACCAGATCCTGATAATGCCGTCGGGATGTCGCCGCCATTACCTGCATGGCGGCTTCCCAGTCCGCATGTCCCGCGGTAGCCGGTGGCCCACCGGGTCGAACCAGGCTGCGTACGCCAGCAGCGAGAGCCTGGTCGAAGGCGCGCAGGGTGATGGCCCGCACGCCGTACTTGCTGGCCAGTTGCTCGCCCTGTTCGATCACGCGCACGCCACCTTTGACGGCGCCGGCCGGCGCACAGCGAATTTCCACGTGAGCCTTGCCCCCGCCGGCACCGATGGCACCGCCGCGACCATGGAACAGGCCAAGCGAGACATCAGCAGCCGCGCACTATCCAGTAGCTGTCGCTGGGTTTTCAGCAAGGCCCAGCGCGCCGAGACCAGGTCGCTTTCCACATTGTGGTCGGCAATGCCCGGCATGGCAGTTTGATGCCTGCCCAGCGTATCCAGATGCTGACGGTAGATCGGCTCGGCATAGAGTTGTTCCATCAGGGTGGCAGCACCCTCCAGGCCATGCATGGTTTCGAAGGCCGGCGCGATATCCAGCGGAATCGTGCTGCTGTGCTGCGCAGTTCGCCCCACTGGGCCAGCAGCAATACCGACAAGACGTCGTCGACCCCTTCGGCCATGCTGATGATGTACGGCCCGATCGCCCGCTCTCCATATCGGCGGCGACAGAAGGCAATGGCCTCGAAAATGGCGATGGTGCGCTTCGCTTCATTGTCGAGCTCGCCAGCGGGTGATTCGTTGTCGGCCAGCGCACGACGCAGGCGTTCCAGGCGATAGGCCGAGGTCTGCTCCATCCAGTCGGGTTCGTCGAGATACCGTCCGATGACCCGTCGGTTGACCAGTGCCTCCTGACGTATGTCCAGGGTGACGAAGTGAAAGCCGAAGGTATCGATCCGGCGCAACAGGCGGCGCACGGCAAACAGGCCGGCATGCTGTCCGCGGTTTGCATCCAGGCTGTCGGCAATAAGGCCCAGGTCTTCGGCCAGCTCTTCGGCGGCGTTGTAGGGATAGATGCCCTCGCTGTAGGTCGCTTGCAAGCGAGCCATGACCAGCCGCAGAAAAACCCGGTAGGGCATCTCCCGATGGCGCACCGGGGTAATGCCCAGGGCGTTGGGGAAGTGGCCCGAATACATCCGGATGCGTTCGGTGAGGGCGGCTGATGTACCGACCCTGCTCGTGCTCTGGCTGAGTTTTTCAGCCAGGTCCCGGCAATCGCGATGGTACAGGTCGAGAACCAGAGCGCATTGGCGAGCCAGCGTCTCGCGGATCGTGCGCGCGGTAATCTCACTGCGGCCGACCATGTCCCCGCCGATCCACGACGCCATGCGCACCATCACCGGCAATCTGATCGCTGCGGCACCTTTGCCCCAGACCGCTTCAAGTGCGGATTCCATCCGCTGATAGACCGTTGGCATGACCCTGTAGATGGAGTCGGTCAGGAAGAACAGCATCTGCTCGTGTTCTGCGGCGATAGTGCGGGCGCCCGGCGGATGCTCCTCGGTTTGCCAGATAACGGTGATGTCGGCGCGGATGTTCTCGAGATCTGCGGACAGCTCGCGTGGTGAAAGCGCCATGTTCTGCATGTCGATCAGTCGTCGCACAATATCCTGCTGTCGGCGCAGGATCGTCCGGCGGGTAGGCTCGGTGGGATGTGCGGTTAGCACCTGGTCCACTCGCAGGGTCCCCAGGGCGTTCTGCACTTCCTCCAGCGTGACGCCGGACGCCTTGAGCTCGAAGAAGGTGTCTTCAAGCCCGCCCGGCTGGCGATGCAGTCCTTCCCGCAGGTAGTGTCGCTGGCGCCGGATGCGGTGTACGGTTTCAGCGAGGTTTACCGCCAGAAAATACGTGGAGAACGCCCGGATAAAGTCCTGGGAGTCACCTGGCGACAGCGAAGCAACCAGCGTTTCGAGTTGGGCCACGCCCTCCGGATTGCCTTCCCGGGCGTCGATTGCTGCCCGGCGCGCCAGCTCTACCCGGCCAAACAGCGCTGCGCCGCCCTGATCGTCCAGTAGCTGTCCGACGATCAGGCCCAGATCATGGACATCCTTGCGCAGGCCGGCGTCCTTGGCGGCGAACTGGATATCGACGCGCTTCTCGTCGGGTGAGGGGCTTGCAGGTACGGGAGTAGACGGCATGATATGACGCGTATCTTAGTCGACAGAAAAGGGGACGCTACCCTTTTCCCGTCTCACGGCAGATCGCGACAGAAAAGGGGCGGAAAAGGGTAGCGTCCCCTTTTTCCGCGACAGAAAAGGGCGCCAGTTTTGCCGCAGCTTCCCGCTCGCCGCTACGACGTTCTCATCATTGGCGCCGGCCACAACGGTTTGACCTGTGCCTGCTATCTGGCCAGAGCCGGGCTGAAGGTGGCGATGTTCGAGCGCCGGCACCTTTTCGGGGGCGCTGCCGTCACCGAAGAATTTCACCCCGGATTCCGCAATTCGACGGCCAGCTACACGGTCAGCCTGCTGAATTCGGCTGTGATCCGCGATCTGCGCCTGGCCGAACATGGGCTGCAGATACTGGAAAGGCCTGTGCAGAATTTTGTGCCGCTGGCGGACGGGGATGGTTTCTGCGCCGGCCCCGGCATCGCGGCCACCGTGAAAGAGCTGAAACGTTTCTCCAGCCGCGATGCCGAACGGCTGCCGGACTACTACGCAATGCTCGATCGGGCTGTCGGCTTGTTGCGCAGCATGCTCCTCAAGACGCCACCCACCGATGTGCATCGGCTGCGCGATCTGTGGAGTGCGCTGTCGTTCGGCCGCGAGTTTCGGGCTTTGTCGCTGCCGGTGCAGCGGGAGATCCACGCCATGTTCACCCGCAGTGCGGGTGAACTGCTTGATCACTGGTTTGAAAGCGACCCGATCAAGGCGCTATTTGGCTTCGACGCCGTAGTGGGCAACTATGCCAGCCCTTACACACCGGGCAGTGCCTACGTGCTGCTGCATCACGCTTTCGGCGAGGTCAATGGCAAATCAGGTGTGTGGGGTCATGCAGTCGGCGGCATGGGGGCGATCACCCAGGCCATGGCGCGCGAGGCAGAACGGCTGGGTGTGCACATCGAGCTGGAGTCGCCGGTGCAGCGTGTACTGACACGCGCCGGGCGTGTTACCGGGCTTGAACTGGCCAGTGGCCGGATCGTCGAGGCCGGGCGGGTGGCGGCCAACATCGGACCGAAGCTCCTGTTTCTCAAGCTCATCGAGAGGTCAACCCTGCCGGCGGATTTTGTGGCACATATCGAAACCTGGCGTTGCAATTCGGCCAGCTTCCGGATGAATGTGGCCTTGTCGGAGTTGCCGCGGTTCGCTTACAGACCGGATGGCGGGCGGTCAGCCCCAGCCCGATCCAGCAACGGTCATCTGGCCGCCGGTATCATCATCGGGCCTTCACTCTCTTATATGGATCGCGCTTTTGCTGATGCGCGGCTCCAGGGCATGTCACGCGAGCCCGTGGTGGAGATGCTCATTCCCTCAATGCTCGACTATAGTCTGGCGCCGCCCGGCGCCCATGTGGCGAGTCTCTTTTGTCAGCACTTCGACTACCAGCTGCCCGACGGTCGTAGCTGGCACGATGCCGGCGACGAGGCTGCCGAACTCATCATCGATACGGTCACCCGCCATGCACCAAATTTCCGGTCCAGCATTGTTGGTCGGCTGGCACTGTCGCCGCTGGATCTGGAGGAGCGCTTTGGTCTCAGTGGCGGCGATATTTTCCACGGCGCCCTGGGTCTGGACCAGCTCTGGGCCGCGCGGCCGGCACTGGGTTATGGTGACTATCGGACGCCGATCAAGGGCTTGTATCTCTGTGGGTCCGGGGCCCACCCGGGCGGCGGGGTGACCGGGGCGCCCGGTCATAATGCCGCCCGCGAGATCCTGCGCGGCTGATGGAAAAGGGGACGCTACCCTTTTCTGCCAATTTGCCGCGGATAGCAGAGGAAAGCAGAGAAAAAGGGTAGCGTCCCCTTTTCCCCTTGACGACGGCGGAACGGCGCGGGGATACTGGCAGCCATGCACGGAACCGAAAACCTTCGCGGCTGGTGGTGGCGACCACAAGCTCTCTCCGCATGGAGTGGCTTGGCGTAGCCCGGTAGTTTTCGAGCAACCCAGGACCCATCCTCGCGGAAGCGACCCTCGCTGAAGCGACGATGGGTCTTTCGTTTTCTGGGTTTTCAGTTTTTCGGACCACCACATGCAGCCACCATTCGACATCAGCGCCGACCTGGACACCCCGGTGTCCACCTACCTGAAGTTGGCGCCTCTGAAGCCACGCTACCTGCTGGAGAGCGTCGAAGGCGGTGCCCATCTGGCGCGCTATTCATTCCTGGGCTTCGGTGACATCGAGGAATTCCGGCTGGACAGTGCCGGGATGCATGTGGCCGGCGAACAGCGTGCCCGCCCAGCCGACCGGGCGGAACTGCTGGCTGCATTGCGCAGCGCACTCGCCCGGGCGCCGCGCCTTGAGCCGTCGATTCAGGATCTGCCCTTCGCCGGTGGCCTGGTCGGTGTTGCCGGCTACGACCTGGTGCGCCACTTCGAGCGCCTGCAGAACGCCCCGGTCAATGCCAACAACCCGGTCGCGCCGGACGCAGCTTATATCGCGACCGACTCATTGCTGGTTTTTGATCACCTGACCCGACGCATCGCCCTGCTGCACGCTGGCAGTGCGGCCGAACGCACCCGCCTCCGGTCCAGGGTCATCGAACTGTTGCGGGGCGCGCTGCCCGCAGCGCCCGCCAAAGGCAGTCACGCCACGGCGACCCAGAGCTTGAGCAGTGCCGACTACCAGCAGGCGGTGGCGACCGCCAAGCGTTACATCACCAGCGGCGATGTATATCAGTTGGTGCTGTCGGTACAGTTCACCGGCCGCCATACCCTGTCGCCCTTCGAGACCTACCGGGCGCTGCGACTGCTGAATCCCTCGCCCTACATGTTCTTCGTGGATCTTGGCGATATTCAGGTGGCTGGTTCGTCGCCCGAGGCGCTGGTCAAGCTGCGCAAGGGCCATGCTTCATTGCGGCCGATTGCCGGTACCCGACCGCGGGGTGCAACCGTGGAAGAGGATGTGGCCCACGAGCAGTCGCTGCTGGCCGACGAGAAGGAAAACGCCGAGCACGTGATGCTGGTGGACCTGGCCCGCAACGACCTGGGTCGTGTCGCCAAAGCCGGTACGGTCCATGTCGAGCCCTACCGCTCCATTGAGCGCTACAGCCATGTGATGCACATCGTCAGCGGTGTGCAGGGCGAGCTTGCAGCAGGCAAAGATGCTTTCGATCTGTTTGCCGCAGCCTTTCCGGCGGGCACGCTGGTTGGTGCGCCTAAAGTACGTGCAATGGAACTCATCGACGAGCTGGAACCGGTACGACGCGGTCTGTATGCCGGCACGGTTGGCTACTTCGGCAGCAACGGCGACATGGATCAGGCCATCGCCATCCGTACCCTGATTTTCCGTGATGGCAGCTATCACTATCAGGCCGGTGCCGGTCTGGTGGCCGACAGCGTTCCCGAAACCGAGTACCAGGAAGTGCTGGCCAAGAGCGCCATCCTGCGTTCAGCCCTGGCCATGGCGGAGGAAGGCTTGTGAGTACCAACCGGCCATCGCTGCTGCTGATCGATAACTACGATTCCTTTACCTACAACCTGGTTCAGGCCTTCCTGATCCTGGGGGCTGATGTAAAGGTCTACCGCAACGACGAAATCACGGTCGCGCGCGCACTCGAACTGGCGCCCAGCCACCTGTGCATCTCGCCAGGGCCCGGACGGCCCGACGGTGCCGGGATTTCACTGCAGATCATGGCGGCCTTCGAGCGCCGCGTGCCGATCCTGGGCGTGTGTCTGGGCCACCAGACCCTGATACAGCATTTCGGCGGGCGGATTGTGTCGGCTGACCGTTTGATGCACGGCAAGACCTCCATGATCGAGCACGACGGTGCCACGATCTATGCAGGACTGAGTCAGCCATTTCAGGCTGGTCGCTACCACTCGCTGGGTGCCGACGCCGCGAGCCTGCCATCTGTGCTGACGGTGACTGCCCGCAGTGAGCAGGGCGAGATCATGGGCGTACGCCATCGCGAACTGCCGGTAGAGGGCGTGCAGTTTCACCCCGAGAGCGTGCTGACGCCTGAAGGGGATCAGCTGCTGGGCAATTTTCTGAAGTTTGAGTCGAGGTCGTCTTGAGCCATGGTGGTACTACGGGAAACGCTTGAGCAGTTGCTGGCCGGGATCGACTTGCCGGAAGCGCAGGCTGGTGCGCTGATGCGGGCTTTGACCGATGAAAAGCTGTCGCCAGCCATGTCGGCAGCAGTGCTGATTGCGTTGCGCGTCAAAGGCGAGACGGCGGCGGAAGTCAGAGGCTTCGCCAAGGCGATGCGCGGCCTGGCCCGACCCTTCGAAATACCGGCAGATGTCGTGGCTACCGACATCGTCGGCACCGGTGGTGACGGCTCCGGCAGCCTGAACCTGTCCACCGGCGCAGCACTGGTCGCCGCCGCCTGCGGACTGCCGGTCGTGAAGCATGGCAACCGGTCGGTGTCTTCCCGATCTGGCAGCGCCGACGTGTTGGAAGCGCTGGGGATCGTTCTGCCGACCGAGCCGGCTGCCGCGCGGGCATTGTTCGATGCCACCGGCTTCACATTCCTCTTCGCACCTCATTTTCATCCTGCGACCAGGGCGGTTGGTCCGGTGCGTGGCGCGCTGGGCGTACGCACGGTGTTCAATATTCTGGGGCCGCTGACAAACCCGGCCGCGCCGCCATATGCGGTGATCGGTGCCTTCGACCTGCCAACGGCGCGACTGATGGCCGATACGCTGGCGGGCATGCCCATCCGGCGCTACTACGTCGTCCATGGTGAACCGGGCTGGGATGAGGCGACGCCCGTCGGACCGTTTACGCTCTTCGACGTACGGCCAGGAATCGTGCGACGACAGAAGCGCGATCCCGCGCACTACGGCATTCCGCGCTGTACGGCCGATGATCTGGCCGGCGGCGACGCGACCACCAATGCGCGCGCCATCGAGGCGGTATTGACGGGACGCGACCAGGGTCCGCATCGGGACGCGCTGATTCTGGGCGCCGGACTGGCTCTGAGCCTGAGCGGTCGGGCGCGCGGCTTGCGGCGAGCTGTGGAACTGGCCCGTCGCACGCTGGAGTCAGGCGGCGGCACCGTGCTGCTGGAGCGGTTGCGCAAGCATTCCGCCGGCATAGTGGTGCACCCGCCGTCATGAGCAATTTTCTGACTCGTATGGGCGAGAGCAGCCGCATTCGCGCCGAACGCGCCGAACGCCAGCGACCTGCTGAACTGCTGGCACAGCGCGTGCGGCGGTTGCCACCGCCGCCGGCGTTGAGGCTGTCGCCACAAGGTTTCGATCTGATCGCCGAGCTAAAACGCCGCTCGCCGTCGGAGGGCACCCTGGCCTCCACGGCACTGAAGATTTCGGCTCAGGCGCGTGACTATGCGCGCAGCGGCGCCGCCGCCCTGTCGGTGCTGACCGAGCCGGATGAATTTGCCGGCAGTCTCGCGCATCTGAAGGAAGCTGCAGCAGCAGCCGCCAATGCCGTGGGCGACCTGCCGGTGCCGACCATGCGCAAGGACTTCCTCGTTTCGCCCTACCAGTTGCTGGAAGCGCGAGCGGCCGGGGCGAGCGGCGTGCTGCTGATTGCGGCGATGCTCAACGACCGGGAACTGCCGGCGATGGTGCTGGCGACTCACCAGTTGGGCATGTTCGCGCTGGTCGAAGTATTCGACCGCGCGGATCTGCAACGTGCCACCGCGGTGGTCCGTGCGGCCGGGCCGGCCGTCGTGGAGGGTCGATGCCGAACACTGCTGGGCGTGAATTGTCGGGATCTGCGCACGCTGGCGGTCGACTTCGGACGCTTCGCCGCACTGGCACCGGGCATGTCGGGGGCCGTAGTCGATGGCATTGCCAATGACATACCGATGGTGGCTGAGAGTGGTGTGGAAACACCGGGCCAGGCGGCGCGTGTGGCCGGGCTGGGTTACCGGCTGGCTCTGGTTGGTACTGCGCTGATGCGTTCGTCAGATCCCGGGCGGTTGGGCACCGAGTTGCTGGCGGCGGGCCGCGCATCGGCTTTTGAGGCGCGCGGCTTCAGCAAACCGGCATGAGGGTTTTCATCAAGATCTGCGGGCTGTCGACGCCGCGGGCCGTCGAAGCGGCCGTTACCGCGGGTGCCGACGCCGTGGGCTTTGTCTTTGCAGACTCGCCACGGCAGATCACGCCAAAGCGGGCGCGACAACTGTGCAGCAGCTTGTCGCCGGTGATTATTCGCGTGGCAGTGATGCGGCATCCGACGTCTGGTGAGTGGCAGCGGGTTGCTGACGAGTTCCAGCCGGACTGGCTGCAAACCGACGCCCGGGACTACGCCAGCCTCGAAGTCCCGGAGCAGATCACGCGTCTGCCTGTTTACCGGGACAGCAGCACGCTGACGGTCAGGGATCTGGACAGTGCGGATGAGGGCTTGCTGTTGTTCGAGGCGGCAACCAGTGGCCAGGGCGTACTGGCGGACTGGTCGCAGGCGGCGGCACTGGCCAAGGGCCGGCAGCTTGTACTGGCCGGCGGATTAACGCCTGAGAATGTCGGCGAAGCGATTTTCAAGGTGCGGCCGTATGGCGTGGATGTGAGCAGCGGCGTCGAATCGAAGCCGGGGGTGAAGGACGTGGGCCGGATCAACGCATTCATTGAAGCGGTTCGTGCCGCCGAGATGCGCGTGTCCACGATGAGCTCGCGCCAGGCAATGCAGGATCAATGAACCGGATGCCGAATACAGCGGAGCAGATGGATGCAAACTGAAGAAATCGCGCCGGCAGAGCGCGCTGCGCTGTTGCGGCGGCTGATCGCGGGCGAGCTGCCGGATGAGCGTGGGCGCTTCGGGCCCTTCGGCGGACGGTATGCGCCGGAAACGCTGATGCCGGCATTGGCGCGATTGACCACTGGCGTGCATCGGTATCTGGCGGATCAGGCCTTCCAGGCCGAGCTGCTACAGGAGCTACGCGACTGGGTTGGCCGACCAACGGCACCTCAGCGCCGCCCCGACGCTGAGTGAACGCTGGGGGTTTCGGTATACCTGAAGCGGGAAGACCTGAACCATACCGGTGCCCACAAGATCAACAACGCCCTGGGCCAGGCGCTGCTCGCCAGGCGCCTGGGTGCAAAACGGGTCATTGCCGAGACCGGGGCGGGGCAGCACGGTGTGGCGACGGCGGCGGCCTGCGCGCGGGTCGGTATTCCATGCATCGTGTACATGGGCGCCGTCGATGTTCAACGTCAGGCGCCCAACGTGGAACGCATGGTGCAACTGGGAGCGGAAGTCGTGCCGGTCAAAAGTGGCGATCGCACCTTGCGCGCGGCCATAGACGAGGCCTTCCGCGACTGGGTCTCCGACCCGGATGGCAGTTACTACCTGCTCGGTTCGGCAGTCGGGCCGCATCCCTATCCCTTGCTGGTTCGTGAATTGCAGTCGGTGATTGGTCGCGAGGCGCGTGCGCAGTTCATTGAACGAACGGGTGGATTGCCAGATGCGGTCTTTGCCTGCGTCGGTGGCGGATCCAATGCCATCGGCCTCTTTCATCCTCTGGTTGCCGACGAGACTGTGGACCTTATCGGTATCGAAGCGGGTGGTCGCAGTGCGCGGCTTGGAGACAACTCAGCGACGCTCGCCACTGGTAGGCCCGGCGTATTGCACGGCAGTTATTCCCTGCTTTTGCAGGATGACAACGGCCAGGTGCAGGAAACCCATTCGATTTCCGCGGGTCTAGATTACCCGGGCGTAGGCCCCGAGCACGCACTGCTGCAGGCCATTGGCCGCGTCAGTTACGAGAGTGTCACTGACGATGAAGCGCTGGATGCGCTCCGTGAGTGCTGTCGCGCGGAGGGTATCCTGCCGGCCATCGAGTCGGCGCATGCCCTGGCCGGCGCCCGACGCTGGGCGCAGGCAAATGCGGGCAAGAAGGTACTTATCGGCCTGTCCGGTCGCGGTGACAAGGATATGCCGACGCTGTCGCAGGTCTTCGCCGGTGCGCAGAAGATTCTGGACGGAGCCGCAGCATGACGACGCGCCCGACGGGAGTTCCCCATGAGCGTATTACGGCTGCCATTCGTCAGACGACCGAAGCCGGCCGGACTGCACTGGTTCCGTACCTCACCGCTGGCTATCCCGCCAAAGACCAGTTCACCGCCACAGTGAAGGCCATTGCGACCGAGGTCGACGTTGTGGAAATTGGTGTGCCCTTCAGCGATCCGATGGCCGATGGCGTCACGATTCAGCGGGCCAGCCATTCAGCGATTGCTGCCGGCGTCAGCCTGCGCTGGATACTTTCAGAGCTGACCAATGCCGGGCCGTTTGATGCGCCACTGGTATTGATGAGCTATTTGAATCCTCTGTTGAACTTCGGCTACCGGGAGCTGGCCGAAGCAGCCATACCCGCTGGTGTGTGCGGCTTCATCGTGCCCGATCTGCCGATCGAGGAAAGCGCTGATCTGAGAGCAGCACTGGATGCGCGCGGTCTGGCCCTGATACAGCTCGTGACGCCGGCGACGCCGCCGGAGCGTCTCAGCATGTTATGCACGGCCAGCCGCGGCTTCATCTATGCGGTAACGGTTACCGGCATTACCGGTGGTGCCAGGGAACTGCCCGCCGAAGTCACCGGCTATCTGGACCGGGTGCGGTCACTGACGCGTCTGCCGGTATGCGCCGGTTTCGGCGTCCGGCGTGCGGAGCAGGTGCAGAAGCTCGCGCCTCATACCGATGGTGTGGTGGTGGGTTCAGCGCTGGTGGAGCAACTTGAGGCCGGCGCCGACCCGGTGGCATTTCTGCGCGAACTGCGCCCCCTGTAGGCGTGCCCGACGGCACACCTGCAGGCTGTTTCGTTACGGCGCTGTCTCGCGGGATGGAAAGTCTTTCATCGCTTGCGACACTGCCTTAGACACGGCCGCAGCGTCCAGCTTCGATTGGCTGACCTTGCTGGAAACAGAGCCCAGCCAGAGTTCACGGTTGGCAGCTGCATCCAGTACGTGAATCACGAGGTTGCCCTCCTGGTAGCTCTGCACACTGGGGCTGCCGACGTTCACCGACCCACCGACATTGCTGCCGAAACTGCCGATACCAATACCGATCCGGAAGGGGTTGGACTTCACCTTGTCCTGGGATGAGGTCTCGTAGGTGACGATCAATTGCGGATTTTCAGTAACCTCGGTGTAGCCACGCTGTGTGAGTTCCGAGCTGATGGCATTGCGGATGTTGACGTCCAGCAGGCGCAGTGGCTCGTCCGCAGTCGGCTGGTCGACGGCTTTCCAGCCGAAGGTCTGATAGCTCGCCAGGTCCGCATCCGGCGCCATTTGTGACTGGCGTTCGGGCGCTGACGGGCTGGTGCAGGCCGATACCAGGGCCAGGGATACAAGTACCAGGAATGTGTGACGTGCAGCGCGCATGATCGGTCCCTCTGAACGGACAGCACATGCTAAAGCAAGATGGTTGCCGGGGTACCGCAAACCGGCACCCCCGGAACCGCCAGCCGGCGTGCCCTGGCAAATTATTGAGCTGAATCGATCCAGCGACTACAGTCGATTTCCGCCTTTACGGGGTCAACTTAAATGCACAGATACTCTCCACTGGCAGCGATGGTCGTCCTGCTTGCGCTGACGGGTTGCACCCAGGAGCAGCAGAACAAATTTGGCCGGGGTATTCAGAACTGGACCGGCACAGACGGCGTGCTTGACGTCTACGCGGGCGAAAAGCTGGTAATACGGTTTATCAAGATCGACAAGATGAGCACCGGCATTGCCACGTCGGCTGCCGATGCCAGATCGTTTCGCTACGGGTATGGCGTTGTCGACGAAAACCTGAACTGGAAGAAGGACCCGGGGGAGAAGAAGGTGTACTTCGAGGTCAGCGACTATTCAACCAGCTACGTGTTCTACGAGAACTACAAGGACTAGCCGCTGCTACGGTTTTGCCAGCCACAGGGTCAGTAGTCCGGCGGCGCCGGACGCCCAGCCGACCCAGTTGGGTGGCGTGTCCAGGCCCAGCCACACGGCTGCGGCGACCAGCAGGGCGCCACCGGCGGTTGCCCGATACCGGGCGCGCGCTTCGTGCCGGCGTGCCAGACGCTCCGCTGCCAAAGCGCTTTCGGCGGCCGGGCGTTCGTCTTCCAGCGCCTGGTCGACCAGCTTCCTGGCCACCAGCGGCAACTTCTCCAGGGCATGGCGCACGTCAGGCCAGTCGCGGCGCATACGTCGCAGGGTGGCGCGCGGTCCGGTCTGCTCCAGCATCCAGGCTTTGAGGACTGGTTTGCCGGTCTGCCAGATATCCAGATCCGGATAGAGCACACGACCCAGCCCCTCTATCTGCACCAGCGTTTTTTGCAGGAGGATAAGCTGTGGCTGTATCTCCATATTGAATTGCCGGGCCACGGATATAAGTTGCAGCAGAACCTGCCCGAAGGAGATTTCCTTCAGCGGCTTGCTGAAGATCGGCTCACACACCGTGCGCACCGCCGACTCCAGTTCGCTGACCCGGGTGCCGATCGGGACCCAGCCCGAGTCCACGTGCAGTCGCGCCACGCGGTAGTAGTCGCGATCAAAGAATGCCAGGAAGTTTTCGGCCAGATAGCGTCGGTCCCGCTCCTCCAGACTACCCACAATGCCGAAGTCGACGGCCGCGTAGCGGGGGAAGGCCGGATCTGTTGCATCCACAAAAATATTTCCAGGATGCATGTCCGCATGAAAGAAGTTGTCGCGGAAGACCTGGGTGAAGAAGATCTCGACGCCATTGGTGGCCAGTCTCGGAATGTTGACACCCGCGGCCCGCAGCGCCGACATGTCGTCGATAGGGATGCCCCGGATACGTTCCATTACCAGTACGCCCGTCCGGCAGTAGTCGAAGTACACCTGCGGTACGTAGATCAGCGGCGAACCATCCCAGTTGCGACGAAGCTGGGCCGCATTGGCTGCTTCGCGCAACAGATCCAGCTCATTGATAATGGTCTTCTCGTACTCCGCCACCACGTCGACCGGCCGCAGCCGTCGGGCTTCGGGCCACCAGCGCTGCGCCAGGCGCGCCAGGGCATACATCACTTCCAGATCCTGCTCTATCAACTCGCGCACGCGCGGTCTCAACAGCTTCACTACCACATCCTCGCCGGTATGCAGGCGGGCGGCATGCACCTGGGCGATTGAGGCGGCTGCCAGTGCATCGCGCTCGAAGCTGGCAAACAGGCTGTCTGCGCTGCACCCGAAGTGACGCTCGACCTCGGCCAGGGCGACCTCGGCAGGAAAAGGCGGAACCTGGTCCTGCAGCCGGCTCAGTTCCCGGCCGATGTCCGGCGGCAGCAGGTCCTGACGGGTGGACAGGGATTGTCCGAACTTGACGAATATAGGCCCCAGGTCTTCCAGGGACTGGCGGATCCGGATGCCGCGGTCGTTGTGCCCGGACGCGGGTACAGCCCGCCTGGTCGGCGTGAGACGAAACAGGAGCCGGGCCGGACCGAGTACCCGAGTGTCGCGCAAGAGCTGGTCGACGCCGTGGTGGATCAGCACCCGCCGGATCGATAGCAGGCGCACCAGAAGTCTGAATCGATTCAAGGTTTAAGCATCCGTTCCGGGCGGCGTCAGGCGACTGAGCAAACCGTCGAGGCGTGCCTCGGCGCGTTCCACGTCGTTTACGAGGGTGTCCACCTCACGATAGAACTCCTGAGCCTCGATCCGGGTGGGCAGAGTGCGGCGCTCTTCGGTGAGATATTCGCCGACACTGCGGGACACCGAGTCCACGGTGCGCCGGCCCCAGTCGACGAATTCACGGCCCATGACACCGAAACGGTGGGCCAGCGGATCGCCAACAAGTTTCGCGAGTTCATCCTCCAGATCCGGCCTGGCCATGTGCAACAGGTCGCGAAACTGATTGGCCACGTCGGTGTTGCCGGTCATGCGGATATCGCCGTCGCGAATCAGCGCCTGCGGATCGCCGCCCAGCATCCGAAGCATCGCCAGAGGGGATCCAGCCACGGTGGCATCGGCCACCCCGGAATCTGTTGCCACCGTGCCGGGCACCTTGTCGCCGGCTGTCAGCTGCACGCTGCCAGCACGTGCCTTCAGTTGCAGCACAATGTGCGTACCTTCCAGTTGAATATCGAGTGACCTGCCAGCCAGCGCTGCGGCCATTGCGCCGGCCGTCGACGACAGGCCGATGCCGCGGTTGATCAACCGTTCAACGGGCTTTAACGCCAGCGTCGAAATTGAAGTCGTTGAATCAGAAGTCATGACCTGAACAGGCTCAGTAGCGGAAGCCGTGGTGCAGGGCAACGATGCCGCCGCTCAGATTGTGAAAGCCGACATCCTCCAGACCAGCGTCTGACATGAGGCCGCGCAGGCTCTCCTGATCCGGGTGCATGCGAATTGACTCCGCCAGGTACCGGTAACTGGCAGCATCTCCTGCGACACGCTCGCCCAGCCACGGCAGTATCCGGAACGAATACATTTCATAGAGTGGCTCGATAAACTTTACGGCGGGTCTGGAAAACTCCAGCACCAGCAGCCGGCCACCGGGGCGCAGCACCCGGGCCATTTCCCGCAGGGCCGCTGGTTTGTCAGTGCAGTTCCGCAGGCCAAAGCCAATCATGACGCAGTGAAAACTGTGGTCGGCAAACGGCAACTGCTCCGCGTTCGCCTGCAGGCTGACCGTATTGGCGAAGACCCCGGCATCCACCAGACGCCGCCGGCCGATTTCAAGCATCTCGCCGTTGATATCGGTATGGCAAACCAGACCGTTGGTGCCCACCTGACCGGCCATCCCGATCGACAGGTCGCCAGTACCGCCCGCGACATCCAGTGCCCGGTCGCCGGGCCGCAGGCCGGTGCGGCTCAACGCGAAGCGCTTCCACAGCCGGTGCAGGCCGCCAGACATGAGGTCGTTCATCAGGTCGTAGTTGGCGGCTACCGAATCAAACACCGCCCGGACCCGATTGACCTTGTCGGCAGCCGGAATGACCTCGAAGCCAAAGTGCGTCTGTTCCATATCGTTCATCCTAACTGACGCACGCGCTCGAACAGGCAGATGGCAGCGGCTGCCGCAATATTCAGGGACTCCGTGCCGCCGGGCATCGGAATCCTGATGACCTCGGCAGCCTGCTTCAGCAGGGCCGGCGACACACCAGCCCCTTCGTTTCCAAAGACCAGGCCGATCAAACCGGTGAGATCGGCGTCGAACAGTGTTCGTGGGGTATCCGGGTGGGTGGCAATGAGCCGTCCGGGAAACGCGGCGGTGAATGCGACCAGATCCACGCCAGCGAAACACTGCAGCTTGAAATGCGCGCCCATCCCCGCACGCAGCACCTTGGGTGACCACAGGTCGGCGCACTGGGGCGACAGGCAGACCTGCCGGATGCCTGCCGCAGCCGTTGAGCGCAGGATGGAACCCAGATTGCCGGGGTCCTGCACATCTTCGAGCAATACGCAGGCTTCGGGATCCCCTGATGGTGCCCGGCGAAGCGGGATGGGAATAGTGGCGAGAATGCCGGTCGGGGTTTGCACGGGCGACAGGCGGCGGAACAGCGCATCGCTGAGTTCGATGCCAGGTACATCAGCAAGTTGGGCCACTAACCGGGCCACTTCAGCGTGCTGCCGGCCGCTGCTGCTGACGACGAGAGAGGTCGGCGAACCACACTGGTCGATATAGCTTTCGACCAGATGAACGCCGTCGAGCAATGCGAGTCCGGTCTGGCGCCGGCCCCGGACGGATTCCGCCAGAGCTAGCAGTTCCCGGAAGCGGGCATTGTCACTGGAAGTGATAAGAACCATGGGTATACACAGCTGGAAGCGTGGCACTGTACCGCAGTCCACTGGCCGGGTTTCTGGCGGTCAAATGCCCATGAACCGGGTAGGCTTACGTTACACTTAAGCGAAAGCTGTCGATAAACTGCCGAGCAGCATGCTCGCCATCCGAGTCATTCATGGTCTCTCAAATTCCGAATTTTGCGAATCCCGTCTCGCGGGCCTGGTCGAGGCCGCGAAGGATAGTCCCGAAGCAGTACGTGGTTCTGCCCGGTCTGCTGGCTTTGCTGCTGGTCGCTTGTGGCGGTGCCAAGACAGCGGTTGAACCATCGCCCAGCCTGGTCGTAACCACTACCGTACCTGCGGCGCATGAGGTGGAGCGAAAGCTGGTCATCTCGGGTTCCGTGGCTGCCTGGCAGGAAATCACGCTGGGTGTAGAACTGACTGGAGTGCGGGTTGCCGAAGTCCTGGTCGAGGTCGGGGACCGCGTGAAGGCAGGGCAGACGCTGGTTCGGCTGGATGCACGCAGCCTGCGTGTGCAGTCCCGCCAGGCCGAGGCCAGTGTCGCCCAGGCGAAAGCCGGGCTGGAACTCGCGCAAGCCGATTTTCGGCGAGGACAGTCGCTGGTAAAACAGGGTCTGATTTCTTCGAGCAATGCCGACCAGTTGCAGGCCAATCTCAGCAGTGCGCAAGCCCAACTGGCCACTGCCGACGCCAATCTGGATGCCGCCCGACTGCAGCTCAGCTTTGCCACCCTGAAGGCGCCAGAGGCGGGCGTGATTTCCGCGCGCAGCGTGCAACCCGGGCAGATCGTGTCAGCCGGCGCCGATATGCTGAAGCTGATCCGGGACGGCCGGCTCGAGTGGAGGGCGGAACTGACCGAAAGCGATCTGGCCCGCGTTCGCACCGGCATGCCGGTTGAATTGACGAGCCCGGGCGGCGCCAAGGTTACGGGTACCGTGCGGACAGTGTCGCCGGCGGTGAATCCGGATACCCGGACCGGCATGCTCTATGCAGACCTGCCCGATCCCGGAGATCTGCGCGCTGGCATGTTTGCCGAAGGCCAGCTACTGCTGGGGAAAGCCACCGCGACGGTGTTGCCACGGGAGTCCGTTGTGTATCGGGATGGCTTCCCCTATGTCTTCGTTGCCAAGGGCAAGGCAGGTCAACCGGACGAAGCGTTCAATGTGGAACAGCGGCGCATAGTGGTCGGGCAGCAGTACGGCGATTTCACCGAGGTGGTGAGTGGCGTCAAAGCCGCCGAACACGTGGTTGTGCGGGGTGCCGGTTTCCTGAGTAACGGTGATCTCGTACGCGAAGTGGGTGCCGACGCATGAGTGCGTCTTTAACTGTTTCTGTGGCTCAGATTCCGCGGCGCTGACCCTGTGGCCATAAATGTCTCCCTGTGGGGAATTCGCAATCCGATCGCCGCGGCGCTCATCTTCGGGGTGCTGTGCGCGGGCGGCATTCACGGCTTGCGGCAACTGCCGATTGCCCAGTTGCCCGATATTCCGGTTCCGCAGATCACCGTCACCGTGCGCCTGCCCGGCGCAACCCCGGAGCAACTCGAGACCAATGTAACGCGCAAGGTGGAAGACGCTGTCGCTTCCCTGGCGGACATCGACAAACTGACGTCAACAATTAACGAAGGCGTATCAACTACCCAGATCCTGTTCGAGCTGGACCGGAATATGGACCGGGCCATGGAGGAGGTGCGTGACGCGCTTGACCGCATCCGTCCCGATCTGCCTGCTGATATCGACGAGCCCGTAATTGCCCGCGTGAACCTGTTCGGACCCACCCTGCTGGGTTACGCCATTTCATCCGACCGGATGGCGCCGGATGAACTCACCTGGTTTGTGGACGACGTGGTTACCAAGGCCCTGTTCAGTGCATCGGGCGTGGGCCAGGTGCAGCGTTCGGGGGGCGTCAACCGCGAAGTGAGTGTGGCGCTGCGCCCGGCCGCTTTGCAGGCCTTTGGCCTCACTGCCGGCACCGTCTCGGCGCAGTTGGCCCGCCTGCAGGTGGAATTGCCCGGTGGTCGCACCGCGCTGGGTGGCAGGGAGCAGTCGGTACGCACTGTCGCCACGGTGCAGTCTGCCGCCCAACTGGCAGATTTCCCCATTTCATTTCCGGACGGGCGATCTGTACGACTGTCTTCACTGGCAACCGTGAAAGATGGTTACGCCGAGCCGCGCGAGATCGCCCTGCTGAACGGCAAGCCGGTGGTGTCGATCTCGGTGCAGCGGGCCATCGATACCAGTTCGGTGGTTGTAGGAGCGGAAGTACGCGAAAAGGTTGCCGAACTCAGTGCAGCGTATCCGGACGTGCACTTCGTCGAAGTCGCATCCGGCGTGGAGACCTCGCAGAATTCCTACAACGCATCCGTGACGATGTTGCTCGAAGGTGCATTCCTCGCGGTAATTGTGGTCTGGCTGTTCCTGCGCGACTGGCGTGCGACCTGGATTACGGCCCTGGCCTTGCCCTTGTCGGTACTGCCGACCTTCTGGGTCATGGACATGCTGGGCTTCAGCCTGAACCTGCTGTCGCTGCTGGCATTTGCCGTGGTCATTGGTGTCCTCGTTGACGATGCCATCGTCGAGATCGAAAACATCGCGCAGCACCGAGCCATGGGCAAGACACCCGAACAGGCCGCGATCGATGCGGCCGATGAAATCGGTATTGCGGTTATTGCCACCTCAGTGACGCTGGCTGCCGTCTTTCTGCCGGTGGCCTTCATCTCCGGCGAAATCGGCCTCTATTTCCGGGAGTTCGGCTGGACCGCTGCCATGGCCGTGCTGTTCTCGCTGCTGGTGGCCCGATTGCTCACACCCATGCTGGCAGCGCGGTTCCTGACCTCGGATGGAGGTACTCACGCTGAGCCACGCTGGATTTCCAGGTACATCCGCTGGGTAAAACTGGCTTTGCGCCATCGCGGGCGGACCATGCTGTTTGCACTGGCTACCTTCGTCCTTGCCATCGCTCTGGTGCCACTGATCCCGACGACCTTCCTGCCTGCGTCGGACCTGGATCGCACCAACCTGCAAGTGGCCCTGCCGCCCGGCGTGCAGCTGGCCGACACGGTGGCCGCCGTCAAACAGGTACGGGAAAAGCTGCAGGATATGCCCGACCTGGTTTCGGTATTTGCGAAAATCGGCTCCTCCAATCTGGGCGGCTACGATGCCGGGGTGCAGGGCGATGTGCGCAAAGCGTCGGTCACCCTGGAGTTCAAGTCGAAGCGCGATCGGACCATTCACGAGCTGGAGACGGAGGTTCGCAGTCGCCTGAAGGACATGCCGGGCGTGCGCATCAACTTCGCGGCGCAGGCACCTGGCGAGCGTCTGGATATCGTTCTGGCGGGCAAGGATCCGCAACAACTGGCTGCTTCCGGCCGCAAGATCGAGGCGGCCTTGCGCGGCATTCCCGGTCTGGGCAGCGTGTCGTCCACGGCGTCGCTGCTGAATCCGGAGATCATCATCGAGCCGGACCCGGCCCGGGCCGCGGATCTCGGCGTATCGACGTTGGCCATCGCCGAGGCAGCCCGCATTGCGACCAGCGGCGATTTCAGTCGCAATCTGGCCAAGCTCAATCTGGCAGATCGCCAGATTCCGATCAGCGTAAAGGTGGCCGATTCATCGTTGAGTGATCAGGCGCTGCTGTCCCTGTTGCGGGTTCCCTCCCGCAACGGCAGCGTGCCCCTGTCGGCTGTGGCAACCATTCGCGATGGCAGCGGTCCGGCACAGATCGAGCGCTTCAACCGGGAACGGAACATCAAGATATCAGCCGAGCTCAATGGTTTGCCGCTCGGCAATGTGATGGCTGATCTGCGCGAGATGCCGGCAACCACGGATCTGCCACCGGGCGTCCGTATCGTGCCCAGCGGCGATGCCGAGGCGTTTGTGGATATGTTTGTGGGCTTCGCCATGGCGATGCTGGCCGGAATCGGTTGCGTGTATCTGGTTTTGCTGTTGCTGTTTGGCAGTCCAATACAGCCCCTGGTGATTCTCGCCGCGGTCCCCTTGTGCGGTGTCGGTGCTTTCGGTGCGCTGCTGATAACGGGCTATGCGCTGTCCCTGCCCTCGCTGATCGGCTTGCTGATGCTCACCGGAGTGGCGACCAAGAACTCCATCCTGATTGTCGATTACGCAATCATTGGCGAGCGGGATCAGGGGCTGCCCCGCTACGACGCCATCATTGCGGCGTGCCGCAAGCGGGTGAGGCCGGTCATCATGACCACCATCGCCATGGGCGCGGGAATGATGCCGGTTGCCCTGGCACTGAATGCCGATGGCAACTTCCGGGCACCGCTTGGCGTGTCGGTCATTGGTGGTTTGCTGACCTCCACCCTGTTATCGCTGGTGGTCGTTCCGGCGACCTATTCAAAGGTGGCGGAATGGCTGGATCGCTGGCACGCGCGGCGCGCTCGGCGTTCGGCCAGCGCGACGCCGAGTGCAGCGACCAGCCACTGAACAAGCGTCTGGATCAGGCCGGCAAGGATTCGCGCTGAGGCCGACCGCTAAAGGATGTAACGGCTCAGGTCCTGATCCTTCACCAGATCGCCCAGATGGTCGTCGACGTAGGCTGCATCGACGGTTAACTCCGAACCGCTCTGGTCGGCAGCATCGAAGGATATGGATTCCAGCAGCCGCTCCAGGACGGTATACAGGCGTCGTGCCCCGATGTTTTCCTGCTCGCTGTTGACGTGAAACGCAATCTCGGCAAGCCGGCGCACGCCGGATTCGGCAAACGCCAGAGAGACGCCTTCGGTGGCCAGCAGGGCAGTGTACTGGCGGGTCAGTGAGGCATCCGGCTCGGTGAGGATGCGGACGAAGTCACCAGTGGACAGGGCCGACAGTTCCACCCGGATGGGAAACCGGCCCTGCAACTCGGGAATCAGGTCGGAGGGCTTCGACGCATGAAATGCGCCGGACCCGATGAACAGGATGTGGTCAGTCTTGACCATGCCGTACTTGGTGCTGACCGTGCAGCCTTCCACGAGTGGCAACAGGTCCCGTTGCACGCCCTCACGTGACACATCAACGCCCTGCGTGTCGCCACGCCGTGCCACCTTGTCCAGTTCGTCGATAAAGACGATGCCGTTCTGTTCGACGTTCTGCAGAGCTGCAGATTTAAGGTCTTCCTCGTTAACCAGCCGTCCGGCTTCTTCGTCGGTGAGCAGGCGAAAAGCCTCGCGGACCTTCAATTTGCGCGACTTGCGTCGTCCGGCGCCGAGGTTCTGGAACAGCCCCTGTAGCTGGCTCGACATTTCCTCCATGCCGGGCGGTGCCATGATCTCTACACCGACGGGCACGGCGGCAACTTCGATTTCGATTTCCTTGTCGTCGAGTTTGCCCTCACGAAGCATCTTGCGAAACTTCTGCCGGGTATCGGAATCCCGCGGTTCAACATCTGCGGTGAAACCTGTGGCGGGCGGCGGCAGCAAGGCGTCAAGCACGCGATCCTCGGCCGCATCTTCGGCACGATGCCGGACCTTGGCGATTTCGCGTTCCCTGGTGAGCTTCACCGCGGCGTCCATCAGGTCGCGAATGATGCTGTCGACCTCGCGGCCCACATAGCCGACTTCCGTGAACTTGGTCGCTTCAACCTTTATGAACGGTGCTTCGGCGAGCCGCGCCAGCCGCCGGGCAATCTCGGTCTTGCCAACGCCGGTCGGGCCGATCATCAGGATGTTCTTGGGCGTGATCTCGTTCTGCAGCGGCTCACCCACCTGCATGCGTCGCCAGCGATTGCGCAGGGCAATCGCCACGGCACGTTTGGCCTGATCCTGGCCGATGATGTATTTGTCCAGTTCCTGGACGATTTCGCGAGGCGTCATTTGGGACATCAGAGAGCTTTGCCTGAAGTGATTGAGCTGAACTGCGTGGCAGTTGGCGGAGTGCGGTAACTAGAGTACTTCGACGGTGATGTGCTGGTTGGTGTAGATACAGATTTTGCCGGCAATCTCCAGGCTCTTGCGCACGATCTGTTCGGCGCCCAGGTCGGAGTTTTCCAGCAGGGCCCGGGCTGCTGCCTGGGCGAAAGGGCCACCGGAGCCGATGGCCATCAGGTCGTCTTCCGGCTCGATGACATCGCCGTTGCCGGAAACGATCAGCGATCGCTCGCGGTCGGCCACACAGAGCAGGGCTTCGAGTCGGCGCAACCGTCGGTCGGTGCGCCAGTCCTTGGCCAGCTCGATAGCCGCGCGACTCAGGTTGCCGTACTGCTCAAGCTTGCCCTCAAAGAGTTCAAACAGGGTAAAGGCGTCAGCAGTGCCGCCCGCGAACCCCGCCAGCACATTGCCGTCGGCCAGCCGGCGGACCTTGCGTGCATTGCCTTTGACGATCGTGTTGCCAAGCGTGACCTGCCCGTCGCCGCCGACAGCCACCGAGCCATTCCGGCGCAGGGAGACGATCGTCGTGCCGTCGAATTGCTTCATTGAAAGGCCGCCGGGTGTAGTGACTGGGCGGCACAGTTTAACAACGAAGCCAGTTAACAACTAAGCCGGGGAGGCTCAGGAGTGGCGCGGCTGCAGGCGCGGCTTTGGCCGCGATTGGCGTCGATCGTGCCGGCCGGCGTCCTGCAGCAGGCGCTTCTACTGCTTTTTCTGGAACTTCTGCCGGGCGTCCGACTTGATTTGCTCGCACTTGTCGGGTTCGGCCTGACATTGGGCGCGAATTTCATCGCGTTGGGCCTTGAACTGCTCGCGTTGCTCCTGGCACTTCGCAGGGTTTGCCTGGCAGAACTTCTGGCGTTCAGCGCGTCGCTGCTTTGCGGCCTCGCATTTGTCCGGATTGGTTTTGCAGAATTCCGCGCGTTTGGCGCGGGCCTGCTCGCACTTGGGGATTTGCCTGGCAGAAGGCCTTGCGGTTCTGTTCGGGCGGCGGGGTGTCATCGGCACTCGCCATCAGGGGGCGAAGGCCAGGCTGATGGCAATGAGGGCGCCGAAGAGTGTTTGCTGCATACGCATAGGGTCTCCACACGTGATTGACACAGACTCTAACGCACGAGTTTGCGGGCGGTTGACGATTGCTGCTCCCGATTGTGACAACGCACTCTGTAGGTCGCGGCATCCCGGCGGAAATACCCTTCCGCCTGGCGTGCGGCACGCCTTTTTCGGCGGAAGGACACCCGCCACGCTGCCGCTTGCGGCGGAGGTGAACGAGTTCCCATCTATACCGATGTCATGCGGGCGACGGAGTGCATTCCGGACCGAGGCCGAAGCGGGGCCTACGGGTCTTTGGATTTCTTCAGGCGCGCTCGCGGATGCGCCTTGTCGTACACCTGCGCGAGGTGCTGGAAGTTCAGGTGCGTGTAGATCTGGGTCGTGCTGATGTCTGCATGGCCGAGCATCTCCTGAACGCTGCGGAGGTCGCCGCTGGATTCGAGGAGGTGGGTGGCGAAGCTGTGTCTGAACAGATGTGGATATACACGTTGGGGCACACCGGCCCGCTGGGCCCAGTGCCGCACGCGCATCTGCACGGTGCGCGGGCTGATGCGCCGACCGCGCGGGCCTACGAACAGGGCCTGCTCGTCGTTGCGGGCCAGTTGCACGCGTACCTTCAGCCAGTCGCGGATCTGATGTCGCGCCTGGCGTCCGACGGGCACAATGCGGGTCTTGCTGCCCTTGCCGGTCACGCGCACGGTGCCGTCGGCCAGATCGACGGCGCCGAGGTCCAGGCCAACGAGTTCGGCGAGCCGCAAACCGGATGAATAGAACAGCTCCAGCATGGCGCGATCGCGCACAGTTTCCAGCTCCTGACCCTCGATCCTGAGCAACTGTGCCATCTGGTCGACGTCGAGTGTGTCGGGCAGTTTGCGCGGTACCTGCGGTGCGGAAATGTCTGCCCCGGGGTTGTGTTTGAGCTGGCCCTCGCGAATCAGAAAGTTCATGAAGCTGCGGGCGCCGGACAGGCGGCGTTGAATGCTGCGGGGGGACAGGCCACCGGCATGACTGACGGCAGCAAAGCGCCTCAAGTCGTGGGGGCGCAGGGCAGTGAACGCGTCTATGGCGTGTTCGTCGCAGAACCCGGCGAGGCAGACCAGATCGCGGCGGTAACTTTTGGCGGTATGTTCCGAGAGCCGGCGCTCAAGCCGCAGGTGTTCCAGAAAGCGTTCAACCAGCTGCCACTGCCGCGCATCCATTCGCGGTGGCCTGTGGTCCTAAGGTCGCGACAGGTCGGTTCCCGCCTGATCGGGTTGCCGGTCAGTGGGCCCGGCTAGAGCCGGTTTCGGCAGATTCCGGGTACGCAGGGCGCAGCCCACCAGTTCGCCGAGGCGGGCGAGAAAATCAATGCTCATGCCGGGATGAAAATGATCGGAATCCCGGCTGCCGATGGCCAGAAACCCGATTTCCGACCGGTGTCCCAGCGGCACCAGGGCCACGGAGCCGATCTCGACATTGCCGGCGCCGAACAGATAATCACGCTGCGCATCGCGAATTTGTCCGCAACGTGGGGCACTGGCCTTCAGGAAGGTTCCAAAGGATCCTATAGCAGGATCTTCCCGGTCGATGACCCGCAGAAATCGGCCGTTCACGTCTGGCCCGCTGGCCTTGTCGAAAACCACAAGTACCGATTGATCCGCATTGAAGGACACTCGCAGTTGTTCCTCCAGCACGCGCACCACCGCAGCCTGATCGGGTGCGGCCAGCAACAAGGTGGCCAGCGTATGAATACGTGAAGCCAACGCATCGTTGCTGCGGGCCACATCAAGGAGATCCTTGAGTTTTCGTTCGAGTTTCAGGTTTTTCTGGCGCAGCACCAGAACCTGTCGTTCCACCAGTGACACCGCCGGCCCGCCTGCATCGTGTGGCAGGCGCAAGGTGCTCAGCAGGCGACCGTGGCGTTCGAAAAACCCGGGATTGGCCTGCAGGTAACTGGCGATGCCGGCCTCGGTCGATTCGGCATCAGTGTCGTGCTGCTGCTTCAGCGTACTCATAGTTGAACTGAACCCTCGAATGCCGTGACTGCTTCGCCGGTCATCCACACCGGGTGATCCGGCCCGTCCCATTGAATCTGTAATGTGCCGCCCGGTAAATCTACGCTGACGCGGTTTTCAAGCAGACCCCAGGACTGGCCGATAACAACTGCCGCACAGGCGCCGGTGCCACAGGCTGTCGTTTCTCCTGCGCCGCGCTCGAAAACCCGTAAACGGATGTGGTTTGGCGCCACGACTTGCATGAACCCGATGTTAGCACGATTGGGAAATCGCTCATGGCGCTCGAGCAGTGGTCCCAGTTGTTGTACGGGCGCCTTGTCTGTGTCGGCAACACGCATGACGGCATGCGGATTGCCCATCGACACGACGCCAAGCTCGATCGTTTGCTCAGCCACGGTCACGCCGTAACGCAGAGCGGCTGCGCCTGCAACAAAGGGCACGCGGTCGGGCTGAAACTCCGGCACCGCCATCCGGACGCTCACGCTGCCGTCAGGATGTAAACGAGCAAGCACTGAACCGGTGCTGTGCCCGAGCCGGACTTCGTCCTGACCGGGCTCCGCCACCAGACGCGCGATGCAACGGGCACCATTGCCACATTGTTCAGCCTCACTGCCGTCAGCGTTGAAGATGCGGTAGTAGACGGCGTCGTCCGGATGTCGTGCTGGTTCCAGCCACAGCAACTGGTCAAAACCGACGCCGTGCCGCCGGTCGGCAAGCCGTGCAATCCGGGTCGGTGAAGGTACCGGCAGGGAATCGGCCCGGACCAGCATGAAGTCATTGCCGAGTCCGTGCATCTTTGTGAATGGAATTTTCATGGCGTCGCCGCCTGTCTCCGGCGAATGCGGTCGGAAATTATAGCGGCCTTGATTCTGCGTGGACTTTTGTTAAATCGACCGCTAAGGTTAGCCGCACGCCGCGTTACGGCGTCCACGATATCCCAATAAAAACAAGGGAAGCCGATTCATGCGTCAAATCATGGTCCTGAATTCGAAGGGTGGCAGTGGAAAGAGCACCATTGCGACCAGCCTGGCGGCCTATTACGCCGGCCGTGACGAGAACGTCACGCTGGTTGACTATGATCGGCAGGCATCCAGCTTGGAGTGGGTGGATCGCCGACCGGAGAATCGACCAAAGGTCACCGGCGTTGCCGGCTTCGAGAACGGCTTCCGGTCGGTCCCGCGCAACACTGATGTGGTGATCATCGATGCACCGGCAGGCTGCCACGGCGCCGATCTCACTGCGCTGATCCGCCACGCAGAAACGGTCGTAGTCCCGGTACTGCCCTCGACCATCGACATTAGCGCCTCAAGCAAGTTTATCAACGAGTTGCGCGAGGTCGGCAAGGTTGAGCGCAAGGAAGTGAAACTCGCCGTGGTTGGCAACCGGGTCCGGGATTACACGCTGATTTCCCAGGAACTGGATGAATACCTGACGGCATTGCGGATGCCCTACGTCACCCGGCTACGCGAAGCCCAGAACTATGTGCGGGCCTACACCCGCGGGCTGGGCATTCACGAACTGCCCGAGTACCTGGCCTGGCCGGACTGGGAGCAGTGGAAGCCGCTCGTCAGCTGGCTGAACAGCAAACGCAGCCAGCCGTAGTCGCGTCTAGGAGTGTTGATCAGGGCTGTTCACGCCTGGCAGCGCTCCCACGGCGGGCGCTCCTGTGGTCAGGCTGGTGCTGGCAGCAGATTTCGGGGGGTTCGGGCTCGCGGCTGAAGCGGCTATTGCAGGCAGCGCGCCTGTGGTGGAGGAACTGGCATCTGTGCTCATGGCGAGGCCGCGTTCGTAGGCCCTGGATGCCGATTGCGACTCACCGACGCGGGCCATGAGTTGGCCGAGCACCCGGTAAGTCTCAGGCACCGGGCGGATGGCAAGACTGGCCTCCAGGTAGCTACGCGCCTTGCCCCATAGCTGGTGCCGGATGCTGGCGCGACCGGCGGCCAGCAGCAGTTCGGGATCATTGGGGCGCTCGCGTAGCCAGGCCTCTATGCGTTTCAGGTGGGCCGCGGGATCGGCGGTTGGCAGTTCGCCATAGATCCTGATCAGTGCTTCGGTCCAATCCTCATTCAAGGTACGCCGGATTTCGGCTTCAGCGTCTTCAATGGTGCCGCAGGCTACCAGTGCCTGTGCCCGGGTCAGCACCAGGCGCGGATTACGGCGCAGATGCCGGGGCACATCATCCCAGACCTTGTCGAGCGCAACGCGATCCAGACGCACGACCTGCATGATGTTGCTGTAGGTGTCGATACTCCAGAGGTCGAGCATCTCGCCCGGCACATTGGCCCGCCGCCGGATCAACGGCAGCAATTCGGCCAGCGGCTGCCACGCTTTGCGCCGGAAGTGCAGATCGCCAAGCAGCTTGAGTGCCTGCGGATGTGTCGGATGCCGTTCCCGCACCCGATTCAGACTGACCAGCGCCTCCGGCCACTGGCCGTCCTCCAGTTGCAATTCTGCCTGTGTGAGCAGCACGGCATCCCGTGCGGCGGGCTCCTGTTCGCAGGCCATTGCCAGCCAGTTGTCGCGGCGCGCGCGATCACCCTGCATCTGCGCTGCCCGCGCTGCCGCCAGATAGTTCAGCAATGGTGTTTCGGAGCGGCGGGCGCCCCGGGTCAATAGCCGTTCGCCGCGGGCCAGCCGCCCTTCGGCCAGCGCAATATAGCCTTTGGTGGCTTGCCTGCCGGCGTAGTTGATACGCGCCCGTGCCCAGGCCTCGCCCAGGCGGCGGGGCGCACGCCAGATATGCACCACCAGCCGGATGCCGATGTAGGCCAGTACCAGTGCCAGCACCAGGATGGGCACCGAGGTCTCGACCACATAGCCGCGGTAGTTGATCAGTACGTAGCCGTTGTCGGCCAGCACCAGATGGGCTGCCAAGGCCCCGATGACCAGGGCGACGACTATGATCAGACCGACTTTCACCGGCGGCTCTGCTGCTTGATTTCGGTTCGCTCGCCCGCTTCGACAATACGGACCTGCGCGCCAGCGAGCCGGAAATGTCCGGCAGCCGTTCGGGCAGGTTGGCCGCGGATAGCGTTGCCAGGGTTTCAAGCGCGGACTGTACGTCGGGCGAGGCGACATCGAAGTTTTCCCGCAACCGCGCGGCCGCGGCGTCTACCGAACGACGGTACATTCCCGCATCACCACGCATGATTGCCAGCTGGGCCAGTTGCAGCTCCAGGCCAAGACTGCGCACCAGTATGGTCTGCTCTGCTTCCGGCAGCAGTGGCGACACCGGGTCATCAACACGCCGGATGCTGACCAGGCTCGTCAGGGCGGCGCGCGCCGCCACCCATGCACGCGCCATGCCGGTCAGCGGTGCCGGTGGCTTCTCGGGCTCTCCTTTGAAGGATTCGCGTACCGAACTCTTCAGGGGCAGGTTTTCCAGGCTATCGGCCAGACTGCCGAGACTGAGCACAATGCCTTCGGTGTCAGGCCGCGGGACCGCCTTCAAGGCGTTGATCTCGCCGGCCAGCAACTTCCGGACCGGCATCAGTCGCGGTTCGTTCAGCTCCCGCAGCGAATCGTCGGCCAGGCCCAGGGCCGTCTGCGCCACATCAACGTCGCCAGCAAGGCCAAGTTGGGCATTGGCAATGCGCATGTAGTGCTCTGCTTCGGACAACAGCCACGCCGATCGCACCTTGTCGCCGACACCGACAAAGCGGTCGAGGTTCTGTTCCAGTTTGGTGAGTCGTTCCGGCAGGTCACCCAGGGCTTCGGTTTCATTCGCAACCCGGTCGCGCAACTGGTCCATCTCGGCGTCCAGTGACCGCCGGCCGTTCGAGATTTCGTCGACCCGCGCGCGCAGTGCAGCCAGCTCGAGCCGCACGCCGGCGTCGTCGCGCAGCTTGCTCAGGTTCTGTCCGATCCCGGAATGCAGTTCGTACCAGACGTAGCCGGTTGCGGCTGCAGAGATACCCAGGGCAAGCAGGGCGGTGAAAATGGAAAAGCGGGAACTGGCCATGGGACCATTTTGCCAGTGAAAAGCCCGGGTGGTACCGGTTTGCCGGCAGAAGTTGCTTCAGACGCCGGTGCGTAGCCGGCGCTTCACATCACCGACGTGCCGTCGGCTGACGGGTAATGGCCGGAATTCTGCCTTGAGCCGGACTTCCCAGGCGCCAGAGTCGTCGCGGTCCAGGGTATCCAGCCAGGCCACTGCCACCAGCGCATTGCGATGAATACGCAGGAAACGGTCGCCGAATTCGGTCTCCAGATCCTTGAGTGGTTCGTTGAGCAGCGCTTCGCCGCCCACGTAGTGGGCGGTGACATACTTCTGATCGGCCTGGAAGCAGAGAATATCGTCCACCGGGATCATCTGCAGGCCACGCGGGCGCTGTACGCAGATGTGCTGGCGCGGCGCAGTACCGGGAAGCTTGAGTAGCCGTGCCCTGCCCACGCGAGCGGCATGATCCAGCGTGTTCAGCAGGCGTTCCCGGCGTACCGGCTTCAGCAGGTAACCAACGGCCTGGGCTTCGAAGGCCTGGATGGTATATTCGTCATAGGCCGTCGTGAAGATCACGGCTGGCCGTTGTTCCCAGCCGGCGAGCTGACTGGCGACCTGCAACCCGTCGATACCCGGCATGGCGGATATCCAGCAGTACCACATCGGGCCGCAGGGAGTCGCAAAGTTGCAGTGCTTCTTCGCCGTGCCCCGCCTCGCCCACGACCACAAATCCGTCCAGATCGCCAACCAGCTGGCGCAGCCGGCTGCGCGCCGGTGGCTCGTCGTCAACGATCAGGACGCTGGCGGGTTCGGTACTCATGCGTAACGTCGCATGCCACTGGTCGGGAACTGCATGGTGACAGTGTAGCGGTCCGGCGCGGCATCGATCTCAGCCTGCCCCTCCTGCCGAAGGCCAGTTCCAGCCGTTCGCGGATATTGTCCAGCGCCAGCCCATGTCCGCCCCGTGCTGGCGCGCCGCCCGGCAGCCGCGGGTTGCTGACCGCTACACGAATCAGTTTGCCGTCGAATGTCCCGTGCACGGTGATGACGCCCGGGTTCGGTGCCGGCTCGATGCCGTGGTAGATCGCGTTCTCCAGGAGTGGCTGAATCGTCAAACCCGGAATTTCGGCGGTGCCTGGCAGCGACTCCAGTTGCCACTCCACTTTGAGACGCCGGCCCAGACGGTGCTGTTCCATGCGCTCGTAGACCCGTGCGATGTCTATTTCGTCGGCAAGCGGGATGAGTTGCCGTCCGTCCCGCAGGGAAGCCCGAAACAGGTCGGCAAGATCCTCGACGGCCAGTTCTGCCGCCGCCGGATTGGATCGCGTCAGGGAGGCGATGGTATTCATGCTGTTGAACAGAAAGTGGGGCCGGATTCTCGCCTGAAGTGCGTTAAGACGCGTTTCCGCGTCGCGCCTTACATTGCGCTGCCACTGTTGCGACACGTAGAAGTACCGCAACAGGGGTGCCATCACGAGGGTTGCGACGGCGATATTCCGGGTCAGAAAAAACCAGTGGCTGGTCGGGAACCAGCCACCCCCGCTGTCGGGGCCTGCGCCCAGATATTGGCCCAGCCAGTAGGCCGTTTCAGAGACGGCAATGACGCAGCCGACGACCACCAGATAGGTCAGTACGCTACCTTCGGGCACCGCGAACCGGGTCAGCCAGTGGCGCAGCCGGCACAGGACCGCGGCGCTTAGCAGCCCGGTCCACAGCAGCAGCAGTGCGGTTTGTGCCAGGTGGTAATAGAAAGCCAACCATTCAGGCTGGCCTGCCAGCGTTAGCAGCAGGGCGAGGAGCTGCGAGGCGAGAACGACGCCGAAGACAGCGAGCGGCGAGCAGAGATCCGGAAGGGCGAAACGGTCGGCGGTGCCGCTATTGGTCGGTGCACCACTGTTCGACGGCCCGGTTGGCATCGGCACGCTCGACATCGAGTTCCTCGTTCGTCAGATAGACGCGCTCGCCGTTCGGACCCGGGCGATAGAGCCGCAGGGCATTGTTGTACTGTGACACACGATCCCGGGCGGCCTTGCAGTTGCCCTGGCGTTCGGCCAGTACTTTCTGTCGGTCGGCCTCGGCGGCCGCAGCAGCATCGGATTCCAGACCTTCACGGGTCTCACCGGCTTGTGCGAGGTCTGCTCTGGCCTTCTGTTGCGACTGAACCGCGCCCCGGTCGGTCCGGCGGTAATGCACCCCCATTTCCTCGGCATTGGCGTTGAGCGGGGGTTGGTCGCTGTAATGTGGCGTGCCCTGGCTGTCCACCCACTTGTATACCGATGCCTGTTGAGCCAGTGCAACGGCGCCTGGCACAGCCAGACCCAGAAACAACAAGGCGGAAGCCACAGAAAGGCGCGTCATCACAACCACCTCAGTGAATACGGGGCGCGGGGCAATTCAAACCCCTGTTGCCGCGAATTATGCCACCTCGGGCCGCATGAAAATCAGACGGGGTTCACGGTCGATCAATGGCCGACCGGCTGAATCGCCGCAGATAGTAGATCTACGTATAGGCACTTTCGCCGTGTGAGGCCGTATCCAGGCCCTGGCGCTCGTGGTCCTCGGACACCCGCAGGCCGACGCAGAGGTCAGCAATCTTGTACGAAACAGTTGCCACAATCGCCGACCAGCCCAGCGTTATGGCGACCCCGAGGGTCTGTACACCGATCTGAACCCACATCGTTCTGCCTTCGGCAAGCCCGATGCCGCCCAGATTCGCGGAAACGAAGACACCGGCCAGGATGGCGCCAACGATACCGCCGACGCAGTGCACGCCGAATACGTCGAGTGAGTCGTCGTAGCCGAAGATGTGCTTTAGGCGGGTTACCGACCAGAAGCAGACCAGCGCTGCGATCATGCCCAGGGCGATGGCGCCCATCGGGCCGACAGCACCGCAGGCCGGCGTAATCGCGACCAGCCCGGCGATTGCCCCGGAGGCGCCGCCCAGCATGGTTGGCGAACGACGGGTGGCCCATTCGACAAAGGTCCAGGTACAAACGGCGGCAGCCGTTGCGACGAAGGTGTTGAGGAACACCAGGCCCGCGTAGCCATTGGCTTCCAGATTGGAGCCGACGTTAAAGCCGAACCAGCCGACCCAGAGCATCGATGCCCCCACCATGACCAGGGGCAGGTTATGCGGTGCCATGGCCGTGCTGCCATAACCCAGCCTTCGCCCCACCATCAGTGCACCGACCAGACCGGCAATACCCGCGTTGATATGCACGACTGTGCCGCCGGCAAAATCGAGAGCACCGAGCCTGAACATGAAGCCCTCGCTGTACCACACCATCCTGGCAATCGGCAGATAGGCCAACGTAAACCAGATGGTCATGGCAATCAGTACCGCGGAGAACTTGATGCGTTCGGCAAAGGCGCCAACTACCAGGCAGGCGGTAAGGGCCGCGAAGGTGCCCTGAAAGGCGACGAAGACAAATTCGGGGATAACAACGCCGGCAGTGAAGGTCTCAACAATCGAGTCCGGCGTAATGCCGGCAAGGAACAGGTGGTCGAAGCCGCCTATCAAGGTGCCGGAGCCCGAGAACGCCAGGCTGTAGCCGTAGATGACCCACAGTACGGTCAGCAGGGAGAAGACCACAAAGACCTGCATCAGCACCGACAACACGTTCTTCGAGCGGACCATGCCGCCGTAAAACAGCGCCAGCCCGGGCAGGCCCATCATGATGACGAGCAGGGTCGAGGTCATCATCCAGGCGGTGTCGCCCTTGTCCGGCACAGAGGCATCACCGGCCATGGCCACGCCGGACAGAAAGACCATCGATGCCAGCGATGTGGCCATGGTCAGCGCGCGTTTCAGGACATTCACGTGTGGTTCTCCCTAGACAGCGTGGCTGCCCGTCTCGCCGGTGCGGATACGAACGATCTCTTCGAGGTGGGTGATGAAGATCTTCCCGTCACCGATCTTGCCGGTGCGCGCCGAGTTCACAATTGCTTCAACAACCTGTTCAACGATGTCGTCGTCGACGGCCAGCTCCACCCGGGTCTTGGGCAGAAAATCGACCACATACTCGGCGCCGCGGTAGAGCTCGGTGTGTCCGCGCTGGCGTCCGTAGCCCTTGACCTCGGTGACGGTAATGCCCTGTACACCCATGTCGGTGACGGCCTGGCGTACATCGTCCAGCTTGAAGGGCTTGATGATCGCGGTGATCAGTTTCATGGCTGCTCCTCTTATCTGGTCGGCGACCTGGTCAGCGCAAAGGACTTGCTGACGCTAAAGGTCAGCGTGTTGTCATCGTCCGGTCTGCCGTCACCGTCCGTGTCGCCGAGGAGTGTGTCAGTGCTGTGGATATAGCTGATCTTCCAGTCGACGCCGAGCGCTTCCAGCGTGGCCCCGTAGCCGGCCTCGTAGTACTCGCCATCGAAATCGTTGCCGAAAATGCCGACCAGGCCGTAGAAGCCCTTGTAGTCAATGCGTGGCGCCACGAAGCTGTAGTCCAGCTTTCTGTTCGGCGTGGCGCCCGGGCTGCCGTCTGTAGTGCCTGCGAAGTTGTCGTACCTGCCGAGCGCGCCGGAGACACTGAAGATGCCGTAGCCCAGGCTCAGATTGACTTCCCGGTAGGTGTCGTCGAAATCATCCGTGTAGAAGTAGCCGGTGGTGCCGAGGCCGTAGCTCAAGTTGCCGATGGAACCGTTGTAGCCGGCGTAGAGGTCCACTTCCACACCCTGGCCGACGTCCGCACCCCAGGTGCCCAGATAAAACCCGCCTGACTTGAAATCGAGGGCGGCGTTTACCGATGAGTCGTCCTGGGGAACGCCCCGGAAGATGTACTCGGACATGTAGCCGACGCTGGTAGTCACCGTGGTCTCACGGTCCGCCAACGCGTTGCCGGATACCATGCCGCCGCTGACGATGACGATCAGGGCTGCTTTCAAGGTGGTCAATTCGTCTTTCTCCACAAAAACACGCCCGACTCCTGCTTGTGTGCCGTGAGGCGGACTGTCACGATCAATCCGTTGTCGCCAGCTCCCTGTAAGCACAATTCGTGCCATACACATGAAGCGTGCAATTGCAGGATCCTGGCGGTCAGCACGTACTGCATCGACCAGCCACTGCACCACGGCGGGGCAATGGCGTAGCCCGATTGATTCGAACTGGTGCCGGATGTACGGCACTGCCTGGAGTACAGAGATGGACGCAAAATTTATTGAAGATCTGGCGCGCAAGCTGGCGGCCAATGTGCCCGGCAGCGTGCGCGCCATGCAGGCCGACCTGGAACGCAACTTCGAGGTTCTGCTGGGCAATACCTTCGAGAAACTGGAGCTGGTGACTCGTGAGGAGTTCGACGTCCAGCGGCGGGTGCTGGAGCGCACCCGTGACAAGCTCGGCAAGGTCGAGGCGCAACTGCGCGCCATGGAAGAGAAGCTGGGGACAGCCGCCGACCAGTAACCGCCGCATGGTCGTAGCAGGCACGGCGGCAGAACACACCGCCAGCGCACCACGAATCACAGGTACTGTGTCATGCGCCTTGCGACTACTCTGACCCGTGCGCAGCTCGGTCTGGCGGCACCAGAAGTTGTCGTTGAGGCCCATGTTGCCGGGGGGCTTCCGCAGTTCACGGTCATCGGGCTGATCGAGACCGCGGTCCGGGAAAGCCGCGATCGCGTGCGGGCCGCCATTCAATCTTCCGGTCTGGAATTTCCCGACGGACGAATCACCGTCAATCTGGCGCCTGCCGATCTGCCCAAGGCGGGTAGCGGTTTCGATCTCGCCATTGCCGTGGCCATTCTTGTGGCCTCTGGCCAGATCCGGTCAGACAAGCGTCGATCAGGTCAGCAGCACCCGGCCGGCATGGCCGGCATGGAGTTCCTCGGCGAACTCGCCTTCTCGGGTGCGCTGCGTCGCGTGCCCGGGGTGCTGCCGGCGCTGATCAAGGCACGCCAGGCCGGACGCATCGCCATCGTGCCGATGGCCGGTGCAACGGAAGCCCGTCTTTTGGGTGGCGACCAGATCCGGCTGGCCAGCGAGTTGTCGGCTGTGGTCCAGTTTCTGAACGGTAGTGCATTGTTGCCGAGTGCCGCAGAGCTGGAGCCCGAAGGTGCCGGTCCGGCTGTCTCGTCCAACGACAGCCCGGCAGAGGATCTGGCGGATGTGCGCGGCCAGGTGGCAGCACGACGCGCGCTGGAGGTGGCCGCGGCTGGTGGCCATCATCTGCTGCTGGTCGGGCCACCCGGTACTGGCAAGACCATGCTGGCCAGGCGGCTGCGTGACTTGCTGCCTGACTTGAGCGAACCCGAGGCACTGGAGTCGGCGGCGATTCAGTCGCTCGTGGGGACCGTGCTGGAATTTCGTCGCCGGCCGTTTCGCGCTCCGCACCACACGGCATCGGCCACAGCCATCGTGGGTGGGTGAAGTATCCCGCGGCCTGTCGTAATCTCGCTGGCGCACCAGTGTGTGTTATTTCTAGTCGTGTTGCCGGAGTTCTCGCGGTCGGTACTGGAAGCATTGCGGGAACCGCTGGCTACTGGCCACATCACGATTTCGCGCGTGCTGCGCACAGTCGAATACCCGGCCGGGTTTCAGTTTGTAGCCGCCATGAATCCTTGTCCCTGCGGCTTTGCCGGCGATCGGGAGCAGGCTTGTCGCTGCACGCCGGAACAGGTGCGCAGGTATCAGCTCAAGGTATCGGGTCCCTTGCTCGACCGGATCGATCTCATCGTCAGCATGAGCCGCGGTGGCTTGCGTGAAGCTGCTGGTGGCACGGCCGCAAGCCCACCAGCAGAAACCTCGGCGACGGTTCGCGCGCGGGTGTTGCTGGCAGTGGCTCGTCAGCAGGATCGGCAGGGGGTCTGCAACGGCCGGCTTGATGCCCGCGAGCTGCGCGTACATTGCGCGCTCACGCCGCGCGGCATTGCCTTGCTGGAATCAGCCAGTGTGCGTTTTGTACTGTCGGCTCGCGCCCAGGACAGCATCCGTCGCGTGGCCCGGACTCTGGCCGATCTGGCTGGTCTTGAAGAAATCGGAATGGCGCAGCTCGCAGAAGCGATCAGCCTGCGAGCCGGGCGCCAGATTGGTGAACCTGTCGGCGCCGTTTCATCAGGCCCAGAAAGCCCAGTCCGGAGACAAAGAGCCAGATCGTGGCCGGCAGCGGGATAACCGACGTTGTCAGCGAGCGAATCTTGAACCGGTCTGCGTTGTTGTTGGCCGGGTGCAGGGCACTGACGAGCAAGGCATTGCCCGAGAGGCCGCCGAGGCTGAGCGTCAGCGGATCGCTGCCGACACTGTTGAGTGAATCGTGTTGCGGGCCAAAGCCCAGGGCACCGAGGGTGTTGAAGGTCGAACCGCTCAGGTTGATGCCAGACGATACATTGCCTACCCAGAAACTCACGTCACGACCCCAGGTTCCCCAGGGATCCACGGTCAGCGACTCCATCACGCGGGCTGATTCAAACAGAAACAGAACCACATCTTCCTGGCCGATGTTGTCGACCTGATGTTCCTGGCTGCCGCCGATACAGGTGGCAACGATGTCGCCTTCGGCCGGGTTACAGACACCTATTCCCGTCGAGTAGCGGCGGATGTAGGAGGGCTCGAAAGCGCCGGGCACCGCATTGCCGGTATCTGACCAGGCGTAGGTGTGCAGCTGCTCGTTGTCCTGATAGAAGGTGACGTTATTGCCGTACGACGACCCGTTGGTCACGTAGTAGGTGCCACCACTGGCAAAAGTCCAGGTGCTGGCAGCAGCCACCTGTGCGCCGAGCAACAGCAAGCCGAGCAGCGGCAGGTTCAGGGAGGATCGTCGGAGTGAAAATGTCATTGATAATGCGCCGGAAGCGTGTCGCCAGAGCTTCTCTTCTGGATTGGGAGGATTCGCGACGCGCCAAGTTTCGGAGCCAGCGACAGCAAGGGTCAACGACGTCCATCACACTTTGATGCGTGTCGTTGATCTGGTGGATAAATTATTCTGCTTATGTAAGGCGCGGCTGGGCTCGTGCTGACGTTAACGCGCGCCGCGCTGCCGGAAGTGGACCGGCCGGAATCGTGCTATTTGAATCCAGCCATGTAGTCGACAGCGGCCATGACTTCCTCGTCGGACAAGTCGACGCGCCCGCCCTTGGGTGGCATGTAGCCAAGCTGACCCTGAAAGCCCTCGATGGCATGCTTGTGCAAGGTGGCGGCACCCTTGGCTATATGTGGCGCCCAGGAAGCGGCATCACCGAACTTCGGTGCTCCACCTACACCGGCACCATGGCAGGCGAAGCAGGCCGAGTTGTAAACCTGCTCACCGGTAAGCTTTGCTGCGGGTGGCGCAGCGACTGCTGCCGTTGCAACGGCGCCCGTTGCGGCGACATCGCCTGGCAGATGAACCTGGCCGACGGGTTTAACGCGTGCATCCACTTCGGTGATGTAGTCAGGATCTTCCTTGACCCAGGCAACCTGGGTATCGGCGCCAACCGAGCGTGCCAGGAAGGCCAGGCCCAATGCGGTGGCAATCAATGCGCCGATGACCACCATAAACATGTTGAAGAATTGCTGGTCGTCGGTGTGGTCGGAATTGCTCACGGTATGCTCGATTCGTAGATTTAAGGGAATGCCTGCGGGTCGCAGTATAAGTGACGCGGCGGCTACGGAAAACCGGCGCGTTGGCCACGTGCTCGCGAATCTGTGGTTTGTTGTAGCCCGATAATCGCCGGTCAGACAGAAATCAGAGGGGCGCCACCCGGCGCGGCGATGCGAAATCCCAAACGCCGGCCAACTCGCGCAGGGCGGTCAGGTTCGTCACGCTGATCCGGTGGCTGTCCAGGCGCCGGATCAGGGCGCGCTCTTCGATCTCGCGAAAACTGCGGCTTACCGTCTCCTTCTTGAGGCCCAGAAAGTCGGCAATATCCTCACGGCTCATCGGCACGTGAATTTCCTGCAGTATCGGGAGCGAGTCGTCGGCCACGTTGTCCGTCAGGCGTCGCCAGTGCCGCAGATAGAGCAGAAATACGGCCAGCCGCTCGATCGCCGTGCGTTGTCCCAGGCTGTAGACCACATCCAGGATGTCTTCCACAACACGAAACATCATGTTGAGAAATGCCCGCTGGGCAACCGGATCCCCGGCCAGCCGCTCATCAAGCTGCCGCCGGGGGCAGCAGGCCACGCGCGCCGCGGTCACTGCCTCCACGCTGAAGTAGTAGCGGTCGGTGGCCGTGAGTCCTACAAAATTGTCGCGGAACAGGAAGGCCAGCACCTGACGCCGGCCATCCGTGCCGGTGCGCGTCACCCGCAGAACGCCCGACAGGATGTTGAATACCTGGGTGGCTGGTTCCCCGGCGCTGACGATCACTTCCCCGGGCTCCAGCTCGCGAACCGGCGCATCCTTGAAGATGTCCAGAAAAAGATCCTGTGGGAGTGCGAGCCCGGCCATGTGGAAAAGCATGGCGGCCGGGAGGCAGACTGGCAAGCTGCCGGGCAACGGGTTACCGGCCGGCAGCACCCGGCAGGCGTGGCGACGCCCCAAGTGGATGAGCTGGTTGACGCTGCAAGGCAGGCGGCGGTATGATCCCCGACCCTCTACGCGCCCGTAGCTCAGCTGGATAGAGTACTGCCCTCCGAAGGCAGGGGTCAGAGGTTCGAATCCTCTCGGGCGCGCCATCTAATCAATTACTTACGCCGAGCGCTCTGCTCCCCGAATTCTCCGTAAGTGCACCGTAAGTGCAGCTGCACTCGAAATGCAGTTGTCACCACCTGTTGGTGTTCAGCGGCGCCGCTGCCTGGAGCCCTTGTACTCACGATTGAGACGATTCAGATCGAAGCCCTTCGGGTCGAACACTCCGCCGATCCACCGCACCATCTCCTCGTGCTGCTCGTGGGTTGGATCGCCGAGACTTTCAAGGAACAGCGTGTAGCCGTGGGGACCGCCCACGTCGTCCGGCGGGCAGGCGTTCTCGCCTGCGATGCACACCGGCAATGGTTGGTCCCTGTTGGCCCAGGACGACTGCGGAGGCTCAATCACGATCCGATGCTCCCAGCCGTCACCCATGTCATAGCGATATTCGAACTCGCCGCGGACACCCAGCTCTGACACGACGGCAGCGACCGAGACGCGTCGCTCGTCGCGATAGCGGCTGGCATCCGCATCCAGGCGGCTCTCGTGGATCCACCAATCCGGCGCCACCAGGCTCGCTCCAACCTCGAATTCATGGGCGTGGGTATCCGTCCACCCCAGGACCCACTGCAGGTAGCGATGCAGGCTCGCGAGCGTCCACTGATTGGAGACCAGCACGCGCCGCCAGACCAGCGGAACCACGTTCAGCAGTTCGATGCGCAGTGCCACAGGCTGTGGCCTTGGGGGTGTCGGCAAGTCAGATCCTCCTTCGACCTTCCCGCTCCCAGCCACTTGGGTCGAACCGCCTCGCAGCAGGAAGCCAGTTATTCTAGATGCCGCTCGCCGCGGGCTACCTGGGGTTAGCCGACAGGCGGCCGCCACCATTTCGTCAAATGGCTAGAGGATCGGTCGTCCATGAATCTATACTGCCCGGATGGTGCGACGCTCAAAGCGGGTCCGCGGGGATGACAACGAGATCTACCCCAATTCGCCGCTAGTGAATGTTACCTGTGAGATCACGTTTCCCGGCAATCCTGCGGTTGAATGCAGGCGGGATACCTTTTGGAAAAAGATTCGTACGCGCTACCCAAACTTCTTGGTTCCAGCAGCCGAGGTGGGCAAGCCGGTGGCTCTTCAGCCCTACCGCTTTCAGAATCCAGAGAGCGGTCGAACTGTCTCGGTGGCTCTGAATAGCTTTGCGCTTACGGAGACCAAAATACTCCGGCACAAATTTTTCATTGCCGAGTTCACTCGGCTCTCTAAAGCATTTCACAGTTGCTTCCGGGACATCGATACGGTCACCCGGATCGGGTGGCGTTACATCAATGTAATCCCATTCTCGCGGGAGAACGGGGTAGTTCCCGTAAAGCAGTTTCTTCGGGCGAGCGCAGAATTGAACGGGGACATGCTGGAATCTGCTCGAACGTTTGACGTTCGGGCTTCTAGGGACATTGGGAGTGCCACGGTCATCGTAAGACTGGCGGTGATTGGTCGCGAGGGCGAAGGCCAACAGGAAGCGCTACTTCTCGACATTGACTACGGATGCGAAAAAGAAAAACTCCGCTTTGCAGAGGCCGTGAAGTGGGTCTCGGCAGCCAGGAGCCACAATCGACGATTCTTTGAAGACGTCATTACAGACGACTACCGAGAATATCTGAGGGGAAAAACGCTGTGAACGCGCTAGCAGTTCGAGGAATCGCAGGCTGGGAGTCACAAAGTTTCGATCGGCCGGTACACGCACCCGATCCTCCGCGTGTCCAGAGCGCCAATGCTGTCCCCATGTGGAAGTTCATCGCCGGGGATGCTCGTCTGGTCTGCGATACCCCAGTTCGGGTAATGATTCGTGAACAGAACGGCCTCTATCTTGTTGACTGCGAGAGGCTGAACATCTACTGCGACGGCCCATCACTAAGGAAGGCCGTGGAGATCTTCCATCAGCAGGTGCATCACTACTATCGAGAGTACTCTGGTCTCTCGGAAGACCAAGTTGTTGGTTTAGGAGCCGAGTTGCGCGAGCTCTACTGCCGTCACTTCCAGTTGTCCTAGGACTCGTCGTTCACACCGCGTATGCCGTTTACGCAGAGAGAAATGCGCAAGAGCCTCAAGAAGAAGGGCTTTGTTGAGGTGAAGGACAGTCACCATATCTATCTGCATCACGAGGTGGACGGTAAGCGTACGGGGGCGACCACCCACTGCTCCCACGGAGCCGGGAGCGAAGTCATCGGTGATGAGCTGGTTGACCGAATCAAGCGTCAGCTAAGGCTGACCAAAGCTGCCCAAGTTCGCGACTTGGTGAATTGTCCGCTTTCGGCGGATGGCTACGTCAATATTCTCCGGGAGACTGGCGTACTTCCGACGTGAAGCGAGCGCAAATCCGTCCGACTTAAGCCAAGTAGCGGATGTGGTTCAGCTGATCCGCATTTCTAACTTTCCCGTGTTTCAAACACGCAAAAGTTAGGATTGCATGGATGATGCGCCGCATCATGACCGAGATCCCGGCCGGTGATTGCTCATACCCTGGCCGGCCACCACCAGTAGGTTCTCATTCCGACAGGGAGACTTCGCCAGGTCCGCCGATTCTCCCTGCCCAGCACGCTCACATCGTCTGAGACTCCTCCGCCTTGGCAGCGCTTGTGCTGCCTTCGCTGGAGTCCAGACCCGTGCGAGTTACCGAACGCCCGACGACGCACTTCCTGAACAACACCCAGGCCGCGGCCTATCTCAATCTTTCGCCGCGCACGCTGGAGAAGCAGCGCGTGATCGGGGGCGGCCCGCGGTTCCGGAAATTCGGCAGGCGGGTGCTCTACGCGCGGGTGGACCTGGACACCTGGGCCGACGACCGCCGCTGCGCCAGCACGTCAGATCTGCCCAGCGAGACTGTGCCCCAGGCCAGTAAGCGGCGCTGACGGTCACGGGCTCGTGTCGACAGCCAAGCCGCCCCGTCTGCTGTGGCCGTTCCGTCCGCTGGTCACTTCACCACCGCCCTGCGACCTGCAAATGCTGATGGCCTACCCGTTCTTCTCCCTCGCCAAGACGCCCCGATTCGCGCCGATCCGCTTTCAGGCCGGGCGGGTGACGACGCGGGTCGCGGGCACCCTGACGAACGGCATGGCCACCATCTGGGACGCCGACGTGCTGATCTGGGTGACGTCCCAGATCGTCAGTGCGCGGAACGCCGGACTGCCCACGTCGCCACTGGTCGTCGCCACGCCCTTCGACATCCTGCGGTACATCGGCCGGGGCACTTCCCGACACGATTACGCTCGGCTGCGCGGCGCGCTGGACCGCCTGCAGTCGACCAGCGTGGCCACCTCGCTACGACAGCCCGACGCGCAGCGGCTGCACCGCTTCTCCTGGCTGAACGAGTGGCGTGGTGGCAGCGACTCGAACGGCAAGCCGCTCGGCGTGGAGCTGATCCTTACGGACTGGCTGTACCCAGACGCTGCTCGAACCCCGGCAAGCGCTGCGCATCGACCCAGCCTACTTCCAGCTCACCGGTGGCATCGAGCGCTGGCTGTACCGGCTGGTGCGCGTAAACACGGCGGCCACCAGCCCGGCGGCTGGCGCTTCGACTTCGAGTACCTGTACCGGAAGTCGGGCAGCACGGCCCGGTACACCGACTTTGCCGGGGACCTGCGGCGGATTGCCCGTCAGGGCCGCCTGCCAGGGTACACGCTCGCGGTGAGTCGCAGCGGAGCGGGCCGAGAATCCCTAGCGTTCTTCCCGGCGCGGACGGCCTTCCGCGGCCGGATGCAGGACCTCGTCCAGAACCTTCGCTCTGTGCAGAACCTGTGAGCAGCGTCGTGCTATCAGGCGTGCCAAGTATCGTGCTATCAGGCGCAGGACTATCGTGCTATCAGGCGTGCGGCGAGGTCTAACCGCTTGTTCCAAATCCGGAATCGGCGTCCGTAAATCTTCTAAATATCTCGAATCCCTAAAGAGATCTCTTCAGGGCAGATTTGAGAACAAGTCGGACACGCGGACTGCCGGAAAGCGGAACCCGGAAGGGTTTGTCCAAAGAGAACCGGGAAGCACGCCGCGCGACCTGGTGATCAACAGCTCACTGACAGCCTGGATGACAGGTCGTTGCACGGTCGCTGAACATCGCGCTGACAGACTGGTGACAGGTTCTCTCGCAGTAGTGGCCCGAGACGATACCGGGAGCGAGGAGCGCGACGGGGAGGTTCGGGGTCGTAGCAAGATTAAAGGCGACGGCACTGCCGACGCCCGAAGTCGAGGTCTGCACGTCAGCGGGGCAGCACGCCGCGCCCGGGGCCACTGGCGGTACTTTTTCGGATCGCCGGCGTTTGTGCGCGCCTGCCCGTGCCGTTTACGCCGGACTGCGCTGGGCAACGAGAAACCACAGTCATGGCTGAGCGGGACGACGATCGGTTTCGCCCCAAGCTCCGGCCGCCCCGCGACCGCGGTAATGGCGAGCCCATCCGCTTCGTCAGCCGCGTCCTGAAGGCCGCCTCGCGGGCCGGGCCGGCCGGTGCCAAGGCCGGCCGTCGACCCGGCGTGTTCGCAGGCCGCGGCATCGTGGCGGCACGCCTGGCCAGGGCCCGAACCGGGGTCGGGCAGCGCCGGGCAATTATCAAAGTCCGCCTGGTGCGACTGGGGGCGAGCGGCCTCAAGTCCAGCCGGACCCACCTGCGCTATCTGGAGCGGGCGGGCGTCAGCCGGGACGGTGAACCGGGCCGGGCCTATGGACCCCAGACCGAGGTCGCGGATACCGCCGAGTTCATTGCGGCCGGCGACGGAGATCGCCACCAGTTCCGCGTCATCCTTGCGCCCGAGGACGCGACCGAGCTCGGCGACCTGCGCGATTACACCCAGGGGGCTGATGAGCCGCATGGAACAGGACCTGGGCACCCGGCTGGAGTGGATCGCGGTGGATCACTGGGACACGGACAACCCGCACACCCACCTCATCATCCGGGGCCGGGACGAGACGGGCCGGGATCTGATCATTGCCGGAGTACCTCACCCAGGGCCTGCGGCTGCGGGCGGGCGAGCTGGCCACCGAGTGGCTCGGGCCGCGCTCCGAGCGGGAGATCCAGGCCAGCCTGACCCGCGAGGTCGGCCAGGACCGGTGGACCAGTCTGGACCGCTCCCTGCAGCGGCTGGCCAACGACGGGCAGGTGGACCTCCGCGTCGTGCCGGCGGACGTTGATGAGCGGCTGCGGCGCTCGCTGCTGATCGGTCGCCTCCGGCAGCTCGGGCAGATGGGGCTGGCCCAGGAGGCATCCCCGAGTGTCTGGACGATTGATCCCCGGGCGGAACAGACGCTGAGGGACCTGGGGGAGCGGGGCGACATCATCCGCACGATGCAGCGCGCATTTGGCACGGAGCGGCGCCAGTTCGCCTTCTTCGACTCCGCCGCAGCGGCCCAGCCGGTGGTGGGTCGCATCGCGGCCAAGGGGCTGGCAGACGAGCTCCAGGACCGGGGCTACCTGATCGTCGACGGGCTGGAGGGGCGGGCACATCACGTGCCGCTGCCCGCAAGAGTCGATCTGAGTGAGTTGCCGGTCGGAGGCATCGTGGCGGTCCGCGTGCGGAACGAAGTCCGCAGCTCGGACCGGACGATCGCGGCCTTCGCCACGGACGGGCACTACCGGACGGCCCACCACCTCACAGTGGCCCGGTTGTCATCGCGTCCCGGTCAGGACCCGGACGCCTTCGTCGCGGCACACATCCGGCGCCTGGAGGCGCTCCCGCCGCGCCGGCGTCGTCGAGCGAGTCTCGGATGGGGTGTGGCGAATCCCGCCGGATCTGCCGGAGCGCGGCCGGCTGTTTGATCGGCGTGACGGCAACAACCTGGAGGTCGAACTGAAATCAGTACTTCCGGTCGAGCGGCAGGTCCGCGTGATCGGTGCGACGTGGCTGGATCACCAGCTCGTCACCGGCGGTGCCGAAATCGGCACGCGAGGGTTCGGGGCGGAGGTTCGTCTCCACATCGCGACGCGCGGTGCGTTCCTCGTGGAACAGCAGCTGGCAAAGTTCCAGGATGGACGCTTGGCGCTTGCCGAGAATGCGATCGCCACGCTGCGCCAGCGCGACCTGGCGGCGGGGGCGACCAGGATTGCCGCCGAGACGGGCCGCGCTTACCGGCCGTTCCGAGAGGGGCAGGCGATCAGCGGGACCTACCGCCGGGCGTTGTGGTTCGCCAGCGGCCAGTTTGCCGTGCTCGACGACAGTCATGAGTTCTCCCTGGTACCCTGGCGGCCCGTGCTCGCCGGGCGCGAGGGGCAGGCGATGAGTGCCATTGTCAGGGGAAACAGTGTCACTTGGCATCTGGGTCGACAGCGGACACTGTCTCGCTAGGGTTCCTCAACGGTGGGTCAGGTTAATCCCCCATATAACGAAAAAGATGTTTTCAGGACTAAATGGGGTGAGACAACTGATTAACCCTGCGCGCTTGGAAAAGCGAAGCATCGATGGCCGTTCCGAAACCTGGTGCTAGAGTGAAATGGCGATGGAAAACCAAGATGAAGGCTTAGAGACAGTCCGGCGAAATCCGGAAACGTCAGTTTTAGCAATCCAGTCATCCTGCATGAAATGTCCAAGCGAAGAGTTGTGGTGGTGCCGTTCTTCATTCCACACGACGAACATCCGACGTAACTCCCGGCAATCACGACACGGCCAGTGAGGTTTTGAGACAATAAATCCGGCCAGTCGCAACTATTGTGGGGTAGCGGCATGGGCCCCGACGTCATGCAGCGCAATGGCGGCGCCGAACAATACTGGCGACTTCGTGAGCGACTAATTCATACGCGCCAAATTTGGCAGGTCGCCACAGTTTTGTGCTGCCAGGGCCGCCACACTGGACTTGAGAGTCACTACTGGCGTAGCCTGCCGTCTCAACAATGCAGCCTCGTGGCAACTTGTCCAATTGAAGAACCCGTCCCGAACCAACCTGGCTCTATTCGCAATTCTTTGCGTAATGGTGCTGTTGCCGCGGCTCGGTGGGCCGCATCTGCATCTTTGCCTGGATGGTTCTGGCCCAGCCATTGCGCTGCATTCTTCTGGTGCCATTGACGACGAAGCATTACTCGGCACCGATGACACCCATGAGGACCAAACGGTTGACGTGACCAGCCCGGTTGTCGCCAAGGTCTGGCCTCCCGGGTTCGATGCGGTCCTATTCCTTGTCGTTCTTCTCGTTCTCGGCGTCTTGCGGCACACGCTTCTTCTTTCGCCCCTTTTTCTTGGTGGGCCGCTTCCGGCATCGCCTCTGTTTCTCCGTCCGCCCCTCCGAGGCCCTCCCGCCTAGTCTCCCTGCGTTTTTTCGACGTTGTCGCGTCGCACTTGGGTGTGACGCTTGGACCGGGAGACACTCATGTACTTGTTTCGAGCACGCGCTGCGGGCGCGTGCGCTCTGATTCTTGGCTTGGCGCTGAACAGTGCTATTGCACAATCGCAAGCAGTTGCCGCTGCGACAGCCAGCACCCTGACGTTGGGCGAGGCAATTGAGCGGGCTTTGGCAGCGAACCCCGCGCTACGAGGTTTCGGATTTGACCTGAAAGCCCAGGACGCGCGGATCGCCGGTGCTGGTCAACGACCCGCCACCGAAGCGTCGATGGAGCTGGAGAATTTTCTCGGCAGTGGCGAAGATCGTGGGCTGGATTCTGCTGAGGCGACATTCCGGCTCTCTCAGGTAATTGAGCTGGGTGGCAAACGCAATCTCCGCACCGCGGCTGCTCAGGCTGGCCGCAATGTACTTACGGTTGAGCAGCAGGCGGCCCAACTCGATGTGTTGGCGGAGGTTACGCGCCGATTCATTCTCATTGCTGCTCACCAGGAGCAGCTTGAACTGACCCGCAATGCGACTGAAGTCTCGCGCGAGACCGTGATAGACGTGGAGCGACGCGTTGCTGCAGCCCGGTCTCCGGAGGCGGAACTGCTCCGGGCGCAGGCGGCTCTGGCGACCGCAGAACTCGACGAACGGTCCGCAGAACAGCAGCTGGAAGTTGCCCGCCGCCAACTCGCCGCCCTTTGGGGTGAGCCTGACGACCGCTTTGGTGTGATCACAGCGGATATCTATCGCTTGCCAGAACCGGTGGAATTCGAATCGCTGGCAAGGCGATTGGACGCTAACCCCGATTTTCTGCGCTTCACTTCGGAAGCCCGACTTCGTGAAGCGGAAATCAGGCTTGCCCGCAGCCAGCGGCGGCCCGACCTGCTTGTATCCGGTGGCGTGCGGCGACTGGAAGCAACTAACGACCAGGCCTTCGTGCTCGGCGTATCGGTTCCCCTGTTTTCCGGTCGACGTGCCGCGCCAGCTATCGCCGAGGCGACGGCTCGCAGAGACCGGCTCGACGTAGATCGTCAGGTCGCTGTTCTTCGTGCGCGGACCCAGCTATTCGGGTTGTACCAGGAACTGCGTCAGGCCATTGCGGAGACACGCACGGTTCAGGACACGATTCTTCCCCGATTGGAAAAAGCACTCAAGCAGACGGATTACGCCTACGAGCGGGGGCGCTACAGCTACCTGGAGCTGGTGGATGCCCAGCGCACATGGCAGGAGGCACGGCGGGCGCTCATTGAAGCGGCCGAGCGCGCCCAGACGCTGCAGGTCGAAATTGAACGCCTCACTGGCGAGCCCCTCACTAACGAGAACAACAGTAATCAGGAACGGCCATGAACAGGAGCAGAGCACAAACGTTGTTGGAGTCTTTCGTCACCGTAGTGGCGGTAATCATTCTGAGTGTTACCGCGGGGTGTTCCGACAAACAGCCCACACCTGCCGGTGACGATAGAGAGCATGATTCCGCGGAGCCGGGCCATGCGGGCGACAGCCAGGATAGCCACGGCGATGAAGAAGCCGCCGACAGCGTCAGGTTGTCAGCGCAGCAGATGAAAAGGGCATCGATCGAGCTGGCCGAAGCCGGCGCCGGCACCATCCGCGAGCAACTGTCGCTGTACGGCGTGACTGCGCCCAATGCCGAGCGCGTGCGAGAGGTGACGGCGCGATTTCCGGGCGCGATTCGCAGCGTCTCCAAACGGGTTGGGGATCCCGTTCGTCAGGGGGAAACGTTGGCCATGGTCGAAAGCAACGAAAGCCTGCGTACCTATGCCGTGACGTCCCCGCTGACCGGCGTCGTGACGGCGCGCCACGCCAATCCCGGTGAGCAGACCGACGACCAGCCGCTCTTCACGGTGGCTGATCTGGCAACCGTGTGGGTTGAGGTGTCGCTGTTCCCGCGCGATCGGGCCCAGGTTCGCGTCGGTCAGCAGGTCCGCGTGCGGAGCAGTGACACGGGACAGAGTGCCGAAGGCCAGGTCACCTATGTGGCGCCCTTTGGCAGCGCAAGCAGTCAGACGCTGACGGCCCGCGTCCTGCTTGACAATCAGGACGGCCGTTGGGCGCCGGGCCTGTACGTCAGTGCGGACGTGACGCTGGCGGAGATCGTCGTCCCGGTTGCAATCAGGAATGAGGCACTACAGACCCTCGAAGAGCGGAGCGTGGTGTTTCTGGCAATTCCAGACGGCTTTCGTGCGCAACCCGTCCGCATTGGGCGCAGTGACGCCGAGCTGACCGAGATCCTTGACGGCCTGAAGGCCGGTGATCGCTATGTCACCCGAAACAGTTTCATTCTTAAAGCAGACCTCGGCAAAGGCTCAGCCGAGCACGAGCACTGAGGGCAGCCACCATGATTGACGGACTTCTTAGGTTTGCCATCGCGCGTCGGTGGGTGGTTCTTGCCCTGGTATTGTTCGTGGCCGGTGCAGGCATCTGGAGCTTCCAGCGCCTGCCAATCGACGCCGTACCGGATATCACCAACGTGCAGGTGCAGATCAACACCAGTGCGCCCGGGTACTCGCCGCTGGAAGTGGAACAGCGGATTACCTACCTGGTTGAGACTGCCATCGCCGGCCTGCCACACATCGAATACACCCGCTCGCTCTCGCGGTACGGGCTGTCACAGGTGACGGTCGTGTTCGATGACGGCACGGACATCTATTTCGCGAGAAACCTGATCAATGAACGGCTTCAGGGCGCCCGGAGCCAGATGCCGGCCGGGCTTGAACCAGAGATGGGGCCGATCGCGACCGGTCTGGGTGAGATCTTCCTGTACAGCGTGGACGCCGAACCCGATGCCCGGCAGCCCGACGGTCAGCCGTATGACGCGACCGCACTGCGCACTCTGCAGGACTGGATCATCCGCCCCCAGCTTCGGCAGGTTCGTGGGGTCACCGAGGTCAATACCATCGGCGGCTACGAGAAACAGTTTCACGTCACGCCGGATCCGGCACGGCTACTGGCATTTGGTTTGACCTTTGATGATCTGGTCAACGCACTGGAGAAGAACAACGCTAACGTCGGTGCCGGCTATATCGAGCGCAACGGTGAGCAGTATCTGATCCGCTCGCCGGGCCAGGTTGGCGATATCGCATCCATCGAACAAGTCATTGTCACCCACCGGGACGGAATACCGGTGACGGTGCGCGATATAGCGGACGTGGGGCTCGGTAAACAGTTGCGAACCGGCGCCGCAACCCATGACGGTAAGGAAACGGTACTCGGCACCGCCGTCATGCTGATCGGCGAGAATAGCCGAACGGTCTCCGCGGCCGTGGCTGCCAAACTGGCCGAGATCGCCAGGACGCTGCCAGAGGGTGTCACCGCGAAACCGGTCTATGACCGCACGGTGCTGGTCGACAAGACCATCGCCACGGTGCGCAACAACCTCCTTGAAGGGGCGGTCCTGGTCGTCGCCGTGCTGTTGCTGCTGCTGGGCAATGTCCGAGCCGCGCTCCTGACCGCCGCCGTCATCCCCCTCGCCATGCTCATGCTGATCTCGGGCATGGTAAGTACCAAGGTCTCGGCCAATCTGATGAGTCTCGGTGCGCTCGATTTTGGTCTGATCGTCGACGGCGCCGTGATCATCGTGGAAAACTGCATTCTGCGGCTGGGTGGCCGCCAGCATCGTCTGGGGCGTCTCCTGACCCTCGACGAGCGTTTGAACACCGTTTTCGTGGCGACGCGCGAAGTGTTCACCCCCAGTCTGGTCAGCGTGCTGGTCGTGATTCTCGTGAATCTGCCGATATTGGCGTTATCAGGTGTCGAGGGGAAAATGTTTCAGCCGATGGCATTCGCGGTAATTCTTGCGCTGCTGTCCGCACTGGTTCTGTCTCTGACTTTTGTTCCCGCAGCCGTTGCCATACTCCTGACCGGAGAAATCGAGGAAAAGGAAAACCTGCTCGTTCGGGGAGCGCGGCGTGCCTACGTTCCCGTCCTTGACGCGGCACTGCGCCTGCGCCTGCCGATTCTGGCCGGCGCCGTGGTCTTCGTGGTGTTTTGTGGCTGGCTGGGATCGCGACTGGGTTCCGAGTTCATACCCAGCCTGGACGAAGGCGACCTCGCGGTGCAGGCCCTGCGGATTCCCGGTACGAGCCTCACTCAGTCCCTGGAAATGCAGTTCCAGCTCGAACGAGCGCTGTCGGACCTGCCAGAGGTCAAGACGTACTTTTCACGCGTTGGGACCGCCGAAGTGGCAACGGACCCGATGCCGCCAAGTATTTCCGACGGCTATGTGATGCTGAAGGACAGGCAGGACTGGCCCAATCCAAACAAGACCAAAACAGAACTGTCTGCCGAGATCGAGGAGCGCCTGGAAGCTGTCCCCGGAAACGCGTTCGAGATCAGCCAGCCCATCCAGCTGCGCTTCAATGAACTGATCTCGGGGGTTCGGTCCGACCTTGGCGTTAAGGTGTACGGCGATGACCTCGGCAAGTTGCTGGAGGCGGGTAACAGCATTGCCGCTGTGCTGAATGACATTGCGGGCGCCCAGGGCGTCAAAGTCGAGCAGGTCCAGGGCCTGCCAGTGCTGTCCGTCGAGCCGAATCGCGACGCCTTGTACCGCTACGGCCTGAACGTGGCCGACATTCAGGACGTATTGGCCGCAGCCACCGGGGGTGAGGAGGCCGGTCAGATCTTCGAGGGTGATCAACGATTTTCTCTAATCGTGCGGCTACCGGAAGAGTTGCGGAGTGACCTGTCCGCACTGGAGCGATTGACGATTCGGCTGAGCTCTGGCGGTTATGTGCCGCTCGGTGAGGTGGCAACCCTGAAACTGGCTCCCGGGCCGAATCAAATCAGCCGCGAGAATGGCAAACGCCGGCTTGTCGTCTCGGCAAACGTTCGCGGTCGCGATCTGGGCGGTTTTGTTCGCGAAGCGCAGGAGAAGATCGCCAATCAGGTGCGGCTCCCAACCGGCTACTGGCTGGCCTACGGTGGCACGTTTGAACAACTGCAGTCGGCGACTGAGCGCCTGACCCTGCTGGTGCCGGTGACGCTGGTGATGATATTCGCGCTTCTTCTGATGACCTTCGGATCTGCCCGGGACGCCGCACTGGTATTCAGTGGCGTCCCACTTGCCCTGACGGGCGGTGTGATCGCCTTGTGGATCCGGGGCATTCCACTATCGATCACAGCGGGGGTCGGATTCATCACGCTGTGTGGCGTGTCTGTTCTGACTGGCGTAATCATGGTGTCTGCGTTCAAGGAGCGTCTCGCTGAAGGGCTGGGCATCGACGACGCCATCCGTGAGGGGGCCATGCTGCGCCTTCGTCCGATACTGATGGTCGCGCTGGTGGCAGCCCTCGGCTTTCTGCCGATGGCCCTGAATACCAGCACGGGAGCCGAGGTTCAACGGCCGCTCGCGACGGTAGTGATCGGCGGAATCATCTCGTCAACGGTCCTTACCCTGCTGGTTCTGCCGGGTTTGTACCGCATGGTTTGGCGTCCCAACGCCAAACCCCTGCCGACGGTTGCTGTAGCCAAGGAGTCCCCTGCATGAAACTGATCAAGTCCTTCATTCACCACGTGCGTGCGCCGGGCGTGATCCAGGCGCTGTCCGAAGCCGGCTTTCGAAGAATCTCGCTGCTGGAGTCGAAGGGCATGCTACGCGCCGTCAGCGAAGCAGAAATGGATTTCACCCTGGAAGCAGGTGGCCTCCTTATCGCGGAGGCGCAGCTTGAGCTGGTCTGCGATGACCATGAAGTGGAAGCCGTTACGGCAATTATCCGGACCCATGCCCGTATCGGGCCGCAGATTTCTGGCTGGGTCTATGTCAGTACCGTGGACGAGGTGCTGCCGATCGGCGAGGAAAGCCCATAAGGGCCGAGGCAAATATCATGCGAACAGCACCTGTTTTATTGTCTGTAATTTTCTGCAGTCTTGCAGTATCCGGCTGCCTGTTGCCCACCCATAGGCCGCACAAGATCGACAATTTTCGCGAGGCTCTATCGGTGTGCCGCTCTCAACACACTGGCCGGTCGAATAAGAGGCTGGCTCTTCCAGCGGACGAGGAACACATTAAAAAATGCCTTGCGGGACATGGGTGGCTTCCGTCCGGAGAGCCACTACTGACAACTACGGAGTGATGTGTGGCCGTTCAGTTCCACAGCCCCTCGAACGCGCCAGCTGACAGTGCAGTGTCAGCCCTGTTAAGGGCCGCGGGCATGCCCATCAAGGTACTTCACAATCTCATTGAATTCTGAATCGCTGGGCACCATTACACCGGCGGTCGTGCCCCCTGTAGATGCAATCCTGCTGCGCATTCGATCGGTGACAGACGCCCACTCGGTCTGGGTGTGCAGTGAAGGCGCGGGTGCGGCGTGGCACTGGGAGCAGTACTTCGATTCGAGCTGCGCGCCCTTCGAGTTGGCGTCTGGCAATGCGCCAGCAGAGCTCGGTGCCCACATCCACCCCATGCCCCGCATGGTCTGCATGTCGCGGTACATCGTATCGTAGTGCTTCTGCATCAGCACCTCGCGCTTTGCAGGGTCCTTCTCGGCTGAGATTGCCGCCATTTGCGAGCGCATGGCCTGCATCTGCTCAGTCATCTGCTTCTGATAGGCCTCCGGCGTTACACCGGAGGGTATGGCCCACCCCATCATTCCAGAACCCATCCCCATGCCGGAACCCATGTCCATGCCGTGGCCCATCATCGGACAACCCGGCGTGGTGCCCGAGCCCATCATGCCGGGACCCATCATTCCGGAGCCCATCATGCTCGGGTCCATCATTTTCCAGTTGGCGCAACCACCCGCCATCATTCCCGGCATCTGCCGCATGGCGCGCATGTGGTCCTGCATCATCCTCCAGGTCTTCTGCATGGCATGCTGTTGCTCGGTGGGATCGGACGCGTTCTTCAGGCGCTTCAATTCCTGATTCAACTCGTCGACCTGTTTCTGTAGGGCCTGGACCTCGGCGGTATCAGTCGAGGAGGGCGACGCGCTTGTCGCCACAATCGGGAAGAGTAGCGCGACCCCGCACAGGATGACGGCCCTGGCGAGCATGTGACGAGTGTTTTGCACGATCACTTCTCCTCGCAGATGCTTGATGTCTACGACGTTTGGTGACCGTAAACCCTCTAGCTGATCGAGGGTCAATAAGTAGTTCCGACTATGCGGGCATCGTGGCAAGCGCGTGCAGGATCTTGCAGTCCCCGACGCGGCCAGTCCCGCAGGATGCAACCAGCCCGTCAAGGGCTTGCTGAAGGCGTTGCAAGTCGTCCAGCTTGCTACGAACGTCTTCGAGATGTCGCGCCGCGATGGTGGTCACGCTCGCACATGACTGTCGGGGATTCTCCGTGAGTGACAGGAGCTCTCTGATTTCCTTGATCGAGAAGCCGAGCTCCCGACACCGGCGCAGGAAGGTCAGCCGCTGCAAGTGCTCCGGCCGGTACATGCGATACCCAGATCTGCTTCGACTTGGGGCCGCAATCAGGCCGGTAGTTTCGTAATATCGAATGGTCACGACCTTCATGCCGCTGAGCGCGGCCAGTTCCCCGATGCGCATACCAATTCCTATCGAAAGGTGTCTGGCTTGACCATATAGCTACTATAGGGTGCATCGTTCGGCTCTGCCATACGAGGATGCGTGGGATGAGTGATTGTGGCTGTCAGACAGCGACTGCCGACACGGCGGAGGAGCGGCGCACGATCAGCATTGCGCTTGCTCTGAACGCGACGATGTTCGCCGTCGGCACCGTGGCGGCTCTCGTCGCGGATTCGACTGGCCTTCTGGCGGACGCCCTGGATATGCTTGCCGACAGTTCTGTCTATGCCATCGCGTTGCTGGCCATCGGCCGATCGATGGCCTTCAAGCGCCACGGCGCGCAGGCGAGTGGCGCGCTACTTGCTATTCTCGGTCTCGGAGTGGTCATTGAAGCCATCCGGCGGGCCTTCGTCGGCGCTGAACCAGAAGGTTGGATCATCGTTAGCATGGCCACCCTGTCTCTCCTGGTGAACGCCACCGTGTTTCGTATGTTGGCGAAATATCGGGATGGGGAAGTGCACCTAAGGGCTTCGTGGATTTTTACCCGCGCAGACGTGGTTGCCAACCTTGGTGTGATTGTCGCCGGGTTGCTGGTGCTCGCCACCGGCACCCCCTGGCCTGACCTCGTGATTGGCGTCGCCATCGGCCTCTATGTGATTAGAGAAGCTGTTGAAATCCTGCGCGACGCGCGTCAGCAGGACAGCGCCGCATCGGCCGTTGATCCGGCGGGGAATTGAGGTGCTTAAACCGGCAATGCTCTGTGTAACAACCTTTACCCTCCGGATGTCCTGGCTCGTCTGCTGCCTCACGCTCGTCGTCGCATCCGATGGTGTCGCCGGCAGTGCCCCAGAAGCCACTGCTGACCCTCGTCAGGCGTGGCAGATATTGGATTACATAGCGGCGGATTACGGCGGGGCCGTTGTCAACGGTCAAGTCAAGAATGCTGCCGAGTTCGCGGAGCTTCAGAACTTTGCCGCCACGGCCCAATCACAAATTGCAGCCCTACCGGACCGGCCAGGACGTGGGGAGTTGCTGGTAAAGGCGAGCGATCTGGAACGAAACATTTCGTCGGGGCAAACACCAGAGCGGGTGGCAACGCTGGCGCACGAGCTGGCTGCCACCTTGCTCCGTATATATCCCGTGCCGCTCGCGCCGAAGGTGGTGCCAGACCTCCAACGGGGCAGCGCCCTCTATGCGGCGAGCTGCAGCGGGTGTCACGGCGCCCTGGGAGCCGGTGACGGCCCCGCTGCCAGCACGCTTGATCCCAAGCCGATCGCCTTCACAGACATCGACCGGGCGCGTGTGCGGACTCCGTTCGGCTACTACCAGGTCATCACCCAGGGCATCGACGGCACTTCAATGGCGAGCTTCTCAAGCCTATCGGACGCCGATCGCTGGGCCTTGGCCTTCTTTGTCGGCACCCTGTCGTTTGATGAGGCCGATCGCCGTGCCGGGGAGAAACGCTGGCAATCAGACCAGACCGTTCACGCCGACGTTCCCAACCTCGAAGCACTGGCCGGCGCCAGTGAAGAGCAGCTGACCGCGAGTGTGGGGACTGCGGTGGCTCGCAGCGTGCTGGCTTACCTGCGCAGTGACCCGTCCGCGGTGACTGATGACAGTGCTCCGACAGGGATCGCGCTGGCACGGGCACGCTTCGCGGCGAGCGCGCGCGCCTACGCCACGGGGCAGGTCGAGGAGGCGCAGCGGCTGGCGCTGTCGGCGTATCTGGATGGCTTTGAACAGATTGAGCCAACGCTTGCCGTAGCCAACCCTGCTCTGCTCGGCCGTGTCGAGTCTGCCGTGGCCCGTTACCGCACCGCTCTGGGCAGTGGGCAGCCCACCGCCGACGTTGCCGGCCAAGCGATCCAGATCGACAAGTTGCTGGAGCTCGCAGACCAGGAGTTAGCCGGCGGTGGGGCGACAGCAGCCACCGCGTTTCTCGGCAGTTTCACGATTCTGTTGCGCGAGGGCGTTGAGGCTCTGCTGATTGTGGTCGCCGTCATTGCCTTTCTGGCCAAAGCCCAGCGGACTGATCTGCTCCCGTATGTCCACGGTGGATGGATTGCTGCGCTCCTTGCTGGCGCGGCCACCTGGGGCGTGGCGACCTACGTTGTCGGCATTTCCGGTGCGCAACGCGAGACTACGGAGGGCCTGTCCTCTGTGTTCGCCGCCGCGGTACTCCTCAGTGTCGGCCTGTGGATGCACAACAAGAGCCTCGCTGGGCGCTGGCAGCAGTATCTTCAGGCGAGACTGTCCCACGCATTGTCGCAACGCTCGGCCTGGTTTCTCGCCGGTCTGTCGTTCATTGCCGTGTACCGGGAAGTTTTCGAGACAATTCTTTTTTATAGCGCTCTATGGACACAAGGCCAGCATGAAGCGCTCGTTTTGGGCCTGATTGCGGGAATGCTCTTACTCGCCGTGATCGCCTACGCCCTCTTGCGCGCAACGCGTCGGCTACCGATCAGCCAATTCTTCGCTGTCAGTTCCGTGTTCATCGGCGTGTTGGCCGTGGTGCTGGTCGGCAAAGGCGTGGCCGCGTTACAAGAGGCCGGTATGGTCGACCTGACATCTATTGCCGGCCCCCGCGTGACCTGGCTCGGCGTCTACCCCAGTCTTCAAACGCTCATCGCTCAGATCGTGGTAGCAGGACTAACGATAATCGGCTTTGCGGTCAATTATCTTGGCGTTCGCGGGGCGAAGACCGCTCATCGGTAAGTGTCCGAAATCTCGGTGCGCCCTGCGCTGATGCCGCCTCGATTTGCCAGCGGGAATTGATATTGCGGTGCTGGCATTTCGGCCACGTGGGCATTCGCCGATGCCGACGGCGTGTTCTGTACCGCAGGCGTTTCGCCGACTTCCGCACACAGAAGAGCGACAGCTTCACGCTTCTGATCCGGCCCCAGGTGCGCATACCTCAGCGTCATTGCCAGTGAGCCGTGACCCAGCAGCTCCCGGACGGTATTGAGATTGACGTCGGCCTGGACGAGTCGCGACGCGAAGTGGTGGCGCAGGTCGTGCCAGCGAAACCTCTTGATTCCGGCCGCTTTCAGAACTACCGACCATGCGGTCTTGAACGAGGTGCTGACCGCAAACACCTTGTCGAGCGGCGTGGCATCCGGATTCTGGTCCCGCCAGCGTTTCAGGGTCTCGATGCATTCAGCGTTGAGGGGGACGTGGCGCGTTTGCCCGCTCTTGGCCGACGTGGCCTGAACCGACAGCACCGCCAGCCGCAGGTTGATATCGTGCCAGCAGAGCGCCAGCAACTCACCGCGGCGCAATCCCGTGTTGAGGCTGACCAGTACAGCGGGTGTCAGGTGGTCGCCGAAGCCTGTGACCTTTGGCAGCGGCGCGTGCTTCCGGGCCCGTCGCCAGGCGTTGCCAGACTCTCGTGCGGCCCTGATTCGATGGTCCCGATCCGCCAGTGCCGACCTCAGGCGTGACTCCTCCTCCGGATCCAGGAACCGCACATTGGGCGTCCGGTCCAGCCGCGGCTTGACGACACGCCGCATCGGGTTGTCAGCCAGAAGCCCCAGGCGCACGGCGAAACTCAGGATGCCTGACAGCGTGGTCAGGTCCCGGAGCACGGTAGCCGGCCGCTTGCCCTTGCCCAGGCGACCCGTCTTCCAGGCTTCAAGCTGGTAGGTGGACAGGCCGCACATCGGCTGGTCGTACCAGTGACCAAAGCAGTTCTCGACCCGGGCCAGGGCGGATGCCGCGTTTCGGGGCCGGTTGGCCTGAATCCACGGCTCGTACTGGTTCCGGATGAACTCCCCGAGGCTGAGCCGCGCGGCCCCGTCCAGACCGGCCAGCGGCTCCCGGCCGTGGGCGATGTTCCCCAGCACCTGCTCGCAGCGCTGGCGCGCCTGCTCGGGGGTCAGGTGGCCCACCTTGCCCAGCGTCAACCTCCTTCCCCTGCCGAGCTGGACGCAGAATGACCGGGCACCGGAGGGTTGGACGCGCAATAGGAAGCCCGCCAGGCGAGTGTCCGGTATATCGAACGGTTTGCTCTTGGGCTGGGCGGCCCTGCTTGCCAGCAAGCGGGAACCGATGATCGCGCGCACAGATGGCTCTCCCTTCCGTGCGCTCAAAGTAGTGCACTTATAAGTGCAACCGCAATGTAAGCGGGGCGTAGACCGGCGTACACGCGCGCGTTAGGCGCGGCGTCATAAAGGCCGACGAAACAGGAACTTAGAGGTCAGAATCGGGCAACGCGTTGATTGGGAAGATGACGCCCTCAGAGGCCCCGGAAGCGCTCCGAAGGCAGGGGTCACAAGTTCGAATCTTGTCGGGCGCGCCATTTTTTGCCGTTTTTTCAGATAGTTGCCAGCGGCCCTCCGCCGTCCAGGCCGGCGGTCGTCGCCAGCGAAATGTGCGGCACCTGGCGATGACTGTATCTTCCTGCCTGGAACACCGAACTTGATCAGAGCACTCAAAGGAGCCAGTCGATGGCCGCACCGTACCGACAAGAACAAAACCTCGCAGTCCGCACGGTTTCAGGCTTCGCAATAATTGCGCTGGCCGGCTACCTCACAGCTTGTGATGGACCCAGGTCGCCGTCCGAAGACAGGTCAGCACAAGAATCGGCAGCGGGAAGCCCCGCGCCCGCCGCCACAACGAGTTCTGCCAGCAAGAATTTTCCGACGGAAGCCTATTTCGGTGACACTCACGTGCATACGGGTTGGTCGGCCGATGCCGGCATGGACGGCGCGACGCTATCACCGGCCGATGCCTATCGTTATGCATTGGGTATGGAAGTGATTTCCAACTCCGGACTGAAGACCAAACTGGAAAAGCCGTACGACTGGTTCATGGTGACGGACCATTCCGACGGCATGGGAACCATCAATGAAATTCTCGATGGCAATCCGGACATGATGGAGAGTGCGGTACTCAAAGGCTGGAACAAGGCCTTTAATTCCGGCGACGAAAAAGCTGCGTCCGCAGCCAAGAGTGAACTGGTCGTGTTGCAGTCAACCGGAAAGTTGCCGAAACAGATCATGGATCCCAAGTGGATGAAGTCCGCGTGGGTCAAGACCGTCGACACGGCGGAGAAGTACAACCAGCCTGGAAAATTCTCGACTTTCATTGCGTTCGAATGGACAGTCAATGCTGACGGCGGCAATAACCTGCACCGCAATATTATTTTTCGCGACGGCGCCGACAAGACCCGCGACCTGACTCCGCTGACCACCTTCGTTACAGAAGATCCCCTGAAACTGTGGGAGTGGATGGAAAATTATGAGGCAGCTACCGGAGGTCAGGTGTTGGCGATTCCACACAATGGAAACCTGTCCAACGGACGCATGTTCGAGGAGCAACAATTTGACGGCACGCCGATGACCGCCGAATACGCGGCTATGCGTGCCCGATATGAACCGCTGTTCGAGTTGACCCAGTTCAAGGGTCAGAGCGAATCGCATCCCAGCCTGTCGCCCAATGATGAATTCGCCAATTGGGACCTGTGGGATACCGGCAACCTTATTGGCGCTCCCAAACCCGCCGGTGCCTGGAAGTATGAATACTGGCGCGAAGCCCTCAAGAGCGGCATGCGGCTGGAAGCTCAGCTCGGTACGAATCCGTTCCAGATGGGCGCGGACGGCGGCACTGATACCCACACCGGTTTGTCGAGTACTGAAGAAGACAATTTCTTTGGCAAATTCAAGTCGCTGGAACCATCCAACGTCAATCGTTGGAGTACGCCAGTTATCAAGGGGCCAAGTGGCGAATATCTGGGATGGCAGCAGACCGCATCCGGCATCACCGGAGTCTGGGCCAGCGAAAATACGCGCGAGGCTATCTGGGATGCCATGAAGCGCAAGGAGACCTTCGCTACAACTGGACCTCGCAGCAAAGTGCGCTTCTTTGGCGGTTTTGATTTCAGCAAGCAGGATTTCAATAACTTTCCCGCCGCCGGCTACACCAAGGGTGTACCCATGGGGCAGAGAATTACCGGCACCGACGGCAAGAAGCCGCTGACCTTCCTGGTGGCCGCAACGAAAGATCCCGATGGCGCCAATCTTGATCGCATCCAGATCATCAAGGGCTGGCTGGATGCCGAAGGCAATACGCAGGAGAAAGTGTTTGACGTCGTCTGGTCCGGCGACCGGAAGCTCGACAGCGCCGGCAAACTGCCCGCGGTCGGCAACACGGTAAACCTGGAGACCGGTGAGTACACAAATAGTATCGGCGAGCCGGAATTGACCGGCGTCTTTTCAGATCCGGAGTTCGATCCGGCGCTGAAAGCGTTTTACTACGTTCGGGTACTGGAAATCCCTACACCACGCTGGACGCTCTTTGACAAGCTGCGCCTGGGGGCAAAACTTGATGACACCGTTCCGCTGACACATCAGGAACGGGCGTTCAGTTCTCCGATCTGGTACGCACCGCCCAAGGGTTGAAGCTGCACTTCGCAATCGTCGGAGGTGCTCCTGTTCCAGTCTTGATCGCCGCATCGTGCGGCGATCATTTTTTGTGCGAGCCATTGTCATGTGCAAAATGACAGTTGCGGCATTTGCGAATCACAATCGACAACGCCATGAGACTTTTTAGAGAACCATTGCTGCACTTTCTGTTGATCGGGGCTGCGTTTTTCGCCTTGTACGCCTGGCTCAATCCCGATGCCCTTGAGTCCGACCGTCGCATCGTCGTCGATGAAGGCCGTATTAACGCGCTCTCCGAGTCGTTCCAAAGAACCTGGCGGCGGGTACCGACGCACGGCGAAATCGCCAGCCTGGTGGACGACTTTGCGCTGGAAGAAATCTACTACCGGCAGGCGCTGGCGCTCGGATTAGACGAGGATGACCCGGTGATCCGGCGTCGCCTGCAGCAGAAGCTGGAATTTCTGGCGGTTTCCATGGCTACGGCAACTCAGCCGGACGAGAGCGAACTGCAGTCCTATCTTGAGGCGCACCCGGATCAATACCGCAGACCCGACCGCTACAGCTTTGAGCAGATTTACATCAATCCCGCGCGGCCCGCGGCAGAACTCGAACAACGGTTGGCAGAAGTCGCAACTGCATTGGGTAATGGCCAGGTTGTCGATGGTGATCAGACCTTGATAGCCAGGGAATTCAGCGACGCGTCGACTTCCCGCATTGACAACACCCTGGGCAACGATTTTTCGAAGCAACTGGACGACTTGGCACTCAATGAGTGGAGCCCTCCGTTGCGTTCCGGTTTGGGGTTCCACTTCATCAGGCTTACCGCCCGCCTGCCGGGCGAGGTGCCGGCAATTGGTGATGTTCGCGAGCAGGTACTGCGCGACTGGTCCTACGACAACGAGAACACAATCAAACGTAGAGTCGAAAAGGAGCTGCTGGCAGACTACAAGATTGTCGTTGAATGGCCTGAGGAAGCCGGCAGCCAATGACACAGGTGCGACCAAGGCCGAGTGTCGCTGGCTGCCTGTTGACGGCCTGCTGGATGGTGATCTGCACATTGACGGCAAATGTTGCTGCTGGGGACGAACTGCGGCCCGCCTACCTGCAGTTGACGGAAATCGCACCCGATACCCTGGAAGTGCACTGGAAGGTACCCGCGCTCGGAGGCAATCAGCGGCTCGCGCTGGACATACGCTTTGACGAGAAGACCCGGGCGCTCACCAATCCGCTGGACGATTACCGCGGGAACGCCAATTTGCGGACCTGGAAAGTTGTACGCCCCGAAGGCTTGGCCGGACTGCGCATCACCGTCGACGGTTTGGCGAAAACCAGTACCGAAGTGCTCGCACGCATCGAGTACCAGGATGGCACGTCAATCACGCAGCGCCTCACGCCCAATGCGCCCAGCTACACGCTCACGGCAAAACCCGGTTTTGCCCAAACCATTCAAACGTACTTTGTGCTGGGCGTAGAGCACATATTGTTCGGCGCCGATCACCTCATGTTTGTGTTCGTGCTGTTGTTGCTCGTAAGAAATACCCGCAAGCTGATTATCACCATCACGGCCTTCACCGTGGCGCACAGCATTACGCTCATCCTGGCTGCACTGGAACTGGTGTGGATTCCAGTGCCACCTGTGGAGGCCTGTATAGCACTGAGCATCGTGTTTGTCGCGACTGAAATAATTCATGGCCAGCAAGGGCGGCCAGGATTGACAGCCCGGCGTCCGTGGATCGTGGCCTTTGGTTTCGGGCTATTACACGGATTGGGGTTTGCGGCAGCTCTGGGAGAAATCGGTTTGCCCCAGAATGCGATTCTGCCCGTTCTGCTGACCTTCAACATCGGCGTTGAAGCAGGGCAATTGCTGTTTGTGCTGGCGGTCTTGCTCGCCTGGCAAGGTATAAAGAATCTGCGTTCAAGTTTTCCGTCATGGATGTTGCGTGCACCGGCTTACGGCATTGGCGGCATGGCTTCGTTCTGGGTATTTGAACGGGTCTACAGTTTCTGGCCCTGAGTTCCGCACCCGCTCAGCCGGGCCGTACCACCGGCACGGCATCCAGCACCCAACCTTTGGCGGTGCGTCGCGCCGGGCCGGGAATGGCGCACACCGAATGGTGGCGGTTGCGGTCCAGTAATTCGCTGTCGATGCGCCAGCCCCGGGCTTCCCAGTCCCCCAGAAACTCGCGGTAGCGGCTGATGGTTTTGTCGGCCGGCACCAGGTATTCGTGCCGCGCCGTTTCAGGCGTCAGCACCGGCCGCAGTTTCGCCAGCAGATCGCGATCCTGGAAAACCACATACTGATTACGGCCGGTCATGCGCTGGTCGTCGTCTGCGGAGAGCAGAAAATTACGCAGCGTGATGAAGTAGATGATGGTGCGGTCGCGGCTCACGGGTTTCTCGAAGAGGTACTGATGGATCTTGAACTCTTCGGTGGGGTGGATGAACGTCCAGATACTCGCAGCCCCGACATTGCCGAGACCCACCGAGACGAAGGCATCCTTCTTGCGGCCGGACGCCTCCTGCATTTTCGGGTCAGCCAGCGGCGGCGCATACATGCGATTCCAGGCGCCGAGACCCCAGGGTTGTTCGATGAGCTCCAGCGGCGGGACCTTGTAGCTCTCTTCGTTCCGATACGAAAAGCCATGGGTGGGATGCACGAATTCGTTGTGGGCGAAATCCAGTCCATTTTCCACCGAGCGCTGGTAGTTAACCGGCAGGTCGAAGATCTGCAAGGTCTGGCGCCAGCCGGCCATCACACCATTTTCATCGACCTCCTCGATGCGCATGATCGGCGGGCGTTCTGCTTCCGGCAGGTCGCCCAAAAACGCAAACACCAGACCGTAGCGTTCCACCGTCGGATAGGCATCCACGCGCACCCGGCCTGGCACCTTCGTGTCCGGGCCCAGGGACGGGATCCGCACGCACTGGCCCGTTTGGTCGTAGCGCCAGCCGTGGTAGGGGCACTCGATGCAGTCGCTGCTCACCCGGCCGGCCGAGAGCGCGCCGCCGCGGTGGATGCAGGTGTCGCTCAGGCAGGCCGCGCGCCCGGCGCTATCCCGGAAGACGACAAAGTCCAGACCCAGCGCAGTCACCGGCAAAGGTGTGCTCTGCAGTTCTGCACTGGAGCACATCGGGTACCAGAAATTCATGAACACAGGTTTTATCCTCGTGGCTGGTGGAACGGCTGCGCCGGGATTGGCGCTGTGGCCGGGTTGTAGCTAAACAGGCCCAGGGCTTCCGCGTCCCGGTGCCGTGCGGGATCGTAACCACGGGTATCCGGCGCATGAAACTCCCGGACGGCATCGCGGGATGCCTGCACGACAAAGGAGGTCCGCTCCCGCCGGGCCTGCTCATATATAAGGAGCGCAGCCGGTCCTTCCGGTGTGCTGGCCAAAACCCTGGCCAAAACACTGGCCAGCGCTCTGGCCAGGATCACTGCATCCTCGATAGCCATCGCAGCACCCTGGCCGAGGAACGGCAGCATGGGATGAGCGGCATCGCCGAGCAGGGTGACCCGGCCGTCCGTCCAGCAGGGCAGCGGGTCCCGGTCGAACAGCCCCCACTTGAAGCAGGCATCCGCCGGCGTCTGGCGCACGATCTCGCTGACGATGGGGGCAGAGTCGGCAAAATGCGCCAGCAGCTCTTCTACTGATGAGGGGATGGACCACCCTTCGTCGGTCCAGCCTGGACTGTCGACGAAAGCAGTGCAGTTCAGCAACCGTCCATGACTGACCCGGTAGCGGGCGAATGAGCGGTGGGGTCCGATCATGATCGCGGAATCCGGGTAGATGGGCGTCGCAGGCAGGCGATCCATGGGCACCAGGCATCGCCACGCGACGTAGCCGGTGAATCGGGGAGCGTGGCCCGGGAACAGCGCGTCGCGGACCACCGACCGGCTGCCGTCGGCACCAATCAGAAGGTCGCCACACGCGGAGTTGCCGTTGGTAAATCGCGCGGTGACCGAGCACGCATCCTGGCTCAGCGAGGCCAGACAGTGATCAAGCTGCAAAGCTTCGGGATCGTTGCGCCCGACCGCGTCTGCCAGGATGCCGTGCAGCTCCGCACGATGCATCTGCGTATAGGGCTGGCCGTAACGCTGCTCCGGAATCCGGCCGCGGGTGTTCGCCACCAGCAACTCACCGGTGGCAATGTCGATGACACCGCCATGCTCCGGCGTCATCGCCGCTGCCCGCACTGCCTCGCCCAGCCCCAGATGAGCAAGGCCATGCAACATGTTGGGCCCGACAGTCAGGCCAGCACCCACTTCGGCGAAGGCAGCCGCCCGCTCGAAGACCCGCACCCTCTGGCCCGTACGCTGTAATGCGAGCGCGGCCGTCAAACCACCGATGCCGGCGCCGATGATAATGATGTCCGCCACGTTGCCCGCCACCTTGCCCGTCATGTTGCCCGCCACGTTACCCAAGGCCCCGTACTTGCCCGGGTACGACGCGGGCTCAGGTCCGGAAAAATAGCAGCAGCCACCGTGCTGTAAATGGTGACCAGAGCGTGGTCACACGGGGAGGGCGCTCAGGTCGGTGGACGTCGGCTTAGCCCGGCGCTGATCTCGCGGGCCGCCTTGCGCAGAATGGGGACAAAGCGTTTCACCGCACGCTCCACCGGCATGGCCGCATCGGAGTAACGCAGGGACAGGGCGGCATGACTGCGGCGTCCGACGAGGACGGGCACCGCGATGCTGGTGGTCCTGCCCGGATTGCGCTTGGTCCGCGCCTTCACGTCCAGCGCATAGCCCTGGCGCCGCACCTGTGCCAGCGTTTGCTCGAACTCCGCGGTGCTCCGTGCCGGCGCATGCGTGGGGTCAGTCGAGGTGCGCAGGATCGTCAGCAACGCCCGCCGTTCCTCCTCGCTGCAGAACGCCAGTTGCACCTTGCCCGCGCCGCTGGTCAGGAGCGGCACCAGCGTTCCCGGCGGCAATGCGTCGATGGCCAATGGACTCGCATAGGTGGTGGTCGCGCGAATCAGCATCGATGTGCCGAACAGGGTGAGTGCGTAGATCGGCCACAGCAGACGCCGCGACAATGCCTCCAGCACCGGTTGGACCGTGTCGGTGATCCACGCATCCGCCGCAAAAGCGTGGCTCAGATGCAGGGTACGAATCGTCACGAAGTACCCCGCGTTGCGCGGACTGCGATCCACAAAACCGGCCTGCCGCAGATTCTCCAGCAGGCGGAACGTGGTGGTCCTGGGCAACCCGGTGGCCTGGGCAATTTCGCTGACCAGCGCGCCGTTGTGGTCGTTAACAGCCTCCAGAACCTGGAGGCCGCGGCGCAGGGCGCGGATGACGTGCGTCTGAGTCTTTGCCACAGATTTCAACAACCGGCGTGCTGTCGAACCAGCACGAACTTGAATAGCTGACTGTGCCAGTTGTGGATTCGGTCGACAAGGCAGGAGGCAGCGGGCTGAATGTTCTGCCTGCGATGATCCTTCAACGATCCTTCACCGGTCCGTCACCGATCCAGCGGACTCATGACACCCTTCGCGCCTTTGCCCATGACATGCGTATAGATCATGGTGGTCTTCAGGTCGCTGTGGCCGAGCAGTTCCTGCACCGTGCGAATGTCGTAGCCGTCTTCCAGCAGGTGGGTGGCGAAGCAGTGGCGGAAGGTATGGCAGCTGGCGGGCTGCTGGATATTGGCCTGGCACACCGCGGCCTTGACCGCCCGCTGAATGGTCTGGTCGTAAACGTGGTGCCTGATCAGCTGACCGGAGTAGGGGTCCTTGCCCAGCACCCGGGCCGGAAACAGGTATTGCCATCCCCACTGGCAACCCGCCCGCGGATATTTGCGGGTCAGCGCCTGGGGCAGTGACACGCCCGGGGCGCCGCGCCGCCGCTCCTGCTCGAACCACTGCCGCAGGGATTCCACATGCCGCTGCAGGTGCGGGGCCAGCGTCGCCGGCACCACCGTGACCCGATCCTTGCCACCTTTGCCGTCGCGGACAATCAACTCGCCCCGCTCCAGTGCCAGATCCTTCACCCGCAGCCGTAGCGCTTCCGTCAGCCGCAGTCCCGAGCCATAGAGCAGGCTGGCAATCAGCCAGTGCGTCCCATCCAGTTGCGCCAGAACGGCGCGCACCTCCGCGCGAGTCAGCACCACCGGCAGGCGTCGGGAGGCATTGGCCCGGGTGATATTGTCAAGCCAGGGCAGCGTGATCCCCAGCACTTCCCGGTACAGGAACAGCAATGCCTGCAACGCCTGGTTCTGCGTCGACGCGCTGACCTTGCGATCAACCGCCAGATGGGTCAAGAATTGCTCCACGCCGGCTGCCCCTAGCTCACGAGGATGACGCCGATGATGAAACGCCACATACCGCCGGATCCACTGCAGATAGGTCTGCTCCGTCCGGTACGCCAGATGCCGAACCCGCATCTTGTCCCGGGCGACCTCGAGCAACCCCGGACCCTTCGCCACCACGCCTCCTATGTCCCCATCCCCGGCGCCGACCGAATTCAGCGCTGCATGAATGGAATCAGGAACCTGCACCACCGTCGAGCGACATATCCAGACGAACGGACAGGATTTATCCCGTCACTTCTTACCCCCATGTTTGGTTAGGCGGCATGTTCGCGCACACCGACAAGCCTCGAATCCCTTTCGGCCCCGCCCTTCGCAGGTACTGGCCATTTCTGTTGGGACTGGTCCTTTTCCACTTCCTAGCCGTGTTCTTTCCGGCCGTAATCGAACCACCGGTCGCAATGATCGTCTTGTTCTTTGGCGTCACTATCGCGGCTATGTGGCCATGGCTATTTCGCGATGCTCCGTACACATTCTGGATCTTCGCCTGTGTGTATTGGGTTGGAGGTGCAATCTTGATGATGCTGTTAAAGGTCGTCCTCATCGCACTTGGAGTTATCTCTGATGTGGCGTAGGTGCGCCGCAGGCCAAGCATGCCGCCTAACACCTCGCTGGAGCGGACGCGTGAAGAATAAAGTGCCAAGCTCAAACGTCGGCGTGCGCGCCGCTCAGCTCAACCGTTAGGCAGCGCTCAGCAACGACATATGCGTTTCGTTTACTACACGTATTGGCTGGCAGAACAATCGTTCAGCGTTCTACTTTACTTTTGGGGAATAAGCGCTGTATTGGTTATCGGGCTCCTCGCAAGTTTGGTCTTTCAGACCCCGATCAAAAAAGGCAATTGGCAACTGCGGTATTGGGGTCTACTCGCGCCAACTGTGGTTACGGTCCTGATACTTTGCTGGGGCGCGCTAATGGCTCACCCGACGAGTTCGGACCAGCTTGCTCCTGCATGGCCAAGTTACATTGTGTTGGGTTTGCTTGTCGTTCAACTTGTTGTTTGTATCGCCGTGGTTTTTGCAATGAAGTCCTTTCGCGTTTTTGCTTTTTTCGCAGCTGGGCTGCAACTCTGGTACGGTGTTGCGAGCGCGTTTACTGCTGTTATGTCGGTAACCGGAGACTGGCTATAAAAATCGCACAGGCGCTGCCTAACAAATCGCTGCACCCGCCGCCGGGCGCATCTGTCACGGCGCTTGCATTCGCAACCGCCGCGCCAGATGCTGGCGCGGGTGAGCTCAAGCGTTAGACGAGCAATGGCAAGGGTGGCGAGATGGAGTCTCGGCGTTCTCTGCGTGGCTGTTCTGGTTCCATTGCCTGCTTGGGTCGCTTGGCAAGCGTGGCGAGCCAATACCTTGCGAGCCTTCTGCGGCGAGGTCCGACCTGGAATCTCTCTCGCTGACTTGTACCGTCTCGAAGAAAGGCACCGAATCAATGACTCGTACCTTATGGAGGCTCTGGTGCCGGACTATACAGACCAGGCTCATTCCCCGGAGCTAACGTTCAGAAGCCACGCTTTAGACCCCGACTTCGAATGCGCCATAAGTCACGACGGCACCAAAGTGACAGCGGCCAGATTGGTGGAGTAGGTTAGTAACTATGGTGGCCATGCGCTCGTCTAACCAATCGCTCCACCGGTCGCCGCACGCGTCTGTCACGCGGCTTGCAAGAGCAACCCGCGCGCCAGCCGCTGGCGCCGGTGAGCTCAAACGTTAGGTTGCCTAGGCACCACTGATGGAGTTCGAATGGGATCCAGCGAAAGCTCGTGACAACGAGGCCAAGCACGGCGTCAGCTTTCGCGAGGCAACCGAAGCTTTCGCAGACCCACTATCGTCGACCGCTCTGGACCCCGATCACTCCCTGGAGGAAGAGCGTTTTGTCATATTCGGCAAGACCTTAGCAGACCGGTACCTGGTCGTGGCGTTCACCGAACGCGGTGGTAGACTCAGGATCATCTCTGCACGGCAGATGACACGCCGAGAGCGCCAAGCTTATGAGCAGTAATGAAAAGGATCTCCGACCGGAATACCCCCCGGAACTCATCCGTTCCGGCACCCGGGGCAAGTACGCCCAGCGGTACCGCGATGAGGGCACGAACATCGCCATCATCGACCCCGACCTCCACAAGCTGTTTCCCGACTCCGACGCCGTCAACCGCGCCCTGCGTGACTATGTCGATAAGCGGCAGAGGTCGGCAACCTAACCAACGGTTGCAGCCGTCGCCCAATAGCGCTTCGCGCTCTTGGGTTCCCTCGCTTACGCTCGGCGCGACTGAACCGAGACGTTAGGCGGCATGTTCGCGCACACCGACAAGCCTCGAATCCCTTTCGGCCCCGCCCTTCGCAGGTACTGGCCATTTCTGTTGGGACTGGTCCTTTTCCACTTCCTAGCCGTGTTCTTTCCGGCCGTAATCGAACCACCGGTCGCAATGATCGTCTTGTTCCTTGGCGTCACTACCGGCGGGCTATGTGGCCATGGCTATTTCGCGATGCTCCGTACACATTCTGGATCTTCGCCTGTGTGTATTGGGTTGGAGGTGCAATCTTGATGATGCTGTTAAAGGTCGTCCTCATCGCACTTGGAGTTATCTCTGATGTGGCGTAGGTGCGCCGCAGGCCAAGCATGCCTAACACTCGCTGGAGCGGACGCGTGAAGAATAAAGTGCCAAGCTCAAACGTCGGCGTGCGCGCCGCTCAGCTCAACCGTTACACGACCTGATAACTGATGTCTTGACGCTTTAACGTCAAAGGACCAGACTTCGCTAATGGATACACCAAAGCGAGCGACTGTTTACTTGCTCTGAGGTCCATAAGGCACTGCTTGGCGCGCCGCGGCAAACACAGGTCCATTTCCGAAATGGTTAATGACGCGTTAAGGCAGCGTTGGCGGAAGATGCCGATGATTCCTGAGTCCATTGATCGTCGGAAATCGGAGAAGAGCAGCCTTTGAGAGCCCTGTGCGGGGCATGAAGCGTCGTGGCCGGCTATAAGCTCCTCATAAAACCCTCCTCCGCCGGGAAGGAACTCGAAGCCATCGGAAGGCAAGGGGCCGACCGCCTTAGAATTGTTAAGCGCATTCACGCGCTAGCTGAGGATCCGCGGCCGCCCGGTTCCGAGAAGCTTGCCGGGTACGACGTGATCATTATCGCGTCCGCCAAGGCAACTATCGCGTCGTCTATCTGATCGATGATAAGCGGAAAGAGATCACAATCTATCGCGTAGGACATCGCCGTGACGTCTATCGCTAGGTCGTCTAACCAGTCGCTCCACCGGTCGCCGGACGCACCTGTCACGCGGCTTGCAAGCGCAACCCGCGCGCCAGCCGCTGTCGCCGGTGAGCTTGGCTGTTAGGTGTACGACATGCGCACCTCTTCAATGTTATTGCTAATCGTCCCGCTGTCGTTGGGGTCTGCATGCACGCCGGACCCAATAGCCGGCAATACGTCGAGTCCAGGAGGGGCGCAATCAACAGTGGCCGCATCCAGTATCGGCACGTCTGCGCTTGCCAGGAGCTGTCTCGAGATCGCGCCTCCATCAGATTGGGCGCAGTCAGCTGAGCCTGAGTCTCGCATTCTCGCCGTCTTCTCGCAGCGGTCCAGTCCGAATGTAAGACTGTGGTTTCGCGATTCCAAAGGTGGAGTCGCGGCATGCACCAGTTGCTCAGAGCAGCCAGATCGCGCTTATGACTTCGTACCAACCTCTGCCAGGAATCCATCCGCCTTTAATGACGCATACTTTAGGCCCTGCAAGCAACTATAGTGTCAGGCCTCGGAATAGATGGACGGCGTACACCTAACTATGCGCTCCACTTGGACGCACCTTGTCCGTCACGGCTTTTGCAAAAGCAAAAGCCCCGCCGGCCAGCGGCGCGCCGGTGAGCTAAGTCGTTAGACCCCGGCATCGGCAACTGGACATCACATAGCATATTCGCTATAGTCGCCGGGTGAACTGGAAGGTCACTTTCTACAGTCCGAGGCTGGAAGAAGAGATCCTTCAGCTCCCGGCCGGCTTCCTGGCCCGTTTCGTGAGGTACGCGGAGAGAATGGAAGTCTATGGCCCCGATCTCGGTATGCCGCATACAAGGGCAATGGGTCATGGTCTTTTTGAGCTCCGCCTCAAGGCAGCTGAGGGGATCGCCCGCATCTTCTACTGCACGATTGTCGGAAGGCAGATTGTGATGCTCCACCAGTTCACAAAGAAGTCGGAGAGAACGCCTCGGAAGGAACTGGAAATCGCCAGACGTCGGATGGAGGAAGTCACAAAATGAGTAAGAGTCTCAAGCAGTTTAAGGCACGGGCGCTAGCACGCCCCGGCGTAAGGGATGAGTACGATCGGGTTGCCGAGGAGTTCGAGTTTCTCGACGAGATCCTGAAGGCTCGGACAGCCGCAGGCCTTACCCAGGCCGACGTGGCGGCACGAATCGGCACTACCCAATCTGCTGTGGCCAGACTCGAGTCTGCCGATGCAAAGCACTCCCCCTCCATTGCAACTCTGCAACGTTACGCGTCCGCGCTTGGATGCAAGCTGCAAGTTCGGCTGGTAAAGGGACGGGGGCTAACCAACCGCTCAACCAGGACCGCCCGCAAGCGGGCGGCCGGTTAGCGGAGACGTTACACGACCTGATAACTGATGTCTTGACGCTTTAACGTCAAAGGACCAGACTTCGCTAATGGATACACCAAAGCGAGCGACTGTTTACTTGGAGCCCGAGGTCCATAAGGCACTGCGCTTACGCGCCGCGGCAAACGACAGGTCCATTTCCGAAATGGTTAATGACGCCGTTAAGGCAGCGCTGGCGGAAGATGCCGATGATCTCGAGTCCATTGATCGTCGGAAATCGGAGAAGAGCGTTTCCTTTGAGAGCTTCGTGCGGGGCATGAAGCGTCGTGGCCGGCTATAAGCTCCTCATAAAACCCTCCGCCGGGAAGGAACTCGAAGCCATCGGAGGCAAGGCCGACCGCCTTAGAATTGTTAAGCGCATTCACGCGCTAGCTGAGGATCCGCGGCCGCCCGGTTCCGAGAAGCTTGCCGGGTACGACGATCATTATCGCGTCCGCCAAGGCAACTATCGCGTCGTCTATCTGATCGATGATAAGCGGAAAGAGATCACAATCTATCGCGTAGGACATCGCCGTGACGTCTATCGCTAGGTCGTCTAACCAGTCGCTCCACCGGTCGCCGGACGCACCTGTCACGCGGCTTGCAAGCGCAACCCGCGCGCCAGCCGCTGTCGCCGGTGAGCTTGGTCGTTAGAAGCCTGCGACAGGCGCTTGCCAAGTGATCCATAAAGGTATACTTTTTATACCAATATGGCATTCGAGTTTGACCCTCGGAAAAGTGCAGCGAACCTGGCCAAGCATGGCATCGACTTTGTCGATGCCCAACGCCTGTGGGAAGACCCAGACCTGCTGGAGATCCCCGCAAGAACCGAGGATGAGCCACGTTGGTTGCTCATCGGTCGCATCGACGCAAAGCTTTGGTCTGCTGTGGTCACATCGCGGGGCGATGCCATTCGACTTATTTCTGTCCGTAGGTCTCGTGACGACGAGGTAGCGCTTTATGAAGGCAAAGAAATTTGATCGTGACTTTGATGCGGGTAAGAGCGTGGCAGATTCGCTTGATCTCGCTAACGCAAGACGCCCCATGCAGGAACAAAGGCGAGTAAACGTTGATTTTCCCAACTGGATGATCGAGGGACTTGACCGGGAAGCTGGTCGCCTGGGCGTTACACGGCAGTCGATCATTAAGGTGTGGCTCGCAGAGCGGCTTCGCGGCTCGGCTTCTAACCAGTCGATCCAGACGGACGGCCAGCGGGGTGGGCGCCGCTGATCTCCGGCGTTAGACCGCACACCCGGAACGCTGTAGGAACTCGCACCATGAACACATTCACGGGAAGTTGCCTCTGCGGTAGTATTCGAATCGTCGCTTCAGGCTCTCCCTACCGCGTCGGCGTTTGTCATTGTCTCGACTGCCGCAAGCATCATGGAGCCCTCTTCCACGCTTCCGCAGTGTTCCCCCAGGACGCAGTGGCGATAGAGGGCGAAACTGGCAGCTATGCCGGCCGGTACTTCTGCCCTCGGTGCGGCTCATCCGTCTTCTCCCGCACCGCCGACGAAGTTGAAGTCAACTTGGGAGCTTTCGATGCTCCGAACCAACTGAAGCCGACGTATGAGCTCTGGACCGTCCGTCGCGAGAAATGGTTACCGCCGTTTCCAGGCATGAAGCGATACGACCGGAATCGCGACGCCGCGAATCGCTCCGAGCAGTAGCATGCCCCCGGTGTACAACAGGCCCATTCAACACGCTGCCGTCGCCCGCTTAGCTCGAACGTTAGAACTCACTTATGAGTATGGGCAGACTATTTAGCGTTGCATTCCTCCTTTTTTGCGTGGCTGGTTGTACCGTCATTCGATCTAGTCCTCAGGTGCCCGATCCGTCAAGCGATCCATTCCGGGCGGTGCTTTCGGGGGTGGTGCTAAGCGTTGAGAGACCCAGGGATGAAACAACCTTTCAAGCCACGCAATCATTCCTATGGACGATCGGCCGGGCGCATATCTTCAAGGAGGTTGATTTTTCGGATCATGTAGTCGGGCGGCCGCAACTAGTGCTGTCCGCATATCAGGGCACTGAGGTTAGCAAGACCCATGACTTCCAATGCTTTGAGCCGATGTTGTTTGTCCTTACAGTTGGCGTAGTACCAAGTTACTGCGCGTATACCTTGGAATCGACGTTCGTTCTCTCGAATCCATCCGGCAAGTCGCTGACCATCGGACCCACACGTAGTGAAACGGCCAACGCCTCCGGCTGGCTTATGCTTCCACTGGCTCTCACTTCCGGCTGGTCATTCGGCCGGAAGGGAATAAGTGTGGAGAATGAACTCATCTATGCGGCGTTCAAGCTTCATGAGCCGGAGATTATGGAGCTGCTCGAGTGAGTTCTAACTATCGGTTCCAGGGCGCGCGTCCGCTACGCGGCGGCGCCCTGAACCTAGGCGTTAGGCAGCGAGATCAGAGAATGCGCGTGGCATTATGGACATCGCAGCTCGTTGCACTAGCGGCGTGCACCGCGTTGTGCGCCTGTACCTGAACGATCGACTCGGGAACGTACGGACCGTTTCGCATTGGCGACTCGAAGAGCGAGACTCTCGAGAAGGCCCTGGCTCTCAATACGACAATCGAGCCCTTGCCGTACCCAGACGTTCGCATCAATGATCCTTCCCGGGGCGAGCTCGAACAGCCCTCGGGTCAAGCCGGTGTCATGGTCTGGATCGACCACGCACCGCTCCCACTTCGAATCGAGCTGACCGACGGCGTCGTAGTCAAGACCTGGCCTGACTTCACCTCAACAACGTTCGCTCGGCAGTCTGCACCCGCGTTCAGCCACCTCGGCGCTCTTCAAGCAACCGTACCTGCAGGCACACCGGAGAACGCTGTCCTCGATGCAATCGCCAGCGTCGCTGACGATCGGGTCGTGTCCGTTGGCGTCTTCGTCGTGGGATACGAGCCGTATCGAACCGGGGAGAAGTCAGACAAGCCTGGGTTCAAATCTCTCTTGATGGCTCCCCAGGCCTGGCGCTTCGACGGGCTCAACGAACAACTTTATCTCGATCCATTTTACTCGCGGGTCACGCTCTACTTCCGATCCGAACATCTCGAAAGAATCGAGCACTGGTGGAATGTCTTCGAATTGCTGTAGCTTAGCCTAGGCCAATCAGCGCTGGCTGGTACAGCTAAAGCCCGATCCGTTAGCAGTCAGGATGAGGAACTTGCGTAGTCGGATTCAACCGGTTTTTATTTCGCATGGCGGCGGTCCTTTGCCGCTTTTGGGTGATCCAGGCCATAGTGAAATGGTGGCTTCATTGGAGATGTTGGGCGCTAGACTCGACCGCCCAGAGGCCATTATTGTCGTCAGCGCTCATTGGGAAGAGAGAGTTCCAACGATCACAGCAACCGAAACTCCATCACTGATTTATGACTATTACGGCTTTTCCGAAGAAGCGTATTCAATTACATATCCTTGCCGAGGTGAGCCGTCATTAGCCAGTGAGCTACATCTGTTGATTGAATCCGCCGGAATTGATGTGAAACTGGATCATGAGCGAGGATTGGATCATGGTGTTTTTGTTCCGCTTAAAATCATGTACCCAGAGGCAAATGTCCCCTGTGTGCAATTGTCTTTGTTGAGCTCGCTGGAGCCGGAAAGCCACATAGCTATCGGTGAGGCACTACGAGGCTTGAGGCATAAAAATGTATTGCTCATTGGTTCGGGATTTTCATTTCATAATTTGAAAGCATTCTTTGCCCCCGACACGGCTGAATCATCTAAATCCAATCGCGAATTTGAGCGGTGGTTAAGCGACACATGCTGTAATTCAACCTATTCAGCAGAGCAACGGCGGCAAAAACTAACCCGCTGGTCCGAAGACCCCGGGGCAAGGTATTGCCATCCGCGAGAGGAACACCTGTTACCTCTTCATGTGTGCTTTGGCGCTGCCGCTGGTGAGCCTGCGGAAGTCATCAATCTTAAGGTGATGAACAAAGAGTCTAGTATGTATGTGTGGTGAGCCGACTCCTAACAAATCGCTGCAGCGGACATTGGACCCGCCACCTGCTTTTGCTACCGCAAAATCAGGCGTCGCCTCAAACGCCGCTGAGTTCAGGCGATAGCCGTCATTGACGGACCATGGAAGTAACCCTCTACACCATTGTTGCTTGCCCCGAGTGCGGTGCCAGCGGAGGAGAAAATGCCCACCGATGCATGCACGTTCTTCTACGAGTGCAAAGCGTGTCACAGGGTATTGCGGCCGACGCCTGGCCAATGTTGCGTTTTCTGCTCGTTCGGAAGCGTAAAATGTCCGCCTGTGCAGCTTGGGAGTAGATGCTGTGCGCAGAGTTAGCGTTGTGGCCACAATGACGGCTAACAAGTCGTTCGAGCGGTCCGGGAAATCGGGCCAGGCGCGCCGCGCCCGCCTGTGTTCAGTATGCGCGCACGGCGCGCGTCAGCTCATGCAGCTGGTCGCTCAACTCGGTCGTTAGGCTGAACTACGCGACACCGTCGACCCATGACATTCGAAAGACAAAGAGCCGTTCGGCGTTCAGATTTGTCCTATACGCTCGTGTGGTCGCTTGAGCGTCCCTATCGCGCAGCATTTATTCTGGTTTTTCTCATACTCGCCGGACTAGGAAGCATTCTTGGACTATATCGATGGCAGCTTCCTCTTTTGCGATGGTCCTTTGCAGTAATCTGTTGGCTTGTTGCACTCGCGTTCCTGGCAAAACTAGTCTCTATATACCGGAAGAAAGAATGAAGGACTTCACCATAAGCGGGCAACGGACTTCGCTATGTCAAATGCCGCAAATTGCCGGTTAGCTCAGACGTTAGGCCCAAAACTATACAAAAATAGAGGGTAGATGATTCGCTTCACTGCATTGCTTATGGCGATCACATGCTTGTCGTCATGTTCGACAGTTGGCTCGTACGTCGACAAGGACCAGGCGCAAGATGTGATGGGTAGCGTCAAGACGGCCAAGGAGCTCTCCGATGCCCTTGGCACGCCTTCGGTCACGATTCCAATGGGTAATGACACAACGATGTGGGTGTACGAAGGGGTTCACAGAGTAGTGAACGCCGCGGCGTATATTCCGTATGTGGGTCTTCTCGCTGGAGGGGCAAACAAGGACTGCACGCGATTGACTGCCATCGTCAACAACGATACCGGTGCGGTAAGTGACTTGAAGTACGAGACGGCGCAGGACTCCGACTTCTGGGCAACATACGAGGAGAAGTGCAAGCCGAAGAACAGCAAGGGGGTGTCAAAAGAGGCGGCTCAGGGAACGCAAAAAGACGCAGTGGCTCCTGGTGCACCGGTTCAATGAGCTTTGCACTTGTATTGCAAGCCCAACAACGTGCTGCAGGCGACGTGCGAAAGGCACGCGCCTGAGCGCTGACGTTCGGCGCAATGGACGAACAATTCGAAGTCTTTGATGAAGACGGCAATCTTTTAGGTATCGAGTCGCGTGCTGTAGTTCATCGAAAGGGGCTTTGGCATCGCGCTTCAAACATATTTCTGTTTCTTCCCAATGGTGACCTGTTGATTCAACGCCGGCAACTCAGCAAGGATGTATGGCCGGGCGCCTGGGATGTCAGCGCAGCTGAAAACCTGCTACCTGGCGAGACCTTCGAGCAGGGGGCGATTCGGGGTCTGCGTGAGGAGTTGGGCGTAGTGGTAAGCAAGCTGGACCGTTTCGGAATCGTCACGAAGTCACGACTGGAGGTCGAAGCGACAGCTATTAGGGATTATGAGTTTCAGCAGTCCTTCCGCACCATCTACGATGGCCCGATTTCACCCGACGCTAGTGAAGTCAGTGAAACTCGTGCGGTGAATCTGCGGGAACTTGAGGCAGCGTTTATTAAAGAACCGGATATGTACACACCGTGGTTCCGGCGACGCGCTGACGAACTTGGCCTGTTCCGGTTGCCGAGTTCAGAATGGCACACACCGTTGTAGCATTCCGTCTGACAATGACATGGAGCGAAGAGTTCATGTATATCCCGCCTGGCTTCAATACCGTGACGCCGTATTTCTTTGTCAACGACGCAGAGTCTTTCATTGCATTCCTTGTTCAAGGGCTGGGCGGCATCGAGGCATGTCGCACCATGCGCCCCAATGGGCTGGTTCAAAACGTTCACGTCCAACTTGGCACTTCTGCGGTGATGGTCAGTGAGGCTACAGAACAATACCCCGGCATGTGTTCTGCTTTTTACCTCTACGTAGAAAACGCTCAGGCGTCCATGCAGCGCGCGCTCGAGCATGGCGCAGCTCTCCAAATGGAAGTGCAAGATATGCCCTACGGAGACAGGCAGGGCGGGGTTAAAGACAAACACGGCAACATCTGGTGGATATCCCAGCGCATCGTTCATGAACCTTACACGCAATAGCCGCGTCGGCCCCAACCAATTGCTCCAGCGGTCGTCAGGCGACACACGAGAATACGACATGAAAAACATCAAATCCTTGTCCACGAGAAAGCCGCCGGTACCAGATGCGAGCCACGGCCGCATCGATGAATGGATCGCGAATTCCAAACCCGCGATGAATCCAATCATTTCGGAGTTGGACAAACTGATCCGGAAGCACCTGAAGGATCCAAGGTACGCGGTCAAGTGGGGCAAGGCCTATTACGGTTCAGCACAATTCGGCTGGTGCATCGAGCTTGCGGCTTATCACGTGTCGGTGAATGTCGTCTTCCTTAACGGAGGCAAACTGGACAATCCACCCGACCTTGGCAACGAAACGCGTTACGTGAAAATCAGAGGTCTTGACGAGGCTCAATCCAATCAGGTTCTTGCATGGGTAAAGCAATCGTGTCAAATGCCGGGCTGGGCCTGGTAATGTCGCCGGACATTTCACTGGAGCCGACCGCTGGGAACAGGCACGCATGGGACTTCTAACCTTCAGCCTCAACGTCACTCTGGACGGCTGCGTGGACCACCAGGAGGGAATCGTCGACGACGAGACGCACGCCCTTTTCACCCGCCTCATGGACGAGGCCGGGGCGATGTTATGGGGTCGCGTCACCTACGAGATGATGGAGGTCTACTGGCCGGCGGTTGCCCATGGCGACGAGGAGGCGCCGCCAGCGATGCGCGAGTGGGCGGTGAAGCTGGAGGCGAAGCCGAAGTACGTCGTGTCATCGACGCGAAGGAACTTCCCGTGGAGCAATAGCCACCATATCGCTGGCGACCTGCGTACGGGCGTGCAGCAGCTGAAGGATGCGACCCCGGCCGGCGTGCTTCTCGGTAGCGGCAAGCTCGCGACGGAGTTGGACCGGCTGGATCTGATCGACGAGTACAAGTTCCTAGTCCACCCCAGGATCGCCGGCCACGGCCCGACCCTGTACCAGAGCGGGCTGCACAGCGCGCGGCGGCTCGAACTGGTCTCGGCGACGCCACTCCGGAACGGCACAGTCGCCATGCACTACCGACGCCTGCCTGCCTAACAACAGATTGCAGCGGACGGCCCGCCGCTAAACCCGAGAGAGCCCACTCAATGGCAACCACAATTCAGTCTCCCGACATCAAGCTTCCCAGGGTGGCCGAGCAGGTTCATGCGTCTACGCGTGCGGCACTCAACCCAACCGTTGGACCATTGCCATGACACGACCCACATCCGTCACTGTAGTCGCCTGGCTTGTTATCGCTTTTGCGTTGATTGCAGCAGTTGGGCTATTTGCTGAGTCAGCGTTGACCTTTAGAACTGATCCTCCTCGTCAATGGTTCGGTACAATTTTGGGAGTTCTCGTAACCTCCTTGTGCGGAATATTCATGCTCAAAGGCAAAAATTGGGCGCGTTGGGTGTATGTAACGTGGTCTATCGTGGTACTGGCCTATGCATTGACTGAGGTCAGGATCATGGTGCTTGTGCCCAATGCGATAAAAATTGTGATTTTCGCCTTTATTCTTTTCAGGGAGCCGGCAAATAGATATTTCAAGCACAGTTCTGGTTCAGGATACGGCGGCAACGGAAGACGCTAAAAGCTTTCCCCTTTACGAAATGGTACTTGCACTGATTGAACAGCGTCGGGCAGATGAGACTCTGCCACCAAAGCTTCTTGTCATCCATTCTCACAGTCACGGTGATCACACAGCCGCAGATGCTCAAGTCAAGGCATGCCCAATGTGACGCTGGTTTGGCCCTGCGCGGCCCGCTCAAGGTAGACCTTAGGCGTGCATCAAATGCTTGAACGACGGACGCTAATCATTTTCGCAATGTTGCTGGTCGCCTATGGCGGGCTTTTGCTGCCCGCACTTTTTTGGCCGTCCTACTCTGATTCCATTGCCGGCATTCCGGTGCGTGCTCTGATCATCTCGGTTTATGTCCTTGACCAGGCCGGAGTACCTGGTCTGCTGGAGCACAACGGTCTATGCGGCTGGGGTTGGTGCGCTCCCACTTTGCTCGGTTGGTCTGCCGTTGCTGTCATCTGGGTCGTCGCTACATGGCTCGTGGCGTGGGGTGTGGCGTCACTCTCAAGGGCGCGCCGGATCCGGTTGCGTTAATGCAATAGCGCGAAGAAACTGGAGGAAGGGGAACAGGCTGGGGATGGGAACTCATGATTACCATGGACTTCGCTCGCAATTTTGCCGAACAGTGGGTTGAGGCCTGGAATTCTCACGACCTGTCGGCAGTTCTTGCCCACTATTCCGATAACTTCGAGATGTCATCCCCGTACATTGTCCAGATCGCTAGCGACCCATCAGGTACATTAAAAGGCAAAGAACTTGTAGCGGCCTATTGGTCCGCGGCCCTGGAACGAATGCCTACCCTGAACTTCGAACTTCTACAAGTTCTAGTGGGCGTCGAAAGCGTCACGATTTATTATCGGGGCGTCCGTGGCCTTGTGGCGGAAGTATTCTTTTTTAACGCAAATGGCCTGGTGGTAAAAGCATGTGCGCACTACGAGTAACCTCCCTGCTGCGCACTTCGGTACCGCTCATCAGCGTTAGGCGGAAATCTGAGGGGACGTCACTTGAAGTTATTTCGCACAAATCGAACACCACAGGCTGGCGCCTTCAGTCTGAGCAATGCGCAAATATATGTGGGTGAAGTTTCGAAGAACGGAGGTCCGCCGCAAAAAGGCATGAGTATCGCGGGGTCCATCCTTGGACCACTGCCAGCTGAACGTGCATTTGCACTTTCAACCGAAAGCGCTGTCGATTTGGTGCGGTTCTTCGATCAACTCCTTGATCAGAAGCTTCCAAGCTCGGTTTCGACAAGGATCAATTTTCTGGAAACGGCTTACTGGAGGGTAAAGAAGTTCGATTCTGAGTGGCATCACGGAGGTGGCTTCATTGGAGGTTTGGCATACGGCGGCCTCTTTGGCGGTAGTGCCGTATCGGCAACCATCTCGAAGAAGGCGACAAAGGAGTTTCGGGAATGCCTCGTCAAGTTATACAAAATAGCTGCCTGACGATGCGTTGCGCCCGTAACTGGAGATATCGTAGACCGACACACAGCCGGCTGATGCCGGTCGTGAGAGGAGACGAATCCAGTCGTTTTTGGCTAATTGGCGATCCGGTTTTCTATGTTGTCGCCATCACTGTGGCGTATATGTCGCCGCGGATATAGATAGCGATCTACGTTTTGGTGGCGCTCATGTGGGTGGTTCCGGACAGGCGCATCGAGCGCATCCTTGTCAGAAAGTAAACGTAACAGGCCTTTGCCGCGAAGTTGCCGCAGGCGGCACACTGCTAAAGGCGACGTCAGGCCACGCAGGTAACCATGCTCGCTTCATCGTTTCAGTCGTCCCGCCTGGTCGCCCGGCTGCCGTTGCCGAGCGACAGCGCGCGTATTTTCTCTGCCTATGCCAGCAAGCCCGAAGTGTCGCGCTTCATGATGTGGCGGCCACACAAGGACATCTCTGAAACCGATGACTTCGTGTCGGAGTGCATCGCGGCGGTTCGGGCTGGAACGCGCTATCCGTATGTGCTGACAGAACGGGCGAATCCAGGTGTGCTGATCGGCATGCTCGAAGCCAGGCCGTCAGGGCACACCGTTGACATTGGCTATGTGCTGGCGCCCGAGTACTGGGGTCGTGGCTACATGCCTGAAGCTGTGGCCACACTGGCCGAGCACGCGCTTGGCGAGGCCGGTTTCTTTCGTGTCCAGGCGTTCTGCGATGTCCAGAACATTCCCTCGCAGCGAACCCTTGAGAAGGCCGGCTTTGCGCGCGAAGGCCGACATGATCGTTTCGTTGTGCATCCGAATCTGAGCGAGGAGCCAAGGCCATGCTTCATGTATGCCAGGTGTCGATAGCAGTGCTACCTGGCCCGTCGCCCGCAGCTTTGCCTGGTATCAGTCGCTCCTCCGGCTACCAGTTTCGAAACCTGCTCACGACTACTTCGGGCAGATACTTGATACAGACGGGACGGTTCTGCTCTGTCTGCACCAGTGGGGAGCAGACGAACATCCGACCCTCACGAGCGCCGAGCCGGCAGAACCTGGCAACGGTTTGCTCCAGTTCTTTCGCGTAGCTGATTTCGACCAGGCCCTGCAGCGTGCACGCAAGCTGGTCGCGACACTCGAAGAGGAGCCCAGGATTAATCCAAACACCGGCACCAGAGAGCTTGCATTGCGTGACCCGGACGGCTATTACGTCATGATTAGCGCACTCGCCGTGGCCTAACCTGTGCTCAAGCAGACGCGCCTCTGCGGCGCGACTTGATTCAGGCGTTAGCCCCTTCACCCATTGGAGAAAACAATGTCGAGCATCTCATCGCCATTTGCGCTTGACGGGCGCGTTGCTGTGGTCACCGGCGGCAACCGCGGAATCGGTAGATCCATTGCGCTGGGCATGGCACGAGCCGGTGCGGCAGTCGCCATCCTGGCCCGCGATGAAGAAAGGAACAGTCAGGTGCTGGCTGAATTGCAGGCTATTGGGGTACCGGCCATGGTGTCACGTCTTGACGTTACCGATCGGCCAGCGTTGGCTGACGCGGTGGCCAAGGTTGAGCGCGATCTGGGTTGCGTCGATGTGCTCGTGAACAACGCTGGCATCGTTGTCCTCAGCGGAGGTGTACTCAACGAATCGGCGGCAGATTGGGACACCGTCATGGCCACGCACCTGCACGCCAGCTTCCTGCTTTCCAAAATAGTTGCGGCATCGATGATCAAGCGCAAGGGCGGGAAGATCATTAATCTGGCGAGCATGTATTCCTTTTTTGGTTCGGGACTGATTCCGTCTTACAGTGCCGCCAAGGGTGCCATCGTGCAGCTGACCAAATCGATGGCAATCGAACTTGCGCCGCACAATATTCAAGTCAACGCCGTAGCGCCCGGCTGGATTGCAACCGAGATGACGGCAATGGCGCGGGAGGCTCCGGAGATGGCGGAGTTCAACAAGATGATACTTGCCCGTACACCCGCAGGCCGCTGGGGCGAAGCCGACGAAGTTGCCGGAACGGCAGTGTTTCTCGCGTCCAGTGCTGCTGATTTCATTACTGGTACGACACTCCCGGTTGACGGTGGCTACTCCGCTTTCTAGCCCTCTGGCCGACGTGTGGGCGAAGCAGTTGTACAGACGGACGAGCAAGAGTACTCCCGTACATCCAAAGGGGAGCGCACGATACAGGGTACGCCTGCATTCCGTCAGGCATTGAAGACCGGGAGGCAGCTATGGCAGCCAGGAAAAGCGTCCTCGTGATCGGGCTGGATCCTGCACTGATTGATTTCTCCAAACCCGGCTACGCGCCGGGAATGGATGCGACCAAGGTCCTTGCGGGTCTGAAATCCTCTGAAGACGAATTGACTCGTCTCGGATACAGCGTGCAGATGTGCTTGACCGACTTTGGTGAAACTGCGGAGGCAGTCGTTCAAAGTCAACTCGAGCAGAAGCCCTTTGATTGCATTCTTGTAGGGGCGGGGGTACGAAAGAATCCGGACAACTTTATCCTGTTTGAGAAGTTGATCAACGTGGTACACGTACATGCGCCCCACGCCAGGATCTGCTTCAATACAATGCCGAACGATACGGCCGAGGCGGTAAAGCGTTGGCTCTGAGGTGCGGGCCGCCGCTTTACCGTCTGGATACAGACCATACTCCCACGCGGTGCATCAGGTGTGCAGAGAATGATTAGGCGCCTTCCGGATACCTGCGCGGGTCAGCGCAGACGTTATACATCCTGAAAGATGGCCACAGTCCAGCACATCTTCGTGGCGCCCGGGTGCGGAGCTCCGATGGAGCCGAGGGTCGAAGTCGAGGCTGTCGCGGATTGCGGGTTGAGAGGCGATCGCTACATGGAGGCAGCACTCCGGAAGTCGCCGGACTATCAGGTCACCCTCATTGAACTGGAACACATCGAAGCCTTCGTAACGGCATCCGGCTTGTCCCTGGCGCCTCATGAACCTCGCCGAAACATCGTTACCATTGGGGTCGACCTCAATTCACTTTGCGGCAAGCGTTTCCTGGTCGGGAACGTGGAGCTGGAGGGTCTGGAACTGTGCGAACCATGCGGAGACTTTGCCAGGAGAACGTATCCCGAGGTTGTCAGATTCTTTGTACATCGGGGTGGCCTCAGAGCGAGGATCATCAGGGGGGATCTGATCCGTGTTGGAGATGCAATCAAGACCGTCGTACAACCAGTCGCTTCAGAAGGCGGTCCTCACGCTGTGCGGCCTGTCCGATCCTGAACGGCGCCATCAGGCCCTGAAACCCCATGTCCTTTCTGCCAAGTGAATTTCAGGTTCCGGCTGTAGCGGAGACAGAGCGTTTCCGGATGCGCTCGATCACGATCCATGACGCGTTCAAGGACTACGACGCAGTCATGAGCAGCCGCGATCACCTCTGGTCCCGGTTTGGGGAGATCTGGGGGTGGCCGAGTGAAGGCCTGACGCTCGAGCAGAACATCGTCGATCTCGGCTGGCACCAGAAGGAGTTTCAGTTGCGATCCTCATTTGACTACACCGTCATGTCCCTGGACGAAAAGCGCGTACTGGGCTGCGTCTATGTCGATCCGCCTCGCCAGGACGGGACCGATGCAGACATCTGGTACTGGGCAAGGCAAAGCGAACTGGCCAGCGGGCTTGAGAGCGAGCTCGAGCGCTTTCTGCATCAGTGGCTGGATCAGGCCTGGCCATTTGGAACGGTCACACTCAATGGTGTAACCACGCGTCTCGGCAGTACCAGCACAGGGGCCTGACAAGTAATTCCAAAAGCGCCTGGCCGTATTACGCCGCCAAACTGGAACCCTGTGCGGGCAGTAATCACGGTTCTGGATGGCGCGGAAATCCGGATGTAATCTGGCATCTGCAAGCCTTTGCCGTTACCGATTGGCAAGTTAATCAGTCCAGGGAGAAATAGCATGGCAATAAGGGAAATCGCTCCTGACCTGTTTCGCATCTCCACCTACGTCCCCGAGTTCAACTTGCAATTCAATCAGTTTCTCATTCGGGACGACGAGCCGCTGTTGTTCCATACAGGCATGAGGGTTCTGTTCCCGGTGGTGCGTGAGGAGGTTGCACGGGTGTTGGAGCCTTCGCGAATACGCTGGATCGGCTTCAGTCATTTCGAGTCCGACGAGTGCGGGGCGCTTAACGACTGGCTCGAAATAGCCCCTCGAGCGAGGGCTGTCTGCAGCTTTGTCGGGGCTGCCGTAAGCGTCAACGACTTCGCCGCCCGTCCCGCGCATGCGATGACAGCCGGGCAGATGTTGAGCACGGGAAAATATCGTTTGCAATTCCTGCACACTCCGCACGTGCCGCACTGTTGGGAGGCCGGACTGATGTTCGAGGAAACCCAGGGCACACTTTTATGCTCTGACCTCTTCACTCATCAAGGAGACGTGGAGTCGCAAACCACCTCCGATGTGGTGGGGCGGTTCAAGGCCGGTTTGATCGGCGACCTGCATGGCCCGTTTGCCAACGCCTATCCTTATACAGACCAGACCGGAAAGACCTTGAAGCGGCTGGCGGCGCTCAACCCCAGGACCCTGGCAATCATGCACGGCTCCGCATTTACCGGAGACGGAAAGCAGGCAATAGATGATCTGGCCTCGGTGATGCATGAGGTTCTCGCGAATTGAGGGCTGAACATTCACAAGCTGGTGTTCAGTACCAGCGTTGGCCCACTGCGCCGAATGCTTTAGTGGCGAGAGGCGAATCATGAGCAAGATATTCGTAAACATCGGGCTTAGCCTTGACGGTTACATGGCACCGGAAGGGATGACCCTGGAGAATTGGGATAGGCCCGGGTACAAGGACTGGGGCGCGAAGTGGGGAGCAATGATGAGCTGGGTTCTCAAACTGCAGTACTTCCGCGAGACCCTCAAGTTCGGGCCTGGCGGCGCGGACGTCATCCAGCAGTATTTGAATCTGGGTGTAATCGACGAGCTGGAGATCGCGATGACGCCAGTGGTGTTTGGCAGTGGGCGGCGCCTTTTCGAGAACCTGTGCGAGCCGGTGCCACGGTTTCGAATAGACAGGGTGGTTGATAGCCCGACTGCTACACACTTGCGCTATGTGCGTGAGTAACTGCTGCCTGACAATTGATTGCAGCGGATCGTTTGCTGAACCGGAGTATTAGACTTTCAAAATCATGAACTGGCTCTATCTGGCTATCGCAATCATGTCGGAAGTCGTTGGCACTTCTGCTCTCAAGGCCGCTGAAGGGTTCACACGGCCGTGGCCCTCGTTGCTGGTTGTTATTGGCTATGTCTCGGCATTCTATTTTCTTTCGCTTACCTTGCGCACCATTCCACTCGGCATCGCCTATGCCATCTGGTCTGGTGTTGGTGTGGCGCTGGTTTCAATAGCCGGTTGGGTTATTTATCAGCAATCACTGAGTGCAGGGGCCATGGCTGGTATCGCGCTGATCGTTACGGGTGTGGTCGTGCTGAATCTCTCGACAACGACAGCGGGGTATTGACCGTCATGTACACTGACGGGCAAATCGCGCGCCATTCGCTGGTGCCGGTGAGCGGAATCGTTATTGGATCACGCCCTAACCAGGCGAAGGCTCGTATGAAACTCCTCGTTCCCTTGACGTTCACTGCAATCCTGCTCGTTTCTGCGTGTGCCAGCTTCCCGCAGAATGGAGGTGGTGCCCAAATGTCTGCAGCAGCACGGTCAGCATCCGCCGTACAAAACTATCGGTGCGAGAGCGGCGAAGCGATTGCTGCAACCTACCCCTCTATCGACTCGGCCACGGTCCAGTACCAGGGTCGTACATACAATATGCAGATCGCGATCTCTGGCAGCGGCACGCGTTACGCCGGTGGCGGGTTGGAGTGGTGGACAAAGGGCTCCGGCCCGGGATCCGAGGCGACTCTTTTCCGTCACATGGCTGATGGCACTTCTGGCGAAAGCATCGAGCAGTGCACAGAGTCTTAAGTGCGGTCTAGAAATTCAACCAAACCGAACCCGTTTCTCGGGTCGACCTGATTGAGGGATTTGGCGCCGCACGTGATGTTACGGCAGGCCGGAGAACCAGATATTCCGGCCATGCATCGGGTTCGCCTGGCCGTCCGCGAGAACGCGTTGTCTGATCCAAACCGCATCACCGAGCAGGACTACGTCGCTGCTCTGCATGCGCTTGGCCGTACCTGGGTCGTTGAGGACAATGGCGAAATCGTCGCGTTCGCTACCGCTTACAAGAGTGGCAGCATCTGGGCAATGTTTGTGCATCCGGACCATGAGGGCCGCGGGTTCGGCACGGCCCTTCACTCGACTGTGGTTGCCTGGTTGTGGTCGCTAGGTCATAAGCATATCTGGCTCACTACGGCGGCCGGTACCCGTGCGGAACGCTTCTATATATCCAAAGGCTGGCAGCGTTGTGGCACAGTTCCGGGCGGGGACATCCGGCTTGAGCTGAACAGGCCCTGACGATTTACTCAAGCTGAACCGCTTGCTGGGGTCAGCTCAATTCAGGCCTCAGGTGCACACCATGCATGGAGCATGCTTATGAAGTTCGAAAGGGTCAGAGCTGCGTTTTCGGCTCTTTCCGCGAAGTTGTCATCAACCGGGCTTGTCATCGCGGACGATCCTGCGCCGCCATCACTTCCCGGCTTCCTGGACGCGGTGTTCCGCGGTATTGGCCAGGTGATGCTTCAGAACAATAGCTATGTGGGCCTGATTTTCCTGGCCGGTATTTTTTACAACTCAACAATTCTGGGCTGGGCAGCGTTGCTCGGAGCAATTGCCAGCACCGCGACAGCCGTACTGCTTGGCGCCGAACGATCCCGTGTCAGCGGCGGATTGTTCGGTTTCAATGGTGCGCTGGTTGCCATTGCGTTGCTCTATTTTCTTGAGCCGAATTTCCTGACATGGGGTTATGTGATTCTTGCTGCCGCCTGCACAACGATAGTTATGGCGGCGCTGTTGAATTTTCTGGGTACCTGGAATGTTCCCGTACTTACCGCCCCATTCGTTATCACCACACTATTTTTTGTCCTGGCGGGCGCACGTTTCGGCCGGTTGCAGACCACAGATATTCTGCCGACTGCCGGGCTGCCAACCTCAGCAACCGTTGAGGGCGTTGTAACTGCTTCGACGGTAGTGGAAGGTCTGTTTAATGGTATTGCGCAGGTGTTCTTCCAGGGCAGCACGATAACCGGCATCTTCTTTGTCGTCGGACTGCTGATCAATTCGCGTGTGGCATGTAGTGCGGCACTCCTGGGTTCAATAGCGGGAATGCTCGTCGCGTGGGGCATGGGTGCCGCCGAACCGGCAATTCGTTCCGGTGCCTTTGGCTTCAACTGTGTACTTACGGCAATTGCGTTTACCGGCGGAGTCTTCGTGGTAAATGTTGCATCGATAGCCTATGTGTCCCTTGCCGTGGTTACGACCGCCGTCGTGTTTGCGGCAATGTCAGCCGCGCTGGAGCCGCTTGGAATGCCGGCGCTGACGTCACCATTTGTGCTGGTCGTCTGGCTATTTTTGCTGGCCAGCCCGCACCTTCGACGCCTTCGCAAGGCGACAGTCCAGTAGTCATGGGCAGCACGCCCGCAACGGAACCCAGCAGCACCCCGCAGGATGGCTTGATTCGAGTGTTGGACATACAGAGAATGAAGTAGATGAAACCTCTGGTTACGGTTATCACAATCGGAGTCAACGATCTCGAAAGGTCGTTGCACTTTTACCGTCATGGTCTTGGCTTTCCTGCTGATGGCATCATCGGCAAGGTGCTCCATCCGACACGGAAAAGTGGTGCGGCAGAGCCTTGACGTTACACTGCAGGAGAACGCTCAATGTTTATCACACTTCTGGCTGTAACACTGGTTATCGCAGTAGCCACAAGCCTGGCAGTTGTTTGGCTCTTTCAAGGGGCAATTCGATCCATCCTGGCCAGGATCGTCTCCGCCGAGCTCAGCAACGCATGGCATCGGTACCTCGATTTTGCAATTGTGGTTGTTGGTACTTCCGGTGGCGTTCGTATCTGGGAGCTCGAGAAGTACATCACCGCTCGTGCCGAGGGCATAGTGCCAGTTGTGCTAACGACAGACCGCTGGGTGCTGGAGGTGTACCGTACCCTGATCGGATCCCTCCAGAGTTGCGCGTGGTTGTTGCTCGTGTTCTTCATTGCCGCGCTCATCGCATACGTTATTGTTCGCGGTTTCGAGCTTCGTCGTGGCAAGTCCGAAACTTCTCATGGTGTTGACTAACTATTCAATCAGGCCGAAGTCGCCTTGTGTGTCGGCCAGGTAAAGGAGAGGGGGATCTATGTTCAGGCGACTCCTGTCCATCCTTCTTGGTACCGGTGCTCCGGGAACCCAGGCACTGGGTTCAGAACCTGTCGCACGGGTGAGTGCGCTTGCCAGCGGTCAACTCCTGCTTGACGGTCAGCCGGTAAGCCTGCAAGCCCTGGACATCGCCCTGAAAGATCTGAAGGAAAAGCAGGGCATTGTTTGGTACTACCGCCAGGATCCAGACCACGAGTCGCCACCGCAGGCAACGGAAGCAATGGGTCTGGTGGTCAAGCACCAACTACGGATAAGCATGTCCACGAAGGCCGATTTCTCCGATGTTGTGGATGCTGATGGCAAATCCAACCCGCGATAACCCTGCATGTTGAGCCACAGAATTGTTCGATGGTGGCGAACCTCGTCAGTCACGGAAATCCTGGGCGTCGGCATGCTGGCGATAGGGTTGGTCAGCTCCGCTGTCTGGCTCGCCCGCGATCTGGGATTTCGGGCCAGTGTGTCGCGAGAGGCCACGCTCCGCGTTAATATCAATACGGCCAGCCTCGATGAGCTGGAAACTTTGCCTGGCATAGGCCCCGCGTTGGCCGGATTGATTTTTAGTGCACGTCCTTTTGCCTCGGTTGATGAACTTCAGCGCGTCAAAGGCATTGGCCCGGCAACGGTAGAAAGTCTGCGTCCGTATGTAAAAGTCAGTGGGCAAACGGAAGAGATACGACGCCCATAGCCCCGATGTTGTGATCAGGACTCTTCGTACCTTGAATCGCGACGGTTCCACCTAGCTCACTGGTGTTGCACTGTCATGCAAAACGCTACCAGTTGCATCGCGCACCGTTACGGCCACTGGCACGCCGGTGCGCACACTTTCGGTGACCACGCAGAAGTTCTCAAACTGCTTCAGCAGGCGATCGATCTGCGCGTAGTCGGATGCGGCATCAGGTAGTTCGATGGCTACGTCGATGTGCGCGATGCGCAAGCGCTTTTCCTCATTCCGGTCCAGGCGTGCCCTGGCTCGCGTTACAATCCCGGCAGGCGAATTCTTGTACTTGCGCAAGGCGAACAGCAAGCTGGCGCTGAGGCAATTGGCAACTGCCACTACCAGCAAGCGCGACGGATTCGGGCCGCTGTCGCTACCCAGAGGCGGCGGTTCGTCGGTGTGCAGTTCGGGAATGGGCGTGTCGTCGAAAACTATGCGGAAGGCGTAGTCTGACTCCTGGGTCAGGGTCAGGCTGAATTCCTGGGCTTCACTCATGGGAATCTCCGTGGCAGGGCTGGTGCGATCACGACTGGCTGAGGATGGGGCTTCGCGCTTATGCACGACAATAGCGACACCGGCAGTGAATCGCTGAAGCTTCCCTGGCGCGGCCTCATCCCCGTTTGAGCTGCGTCGCGTACAAGTGTGTGCATGCGACAGTGCGCCTGCAGAGCCTATAGATTTCGCGGGCGCATGCGCAGGAACTCAAGCATCCCGTGCCAGAAGTTCTTGAAGAAGCCGTCGCCGACGAGCACATAGTTTAAAAGAAGCAATATTGCGACCGACATCCCGATTGCTGAATAGCTGCCAAAAAAACGTTGCAGGCGCAAGGCGATGTCGTCTGCAGGTACCGTGTCCAGCGTGTAGAGATAAATCAGTACACCGGTGATCAAAAGCAACCGGTATACGTGCCGAAGCCACCAGTACATACGCAATTCGGCGATGCGGCTTTCCAGCCGCATGAATAGCCAGAAGACGACGAGCGCGGGCAAGAGCACTAACCACATTTCACCGCTGGTGTCCCGGCTCGCCGCAGGAAACACTTGCAGGCCAACCAAAGCTGTCGCGGCAAATGCCGCAGCAGTCAGCGGATTAAGCAGCAGCGCAACGGGAATCAAAACCGGTAACGTAAACGGGATCGCAAGGACGCCTAACCCTTGGGAGCCACTTGCGCGAAGCGCATCTTCACGGCCTTTACGCTGCCATCCGAGAGGGTCAAGTGGATGCTCGTCAGGTGCCATGCTGAATTACGGCGCTGGTGCTGCCTGCAACTGCCGAATCTCGGCGATATCGGCCGGCGGCTGCATCCACAGCCGTGCATTCTCTTCGAGGTAGTTGCGCATGGGCAATGGCAGCTCGGCGTAGCTATCAACCCGCCAGGCGACAAGATGCATGATTGTCTTGCCGACCCCCGGGATATCTCCGTAGCGCAACCAGCTCAGACGGTCATCGCTCGGCTTTGAATCGGCAGCAGGGACGATGAAGTCATAGTTTTCAAACGCCTGATAGCGCTCACCATCGGTCATTGGCATGTCCAGAAATATCGGCGCCGTAAAAATATAACCTTCACCTGCACGGCGTACCTCTATGTCCTTGACGGGGCCGATTCTCTGCATCTGTGGGCCGCGCCCCTGCTCTACGAAGCTCTGTACCCGGTTGCCGACCAGCTGATAGGTGATGAACTGGTAGGGGTACTCGATGGGCGCAAGCGGCTTGCCGTTAATGCTGGTCAGGATCCTGTTGGTGTCCAGATCCCGATAGATGAAGGTCTTTCGCGAGAGCTGCTTTGCGACAGCCGGTTCTGCAGGATCATGCCATCGTCGGGCGGTGTCGATTCCTTCCATGGTCATCAGGGGTTCGCCCCCCGGGTAGGCATAGACCGTGCCGATGCAGTACCAGTAGACCGGTTGTCCGGTACCAACCCGCATGTCGACGAATGTCTTGAATGATGCCGCATCGAAACCGGGCGCCGTGGCCGAGGCGGCTGGCAGGGCGAATATGCTGCAAAGTATAAAAATCCAGGCTCTGGCGGTGAGTTTCATATTCATTTCAATCCGAGGTCTTCGTGCATCCGGTTCCGGACGGTTCGGAGTTCCAGTGAGCTGACGCGCTTCCCGCAATATACCTTGTCGCTGGCAGGGCAGCGTCCAGGATATTGGGTAATTGAGCCGCAGCAAAGGGGACCATTCGGTCGCGGTTTACAGACGCCTCATGCAGGCTGGCCAAAGTCCGACCAGAGTCCGACCAGAGTCCGGCATTGCTCCCCACCGTCCCTTGGGCGACTGGCGTATTACACTGCGGTCCCATGGCTGACATCTCCAACCTGGTCTACGACGAAATCGAGATTGGCGCCCGCGCCAGCGAAACACGCACGTTGTCGCGCATGGATATCGAGGTTCTGGCGCTGGCGGCGGGCGATCTCGACAATGGTGATGTCGATCTCGGCACCACGTCGACCCCTGCAACAGAACCTGCCGGACTGGCGGTTTTTGTCTCTGGCCTGATCAGCCGGCGATTGCCCGGGCCGGGCACCACGATCCTCGAACAGAATCTTCGCTACCGGGGCCGGATGAGCATCGGCGACCAGATCACAGCGGACGTCGTGGTACGCAGCAAAAGTGATGGCGATCAGTCCGTGGTGCTCGATTGCCGCTGCATCAATCAGGCTGGCGCCGAGCTGCTGGTCGGAACGGTTACCGCGAAGGCACCGAAGCACCGGATCAAGCGTGATGCCTACAGCGCGCCGGAACTGATTCTGCGTCGTGGTGACGGGTTTGCCCGGCTGATCAAACGCTGCGCAGCCATGGATCCGGTGCGTTGCGCCGTGGTGCATCCCTGCGACGCCGCCGCCCTGCAGGGCGCAGTGGCGGCCGCAGTGCAGGGATTGATAGTGCCGGTTCTGGTAGGGCCCGAGGCGAAGATTCGCGCGGTGGCCAAAGCCGAAGGGATCGACCTCTCGCCGTATTCAATTGAAGCCGTGCCGCACAGTCACGCAGCGGCGGCGCGCGCAGTCGAGCTGGCGCGCAACGGTAAAGTGGCCGCGCTCATGAAGGGCAGCCTGCATACCGATGAACTCATGGCCGAAGTTCTGTCGGCCACTGGTTTACGCACTGAACGGCGTATCAGTCATGTTTTTGTCATGGATGTGCCGGCGTATCCGCGCACGCTGCTGGTTACAGATGCAGCAATCAACATCCAGCCCACACTCACCGACAAAGCGGACATCGTCCGCAACGCCATCGATCTGGCGCACACCCTGGGAATCGAAAATCCCAAGGTGGCCATTCTGTCGGCGGTGGAGACCGTGAATCCGAACATCGCCTCGACCATCGATGCTGCCGCGTTGTGCAAGATGGCAGATCGCGGGCAGATCACCGGCGGAACACTTGACGGTCCGCTGGCCTTCGACAATGCCATTAATGTCCAGGCGGCGCGCAGCAAGCACATCGAGTCGGCAGTTGCCGGGCAGGCGGATGTCCTGGTCGTACCTGATCTGGAGTCGGGCAACATCCTGGCCAAACAGTTGCAGTATCTGGCGGGGGCCAGCAGTTCCGGCATCGCGCTGGGTGCGCGCGTGCCCATCGCACTGACCAGCCGCTCCGATTCCATTCGCAGCCGGGTCGTGTCTGCGGCGCTGGTTGTGCTGTCGGCTACAGCCCAGAGCACTGCGCAGGCCGCCACGCTGACCGGAGCCGGCACCAGGCCAGGCCGCTGACCTTGCAGGACGCCATCCTCGTCATCAACGCGGGCTCGTCGAGCATCAAGTTTTCTGCTTTCGCGGTGCAGGCACACCAGCCGCCGTTGCAGCGGGTACTGGGCGGCAAGATCGAAAGTCTGGGCACAAGTGAGCGTCCGGGGCCGGTCGATAATCCGGGTGCCTCGCCACACTTCGTCGTCACTGATGGCAACGGTCAGGTGCTGGCAGAGAAAAGCTGGCGGACCAGCGAAGCTCTCAGCCATGACGACGCAATGGCCTTTCTGCTCGAGGAATTGCCGCCACGTCTGGAAAAATGCCAGGTGCGGGCAGTAGGCCATCGGGTAGTCCACGGCGGTGCGGCGTTCAGTTCGCCGGCAAGAGTCAACGATGAAGTTCTGCACGAACTGGAAAAGCTGATCCCGCTGGCGCCACTGCATCAGCCACACAATCTGGCCGCGATCCGGACTCTGAAAATTCAAATGCCGGATCTGCCGCAAGTGGCCTGCTTCGATACGGCCTTCCACCACACCCTGCCGGAAGTCGCCCGGGCATTTGCCCTGCCGCAAGCAATCAGCGCGCGCGGGGTTCGTCGCTACGGCTTTCATGGCCTGTCCTATGAATACATCGCGTCGGTGATGGCGCAGTTCGATCCGGCCCTGTCCGGTCGCGTCGTGGTCCTGCATCTGGGCAATGGCGCCAGCATGTGTGCCATGCGCGACGGTCGAAGTATCGCCACCACAATGGGTTTCACGGCTTTGGACGGCCTGCCGATGGGCACACGATGTGGCTCACTCGATCCGGGTGTGGTCCTGTATCTGCTCAGCGAATTGGGTATGGACGCCGATCAGGTATTGACCATGCTCTACGAGCAGTCCGGTCTGCTCGGCATGTCCGGTGTTTCAGGTGACATGCGTGCGCTGGAAGCAAGCGACGATCCCGCAGCGCAGCGCGCGATCGAGCTGTATGTGTATCGCATCAGCCAGCAACTGGGAGCACTGGCGGCGACGCTGGGGGGACTTGATGCAATAGTGTTTACCGCTGGTATAGGCGAGCACAGCGTGCACATTCGCTCGCAGGTGTGTTGCGCGGCAGCCTGGCTTGGTGTCGAGCTAGATACGGCTGCAAATCAGGCGCACGCCTCGCGGATCAGTACAATCGAAAGCCGTGTCGGCGTGTGGGTGATTCCCACCGACGAAGAACAGGTAATTGCTCGCCACACCTGGGCCGACTGCACGTCCACCTCCGATTGAATGAAAGGTCATTGCCAATGACCAACCCAGCAAGCAAACGCCCCGATGCACGGCCTGATTCACGCCACAGCAGTGCGGCGCGCACCACAACGCCCTTGTCTCCTGCGGAACTTAAGGCGATCAATGCCTGGTGGCGTGCTGCGAATTACCTGTCGGTCGGACAGATTTATCTGCTCGACAATCCGCTGCTGGCGCAACCGTTGACCCTGCAACATGTGAAGCCGCGTCTGGTCGGCCATTGGGGCACAACGTCCGGCCTGAACTTCATCTATGCGCATCTCAACAGGGTTATCAAGGCGCACGACCTGAACACGATTTTCATCGCCGGCCCTGGTCATGGAGGCCCGTCACCAGTGGCCAATGCCTGGCTGGAGCAGACCTACAGCGAGGTGTATCCCCACATCCCGCTGGACGGCACCGGCATGCAGCGCCTGTTCAAGCAGTTCTCCTTTCCCGGCGGCATTTCCAGTCACGTCGGCGCGGAGACGCCCGGGTCGATTCACGAGGGCGGCGAACTGGGCTATTCGCTGTCGCATGCCTTCGGCGCGGTCTTCGACAATCCCGACCTGCTCGCCGCATGCGTCATCGGTGATGGCGAGGCAGAGACCGGACCGCTGGCCACTTCCTGGCATTCAAACAAATTTCTGAACCCGGTCTGTGACGGGGCGGTACTGCCGATCCTGCATCTGAACGGCTACAAGATCGCCGGGCCCACCGTACTGGCACGTATTCCGCACGATGAACTGGAAGCACTCCTGTGGGGTTCTGGCTATACGCCGTATTTTGTCGAGGGTGACGACCACACGCTGATGCACCAGCAGATGGCCGCCGCACTGGATACGGTGGTTGCAGAAATCGCTACCATCCAGCGCCTTGCCCGTACCGAGGGATATACCACGCGACCGCGCTGGCCGATGATCGTATTGCGTTCTCCAAAGGGGTGGACCGGCCCGAAGGAAATCGACGGCAAGCGTACTGAAGGCTCGTTCCGCTCACATCAGGTGCCGATGGGTGAAATGAGCAATCCCGGGCATCTGAAGATCCTGGAGGACTGGCTGAAGAGCTATCGTCCTGAAGAATTGTTCGACGCGAACGGACGGCCGCAGCCGGAGTTGCTGGCGCTGGCGCCGCGCGGTGAGAGGCGCATGAGCGCTAATCCGCATGCCAACGGCGGTTTGTTGCTGCGCGACCTGCAAATGCCGGACTTTCGCACCTATGCACTCGAGGTTCCGCAACCCGGTACGGTGTTTGGTGAAGCAACGCGTGTGCAGGGCAACTTCATCCGCGATGTCATCGCCCGCAACCCCGATAATTTCCGCGTGTTCAGCCCTGATGAAACCAACTCCAACCGGTGGAACGCGGTCTTCGAGGTAACCGATCGATGCTCCACGGCGGAAATCCTTCCTGAAGACGACCACGTCGCACCCGATGGCCGGGTGATGGAGATCCTGAGCGAGCATCAGTGCGAAGGCTGGCTGGAAGGCTACCTGCTCACCGGCCGGCATGGCTTTTTCTCCTGCTACGAAGCTTTCATCCACATCGTGGGTTCGATGTTCAACCAGCATGCGAAATGGCTGAAGGTCGCCAGCGAAATTCCGTGGCGGCGACCGATTGCGTCCCTCAACTATCTGCTGACCTCGCATGTGTGGCGGCAGGATCACAATGGTTTCAGCCACCAGGACCCGGGCTTCATCGATCACGTGGTCAACAAGAAGGCCGAGGTTATCCGTGTCTATCTGCCGCCGGATGCCAATACACTGCTCGCGGTGACCGACCATTGCCTGCGCAGCCGGAACTACGTCAACGTGATCGTCGCGGGAAAACAGCCTTCACCGCAGTGGCTCGACATGGATGCGGCAATCAAACACTGCACTGATGGCGTGGGTATCTGGCAGTGGGCCAGCAACGACCATGGTCTTGATCCTGACGTGGTCATGGCTTGCTGCGGCGATGTCCCCACGATCGAAACGCTGGCCGCTGTGGAACTGCTACACAAGCACTTCCCGGATCTGCGGGTGCGCGTCGTCAACGTGGTCAATCTGATGAAGCTGCAGCCAACCAGCGAGCACCCGCGTGGCCTGAGCGATGAGGCATTCGATGCGCTGTTCACAACCAACAAGCCGATCATATTTGCCTATCACGGCTATCCCACGCTGATCCATCGGCTGACCTACCGGCGCACCAATCACCACAATCTGCATGTGCGCGGGTACAAGGAGGAGGGGACGACAACGACCCCCTTCGACATGGTGGTGCTAAACGACATGGACCGCTTTCATCTGGTCACCGACGTCATCGAGCGGGTGCCGGGACTGCGCAAGTACGCCGACCAGGCTCAACAGGCGATGCGCGACAAGCTGGCCGAACACAAGCGGTACATCAATGAGTATGGCCAGGACATGCCGGAAATCCGGGAGTGGCGCTGGCAGCCGCGCGCAAGCAAAACCTGAACTGCATGACGCAGATCGTTGTGCAAGCACTGCTGCAGAAGTGGCTTCAGTGTCGCGAAGCTTGCGCTTCAGATCTCGTGCTGATGTAGCCAGGCCATGAGCTGTACCTTGCGGCTGCCCTCGGCTTCGTCCAGCGAACGGGCGGAGTCGTGCAGGTTCTCTACCGGCTCACGACCGGTAATGGCGACGATGTAAGGATCGTAGCCGGCAAAATCAACCTCAGAGTCCGGATTGATGGCGGGGCCGGAAGTCCCCGGAGTCTTTGGGGCTGCCATAAAATGCTTTCTGCTGCTGTTGTTTTTCTCTGTCGAGTAAAGGAACTGCTTCAAGTGACTTAACTATAGCCCGGCAAACCTTACAAACAACTGAAATTCTACATAAGATTCGGCGCAGACAGCAGACCTGGATATACCCGGCTGTTGCGTGCAAACGGCAAATCCCAGGAGAACGCGATGCCTTGGACGCTACTGACGATCGCCGGCCTGCTGGAGATCGGCTGGGCTGCTGGTCTCAAATACACCGAAGGGTTCAGCCGCCCGATTCCGACGCTGCTGACCCTGGCGGCCATGGTGCTGAGCATGTGGTTGCTGTCGCTGGCGATAAAGGACATTCCGCTGGGCACGGCCTACGCAGTCTGGACCGGTATTGGCGCTGTGGGCACGGCTATTTTCGGCATTGTCCTGTTGGGCGAACCGGCGACTGCGGCGCGGCTGGCGTGTATCGGTCTGGTGGTTCTGGGTATCGGCGGTCTGCGGCTGGTGAGCTGAGGCAGCACAACCATGAACGCCAGCCTGCTCGCCGATCTGACGCTGGTGCTGCATGCCCTGTTTGTGGCGTTTGTCGTGTTCGGACTGGTGCTCACCGTAGTAGGTATTTTCCGGGGCTGGCGCTGGGTGAGGCGGCCGGTGTTCCGCTACGCGCATTTGCTGGCGATCGGCATTGTCGTCGTGCAGGCCTGGCTCGGGATCGAGTGCCCGTTGACCACGCTCGAAGGGGCGCTTCGCCTGCGTGCCGGTGAGGCCGGCTATGACACGTCGTTCGTCCAGTACTGGCTGTATCGGCTGCTCTACTATCGTGCTGAATCGTGGATGTTTACGCTGCTGTACTCGGCGTTTGGCGCGGCCGTGGCGCTCGTCTGGTGGATTGCACCCCCGCGGCGCCGGCAGTCCGGGAACAATCGGCTAGACTTGAAGACGTGATGAATCAATCCGGCATTTCGCCCGGGTCGCCCGGTAGTGATCGGCGGCCAGGGGCCACCGAAGGGCCCGGGCCGCTGTCGGCGCTGGAACGCAAGGTCGTTGCCCGGATCCTGCAAGGCAGCGCCGATGGCCTGGCCACGCTGCGCGACCAGCTTGCCGGCGCCACGATGGTTTCCCGCACGTACAGCGGCGTGGGGCTGGTCACGCGCATTGCCATTCCGGACGGGCTTCCCGCAGTACCGGCCGACGTGTCGTTGCGGCTGCGACCGGCTCTGGCCACTCATCCGCAATTGTCCGAAGCGGCAGAATTTCTGCTACAGGTGCGCGACGGGCGGCTGGCGGTGCTTGAGGCCTACTGCTTTCAGGGCGGCTGGCCGGCTGTCGAGCAGGCTTTCCGGATGGTGGACTGACCCATGACCTCACGCGGCAAATTGAATCTGTTTGCAATGCTGCTGCTGCCAACGGCGGCCGCGCTGGCCGCATTCATCGTGTTCGGCAATGTGCCGGCTGCCGCGTTGACGGTCTTTGGTCTGAATCTGGTACCAATGCTCATCGGCGGCCTGGTCGCGGCTTTGCTGTTGCGTGTTGCCCGGCGCGCCGGCTCGGACATTGCGGGGTCCATTGCCTTGTGGCCGTCCCTGATCCCGGCCGTGGCTGGCGCCGCCGGGTATCTGTTCCGGGCATTTGTGCCTGACCCGGTAGCGCCAGCCAGCGAATACATCAGCGGGCCGCAATATCTGTTGATGGCCGTGGTGGTGCTTAGTGTCGTCGCATGGTCAGGCAGTCTGATCGCCCGTCGTCGCTGACGCCGCCCGGGGTGCGCTTCACACCCTACGCAGCGGCTCGCGAACTGCCCCACATCGTGGTGGATGGTGCGCCGCTGCCGAACACCCTGCTTACCTTGTCCCATTGGCCGAACAACCAGTCGCCTCAGGTACTGAAGCGCGATACGTCCACGGCGACCGTGTTTGCCTATCTGGACACTCCCGACCTGCATCAGGACATTCCGTGGGTAACCAACAATCACTTTGACGAAGACGGTTTGTTCAGCATGTACGCGCTCATTGATCCTGCGGCAGCGCTGGACCACCGCGAGTTGCTGATCGCGGCGTCCTTTGCCGGTGACTTCGGCATTGTTGCCGGTGCCGACAGCGCGCGCCTGGTCTTTGCCATCGAAAGGCTGTCCGACGCCGACTCCGGTTTGTTACCGGCCGAGGTTTATACGGCAAGCGATCGAGTGTCCGCCCTGTACAACGCACTGCTGGAGACCTTGCCATCCCTTTTGCGCGACTGTCGCGATGGCTGGCCGCGCTATGGCGACCTGTGGGCGAGCCAGGACGAGCACCTGGCAGCCAGTCGGGCCCTGCTGGCCGATGGCGTCGTTACGCTGGCGGAGTTCGCCGCACTGGATCTGGCCGTAGTGCGTATTCCGGCGCATGTACGCCGCCGTACCGCTCGCCGCTATCTGGAAGACGAGCTGGCTGCTGTGCACCCGTTCGCCATCAACAGCGCGACGCAATACTCCCGAATTCTCAAAGTTCAGGGTGCCCACTACGAGTTCCAGTATCGCTATGAGAGCTGGGTGCAACTGGCGACCCGGCGAGTACCGCTACGGGTGCATCTGCAGCCATTGGCGAACCGGCTGAACGAGCTGGAACAGTCGGGAACCGGCTGGGTCGCGGAGAATGCGACAGATACCGTGCCACGGCTGCATCGGCCGGACGGCTCGCCCACGTCGATTCCGCTGGACACTTTTCTGCTGGAGCTGGAGTATGCACTGACATCGGCGCCGGTGGCCTGGGATCCGTATGACTGGTCACCCCCTGCAGGGAGTCACCCAAGTTGAAACAGGCTGTAACGAATCTGGCTGGCATCTTGCTCGCGGCCGGTGGTGCTACCCGCTTCGGTTCGCCGAAGGTGCTGGCGAGGTATCGCGGCGAGCCGCTGATCCGGCATGGCGTGCGGTTGCTCGCGCCGCGCTGCGGGGCCGGCGTATTCGTGGTCGTTGGTGCCGCTGCGGACAGTGCCCGCACGCTGCTCGATGGTGAACCGGCCACGCTGGTCGAGAATCCTGACTGGGCGCAGGGCATGTCCACGTCCATTGCCAGGGGTATTGCCTCATTGCCAGCCACAGCCGATGCTGCGTTGATTCTGCTCGGTGACCAGCCGGCGATTACCAACACCGATCTGGATGCGTTGATCGATGGCTGGCACGTTGAGCCGGCGCTGATTGCGGCTGCCGGCTTTAACGGGCAACTAGGGCCGCCGGTGATCATGCCGCGGGAGTACTGGCCGCAGCTCGCCGCACTGCACGGCGATCAGGGCGCGCGCAGTCTGCTCGGGTGGCATGCCGAGCGAACCACCGTGCCCATACCCAATGCCGCTTATGATGTTGATACACCGGAGGATCTGGCCTGGCTGGAAGCCCGTCCGGCACAATAGCTTTTTCCACCGCTTACCATGGGCTTGCCCGGAAGCCCGTTCAGAGGCAGTCCGGCGTCAAAGGCAGTCCGGAGTTGTAGCCTTCATGTCAAACAGTTCGCCAGAATCCAGCACCAGAATACGTATCGAGTACTTCGCCTTGCTGCGTGAGCATGTGGGGTACGCGCATGAGGAGCTCAACACCACAGCTTCCACCGTTGGTGAGCTTTATGCGGAGCTGGATCAGCGGCATGCCTTTCCGTCGGTCGGTGGTGTCAAGGTTGCAGTGAACGACGAATTCCGCGACTGGAACGCGCCGCTCAGCGACGGCGATTTTGTGGTCTTCATACCCCCGGTAGCTGGCGGATGAGCCACTTCGGATTCAGTCGCGAAGCCCTCACGCCGGAGCGGTATCGGGAGCTGGTGGCCGACCCGGTGGCCGGCGGCTATGCCAGCTTCGAGGGCTGGGTACGCAACCACAACGATGGGCTCAACGTCGCGCGGCTGGAATACGAAGGCTATGAGGCGCTTGGCGTGAAGGAGGGTGAGCGCGTGGTCGCCGAGGCCATGCAACGCTTCCCGGTGGCGCGGGCGCATTGCATTCATCGGCTGGGATTACTGGAAATTGGCGACCTTGCGGTCTGGGTCGGTGTGACGGCGGCCCACCGCGACGCGGCCTTCGCCGCCTGTCGCTACATCATCGATGAAATCAAGGTTCGGGTGCCCATCTGGAAAAAGGAGCACTACGCCACCGGAGACTCCGGCTGGATCAACTGCGAGATCGCCGCAGTACCCCGGTGCGCACCGGAGCGCACCGGAGCGAAGTAACGCGCTGCTTGCTCAGGAGCGCTGACGCTCGCGCTTGATCAGTTCGCTTGCCACCGACAGCAACTCTTGCTGGCTGTGGATCTGCGGCCCGTCCGTCGTGTACTTGCCATCAATCACCAGCAGCGGTACGCCGCGTACACGGTAGTTGACGGTCAACTCCTTGGCCCGCTTCAACTTGCTGTCGACCGAGAACGAGCGAAACGTACGATTGAAATCGTCGGCCGACACGCCGTTCTGCTCGAACAATTTGCGAATTTCGCCTTCGTCGGTCATCGGCTTGTTGTCGATATGGATGGCGCGGAACATCGCCGGGTTGATCGTGTCGAGCTTGCCCAGCGCTTCGGCCGTGTAATACACGCGGCCATGCATTTCATTTACCGGATTCCACATGACCGGAATCCGTACAAAGCTCACATCGCTCGGCAGTTTCTTCACCCAGTCCGCCAGGATGGGCTCGAGGTTGTAGCAATGTGAGCAGCCATACCAGAAAATTTCGGCCACCTCGATCTTGTCGGGGGAGCTGCTGGTGCCCTGGGCGGTGGGCAGTACGCTGTAGTACTCGCCTTCCGGATACTGCCATTGCGTGTTGGCGGCGGCAGGCTGGTCGGTGGTATTCGCGGCCAGCACGATCTCCTGGCCGAGAGCCTTGCCGCTTTGCTGGCCGGCTTTTCCGGCAGCGTCGGTACCGGCTGATTCCGCGACGGCATCGACGGCGGCATCTTCTCCGGCGGCTTCATTGGCAACATCGGCTGCCGGCGCCGCTACTGGGGCAGCGATGGTATCGACCGCGGTGGCTGCAGCAGCAGTTTCCGCGTTGCTATCGACATCGCGACTGGTCGCCGCATCGGGGGACTTGCTGCAACCGGCAGCCAGACCCAGAAACATCATCGTCGCCAACAGTAGAACGCGAGTTCGCATCATGTACGGGATACCTTTAGTAGAGGCCCTGAATATAGGCAGATACCGCCTTGATGTCATCGTCGCTCAGCGCCGAGGCGACATTGCGCATCATCTGGGTATCGCCGTCAGTGGTTCGTTCTTTCTGGCGATAGGCGGTGAGCTGGGCGGCAGCGTATGCCGCATGCTGACCGGCAATGGCAGGCCACGCGGCCGGCTCGTTGCCATGGCCCGTGGGCCCGTGGCAGGCCAGACAGGCCGGAACGCCGGTGTCCTTGTCGCCGCCGCGGAACAGGCGTTCACCGGCTGCAACCAGCGCCGGATCGGCAACGCCGGGCGCGAGTTTCTGCTCTGAGAAATAGGCGGCCAGATCTGCCATGTCCTGGTCGGTCAGCGGCATTGCCATGCCACTCATCAACACGTTCTTGCGCTCGCCGCTCTTGAACGTTTTCAGTGCCTTCACCAGATAACTGGCATGTTGGCCGGCGAGGCTTGGCCATTCGGGGTTCACGCTGTTGCCATCCGCGCCGTGGCAGGCGGCACACGTTACGGACTTGGTTTTGCCGGCGTCGGCTGAACCTGTCAAAGCCGTTCCTGCGGCCTGACCGGGGTTTGGCACTGCCAGAAGCAGCACCGTCAACAGGGCGGTCAGGCCCGACAAAACAACGGCAGCGGGCCGGGATCCCGGAAACTTGGGCAAGGTGTTCAAAACGTCCATAAGGCCTGTTCTACAAGGGAAAACTGCAGTGAATGACATGCTAGACTGCGACCGCGTCGAATTGTACACCAGCGTCCCATTCGAGCCACGTCGCTGTCCCCCGTAGCCGTAGCCGTCTCAATACCCATGTCTCAATTCCCGGACGCCCGGTTTCTCACCAGCGCCGCACGCGCTGAACAGTTTCTGGCTGACGATGGTGCCGAGGTGGCATTTGCCGGACGTTCCAACGCCGGCAAATCGAGCGCCATCAATTGTCTGGTTGGCCGTCGGAACTTCGCCCGGACCAGCAAGACGCCCGGCCGTACACAGCTAATAAATTTCTTTGCATTGACCGGGAGCCAGCGGCTGGTTGACCTGCCGGGCTACGGCTATGCGCGGGTGACGGATGCAATGCGTGAGCACTGGCGTCGGTTGCTGCAGCAGTACTTCGACGGCCGGCGCTCGCTGACCGGCTTGATGGTGGTGGTCGACAGCCGGCGCGGTATCGGCGACTTCGACCAGCAGATGCTGGAGTGGGGCATGGCGCTGCAGTGCTCTTGTCACGTATTGCTGACCAAGGCGGACAAGCTGTCCCGCCTGGAAGCGGCCGCTGCATTGCATACTGCAGAACAGGTGCTTGGCAGTTGGCAGGACTCGACCAGCGACATCACCGTGCAGTTATTCTCGGCCACAACCCGCCTTGGCCTCGGCGAGGCTCGTGCTGCGCTGTTGCGAGTGCTCAATCTGCAGGAAACGTTGTAGCGAGCGGCATCGCGCCCGCAAGAAGAGGCCCCGGGTGCAGGGGATGGGGGACACCCGGGGCCAACCAACCACCGGCGTTGGGACTACCGGTGCGGGGACCTGCTCAGGGAGGAAGCAGATCACCTTCTCAACACCGGATTGGACTCGGTCTAAGCGAGGAAGTTCCCGCTAGTGGGCTTCGTCCCAGTTGGCGCCCTGACCAACCTCAACCTTGAGCGGCACGCGTAAATCAGCGGCGCCGGTCATCAGGGCGGTCAGGCTGGTCTGCACCGCATTCAATCGTGGCGTGGGGACTTCCAGGACCAGTTCGTCATGCACCTGCATGATGATCCGGGCGTCCGCTTCGCTCTTCTGCAGCCAGGCATCGACATCAATCATGGCTCTCTTGATGATGTCGGCGGCGGTGCCCTGCATCGGCGCGTTGATCGCGCTGCGTTCCGCATATTGCCGTCGCGCCGGCTGTCGGGCGGCGATATCCGGCAGGTACAGCCGCCGTCCGAAAACGGTCTCGACGTAGCCCTGTTCGCGCGCCTGTAACCGCGTCCGGTCCATGTAGGCCTTCACGCCGGGATAACGGGCGAAATAAAGCTCCACATAGGACTGCGCTTCGTCCCGCGCGATACCCAGTTGCCGCGCGAGGCCGAAGGCGGACATGCCGTAGATCAAGCCGAAGTTGATGGCTTTTGCAGAGCGCCGCTGGTCGGTGCTGACTTCTGCGAGCGGTACACCAAAGACTTCGGCGGCCGTGGCCTGGTGCACGTCGCGATCTTCGGCAAAGGCCGCGAGCAGCCCCTCGTCCCCCGAGAGGTGGGCCATGATCCGCAGTTCGATCTGGGAATAATCCGCGGCCAGCAGGGTGCAACCGGGTCTGGCGATAAAGGCCTGGCGGATCCGCCGGCCTTCGGCGGTCCGGATCGGAATGTTCTGCAGGTTCGGGTCGGACGACGACAGGCGTCCCGTGGCCGCCACGGCCTGGTGGTACGAGGTATGGATCCGGCCCGTGCGCGTGCAAATCTGTTCGGGCAGTTTGTCCGTATAGGTGGATTTCAGTTTGCTGAGGGACCGGTAGTCGAGAATCAGCTGGGGCAGCTTGTGCTGCGGGGCCAGCTCCGCCAGGGCATCTTCGTTGGTCGAAGGCTGTTTGGTTGGCGTGTACTGCGTTACCGGCAGTTTCAGTTCGTTAAACAGGACTTCCTGCAGCTGCTTCGGCGAGCTGATATTGAAGGGATGGCCGGCTTCCTTGTGCGCCTCGGCCTCCAGGGCCGCCATCTTCCCGGCAAACTCGCCGGACATCGCACGCAACAGCTTCGCATCGACGAGGACGCCGGTTTCTTCCATCCGTGTGAGGACGCCGACCAGCGGTTGTTCGATGGTGTCGTAGAGTTTCGCCAGCTCGCCGGTGGCCTCCAGTTGTGGCCACAGGGCGTGATGCAACCGCAGGATGATGTCGGCATCTTCGGCGGCATATTCAGCCGCCTTGTCGACCGCCACCTGATCGAAGGTAATCTGTTTGGCGCCCTTGCCGGCGACATCCTCGAAGCGAATGGTGGTCAGCCCCAGATACTTGCGGGCGACTGAATCCATGTCGTGCCGGGTCGCGGTGCTGTCGAGTACATAGGACTCGAGCATGGAGTCATAGCGCATTCCGGCCAACCGGATGCCGTGGTTGGCCAGCACATGCGCGTCGTACTTCAGATGATGCCCCACCTTGTGTGCGTCAGCGTTCTCCAGCCATGGCCGCAAACGCTCCAGCACGGCCCCACGCTCCAGTTGTTCCGGCGCACCCACGTAACGATGCGCGACGGGCAGGTAAGCCGCCTTGCCCGCGGCCAGCCCGAAGGACAGGCCCACGATCTCGGCCTGCATGTAGTCCAGGCTGGTGGTTTCGCTGTCGAAGGCCACCAGTTCCGCGTTTTCAATCAGGATCAGCCAGGCATCCAGCTGCTCCAGTGACAGAATGGTTTCGTAGTGCCGGGTGACCTGGTCGGGCAAGCGCTCCGGCGCGGCAGGTGGCTGGTCTGTGGTGACTTCGGACTTGCTACGCCTGGCTGCGCCGGACTTCTTCTGGTCGGGGACCTTGCTGGCATCCGAATTGCTATCCGGGCCGACTTCCGGGCTGGCGGTCTCGGTGACTTCGGCCACCACTCGCAGCAGGCTGCGAATTTCCAGATCTGCTGCCAGCCGCTTGAGTGTCTCCACGTCCGGCGAGCCCGGCCTGAGGTCGGCGGGCACAAGCTTTAGGGGCACGGTGACGAGAATGGTCGCCAGTTGGCGCGACAGCGGAATCTGATCAAGACTGGCGCGCAGTTTCTCACCAACCTTGCCCTTGATATCGTCAGCCTGGGCCACGATGGCATCTAGACTGCCGTATTTGTCGAGCCACTTCGCGGCCGTCTTGGGGCCGACGCTGCGTACACCCGGAATATTGTCCGAGGTGTCGCCCACCAGCGCCAGATAGTCGATGATTCGCTCCGGTGGCACGCCGAATTTTGCGACCACACCGGCCGGGTCCAGTTCCCGGTTCGAGATGCCGTCGAAGAGATGGATGTGGTCACTGACCAGTTGTGCCATGTCCTTGTCGCTGGTCGCGATCAGGGTGTCGATACCTGCGGCAGCAGCCTGAAGCGCCAGCGTGCCAATCACATCGTCGGCTTCCACGCCGGGTTCGCAGAGCAGCGGCAGGCCCAGCGCCTGCACCATTTCCTTCAGCGGCTCGATCTGTGATCGCAATTCATCCGGCATCGCTTCGCGGGTGGCTTTGTATTCTGCGTAGAGCTCGTCCCTGAAAGTTCGTCCCGGTGCGTCCAGGACCACCGCTATCAGATCGGGTTTACGCGTACGCTGGATCTGCCGGAGCATGTTCAGGAAACCGAAGATGGCGCCGGTGGCCTGACCCTTGGACGTGGTCAGCGGCGGCAGGGCATGGAAGGCCCTGTACAGATAGGAGTAGCCGTCAATCAGGACGAGTCGGCGCACTTCACTCATTGCGGCGCGGGCTGTCAGCGCGACAGGCCGGGATCAGGCGTTGCCGGCACGGTTTTGCGGTCGCCGCGCGGGTCGGTGTCCGATTCCTGATCCGCTGCCGGATTAGCGGCGGCCTCCGCGCCAGCCGCCGCGCCAGCAGTGGCTGGAGCAGGCTCGTAGAGCGCACCTTTCATCCCGCAGGCACCCAGCATCAGGCAGACCGTCAATAGCAGCGTGTTACGCATGGCGTCAGTATACGGGCGGTTGTCGTGTCCGCTTCAGTCCGGGCGTCGACGGCGAAGATCGCTGCCGACGCGCTGATACGCTTCCCTGAAACTGATGCCTTCGGCCAGTACCAGGGCATTGGCCCGCTCGGCCGCATGAATGGAGTCATCCAGATGAATGTTGGCCGGCAAGAACTTCAGGCCCCGAATCAGGTGAGCCATGACCTGGGCCGAGTCGCCGGCCAGATCGATGGCCCGGAAAAGCGGTGCCTTCATGCGTTGCAGGTCGCGCTGGTAGCCGGAGCCAAGCTTGGCGGGTAGTCCAATGATTTCGAACAAAGCCGCCTGTACCGTCGGCCCCGCACCGCGTACCAGTTCCAGCACGTCCGGGTTGCGTTTCTGGGGCATGATCGAGGAGCCGGTGGTCATTGATTCCGGCAGGGCGATAAAGCCGAATTCCCGGGTGTAGAACAGCAGCAGATCGGCGGCCAGACGACCCAGATCCTGGGTGAGCAGGCACAGTTCGAAGACCAGGCCGGCTTCGCCTTTGCCCCGGGAGATCTGTACGGCGGTTACCGGCTCGTGCACGACGGCGAAATCCAGCAACTGGCGCGTGGCTTCGCGGTCTACCGGCAGGCCGGGCACGCCGTAGCCAGCCGCGCTGCCCAGCGGATTTTTATCGAGCCGCCGCCGGCTGGCAGCAATCCCTCGGCGTCGTCGCGCAATTCTGCTGCAAAACCGCCGGCCCACAGGGGTACAGAACTGGGCATGGCCTGTTGCATGTGTGTGTAGCCAGGGAGAGGGGTCGCGGACTCGCGGCCGGCCAGTTCGTCCAGCGCTACGGCAACCTCATCCGCGGCGGCGGCGAGACCAGCCGCCGCATCTTTCAGATAGAGGCGTAGCGCGGTCAATACCTGGTCGTTGCGCGACCGCCCCAGATGCACGCGCTTGCCGGCTTCACCGATCTGTTGCGTGAGCCGTTGCTCCAGTGCCGTGTGGCAGTCTTCCTCCTCCAGGCTGATCTGCCATTCTCCCGCGGCGTGGGCCGCGCCCAGCGATTCCAGCCCCGCGATGATGAGTTTGAGGTCGGCGGCGTCCAGCAGCTTTCGGGCGTTGAGCATCCGGGCATGGGCAATCGAGGCCTGCACGTCGTAGGGCACCAGTCGTGCATCCAGCAGGTGATCTTCGCCGGCGGTGTAGCGCAGGATGCGTGCATCCAGCGGTTCGCCCTTGTCCCACAGTCGTTTCATCGGCTGGTGCAGGCGCCTAGGCGCCGGCTTCCTGTTCTTCGGGTGTCAGGGTGTCGGTGTCCTCGACCACCAGCGTGCCGGTGCCCTCGTTGGTGAAGATCTCCAGCAACAGGCTGTCGGAAATCTTGTAGGAGATGAGGTGGACGCGCGACACACCGCCTTTGATGGCGGCTTCAATCGCCCGTGCCTTGGGCAGCATGCCTTCGGCCAGGGAACCGTTGGTGCGCAGAGCCTGCAGATCTTCCAGATCCAGATAGGACACCAGTGATGAGGTGTCGTGCCGGTCCTCCAGAATGCCTGGTGCGCCCATGGTCAGAATCAGTTTGGATGCCTTGAGTGCCGTGGCGAGTGCGGCTGCCACGGTATCGGCATTGATATTCAGGACGACGCCGTCGTCGTCAGCGGACAGCGGGCTGACGATGGGCACCAGACCATTTTCGAGCTGCGTCTGCACGACGGCAGTGTTCACACCGACAATGTCGCCCACAAAGCCAAAGTCCACCGGCCCGCCATCATGGCCCTCGACCGCCAGCGGCAACCGCTTGTTCGCCTTGATCAGGGCACCATCCACGCCGCTGATGCCCACGGCCGGGACGTGCAGTTCGCGGCATGCTGCCAGGATGCGCGTGTTGATCTTGCCATTGAGCACCATCGTCGCGACGTCCAGCGTCTGCTTGTCAGTTACCCGCCGGCCGCCAACCATTCGTGTAGACACTCCCAACGCTTCCGCGAGTTCCGTCGTCTGCGGGCCACCGCCGTGGACCAGCACGACGCGTATGCCGACCTGATGGAGCAAGGCCACCTGTTCCAGCAGATGGTGAGTCGCCTCCTCGGAAGCGAACACTTCGCCGCCCGCTTTAAGGACGAAGATCTTCTTCTTGTAAAGCCGGATGTAAGGAGCCGCCCGCTTCAGGGCAGATACAACGACATCGCGATCGCGTGTTTGCATGATCATCAGACTCCCGATCCCATCATCTGATACAACACGGCCATCTGGCCCCACATGCGGTTCTGCGCTTCATGAATGACAGCACTGCGTGGCCCGTCGAGAATGCGGTCAGTCACCGCGACTCCCCGGCGTACCGGCAGGCAATGCATGAATCGCGCTTCAGGCCTGGCAGTGGCAAACGACGGCTCGTCGATGATCCAGTCCTGAAGTTGCTCGCGCAGCTTCTGGTCGGCAACCCGATCGCCATAGTGCTTTGTCGAGGCCCACTCCTTGGCGTAGATCACATGCGCGCCTTCGTAAGCCGCGGCGCGATCAGCCGTTTCCTGCACGCTGCCGCCAGACAGCTTGGCGGCATTGCGTGCTTTATCCATGATCGCCGGCGGCAGCTCGAAGCCTTCTGGTCGTACCACCGTGACATCCATGCCGCGCATTGCAGCCATGTGCAGCGTGGCCGACGGCACGGCCAGCGGCAGGGCCTTGGGATGCCAGGACCAGGACAGGACGAACTTGCCGCCGTTCTTCGGCATCTTCAGTTCGTCCAGGGTTTTCCAGTCTGCCAGGCTCTGGCAGGGATGCTGGATGGCTGACTCCATGTTGATCAGTGGCACGTTGACCAGTTCGCGCATGGCGAGGAACTCGGTGTCGGCCAGATCGGTGGCCAGGTTCGTGCGGTTGGCGAAAGCCCGGATGCCCAGCGCGTCGCTATAAGAACTGATGACCGGAATGGCCTCCCGCAGATGCTCGGCCGCGACGCCATCCATGACAATGCCGGAACGCGTTTCCAGACCATGAATCGACATGTCTGGCGAGATCACGAACGATCCGCCACCCAGCCGCACCATCGCCGCCTGAAACGACGACAAGGTGCGCAGCGAGGGACTGAGAAACAGCAGGGCAAGCACCTTGCCCTCCAGCGAGCGTGGCTCGGGGCTGGTTTGCAGGCGTGTCGCCAGTTTCAGCAGGGCTTCTACCTCCGCTACGCTGAAATCCGCCAGATCATTAAAAAGTTTCAGTCCCATCACCGTTCCTTATTGCCCGATATCTGTCAGGGCGTCGATAAAAATGTCCACGTGTTGTTTGGCAAGCGTCAGCGGCGGCAGCAAGCGTATGACCATGGGGTCGGCACTCGTGCCGACCAGAATGTCCCGCTCCAGCAGTTCAGCCAATATGGCTTTGGCCGGTCGCCGGCATCGCAGGCCCAGCAAAAAGCCCTTGCCCTGTACGCTTTCTACCGGACCCACCACTGCCCGGCGGCAAATATCTGCCGACAAGGCCTGTACATTGTCGAGCAACTGGTCGCGCTTTATGACCTCGATCACGGTAGTGACCAGCGCACAGGCCATTGGTCCGCCACCAAAGGTTGTGCCCAGATCGCCAGACTTGAGAGAGGTCGCCAGTGCCTGGGTCATCAACAGGGCGCTGCATGGGAAGCCACCCCCCAGTGCTTTGGCGGTGGTGAGCATGTCGGGTGAAATACCGTACAGGTCAGTCGCGAAAGCCGAGCCGCAGCGACCCACGCCACTTTGCACCTCGTCAACGATCAGCAATGCGCCGCTCCGCCGGCAGGCGGCCGCGATCGCCTGCACGAAGCCGGGGTCCAGGTCGACCGCGCCAGCCAGGCCCTGCACCAGTTCAATGATGACCGCGGCCGTGTCGTTGCCGATCAGTTCATTGGCTTTCTCAAGGTCGCCTCGCGGAATGAAGTCCACGTCGAAGGGGGTTTGGGGAAATCCATACCAGCCTTTGGCGGCACCCCAGGTCACAGCGGCGGCTGCGGCCGTCCGGCCGTGAAAGCCGTGCTCGATGGCCGCAATCCGCTTGCGGCCCGTTACCCGGCAGGCGACCCGCAAGGCATTCTCATTGGCTTCCGCGCCGCTGTTGACGAAGAACACCCGGTCGAGGCCCGCAGGCGCAAAGTCTGCCAGCGCATTGCCTGCGGCTGCGCGAACTTCCAGCGCCACGGCATTGCTCTGGAAGTACATGCGCTTTGCCTGCTTTTCCAGTGCTGCCAGTAAATCAGGATGGGCATAACCCAGCGCGGCTACCGCATGGCCGCCGTACAGATCGATGATGTGGCGCCGCCCGGCGTGCAGATACACGCCTTCGGCGCCGTCGATGTCCAGCGGCAGCTGGCTGTAAACCTGCAACAGGTGTTGCGATTCGGCGCGTTGTGCAGCGGTGCTCATGGCGCTCAGATCCAGCCGATGGCCGGGGCGGTGAGGCCGCTGGACTCTGGCAGTCCAAGCAGCCGGTTCATCCACTGCACAGCACCACCGGCTGCACCTTTCACCAGGTTATCGATCGCCACCAGCACAACGAAGCTGCTCTTGCCCGCAGTCTCCCCGCTGCTCACGCCAATATGGCAATAGTTGCTGCCCGCAACATTCTTGAGGCGTGGGGTGCCATCGATCACGCGCACGAACTCGCAGCCTGCATAGAAACCGGCGAAAGCCTCGCGCAGGGCATCGCTGGTCAGCGGTCGGGTGAGCCGTCCCTGCAGGGTCATGTGGATGCCACGGGAGAATGGCCCGGAATGCGGGATGAAGTTCAGTTCTGGCGTAACACCGGTCAGCTCGCGGCAGAGCTGCACCACTTCCGGCGCATGGCGGTGCTTCAGCGGGTTGTAGGCAAACAGGTTTGAATGCCGCTCGGGGTGATGGGTGGTGGCAATCGGATTGCGGCCTGCGCCGGTACTTCCGGTAACGCCAACGGCATAAACCGGACCGTCGCACAGGTCCAGTTTCAAAAGTGGAACCAGCCCGGCCAGCATCGAGGCGGCGAAGCAGCCGGGATGCCCGACATGAGAACCTGGAACGCCCGCTACATGCTCCGGCAGTGCGCAGACAAACTTTGGCAGCAGTTCCGGTGCGCCGTGTGGCTCCTTGTACACCGCCTGAAACTCGTCGGCATTGCGGAACCGGAAGTCCGATGACACATCGACTACGGACACCTGGCCGGGATGGGCCTCGGCCGCCTTGAGCAGCTTGGCCAGCACACCGGCACTGACCACATGCGGAGCCGCGGAAAACAGCGCAACGCGCGGTGCAGAAAAGTGTTCCGCCAGTGTCGCCTGCGTCAGGAAAGGCAGTTCCTTGAGAAGGGGCGCAAGATGCGGAAAAGTATCGCGCACCAGCTGACCGGCCTGACTTTCTGAAGATACCCCGGCAAGTTCCAGTTGCGGATGCTGAGCCACCAGGCGCAGCAGTTCGCCAGCCACATAGCCGGTACCGCCGACGATCAGTGCCGGGATGCGCACCCCAGCCGACGATGCGGTCATGACGTCTGGCCTGACGTCTGGCCCGACGTCTGGCTCGACGTCTGGCTCGACGAGAGGCGGAGGCCAACATGGGCGGTCACTGCATCACCGAACTGCATGGATTCAGTCACGGCATTGAGCGCGTCCACGCCCATTCGTCGCCGGATGATTTCCTTGCCGATTTCATTGTCGGTGGCTGGCCCGGTAACGATGCCGGGCTCTATGCCGAAGTCTTCGCGTAGCAATTTGACACCGCCCCAGGCAGCAACCGGGTCATTGGCGCACAGTGCCAGGCAGGTCAGTGAGTCCCGGATGCCGGCATCGCGCAGTATCGCCTCTACGCCGTAGGCGCCCAGAATGCCGTCGCCCAGTTCGTAGACGATGACGTCCGGTTTCTGGCTGGCAAGCCGGGTGAGCATCGTGCGGGTCACCGGTGGGCCGTTCTCGCTCGTCGTGCAGGCCACGCCGAAGTCCGTGAAGATCAGCGTCGATCGCGCGCCAGCGTCTTCCATGGCCATGATGTCCCGGCGTAGCGCCACGCCAGTGGCCTTGAAGGCGTCGACCGTGTGACCGTGGTGACGCAGCCGGCTGATGATGGCGCAGGCTGCGGCTGTTTTACCAGAGTTCATGCACGTGCCGGCGATGGCGATGACCGGCACGTCATTGGTGATCACCGGCGCATTGCTGGCGAGCTTCTCCATGCCGATGCGGGCAGGTACCCCAATGCGTTCACCCAGAAACGGGAAATCCAGCACGGTGCCCAGCACCCGGCCATCGAAAGGCTGGCCGAAGCTGGCGTTCACCGAGTCGCAGATGCCGATGACGCCGCCCATATTGAGCAGTTGTACGATGTCGCCGACAACCAGCTTCTCGGGGATATGCCCCGAGTAGCCGAACAACGCCTTGCGTTGGCCGAGCGCGCCGACGACCACATCGCCCTTCTTGACCATGGCCATGCGTCCGCTGGTGAGTTCCAGCTGGTTGTAGTTGCTCTTGTTGTTCAGTACTTCGATGGCTATCAGCACGCCCTCTTCGCAGGGAATGTCGGCGCTCACCCGCAGCTCCCGCTTCAGGTTGAGGTGCTGGGCGACCGAAGCAATCTTGTCGGCGATAACAGTTTTCATGACATTGCTATTTCTGGCTGGCGGCACTGCTGCCGGAGGCTCGTGTTTGCAGGATGCCGGGCAAGGCCAGAATCCGTGAGTAGCCGAGCGCATCGGCTGGCGTCCATTCGCCGGCTTGCTCGCCGTATACACCCTTGGTGGCTGCCATCAGCGAATGTGGCGAGGTGACGCCCTCGATAAACAGGTTGCCGGGGCGAAGCATGATGTGCACGTCGCCCGATACGCGTTGCTGGGATGAGGTCAGCAGTGCCTCGATGTCGCGGCAGACAGGATCCAGCTGCTTGCCCTCATGGACAAAATCGCCGTACTGCGTGGCCACCTGGTCCTTGATGCGCTGTTGCGGCCCGGACAGCACCAGCTTCTCCAGTTCCCGATGTGCGGTGAGCAGGATATCGGCCGCCGGTGCCTCAAAGGCAACCCGTCCTTTGGTACCGAGCACGGTATCGCCGAGGTGAATGCCCCGGCCGATCCCGTAGCGTCCGCCAATGGCTTCCAGCGCTTCGATCAAGGCCACCGGATCGAGCTTTTTGCCGTCGATTGCCGTGGGGATGCCCTGCACAAAGCTGATGGTGTGTCGGGCAGGTGGTTGTGGCTTGTCGAAAGCATGAGCCGACAATACCCAGGCATCCTCGGGAATCGACGCCTTTGAATCCAGGGTTTCCCGCCCACCGACCGTGACGCCCCACAGGCCCCGGTTGATGGAGTAGGACGACCCCCGCACCGGCACCGGGAAGCCGTGCTGTTCCAGATACTTCTGCTGCTCGGACCGGATAAAGCCCTGGTCCCGTACCGGCGCCAGCACTTCCAGGCCGGGTGCGATGGTGCGCAGCGCAACCTCGAAACGCACCTGGTCATTGCCGGCAGCCGTACAGCCGTGCGCCACGGTCTGGCTGCCCCGTTCCCTGGCAAATTCGGCCAGCAGCGTGGCCTGGATGCCGCGCTCGGCACCGACACACAGCGGGTACAGATGCCCGCGTCGGACATTGCCGAAGATCAGAAACTTCAGGACCCGGTCAAAGAATATCGTTCGGGCCTCGACCTGAAGGTGTTCGATGGCGCCCAGGGCAACGGAGCGCTTCTCGAGGTCCCTGGCGGTGGCCGCATCGATCCCGCCGGTGTCTATCGTCACCGTAACGACGGGTCGGCCATAGTGCTCCTTCAGCCAGGGCACACAGAATGAGGTGTCCAGACCGCCCGAGAATCCCAGGATGATCGGCGACACATTGCGCTGCTGAATGGTCGTATCGGTTGTCATGTCGGTCCCCGAGAACTGAAGCCGGTTCGTAGCCTGACCACGAGCCGGCGTTGTTCGCTACCACTACGGGTGGCGATAAAAATAGTGTCGTCGCCGGAAACCGTGCCAACGATCTCCGGCCAGCTACTGCGATCCAATGCCAGCGCCACTTGCGCTGCGGCACCAGCTACCGTTTTCACGACGGTCTGGTGAGGCCCCGCCGTGCGAATATCCACTACAAACTCCGCGAGCGTCGCGAGCTCCCGGTCGGCCTCGTCGTCTGCCGACACCGGCCGGTACTCCTGATCCAGCTTGGAAATCCCAAGCTGGCGCAGATCCCGGCTGATGCTCGACTGCGTGGCCTCTATACCGCGCTTGCGCAGGAGTTCCACCAGTTCATCCTGCCGGGACACCTGCCGCCGGCGCAGGATCTTCAAGATGGCCTGCTGTCGCTCGTCACGCTGTTCGGCCGAAATGGGCAAGAATGCTCCATGCACATAATGCGGTCGGGATGCGCATACTATCCAGCCTGGCTCTGGTGTCAAGAGGGGCTGGTCACTTTGTGGCACATGCGCTGGTGGCTAGCGCCACTTCTGCGTGACCGCTCTAGAATATGCAGCCATGAACGATAAAGTTGAGGAACTCCGGCAACAGGCCACGGCCGGTGATGTTGAGGCGCAGTACCAGTTGGGGCTGAAGCTGGATAACGGAGCGGCGCCGACGGGCGAACCCCCCCCTGTCAGCCCCGCTGAGCCGGCCGAGCCGGCCGGCCGGCAGCCGGTGGAAGCGGCGTACTGGTATCGCCTGGCTGCGGAGCAGGGGCATGCCGCCGCACAGTTACATCTGGGATTGATGTACGACACGGGCGACGGCGTCGAGAAGGACGAAGCCGTGGCGGCTGAGTGGTACCGCCAAGCGGCCGGCCAGGGCATTGTGGACGCCCAGGTGAACCTCGGGTTGATGTATGTGAACGGCACCGGGGTAGCCAGAAACGATAGCGCGGCCGTGCAATGTTTCAGGCTGGCAGCGGCTGCAGGCCATCCGCAGGCGCAGTTCAACCTGGGCGCCATGCTTTACAACGGCGTGGCCGGTGAACCGGATCTTGGCGAGGTTTATCAATGGTGGACCCTCGCTGCCATGCAGGGGCACCCGTCGGCACAGCAGAATCTTGAAATCATCACCGGCAAGCTGTCGCGGCAGCAGATCACCGAGGTGCAGGCCACCGTGGCCGAGTTCATGCACGGGCAGTCCGGGCAGGAGTAACTACCGTAGGCGGAGCCAAGGCCGCTGTTTCAGGCGGTTGCGCCTACGTGCGGACGGTTGATTCGCCGGCTGGCATGCCGTTAGGGCCATAGCGGTGCTCGATACACTGCCATCTGCCGTCCTGGTCGCCCAGGATCAGCGTTGACGCGCGGGTTCCGTACTCAGCGCTGCTCACAAAAGGCGTCACCCGGGCCCGGGCGCGCAGACTGTCGTCGTCGGCTGGTGCCACCGGCATACGTCGACCGACCATGGCGAGCAGTTCGTCGGCTGGCAAAGCCGCGTCCGGCTTCCGACTCCATCGTTCCAGATAGTCCTTCAGCGTGCTCTGCAGCCATACTGCTTTGGGCCACGGCGCTTCGCGGGGCGAATTCGCCAGCACCGAAATGCCGGTTGGCAGTACCCATCGGCTGCCGAGTGCGCCGGCCGGACTGACGAAGCCATGCAAGCCGCCCGACAAGCTGCCGACCAGCAGCCCGAAGCCACCGTAGCGTTCCTCGCGGCTGGCAATGCCATTCAGGAAGTGGTCGGCCGCATCGTTGCCCGTCAGCCAGTCGCCCACCAGAGCGCCCCGGCTCAACGGGTGATCTACAGGCGATGGCCGCAAGGGGTTATTCGTTACCACCGCAAGCCGGCCATTGCGATTGATGCCAAGCCAGCTTCCCCCGGCCTGCAGGTCCCGGCCACCGAAAACATGGGGAGCATCCGGCCACCAGTCCGCTGCGGCACTCGGCCGGCCATGGAATTCATCCCGGTTGCCGATGAGTATGAGCGGGTAGCGCGGGTGCGCCTGCCAGGCAACAGCGACCAGACACATACGACTATGGCAGCTTCAGTGTGGCCAGCGGCGCACTGGTATCCGCGTCGAACCAGCGTTCGATCAGCCGGTAGGCGATCGATACGCGCGGCGGTAGCCGTACTGTGCCGGCGCGGATATCGGCCCGCGTCAGCCAGCGGGCTTCGGCCAGTTCCCCATCGTTGAGGCGGATGTCGGTGGTGCGGGCGGTGGCATGAAAGCCCAGCATCATTGCGGCTGGAAAGGGCCATGGCTGGGAGGCAACGTAGTCGCAGTCCTCCACGAGAATATTGGTTTCCTCGTGAACCTCACGGACCACCGCATCTTCCAGCGCTTCACCAGGTTCAACAAAGCCGGCGATGGTGGAAAAGCGCCCCTCTGGCCAGGAGACCTGCCGGCCGAGCAGGCAGTGCTCCTGCCGGTGAACCAGCACGATCACTGCGGGGTCGATGCGCGGGAAGCACTTCTGCCCGCAGCCAGGCCGGGTGCAGCTCATGACGAAGCCGCCATCGGTGGCGCGATTGGCGGCGCCGCAGACCCCGCAATAGCGGTGTCGTCCCTGCCAGAGAATCATCGCGCGTGCATAGGCCAACAGGGCCGCATCGGCTTCACTGACTTCGGACACGACATCCCGCAGGCCCCGAAACGCGAAGGCCGGCAAAGCTGGTGGTGGCTGTTCGCCGCGTACCTCCACCGCGAACAGCGCCTGCCCGTCGCGACGACCGAGAAAAACCGCCCCTTCGTAATCCGGTGCAACCAGCTCAATTTCATTGCGCAGGCAGACGGCGACACTGCCATCGCGCAACAGGCAGCGACTTTGCCAGATGGGCACGAAACGCGCCGTGGGTTCAGCGAAGGCTGCAGCCAGCCCTTCGGGCTGCTGACGCAGCATCGCAAGGCGGTCAATGCCGGAGCCTGAGAAGGGTAAATGGATCACGGAGCCAGATTACCCATGATCTTTCACTTCGCAAAACGGGCAGCGCTGGTAGTCCAGTGCATAGGCATCATGGATATAGGAACCTTCGCACAGGGAGCACCAGCCCAGTTGCAACTCGCGCCGGGTCACCAGACAGCGATAGAGGTTCCAGCCCCACTCAAAAGTGAGTTGCGGATCCGGGTGTAGTGTCAGATAGGCCTCAAAGGCGTCGCATAGCGCTGATCCCAGCATGACGCCCGAATCATCGCCAGCCCGCAGCCGGTGGCCACTTCGGTCGATAGTGACGACCCCGCTGTGTACAAAGAGCAGCGCGAGAAGGCTGGCCTCACCCTGGCGCCTGGCCGAACTGACAAACGGAGCGATCTGGCTGGGCGTTTTGCCGCGATGCCGGCGCACGGCGTCCTTGCCGGGGAAATAACTGCTGTAAATCTTGCGTATCCGGTCTTCGGTGAAGCCGGTGCATTGCCGGATGGTTCCGGTCCTCGCTTCATGGCCGATCATCCGGATGGCCAGGTCGAAGCACACCCGTTCGCCGGCGTAGCGGTTGTCCGTAGCCCGCATATTTCCCTCAACTTTCATCAGAAATGGTCGAATTTGCCCAATTATGTGCGATCGCAGTATGAAATTGATCCATTTGGATCATTTATATTACAGTCCTGTTCAGCTTGGGATACGCGCAAATGACCCCCTATCGACCCGATACCCAGGTCCAGCGCGAAATTCGGGAGTTCAACCATGAGTTCCTGAACCTGATCTGTGCCCACGATCAGTCCGACGACGCCTATGGATTAACGGGGTCGCTATGCCAGCGACTACGAACGCTGACGCCACCGCAGCTCGACGTGATTGCGTCCATGCCCTGTCTGCTGGCGGGGTTCATCGGCCTGTCCCAGTGGGAACCACGGCGTTCTGCAAATCTCCGGGCACGTCCTCAATCGCTGTTCACGTTGCGGCCCGACACCACAGATTCAGCGCCGCTGACCACACAACAGCAGCTCCGCGTTGCGGAACAGGATCGGCCGCGAAGCCGCAATCCCGTGGCATCGGAGGCCGCGCCGCTTTACGCGGCCTCCTTGCTAGCCTGGCTATGGCACACCGCCAGGCAGGACCCGCTGCTGGCTGCCCTGTGCGTTGGTCCGGGAACGCTGGCCGTCGAGCAGATCAGTGCCAAGTCATTCAGGGAATTAAAGTGGATCGCCACGTCGGCAGCCGGTTGCCTGGAGGCGCGCTTCTGCAGGCATCCGCGATTGTGGCCCGACCTGATTCGTGCGGCATCCACTGAAGATGCCCAGGTACTGACGGCTACCAGGCTGTCGATTGTGCAGCTAACGTTGCTGACACGGCACTAATACGCTCTGCTGTTGAATCGCTGGTGCATGCAGGCACAATGCCGCGCCATGCATGCGCTTTCCGTCAGCCAACTCACAAAAACCTATGCCAGCGGCGTACGGGCCCTGGATGGCATCGATCTCGAAGTGACCGACGGCGACTTCTTCGCCCTGCTGGGTCCCAACGGTGCCGGCAAAACCAGCCTGATTGGAATCGTGACCTCACTGGTCAGAAAAACCAGCGGCACCGTCCGGGTGTTTGGTCGCGATCTGGATACTGACCTCAATGGCGTGAAGAACGCCATTGGCGTGGTCCCCCAGGAACTCAACATGAACCAGTGGGACAAAGTCGGCAATATCGTCGTCTATCAGGCGGGCTACTACGGACTGACGCCACGGCATGCGCGCCAGCGTGCCGAGGTATGCCTGAAACAGCTGCAGCTCTGGGACAAGCGGCATGCCACGGCCCGGACACTCTCTGGCGGCATGAAGCGCCGGCTGATGATTGCGCGGGCCCTGGTGCATGAACCGCGCCTGTTGATTCTCGATGAGCCGACTGCCGGCGTCGACATCGAAATCCGTCGCTCGATGTGGGAGTTTCTGCGCGAACTCAATGCGGGCGGCACGTCGATCATCCTGACGACGCACTACCTCGAAGAAGCAGAAAACCTCTGTCGCAATATCGCCATCATCGACCATGGCCAGGTTATCGAGCAGGGACGCATGAGCGAGGTGCTGTCAAAGCTGAAAGAGGAGGTGTTTCTGTTGACGCCCAGGCATCCGATCCAGGTGCTGCCGGATCTGGCCGGATTCAATGTTCGACTCAAGGGGCCGCATGAACTCGAAGTTGCGCTGCCTCGCGACCGCAGCATCAACGAACTGTTCAAAGCGCTTTCCGGGGCCGGTATCGAGATCCAGAGTCTGCGCAATCGCTCCAACCGGCTTGAGGAACTGTTCCTTACGCTGACCGAGCGCCCGGTTGGCAGCGGCATGCCAGGTGCGACACTGCCAGCAAGTATTGCAGCGTCGTGAGCATGCGCCAGCAGGCCATTGCGCTGGTAACCCTGTCGCGCAAGGAGTTGCACCGGGTGCTGCGCATCTGGCCGCAGACCATTCTGCCGCCGGCCATCAACATGGGCCTCTATTTCATAATTTTCGGCAACCTGATTGGCAGCCGGATCGGCCGTATGGATGGCTTTGACTACAAGCAGTACATCGCGCCTGGCCTGATCATGATGGCGGTAATCACCAACTCTTACGGCAACGTCGTGTCGTCGTTCTTTTCCGCCAAGATCAACCGCCACCTCGAAGAACTGCTGGTGTCACCCATGTCGAACGTCACCATCGTTCTCGGTCACATGGCCGGAGGCATCATTCGTGGCTCCGTCGTCGGACTGGCAGTCACCGTTGTGGCGCTGCTGTTTACGCCACTTCCCTTTACGCATCCGCTGATCACGATCACGGTGTTTCTGCTCTGCGCTTCGATCTTTTCCCTGGGCGGCATGATCAACGGCATCGTTGCGCACAACTTTGACGATGTCACGATCATTCCGTCATTCGTCCTGCAGCCACTCGTGTATCTGGGCGGGGTGTTCTATTCAATTTCGCTGTTGCCGGAAACCGCCCAGACTCTGTCCCGCCTGAACCCGATTCTCTATCTCGTGAACGCGTTCCGGTTCGGCATGCTCGGCGTTTCCGATGTGCCGATCGGCGGCGCCTATCTGATGATGGCCTTGTCGGTCGCGGTGCTGTTTTCCGTTTGCGTATTGATGCTGAAACGTGGCTTCCGCATCAAGGACTAGTTGAAACGCTCCTGAGGGGCAGGCGGCCTAAGGATCAGGGTGTCGGTGGTTCGTATTCCTGAATCGCCAGTGCCAGCGCGGCGGGCCCGGCGTGCACGCCGTAGGCCGGGCCAAGATCCGCGACCAGTATAGATTCCAGATTGCTGAAAGCCCTGGTGCACGCGATACGCAACGCCTCGGCTGCCGCCGGTGCGTTCGCATGGGCAATCGACAGCCGCAGCGGCAGGTTACCTGAACGCAGCAGCCGATCCTGACTTGCGAGGCGGACGATGGCAGCCACGCGATCGGTTCGGCGACGCAGGATGCCACGTACCTTGAGGCCGCCCCGGGCATCAGTGGCCAGCAGAAAACCAACAGGCAGGGCC